>NZ_JAPDMU010000002.1 GCF_026319325.1 Methylophaga sp. OBS3
GGTCATGCAGACCAGTTTTCAGGTTTACGCCGTTTGACCAGTTAACTGCTGGGTCATATTTTTCTGCAACCAGCAATTCACCTGATTCACGATCCATGGTGTAACCGAAACCGTTACGGTCAAAGTGGACCAGTGCTTTACGCATTTTGCCGTTGATTTTTTGATCAACCAAAATGTTTTCGTTAACACCGTCGTAATCCCACTCATCGTATGGTGTCATTTGGTAGACCCATTTAGCCATACCAGTGTCTAAATCACGACCGAACAGAGACATTGACCATTTGTTGTCGCCTGGACGTTGTACTGGGTTCCAAGTAGATGGGTTACCAGAACCATAGTAGAACAGGTTCAGGTCTGGATCGTAAGAATACCAACCCCAAGTTGTACCACCACCGATTTTCCATTGGTCACCTTGCCAAGATTTCAGTGAAGAATCCTTGCCAACTGGTTTCAACATAGAAGTTGTTTTTTCGCCGTCAAACAGCATTTCGTCATCTGGACCAGTGCTGTAAGCTTTGTATTTAACGTTACCTTCAAAGTCGTAAGCCATAACGTAACCACGTACGCCGAACTCACCACCAGAAACACCAACAATAACTTTGTCTTTGAATACGTGAGCAGCAGCTGTGCTAGTCGCACCAACTTTTGGATCATCACGTTTGTCAGACCACAGCGCTTCACCAGTTTCAGCGTCTAAAGCTACCAGAGTAGTATCCGCTTGGTTCAGGAAGATTTTGCCGTCGCCGTAGCTCAGACCACGGTAAACAGTGTCACAGCACATAACTGGCACAGTTTCGTCGTAGTTTTGGCTTGGCTCATATTTCCATTTGATAGCACCGTCGTTGTTTAAATCCAACGCGTAAACGATGTTAGGGAATGGAGTATGAACGTACATAGTGCCGTCCATGACCAAAGCATTACCTTCGTGGCCACGTAAAACACCAGTTGAGAAAGACCAAGCCATGTTCAGATCTTTGACATTATCTTTGTTGATTTGCGTCAAAGTGCTGTAACGAGTGTTGGCATAGTCACCAGCTGGCATTACCCAGTTGTTTTCATTTTTTTGCAATTCTGCAAGTTCATCCGCAGCAACCAGACCTGGTGCTACTAAACCCATCATTGCAATTGATAAGGTTTTCAGCTTCATAAAGTTATCCTCTATTGCTTTTTAATATGCACGACACGAAAAGTCCCATATGAACTTCATGCGTAGAGGAACCTTAATACCACCTCATAGGTTCGTCAAGACTTTATCCGATCTTTTTAGTGACTTTTTCCATTATCTTTTCGGGAATAATTTCCCGAAAAGATAACATACTGATTTTTAATCGGTTTTTTTATTAGACTAAAAATCAGGCATGATCCTTGATCCATGAAGCCGCTGCGGCTATTGCCGACTCAGTGCGCAAACGACCGGCCAATTCCAAGGTCAGATCCAAGGAGGGTGAAACGGTATTACCAGTCAATGCCACACGAATTGGCTGGGCCACTTTACCCATACCAACATCGTTCGCTTCAGCACACTCTTTGACTTGATGATGAATCGCCTCAGCCTCCCATTTATCAAGGCTTTGCAGACGTTTCAACATGTCTTCAAGGATAGGCAAACTATCTGCAGCTAAATGTTTACGAGCCGCTTTTTCATCATATTCACGAACATCTTTATAGAAATATTGGCAGCTTTCAGCGAGCTCTTTAAGCGTCTTTGCACGCTCACGTAACAAGACAATCACATCAGTAATTGCAGGTCCATTTGCAGGATCAATCTCAAGTTGTCCTAAATGCCAACTTAGGTGATGAGCAACATGTTCAGCGGGACTATTCTTAATATAATGCTGATTTAACCAAAGGAGTTTTTCCGTATTAAAGCTTGACGCTGCTCTATTAACATCACTGATGTCAAAAAACTGAACCATTTCATCTAAAGAGAAAACTTCCTGATCGCCATGTGACCAACCCAGTCGAACCAGATAATTCAATAATGCTTCAGGAAGATAGCCTTCATCACGATAGCTCATCACACTGACCGCACCGTGACGTTTAGACAAACGCGCACCATCATCCCCCAGAATCATCGGTACATGGGCAAATAGTGGTGGTTCAGCACCTAAAGCTTTAAAAATATTGATCTGACGAGGTGAATTATTAAGGTGATCGTCACCACGAATGACATGAGTCATTCCCATATCCAGATCATCAACAACCACTGTCAGATTGTATGTCGGTGTGCCATCGGGGCGAGCAATGATCAGATCATCCAACTCTGCATTACTAAAGCTGACATCACCACGAATCGCATCATGAACAACCACATCACCTTCAGTTGGGTTTTTAAAGCGAATGACTGGCTGCACACCTTCTACAGGTGTCGTGCGGTGACGACAACGACCATCGTAGCGAGGCTTTTGTTTATTTGCCCGCTGTTCTTCACGCATCGTTTCTAGTTCATCTTTAGAACAGTAGCAGTAGTAAGCATCACCTTGCGCCATCAATTGATCGATGATTTCTTTGTAACGATCAAAACGCTTGGTCTGATAAAACGGGCCTTCATCGTACTCTAGTCCCAGCCAAGTCATGCCTTCAAGAATGGCGTTTACCGACTCTTGGGTTGAGCGCTCAAGATCAGTATCTTCAATTCTCAATACAAATGTACCGCCATGACGACGGGCATATAACCATGAAAATAACGCTGTTCGGGCACCACCGACATGTAAATAACCGGTTGGACTTGGTGCAAAGCGGGTACGGATAGTCATGCTCAATATCTCTACTGGTAGTCTGCTGGAAAAGTGCGTTATTGTACCAGTTAGGGCTTTAAAAACCTGAGGATTCCTATTAGATGAAATCTTTGTTACCGATATTTCTGCTGAGTTTTAGTGTCGCTGCCTGTGCACAATCGGAAACTGACTATCCATTACAGCAGGTTGCTGACGGTATTTATTACCATCAGGGTGTTCATGAAGAAGCTAATAAGACCAATATTGGTGCGATCGCCAATGTCGGTTTTATAGTTGGCGAATCTTGTGTCGCTGTGATCGACTCGGGTGGCAGTTATCGTGAAGGGGAGTTACTCAAACAAGCCATTCAAAACAAAACATCTGTTCCCATTTGTTATGTCATTAATACGCATGTTCACCCAGACCATATATTAGGTAACGCAGCATTCAAGGGTGAGAACGTCAAATTTGTTGGCCACGAAAAACTGCCTGCGGCGATTGCCAGTCGAGAAGCTTATTTCAGTCGTAATTTTGAAGAAATTCTCGGTGATGCATACACCGGTACTGAATTTATCAGCCCTGACACTTTAGTAAGTCCCAACCAGCCGATGTCGTTAGATTTGGGTGGAAGAACGATTACGCTTACCGCCTACTCAACTTCACATACGGATCATGATTTAACCGTCCTCGACGAAACTAGCCAAACATTATGGACTGGAGACTTATTGTTTCGTGAGCGTATGCCAGCATTAGATGGCAGTATTAACGGTTGGATTGCCACATTAAAAACATTACAAGAAGCTTCTTTCAAAGCTGTCATACCCGGTCATGGTCCCGCAGCAATAAATGAAGACGCTGATTGGAACAAGCTACTGCACTATTTAGAAACGATTAGAGAAGGCATCAGAACTGTTATAAATGACCTTGGTACTCTTGAAGAAGCAACCACAACCGTCGGTTTGTCAGAGCGTGAGAAATGGGAACTCTTCGAGGAATATCATCGTCGAAATGTAACCGCTGCATTCGTAGAATTGGAGTGGGAATAATAATAAGGAGAGAGAATATGTTTAGTCGATTGATAGCCATGTTTGGTATCAGCCTGGGACTGATACTTAGCCAACCACTTGCTTATGCGGCGACACCTGATGAAGCCATGTGGCCTATCCTCAAAGAAATTCACTTTGAGGGAAAAGATATCCAAGAAAATGCTGATGATCTTATCGCCTTAGATGCACCAAAGCGTGCTGAAGATGCGGCGATTGTGCCAATCACAATTCGTTTATTACAGCCACAAACTGCTGAGCGATACGTCAAAGATATTCATCTGATTATTGATAATAATCCAGATCCCTATTCAGCAAATTTTCATTTAACGCCAGATGTCACCGATGTTGAAATTGGCACTCGTGTACGCGTTGATCAATACACTGATATGCGTGTGATTGCTGAAATGAATGACGGCTCTTTGCATATGGTCAGTAGATTTGTGAAAGCCTCCGGTGGTTGTAGTGCACCAGCCGGCAAAGATGCTGAAGCGGCGATGGCGAGACTTGGCAAAATGCAAATTCGCATGCGTCACCCTACTCTTGGTGAGCCAGTTCAAGCACAAGTGATTGTTAGCCATCCTAACTATAGCGGCCTGCAATACGACCAAAAAAATCGTAAATATATCAATGCACACTACGTGAAAAATATTGATATTCAGTACAACAATAAAACCTTGTTTAACGTTGATACCGGTATTTCACTCAGTGAAGACCCAAGCATTCGCTTTACCTTTACGCCAACTGAGCCCGGTATGCTCAAAGCCAAAGTTGTGGATAGTAAAGAAATGCAGTTTGAAACCGAAAAAGAAATTTAGGTTTTTAGATTGCCCCAAAAAAAAGGCCGCATCAGCGGCCTTTTTTATTTGCAATAAAGGTTATTTTAATTTGCAATCTTTATATGCAGATTTAATCACTTCATCATAATGATCAGTGACTTTATTTAACTCTTTGTCATCACGGAACTGAGCGCCTTTATCAGCTGGCAAGTTTTTGTACATATAGCCAGTGCTGATGTCATCAAATTCAGTTTCAGTAAATTCTGCATCAAGCTTATCAACAACACATGAACATTTATGCACACTTTCATAAACGTTCATATCACCATTTGCCGTCATACAATCTTGTACATAATGTACTTTGGTGACCGTTGAAAAATCTTGCTTGCCATGGTCATCGGCCATTGCCAAACCAGGCAAAAAAGCCATACCGGCAAGAAGCATCGTTAAACTGGTTTTAGTCATTCATTTCTCCCTTCTGTTCTTTTATTAAAGGTGATACTTAGTAATTGCGCCATTGAATTAAGTTCCTTAATCGGAACGTATTGATGAATACAACAGCGTTAATTTTCCTGATCACTGAAAGATAAGGTAAAATTTAATGTTCAATCATGCAACTTCCCGGCGCAAGACAGGAGAACCCGATGAAAAAATTGCTGCTGCACCTCGACACCGACCCGGTGGCGAGTACGTTCGATCAAGCCGTAGCTTACGATTCAGGCGTTGATAACATTATCGCCCATGGCAGTGCGACCCGCGATAACGTTACTGCTCACGTCCACGGCATGATCTTTACACGCGGCGGTAAGAACCTGAAAAACAGCGCGATTTTCATCGGTGGCTCTAACGTTGCGGCAAGCGACTTAGTTGGCCAGGCTGTTAAGAAAGCATTTTTTGGCCCAGTTCGCGTTTCGGTGATGCTAGACCCAAATGGTTCAAACACGACTGCTGCAGCCATTGCCCGTAAAGTCATGAAAAATTATGACATCAAAGGCAAAAAAGTCGTGATTTTAGGCGCTGGCCCAGTAGGTCAACGTACTGCCTTGTACTTGATTAAAGAAGGCGCCGGCGAAGTCGTCTTAACGTCTCGTAGCATGCAACGCAGTAAAGCAACCGCTGAGCAAATGAAAAAAGCTTACGATGTTGATGTCATTCCAGGCGAAACGCGCAGTGATGAAGCGGTTGATAAGTTGCTCGCAGATGCACATGTTGCCGTCGCGGCGGGTCCAGCTGGTGTTTGCATGGTGCAAGAACAGACCTGGAAAAAAAGTACTACATTAGAAGTCATCGCTGACGTAAATGCTGTTCCACCGCTAGGTGTTGAAGGTATGGAAGTGATGGATGATGGTGTTGAGAAGTCTGGTGTTCGTTTCTACGGGGCAATTGCAATCGGCAACTTCAAAATGAAAGTTCACCGTGCCGCCGTGGCATCATTATTCGAAAGTAATGATGTGTTCCTCGATGAAACCACTGTCTACGATATTGCCTGCAAAATCGATAACGGTTAGTGACACCAACACCTGATATGTCATCAGTTAAACCAAGTCTCGTAGAGGTCAGCACGCCTGCTCGCTTGCACTTAGGCTTCTTAGACTTGGGGGCAAGCTTAGGTCGGCGCTTTGGCAGTATTGGTCTTGCCATTAATAGTCACCAAACGGTGATAGAAGTCAGTCCTGCCGAACAGCTAACGATTGTTGGTGTCGATGATACCGGGACGATTGAAAAAATTCACTGTCTCATTGAGCGTTTTTTAACGCATAGTCAGTCATTAATTTCTGAAAACAACTTTCAGCCGGCTTTAACCATTAAAAGCCTTATTCCAGAACATTCTGGACTGGGTTCGGGCACGCAACTGGCATTAACGATTGGTCGCGCTTTAACTGAATTTTATGGCCTCCCTTTTTCAACGCTTGATATTGCTGAAATCATGGGTCGAGGTAAACGCTCAGGCATTGGTATTACGACATTTGATCACGGTGGTTTTGTGGTTGACGGTGGTCTTGCTGCGGATACCCGTTTACCGCCAATGTTATTTAACACACCATTCCCAGCTGAGTGGCGGATCTTGCTAATTTTTGATCCCAAGCATCAAGGGGTTCACGGTGAAGCAGAAGTTAACGCATTTCGTGACTTGCCTGAATTCCCACAAGCAAATAGCCAAGCAATCTGCCAACTGACTTTGATGCAATTATTGCCGGCGTTGGTTGAACAAAATATCGATGCGTTCGGTAGTGCGGTTACCGAAATACAATCACTGATTGGTGAACACTTTGCACCAATTCAAGGTGGCTTATTTAGCAGCAAGCGCGTTGCAACACTCATCGAGCAAGCCCAATTGGCAGGCCATAAAGGTATTGCCCAAAGTTCATGGGGGCCAACCGGTTGTGTTTTTGTGGATAGCGAGTCCACGGCGAAACAATTACAAAATAAACTACAGGCATACTGTGCTGAGCATAATGAACTGGATGGCATCACCATGCATATTGCTGCAGCAACGGATACCGGTGCGAAAGTTCAAAGACTTGCTGCACCAACACAAATATCTCAATTAAGGAGTCATCATGGCTAAGCGTTCTATTATCCACATGCTCAACCCAATGAAACACAACAGTCCGTTTGACATCAACATGGCTCTCGATGCCGGTTATGATGTGCTGATCCCTTATAACAATGTTGAACTGACTGAAGTTTCTGGCTTGGTTCAAGACGCCATTTTTTCACGCGGTCCTGGCGGTGTAAAAATGACCAGCATGTTTATCGGTGGTCGTGACATTGGTTTGGCAATGGATATGTTGGAAGCTTCAAAAAAAGCAATGTCACCACCATTCGAAGTGTCAGTTTTTGCCGATCCAAGTGGTGCATTCACAACGGCGGCAGCGTTAGTTGCATGCGTTGAACGTGAGCTGAAAAAACACTTTGATAAAGACTATAAAGGTACGCGCGCTGTTGTCTTTGGTGGTACCGGCCCGGTTGGTTTGGCAACTGCCGTTATTGCAGCTCAGGCTGGTGCGGATACAACTATTGTTGATCACTTCTCGATTGATAATGCCTTGGCATTTGCTGATGAAGCGAAAAAACGTTACGGCGTCACGTTACGCGCGACAACCGCTGCATCTGACGCAGATAAAGCCCGTTTATTGTCTGATGCGGATGTTGTGTTCTGTACAGCAAAAGCAGGCATTCAAGTATTGAATGCCTCTGTCTTGGCTGATGCAAAACAACTAAAAGTCGCAGGTGACGTTAATGCTGTTGCACCGCTTGGTATTGAAGGCGTTGAACTGATGGATAACGGTGCGCCATTAAAACTGGCTACGGCATCACCAAATGCTGTTGCGATTGGTGCTTTGGCTGTGGGTAATGTGAAATACAAATTACAACAATCACTGCTAAAAGAAACATTAGAAAGCGAAAAACCAGTTTATCTGGATTTCCGTAATGCCTTTGATGGTGCCCGTAAACTGGTCTAATCAAATAGCTAAATCACTGATACTAATTATCGCCCAGAGCGGGCGGTATTTAGCCCAATTGGCACACAGATCCGATTATCGGGTCTGTGTCGCCGATCATTTTGGTGATGTCGATACGCTCGCCATTACTGAACAATACCGTACACTGCCAAGCTTTGAGAAAATCGACAAAGCGAGCTTTCAATACGTTGTTTCTGCATTAACTGGTAACCAACCAGCCATACTTGTCATCGGTACGGGAATTGAACGTTTATATCCCTACCTGCAATATCTCCCTGACAATATTCAGCTAGCAAATAATAGCTACAACACACTGATACAATGCTTGCCACCTAAAAACTGGTTTCGGCAATTACACCAACACCAGATTCTTTTTCCCCAAACCTATTTTACTCAGCCAGAACAAACCTCTGGTTTAATACAAAAGTCTGCTTTTAATTGGGGCGGCAGTCATATCACGCTGCCGAGTAAAGCTTCGCAAACCGAGCCTTATTACCAAGAATTTATTGAGGGACAGCCTGCCTCAGTTTTGTTTATTGCCAATGGTCATGAAATAAAACTATTAAGCTTTAACCGGCAATTTTGTCGAAATGCCGAGGAGCAGGATTATCGTTTGCAAGCAGTGATAAGTAGTACATTAGAGCCTACTATTTATGCTGAATTACATGGCATTTGCCAGCAATTAACACAATCCATGACACTCAAAGGTTTTCAGTCCCTGGACTTTGTTATCGATAACGAAGGCAAGCTTTGGGTCTTAGAACTTAATCCAAGACCAAGTGCTTCGATGCAGTGTTTACCTTCAAGCTGGCCGTTAATAGATTGGCATATCAATGCTTGCCAAGGAAAGCTTCCAGCAATTTTAGATAACAAGATACCTGCCAAGGTTTGGTATGGCGTGTTCGCTGACATCGATATTATCATACCTGAGGAATTTATCTGGCCGGATTATGTCTTCGATATACCGCCAGCAGGAAGCCTAATTAGTAAAGGCGATATTATTTGCAGTTTGGTATTAGATTGCGGTACTAACGACGGATTAAGTTACGGTCATACGTTAGCAACACAATTACAATATAAACTTGAAAACAACGCTGTATAGCGCCATATAAAGCGTCAGTTAACACTGGAGATTAATCAATGACACGAATTATGTTGTATCTCGGTACCAATATCGCGGTACTTCTTGTCCTGAGCTTTACCATGCGTCTGCTCGGCATTGATGGCATGCTGAATGAGCAAGGTGGGTTAGATATGAACTCACTGCTTGTTATGGCAGCAGTCATTGGTTTTGGTGGCTCATTTATTTCTTTAATGATTTCTAAATGGACTGCCAAACGCCTCACTGGCGCACAAGTTATCACGGACCCACGCAACAGCACTGAACGTTGGTTGGTTGAAACGGTTGCGCGTCAAGCGCAACAAGCAGGTATTGGTATGCCTGAAGTAGCGATTTATAACGCCCCAGAGCCAAATGCTTTTGCAACTGGCGCTAATCGTAATAATGCATTGGTCGCCGTGAGTACGGGATTAATGCAATCAATGACGCAAGATGAAGTCGAGGCAGTGCTTGCCCACGAGGTCAGTCACATTGCTAATGGTGATATGGTGACCATGGCGCTTATTCAAGGTGTGGTGAATACCTTCGTCATTGTCTTGTCTCGTGTCATTGGCCATATGGTTGACCGTGTAGTGTTTAAAACGGAAAACGGTCATGGTCCCGCTTTCTGGATCACCTCAATCATCGCTGAACTCGTGCTTGGTTTCTTAGCCAGTATCATTGTGATGTGGTTTAGCCGACAACGCGAATATCGCGCCGATGCCGGTGCAGCTAGTTTGGTTGGTGCACCTAAGATGGTGGCTGCATTAAAACGTTTGGCTGGTACGTCCAGTGAACCACTGCCAGATCAATTACATGCTATGGGTATTTCTGGCGGTCGTGGCGGTCTAAGTGCCTTGTTAATGACACACCCACCATTAGAATCACGTATTGCAGCGTTACAACAACGCTAAACATCACAACAAAAAACGGGGCTTTCGCCCCGTTTTTTTTATGCTTCTTCGTCGAAGTTATAATCTAGTTCTGGTGATGGCTCATGGATGTAAAAGCCTTGTGCATAATCAACACCTAGCCGCCATAACAAGGCAAGACTATTGGCATCAGAAACAAACTCAGCGATACAGCGTTTATCGGCTTGTTTTGCCATATCAATAATGGCTTTGACCGCTGCTTGGTTCTCCACATCATGCGCCATATTTTCAACAAAGTTACCGTTGATTTTCAGGTAATCCACATCAAGTGTATTTAAGCTGTGTGAGAAATCGATACCACTGCCAAAGTGTTCCAGCCCAAACTCACAGCCAATGGCTTTTAACTTGCCGAAGGTTTCTTGACTTTGCTCAAGATTACCTAATGCCGCCGTTTCACTGATTTCAAATACAAGCTCTTTACCAGTCAGGTTTTGTGCCTGCAAACTGGCTGACAACCAATCAACGAAGTCTTTCTCATAAAGCGTTTGTTCAGACAACTTGATAAAGAAACGGGTTTTTGGCCATTGTTTCCGATGGTCACTGAGGATAGCTAAAGCCTTACGAATAACCCATTTATCAATATCTGCCATGACTTTAAGCCGATCGGCAGTGTCAATAAACTCTTCAGCTTTAAGTGTTTTACCAGACTCTAATTTTAAGCGCAGTAAGACTTCATAGAGTTCTTGCTCAGGGCCGTGCAGACTAACAATTGGCTGATAATGCAAAAAGAAGTCATCATTGGCCATCGCTTCTTCAAGAATTTTTTGCCACTGTTGTGAATTAGTCTGGGTATCTTGCTCAGCAGGTTGATGACGGGCAATTTGATTGCCGCCCGCTTTCTGAGCACGAATACAAGCGCGGTCAGCATTTTCAAGTGCGACAGCGGCTGTTGCCACATTTTCACTGATACGGCTGATACCAATACTACAATGCAAGTCGATAATTTTGCCGTTGGTTTGTGACACATAATCATCGATGGCTTTGCGATAGGCTTCGGCACGAATATCTACTTCATGCTCGTTAGCGCTCGGCACGATAACGGCGAAAACTTGGTCAGCATAACGGCCTAAAGTTTCACCTTCGGCCAGCGTTTTACGCAAAATATCACCAACACTCTTAATGACAATGTCGCTGGTACCTAAGCCAACCATTTCTTTGATTGACTGGAAGTCATCTAAGACAATAAACAATAGCTCAGCGTCACCTTTACCTTCGCCTGCAGCATTGATGGCTTTTTCTAACTCATCAGAAAATCGGCTGCGCGTATAAAGGCCGGTTAATAAATCATGGTCACGTAATAGCTTCAGTTTTGACTCATTGGCATTAAAATTATTGTTGTCACGAATAACGACTTGGGTGCAATTTTCACCCTCAACATTGGCATGTGAGAACTCGATATTGGCCTCAAACACCTGACCGTTAGATTTTAGGCACTGTACGGTAACAGTTTGCGGTGGCGCGTCAGTCGTTTCGGTGAACTGACGAAATACCGCTTTAAACTTAGGATGATCTTCAACGGCAATCAGATCGAGAATCGGCAGGCCATCAATATCTTCGGCTTCTTCATAATCAAACAGCGCCAAATAAGCACGATTCACATAGATATGCATGCCCTCATGCATGTAAGCAACAGCATCGCGTGAACTCTCTAGTAATGCCTGTGAACGTTTTTCACTCTCACGCAAAGCACGTTCATTACGACGCGCTAAACGCCGAATGTTGAGGTTATAAAGTTCTCTTTCAGCAGCAAACTGGAGACGCTCAGTATCATCTGAACGCACCACATCTTGAGCGCCGCTGCGGAACCATTCTTTTTCTGCCTCGGGATCATCACAGATCACAATAACCGGCAAATCTTTGCCCAAACGTTGTTCTAAATTGATGATTTCGAGTGGTGTTAAATTCGGTAGGTTATCTCGGCAGATAAGGAGATCCAGAGCCTGGTTACTGAGTAATTGCTCAAGTGAGTGGAAATTGTCTTCGCGTGATGCACGTACGGCATGTCCAGCACTTCGTAAAACGTTCACAACAGCATCGGCATCCGTCAATGAATCATCAACGATCACCAGTCGCAATATACCTTCAGCTCTTGCCACGCTAACCACCTTCGCTAAGTTGTGCCGGTTTAACCGGACGGCTGCCTTCAAGGCTCGTCATTGCTTCGGACATCCATGACTCAACTTGTTGATTGATGCTGGCTGCTGACTGACCCTGCGTAGGTATCTTAGCGCCAATTTGCATTTTGATCACACCTGGTTTTTTCAAAAAACCACGCTTTGGCCAAAAATGTCCAGCATTATGCGCAACCGGTACCACTGGTACACTCGCATCTACTGCCAAACGCGCCCCACCAATACCAAAACGTCCCTGCGTTCCTACAGGCATCCGCGTGCCTTCAGGGAAAACGACAACCCAAGCTCCGGAATCAAGTCTTGCTTTGCCCTGCTCAACAACCTGGGCCAACGCTTTGCGTCCGGCTTTACGATCAATGGCAATTGGTTTCATGGATGCCAAGCCCCAACCAAAAAATGGAATCCATAGAAGTTCGCGTTTTAACACCCATACTTGAGGTGGAAAAACCGCTTGTAAAGCCAACGTTTCCCAAGCGGATTGGTGTTTGCAGAGAATCACACAAGGCTCATCAGGAATTAACTCACGCCCTTCGACCTCAAGTCGTGTGCCGCAAATAACTTTTAATGTCCAAATATTCCAGACCGCCCAGCGACTCACTACACCATAACGGATTCTAAATGGTAATGGCCAGACTAAAACGGCTAACAGCGAAAAGATAATCGCACTAATGCTGTAAATAAAAAAGAACAGTGACGAACGTAGCCAAATCATTAAGCAGTAGGCTCCAATAGTGCATCGACGACTGATGCCAGGTCATCATAAACAGCCACGCCAGCAGGAATGCCCGCTTTTTCAGTTGCTCGACCTTTACCAGTGCGAACCAAGATTGGCTTGGCGCCCGCCGTTATTGCTGCTTCGATATCACGTAGTGAATCACCTACAGCCGGAACATTTTCAACACTGGTACGTAACCGATGCGCCAACTCATTAAACGAACCCGGCTTCGGTTTACGACAACTGCAATCATCATCTGGCCCATGTGGACAAAACATGATTGCCTCAATACGACCACCAACCTGAGATAACATTCGGCGCATTTTGCTATGAATACGGTTGAGCATTTCAACATCTAACAAGCCCCGAGCCACGCCCGACTGGTTAGTAATCACCACCACCCTAAAGCCTGAATAATTCAAGCGTGCAATGGCTTCAAGGCTACCTTCGATTGGCTCCCACTCAGCTGGTGATTTAATAAAGTCATCAGAATCGTGATTAATCACCCCATCGCGGTCCAGAATAATCAACGACATGACAGCCTCCGTTTATTGTTGCAGGCAGGAAATATCGGCAACGCCGATAAACAATGCCCGTGTTTGGTTTAGTAATGCCAAACGATTATCACGAACCGCAGGATCATCAGCCATAACCATGACGTCATCAAAGAATTTATCGATGCTGTCGCGCATTGTCGCCAAACGATTTAATACCGCTGCGTAATCTGCATCCTGCATTAGAGGTGCAACATCAGTCTGCACTTCAGCCAGCAATTTCGCTAAGTCTTGTTCAGCACTATCACTAAGCAAATCCGCTTTTAAATCTAATTGCTGATCGTAAGCACCATTCTTACGCAGAATATTATCGATACGCTTGTTCGCAGCAGCTAATGCTTCGGCTTGTGATAACTCACGGAAACCACTCACCGCTTTCAAACGCTGCATAAAGTCTAGTGGTCGACTTGGCGCAACAGCCATAACGGCTTCAAATGTATCAGTGGTCGCCCCGCTATCCAGCACGTAACCACGCAGACGTTCAAACATATAATTTTGCACTTGCTCAGCGGTATTTTCTTCGCTCAGTTTGCCAGCAAAATTATCAACTGCACGCGGTAATAGTTCAGATAAATCTAAATCTAATTGTTTTTCGATAATAATGCGCAGTGCGCCCAATGCCGCACGACGCAATGCAAATGGATCTTTTGCACCTGTTGGTGGCTGACCGATACCAAATAGACCGACCAAGGTATCGAGTTTTTCGGCCAAACTCAGTGCCTGACCAATCTGACCTGCAGGCAGGTCATCACCCGCAAAGCGTGGCATGTATTGCTCATCAAGCGCATTCGCAACCTCGGCAGGTTCGCCATCTAACGTTGCATAGTTACGGCCCATGATGCCTTGCAGCTCAGGAAACTCACCCACCATTTCGGTGAGCAAGTCGCATTTCGCCAGTTCACCAGCACGTTGAGCCAATTTAGGATCAGCGCCAATTTGTTCAGCAATCACACTCGCTAATGCTGCAACACGCTGAGATTTATCAAAAACCGTTCCCAATTTATTTTGGAAAACGATGGTTTTCAATTGCTCCTGACGGGCAGATAAAGGTTGCTTACGATCGGTATCCCAGAAAAATGCTGCATCACTGAGACGAGGACGAATAACACGCTCGTTACCGGCAATGACTTGGTCAACATCGCGACTTTCAATGTTACTAACCGTAATAAAGTTAGCTAGTAATTCACCTTGTTTGCTTTCAACTGGGAAATACTTTTGATGGCCTTGCATTGAAGAAATCAAAGCCTGTGGTGGCAACTCAAGGAAGCGTTGGTCAAAACTACCAGCAATGGCAACTGGCCATTCCACCAAGCCAGTCACTTCATCAAGCAATTCACTATCAATAATCGCCTGACCACCTAGGCTTGTCGCCAACTCAGTAACTTGACCACGAACGGCTTCACGACGAGCAGCAAAGTCCGCCAGCACATGACCTTCAGTTTCTAATTGTGGCGCATAACTACGAGCGCTATTGATACGAATTGGTTTTGGATGATGGAAACGATGGCCGTAGCTAATACGATCGGCAACCGTATCTAAAATCGTCGCAGGAACAACCTCATCACCAAGCAGCATTACCAACCAATGCACGGGGCGGACGAACTCGGCATTTGAGTTGCCCCAACGCATTCTTTTCGCGATCGGCAGCGCATCTAATGCTTGCTGGATGATCTGAGGTAATAATTCAGCAGCCGCTTGACCGTCTTGTTGTTGGCGATAGACCAGCCACTTACCTTTATCTGTTTCCAAGGTTTCCAGCGCATCGACGTCGACACCACAAGAGCGTGCGAAACCTTGCAAGGCTTTGCTTGGATTCCCCTCATCATCAAATGCGGCATTGACTGCAGGACCGCGTCTTTCTACTTCGCGGTCAGCCTGGCGAGTCTGCAAATCATAAACAGCTAACGCCAAACGACGTGGCGCAGCATACACCTGTGTGCTGCTAAAACTTAATTCCGCAGTTTTTAAGCCTTGCTCAACGGCAGTTTGCAGGGCGTTACTTAAATTACCTAAGGCAGTTGGTGGTAATTCTTCGGTACCCAGCTCAAATAGAAAATCTTGCTGACTCATTATTTTGCCTCCTGCGCTGACAACATCGGGAAGCCTAAAGACTCACGACGGTCGTAATACGCTTGGGCAACAGCACGGGCCAAGGTTCTGACACGTAAAATAAATCGCTGACGTTCAGTGACCGAAATCGCTTTTCGGGCATCGAGCAAGTTAAAGGTATGTGATGCTTTGAGCACCATTTCGTAAGCTGGCAAAGGCAAACCTGCAGCAATCATGCGTTCACTCTCGGTTTCACAGGTATCAAATAAAGCGAACAAGTGCTCAGTATTGGCATGTTCGAAATTATAAGCCGACATTTCGACTTCATTTTGATGGAAGACATCGCCATAGGTCACTTTGCCCAGCGGACCATCAGCCCACACCAAGTCATAAACGCTTTCAACACCTTGCAGGTACATAGCGATACGCTCTAAACCATAGGTGATTTCACCGGTAACAGGCTTACATTCGAGACCACCGACTTGTTGGAAGTAAGTAAACTGCGTCACCTCCATCCCGTTTAACCAAACTTCCCAACCAAGGCCCCATGCGCCTAATGTGGGTGATTCCCAGTTATCTTCGACAAAACGAATATCATGGACAGAGGTATCCAAGCCCAGCATACGTAATGAACCCAAGTACAAATCTTGGATATCAAGTGGTGATGGTTTGATGACCACCTGAAATTGGTAGTAATGCTGTAACCGGTTAGGGTTTTCACCATAACGGCCATCAGTTGGACGACGTGATGGCTGCACATATGCAGCGCTCCATGGCTCAGGGCCAATCGCACGTAAAAACGTCGCCGGGTGGAAGGTACCCGCGCCGACTTCCATATCGTAAGGTTGCAATAAAACGCAGCCTTGTTCGGCCCAATATTGCTGTAGCCGTAAAATCAATTCCTGAAAGGTTTTTGGCGTGGCCGTCGATACCGCAGGCTCAGTCATGTGTCGTCTCTTTTCAATCGAAATTTAAAATGTTTTGATTATAGCGAAAATGCGGGCTGCTTGTAGAGTTGCATATCACTCTAAAGCTCGGTAGCAACAACATTTTACTGCCGGCATTCCGGTACAATGACATCAGCAATTCTGAGGAAACAGGACCCCATGACCCGACGTATCGGTATCGTGATGGACCCAATTCAGGCCATCAACACCAAAAAAGACAGCAGTTTTGCCATGTTATTAGCCGCGCAAGCGCGTGGCTGGCAAATCTTTTATATGCAGCAGTCTGACTTATTTTTGCGCGATGGTCAGGTATTGGCTTCCATGGCGACGGTATCGGTTAAAGATGATCCCAATGATTGGTATCAACTTGGCGAAGCCCAAATCGCACCGTTAACAACACTTGATGCCATCTTGATGCGCAAAGATCCGCCGTTTGATATGGAATATATTTACAGCACGTATTTATTGGAGCAAGCGCAATCAAAGGGTGTCTTGATTGTGAATGCCCCCCAAAGCCTGCGTGATGCTAACGAAAAACTATTTACAGCCTGGTTTCCACAGTGCTGCCCGCCGACCTTAGTGACCCGCCAGAAATCCTTAATTAAAGAATTTCAGGCTGAGCATGGCGATATCATTATCAAACCACTAGATGGCATGGGCGGCGCCTCAATATTTCGTGTCATGCAAGGTGATCCTAATTTCTCAGTGATCGTTGAGACACTCACTGAACATGGCACCAAGTCCGTCATGGCACAACGTTATCTGCCAGCAATTAAAGACGGTGATAAACGTATTTTGCTGATTAACGGTGAGCCTGCACCTTATGCATTAGCCAGAATTCCAGCTGATGGTGAAACCCGTGGCAACCTTGCTGCAGGAGGCCGTGCTGAGGGGCGTGAATTAACAGAACGTGATCGTTGGATTTGCCAGCAAGTAGCTGACAAATTACGTGAAAAAGGTCTGATGTTTGTCGGCTTAGACGTGATTGGTGATTATCTGACCGAAATTAATGTGACCAGCCCGACCTGTATACGGGAACTTGATCGTTTATATAACCTCGATATCGCTGGCGATTTGATGGCTTCAATTGAGAAACAACTATGCGCTTGACAGGTTTAATGCTGTTCAGCCTAGGCTTACTAACAGCCTGTGGTGAACAACCAGCACAATCCACCAAAATTTATGCTTTTGGTACCGAAATCGACATCAGTATTTATGGTGAAGATGATGAAAAATTCGAACTCACAATTGGTCAATTAGAAGAAACCTTTAACGGCGTAAATGACCTCTGGCACGCCTGGCAGCCAAGCATCTTAACCAAGATAAATGATGCCATTGCAGCCGGTGAAACCATTGCTGTGGATGACAATGTCGCAACAGTCATCGAGCAGGCACGCCAATTAGCGGATGACAGTGCTCACTTATTTAATCCCGCAGCAGGCAAATTATTTAGCCTGTGGGGCTTTGAACAAGATGATTGGTTTGAATCACGCCCACCGCCAGCACAAACAGAAATTGATAACTGGTTGGCAGCGCAACCGACAATGGATGACATTGTTATCGAGAATGGCCAGTTATACAGCAATAACAATATGGTCAAACTAGGATTTGGCGGTTTTGCTAAAGGTTATGCTGTCGATGCTGCAATCGATGTTTTACAGGCCAATGACATCCACAATGCCATCATTAATATCGGCGGAGATCTCCGTGCTATTGGTCAACATGGACAACGTCCATGGAATATTGGCATTCGTCATCCACGACAAGATGGTGTGTTAGCTTCAGTGCAAGTTCATGATAATGAGAGTGTATTTAGCTCTGGCGACTATGAGCGTTATTTTGAATATGAAGGTGAGCGTTATCCGCATATCCTAGATCCACGCACCGGCTACCCAGCGAATAAAGCGATGTCGGTCACAGTGATTGATACCAATGCAGCCCGTGCAGATGCGGCAGCCACAGCGTTATTTGTCGCCGGTTCAGACTGGCCTCATGTCGCTGCTGAAATGCAGTTACAACATGTTATGTTGATGACAGCCGATGGCATTTTGGAAATGAGCCCAGCAATGGCAGAACGTGTAAAACTCATCAACTATCAAGATGAACCGGTTTTACGTGACATTCGCTAATTTGGATTGACCTATGGGCAATGACAGCAACGACCGTTTGATATTTACCCTGCTTTTCTCGGTAATTATTCATGTTGCTTTGGTATTAGGCGTTAGCTTTAATATTTTTTCGTCGCCAACCAATACGCCAGTAAATAATCTCGATATCACGCTGGTCAAACAACAAACTGTTAAGCCACCAGAGGAAGCCGATTTTCTGGCTCAAGCTGACAATGAGGGTGGTGGTGAATTAGATACGCCAACACCTGACCCGTCGCCAGATTTACCCGTGCCGTTAGCGGAAGATTCCCCATCCTCTGCACCACAGGTACAAATGACCGAAGTTGAGCCTGTTACGCCAACACCAGAAGTTATGCCACAGGTAACACAACCTGCACCTGAGCCAACCCCTGCTCCAGCGCCCACACCTGAGGCGAAACCTGAGCCAACGCCAAAAGTTGCCGCCCAAAAAGTGACCACTAAAGAAGCCGAACGCAAAGTTGAAAGCGTTGAAGCCGATAGTGAAACACAAAAATCTGCAGAAGATATTGCCGAGCCAACACCGCCTCGACCAAGTGCCAGCGAATTGATGGCGCAGGCACGCAATGAAATCAGTTCGTTACAAGAACAGTTAGAGCGTACCAGTAAAGCGCTAAGTGAAAGACCTAAAAAACGTCGTATTTCCGCAGCCACCAAAGAATTTGCCGCAGCAGCCTATATGCGCTCATGGGAAATGAAAGTCGAGCGAATTGGTAATATGAATTACCCACAAGAAGCGCGCGAAAAAGGTATCAACGGCAGTTTGATGTTGTCAGTGGATATTCGGCCAGATGGCAGCGTACCACCGGATGGTATCGTCGTTTCACGTTCATCAGGACATAAAGTCTTGGATGATGCCGCTATCAAAATCGTCCGTCTCGGTGCGCCTTATGCGGAAATCCCCAAAGACGTGCTGAAAGATAACGATATGCTGACGATAATCCGCACTTGGAAGTTTGAAAGTCAGCGTGGTTTATCAGCACGCTGATATCAAATTGTTATTTTTTGGCCAGTAAGTCGTAACCTAACTGTGCTTTATTGACCGGATTATCATCAAGCGGCAAATGTTGTTTCAATTGATCTGAGAGCTGCTGCAAGACGTCTAGCTCACCATGACGTAACTCTAGTTCAATTTCATGAATCGGTGTTTGATCATCAGCGGTTTTCACAAAACCTTGATCATATGCCAATTCGACATGGGTGCCATCAATATCTAAATCCCAAGTTTCCCTGGTGAACTCAGTACTGAAAATACATTCAAGCTGTTGCCATTGTCCCGCATCATCAACGATCGGCGCCAACGGTGTTTGTCTTAATAACGCTTTATCAAACTGACCATTGAGTAACGGCTGATCCCACTCTTCACGTTGGTGCAAACCATCTTTAACTTGTCCCGCACTTTTGACGGTCTGGATCCATTGCCCTTCCACTTTACGTAGACGCAAAGCGATACGCATATCTCGCAACTTAAAGTTTGGCGTATCGTAATAGTCCGTCCGTAGTGACTGCGTTTTACGACTCGTCACCTTGGTTTCTAACCAGTCAAGCGTGGTCAGATCCAGTGACTCACCACTGACTGCTAATTTAATTTCTTGTTCGAGACTCATTTCAATAACGGTTTCAGGTAATGACCAGTGTGTGATTGTTTATCTTGCGCTACTTGTTCCGGCGTGCCAACCGCAATGACCTGGCCACCACCCGAGCCGCCTTCCGGCCCCATATCAATGATCCAGTCTGCAGTTTTCACAACATCAAGATTGTGTTCAATAACCACAATCGTATTACCGCGGTCACGCAAGCTATGTAAGACTTTTAACAATTGCTCGATATCAAAGAAATGTAGCCCGGTTGTTGGCTCATCGAGGATATATAAGGTTTTGCCGGTATCACGCTTGGAGAGCTCTTTTGCCAATTTGACCCGCTGCGCTTCACCACCCGACAAAGTTGTCGCGTTTTGCCCAAGCTTAATATACGTCAGACCAACATCGATTAGGGTTTGCAGTTTTTTGGCAACCACAGGAATGTTTTCAAAGAAGACATTGGCATCTTCAATGGTCATATCCAGCACTTCGGTAATGGTTTTACCTTTGTAGCGAATATCCAACGTCTCACGGTTATAACGTTCACCTTTACAGACGTCACAAGGCACGTAAATGTCTGGCAAAAAGTGCATTTCGACTTTAATCAGGCCATCACCCTGACATGCCTCGCAGCGACCGCCTTTGACATTAAAACTAAAGCGACCTGGACCATAACCACGCGAACGCGCCTCTGGCGTACCAGCAAATAACTCACGAATGGGTGTAAACAATCCGGTATAGGTTGCCGGGTTAGAACGCGGCGTACGGCCAATCGGGCTTTGGTTAATGGCGACAACTTTATCGAGCTGTTCTAAACCTAAAATTTCGGTATGCGGTGCGGGTTCTTCAGAAGCGCCGTTTAAGGTTTTGGCCGTTAACTTCAATAAGGTTTCATTAATCAGCGTCGATTTACCGCTACCAGAAACACCAGTCACACATGTCATCAGACCGATTGGAATATCAACATCAACATGTTTCAGGTTATTACCACAAGCACCTCGCAGCCCAATGATTTTACCGGCATGGGCTTTTTCGCGTTGTTTCGGTACGGTAATTTCACGACGTCCAGAAAGGTATTGCCCGGTCAGCGAGTGTTCACTTTCCATGATTTCCTGAGGACTACCCTTGGCAACAATTTCACCACCATGGACACCAGCACCGGGACCAATATCTAAAACATAATCAGCACTGCGAATCGCATCTTCATCATGCTCAACCACGATGACGGTATTCCCCAAATCCCGAAGACGGGTCAGTGTCGCCAACAAACGATCATTGTCACGTTGATGTAAACCAATTGAAGGTTCATCGAGAATGTACATAACCCCCACCAGACCAGCGCCGATCTGACTTGCCAGTCTGATCCGCTGCGCCTCGCCACCCGATAAGGTATCGGCACTACGCGCTAAATTCAGGTAATCCAAACCTACGTTAACCAAAAAGCTTAATCGTGCACCGATTTCACTGATGACTTTACTCGCAATTTCACCGCGTTTACCCGGTAATTGCAGCTGCTCAAAAAATCGTTTGGCTTCACCTATTGGTAACGAGGTGATTTCCGGTAGGTTGGTGTCTTGAACAAAAACATTTCTGGAAGCCTCCATCAATCTCGCACCGTGACAATCAGGGCAGGCACGAACGGAATGAAACTTCGCGAGCTCATCACGGACGCTACCGGATTCTGTTTCATGGTAACGGCGTTGCAGATTAGGCACGATACCTTCAAACACATGATGGCGTGTTACTTGGCGACCACGATCACTAAAGTAACTGAAATCAATTTCGGTACGACCACTACCGTACAGAATGACTTCACGAACCTTTTCAGGTAATTCATCAAACGGTGTTTCTAAATCAAACTGATAATGCGCTGCCAATGACTGCAACATTTGATAGTAATAAGCATTGCGGCGGTCCCAACCACGAATCGCACCTGCTGCCATACTTAATTCAGGATGTGCCACCACGCGAGCAGGATCGACAAATTGCTTCATACCCAAGCCATCACAAGTTGGGCAAGCACCTGCTGGGTTATTAAACGAAAACATCCGAGGCTCGAGCTCTGCTATCGAATACCCACACTCACTACAAGCGAAACGTGCAGAAAATAGCGTAACATCTTCAGGATCATCCATCGAAACGACTTTGGCGACACCATCAGCGAGCTTTAATGCTGTCTCAAAAGACTCGGCCAAACGCTGCTGAATATCATCACGTACTTTAAAACGATCAACGACAGCTTCAATCGTATGTTTTTTACGTAACTCCAGTTCTGGCGGGCTATCTAATTCAATTACTTCACCATTCACTCGGGCGCGAACAAAACCTTGGGCACGTAACTCACCTAAAAGATCTCGATGCTCACCTTTACGGTCCTGCACAACCGGCGCCAACAACATTAAGCGCTTGCCTTCTGGCATCGCTAATACCGCATCAACCATTTGGCTGACTGTTTGCGCGGCTAGTGGTTGGCTATGGGTCGGACAACGAGGCTCACCCGCACGAGCAAATAATAGCCGCAGATAATCGTAAATCTCGGTAATGGTACCGACGGTTGAGCGTGGATTATGTGAGGTCGATTTTTGTTCAATCGAAATCGCCGGCGATAAGCCTTCGATATGATCAACATCTGGCTTTTCCATCATCGACAAGAACTGCCGCGCATAAGCCGATAATGACTCTACATAACGGCGCTGCCCCTCGGCATATAGGGTGTCAAAAGCCAGCGATGACTTGCCTGACCCCGAAAGGCCAGTAATCACAATCAGTGAGTCACGCGGCAGGTCGACATCTATATTCTTAAGGTTATGGGTACGGGCGCCGCGAATGCTGATTTGTTTCATGCAAGTTCCGTAGTAAAATCAAACGGATCAATATACTCTGTCCCGCTATCATGACGCAAAAACAAACCGCATCGGCCGCACTTAGCGCGTCGGAAAAACGCTCTATTTCAGGCCTAGCAATCATTTTCGCTTTGCGAATGCTGGGTTTGTTTATGATTCTTCCGGTGTTTTCCCTCTCCGCACAACAATATGCACACAGCACACCTTTACTTATCGGGCTGGCAATCGGCGCTTATGGTTTAACGCAAGCGGCACTGCAAATTCCATTTGGCATGATGTCTGACCGAATTGGTCGCAAAAACGTCATTTTTATTGGTTTGGTTTTATTTGCGCTGGGTAGTGTGCTGGCAGCCGTGGCGGACTCCATCTACACCGTTATTTTAGGCCGTCTTTTACAAGGTAGTGGCGCGATTGCTGCCGTGGTTATGGCGCTGACCGCAGACTTAACCCGAGACCAACATCGCACCAAAGCGATGGCCGCGATTGGTATCAGTATTGGTCTTTCGTTTTCATTAGCACTTGCTAGCGGTGCAGCCCTTGAAAGCAGTTTGGGTTTAGATGGCATCTTCTGGGCAACAGCGATATTAGCGGTTGTGGGAATGGCAGTTTTGAAATGGTGGGTACCGACACCACATCGCCATAAAGTTCACAAAGAGATGAAGCCTGCCAAAAAACAATTAATGGATGTGCTGACCAATCGCCCTATCATGCGCATGGTCATCAGTATCTTGCTGTTACATCTGCTACTGACATTAAGCTTTTTTGCTCTGCCTATCGCACTGCAAGATTTTGCCGGCATTGCCAAAGAAGATCTGGCAAAAACCTACCTACCTATTTTGTTACTCGCTTTTGTCACGATGGTGCCTTTCATTATCGTGGCTGAAAAACACCGTCAAATGAAAATAGTGTTTATTGGCGCTATTGCGGTATTAGCGATTGCACAGTTCGGGTGGGCTTTAAAGCCAGGCTCGTTAACACTTTTACTGTTATGTTTATGGTTATTTTTCACAGCATTTAATATCTTAGAAGCCAGCCTACCATCGATGATGTCTAAGCTCAGCCCCCTTTATTACAAAGGCACAGCAATGGGCGTGTACTCAAGTGCACAATTCATCGGTGCATTTTTAGGGGGTGTACTTGGCGGCGTTATTTATAGCTTTGGTGATATCAGTTGGATATTTTTCACCGCGATGGGATTATGCCTGTTATGGTTATTAATGATGTTGCCAATGGCGGCACCCACGCATTTTAGTCATCGCATTATTCCCTTGAAGGGCTTAACAAAAGCAAATGCCGATGACTATCAAAACCAGCTAGAAAGCATACCGGGCGTTGTTGAAACAATTATTGTGATTCAAGACAAGCTTGCTTATGTGAAATTTCTCGCTGATGATACCGACATTACCGAATTAGAGTCCGTTGCCTAACGCGGCGGAGCAAGTGAATAAAAGAAAACAAAGGAACAGACCATGTCAGTAAACAAAGTTATTCTGGTTGGCCGCCTTGGTGTGGACCCAGAAAGTCGTGCATTTCCTAATGGCGGCTCAATTTGTAACCTGCGTGTTGCAACCTCAGAAACCTGGCGCGATAAACAAACCGGTGAACGTCAAGAACGTACTGAATGGCACCGTGTGGTCTTGCGTAACAAGCTAGGTGAAATTGCTCAACAATACTTACGTAAAGGCTCACAGGTGTATATCGAAGGCCGTATTCAAACACGTAAGTGGCAAGATCAAAATGGCCAAGATCGTTTTACCACTGAGATCGTTGGTAATGAAATGACGATGCTGGATACCAAAGGTGGCAGCGGTGGTGGCGATAGCAGCTTTGACCAAGGTCAGAGCCGCCCACAACAACAAAACAACTATGGTAGTGCACAACCTGCTTCAGCTTCTGCTGGCCCAGATTACGGCGGTGGTGATGCTGACTACTACGATGATGATATTCCGTTCTAAACGCATCATATTGATTCTGATTGAAAACCCCGCTAGTCGGGGTTTTTTTTGGTCAAAATACTTGCTGTTGTCAAAATTCAATGGGACGATGAAGTCAAAAACACGAGAGAGTTATGCAAGCAAAAATCAAACGTACATCGATCCGTCCGCTTCGAACTTTAAACCTACTGTCACAGGAAGAAATTCGCCGCTTAACCAACCCAAGCGAAGGTTTGCACCGCCTTTTTCGCGATTGTGCTTTGGCCATTCTTAACACCGATAGCCATCAAGATGATGCTGAACAAGTTTTTAATACCTTTGCAGATTTTGATATTCGATTGGTCCCCCAATCTCGCGGCATTCTGCTTGAAATCGATAATGCACCAGCCCAATCATTCGTTGGTGAAACGCTGATCAAAGGTATCCAAGAACATTTATCCTCAGCGCTACGCGATATTGTTTATACCGACTTTAAAATTCTCGACCAACCACCTGTCACCCCCGAACAAATCACCGACAGCGTGTTTATGATTTTGCGAAATGCCAATGTGGTTCGGCCAACCATTCCACCAAATATGGTGGTCTGCTGGGGTGGCCACTCTATCCCTAGGGAAGAATATGATTACGCTAAACATGTGGGCTATGAATTAGGCTTGCGAGGTCTGGATATCATTACCGGTTGCGGTATTGGCGCCATGAAAGGGCCAATGAAAGGTGCTGCAGTTGGTCATGCCAAACAACAAATAAAAACGGGCCGATATATTGGCATTAGCGAACCGGGCATTATTGCTTCTGAGTCACCAAACGCTATCGTTAATGAACTCATTATCATGCCGGATATCGAAAAACGCCTTGAAGCGTTTGTCCGTCTTGGCCACAGCTTTATCGTTTTTCCTGGCGGTGTCGGCACGGTAGAAGAAATCTTCTATTTGCTTAGTATTTTGTTACATCCGGAAAACAAACAAGGCATCCCACTTATCTTTGCAGGCCCATCGTCATGTGAAGAGTACTTCAAAACCTTAGACAGCTTTTTAAAGCAATGCCTTGGTGAGGATATTGCCAACTTATACGAGATCATTACCGGTGAACCTGACGTGGTGGCCCAGCGTAGCCGTGAAGCTGTCGATGGTGTGCAAAAAGCACGTCGTAATACTGAAGATGCCTATTACTTTAATTGGCAATTGCACATTGACCCTATGTTGCAATATCCCTTTATTCCAACGCACGAGAATATGGCATCACTGCGTCTGTTCCCAGACATGCCAAAGCATGAATTGGCAGCGCAACTTCGTGCAGCGTTTTCAGGGATTGTAGCGGGTAATGTCAAAGCCTTTGGGATTAGAGAAGTGGCCGAGCATGGCCCGTATCAAATTAATGGTGACCCTGCTTTGATGCGCGCGATTGATAATTTGTTAAGCCAATTTGTCCGTGATCAACGAATGAAGTTGGGGCAAGATGCCACACGCTACCAACCTTGTTATCAAATCATCAGCGATAACTAATCTAAAGACCCACAGCTATGTTGGCTGTGGGTTAGTTAGTCTTCTATCCGAAAGTGTCGGCCAGCCAGCCAAATGATTAACAATACTGGTAAGCCGAGTAACGCTG
Organism: Methylophaga sp. OBS3; assembly: GCF_026319325.1. Taxonomy (GTDB): domain Bacteria; phylum Pseudomonadota; class Gammaproteobacteria; order Nitrosococcales; family Methylophagaceae; genus Methylophaga. The sequence goes on from NZ_JAPDMU010000002.1 coordinate 26,547, forward strand.
TTATCAGGAAAAACTGCTGATAGCCCATCGACTCAACCATCGAGCCTGAGTAACCACCCAATATTTTTGGAAATAACGTCATTAATGAACTAAAGATGGCGTATTGCACTGCGGTAAATGAAATATTGGTCAGGCTAGATAAAAAGGCAATGAAAGCGGCGCTTGCCAAGCCAGCAGATAAATTATCGGCTGAAATGACGATGTAAAGCATGACAATGTCATTGCCCATTGAGGCTAATAACATAAACAACAAATTAGTCAGCGCAGACAAAATAGCGCCTAAAAACAAAATGCGCATCACGCCGTAGCGCATAGCTAAGATACCACCAACAAAACCGCCAAAGATGGTCATAAATAAACCAAAGGTTTTTACCACCGTAGCAATTTCTGGTTTGGTAAAGCCCATGTCTTGATAAAAGACATTGGCAATGACACCCAACACAATGTCGGAAATTCGATATAAACCTACCAGCATCAATAATAACAATGCCGCCGACAAACCATAACGTCGGAAAAAATCAGCAACAGGTTCAACATAACTACGCTTTAAAATAGCGCGTGGCACCATTCCAACGCCAATTAATGTTCGACCAATCGTAATCGCAACTATAGCCGCCAGTGCTAACCGTAAAAACTCGACTATCAGTGTCGTAAGTGGGCCATTGACCAAGATGGGTAATAGGCTTTCACGTAATTGTATTGACCAATTGTTTGTGAAATAAAAACAGCTAATAAAACCAGCCATTGCCAAAGCAAAAGCCAGCAACAAACCAATATAATCTTGCCGGCTATCGACAACTTTCGCCACAGCGACTTCTGGCTCCCGAGAAACCAATGTTGTTATCACACCGATAAACATGAGTAATGCCATGATGAAATAACTTTGCTGCCACGCACTGTAGTTATAAGCGCCCATTTCTGAACCAAAGAAACTGGCGAGATATAATGCACCCGCACCGGCTAGCAACATACCAATTCGGTAACCTGCGATATAACTGGCTGACATCAGAGCTTGTAGCCTAGGCTCAGCTGACTCAATTCGATATGCGTCGATAACGACGTCTTGTGTTGCTGCGGAAAAACCAAGTAACACAGCAGCAACAGCCATCAAGGTAAGCGAATGGGTTGCAGGATCAATCATCGCCATCATTAAGATCGCCATGATGATCATCATCTGTGACAACAATAGCCAGCTTCGTCTGCGCCCCAATAATTTATGTAATACAGGTAAAGGCAAAACATCCAACAATGGTGCCCAGACAAATTTAAATGAGTAGCCTAATGCTGCCCAACTAAAATAAGTCACCGCACTACGTTCAATGCCCGCTTCACGAAGCCATAAACTTAGCGACGAAAAAATCAGCAGCAACGGCAAACCAGCAGCAATGCCTAAAAACAGCATCGTTAAGACTTGCGGTGTTAGAAATCCTTGCAGACTCTCCTGCCAAGAACGGATACGATCAATCAAACTGGCATCTCAGAAATATAATCAATTGGCTAAAGTAACATTGACGACAACGGCAATCCACTTTGTTATGTGATCTATACCGCATTGGACTTGATTCACCTTACTTGAAAGTAAAAACTATCCACCCAAATGGCTAAACAACGCAAAATCATACATGTCGATATGGACGCTTTTTTTGCTTCCGTAGAGCAACGCGATTTTCCGGAATTGCGAGGAAAACCTGTGATTGTTGGTGGTCAACCAAATAGTCGAGGTGTTGTTGCTGCCTGTAGTTACGAAGCCCGTAAATTTGGCATCCACTCCGCAATGGCCTCATCTCGTGCCTACCGACTATGTCCAGAGGCTATTTTTGTTCGGCCACGATTTGAAGCTTATCGTGAGGTATCTCAACAAATTCGCGACATCTTTTGGCGTTATGCATCCGAAGTTGAGCCATTATCACTAGATGAAGCCTACCTTGATGTCACCTTCACTGAGTCTTTTAATGGTTCAGCAACCCTCATCGCTAAAGCCATCAAAAAAGAAATCTTGGCAGAAACAGGGCTAACCGCCTCAGCGGGTGTTTCCTATAATAAATTTCTCGCCAAGATCGCTTCTGATATGGATAAACCTAATGGCCTATTTTTGATTCGCCCCGAGCAAGGCCAAGCATTTGTTAACCAATTAGCTATTGGCAAGTTTCATGGAATTGGCCCAGCCACTGAAGCCAAAATGAAAAACTTTGGCATTCATACCGGCGATGATTTACGTCAGAAAACGCTCGACGAACTGACCGAAAGTTTTGGTAAATCTGGTCAATATTATTTCAATATTGCCCGGGCGATTGATGAACGACCTGTTCGAAGTAAAAGGCTGCGTAAGTCGCTGGGTAAAGAAACAACTTTTGCAGAGGATATAACGTCACTAGAAGAGCTGACACAAATTTTATATGGCCTTGCTGAACAAGTTTTGAATGGCTTGCAAACACAGCAACTCCAAGCCCGAACGATTACTGTAAAAGTTAAATACGCTGACTTTCAGCAAGTAACCCGAGCCCAAACTATAGATACCGCAATCACCTTGTCTATTTTGAAAACATGGTTGCCACAATTACTGCAGCGCACTGATGCTGGCAAAAAGCCGGTACGTTTAGTTGGGGTGAGTCTTAGCGGCTTTGACTTACCCCAGCCTAATCAAAGCGCTCAGCCCCAACTTAATTTCACCTAGTTTAAATCTAGGCTAAATCAATCCCCTGATAATCCACTGTTAGCGGCGCGTGGTCAGAAAAACGTTCATCACGATAAATATCAGTCGCCTTAACAGTACCTTTTAGATTAGGACTCAAAATATGGTAATCAATGCGCCAACCAGTATTGTTGGCCCATGCCTGGCCACGGTTTGACCACCAGGTATATTCGTGTTCTGCTTGCGGTAATTCACGAAATGCATCGACAAATTGCATCTCATCAAAGAGCTTGTCTAACCAAGCGCGCTCTTCTGGCAAGAACCCCGAGTTTTTCTGATTACCTTTCCAGTTACGAATGTCTTCGTTTTTGTGAGCAATATTCCAATCACCGCAAACGATAAATTCACGACCTTCATCAACAATTTGTTGAAGACGGGACTCAATGAAATCCATACAGCGATATTTGACTTCTTGCCTGACATCACCCGATGTGCCGGAAGGTAGGTACAAAGAGACAACACTTAATTTACCAAACTGCGCTTCAATATAACGTCCTTCAGAATCAAACTCCTCATTGCCCATACCTTCAATAATCTTGTCTGGTTGTTGCCGGCAATAGAGCGCAACACCACTATATCCAGGTTTTTGCGCATCATGATAGGAACAGTGGTAACCTTCCGGGTGAAATTGAGGATCAGTTAATTGATGTATTTGTGCTTTGGTCTCTTGAATACAGACAACATCAGCATTTTGCTTGGCCAACCAGTCGAAAAAACCTTTGCGCGCTGCAGCCCGAATACCGTTCACATTTGCCGTTATTACCCGCATTTGTCCTCACCCATAAAAATTTGCACATAATACCATTTACAAACGGGTTAAAAATCAGGATAATGCCCGGTTCATAAACAAACAGCTGATTTTTAGGAGAAGCACTTTGGCAAACTCAGCACAAGCAAGAAAACGCGCTCGTCAAGCGGAAAAACACCGCCAGCTGAATGCTAGCCAGCGTTCTGCCATGCGTACCACCATCAAAGCAATCAGAAAAGCGATTGTCGCTGGTGACAAAACGCAAGCAACTGCTGCTTTCCAAGCCGCAGTGCCTGTTCTGGATCGTATGGCTCGCAAAGGCCTGATTCACAAAAATACTGCAGCACGTGGTAAGAGTCGTTTGAACAACGCTGTTCGCGCGATGTAATCAACACACGTTGTTGCTTAAAAAAACCGGCTTTCGCCGGTTTTTTTATGTCTGTTATTTAAGCCGTGACGACCAAGTTGTCACGATGAATCAATTCTGGCTCATCAACATACCCCAAAATCGTTTCAATCGCTTGGCTTGATTGGCCCATGATTTTAGCCGCTTCTTGATAACTATAGTTCACTAATCCACGCGCAACTTCTTTGCCACGTAAATCACTGCAAATCACTAACTCACCTCTTGAGAACTGCCCTTCGACAGCATGTACACCAACAGGCAAAAGGCTTTTACCCTGCTGGCAAATCACATTAACCGCACCGTCATCTAACATGATGCGGCCTTTCGGAATTAAATGACCAACTAACCATTGCTGACGCGCTTTAATCGGTTTGATATCTGGCCACAGTAATGTGCCGACGCCATGACCCGCAGCCAAATGACGTAAATTATCAGGCTGCTTACCCGATAAGATAACGGTGGTTGCCCCCGATCGTGCAGCTCGTCGAGCAGCCAGTAATTTGGTCGCCATACCGCCACGCCCCAACTCACCTTTGCTATCACCCGCCATTTGGTCTAAATGTGGATTACTGGCTGCTGATGCGGCCAACATACGCGCATTCGGGTTAATTCTTGGGTCGCTATCAAATAAACCATCTTGATCGGTCAGAATGACCAATACATCGGCTTCAATAAGGTTCGCAGTCATCGCTGCCAAGGTGTCATTATCACCAAAGCGAATTTCTTCCGTGGCGATGGTGTCGTTTTCATTGACGACCGGTAAAACCCCCATGTCGAGCAATGTTTGCAAAGCACTACGCGCGTTTAAATGACGCCCACGATCCGAAAGATCTGAATGTGTAAGTAAAATTTGCGCGGTATGAATACCATAATACTGACAAGCAGTTGCATAGGCATGAACCAAGTTCATTTGACCAACACTGGCGGCTGCTTGTAATTGATTTAAGGCATGAGGACGACGACGCCAGCCCAACTGCTGCATACCGGCAGCGACAGAACCAGAAGTCACCAAAACGACTTCTTTACCCTGACGTCTTAATTCAGCAATTTCACCACTTAACCAACGAATACGATCAATATCCAGACCTTCGCCTGGTTTGGTTAGTAGCGCACTTCCGATTTTAATTACCCAGCGACGGGTGGACACCAATTGTTGATGCGGGTTTTCCAAGCTCAATCCTCAGCTTCAAGATCCTCTGGCGCAGCCGATTCTTGCTGCGTTTCCAGAAATGCCATGACATCTTCACATAATGCGTCACAGCCTTCACCATTTTTACCACTTACATGATATACCGGACCCTGCCAATTTAAGCGAGATAACACTTCCTGACACAGTTCTTCACGGATATCCTCTGGCACCAAATCCATTTTGTTCAGGACCAACCATTGGGGCTGTTTACCCAAAGCATCACTATAACGTTTCAGTTCGTTATTAATAATATTGACGCTTTCGACTGGATCTTGCTCAACATCAACAGGCGCCATATCCACCAGATGTAAAAGCAAACGCGTACGCGTTAAGTGACGCAAAAATTGGATACCGAGCCCCGCGCCCTCTGCCGCACCTTCTACTAGTCCGGGAATATCGGCAATCACGAAACTGCGCACATCTTTGAGGGTAACAACACCCAGATTTGGGTGTAATGTCGTAAAAGGATAGTCGGCAACTTTAGGTTGTGCAGCTGAAACTTGGCTGATAAATGTCGACTTACCAGCGTTAGGTAAACCTAATAGACCGATATCTGCCAAGAGCTTCATTTCTAGGCGCAGTTGACGTTCTTCACCAGGCGTACCATCTGAAGTTTGCCTTGGCGCACGGTTAATACTGGACTTATAACGCAAGTTACCGAGACCATGCCAGCCACCTTTGGCAACCATTAACTTGTCACCAGACTTGACCAAATCACCGATTAATTCGTCAGTATCGTCATCCCATGCCTCAGTGCCCACCGGGACTTTGATAACAAGATCATCACCACGCGCACCACTACATTGGCGACCGCGACCATTTTCACCACGTTGCGCTTTAAAATGACGCTGATAACGAAAATCGATTAGTGTATTAACCTGCTCGTCAGCGATTAAATAAACATCACCACCATCGCCGCCATCACCACCGTCTGGTCCGCCAAAGGGAATATATTTTTCACGACGAAAACTTAGGCAGCCATTGCCACCATCACCTGCTTTTACGGTGATTTTCGCCTCATCTACAAACTTCATCTCGGACCTTTAATCTCCCTCTGAAAAACTCAGAGGCTAAATACAAAAAACCCCGCATCAGCGGGGCTTTAAGCTGTCTGCCCCGGTAGGGCTTACAGAAATTTTATTCAGCAACAACGCTGACAAAAGTGCGGTTATTTGCACCTTTCGTTTCAAATACAACTTTACCATTTGCTGTAGCAAACAAAGTGTGGTCTCTACCAACACCAACATTACGACCAGCGTGGAATTTAGTACCACGTTGACGAACTAAGATGTTACCACCCAGAACAGTTTCACCACCGAAGCGTTTAACACCAAGGCGTTTCGACTCTGAGTCGCGACCGTTACGTGTACTACCACCCGCTTTCTTGTGAGCCATGTTTAAATCCTCTTCTTAAATCTAATCGTCAACGCGAAATTAGGCTGTGATGCCAGTAATTTCGATTTCAGTAAATGACTGACGGTGACCCATCTGTTTACGGCTATGTTTACGGCGACGGAATTTGACGATTTTTACTTTATCGCCACGGCCATTAGCAGCTACTTTAGCAGTAACTTTGGCACCTTCCAGGTACGGCGCACCAACTTTAATGTTGTCGCCTTCGCCAACCAACAGAACTTTATCAAGCTCAACTGTTTCACCAGCTTCTGCGAAAAGTTTTTCTACGCGGAGGGTTTCGCCCTCTTTAACACGGTATTGTTTACCACCAGTCGCGACAATAGCGTACATCGCTGTCTCCAAAAATAAGTAATTATTGCAGGTAACCCAACAAAAGACCGGCAATTGTAGCCCGTTTGTTTATACAGATCAAATGCAAATTGAAATATTTGCGCATCCAACGCCTGCGTGCCAAAGTACGCGTTTTAGTAATCAACAGGCACGCACGCTCCGTGGATATTCAATCCATTTACGCACTTATCCGCGAGGATATGGATGCGGTAAACGCTATGATACAACAGCGCTTGCATTCAGAGGTGGTATTAATCAATCAATTAGGCCATTACATCATTAATAGTGGTGGTAAACGACTTCGTCCTGCCATTGCACTTCTCAGTGCGCGCGCATGTGGTTATCAAGATTCGGGGCATATTAATCTTGCCACCATTATCGAATTCATCCATACCGCGACGTTACTGCATGATGATGTTGTTGATCATTCTGAAATGCGTCGTGGCCAAGAGACAGCCAATAGCGTTTGGGGAAACGAAGCCAGCGTTCTAGTCGGTGATTTCTTATATACCCGCGCTTTTGAAATGATGGTGGAACTGGAATCCATGAAAATCATGAAGATTCTTTCTCACACAACCAATGTCATTGCTGAAGGCGAAGTACTTCAACTTCTCAATGTTCACGATGCGGATACTACTGAAGAAAGATACCTTCAGGTTATCCATCATAAAACAGCTAAGTTATTTGAAGCTGCCGGACAGCTCGGTGCCGTTCTTAGCCAATCAAACGAAGAAACAGAAGACGCACTTGGTCGTTATGCAATGCATCTCGGTAGCGCCTTCCAATTGGTTGATGACTTATTGGACTATAGTGCCCAAAGTGACACATTAGGCAAAAATGTTGGTGATGACTTGGCCGAGGGTAAGCCGACATTACCACTCATTTATGCAATGCATCATGGTGACAGCAGCCAATCGGCTATCATTCGACAAGCAATTGAAAATGGCGAACGTGATCGTATTGCCGAGATCCTCACTATCATTCAAGACACCGGCGCTATTGATTACACTGCCAAAGCAGCACAAAAAGAAGTCGATGCTGCAAAAAATTGTCTAAATGTTTTGCCTGAGTCAGCGTACAAAACAGCATTATTATCTTTAGCTGATTTTGCGATTTCAAGAGAGTTTTAAGCTGGCCGATTAAATTAGGATATAGGTAACCCGATTAGCAATGTCTGACTTTTATAAACATCACGTATTCTTTTGTACTCATCAACGCTCTGACGATGAAGGCAAACCGTATTGCATGCAACATGATGCTCAGGGTTTACGTGATTACGCCAAGGAACGTGTTAAGTCATTGCGGCTTAAAAAAGTCCGTATTAATAACGCGGGCTGCCTAAACCGTTGTGCTCAGGGACCGATGATGGTGATTTACCCTCAGGGCATTTGGTATCAATATCACGACAAGCAAGATGTTGATGAAATCATCGATCAGCATCTGGTTAACGGCCAAATTGTTGAACGGCTAAAAAAATGACGCCTCAGCAATACTGCCGTGACAAAGCCGCGCGCAGTGGCTCTAGCTTTTATTATAGTTTTCTCTTTCTTCCACAACCTAAGCGCGATGCCATCATGGCCCTATACGCCTTTTGTCGTGAAGTCGATGATGCCGTAGATGAAATCAGTGATCCTGTCGTTGCAGCGCAAACTTTAGCTTGGTGGCGCACTGAGATTACAAATACTTTTATCGGCAAACCAACTCATCCAGTTGGCAAAGCCTTGGCTGATGCACTAAAACACTTCGATCTCAATGAAGAATATTTTATGGAGATCATTGATGGCATGGAAATGGATTTGCATACCAATCGCTATGCCGCTTTTAAACATCTAGCCTTGTATTGTTATCGTGTCGCAAGCGCCGTAGGTCTGCTATCGGCAGAAATTTTTGGCTACCAAGATCGTAAAACGCTTAAATTTGCCGAAAAACTAGGGTTAGCGTTACAACTGACCAACATTATTCGTGACGTTCGTGAAGATGCTGAACGCGGACGAATCTATTTACCCCAAGATGAGTTGGTTCAATTTCGGGTAAGTGAACAGCAAATTCTGGCACTACAGAGTTCGGTTGAGTTAACGGAATTGCTTAACTTTCAAACACAACGTGCCCAACAAGCCTATGACGAAGCGCTTGCTCTTTTACCTGAGATCGATAGAGAACAACAAAAAACAGCGCTCATCATGGCTGCAATTTATCGTAGTACGCTGGATGAAATTGCCGATGATGGTTACCAAGTGATGCATCATCGTGTCTCATTAACACCTCTGCGTAAATTATGGATAGCTTGGCGAACGTCACGCCAGGCAAACCGCGCACAATAAACATCATGCGGACGATTATTGTCGGTGGCGGCTGGAGTGGTCTGGCAACAGCGATAGCGCTTATTGATCAAGGTGCTGAAGTTCAAGTATTTGAAGCTGGCGGCATATTAGGTGGTCGGGCACGTTCGGTAAATTGGCAAAACATCGTTGTTGATAATGGCCAACATCTCACCATTGGTGCCTATCAAAACATGTTGAGCCTAATGGCACATATTGGTCTTGATGTGGAAACCTTGTTTCGTCGTGAACCACTTAATTTAGTGCTCAGAGATAAGCGTTATAAAAGCCTTAAAATCAGCACCCACGGGAAATTAACATCAAGTTTCAATCGCTTATATCACCTATGGCAATCAGGTGGTTTGAGTAGTATTCAGGCCATTCATAGACTTCAAACGTATATCAAACAAAGTCATCGGCTTGAAGCAACAACAGTAGCAGAATTAGTGACGAGCTCACGCCAGCCTCAACGTCTAATAGACCAATTATGGGAGCCTTTAACATTGGCCATGTTAAATACCCCCATTAATCTAGCGTCAGCCCAAGTATTTGCTGATGTGCTTAATGCCAGTTTGTTTGCTGATAAGAACGCTGCTGAGTTACTGATCCCAACTCAACCGTTAAGTGATGTATTCCCAACCCCCGCAGGTAAATACATTGTGGATAACGGCGGTTATATTCAGCTTAATAACCGTGTTAAGTCACTCATCATTGATGATGGTATCGTCAAAGGCATCATCGACCAGTACGACCAACGGCATTTTGCTGATAACGTCGTACTAGCACTTCCACCTTCAGCGCTTAACAAACTGTTACCTATAGAAGCTCAACTTGAGAACGTAGATGAGTATCCGATTTGCACGTTGTATTTACAATATCAGTCATCACTAAGGGCGCCCCAACCAATCACGGGATTGAGCGGTACAATATCGCAATGGTTGTTTGACCGAAGTATCCAAAAGCCGGGCCTAATGGCTGTTGTCATTAGTGGGCCGGGAGAACATACACAGTTGAGTAAGCAAGCACTCATCGAAGTCGTCAGTAGTGAACTTAACGATTTAATTCCAAACTGGCCTGAAACTGCTGAACATGCCTTAGTCATTCGTGAAAAAAGAGCAACGTTTGCAGCCACACCCGAATCACAAAAACAAAGACCTACATGTCATACAACAATCAAAGGTTTATGGCTTGCAGGCGATTATGTAAAACATGCTTTTCCGGCGACGCTAGAGACGGCGATCGGCAACGGTTTGGAATGCGGCCGGCAAATTTTGCCGAACCATATCGTCAGACAATAGTCAGCAACTATGGCAAACAGGTTTAATCTGTGACGAATTTGTCGAATTAGCCAGAGAGGCTTGTTATACTCTATGTTTTACTCAACCAAAGAAGGGAATGTCATGCTTAGTCGTTTGCGTTTAATGTTAATCGGTCTATTTGTGAGCTTCGCGTTGATTGCTTGTGGCGGCGAAGATGCCAATACAACTGAAGCTGCTGATACAGCAACAGAAGTCGAATCTACCGGTGAAGCTGCAGCCGCTCCAGAAGCTGGTGATGCAGAAGGAAAATCAGAAGCAGAGTTAATTGAACAATACGGTGAGCCAGACGTTACACAAGAAACTTCTGTCGATGATTACACAGTTGTTTTCCATGAGTGGCATACCGATGAAGGCACACTCAGTGTTCAAGTTCACAATGGTGAAGTTGCTTACACTCAGTTCAACGAAAAATAATCGGCTTTATGTCGACTACAACTGAAGCAGATCTGTTTCAGGATCACGTCATTCTTGTTACCGGTGCCGCAGGTGGCATCGGTAGCGAAGTGGCAAAAGCTTATGCAAGGCAGGGCGCGACGGTCATCCTGCTGGATAAGCAACTTCCGAAACTTGAAAAAGTTTATGATGCCATTGTTGAAGATGGCAGCCCTCAGCCTGCACTCTACCCACTCGATCTAAAAGGCGCTTCCGCCCAAGATTACCAACAACTCGCTCAGAGCATCACTGATAACTTTGGTCGATTGGATGGGCTTGTTCATTGCGCCGCGGCTTTAGGTCAACTTGCCCCTGTCGTCCATCAGGATCTCAAAACTTGGGGTGAGACACTTCACGTCAACCTGACGGCAAGTTTTATGTTGACGCAGGCTTGTTTGCCGCTGTTACAACAAACCACAACACAAAGCTTTATTATCTTTACCACTGACAGTAATCAAAACAAAGCTTACTGGGGTGCTTACGGCATCAGTAAAGCGGGTTTGGAAAATCTTTGCCAGCAGTTGGCAAAAGAATTAGCTGCCGAAAATAAAGTCCGTGTTTGTTGTTTAGACCCTGGTCAAACACGAACCGCATTGCATGCAAGGGCTTATCCAGCCAAAGATCCAATGCAATTACCAGAGCCAGGTGCCGTCGTTCCAGCTTATCTATACCTCGCAAGTCCGCATAGCGCTCACCTAAATGGTCAATGCGTTAATGCCTTGTCAATTCTCTGACGCAAAACCCTAACTATCTGTAAATAAAAAGTTTTTATTTTTTGGCATAAAAATGGCTTGTTATTAAGCACGGGCTAATACGAGTGCCATTTTATGAGACAGACAGTCACAACTAGACCAAGCAATTTACGTTTGTTTGCAAACACTGTTCCTGCGATTACTGAACGTCAGGCTGGCAGAGAGTCATTGTTACTACGTTTACCAATGTTGCTGCAAACAACGTTAGATATCCGTCAATTACTACAATTGTTCCACCAGCAAGTACAAAGCGTACTGCAGCATGACGGTTTGCGTTTACAGTTTTCGCCGTTGAGACAAGATATTCGTCTTGGCAAAACAGCACACCATAAATGCCATTATGAACTTGAGATTGATAAACAATCATTGGGTAAATTAACGCTAAGTCGTGGTATTCGCTTTAGTGATGAAGATATTCAACTAATCGAAGACTTGCTCTGCAAACTGGTCTATCCATTACGTAATTGCCAGCAATATCAACAGGCGTTAGATGCGGCAATGACCGATAAATTAACGGGTATGCCGAATCGTGAAGCTTTTGACCGTCATATTGACCGTGAAGTGGAACTGGCTAAACGTTTAAATCTGCCATTAAGTTTGCTGGTTGTTGATATCGATAACTTTAAGAATATTAATGACGCTTACGGTCACAGCAGCGGTGACAGAGCCTTAACCCTAACAGGCCAAACATTAATCAATTGTTTGCGGCGTAGTGATATTGCTTTTCGTTATGGGGGTGAAGAATTCACCGTCGTATTGAGTCATACCGATGGTAATACTGCCTCACAAGTCGCTGAAAGATTGTTACAAGCCATCAGCTTAGTGACATGCCATGACGGTAGCCGTAGCTTTTCACTGACCGTGAGTATCGGTATTGCGACAATGAAGCAGGATGAAAACTGCCATCAATTATTTGAGCGGGCCGATAAAGCTTTGTATCAAGCCAAACAGACCGGCCGAAACCGGGCTGTTCAAGCTGATCAATACGTTAATTAATCTCTGCCACGAATCCGTGGTGCTTTACGCGGATTAAATTTCTCTGGACGTGCTTTTTTAGCACCGCCGCGAGCAGGTTTTTGCTCATCAGATGACGCTTTCTTGGCTGGCCATTTGCTGTCTGACTTAGGTTTAGCCTCTGACTTACTGGTACGGATCGCACCGCGTCCAGTTTTTGGCGCAGCCACTGTTTTACTCTTCAGACCGGCTTCTTCATACAAGAAGTCCAAATCTTTACCTTCTAACGCCATCCAACGCCCTGGTTTGAGCTTGTTTGGCATGATGATGGGGCCATAACGCAAACGCATTAATCGACTGACTTGAACGCCGACAGCTTCCCATAAACGGCGAACTTCGCGGTTACGACCTTCTTGAATAACAACATGATACCAATGGTTAGCACCTTCACCACCTGACTCTTGGATATCAGCGAATTTCGCTTCGCCATCATCCAACATCACACCATCACGCAATTGCTGCATCATTTCTGGTGTAACTTCACCCAAGACACGAACCGCATACTCACGGTCCATCTCGTTAGATGGGTGCATTAACTGGTTCGCCAACTCACCATCTGTTGTCAGAATGATCAAACCACTGGTATTTAAATCCAGTCGACCAACACTGACCCAACGACCTTGCTCAGGGGCTGGTAATGATTGAAAGATGGTACGGCGACCTTCTGGATCACTACGCGTGCAAACTTCACCAACAGGCTTGTGATACAACAACACTTGTTGTGGTTGCTGCCATAGGCGTTTTGGTGAGCATGGTTTGCCATCAAGCTTAACCACATCACCTTCTTTAATTTGTGCGCCTAGTGTTGCAACATCACCATTTACGGTAACTTTGCCTTGCTCGATCCAGGTTTCTAACTGGCGTCGTGAGCCATAACCGGCACGAGCTAATACTTTTTGAATACGTTCTGACATAACTTTCCTTCGACTGACTATTTATAAGCCAATCCCATTGCAGCACGAACCTCACTTAAGGTTTCTTGTGCCACTTCACGAGCGGCAGCGCTACCATCATCAATAATACGTCGCACATCTTCAGGGTGTTGACTGAACTCTGCAGCACGCTCACGAATCGGTTTGATTTCAGCACTGACTGCATCAATCAATGGACCTTTACAATCAAGGCAACCGATACCAGCACTACGACATCCTTCCTGAACCCACTGCTTTTGTGCTTCATCTGAGTACACTTCATGTAATTGCCATACAGGGCATTTATCTGGCTCACCTGGATCGGTACGTCGAACCCGGTTTGGATCTGTCGGCATCCGTCTGAGCTTATCAGCGATACCTTGCTCTGTTTCACGTAAAGAAATCGTGTTGCCATATGACTTCGACATTTTCTGCCCGTCTAAGCCCGGCATTTTTGATGCTGGCGTTAACAGTGCTTTTGGCTCAGGCAGAATGACTTTACCGCCACCTTCCAGATAACCAAATAAACGCTCAGTATCACCTAAGGCCAGATTTTGCTGGCTCTTCAGTAATTCACGCGCAGTCTCTAAAGCATTTGCATCGCCTTGCTCTTGATAAGCTTTGCGCAGATTGTTGTACAACTTGCCGTTTTTCTTACCCATTTTTTTAATGGCGGCTTCAGCTTTTTCTTCAAAATCAGCTTCACGACCATACAAATGGTTAAAACGACGCGCCACTTCACGCGTTAATTCAACATGCACAACTTGGTCTTCACCAACAGGAACTTGGCCTGCACGGTAAATCAGAATATCGGCGCTTTGCAGTAATGGATAACCTAAAAAGCCATAAGTAGAGAGATCTTTCTCTTTCAACTTTTCTTGCTGGTCTTTATAGGTAGGAACACGTTCCAACCATGACAATGGTGTCACCATCGACAATAGTAGATGTAACTCAGCATGCTCAGGCACACGTGACTGTAAAAACAACGATGCAGCTGATGGCTCAATACCGGCAGCTAACCAGTCAATAACCATTTCCCACACACTGTCTTCGATAACATGACTGTCTTCATAATGCGTTGTTAACGCATGCCAGTCGGCGACAAAGAAAAAGCTGTCGAACTCGTGCTGTAATTTAATCCAGTTTTTTAGTACGCCATGGTAATGTCCAAGATGCAATTGCCCAGTGGGGCGCATGCCAGAAACAATCCGACGAGACTGAAAAGCTACCGTGTCCACCCTATACTCCAGTATGTGCTTGGTTAAAACAGGCCATTAACGAGACTCACTGTCTGACCAAAACTTAAGCCAAGCCAATAAGCCAAAACCTGTATTGTGCTGTTAAGCATCGGCGATAAAATCGTCCCCAGCAAGCCCAGCGCCAATAAACCCAATAAAATAAAAAAGCCGTATGGTTCAATACGACTGACCTGCCAACCTAATTTATTTGGCAGAATACTTACTAAGATCCGCCCCCCATCTAAAGGGGGTAACGGTAATAAATTCAAAAACATTAAAATGGCATTGATCCAAATACCGGCCAATCCCATATACATCATCGGCTCGCCGATACTGCTCTCTGACTGCACTAATGCTAAACCAATTTTGGCAACAATCGCCCAACCAATCCCCATAATAAGATTAGCCATCGGCCCGGCTAGTGCAACCCAGGCCATATCTGTCTTAGGCCGTCTTAAGTTTTGGAAAGACACCGGTACCGGTTTTGCCCAACCAAAAATAAAGCCGCCTAAAAACAATAGGATACCGGGAACAACCACTGTACCGATAGGATCTATGTGTTTGATTGGGTTTAACGTTAAACGACCGAGCATCTGCGCGGTTCGATCACCAAACTTTAATGCCACCCAACCATGAGCGACCTCATGCAACGTAATGGCAAAGAGAACCGGGATAGCCCAAATAATAATTTTCTGGACTAGACTGAACTCATCCATTGATTTGTTCTGCTCCGCCTAAATAAGGTCTTAACGCCGCAGGAATCGCGATACTGCCGTCCGCTTGTTGGTGATTCTCCATCAGTGCCAACAATGTACGGCCAACAGCCAAACCAGAACCGTTGAGCGTATGCGCCAACTCAGGTTTACCCGTTTCTGGATTACGCCAACGAGCTTGTAAACGACGCGCCTGGAAGTCACCAAAGTTACTGCATGAAGAAATTTCACGATACGTTTCTTGGCTTGGTAACCAAACTTCTAAATCGTAAGTTTTCTGTGAAGCAAACCCCATGTCACCAGTGCAAAGCAGCATCTTGCGATATGGCAGCTCCAGCATTTGCAGGATTTTTTCGGCATCCGCGGTCAATGCTTCGTGAGCTGTTGCAGAGTCTTGTGGCGGCACAATTTGCACCAACTCAACTTTTTCAAACTGATGTTGACGGATAAGACCACGCACATCACGGCCATGTGAACCCGCTTCGCTTCTAAAACATGGGGTATGCGCCACCCATTTTAATGGCAACTTATCGGCTTCGACGATAACGTCGCGAACAAGATTCGTGACCGGCACTTCAGCAGTTGGGATGAGATAAAACTGACCATCATCAACTTTAAATAAATCCGCTTCAAACTTGGGTAATTGGCCAGTACCTTTAAGTGAATCTGCATTCACCAAATACGGTACATAAGTCTCGGTATAGCCATGTTGTTCGCTGTGGGTATCTAACATGAACTGAGTCAACGCACGTTGTAAGCGAGCTAAGGAACCGCTCAACGTGACAAAACGTGCAGCACTGATTTTCGCCGCCGCTTCAAAGTCCATACCGCCAAGTGCAACACCTAAATCCACATGGTCTTTGGGAGTGAAATCAAACGTTCTTGGTGTTCCCCATTTACTGACTTCAACATTGTCGTTTTCATCCTTGCCAACGGGGACGTCTTCGGCTGGAATATTTGGCATTTCCATCGCCAATGTATTTAAGCGATCGAGAATTTCCGCCAAGCGCGTTTCAGCAGCTTTATGTTTATCACCCAAATCTTCAATTTCAGCAAGTAATGGCGCGATATCTTCACCTGCCGCTTTAGCTTTGCCAATCAGTTTTGAACGACTGTTACGTTCAGTCTGTAATGCTTGAGCATCTAACTGGGCTTGCTTACGCTCTTGTTCTAGTGATGACAAAAGTTCGGTATCAAGTTGATAACCACGTTTTGCTAATTGTGTCGCTAATGTCGCCGTATCCTGGCGTAATAATTTTGGGTCGAGCATTTTTTAAATTCCGGTTTGTGCCATCCAGCTAACAATATGGTCAGGTTTGACCATCGTTCGCAGCGTCGGCATTAATGCCTCGATGCGATCTGGCGTATCAAAAAATTCAATTACCATCGGTAATTCCGACGATAAATCTAACAATGAGGCTTTATGTACTTTGCCATCACTGCCGAGACCAGCAACTCCACGAAATACGGTAAACCCCCGCATTTTGGTGCTTTCTAGCCACTTCAAAACTTTGCGAATATCATCGCGACCTTCCGCGAGATATAGACGCACCATCAGTACTTCATTACTCATACAGTCGGCCCATCATCATCCCTAACCAGGTTGCCCCAAGGCATAACACTACACTGAGCAACACATTCATTACGCTCTTCAGTAGCTCACCTTCATCCAGCAATGCCAACGTTTCAAAAGAAAAAGTTGAAAACGTCGTAAATGCGCCAATAAGCCCTACCAAAATGCCTGCGCGCCATTCTGGCGTTAGGCTGAGCCGCTCTACCATCAAGATAAACATCAGGCCAATAAAAAATGAGCCAATGACATTAACGGCCATCGTACCGTAAGGAAAGTCGCGACCAACCACACGATAAATGCCTGTCGACATTAAAAACCTTAAGACCGCACCAACGGCACCACCAGCCGCAATAGCAAATAATTGTGTCACGACAGCTTCCCGTATAAGCGTCGATAAGCCGTGTAGTTTACCTTATTCAAAGGCTGCACTCACGGTTTAAAAGGTTGAATGTTTTTGGCAGTTTAGCCACGAGTTTAGGCATAACGCTTAACCATGGCACTTAATGGCAATGGGCGAATTTTACGAGCATGACCAGCACTACCAAATGCTTTATAACGTGCTTCACAGATCTGCTGCATGGCTTGCGTTGCAGCTTTTAAAAACTTACGTGGATCAAACACCGCAGCATTTTGCTCATCATAAACAAACTGACGAATTGCCCCCGTTGCCGCCATGCGAAGGTCCGTATCAATATTCACCTTACGAACACCGTATTGAATACCTTCAACAATTTCCGGCACCGGCACGCCATAGGTTTGGGCAATATCACCACCATTTTGATTAATTATGGCTAACCAATCTTGCGGTACGGAACTAGAACCATGCATTACAAAATGCGTGTTAGGTAACCGCTGCTGCAAGGTTTTGAGATGACTAATCGCAAGCACATCGCCAGTGGGTGGCTTAGAAAATTTATAAGCACCATGACTGGTACCAATAGCGACCGCTAAAGCATCAACGTCTGTTAACTTCACAAACTCAACGGCTTCATCCGGATCTGTTAATAACTGACTATGGTCGAGCTTGCCTTCCGCACCATGGCCATCTTCTTCGCCCATATGACCTGTTTCTAATGACCCTAAGCAACCCAACTCACCTTCAACTGACACACCGCATGCATGTGCAATATCACTGACTTGCCGTGTCACTGAAACGTTGTAATCAAAATCTGATGGCGTCTTCATGTCTTCTTTTAACGAGCCATCCATCATCACTGAGCTAAAACCTGATTGAATGGCACGAACGCAAACCCCAGGGTTGGCACCATGGTCTTGATGTAACACCAGTGGAATATGCGGATATTGCTCTAATGCTGCCTGCACGAGATGACGTAAAAATGCTTCGCCAGCGTAGTCGCGGGCGCCCACACTGGCCTGCATAATAACGGGGCTATCGACCGCATTTGCCGCCTGCATAATCGCCTGAACCTGTTCAAGATTACTGACATTAAATGCAGGCACGGCAAACTGATGTTCTGCGGCATAGTCGAGTAGCTGCCGCAAGGCAATCAAGGCCATAAAGACTCCTGTAGATTCTGATTATTCGCAGTCGCTTTGCACGTTAGGAGAGACTAATTCACCTACCCTAACAAGCTTCAAGGCATTCGTACTGCCGGGCTTTTCAATATCACCCTTGGTAATAATCACTATATCACCATCGCTGACGACTCCGCGACGCTGTAATTCATCGATCATTTCTCTATTTAATGATGCGTGATCGGTGTATTCCACGTTGAATGCAACAGGATAAACACCGCGATAGAGCGTGACGCGGCGTTGGCTATCTAAATTAGGCGTTAACGCAAAAATAGGAATACCCGAACTAATCCGTGACATCCAAAGTGGCGTAGAGCCAGACTCTGTTAAAGCAGCAATCGCAGCCACAGGTAAATGATTGGCTAGATACATCGCCCCCATCGCAATCGCCTCATCCATCCGCTCAAACTTGGAATCAATACGATGTCTTGAAACGCGAATTTCACGCTGTTGTTCTGCTTGCAAGCAAACGCGATCAACAGCTTCAATCACTTTTACTGGGAATTTACCCACTGCTGTTTCACCGGAAAGCATCACCGCATCAGTACCATCTAATACAGCATTGGCAACATCAAATACCTCAGCACGGGTTGGAATCGCATTATGAATCATCGACTCCATCATTTGTGTGGCGGTAATCACCACCTTATTACTCTGTCGGGCTTGTGAAATCAGACTTTTTTGAATGGGTGGTAATGCTGCATCCCCCATCTCCACACCAAGATCACCGCGCGCCACCATAATGCCTTCCGCACTTTGCATGATGGCATCAATATCATCTAATGCTTCAGCACGCTCAATTTTGGCAATGATGCCACCCTGACCGCCTGCGTCACGTAATAACTGACGCGCTTGCTCGATATCTGCAGCACTTCGAGGAAAAGACACAGCAATATAATCAGCCTGAATATCTGCGGCGATTTTGATATCTGCCATGTCTTTTTCTGTTAGCGCTCGGGCCGATAAACCACCGCCTTGCCGGTTAATGCCTTTATTGTCAGATAAGCGCCCGCCAACAATCACCTTACAATGGATTTCAGGCCCAAGGACTTGTTCAACCCAAAGCACAATTCGACCATCATCCAACAGTAACGTGTCACCATCATGAACATCTTCAGGTAGCGCTTTGTAATCAATGCCAACGCGAAACATATCACCAATCTGCTCATCCAAAGCAGCATCAAGGATAAAGGTGGCACCTTCGGCTAGCTCTGTGCCGCCATGTTTAAACCGGGAAATACGAATCTTGGGGCCTTGAAGATCAGCCAAAATGCCAACCTGACGCCCATAAAGCTGGGCGCGGCTACGGACTTTCTCTGCCAATGCAGCATGTGCAGAGGCTGATCCGTGAGAGAAATTGAGCCGGACGACGTCTAATCCAGCAGCGATCATTGCATCCAACACCTCGACCTCGCTACTTACTGGGCCGAGGGTGGCTACGATTTTTGTTCTGCGCCTAGCAGCCAAATTGGCCTCCTTGGATTACTCCGCGGCGCGTTGCTCCAACACATCAACAGCAGGGAGTTTCTTACCTTCCAAGAACTCTAAGAACGCCCCACCGCCTGTCGAGATATAAGAGACATCGTCGCAGATTTTATATTTTGAGACTGCCGCTAACGTGTCACCACCGCCAGCAATAGAAAAGGCTGAAGACTCGGCGATGGCCATTGCGACCTCTTTGGTACCTTCGCCAAATTGATTGAACTCAAACACACCGACTGGGCCATTCCAAACAATTGTGCCTGCTTTCATCAAAATGTCGACTAGCTGCGCTGCTGATTTGGGACCGATATCAAAAATCATATCATCATCTTGAACCTGATCAACGGCTTTAATTTCAGCTTCCGCATTCTCAGCAAAACGTTTACCGCAAACCACATCAACCGGAACAGGAATATCGGCACCACGTGCTTTAGCATCAGCCATCAATTGTTTACAGGTATCAATTAAATCGGCTTCGTATAACGATTGACCAACGTTATAACCCGCAGCAGCAATAAAGGTATTAGCAATACCACCGCCAACGATGAGCTGATCGACCTTACCGGATAATGACTCTAAAACCGTTAATTTAGTTGAGACTTTTGAACCACCAACAATGGCCACCATCGGACGGGCTGGTTGTTCTAATGCTTTAGATAATGCCTCTAACTCAGCCGCTAGTAATGGGCCTGCACAAGCAACTTTGGCATATTTAGCTACGCCATGGGTTGAGGCTTGGGCACGATGCGCCGTACCAAATGCATCCATAACAAACACATCGCACATTTGTGCCATGCGACGCGCCAATTCATCATCGTTAGCTTTTTCGCCAACATTGAAGCGAACGTTTTCGCAGATAACCAGTTCACCTCGTTCTACCGGTATAAAGTCAGGTTCTAACCAGTTTTGCTCAAGTCGAACAGGTTGATCTAGTAATGCTGTCAGGTAATTAGCGACCGGAGCTAATGAATATTTATGTTCGTATTCACCCTCAGTCGGACGACCTAAGTGAGACATCACCATGACTTTGGCACCTTTTTCTAATGCCAATTTAATCGTTGGTAATGAAGCCATGATACGTGTTGCGTCAGCAACAACACCCGATTTCAATGGTACATTCAAATCTTGGCGAATAAGAACACGTTTATCAGTCAGATCCAGATCAGCCATTTTAATGACAGTCATTTTCAGTCCTCTCTCTCAAATTTTATTTTTATATCGTGCGCTACTGATTATAGCGATTGCCGATAATAAAAAAAGGCCACCCGTAAGGTGGCCCATGATTTATTTTTATTTAGGGCTTAGCCAGCAACGTGAGCAACTAAACGCATCATGTTGCAGGTATAACCATATTCGTTGTCATACCAGGCAACCACTTTGACAAAGGTGCTATCTAAGGCGATACCCGCGCCCGCATCAAAGTTTGACGGAGCAGTGTGACCACGGAAATCTGTCGAAACAACACTGTCTTCGGTGTAACCCAACACACCTTTCAATTCACCTTCTGATGCTGCTTTCATCGCGGCACAGATATCTTCGTAGCTAGCATCGCTATTCAGTTCGGCAGTCAGATCAACAACCGAGACATCTGATGTAGGCACACGGAAAGCCATACCCGTTAATTTGCCATTCAAGCTTGGTAAAACCTTACCAACCGCTTTAGCCGCACCGGTAGAAGAAGGAATAATGTTTTCCAAAATACCGCGACCACCACGCCAATCTTTCATTGATGGACCATCAACTGTTTTTTGGGTAGCAGTTGCCGCATGCACTGTGGTCATCAAACCACGTTTGATACCGAATTTGTCATGTAATACCTTGGCAACCGGTGCCAATGCATTGGTTGTGCAAGAAGCCGCCGAGACAATCGCTTGGCCAGCATAATCATTGTGATTAACACCATAAACAAACATCGGCGTGTGATCTTTTGATGGCGCTGACTGCACAACTTTTTTAGCGCCGGCTTTGATATGGGCTTGGCAAGACTCTTCAGTTAAGAAGAAACCAGTACATTCGATAATTAAATCAGCGCCCACTTCATCCCATTTTAAATCTTCTGGGTTACGTTCAGCCGTCACACGAATGGTTTTACCATTAACAACTAAGTTACCGTCTTTGACGCTGACCTCACCACCAAAACGGCCATGCACCGAGTCGTATTGCAGCATGTAAGCCAAATATTCAGGGTCTAATAGATCATTGATTGCAACGACTTCAATTTCAGGAAAGTCTTTTACCGCAGCACGAAATGCCATACGGCCAATACGGCCAAAACCGTTAATACCTACTTTAATTGTCATTATTGTTCCTTTAAATATTTGACCGGCTCGTGGTCTCATCGCTGTTATCGCTGTAGCAACAACACAAATCAGCCCACGGCTTTAAGTTTGCAAAAAAATAGCCAGTCGATTTACACCGACTGGCTATTTCCATTTAACGCATCATCTCAGAAGCTGGATTACAGCACTGATTTGACAGTTTTAACAACGTTTTCGACAGTGAAGCCGAAGTGTTTCATCAGAACGCCACCTGGTGCAGATTCACCAAATGTGTTGATACCAACACTACCGCCTTCCAGACCAACGTACTTAGCCCAGAAATCAGTTACACCAGCTTCAACAGAAACACGTTTAACACCTGGTGTCAGAACGCTATCTTTGTAAGCTTGGTCTTGACGATCAAACACGTTAGTTGAAGGCATAGAAACAACGCGTGCTTTCACACCGTCAGCTTTCAATGCTTCTTGTGCTTGAACAGCCAAGTCAACTTCTGAACCAGTTGCGATGATGATAACGTCAGCTGCGCCGTCTGCTTCAGACAGAACGTATGCACCTTTTCGGATACCAGCAACATCAGCCAGGTCATGTTTACGGCCAGGAATACCTTGGCGGCTTAATACTAAGCTTGAAGGACCATCCATACGCTCAACAGCAGCAACCCAAGCAACAGCAACTTCTGTTGCATCAGATGGACGCCATACATCCATGTTAGGGATGTAACGCAGACCAGCTGTGTTTTCGATTGGTTGGTGAGTAGGACCGTCTTCACCTTGACCGATAGAGTCATGAGTCAGGACAGCAACAGTACGTTGTTTCATTAATGCAGCCATACGCAGTGCAGACTTAGCATAGTCAGAGAACATGTGGAAAGTACCACCGAATGGCAGTAAACCACCGTGCAGTGCCATACCGTTCATGATTGCGTACATACCGAATTCACGAACACCGTATGAAATGTAGTTACCTGGCTCTTTACCAGAAACGTGTTTGAAGCTTGAGCAGCTTGTCAGGTTTGAACCAGTCAAGTCAGCTGAACCACCTAAGAATTCAGGCAGAACTGGCGCTAAAGCAGCAATTGCTTTTTGTGAAGCTTGACGTGAAGCCAGGCTAGGCGCTGCTTCGTTGATTTCAGCGATAAACGCGTCAGTTGCTTCTTTCCAGTTTTCTGGCAGGTCACCCGCCATACGACGTTTGAATTCTGCAGCTAATTCTGGGTATTCAGCAGCATAAGCTTCGAATTTAGCATTCCAAGCAGCTTCGGCATCAGCACCTTTAGATTTTGCATCCCAACCAGCATAAACATCTTCAGGGATAACAAATGGTTCGTATTCCCAACCCAGTTCTTTACGAGTCAGTGCAACTTCTTCTTCACCTAATGCTGCACCGTGGCAATCGTGGCTTGCAGATTTGTTTGGTGAACCGAAACCGATGATAGTTTTGCAGCAGATCAGTGAAGGCTTATCTTTAACTGCTTTAGCAGCTTCGATAGCTTTGTTGATTGCGTCAGCATCGTGACCATCAACTGATTGTACGTGCCAGCCGTAAGCTTCAAAACGCTTAACAGTGTCATCTGTGTACCAACCATCGATGTGACCGTCGATAGAGATGTTGTTGTCATCCCAGAATGCGATCAGGTTACCCAGACCCCATGTACCTGCTAATGCGCAAGCTTCGTGAGAAACACCTTCCATCAAACAACCGTCGCCCATGAATACATAGGTGTGGTGGTTTACGATGTCGTGACCTGGTTTGTTAAATTGGTCAGCCATCAATTTTTCAGCCATAGCAAAACCAACACCGTTGGTAATACCTTGACCTAAAGGACCTGTAGTGGTTTCAACGCCTGGCGCATAACCATATTCAGGGTGACCAGCACATTGTGAGTGTAATTGACGGAAAGTTTTGATTGAATCCATCGGTAAGTCATAACCGCTCAGGTGCAGCAATGAGTAAATCAGCATTGAGCCGTGACCGTTAGACAAAATGAAACGATCGCGATCAGCCCAGTTAGGGTTGGTCGGGTTGTGTTTCATGTGGTCGTTCCACAACACTTCGGCGATATCCGCCATACCCATAGGCGCGCCCGGGTGACCCGAATTCGCTTTTTGCACTGCGTCCATGCTGAGCGCACGGATCGCATTTGCTAAATGTCTGCGTGTAGCCATTGTCTACGTTCTCCTATTAAAAAAATTACACTGTTCGCCACTTAATCGAACAGCCCATGCTGGGGATTTGCGCTGCTGGTCCCTTACCGGTTAGAGCCACTTGTTGCATGGCTTCAAACAAATCACGCCGCGCATCCGCCGGCGCAGCTTCTTTGCGGCTGGCGTCCAGACGGCCCCGGTATTGCAATTGCAAATCCTGGTTGTAACCGAAAAAATCCGGTGTGCAAACCGCGCCATATGCTCTGGCAACGTCTTGCGATTCATCATATAAATACGGGAATGGAAACTGATTCTCTGCTGCAATGCGGCGCATATTATCAACTGAATCCTCAGGATAATCTGCCACATCATTGGCTGAAATCGCTACTGCATTAATTCCCAGTGTTTTTAGCTCACGGGTATCACGCACTAGTCTGTCCAAAACCGCTTGTACATACGGGCAATGATTACAAATAAACATCACCAGTAAGCCTTTATCACCACGGCATTTGTCCAATGTCCAAATCTCACCGTTGGTATCCGGCAAAGCAAAATCCACCGCCGGTTTGTCAAACTCACAAATTGGCGTTTCAGTACTGACCATTCGCTTCCGCTTATTGTTATTTAGCGTCTTTTTACCGACAAATAACTGTCGAAAACGCGTGTTTGAATCCACTTTCAACGCGGGATAGTACCAGAAAATTGTTTTTTGGCGAAATGTAACAATTCATCTATTTAATAATAGTTATCAGAACATCGCCAACAAAATGGCACGCAAATTCAGTGGCTTGCATATAACCCACCTGAGGAGTGGGGTTTAAGTAACCGCCCCTAAAAGGTTTTGTGAACACGATGCTTTAACCAGATAGCGCTAACCGATACTATGTGTTCATAGATTTCATAACGTAGGAAACCGCGTGGCTCGAAAACCGTCATCCCGCCGTAAAACAAAACGCAGCCTAATGGGCCGTATTTTGCGCAGCAAATTTGTTCGCTGGTTGTTGATCCTAATTTTGGTTGTTGGCGGACTAGGCCTATGGCAAATGGATCGTCATATCCGTGCCGAGTTTGAAGGAAAACGCTGGGCTGTTCCGGCTAAAGTATTTGCGCGGCCACTGGAATTATTCGCAGGCGCGCCTTTATCAGTTAATGACTTAAAAATTGAGCTACAGGCTTTAGGTTATCAATTTACTGATACGGTCACGAAACCTGGGCAAGCCAGTATTTCTGGTTCTCGCGCGGTAATTTCTACGCGTGGTGTGACATTGCCAGATGGTGTTGAACCGGCCCAACAACTCAGACTCGATTTTTCCGGTAATGAATTACATCAAATTAGTACGAAAAGTGATCAAGAGTTGACCCTTGTTCGACTTGAGCCAGCACTAATCGGCGGTATTTATCCTTTAAATAATGAAGATCGTGATCTTATTCAGCTTAGTGATGCACCGGATGCTTTAGTAGATGCACTGGTTGCCATCGAAGATCAGGACTTTTATCAGCATTTTGGTATTTCACTCAAAGGCATTGCCCGAGCAATGTGGGCGAATATGCGTGCTGGTGCATTTGTTCAGGGTGGCAGTACGCTGACCCAACAGTTAATCAAGAACTTTTATTTAACTGCTGATCGCACCTTGGCTCGTAAGCTGATGGAAGTGCCGATGGCGGTGCTATTGGAATATCACTACAGCAAAGACGAAATTCTCGAAGCCTATTTAAATGAAGTCTATCTCGGCCAAGATGGTAACCGTGCCATCCATGGTTTTGGTCTTGGTGCAAATTACTTCTTTGCCTTACCGCTGCAGGAGTTACAACTTCAACATCATGCTTTACTAGCAGGCATGGTTAAAGGACCATCATATTTTGATCCGCGTCGACATCCAGAGCGTGCCAAACAACGCCGTGACCTTGTCTTAAAAGTGCTCTTTGATGAAGGCAAAATCTCAGAAGCTGATTACCTGATGGCCGTCAACGCACCTTTAGGCGTGGTTGCTAAGGGCACACTCACAAAAGAAGCCTACCCTGCCTATTTAGACTTAGTGAAACGTCAGTTGCGTGAAGAGTACGCCGATGAAGATTTAAGCTCAGAGGGTTTGCAGGTATTCACCAGCCTTGATCCCATTAGCCAACGTAAAGCTGAGACAGCTTTAACATCGACTATTGAACAACTTCAGCAACAACACGGTGAAAAACTTGCTGATCTGCAAGGCAGTATGGTGGTGACGGATCCACAAACTGGTGAAGTATTAGCCCTCATTGGTGATCGTCGTACCCGCTACCAAGGTTTTAACCGTGCCTTAGACGCTGAGCGGCCAATGGGCTCACTGGTTAAACCTGCCGTGTTTTTAACCGCGCTGAATAATGGTTACACATTGGCAACCCCTGCCGATGACTCACCATATCAATTTGAACTGCCAAATGGTGATGTCTGGCAACCGCAAAATTATGACCGTAAATCTCACGAAGACATTTTGCTGATTGATGCCCTAGCCCACTCCTACAATTTGGCGACAGCCAGATTGGGGATGACACTTGGCCTTGATAAAGTCATTGATACCCTCAGTCGCTTAGGTGTCGAAAAACAGATGCGTCCTTATCCATCTTTATTATTAGGCGCACAAAGTCTTTCAACGCTAGAAATGGCGGCGATGTATCAAACGATTGCTGCGGGTGGTTTCCAGATCCCGCCACGTGCTATTCGGAGTGTGACGGATGCCGAAGGTGAAGCTTTGTCTCGCTACCCATTTAAACTGCAACAAACCATTCCTGCAGAACCTATTTTCTTACTGCAAACTGCGCTGCAAGAAGTGATGCGCTCAGGAACAGGTCGTTATGCAACCAGCCAGCTACCAGCAGGTATGCGTGTAGCTGGTAAAACCGGCACCTCAGATGACCAGCGCGATAGTTGGTTTGCAGGATACAGTGCTAACCGTCTTGCAGTGGTCTGGCTGGGACTGGATAACAACCAAAGCCTCCCCCTAACAGGTTCAAGCGGTGCCTTACCTGTTTGGACTAAATATATGGCCAGTGAACCTCTGTTATCGCTAGAAAATTACCCACCTTCAGGAATAGATTACGCGTGGGTAAATGATGTTAATGGCAAGTTAAGTGACCAGCGTTGTGATAACGTTCGCCAACTGCCATTTATCAAAGGCACACTGCCAAAAGAATTGGCTGAATGCACTTCCCCCATTGAACAAAATGACGAAAATCCCGTCCAACGTTCTATTGATTGGATTAGAGGCTGGTTTAACTGATGCTGAATTTAAAGAAGTACCGATTATTTTTTGTCGCTTTTGCTCTTGCAGGCTTAAGTGCATGTAGTACCTCGCCAATTTATTCACCACCGGTTGAAAGTCGCACTACACCACCAGCAGAAAAACAACCAGAACCTAAAGTTGAACCGGAACAACCACAGGGTGCACAAGCTAGTGGCATAGAAGCACCGCCAGAAGCGATAGAAGAAACCAGACCTGCGCCAGCTGCGCCATTTCGCTCTAAACCAGCGGTAATCGCATTAATGGGAAGTGCGCGAGCAGCGCAAAGACAAGGCGACTATCAAAGCGCCCAAAATGATTTACAAAGAGCACAGCGAATTGCGCCACGCGATCCCAATATTTATTTTGAGCTCGCAGATACCCATTACCAAATGCAAGACTATGCTTTAGCCGAACAGGTTGCCTTAAAAGGGGTATCGGTTGCAGGACAAGACCGCGATTTACTGCGGAAGTTTTGGCTGCTAATCAGTGAAATCCGCTATGCGGCCGGCAATAATGCCGGTGGCGCATCAGCAGCTAGAGAGGCAGAACAATATTAATGACGCAGGTCTAAAACGTCCTGCATGTCATAAAAACCGGTTTGTTTGGCTGCTAACCAAGTTGCAGCGCGCATTGCGCCATAAGCAAAGGTCATACGACTAGACGCTTTATGGGTGATCTCTAATCGCTCACCTTCAGCGGCAAACAATACTGTGTGGTCACCGACAACATCACCAGCACGTACAGTGGCAAAACCAATCGTATTACGGTCACGCTCACCAGTACGGCCTTCACGGCCATAAACTGCACAAGTTTTTAAGTCGCGGCCTAGAGCATCGGCAACCACTTCGCCCATGCGCAGTGCCGTACCTGATGGCGCATCAACTTTGTGGCGGTGATGCGCTTCGATGATCTCAATATCAACGCTATCGCCTAAAACACGAGCAGCAAGATCAAGTAATTTCAAAGACAGGTTTACACCAACACTCATGTTAGGAGCCAAAATCACGGCGATTTTTTCAGCAGCACTTTCCATTGCTTGTTTTTGTTCGGCATCAAAACCGGTAGTACCAATAATGGGTCGACATTGATTTTCAATGCAATGTGGCAACAAAGCCATTGTCACTTCAGGCAACGTGAAATCAATGATCACATCGGAAATTTTGGTTGCATCAACCAAGTTATGGGTTAACGGCACACCCAGTTTGCCAACACCAGCTAATTCACCAGCATCCACACCAATCAAACTTGAATCAGCACGGTCAATCGCTGCAGATAAAGCTAAGCCTTCTGTCTCATTTACCGCTTGAATCAAACAGCGGCCCATGCGGCCGGCAGCACCATTGATGGCAACTTGAATAGCCATGTTTTTCCTCTTTTGCCTGTTCAGGCCTTAATCAAATACTGTCGGCAACATAGCCGCTCTGTGCCAAGTTGGCAAATCACTTATTCAAAAAAGCGCTTTACTGCATCCAGCCATGACTCATGTTTTGGGTTATGTGTACCGCCAGTCCCTTCCAAGGTTTGGGCAAACTCTTCTAGCAATTCTTTTTGACGCTTAGACAGTTTGACTGGCGTTTCAACGACAACTCGGCACATCAAATCGCCAGTGACACCACTGCGTACAGACTTAACACCTTTGCCTTTCATGCGAAATTGCTGACCGGTTTGTGTACCTTCAGGAATTTTCAGCACGGCTTTGCCTTCCAGTGTTGGCACTTCTAGATCGCCACCTAAGGTTGCGGTGACAAAGTTAATCGGCACATCACAGAACAGGTTATTACCATCACGGGTAAACACATCATGACGTTTAACCGATACTTCGACATACAGGTCACCTGAAGGTGCACCATTAGTGCCAGCTTCACCTTCGCCAGTCAGACGAATGCGGTCACCGGTATCCACACCAGCCGGGACTTTAACCGATAAAGTTTTTTGTTCTTCAACGCGACCATCTCCGTGACAATCAGAGCATGGCTCTTTGATCATCTTACCGGTGCCACGGCAATGTGGACACGCCTGCTGAACGGTGAAGAAACCCTGTTGAATACGTACCTGACCGTGGCCACCACAAGTTGTACAGGTGACGGGTTCAGTACCAGGTTTTGCACCACTGCCATCACAGGTTTCACACTCAACATGCACTGGAATACGAATTTTTGCTGTTGTTCCAGAAACCGCTTCTTCCAGTGTCAGATCAAGTCGGTAACGAAGATCGGCGCCACGGAAACTTTGTGCACCGCCACCGCCGCCACCAAAAATGTCATTAAATACATCACCAAAAATATCACTGAAGCCGCCAGCACCACCTCGGAAACCACCGCCGCCAGCACTCCCATCAACGCCAGCATGACCAAACTGATCATAAGCCGCACGTTTCTGCGTATCAGACAGTATTTCGTAGGCTTCTTTGATTTCTTTGAATTTGGCTTCGGCTGTCGCATCGTCCGGGTTACGATCCGGATGATATTTCATTGCCATACGACGGTAGGCTTTCTTAATTTCTGCCTCTGTCGCATTCTTGGAAACACCCAGCAACTCGTAATAATCTTCTTTGGCCATGATTCGCTTTTTTTCTTATTCCGGAAACAAAACAGGCGCAGGTTCATGCCTGCGCCTGTCGTTCAACAAGGTTATTGCTTACTGCTTCTTGCTGTCATCAACTTCTTCAAACTCGGCGTCAACAACATCATCAGCTTGTGCACTTTCACCAGCATCAGCAGCTGCTTCACCAGCTTCTGCATTTTCAGCATAAGCTCGTTCCGCTAACTTACCAGCCACTTCTGACAGTGCAGCAGTTTTGGCTTCGATATCATCTTTATCTTCGCCTTTGATCGCTTCTTGCAGGGCTTCGACGGCTGACTCGATTTGTGCTTTCTCTTCAGCTTCAACTTTATCACCCAGATCTTTCAGTGATTTTGTTGTTGCGTGAATTAAGCCATCAGCTTGGTTACGTGCAGTGACCAATTCGTGGAATTTACGGTCTTCATCAGCATGTGCTTCTGCATCTTTAACCATTTGTTCCACTTCTTCATCACTCAAACCACTTGAAGCTTTGATGACGATAGACTGTTCTTTGCCAGTCGCTTTATCTTTCGCTGATACGTTCAAGATACCGTTGGCATCAATGTCGAATGTAACTTCAATTTGTGGCGTACCACGTGGCGCTGGCGGGATATCAGCCAAGTCAAAACGACCCAGAGATTTGTTCGCAGAAGCCATTTCACGCTCACCTTGCAGTACATGGATAGTCACTGCAGGCTGGTTATCATCAGCTGTTGAGAACACTTGGTTCGCTTTAGTTGGGATAGTGGTGTTTTTCTCGACCAGCTTGGTCATCACACCACCCATTGTTTCAATACCCAAGCTCAGTGGCGTAACGTCAAGCAGCAGAACGTCTTTAACATCACCAGCCAATACTGCAGCCTGAATCGCAGCACCAACCGCTACAGCTTCGTCAGGGTTAACGTCACGGCGAGGTTCTTTACCGAACAGTTCTTTAACCGCTTCTTGCACTTTAGGCATACGCGTTTGACCACCAACCAGAATAACGTCGTTGATGTCAGATACTTTCAGGCCAGCGTCTTTCAATGCCATTTTGCATGGTTCCATGCTGCGGGCAATCAGATCTTCAACCAATGATTCCAACTTAGCACGGGTCAAACGAATTTCCAGATGTTTAGGACCTGATGCATCAGCAGTGATGTATGGCAGGTTAATATCTGTTTGTGAGCTTGAAGACAGTTCGATTTTCGCTTTCTCGGCAGCATCTTTCAGACGTTGCAGTGCTAATGGATCTTTCGCTAAGTCAACACCTTGGTCTTTTTTGAATTCAGCTACTAGGTAATCGATGATGCGTTGGTCAAAGTCTTCACCACCTAGGAATGTGTCACCATTGGTCGCCAATACTTCAAACTGGTGCTCGCCTTCGATATCAGCGATTTCAATGATAGATACGTCAAAAGTACCACCACCCAAGTCATAAACGACAACGGTAGAGTCACCACGTTTTTTATCCATACCGTATGCCAATGCAGCCGCTGTTGGCTCATTGATAATACGTTTAACTTCAAGACCCGCAATTTTACCAGCGTCTTTAGTGGCTTGACGTTGTGAGTCGTTGAAGTAAGCAGGCACGGTTACAACGGCTTGTGTGACTTCTTCACCCAAAAATTCTTCAGCGGTTTTTTTCATTTTCATCAAAACACGTGCTGAAATTTCAGGTGGTGCCATTTTCTTATCGTTAGCAGAAACCCAAGCATCACCATTGTCTGCTTCGATAATTTTGAACGGTACCATGTCGATATCGCGTTGAACGACATCTTCTTTAAACTTACGACCAATCAGTCGTTTGATACCGTAAAGTGTGTTGCTAGGGTTAGTGACTGCTTGGCGTTTCGCAGACTGACCGACCATTACCTCACCGTCTTTATTAAAGGCAACAATCGAAGGCGTTGTACGATCACCTTCGCTATTTTCAATAACGCGTGATTTGCCGTCTTCCATTACTGCGACGCAGGAGTTGGTGGTCCCCAGATCGATACCAATAATTTTAGCCATCATTTTTCTCCATCATGCTTAAATTCATACTGGCCTCGCCAGCTGTTGTTTAGTTAAGTGGGGCGCATATTTTGAATTTCAAGCCCCTGCTTTTTGTAAGTCTATTGGGCAACAACGACCATTGCCGGACGCAACAAGCGACCATTAAAGCGGTAACCTTTTTGCATTACGCTGATCACCGTATTTGAGGCAACACCTTCTGCGGGCTGCATTGCGACAGCTTGATGCGCTTCAGGATCAAAGGCTTCGTTTTCAGGATTCACTGCTTCTAAGCCAAATTTGCCAATTGAGCTGAGTAACAGCTTCAATGTCATGTCCATACCTTCACGGACTTTGTCGATATTGGCGTCACTGCCTTGCGCGGCATTTAGACCCAATTCGAGGCTGTCGCAAATTGGTAGCAACTCGTTAACAAATTTATCTAGGGCATGCTTGTGGGCATTTTCTAAATCGCGGCTGTGACGACGACGCATATTTTCTAAATCGGCGCGCGCTCTTAGCAGCTCATTCCAGTTTTCATCAGCTTTACCACGAGCTTCTTCAAGCGCTTTAACCAAGTCTTGGCCTTCTGCTGCTGTGTTTTCGTTAGTGTTTTCAGCTGATTCCGGTGTGACGCCTTCAGCATCTACCGTGTTTTGATTGTCTTCTTGACTCATGATCGACCCATTTATGCATTACTCAAGGTAATGCACGATTTGGGGATCAAAATTGGCTTTTCAAGCGTTGTTGCTGATTTTTTTCAGATTTTTTTGTTTTTGATGCAAAAATTAGGATGATTTCAGCCAAACACATTGCCCGCCACTGGTCGATTGCAGTTTTTCTAACATGGCATCATGGGCTGCAATTTCTTCATCCGTCGCTTTGAGCACTTTGCG
The DNA here is from genome assembly GCF_026319325.1 of Methylophaga sp. OBS3. Lineage (GTDB taxonomy): Bacteria > Pseudomonadota > Gammaproteobacteria > Nitrosococcales > Methylophagaceae > Methylophaga. The sequence goes on from NZ_JAPDMU010000002.1 coordinate 59,728, forward strand.
TTGCTGTTGTGAGCCAGCTTGGATGGTATGACCAGTTTGCTGACTGTCAGTCTGCGTTGGCTGCTCGGTGGCCAATGACAAACTTACCTGCCCGCCAGTCATTGCTAAGTAAACATCAGCCAGGATCTCGGCATCTAATAATGCGCCGTGTAGTTCTCGGTTGGTGTTATCGACATCATAACGCTTACATAGCGCATCAAGATTGTTTTTCTGGCCGGGATGTCTATCACGCGCCATCTTTAGGGTATCAAGCACCGAACACAAAGCGTCGATAGTGGCATCTTGATCAGCAAGTTTAGCTAGCTCGTGATTTAAAAACCCGACGTCGAATGGCGCATTGTGAATAACCAGCTCCGCACCTTTGACAAACTCGAGAAACTCTTCAGCCACATCGGCAAAAAATGGCTTATCAGCTAAAAATTCTGGTGTGATGCCATGCACTTCCATCGCACCCGCATCAATGTCTCGTTCAGGATTGATGTATTGGTGGAAGTTACGGCCGGTCAAACGACGGTTGATGATCTCCACACAACCAATTTCGATAATTCGATGATCATCTGCTGTCGATAGGCCTGTGGTCTCAGTATCGAGTACGACCTGACGTTTAACCGCCGTTTCCGTCATTTAATTTGTCCTATTTTCTTAGAGTTTCTCGGGCAGCAACGGCTAATTGATCAGCCCGCTCATTTTCCGGATGACCGTTATGCCCCCGCACCCACTGCCAAGTCACATCATGAGCATTTACCGCCTGTTCTAACCGCTGCCAGAGGTCAGCGTTTTTTACTGGCTGTTTACTGGCCGTACGCCAGTTGCGTGCTTTCCAGCCCGGTAGCCATTCGGTCATACCTTTCATGACATATTGCGAATCGGTGGTGATGGTAACATGACACTTACGTTTTAATGCCTCAAGCCCGGCAATCACCGCCATCATCTCCATTCGGTTATTAGTAGTAACCGCTTCAGCACCAGACAAGGTTTTTTCTGTGTTTTTGGCACGTAACACAACGCCCCAACCACCCGGGCCTGGGTTACCACTACAGGCACCATCCGTAAAAATTTCAACGTTATCCATTATTGTCCTTGCCGTGTTACTGCTTTACCGGCCAAACCTGCACCGGGAAATAAATTAGGTTTTGTCCATTGTTCGCGAAGTGGTGTCACTAATACGTGGCGCTTTTTCGCCACCAGCACAGTGACTGCGCCAAAGTATGGCCACAACCTTTGCCCAACTGGCGCTATGGTCTCCAGACCCGACCACTTTGCATGATTAACGGGCAACTGAAAAACCAATGCGCGTTTTTCAACCACCTCAAAATCTAACAATGTCAGCCAGTCAGTTAACCGCCAACGACTGAAGAAATGTCCATGCCAAGGTTGTTTTGCCCGCCAACTAAACAGTCGTCTTAGCCCCCAGCTGCTGATTGGATTAAAAACAAACAGTACTAAACTGCCATCTTCAGTCAGAATTCTATCGGCTTCACGTAATAACTGGTGCGGGTTTTCAACAAACTCCAGTGCATGACTGACCACCAACTGATCAACCGTGTCTGATTTGTAAGGCAAAAATAAACTATCTGCTTGCAACTGTCCTTGCTCATCCTGCCAAGCTTGATAACAAGGTCTTGAGATCTGCGGCAATATCCGTTGCCCGCCGCCCAGCTGTAATTGGAAGTAGCCACTAAAACCCGAAGAGTGGCGCTGCAGCCAGCTTTTTTCAGCCTGCATCACTTGCTGACCCAGTGGACTTTGCCACCAAGCTGTCATCTGCTGCTGTGCTGTTTTATCATGAGCCATAAACGATTTAGGAGCCTAATGTGCTGGTTCATGCCGTAGCGGCGTTTGAAGACAATTATATCTGGCTAATCCAATCTGCGTTGAGTAGCCGGACGATTATTGTTGATCCCGGTGATGCCGATCCGGTCATCAAAACGCTGACAGAAAAACAACTTAGCCCAGCTGCCATGTTGATCACCCACCATCATCATGATCATACTGGCGGTATTAAAGCGCTCTCCGAAAAGTTTGCCATACCGGTTTATGGGCCTGCTAACGAATCAATTTCAGGTATCAATCATCTCGTCTCGCCCGGCGAGATATTAAACATTGATGGTTTTGAACCTATTACCGTCATGGACACTAGTGGTCATACAGCCGACCATATCAGCTATTACAGCCAAAATAGTCTGTTTTGTGGTGATACTTTATTTGCAGGCGGCTGCGGTCGTTTATTAGGCGGCTCGGCAGCGCAGTTACATGCATCGCTCAATCGCATTCATCAATTACCCGATAACACCGCGATTTATTGTGCTCACGAATATACACAAGCAAATTTACGCTTTGCATTAGCCGTCGAACCTGAAAACTCAGCATTAAAACGACGTATTGATGAAACGAATTTGTTACGCACTAACAACCAAGCGACCGTGCCATCTTTGTTAAGACAAGAGAAAGCAACCAATCCCTTTTTACGCTGTGAACAGTCTTCAGTCTGGCGTGCAGCTGAAAAAAAAGCAGGCCATGTTTTACATAGCCCGCTTGAGGTTTTTACGGTTATTCGCAGTTGGAAAGACAATTTCTAAACAACTAATCAGTGCTGAGAATTTCCTCGGCCATTACCATTTCCTTTGCCCTTACCAGGCCCCCGACCGTTACCTTGGCCTTTACCACGACCTTGGTGATTATCATTACCACCATAGCTTCGATATAGCTGACGAGGTACATGACCATCATCACGATACCAACGGCCATCTAAGTCAGCTGCAAACTGCCAGTAACCATCGTAATAGCGGTAATAACGACTATCCCAGTAATAATAGTCGGGTCGCCCGATAACGGCATAAACACCTAAGCGAGAATCAAACTCCAAGTCATGGTTGTAGTGCTTATGACGATAACCATGTGCAGGTGCATGCGGCGGCGGACCACCGCGCTGATATTCAGGCTCATGGTAATGGTGATGTACACACCCCGTTACAAACAGGGGCAACAAACCTACTATCAGTAACGTTAGTTTTTTCATATTAACCCTCAGCAGCTTCCGATGATTTAGGGGCTGGACTGTTTTCAGTCAAAGACTTGTTAAAGTGCAGCTCCATTTGTGGGAATGGAATACTGATATCGTTTTCATCAAAGGCCAACTTTACTTGTTCCATGATTTCGGCTTTGGCGACACCAAAATCCGCACTGTTAACCCAAGGCCAAACTAAAAAGTTGACGCTATTGTCTGCTAACTCACTTAGGCGAATGATTGGCTCAGGATCCGATAACACCATTGGATGTGATGTGACGATGTCGGTCAGAATTTGTTTTGCTTTACGTAAATCACTGTCATAACTGATTCCAAACACCATATCGGCACGACGCGTGTCACGAGCAGAATAATTGATAATTTTGCCACTATATATTTGGCCGTTTGGAATAATCACTTCACGGTTATCCGTCGTACGCATGATGGTGCTAAAAATTGAGATTTGCTCAACAATCCCCATCACGCCAGCGACTTCAACAAAGTTACCGAGTTTGAATGGGCGATTGACGATCAACATGACACCGGCTGCAAAATTTTGCAGTGAGTCTTTCAGTGCCAGACCTACGGCTAAACCAGCGGCACCTAATACAGCAATCATTGAGGTGGTATTAACGCCTAATTGGTCTAGTGCAGCAATAATGACGAAAATAAGCAGGACGACATTGGCGATCGTGCTGATGAAATTGATCAAAATTGGGTCCATATTGCCGCGAACCATCAGCTTACGCGCTAATTTGATGAGCCAGCGCACAACGATGCGACCGACCAATACGATAGCGAGTGCGACAACGATATTCAGCAGCAAGTCACCAATTAAACTACCAGTTTGCATGTTAAGTCCTCTGTTGCAATGTTTTTACGATATCTCGAATCAATGCAGGCCCTTGATAAATCAGACCACTATAAATTTGTACTAATGCTGCGCCCGCCTCAATTTTAGCCAGCGCATCATCACCACTGTTGATTCCTCCTGCCGCGATAATTGGCATATCTTCCGGCAAGGCTTGTCTGAATTGTCTGACAACTTCCGTCGAACTGGCAAGTAATGGCCGGCCACTTAAGCCACCGGCTTCATCAGCATTTTTTAAGCCTTCAACGGCACTACGGTCTAAAGTTGTGTTGGTAGCAATCACCGCATCAACTTTAAATCTACCAAAGGTTTCAGCAAGTTGCAGCAACTCTTCAGGCGTTAAATCTGGTGCTACTTTGACGGTCATCGGCACATAACGTTCGTATTTAGCTGCCAAATTTGCCTGAGTGTTTTTAAGCGCATCCAATAACTCATCCAGCGCTTGGCCAAACTGCAAACTTCTCAAGCCCGGCGTGTTCGGTGAAGAAATATTGATAGTGACATAGTCAGCATGCTGATAAACCTTATTGAGACCAATCAGATAGTCATCTAACGCGTTGGCAACCGGTGTATCAAAGTTTTTACCGATATTAATTCCAATGTTGGTTTTGGCATCAGCGATTTGGACTTGTTCAATTAAATGATCGACACCGAGGTTATTAAAGCCCATTCGATTGATGATGGCTTCTGCCTCAGGTAATCGAAATAAACGCGGTTTGGTATTACCCGGCTGGGGCCGTGGTGTGACAGTACCGACTTCGACAAACCCAAAACCTAATAATGCCAAGGCATCAATATAGTCTGCGTTTTTATCAAGACCTGCCGCCAGTCCCACAGGGTTGGCAAACTCTAACCCCATGACTCGAACTGGTTTATGCAAAGGTCGTGGCATTGCCAAACGCAGTAAACCAGTCATCTCCAACCATTTCAGTGAATTTAAACCAAAATGGTGGGCTGTTTCGGCATCAAGCCGGAACATCATTTCACGTAATAACGAGTAAATATTCATAAGGTAATCGCTACTTGATAACCAGCAAATTTACGGATGTTGAGCACACCAGTATCTAAGATTAAATACTGCCCTTTGATTCCTTGTAGGATCCCTTCCAACGCTGGTGTTTTGTCAAAATTCAATGCTTTAATTTTCTCGGGATAATTGTCGACAGGGTAACGAATAGTCACCACATTCTCGGCAGTTAATGGTGTTATTGCACCATCCGGAAACTGTTTTTGCAAAGTTTCTATCTCGGCAGCACACTCTTCAAACAAGCGATCACGTTGCGCGGCAAGGTCAAGCGGCTCAGCATCACCTTTCAACATTTTGCGCCAATCGGTGCGATCAGCCACATGTTGTTTAAACAACACCTCGACCAATCCAGACTGATAACGACTTTTGACTTTAAAAATAGGCAATGCCTGAGTAGCGCCTTGATCTAACCAACGGGTGGGTACCTGACCAATGCGCGTGATACCGACTTTTAAACCAGAGCTGTTAGCCAGATACACAACGTGATCCTGCATACAGACAGACAAACCCCAGTCTGGCTCACGGCAAGTGCCTTCATCGTAATGGCAGGTTTCCGGTTTCATAAAACACAAATCACATTGCGCCAACTTCTGCGAACACGGAAAACAAAATCCGCCGCTATAACTTTTGTTAGTTTTACGCTGACAATTTTGACAATGAATGGCACCGAGGAAATCAAAACGTATCGATTTGCCGATGTAGTCATGCATGGCGATATCATTATCAGCCAAATGTAATTGATATTGCGTTTGCCCATCAGCGGGTAAAACCGCCCGCATTTTGCTCAGCTGGCCTTCAAATCTACTCACGTGCTGCTCCTAAAAATCTGAGTTTCATTTTACCTGAGCAACCCGGTTACTGCCTTGCCTGATGTGCAATTAATCCTGACAAGGATTTCCCGCAGCCAAATCAAAAGACCGTGTAAACAAATGTAAAAACAACATAGCCCAGCCCGCGTATTTAGATGACATTACCATGACACGGCTAAATTGTTGCTGGCATAGCAAGTCAAATTACAGTATAAACTTAACGCAATTAATTGCTTAGACAACTAAGATGAAGCGACATGTTAAATCTTAAAAGGCTGATTTGGCCGACATTACTCATATTGAGTGTGGCAATCTCGGGTTGTAGCACCACCAACACCAGACAAGCCGAAGTCACCAGCACCGGCGAAGCAGATCTTATCCTCAAAAAACGTCCGACCAATTGGCAACGAAATCACCTTGTTGAACTGCCATCTACCGACTTAGATCCCTCTTTATTTAGCGATAGCGATGATCTCGTAGTTGATGATCTGTGGCAGCGGATTCGTTTAGGTTACGGTGTTTCAGATTACCGTAGCTTACATCCGGAAACACAAACCCGACTCACTTGGTTTGTGAACCATCCACAATATGTAAACCGTGTTGTTGAACGTGCTCGCCCTTATCTGTTTTATATCGTCGATGAGCTTGATAAGCGCAATATGCCAATGGAAATTGCCTTATTGCCAGTGGTCGAAAGCGGTTTTCAACCTTTTGCCAATTCATCAAGTGGTGCAGCAGGTATTTGGCAGTTTATTCCTGGTACAGGCAAAGTTTTTGGCCTTGAGCAAACTTGGTGGTACGACGGTCGTCGTGACGTCATTCGTTCTACTGACGCCGCGTTAAATTATCTTGAAAGACTGCACGGCATGTTCGGCGACTGGGAGTTAGCTCTCGCTGCCTACAATGCTGGTGAAGGCACTGTTGGTCGTGCAATTAAACGTAACGAAGCATTGGATCGTCCAACTGACTTCTGGTCACTGGACTTACCAACAGAAACCCAAGGTTATGTGCCTAAATTGCTGGCTGTTGCCCATTTGGTGAAACAACCCGCACAGTACGACATTCGACTAAGCCCCATCGCTAACCAGCCCTATCTGACCGTTGTTGATATCGGCAGTCAACTTGATCTCAAACTCGCAGCAGATTTAGCTGAGATGAGTAAAGATGAGTTGTATCAGCTGAATCCGGGCTTCAATCGTTGGGCGACAGCACCAACTGGCCCACACAAGTTAGTTTTGCCCATTACAAAAGCGACAGCATTCAAAACCTCTTTGGCACAACTGCCAAAAGCACAACGCCTAAGTTGGCAGCGTCACAAAATCGCACCAGGTGAGTCACTGGGCCAAATTGCCTCGAAGCACAAAACTACCGTCAATGCGATTAAGCAAGCCAATAACCTTGATAGCAATATTATTCGCGCCGGCGCACACCTTATGATTCCGGTTGCCAGCGCTAATGCAGCCGAGTCTGAACCTAAGCTCGCTAATACTGCACAAGGCAAACGTTCGGTTTATACCGTCCAGCCTGGTGATAGCTGGTGGCACATTGCGCGTAAACACAGTGTTGATGTCAGCGAACTGGCAACGTGGAACAAACGCACATTAGGTGATGTTTTACACTCTGGTCAGCAACTGGTTGTATGGCAACCAGATGCCAGCAAATTAAATCGTCAAGCTGTGAGTTACACCATTCAAAATGGCGATTCACTTTGGAAAATCTCACGCAAATTTAATGTCAAAGTTGCGGACGTCAAAGCGTGGAATAATCTTGGCGACCAAAGCCTATTACGTCCGGGCCAACAACTGACCTTATACGTCACCAAAAGCTAAGCAGCGCGGATAAGCCATCATGTTACATGTCGCGCTCTACGAGCCTGAGATCCCGCCTAATACTGGGAATATTATTCGTCTGTGTGCCAATAGCGGCGCTCAATTACATTTGATAAAACCGCTTGGCTTTGCTTTAGACGATAAACGTTTACGTCGAGCAGGCCTTGATTATCATGAGTTTGCCAATGTGCAGATCCATGAGAATTATGCTGATTTTGTCAGTTGGGTTGGTGATAGGCCCATGTTTGCCTGTACCACCAAAGCACGACAACATCATCATGAAGCAACATTTACCGATGAGTCGGTTTTGTTGTTTGGTCCGGAATCTCGCGGATTACCTACTGAGATTTTAGATGCCATGCCATTTGGCAATAAGATCCGAATCCCGATGCGTGCGGATAGCCGTAGCCTGAATTTATCCAATGCCACCGCGATAATTCTATTTGAAGCATGGCGCCAATTAGATTATCCCGGTGCGATGGCACTGGATTAATTTCAGTCGATTAACAGCATATTTCTCGGCCCTTCCGGTAACGCCACTGCACGGACTTGCTCCGCCTCAGCAACATTCGTTAACGACAGGCTGTTATCAAACCAGTTGGTCACATAAGCCTGTTCACCTGAAGCACTCAAATGAATTGTTTCAGGCATTTTGCCGACTTTAGTCTGGCTGATAGGTTTTAAGGTGTTGGCATCAAATTGACTAATGGTGTTGTCGTTTTGATCGACAACAAAAAACGTCTGCCCATCTCCACTCACCGTCACATCGTAAGGATCCCGACCTGTCGGAATGGTCGCAACCACCTCGTAAGTTTTGGCATCAATAACATTGACGGTATTGTCACCAATCGACGTCACATAAACTTGTGATTTATGTGCATTAAATGCCACCGCATAGGGACGCTTGCCCGTCTCAATGACCGCATGTAATCGCGGTCGGTCAGCATCTAATACGGTCAACGTGTTATCACCTTTATTGGCGACAAATAATTGCCGACCTTTGCTATCTAAAGCGATACCCGTGGGACTATCTCCCACCGCCAAAATATCAGTGATCTTGGCAGTTTGGGTATTTACCACGATAACTGCGCCGCGAGTCCAGTCACTGGCAAACAGTTGTGGTTTTTGATCATCCAATACCATTTCAAAAGGTTGCCCACCAGTGATGGCCGTCGCGACGAGTGCCAGGCCATCCCGTTTAATAAAGCTAATTTCCCCGGCTTCTGGATGAGAAATATAAAAATAATCCTTGGCCGGATCATGTACCAGACCAAATGGGCCGGTGGGCAATTCGGTTTGCTCAGTCACTGCCAGCGTCTGACTATCCAACACGGTCAGCGTAGAGGCAGCCTGACTGACAACATAAACGTTGTCAGCCAAAGTAGCACTTGAAAACCCTAGCAGCGCAAAGACTGGGAGCAGTTTCAGCAGACTATTTTTCTGCAGCATCTTTAATACCTTGCAGGCCTGCTTGAGCAAATTCAGTCATGGCTTTTACAGCCGCTTCATCATTCAGGTTTTCTGGTGGGAAATTACCTGTATCAGCACGGTAAAAGCGGCCACTCCAAGTCAATTTAGTTTCTGCATCTGATACCGATTCTGCTTGAATAGTAATTGTGTAAAAGCTGACAGGGATTGCATCAAAGTTTTCAGTCAACAAACGGTAACTAATCAATTTGTTGGCATCGTCTCTATCATCAAGACTTTCGGTGAACTGCTGATCGTTATCTAGCGTCAGTTGGCGTGTTGTGTCATCAACCATATCGACTGCTTTGACATCAGGGTGCCAGTTGGCAATGTCATCAAACTCACTCACTACATGCCAAACCTTGTCTGCAGACGCTGCGATGGTCACTGATTCATCAACTTTTTGTGGTGTTGGGCCATGAGCAACTGCACTGCCAGTAAACCAAACAGCAAAGAACAGAAAAAAGGCTTTCATTGTATTCATTTGTTAATTATTCCTAAATTAATTTTATTGATTAAGGCGTTAAATTAGTATTACCAACTGTTTCAACTGCATTATTTACAATTCCAACTTGAGTGTATTTATAAACCTTGTCAGAACCGGCAATTTTTACGACATTTTTATAAATCCAAAACTCGACTTCACCACCATCATTTTCACGGGTTTCTTTTGACGTTGGCTCACCCAATAAATTGGTGACATAAGCTTTATCTTTGCCTGAGATTTCTTTGATGAAAGCAAACTCATCAATGGGTAACTTGGCAGTTTCCTCAGCAAAAACAGGGGCTGAAAGCAGTGAGAATATGATGAGTAGCGCATATCTATGGAGCATGGATTCACCTAGGTAAATTGATAAAAGGAAAGCTATTAAATCGTTTTTGTTACCAGAGGTGATAGAGCACTGACCGGCGCCAGAATAAGGAAGTGTTCACAAATTAATTTATGAAATTTTCCTGTTTTTTATTTTTTGGGTATTTGATTTCGAATATTCACTATCAGTGAGCGGATTCACTGCCTATAATCCAAAAACTTAATTTTCAGGAAAAAAAATACCCGTGGACATCTTTGCGCTTAACAGTCGCCGAAAAAAAAGAGCATGGCTGGATCTGTTTTTGATTGCCTGTGCTTCCTTATTCACATGGGTCGTTGCTGGCAGCCTTGATTTAGCTGAGAGATGGATCAACTGGGCAATACTCGGTGAGCACTTCCAGTTAGACGAAATCATTTTTGTCTTATTGGTAAGTTGTATCGGCTTGATGTGGTTTGGCGCTCGACGTTTTGCAGAGCTGGAAAATGCCTTGAGTCAAAACATGCAGATCCAAATGACCTTAGAAAAGAAACATCATGAGATAAGTTTGCTGCTAGAACAGAACCGCTCATTAATTAAACACATTACTTTTTTACGAGAATCGGAGCGTAACCAGCTGGCCAGTGAACTTCATGATGTATTTGGTCAGTATCTCGCGGCGATTGATGTGAATGCGTCGGTGGGGTTACAAAAAACCGATGAGAGTCATCCGTTATATAAAACATTAACGACCATCCATGAGAGCACGGCGTTTTTACGTAATGCGACACGGTCAAAATTACGCAGCATCAAACCACCTGGTTTAGATAAGGTCGGTCTGACAGCTTCCATCGAAGATTTGGTGGAACAATCCATGGCAGCCTTCCCAGATCAACACTTATCAGCTGACATTGTTGTTGACGATGAATTGATTGATTATGACACGGCCTTAACGCTTTACCGATGTCTGCAAGAAGGCTTGGTCAACATTAGTCGCCACGCTAACGCGAGCAATATCTACTTAAAAATTTGGATGGATGACACCACGGAACCCGCAGAAAAAGTTTGGATGCAACTTACTGACGACGGTAAGGGTTTTCACGACGATGAGTTAATTGGCAAAGGAATGGGCCTGATTGGCATTCGTGAACGTGTTAATGCACTACACGGTGAATTTTCTTTGCAGTCACAGCCTGACGAAGGCACCGATATTACTATCAGCCTTCCTTTGCAGGCAGAAACGAATTACTGAGGAACAGACATATGCACGCTCAACAAAACATTTCTGTATTGCTGATCGATGATCACACATTATTACGTGAGGGATACTCACAATTGCTTGAAACGGCAGGGTTCACCATTGCAGGCCAAGCATCTAATGCTGAAGATGGATATCAAGCATTTATCACCAAAAACCCCACCGTTTGTATCGTTGATCTCACCATGCCCGGCGCAGGAGGTCTTGAGTGTATTCGCCGAATTTGCACACGTGATAGTCAGGCGAATGTGCTGGTTTGCAGCATGCATGATGAAACTTCATTAGCGATGCGTGCATTGGAGCTGGGAGCAAGAGGTTACATTACCAAAACCTGCTCTACCGAAGTATTGATTGAAGCGGTCAAACAAGTTGCCGCGAAACAACATTACTTGGGTGTTGGTGTCGCGCGATCTATCGCCATCGAAAAACTGATTAATACCGATAACAAAATTAATTCTTTGTCTCATCAAGAGTTTGCCGTGTTTCGAATGACGGCCGAAGGGCAAAGCATTGAGCAAATGGCAGCGAATCTGACCCTCGCACCAAAAACCATCTCAAACTATAAAACCAACATGATGCGAAAACTCGGTACCACCAAACTTGCCGATATTATTTTTCTGGCCCAAAAAATCGGTGTTATTCACCCACCTCACGATACCTAAGGGTTTCCAGCCGCATCCCTGAATTATCTGTGAGATCTTCCCTAACACATCAAGGGGGCCCGGCTCTAACGCCTCTCTCTCTGAAAAGCTGATGATTTCAAATGTGCTCAGCCAATCGTTTTTTGATTGGTTGCGACACATCGCCAGCAACGACTGGCATTCGTCAGAATATTAGGAGGAAGTATGAGAGAGAACACTTTGAACCGGCTGGTCAAAGTCGGAACGGCCGTATTAGCCGGTTCCGTCATCGGCCTCGGGGGCATGTCAGCCGCCGTTGCCAACGACAAGCTGGTAGAACTTCAAAAGGATGAAGCCAACTGGGTAATGCAGGGTAAAAACTACTCAGCTAACCACTACAGCACATCCAAACAAATCAATAAAAAGAATGTTAAGGATTTGTCTGCTGCGTGGACTTTTTCTACCGGTCTTTTGAACGGTCATGAAGGTGCACCTTTGGTAGTGGGTGACATGATGTACATTCACACACCTTTCCCTAACAACACCTTTGCAGTTAACTTGAATGATCCCGGCAAAATCGTCTGGGAACATAAACCGAAGCAGGATCCTGCTGCTCGTGCCGTCGCTTGCTGTGACGTGGTCAACCGTGGTCTCGCCTACTGGCCAGGTGACAGCAAAACGCCGGCAATGATCGTTAAAAGCCAATTAGACGGTCATGTTGTTGCGTTAAATGCTGAAACCGGTGAAGTACATTGGAAAGTGGAAAACGGCGATATCAGCGTCGGTCAAACACAAACCCAAGCACCTTTCGTTGCTAAAGACTTAGTTATCCAAGGTTCATCTGGTGCAGAGCTGGGTGTTCGTGGTTATGTCACCGCTTTTGACATTCACACAGGTGAAATGGCTTGGCGTTGGTATGCAACGGGTCCTGATAGCGAAATCGGTCTGAAAGATAGCTTCAACAATGCTAACCCACACTACGGCCAAAAAAATCTGGGCACCCAAACTTGGGAAGATGATGCTTGGAAAATTGGTGGTGGTACTAACTGGGGTTGGTATGCCTATGACCCAGACTTAGAAATGTTCTATTACGGTTCTGGTAACCCAGCACCATGGAACGAAACCATGCGTCCAGGTGATAACAAATGGACTATGACCATTTGGGGTCGTGATATCAACACCGGTTTAGCCGAGTTTGGTTATCAAAAAACACCTCATGATGAATGGGATTACGCTGGCGTTAACGTCATGATGCTTTCTGAGCAAAAAGACAAAAACGGCAAAATGCGTAAATTGCTGACTCACCCAGATCGTAACGGCATTATCTACACGCTGGATCGTGAAACAGGTGATTTGGTTTCAGCTGACAAAATGGATGACACTGCAAACTGGGTCAAAAAAGTTGATCTAGAAACAGGTCTGCCAATTCGTGATCCAGAATTCAGCACACGCATGGGTCACCGTTCACGTGATATCTGTCCTTCGGCTATGGGTTTCCACAACCAAGGTATGGATTCATATGATCCAGAACGTCAACTGTTCTACCTCGGCTTGAACCACCTATGTATGGATTGGGAGCCGTTCATGCTGCCATACCGTGCTGGTCAGTTCTTCGTTGGTGCTAACGTTTGGTCATATCCTGGCCCTAAAGGTGACCGTCAAAACGGCATCGGTTCTGGTCAAGTTAAAGCCTACAACGCAATCACTGGTGAATTTGCCTGGGAAAAAATGGAGAAATTCTCTGTTTGGGGCGGCACCATGGCGACAGCTGGTGGCTTAGTGTTCTACGGCACACTCGATGGTTTCATCAAAGCACGTGATGCTGATACCGGTGAGTTACTGTGGAAATTCAAACTGCCATCTGGCGCAATCGGTCACCCAATGACTTACACCCATAAAGGTACGCAATACGTTGCTATCAACTATGGTGTTGGTGGTTGGCCTGCAGTGGGTCTGGTCTTTGACCTGAACGATCCATCAGCTGGTCTGGGTGCGGTAGGTGCCTTTAAAGAGCTAGCACGTAACACCCAAATGGGTGGTGGTGTCATGGTCTTCTCTCTTGATGGTAAGAGCCCATACAACGACTTGAGCATTGGCGAATACGAAATGTAATCAGCCAAAGCAACTGAGCATCCGCGGGATGCTCAGCGTTGTATTTAACCTCGCTGGCAGCATCTTGCTGCCAGCAACATCAGAGAGAGAATTATGACAATCAAAAATGTTTTAAAAACATGCATGCCAAAGGTCTTTCGCCATAGCCCATTAATGCTGTTGGCAGCCAGTGCCGCTATTAGCGCACCAGTAAGTGCTAACACACAAGTTATGCCTGAGACATTAAAGGTCTGTGCTGCTGGTAATGAAATGCCTTACTCAAACCGTCAGGAAGCTGGCTTTGAAAATGACATTGCCAAAGTACTGGCACGTAGCATGGACATGCCAATTGAGTTTGTCTGGTCTGATAAAGCAGCCATCTTTTTAGTAACAGAACATTTATTGAAAAATGAGTGTGATGTCGTGATGGGTGTAGACACCGACGACCAACGTGTCGCCACTAGCGATCCGTATTACACCTCCGGCTATGCTTTTATTTATCGTGAAGACAAAAATCTCGATATCGAAAACTGGCAGAGCCCTGATCTCCAAAAAGTAAACCGTTTCGTCATGCTGCCAGGCAGCCCAACCGAAGCGATGCTCCGTGAGATTGGTAAATATGAAGGTAACTTCAACTACAGCAAATCACTGTATGGCTTTAAGTCGCCTCGTAATAAGTACATTCGACTCGAACCATCACATCTCATCAGTGAATTAGAAAACAACAATGGTGATATCGCTCACCTCTGGGCACCTGAGGTCGCTCGTTATGTTGAAAATTCAAACGTGCCATTAAAGATGGTGATGAGTGAAGAAATTGCCGATACCGGCAATGGTGAAGGTGTTCGTCAACACTACGCACAGTCAATTGCCGTACGCCCTGATGATCAACAACTACTACGCGCTATTAACCGTGCTCTGGATGTCGCTGAGCCACAAATCACCGCGATCCTCCAGAAAGAAGGTGTGCCATTACTGTAAGCGGCACAACAAATCACAAGTAAGAAAGGTAACGATACCCTTATGAAACGAAACTGGACATTTTCCCTAAACCAACTGGCTGCAGCATTGAGTATCAGTGTTGTCACAGCAATGACGGTTTTACCACTCAAAGCCGAAGCCCAAGTCACTTTCCGTAATGCCATTACAGGTGATGTGATCGACTTTTCCTTTGGCAAAAAGGGTGAAGAAACCGAAGCAGTCAAAGAGTTTAAACAATCAGCAACCAATCAGTACAACGGTGACGAAGACGCTATTCGAATGGGTGAAGATTTATTCTCAACCGCCTGTTCTGGCTGTCATGGTCATCATCTAGAGGGCAAATTAGGTCCAGCGCTGGGTGATGATTACTGGACTTATACACAAGGCCGAACTGACAAAGGTTTGTTTGAAATTATGTATGACGGCGCTCGCTCAATGATGGGCCCTCAACGTAACAACCTATCTATCGATGAAATGCTTCAAGTCATGGCGTTTATTCGTAGCTCTTACTGGGGCAAACCAGAGAATGCACTTTGGATCCCAGAAGAAGAACGCGCCAGCTTTGAACCCGCTGAAATGCCTGCCGAGTTCAAAGAAGCCATGGAAGAGTTCAATAAACGTAACGGCAAATAGCCCAACAGAATACTGGTCATCTGCCAGAGATCACACTAAATCTCTGGCAGGTAATCATTATGTTGTAAAAAAAACCAAAGGAGAGAACCATGCAAAAACTGAAAACTTTGGCACTTACCAGTGCAACAGCGCTGCTGTTTACACTGGGTGCTCCTGCTATCGCTTATGACGGCACCAACTGTAAGTCTGATGGCAACTGCTGGGAAGCGAAACCAGGATTCCCAGAAAAAATTAAAGGCTCAAAATTTGATCCTAAACACAGCGAAGCAGAGCTGAACAAGCAAGACACAGCGATGGAAGCGATGGAAAAACGTAACGCCGAACGCGCTAAAAACTTCAAAGAAACGGGTAAGTGGTCTTACTAACCCAAAGTCTGAGGCCAGCAACTCGCTGGCCTCTCCTTTTGCAATTCGGATACGTTTTTTTATGACGCTCAGCAACGCCGCTACCGACAAACAACTCGCCGATTGGCAGCAATATGCCAATGTCTTCCAAGACAATATTCGCCAAACCGTCATTGGTCAGGATGACGTTATTCACTTACTGACTATCGCCGTTTTTTGCCGTGGCCATGTTCTCCTTGAAGGTGACGTTGGTGTCGGTAAAACCACGCTTTTACGAAGTGCGGCAGAAAGTATTGGCGGTGATTTTGAGCGTATCGAAGGCACCATTGATTTGATGCCACACGACTTAGTCTATTACACACACATTGATAACAACGGTAAGCCAGCAGTAAGTCCTGGTCCGTTGTTAAAGCATGGTGACCGGCTGTCGATTTTCTTCTTTAATGAAATCAATCGAGCCCGACCACAAATGCATTCCTTGTTATTACGGGTAATGGCCGAGCGCAGTGTTAGTGCTTTTAACCAGCCTTATTATTTCCCACATTTACAGGTTTTCGCTGATCGTAACCGCATCGAAAAAGACGAAACCTTTGAGTTACCAGCTGCCGCCAGAGACCGTTTTATGATGGAGCTACTGGTATGTCGTCCTGATTCAGAGCAGCAATTAAAATCACTGATGTTTGATACCCGTTATTACGATGCTGACAAACTGGTTGCTAGCACGGCAAGAGCCGTTTTGCCTTTTGACCAGCTCAATGAATTTGCTGCCAAGATCCAGACCGAAATTCAAACCAGTGATGCCCTACAACATTACGGCTACCAACTCTGTGAGGCATTAAGATCGCCAGACAAATTTGGTATTCAAATACCTGAAATTGACATGCAAACCTTGGTGCAAGGTGGCATGGGGCCGCGCGGTATGATTTACCTGGCCCAAGCCGCTAGAGCGCAAGCTTGGTTATCAGGACGTGAATATGTCATTCCAGATGATTTTCATGTGGTGCTGCACGCCATTGCCAAGCACCGTCTGTTTTTAAATCCAGTCTATAAACCACAGCAAGAAACGTTGATTAACCAACTAATTCACGCTGTGTTAAATACAGTTGCTAGTCCATGATGTCGGCGCAGACAAGCAGCGTATTTCATTACAAAACGCATTATTTGTTAAATGCCTTGATGGAAGGCCAACACAAAAGTAGACGCCAAGGCCCAGGTAGTGAGTTTTATCGTAAAGCCAGTTTTTTGTCTGAGCCTAATCCAGCCCGTTTAGACTTAGCACGTAGCTTGGTTGATCCGTTTGAAACGCTTTATGTAAAAACCTTTCGCCAGCAAAGTGAGCTTGATGTGGTAACTCTCGCCGATGGCTCTCACTCCATGCTTAATGCTGACAAAGCCAATATGTTGTCAGACGCCGTTGAGTGCATCAGCAAATCGGTATTTGATGCCAGTGATAAATCGCATTCATTTTTATTGACAGAAACCATCACAACGAAAGCAGACCAAACTGAATGGCACAGCCTTATTGATGATTTAGCAGAAAGTGACCATTCACAAACTGCCTCCGCATTTGAACAGCTTTATTATGAAATCCCGCAGCAACGCAGTCTGATTTTTGTCGTATCAGACTTTCACTGGCCAGAGCAGCAACTGCAATCGCTACTGTCTAAATTGTCAGCACATATTGTCGTGCCCGTTGTGATCTGGGCTGAGGCAGATAATAAAGATTATCCCCTTTGGCGGTTTATTCAGGTACAAGATGCCGAATCAGGTGAACAGCATTTATTGTTCACAACACCGCGTCAAAAGCGACAGCTGACACAGGCATTTACTGAACGAAAAGCCAAACTTAACAATATTTTTAATGTATTTGGCCACCGCCCGCTTTGGCTAACTGATGCAGCGGCAGCTCCCCAGTTCAACCGCTACTTTCTCGGAGAATAAAATGCGTGCTCAGGGATTAAAGGCATTTCTCTGTGTCGTGTTATTAGGGCTGGCTTTGCCAGTCAACGCCGAAACACCAAGCGGTGTCATTAAGCAGTCTTTTGGACGAGAATTTGGCGTATTAACTGGCGATCTCATTCAACATCGTTTTGTGGTGCAGCTACCCGCCGGCTACCAACTGGCAGAGTCCTCTTTGCCAGTCTCAGGCGACTTGAATTACTGGCTTAACCTTCGCGACGTCTCACTAAAAGCACTTGAGGGTAATACCCAGCGACAACTGTTTTCAGTGGAGCTCACTTATCAGACGTTTTATGCGCCACTTGATGTCCGCACACTGGAAATTCCTTCGCATCGGCTACGCGCCCATCGAAATGGCGGTCAAGAAATCTATGTCACGCTGCCCGAATGGCAATTTACGATGTCACCATTAAAAGACATCACACCGCGCGGTGTTGGCTCAGATGAAACCGAACAAAGCTTTATGAAGCCGGCTTTGGTGCCATTATCACAAGGCGTTGTGGAGCAGCAAAAACACATCATCATACTGATAGTCATCACAGCATTCTTATTACTTGTCTGGGCATATCTTCGCGGTTGGTTATGGCAACGACAACAATCGCCCTTCCAGCAAGCTCACCGAAAAATTCGTAAGATAAATGCCCATCAAAACGATGAACTGACAGCTTGTCAGGCTGCGGTTACCGCCATCCATGACGGCTTTAATCAGGTTGCAGGACATGCGGTGTTTATTCACCAACTTCCAGACTTTTACCAACAAAACCCTTCTTTTTCTCGATATTCAACGGAAATTGACGCATTTTTCCAGCAATCTCATGCGGTTTTATTTGGTCAGCAAACCGTCGCTTTACCTACTTTAAGTAGTTTGCAAAAACTGGCGCGTCGTCTTCAGCAAGCAGAACCGGTAAGCCAAGGAAAACCATGAACCTAAGTTTGTCCTATCCTTGGGTTTGTGGCCTGTTGGTACTTGGCTTACTGCCTTTGTTTCAACATATTTTCCGCAAACAAACCGTGAGCTGGACACCACTATTTCCTGCTCACCCAAGTTCAAAACGCATACACCGACTACTACAACTGATTGGGATGACAGCGTTTATCAGTATTGTGCTGGGACTCGCCGGTTTACATCTCACAGAGCAAAGCCAATTAAGAACAGGTAATGGCGCCCACATCGTTTTTGTCTTAGACCGAAGCGGCAGTATGAATGAAACCTTTGGCGGTAAAGTGCCTGATGAAACCACACCGGCCAAACGTGAAATCGCGCATAACCTGTTGTCACAGTTTGTCGATAAACGTCCCCATGATTTATTTGGTGTTGTTGGCTTTACCACCCAGCCATTTTTTATCAGCCCTCTAACTGAACATAAATCGTTTACCCAAGCCGCTATCAATAGCCTGCAAAGTCCGGGGTTGGCATTCACTAATGCGGCAAAAGGCTTGGGAATGGGGTTGCGGTTTTTTGAAGATCAGCCACATACCGGCTCACGAGTCATTGTCTTAGTATCAGATGGCGCTGCCATGTTAGATCATCGCGCACAACGGGTATTGCGTGAATGGTTTGAACGTTATCAGACCAGTCTTTATTGGTTTTTCTTACGCACTGAAAATGGGCTTGGCATTCACTCAACGCCCGGCTCAGCACGTGATGATAATCCTCGGGTCATGCCAGAGCGATATTTAGATAAGTTTTTTAAAAGCTTGCCAGTGAAATATCGCGCCTACGAAATTGATACGGAGGCGTCGTTACAAGCCGCTGTTGATGAATTAGATGAGTTGGAAAACCTGCCATTGGTATACGAAGAAAACATCCCTCGCCAACCGTTACATAAACCGCTCTTTATCTTGGCTTTTGTTTGTTTGGCCATTTTATCTTCGGTGAAATTTCTGGAGTACAAACCATGACGCTGCGTCGCTCGACACTCAGTACCCTAACCGGTGTGTTGTTACTGGTATCAGTCGTTACCTTGGGTTGGCTAACGGTGTCGTATTTTCAAGCACAAGAGATCAATCACCAAATTTCATTGATTAATAAAGGCTCGTTACCTGCTCCCTCAACATTAAATATGCAATCTGCCAAAGTGCGAATTGCTTATGCCTATCGTCAGGCAGAGCTTGGCTTATTTGATGAAGCAGTGGAAACCTACAGTGCGACCGAGAGATTTGCTGACCGACAGCAAAAACGCCAGATTTATTACAACCTTGGCAATCTCTATCTTATTCAAGCCATCGGTATGGCAGAAAATCTGTCGGTCGATCGGGCAACAGCTATGGCTGATGTGGCCAAGGGATTTTTTCGTTCAGCCTTAAGTATTGATCCTGAGTTTTGGCTGGCAAAGTTTAATTATGAAGCGTCACAACGTTTGTCTCGTGACCTGCCACTAGGCGAAGCCAAGATCCTTGAAGAAAGCCAAGAAACCAGTGATGAGCTTTGGTCTGCGATGCCAGGTTTTCCAATAGGTTTACCATGAAGCAATTTCTTCGCTCTCGCTGGCTTTTGTTAAGCTCACTTATCTTGATGGCTGTGGCGATTTTGTTGCCACCTTTGCCGTTTCCTAGCAAGAAATATGATTATTTTATGTTGGTGGATATTACCCGTAGCATGAATGTGCGTGATTATCAGGCCGCCGATGGTGAACCGATGAGTCGACTGGAAAAAGTTAAGACTGAAATGCTGCGAGCTATCCGGCAATTACCTTGTGGCTCGCGAGTTGGCGTTGGCATTTTCACGGAGCGAACGCCAACCCTACTTTATACCCCGGTTGAGATTTGTCAGGACTACACGGAACTGCAAGCGACGATTCAAAAAATAGATTGGCGGATGGCTTGGGTGGCTGATAGCAATATTATGCTGGCATTAGCCAATACCATCGATTTAACTCGAGAAATCGCGCTAGATACCCATACTTTGTTATTTTTCACCGATGGCCATGAAGCGCCACCACTTAACCCACGCTATCAGCCGGATTTAAAAGCCTTACAACTTGGGCCTGACGAATCATTGACGCCGGTTAAAGGGCTTATTGTCGGCACCGGTGATACCGCGCTTAGCCGTATTCCCAAATATGATGAAGATGGCAATCAAATTGGCTATTACACCAGTGAAGATGTGCCGCATAACACGACCTTTGGATTGCCTGAAGATCCCAGCAAAATTGAAGGTTATGTACCAAGAAATGCACCATGGGGTAAAAACCAGCAATCTGGCAGCGAGCATCTTTCTAATGTCAGAATTGATTATCTCAGTGGCCTTGCGGAAGACGCCGGTATGCACTTTCACCACCTGCAATCCGCCGATGGTTTAGTTAAAGCCATGACTCAACCTGAGTTTGCCCAATCTCAAAACCGCAAAACAAATTTAAGCGCAATCCCTGCAGCATTGAGTTTAGTGATGTTGTTACTCGCTTATTTTCCTCACTTTAGGTGGCCATTTTCAGCATTTCACCTCAAAACATTAAGGAAGTCATCCTGACTTCACTGTGCCCAGCAACTCTAATTAACGTCGCCGGTCAGTGATACAGCCCATCATTGATTGAGGATCTTATGTATCACCTGAAATGTATCAGCAGCTTTATTTTCGCTGGTTTACTCATTGGTTTGGCCCAGCCTGTATGGTCTGATGAACAATCCGCCGCTGATCTGATTGTGTTCACGCAGGAGTCTGATGAAGATTGCGAAGAAAAAGGCGGTAAGCGTATTTTCATTAACAATCGTCATCAGCAGCATATTGTCGATCTACATCTTGATCGTTATTTCGCAAATGTCCGCCAAGGTGGCCGCTCTATGTTTGCGTTAGCACCACAAGCTTCACAAGCCTTAGGTTGTAGCAAAGCGTTTGATAGCGAACAAAATTGGCAGCTGGTCAATGCCAGATTTATTAATGAAGAGGCCGCTATACAACGTTATGGCGAAATTATTGGCTTAGATAAAAACAACTAACGTCTGCAATTGGGTTGCGATTTGTAACAATCCTGCCAGTAAAAATCCCGAACAATCTTTTTTTGACCTCCGAAATCTGACGTATTCGATTGTCTACAACTTAAACTCGGGGTTATGATTCAAGTTTGCCTAACTGGTCGCTGGCAGGAGTCTGTCCCGCATGTTGTTAACCACATTTGATGTCTCAGGTAACGTCTAACCATGCCGTTCAAACTGCCAGACACCATGCCATCACTTAATCTCAGCATTCCTGCTGAGCGTGAACTTACTAGCAGTATTGAACTCAACGAATCGTTACTTAGCCACTGGTTAGATAAATTACCGCGTAATAATCTGCCGCAATTCATTGAAATCTACCTTGATGCGCTAGCGCGTTTTAATCAAAACCAAGTACCGCTCAAAAATCGTCTTTTCTTGTTAGACATGTACCGCGGGCCACTCAATCAACTACTTTTTACCCTGACACCTGCCGCACTTCGCAAGCAATATCCAAAAACAGAGCAGCGCCAGAAAATTATTGATGACCTTGCCGAACTAATGAACCAGCTGGCAATTGGTTACAAAATTGTTGTTATCGAAGCAGGCTTAGTCAAAGCCAATCTGGAACGTAATCCCATTGGCCATATGGGCATTTATCGGGCCTGTGAACAGTTAAGTTATCTAGCACTGCATCACTATAAGTTTTATCGCAGCGTGCCAACGGGCGTCTTCAGGGAGTGTCATCAACTGTTTTTGCTATGTGATGTTGCCGGCGTGGCTAATAACCCACCCTTTGTGAACTCGCAATATCAGGCCGCTGATAGTGTCGCCAAAAGATACGCTCAAATCATGTTGCTGAGCATTAGTAACCCCTTTGGTTTACAAAGTGGTGATGTGACAACGGTTTATAAACTCTTGCGCGGTTTAGCGGCATTTACGGAAATTTCTCAGCTGACTGAGACCACCTCTCCTGCTCCCGGCCATTTTTATATTAATTGTCTCAGTGACAGAACACCGTTGCCGAGTATTTTGCCGACTGGCGATTCAGATCAGCGGCCACCCACCTTAATGGTTAACACCAAGCCTGTGTTGATGGCCGTAGATAATCTTTTACAACGTACTGATCACGAATTATCAGAACAACAGCTTCAGTTGGTGAAAGAGTTAGCGCCGTTTTTGAATACCTCATACCAACGCCAGCAACCACGTGTGGCATTTAGTGGTAGTAAATCGGCTAATCTTGCGATTGGCTTACCGGCAGTTCATCAAGCTCTGTTACAACGCAATCAAGTCACTGAAGCCAGTGCCAACGACGCCAAAAATCATTGGGAAATTTTAAATAAAAATGATTTTGGTTATTTGCTCAGTCGCTACACCACCTCGACCAGTGCTGAACTACAAGTTGGCGACTTTGTTGGCATTATTGAAGTCGATGAGCCTGATGCTAAAGGTATCGCACGGTTGGCATTAATTCGTTGGCTACGCACTGATGACCATGGTCAATGTAAGGTGGGACTTGCGCTAATTGAAGGTGAGCCACTGGCTATTCAGTATGCTGTTGATGGCAAGCATGATGTATTACAACCCGGTGTATTAATGCCAGAACTGCCGCGGTTACATCAATCTGCAACATTAATTACTAGCCAAGGCGTATTTCACGAAGGCCGAGACTTAACGGTAAAAACAGCCAAAAAACGCTTTAGTTTCAATGTTATTGCTGACAAATTGATGATGCAAAACTCTGATTTTGAGCGGTTTACCTTCAAAGATGCACCACTATCAGATGCCACCACTGTTGCAGCCTAATATGCATTACGATTCATAATATCCAGCAACGATTGTCACAATTCTTGGTATCATCATTGCGTCTTCACAGAAGTACGCATCATGAGTCACTGGTTTCGTTTATGCATTATTTGTCTACTGACATGTTTAGGTATGTCCGTTGCACATGCAAACGAGCCTAGCCCAGAGACCGTCACCCTCAAACTCAAATGGCAACATCAGTTCCAATTTGCTGGTTACTACGCCGCTTTAGCAAATGGTTATTATCAAGATGAAAATCTAGATGTTGTTATTTCAGCCCGTGAGCCAGGTGAAGATGTTGTCGAAACAGTGCTCAATGGTGATGCCGACTTTGGTGTGGGTGGTATTGGCCTATTAGCGGAATACGCGACTGGCACACCAATCAAAGCACTGGCAGCAATCTTTCAGCATGATGCGTTGGTTTTAATCAGCAAAAGACAATCTGGCATCGTCAGTCCTTACGAACTCCGTGACAAACGCATCATGTTTGACCAGTCATCTGGCAACGACGTCGTTCTTCGCGCACTGCTTGCAGATAGCGGTTTACTTCCCGGTGATTATCAAGAAGTCTCCAAAATCCCAGATATACAAAGTCTTATTGATGACAAAGTTGATGTCATTTCGGGTTATGTAACCGATCAACCGTTTCGTTTACGGAGTATGGGTGTACCGGTCAATGTCATTAATCCGCAAAGTTATGGCTATGACTTTTACGGTGATATTTTATTTACCAGTGATAAAGAGCTTCGCAATTTCCCCGATCGTGCAACCCGATTTAAACGGGCCAGCTTAAAAGGTTGGCGTTATGCACTGGAAAACCCCAAAAAAATAATCGATCTAATCATCGACCAGTACGACACTTCGCTTTCAAGGGAACAACTCATCTATGAAGCGCAGGAAATTCGCAATCTGGTCATGCCGGATCTATTACCTATTGGTCAGTTAGAAGTCGCCAGACTGCGTCGTGCCGCAAATATTTATAACCGTTTAGGAATTGCACCAGCCCTGAGTGAAACGCGTCTGTCAGGCTTTATCGCTGACAATTCGAGCTTGCTTCACCTCACACCAGCTGAGGAAGATTGGCTAACTAAACATCCTGTCGTGCGTCTTGGTGTAGATCGTGATTTTGCGCCATATGAATGGATTAATGACAACGGCGACTATGTTGGTCTTGCTGCAGAATATATTCATTTGCTTGAAGACCGCTTAAAGATCAAATTTGAGATTGTTGCCGATAGGCCCTGGCATCAGATCATGGATATGGCAAAACGTGGTGAGCTAGACATGTTGGCCTGCGTTAATAGCAACCCGCAACGCGACGAATACCTCGACTTTACCTTGCCCTATATCACCAACCCGATTGTCATCGTTAATGCTAACCGCTACGGCTTTATTGGTACGTTAGAAAACCTCACAGGTAAAACCGTCGCGGTAGAGCGCGATTATTACGTGCAGGAAAAACTGGCACGACATTACCCAGCGATTAATTTATTGCTAACCGACACCACAAGAGAAGCCTTAGAAAAGGTCGCTACTGGTGAGGCTGATGCTTATGTTGGTGATGCCGCTTACAGTAATTACGCCATTAAGCAGGCTGATTTAATCAACTTACAGTTTGCCGGCCAAACTGGTGATATGACAGCTTATCGGATTGCCGTTAACCCAGCCGCACCACAATTGCTGTCGATGATTAATAAAGTGCTCGCCAGCTTAACCTACGAAGAAAAGCAAAACATCGAAAACCGCTGGATGGGACTTTCATTACCCGCCGGCCCATCGACAGAATTGATTTGGCAGATTGCCTTGGGCCTAATCATTATTAGTGTGATTTTTCTACTTTGGATGCTTCGACTTCGTCAGTCAAAAAATGTCCTTAGCAAAAGTGAAAACCGCTTAAGAACAATACTCAACACTTCACCTGTGCCACACGCCTTATATGACGAAAATAATAATGTGACCTTTCTCAACCAAGCGTTTATCGATACTTTTGGTTATACCTTGGAAGATGTCCCAACCGTAAGTCATTGGTGGCCACTTGCTTATCCTGATAAGGATTACCGAGAGCAGGTCCAGTCCCTCTGGAAAGAATATCTTGGTCATATCATTAACAACGATGACAACGTTTCCTCACTAGAAGTCGATATTCACTGTAAACATGGTCAGAAAAAACATGTTCTAGCCAATGCGACGTTATTAAAAGATGGTAAAAGTCGCAGCTTTATCGTGATTCTTTATGACATCAGCGAGCGTAAACGGGCTGAAGAAAAACTGAAATTATCCGGTCGCGTCTTTAATCAAGCCCATGAAGGCATCTTGATTACTGACGCGCGTGGTTTAATTGTCGATATCAACCCCGCATTTACAGAAATTACCGGCTATAGCAGAGCCGAAGTGATAAACCGGCCGCCATCATTACTAAAGTCAGGTAAACACGAAGAAAATTTTTACCAAGAGATGTGGCAGCAACTTAAAGAGAAAGGTCACTGGCAAGGCGAAGTCTGGAATCGTCGTAAAAATGGCGAATTATTTGCCGAGCTCTTAACGATTTCCACTTTGGTTGATGAATACGGCGATACGCTGCATTACTTAGGTTTGTTTTCTGACATCACCCGCACCAAAGAACAACAGCAAGCTCTCGAAATGATGGCGCACTATGACATTTTGACGCGCTTACCTAATCGCAGCCTGTTTGCCGACCGTTTCCAACAAGCCATTGCCCATAGTGACCGTCAACATAGCTTGTTAGGTGTCGTATTCTTGGATTTGGATGGCTTTAAACCAATTAATGACCGTTATGGTCATGAGGTTGGCGATCAACTGCTGGTTGAGGTTGCACAGCGAATTAAGGCTTGTATCCACGAAGACGATACTGCATCAAGGTTGGGTGGTGACGAATTTGCCATTTTGCTTAATGAACTTGGTTCTGTTGAGCATTGCGAACGTATGATTGGCCGCTTACAGCGCACAATCGCAATGCCTTACAAAATCGACGATGCCAATATTCGACTAAGTGCCAGTTTAGGCGTAACGCTCTATCCACTCGATCATGCTGATGCTGACACTTTGTTACGTCATGCTGATCAGGCAATGTATCAAGCTAAACAGTCAGGTCGAAACCAACATTATTTATTTGATGCGCTTCATGACCAACAGCGCTTACATAAACAAAACCAGATTGCTGAACTGCAACACAGCTTTAACAGTGGGCAACTGGCAGTGTTTTATCAGCCGAAGGTCAATATGCGTACCGGTAACGTTATCGGCTTTGAGGCATTAATTCGTTGGCAACATCCTGAGCGTGGCTTGTTGGAACCAGCTGAGTTTTTACCATTGATTAACAATAACGACTTGGAAGTTCGTATTGGTAATTGGGTTATCGAACAAGCGCTGAATCAGTTACAACAATTGCAGCAGATTAATCCGAACATATCGATTAGTGTGAATGTATCAGCCCATCACTTACAGTGGTCTGGTTTTTATGATGCGCTTGATTTTGCCTTATCCAAATACCCAAGTATCGACTCAAGTTATTTATTAGTTGAAGTTTTGGAAAGCAGTGTACTGAGTGATATTCACAATATCTCGAGCATTATTCGCACCTGTCGAAAAGGTTTAGGTATTCGTATTGCATTAGATGATTTTGGTACTGGCTACTCATCATTAAGCCACCTTCGTCATTTGCCAGTTGATATCATCAAAATTGATCAAAGCTTTGTTCGCGATATTTTGGATGATGCCAATGACTTCACCATTGTTGATGGTGTGATTGGGCTGACGGAAGCTTTCCAACATGAAGTGATTGCCGAAGGGGTTGAAACCTTAACCCATGGCAGGTTACTGATGACGATAGGCTGTGATGTTGCCCAAGGCTATGCCATTTCTGGGCCAATGCCAGCTACAACTGTGGCAAATTGGTTAAACGACTATCACCCCATTGCTGAATGGCTTGAACACGCTCGGATAGAGATGAACCCACAACAGCGATTATTAACGCTAATGCAATTACAAACCGAGAACTGGTTGCAACGGGTTATTAAAAATTTACAGTCTGATCCTGATGATATTCATGGCTGGCCAATCCTAAACCCAAAGAAAAACCACTTTAACTATTGGGTTGAGCAAGCACGGAAAGAAGACTTATTTAACCAACACTGGCTAGACCAGCTTAAATTGGCAAATATGGAGCTGTTCCATGCCGCAGCGGGGCTGAAAAACCTTTTTGAGGAAGATCAGCATGCCACTGCAAGAAGTGGCATTACTGAGCTACAGACCATTTATCAACAAATTGAGCGACTGCTTAACCAGCCACAGCATTGGTAACTTGTTGTTATCGTTATTTGTTTTTCAGTAAATCACGAATTTCGGTCAATAATACTTCTTCTTTTGAGGGAGCAGGCGGTGCAGCAGGCGCCGCTTCCTCTTTGGCTTTCATCGAGTTCATGACTTTAATAGCAACAAAAATAGCCATGGCAATAATGATGAAATCAATAATGGTCTGAATAAATGAGCCATAAGCAATCACGACTGCTGGGGTCTCACCAACCGCCTCTTGAAGTACCACGGCCAAATCTTTGAAATCCGCACCGCCAAGCAGCAAACCTAATGGTGGCATTAAGATATCTGAAACCAGCGATGAGACAATCTTGCCAAATGCTGCACCGATAATGATACCGACAGCCATATCCATAACATTGCCACGCAGGGCAAACTTTTTAAACTCTTGTGCAATACTCATCCTTGAACTCCTTTTTGTATTAAAAATAAAACCAGCTTATAACAGTATTTACAAAAAAAGGCTTCCGTCTATGGCTCCACAGGGCTAGGAACACCTGTTAACGCTTCACTCAGAATCGCCTGTTCAACTTGGACGCGTTGATGCGCTCTTGCCGGTATGCGCACCACTAAATGTATCTCATCAGCTTCTGGAACCGCCAGAGTAACCCGTGGCTCAACAGAAGGGACTTCGACCCCTCGTAACTGACTAATCTGCCGCATATAGTTACGGACTTCTTTCATATAGGGCATGCAGTGACGGTTTGCCGCCTGCAGAAAAGCTTTCTGAGCAGACTGCCAATCATCCTCACGCTTATATGGCACGGTGAAAACATGCAAAATATAGTCGTTGGTATAACTCTCATTAATAACGGGCTCAGCAACAAACATAGCATTTGGCAGCACAACTAAACGGCCAGTCCGTTGATGCGTCGATTTGCCAGGACCGACTTCTAAAATAGTGGTCGCCAGTAGGTTTTGATCAATGACATCACCACGAAACTCTTTGACCTGAATTCGATCACCTACGGTAAATGAGCCTGCGCCAGTTTTGAGTATTGAGCCCATGACACACATGATGAGCTCTTTGGTGGCGACCACAAAAGCAACGGCAATCGCGACAACTGATAAGGCTAAAGTGCGTAACTCTTGTCCCCAAATGAAGATCAAGCCAAGCGCCATCAACAGAATCAAACCATTGCGTGATTGCACTAACCAACGACGACGCAGCTCGTAGGATTCGATTTTTTGTTTAATGAATCTTGCCGTCAAAGCGCGGATGATAAGTATCGCCGTGATCAGAATAACGCTGCTGATTAGCAAACCAATAAAAGAATCAGAAACAATGATTTCTTTAGGCAACTTTAAGTTGAGTGAACTGAATGATTCAAACATGGCTTGTTTTATTTCCGGTCAACGGCTACACAAGGTTAAACATAACGACAGGTTAATCGGTATGTTACCGTGAAAACATCAATAGCGGAAAACCTGTGATAGGTCTTACAGTACAGATACGGGAGATAAAACAGGAGAGAAGAAAGAAGTGGTGGCTACACCTAGATTCGAACTAGGGACCCCATCATTATGAGTGATGTGCTCTAACCAACTGAGCTATGTAGCCACGAAGCCGAGCATTTTACGTTGCCATTGGTTAAATATCAACCATTAACATCGCCAATTACAGCCAATCGCTGAATTGAATGCCTAAACCAATACTATTTGTACGGTGATCATAGTCAATCAGGCTCTCGCCATAACCATTAAACCACTGCACATAACCGCGGAAATTTTTGTATAGCGGGAAACTCCAGCCAAGCTGAACCGCACCTTTATTATCGCTGCGTAGGTTATTACGTAGCATCAAATCAAAGCTATGGTCACCGTATTTATAAACTGAGGTGAAATCAAAATTACCCATGTATTTTTCAATATCGGGGTTGTCATCTGAGCTATCACTTTCTGGCACACGCCACCAAGGACGCAGTGAGAAGTAAAAGTTGCCTTTTTCCATGACCGCTTCTGCAAACACCCGATTCCAGCTGCGAGATAAGGCACCACTCTGACCATTTGAATGATGATTAATACCCACATTAATTAAGGAGTTTTTAAAGCCAAAAATTTCCGAATCGTTAGCAAACGATAACCATGCTTCGGGTTCATGATTGGAATCACGAAATGCGGCAGAGTTATCGCGGTTAAACATCTGCCAAAAAGAACGGTTGGTATAGGCAATAAATGCATCGGCACGACCACCAAAGAGTCCACGAGCAACGGGTAGTTTCAAACTGATCTGAAACTTACTCTCCCATGGCTGGAAACTATTATCGCCATCCGGATCTGCAGCATCGAACGGTGCCAAGTTAGGCGATGCCATGTTATTACTGAAAATAAAGTAGTTAGGGCGATGCGGCAGAAAAACGAATGGATTATTGGATTGGCTTTTTTCTAATACCAAACGGCGCGTCAATGCCGAACCATCCGCCGTCTCGATAGTGTCAATTTGCTCATCAGCCATCGGCACATCATCAACTGGCTGGTTATTAATGGTTAAGGATGCTGCCGCATCGTCAGGCAAAATCGCAGGCTTCTCTGCAGCGATTTCACCACGACAAATATCGCGAATATTACCCACCGTAACACTATCATCTGAGGTGGCGATTTTAGATAGAATGCAATCATCCATTGCAGATGCTGCTTGAGCCGTATTGATCGCGAGTGGCAAAACT
Organism: Methylophaga sp. OBS3; assembly: GCF_026319325.1. Classification (GTDB taxonomy): domain Bacteria; phylum Pseudomonadota; class Gammaproteobacteria; order Nitrosococcales; family Methylophagaceae; genus Methylophaga. The sequence goes on from NZ_JAPDMU010000002.1 coordinate 90,131, forward strand.
AACAAACCGATAAACCAGCGTTTCATGCGTTTTCCTCAGCCTAAGATTAAAGCGGCTCAAAACTGAGCCACTCGCGCAGTACTATTCGGATTAAACGTTAAAGCGGAAATGCATTACATCACCATCTTTGATGACGTAATCTTTGCCTTCAAGACGCCATTTACCTGCATCTTTTGCACCTTGTTCACCATTAAATTGAACAAAGTCTTCGTAGCCAATCACTTCGGCACGAATAAAGCCTTTTTGAAAGTCTGTATGAATCACACCAGCACCTTCTGGAGCTGTTGCGCCCAGTTCAACAGTCCAAGCACGGACTTCTTTGACACCAGCGGTGAAGTAGGTGTGCAGACCCAGTAATTGATAGCCACTGCGAATAACACGATTCAGACCCGGCTCATCTAAACCAAGTTCCGATAAAAATTCCGTTTTATCTTCATCAGCCAGATCGGCAATTTCCGCTTCAATGCTGGCACAAATTGCAACAACAACGGCATTTTCAGATTCAGCGAGTTTTTCAACGGCGGCTAATGCAGGGTTATTTTCAAAACCATCTTCAGCGACATTGGCAATATACATCGTTGGTTTGATAGTCAGTAAATGCAGGCCAGTCATTAACGCTAGCTGGTCATCATCAAGCTTCATGGCACGAACTGGCAAACCACCATCAAGATGTTCACGCATTTGTTCGAGTAACGCTAAACGTGCTTTTGCAGTTTTATCGCCGCCTTTAGCATCTTTACTGGTTTTTAAAATCGCTTTTTCAACTGATTCTAAATCCGCTAAAGCTAGCTCAGTATTAATCACTTCGATATCATCGACAGGTGAAACCTTACCAGCGACATGCACGACGTTTTCATCTTCAAAGCAACGGACAACATGGGCAATTGCGTCAGTTTCACGGATGTTAGCTAGGAATTTATTACCCAGACCTTCACCTTTAGATGCACCTGCCACCAAACCTGCAATATCCACAAACTCCATTGTGGTTGGCAGAATTTTTTGTGGTTTGACGATTTCAGCCAGTTTATCCAAACGTGGATCAGGTACTGGCACAATGCCAACATTCGGCTCAATCGTGCAGAAAGGATAGTTCTGAGCTTCTATACCCGCTTGGGTCAGAGCATTAAATAGGGTCGATTTACCAACATTTGGCAGACCAACGATGCCGCACTTAAATCCCATGGAAAATCCTATTGTGAATGCAGCCAGTTCATGGCTTTATCGATTTGGTTATTAAGCACATCAGGCAATACGCGTAGCGCATCATCAATGCTGTGCATGATTTGTTGGCGATCGTCAGCTGAGGGTTTACTCAGGACGTAATCAGCCACTTGTTTGCTATTGCCCGGATGACCAATACCTATCCGGCAACGCAGAAAATCTTTTTGCCCACCATTTTGGGCGATGATGTCACGCAAACCATTATGACCACCATGACCGCCCCCTTTTTTTAACCTGACCGTTCCGGCAGGTAAATCCAGCTCATCATGGATAACCAACAGGTTTTGTGGCGGGATTTTATAAAAATTGGCTAACGCGGCGACAGATTGTCCGCTGCGATTCATAAAGGTTAACGGTTTGAGTAGCCAGATTTTGGCTTCTGGTGTGGTGTACTGAACCAGCTCACCCTGATAACGACTATCGGTTTTAAACGATACACCAGCATCAGCGGCTAACTGGTCCAGCAACCAGAACCCGACGTTATGTCGGGTGTGTTGATATTGAGAGCCGGGATTACCTAGACCGGCAATGATCCAGTTGTCCATAACAGCTCCCAATGACAAAGATTAATGAATTATTCTTCGTCTTTTTTCGCTTCTTCAGCATCATCAGCTACGTCAGCATCTTCTTCTTCGACTTGTGCAACGCGTGGCTCATGAATGCTAACAATCGCTTGGTCATAAGAAGAACGTTCACCTTCTTCTAAGTGCTCTTCTTGACCATGGCTTAACGCTGTCAATGAAACACCTTTAGGCAAGGTCAGTTCAGACAAGTGAATTGACTCATCCATGCCTAATTTAGCGACATCGACTTCAATGAACTCAGGCAGATCTTTCGGTAAGCATGTGATCTCAACTTCAGACATCAGATGCGCAACCTGACCACCCGCTTTAACACCAACTGATTTTTCTTCGTTAGTGAAGTGCAATGGGATAGTCATTGTCATTTCATGTTTAGCATCGACACGCAGGAAGTCAGCGTGAATGATTTTGTTGTCATTCGCTGGATGACGTTGCAGATCTTTCAAAACAACTTGGTTTTTCTTACCGTCGATAACCAGTGTCAGAATGTGCGCGTAAAACGCTTCTTCAGCCAAATGGCGGATAAACTGGTTATGATCTAAAGAAATCGATACCGGTTTTTTCTCGGTACCATAAACAACAGCCGGTACTTTACCCGCATGACGTAGGCGGCGGCTCGCACCTTTCCCCTCGTCAGTACGCGTTTCGGCGTGTACTTCAAATAAATTTTCCATCTCTTTCTCCAAGACTAAAAAACGGACCGCGGTCCGTTACTAAGCCACTTTTCCGTGGCATTTCGCCTCCCCCGCGACCAGGTTCGGCACATTCAACCCGTTAGGGTTAATCCATGTACAAAGAGCTTACTGACTCTTCGTTACTAATTCTGTACATCGCTTCAGCCAGCATTTCAGCAATACTGAGTACGCGAATTTTCGCACTTGCGGCAGCAGCTGGCTGTAACGGAATCGTGTCTGTCACCACCAATTCATCTAGCAGCGACTTACTGATATTTTCGACTGCAGGGCCTGATAAAACTGGGTGCGTGCAGTAGGCCACCACTTTATTGGCGCCATGTTCTTTTAACGCAGCTGCGGCGGCACATAAGGTTCCTGCCGTATCGACCATATCATCAACCATGACACAAGTACGGTTTTCGATATCACCAATAATGTTCATCACTTTGGCGACATTGGCACGTGGGCGACGTTTATCGATAATGGCCAACTCAACATCAAGATGTTTTGCCAACGCACGCGCACGAACCACACCACCAACATCAGGTGAAACCACCACTAAATCATCGTATTTATGTTTCCAAATATCGCCAAGCAATACTGGAGAGGCATAAACATTATCGACAGGGCAATCAAAGAACCCCTGGATTTGATCGGCGTGCAAATCAACCGTTAACACACGGTCTGCACCAACACCGGTCAACATATTGGCAACCACTTTGGCGGTAATCGCAACACGAGCAGATCGCGGACGGCGATCCTGACGTGAGTATCCAAAATAAGGGACAACCAAGGTAATACGTTTGGCAGATGCACGACGGATAGCGTCGGTCATCACCATCAATTCCATCAAATTATCATTGGTCGGTCTGCACGTTGGCTGGACGATGAAAACGTCCTTACCACGGACATTGTCGAGGATCTCGACCATGATTTCACCGTCGCTGAATTTTTCAACAGTGGCTTTACCGAGGGAAATGTTAAGGAAGTTGGCGATGCTTTCAGCCAACTTGCGATTAGCATTGCCGGTGAACACCATCATGTTGTCATCGGCGGTACGCTGCTGTAACTGGAGGATACGATTTTGAGTCACAAGTTGAGCTGCCGAGTTCAATGAAAAAACAAAAGAGTGGCTGGGGTACCTGGATTCGAACCAGGGAATGACGGGATCAAAACCCGTTGCCTTACCGCTTGGCTATACCCCAACTATTTCAAACTCATAATCTTGCAAATTATTCGCTAAAGCGACTAACTGCATCAAGCAAAGTCGACTGATTACAGCCTTTGGCGACAAATCCCTGCCATAATACCGGCAGTTGTTGCCAAACTTGCTTGGCTTCGGCAGCTGTTGCAAAGCTAGCAAAAACACAAGCACCTGTGCCAGTCATTTTTGGATTGGCATATTGTGCCAACCAATCCAGCGCTTCGGCAACTGCCGGATAACGCTGCTTGACTACCGCTTCGCAGACATTACTGCCTTCCCCCGAAAGGAAGCCCGATATTTTGATAGGAACGCAGTCGCGTGTCAATTCCGAAGTAGAAAATATTTCTGCAGTGGAGACCTGACAATCAGGGATCACTACTAAATACCAAGGCTCAGGCGGCGATATGGGTGTTAATAATTCGCCAACACCCTCAGCCCAAGCAGCCTGCCCGCGCACAAATACCGGCACATCTGCGCCTAATTGCAATCCCAATTCAGCTAATTTATCTTGGGATAACTGACATTTCCACTGTGCATTGAGCGCCACTAAGGTCGTTGCGGCATCACTACTGCCGCCTCCTAAACCGCCGCCCATGGGTAGTTGCTTTTGTAAGCAGATATCAGCACCCAGTTTGGTATTAGTGGCTTGCTGCAATAATTTTGCGGCGCGCACTATCAAATTATCGTCGTCAGTTACACCAGGTAGCGCTGGTGATAAATGTATTGTTGGGGATTCGGTTACCGCAATCTCTAGCGTGTCACCATAGTCTACAAACTGAAATGCCGTTTGCAGTAAGTGATAACCATCCTCACGTTGGCCAGTGATATGCAAGAATAAATTCAACTTGGCAGGCGCTGGCCAACTTTGATATGTCAACATTATTGCCAGCGTGAAATCACCAAGCGCATGCTTAAATCATCACGCTTAATAAAGATTTTGTCAGGTATCGTTTGACCAGCAAAAGGTACATAGCGAATAAACGAGACTTCCCAACCTGCTTGTTGTAATAACACCAGTTGGCCATTGTCATTAATTTCTTTTAATTGCACCGGCTCATCGGCATAAGGAAGGCCTTTGACCCAATCTCTTAACGCACTAACCGGTAAACGCCAACCTAACACTTGTTCTAATAACTGCTCGGGCGTATCCGCCACGTAATGGTCGCCTTCCGAGGTACGCAGTTCTACCTGCTGTGCATTTCCTGAAAGCTCAACGCCACCTTGCGAAAAAGGCCCAGTTAGTTGGATATGGAAATCAGCGGCATTTTGTTGCCAATTGACGCCAGCATTCCACCCCTCTTTACCTTGCTGAATAAGTGTACGGCCACGAAATGACCACTCATCAATTTGTTTTAATTGCGCCTCACGCTGCGCCAATAATTGTTCAGCAGGTAAATCTGGTTTGGTTGGACCAAACGGCGTACAAGCTGATGCAAGCAGCAAAATGCTGCCTATCAGTAAAAATCTCATTGATTAAATCGTTCTAAGGTTTCGTTTAATACTTTGTTGTCAGCATCTTGTTCTTTGGCAGCTTGCCAAACCGCTTGGGCTTCACCTTTTTTACCTTGCTGCCACAATACCTCACCTAAATGGGCATTAAATTCGGCATCAGGTTGCACCGCAATCGCTTGACGTAAGTATTTTTCAGCTAAATCGAGATTTCCCATTCGGTAATACACCCAACCTAAACTATCTAGGAAGAACGGATCTCCCGGTTTAAGCTCAAGTGCACGCTCGATTAACAGCAATGCTTCCTGATGACGGTCAGTACGGTCTGTCAGTGTGTACCCCAAAGCGTTCAGTGCTTGAGCGTTATCGGGATCAATTTCCAAAATCTTACGCAAATCTGCTTCTAGTTTCGGAATATCGTTTTGTGACTCCGCTAACATGGCGCGGCTGTATAACAACTCAAAATCATTAGGAAACTGTAACAGCGCCTCGTCATAAACCGACATGGCTTCTTTAGACATGTCTTGCTCTTGCAGGAAAGCTGCTTCAAACAAAAAGAATTCGCGGGCTTGTCCCGGACGCTCCTGACGCATCAATTTCAAATGATTACGGGCTTTATCGACATCGCCTTGCTCAGCCAACAAGCTGATATAGCGACCTTGAGCACTATCAAAACGTTGACTATCCGCTGGCACAGAAGCGAACCACACTAATGCTGCATCGATGTTGCCGTTCATCTCTTCGGCAAGTCCCATGAAATAACCAGCTTGCTGAGCGGGATCACCTTTGCGTAATAAATCGGTGAAATAAGTTTTCGCCGTTTGGCCGTCACCGTTTTCCAAAGCCAGTAAACCAAGCGCAAATAATACTTCTTTGTTATCTGGATTTTCTAAGTTTAATTCTTCAAATACCGCTTGTGCTTTGGCTGTTTCGCCATTTTCACCCAGTAATTTGGCATAAGAAAATCGTAATTCTTCACTAGCCCCTGGTTTTTGTGCCGCTTTGGCAATTAACTTTAATGCTCTCTCTGGATCGCCATTTCGTTGCAATACTTCCGATTTCAACGCTAAAAAAGGCTCATGATTAGGCTGTTTAGCCAACAGTGCATCGATTTCGGTAAGCGCTAAATCATATTCTTTGTAAAAAGCGGCCATTCGCGCATAAGCAAAACGTGCTTCTGGATCATTATTTCGATAACTTTCTAAACGACGCATCATTGGCAGTGCCGTTGCACCATCGACCATATCGCTTAAATGTTCAGAAAACGTTGCCAAATAAACCGGGGATTTTTCTGGGGATAAAGAAATGGCTTTATCCATGGTAGTGATGACTTGGTTAAATTGCTTTTCATTCAGCAAAAACGGCACCTGCATCACCAATACATCGGCATCATTGGGATCAACAGACTGCCATCTATCTAACGCCTTATTAATCCGGCCCTTATCTCTGGAAAAGGTCGCGACACGCGCAGCTCGCTCAGCCAAAGCCGGTGATTCAATGGTATCCGCAGCTTTTTGATACAAGTCGCTGGCAATGCCAATTTGACCGCGCTGACCTGCAATTTCTGCTGTCAAAATGTAATAAACCAATTCTGATGACAATGGCAGGTAAGTCATTTCTGTGTCATCTGTTGTCATAGCTTCCGGTTCAGCTTCCGTTTGCTTTTGTTGGGCTGGCGTTGCAGCACAAGCCAATAAGAAAATTGGCAGTCCCAATAACGCTGTTCCACGAATAATTTGTCTGGTACCGAACCAAAACTGTTGTAATAAATCCATATTAAAACGACCTGCGCGATTGAGTTTGATAGAATGGCAAATTTGGTTTATCACACATTGAGCACCCGACAATTCGGTTTTTGGCTGTAGAGTTTACCAGCATTTAATACGACCCTATATTTATGCATCTTGTCTGTTTTGGCATCAACCATACCACAGCCCCGGTCGCTGTCCGTGAGCAGTTTAGCTTTGATGGCGATGTTTTGTCTGATGCTTTAAGCACACTGCGTCAACAGACAAATATTCTCGAAACTGTCATCGTCAGCACCTGCAATCGTACCGAGTTGTACTGCTGTGTTGATGAAGACTATGACAATGGTATTCAACTATGGTTGCAGCAAGTTCGAGCAAGTGCTGACAGCGATATTCTGCCGTTTAGTTATCAATATCAAGATATTGATGCAGTACGTCACTTATACCGCGTTGCCTGCGGGCTAGATTCGATGGTCTTAGGTGAGCCGCAGATATTAGGGCAATTAAAATCAGCCTATTCCCAAGCGCTTAATTCTCAAGCCTTGGGTAAATCATTAGGTCGCCTTTTTCAGCATGCTTTTGCAGTTGCCAAACAAGTACGAACAGATACCGCTATTGGGAATAGTCCTGTCTCTGTCGCATTTGCAGCCGTAAGCCTATCAAAACAGATTTTCAGTAACTTAAGCCAAGCTACTGCCCTTTTAATTGGTGCGGGCGAAACCATTGAATTAGTTGCACGCCACTTAAATGACAATGGCATTAAACGCATCATTATTGCCAACCGCACCGTTGAGCGTGCACATGCCATTGCCAAACCTTTCAACGGCTACGCGATTAGTCTGAGTGAAATGCCTGCGCACTTAGCTGAGGCTGATATCGTCATCAGTTCGACCGCAAGCCAGTTACCTATTTTGGGTAAAGGTATGGTCGAAAGCGCATTAAAACAACGTAAACGTCGACCGATGTTTATGGTGGATATTGCCGTACCACGCGATATTGAAGCCGAAGTCGGTCAGTTAGATGATATTTACCTTTATTGTGTTGATGACTTGCACGATATCATCGAAGAAAATCTACAGTCCCGCCGTGATGCAGCTAAACAGGCCGAAGAAATCATTGATGCGCAGGTAGAACATTTCTCAGGTTGGATGCGCAGTCAAAATACCGTGCCGGTAATTCGCGCCATTCGCGACGAAGCACAGCAACACAGCAGTACCGTACTTGAAAAAGCATTAAAACAAATTGAACAAGGTATGCCACCAGAACAAGCCATGACTGAAATGGCGCGCAGCCTAACCAATAAACTTTTGCACGAGCCGAGCCGCCAATTACGTTTGTCGGCTTTCCAATATGACGAAACCAATCCACTATTGGATGCTGCTCGGCAGCTCTTTAACCTTAAGGATTAACATTGAAAGACTCGATCCGTCACAAACTCGAAGCTTTGACTGAACGTCACGAAGAAATCAGCGGCCTTTTGGCCGAGCCTTCGGTGATGGCTGATCAAAAGAAATTCCGCTCGCTGTCACAAGAGTACGCACAGCTTGAGCCTGTAGTAAAAAACTTCGCAACCTATCTGCAAACCATCAGCGACATTGAAGATGCGCAAGCGATGCTGTCTGAGAACGATCCTGAGCTTAAAGAAATGGCGCGCGAGGAGATTAAAGCAGCTGAAGAACGTCAAGAAACACTAGAGTTCGAATTGCAAAAACTGTTGCTGCCAAAAGATCCCAATGACCAACGCAACATCTACCTGGAAATCCGCGCGGGAACGGGTGGTGATGAAGCAGCTATTTTCTCGGGTGATTTATTCCGTATGTATAGCCGCTACGCTGAGCGTCGTCGTTGGCAAGTAGAAGTGCTGAATAAAGCCGAGGGTGAGCATGGTGGTTTCAAAGAAATTATTGCCCGTATCGTTGGTGAAGGTGCCTACTCACGTTTGAAATTTGAATCAGGTGCGCATCGAGTGCAACGTGTCCCGGAAACAGAATCACAAGGCCGTATTCACACCTCAGCTTGTACTGTTGCGATCCTGCCTGAAGTTGATGAAATCGATGAAATTGAAATTAATCCGGCAGATTTGAAAGTTGATACCTTCCGTTCATCAGGTGCCGGTGGTCAGCACGTTAACACCACTGACTCGGCAATACGTATTACGCATATTCCGACGGGTATTGTGGTGGAATGTCAGGAAGAACGCTCACAACACAAGAACCGCGCTAAAGCGATGTCGGTACTGCAATCACGGATCATGGCGGAACAAATTGATAAACAACAAGCTGAGCAAGCAGAAACACGTCGTTTATTAGTGGGTAGCGGTGATCGTAGTGAACGCATTCGTACCTACAACTATCCACAAGGTCGTATCACTGACCACCGTATCAATTTAACGTTATACAAGCTGACCGAAGTAACTGCCGGTGCGCTTGATGAAGTCATTGAACCTTTAATCAATGAGTATCAAGCAGACCAGCTAGCACTTCTATCTAAAGAGGAGTAACCGTTTACTTCAGCCAGTTTTTGTGCGGCAGAAAGTCAGTATAAAGCCGTGCTTCTGGACTGTTAGCTTCCGGTTGCCAGTTGTATCGCCACTTCACTAGTGGCGGTAGCGACATCAAAATTGACTCGGTACGGCCACCTGACTGTAAACCGAATAATGTGCCGCGGTCATAGACCAAATTAAACTCAACGTAGCGACCACGACGATACAACTGAAAGTCGCGCTCAGTCTCACCAAATGGAATCGTCATACGCTTTTGCACGATAGGTAAATAGGCATCAAGATAACTGTTGCCCACTGCCTGCATGAATGCGAAACAGCGTTCAAAACCCCATTCGTTTAAATCATCAAAAAATAAGCCGCCAACACCACGTGCTTCATCACGATGTTTGAGGTAGAAATACTCGTCACACCATTTTTTATAGTCCGCATAGACGTTATCACCAAAAGGCTGGCAAGCATCAAATGCCGTTTGGTGCCAATGTACAACGTCTTCTTCAAAACCATAATACGGCGTCAGATCGTAACCACCACCAAACCACCAAATTGGATCTTCACCAGGTTTTTCGGCAATAAAAAATCTGACGTTAGCATGCGAAGTTGGCACATAAGGGTTATTTGGGTGAATAACCAATGACACCCCTAAAGCACGAAAACTACGCCCCGCTAACTCTGGTCTTGCAGCCGTCGCTGAACCAGGCAGGTTGTCACCAAACACTTCGGAGAAGTTAACCCCGCCTTGCTCAATAACTTCGCCGCCACTCATTAAACGGGTACGACCACCGCCACCAGCATCTCGTTGCCAAGCATCTTCAACAAATCTTGCAACACCATCGACTTTTTCAAGTCCTCTGCAAATATTATCCTGTAACGTCAGTAAGTATTCACGTACTGCATTTATATCCGGCTGACTCATCTGAAAACCTCACCTGTCAAAGCATCACGAATCGTACTGGGTTGCTGCAGGCCGCCACAGGCACCAGTCATCACAAAATCGACTTCTGGTAATTGCCAACGAACTTGGTAGGCAGATTTTGCTGGCTTTAAGCCAGTGAGGTTGGCACTGGTTGAGACAATTGGACCACCAAACTCACGACACAATGCGGCCGCGATTGGATGGTCGGTAACTCGTACAGCTAGGGTGTCTCTTCCGCCGGTCAACAAAGGACTTACATCGGGCTTAACTGGAACTAGCCAAGTATTAGGACCCGGCCATGATTGCAATAATTTGCTTAACACTTCTGCTGGCAAAGGTGCGATGTAGTCTTGCAGTTGATTAAAGTCTGCTGCAATTAAGATCAACCCTTTTTCAGGTGGACGTTGCTTTAACCAGAGCACTTCTAACAGTGCATCATCATCTTCTGGGTCACAACCTATGCCGTAAATTGCTTCTGTCGGGTAGGCAATAATGCCACCATCTTCAAGGATACTAACCGCCTGACGAAGCTTAAATCCTGAAAAATGATTTTCACTCATTTTCAATCCTTTTAATTGCTTTTTGCGTAAATTATTAACGTTTCCTCAGCAATTGTTTAATGATCGGCGTAACCAAAGTTGCCATAGCCTCAGCCATCAACTCTCCAGGTACGACCACATTATTACTGCTATTTTGGAAAGCACCTTTGATCTGAGGCAAATTTTCGGTGATAAGTGACGCCCACCTGTCGGTAAAGCTCACTACACATAAACTCTGCTCTGGTGCGGGTAATGCTTTTGCTGAAAAAGGGTTAGCAATATCGACCAGCGGAACCCGCTGAAAGTTGATATGGGTACGAGAAAACTGCGGTGTGATGTAACGAATATAGTCCGGGACTCGCTGAATAATGATGTCAACGACAGCCTCGTGTGAGTAACCGCGATTTAGGCAATCACGTTGGATCTTCTGCATCCATTCGAGATTAATCACTGGGGCAATACCGATCAATAAGTCGGGATGCTGCGCAATATCAATACCATCGATGACCGCCGCCCCATGCAAACCTTCATAAAACAATAAGTCACTATCAGTGGCTAATGGCTGCCAATCGGTGAATGTACCTGAGGGACGACCAAACTGTTTGGCTTCGGCTTCGTCATGCACATAAAAGCGAGACTCGCCTTCTCCAGACTCAGCATAACGAGCAAAGAGGTTTTCCAGTCGGGCAAGGTCATTTGCTTCTGGCCCAAAATGGGTCAGGTTATGGCCATGTGCAATGGCGTTAATTGAGGCAACGCGCATCTGCTCGCGGTCATATCGATGAAAACTGTCACCTTGCACCATCACTGGCGCAAGATTCAGTTGTTCAAATATCAACTCAAATGTCTGACGAACCGTCGATGTCCCCGCGCCGGAAGCGCCGGTAACCGCAATAATGGGATGCGCGACTGACATGCGAGTAGCGCCCGGCAATTACCGTGCAGCTTGCTCTCTGGCGACAGCGCGATAAGCAATATCGGTTCGGTAATAGGCATCTTGCCAATCAATCTTAGCTACTGCTTGATAGGCTTTTTGTTGTGCTTCTTGAACGCTATCACCCAATGCCGTGACACATAAAACACGGCCACCATTAGTGACGATATCTGCGCCTTGTTGACTGGTACCTGCATGGAAAACTTTGGCTAAGTCAGCGTCGATAGTATCCAAACCACCGATAACATCGCCTTTGCGGTAATCATCTGGATAACCACCAGCAGCCATCACCACACCAATAGAAGCGCGAGGGTCCCAATCCGCCGTGGCTTTATCAAGACGTTTTTCTAACGCTGCCATACACAATTCAATCAAATCAGATTGCAGACGCAACATGATCGGCTGGGTTTCTGGATCACCAAAACGGCAGTTAAACTCAACGACTTTTGGTGCGCCCGCAGCATCAATCATCACACCCGCGTATAAAAAGCCGGTGTAAGGACGACCATCTGCAGCCATGCCTTTTACGGTTGGGTAAATGATTTCATTCATGATGCGGTCAAAGACAACATCCGTTACCACAGGTGCAGGGGAGTAAGCGCCCATACCGCCAGTATTAGGGCCTTTATCGCCATTATCGCGGGCTTTGTGATCTTGTGAGGTCGCAAGTGGTAAGACATTTTCGCCATCAACCATGACGATAAAGCTAGCTTCTTCACCAGTCATAAATTCTTCGATTACAACACGGCTACCCGCATCACCAAATTTGTTACCTGCCAGCATATCTTCAACGGCAGCCACAGCTTCAGCTTCCCTCATCGCAACAATAACGCCTTTCCCCGCAGCTAAACCATCAGCTTTGATAACAATTGGCGCGCCTTGCTCTTGAATGTAAGCAACCGCAGGTGGAATTTCGGTGAATACTTGGTAAGCCGCCGTTGGGATTTGATGACGCGCCAGGAAATCTTTAGTGAAGCTTTTAGATGCTTCAAGTTGTGCCGCAGCTTGGCTTGGACCGAAACAACGTAAGCCAGCGATTTCAAATGCATCCACCACGCCTAAGACCAATGGAACTTCAGGGCCTACGACCGTTAAATCAATGGCATTTTGTTGAGCAAATGCAACTAAATCTTCAATTGCCTCAACCGCGATTGGCACGTTTTGCATGCCTGGCTCATTAGCCGTACCCGGATTGCCCGGCGCGACAAAGACTTGCTCACATTGTGGAGACTGACTCAATTTCCAGGCCAGAGCATGTTCACGTCCGCCACCACCAATTACCAATACTTTCATAGCCCGTCGCAACCTGTTGAAAAGGCGATAATGATACCGCAGATGCCACCATAACCAAAGTAGCCAAACCGCAATGATGATTGCCGCTATCAACGGAATTGATTATCTTGCAGATAAGCTCTTTTTTCATGCAGGCATCAACGTGGAAGATCTTAAACAATCAGAGGCATGGCGCATTTTTCGGATCCAAGCCGAACTCATTGACGGCATTGAAACGTTAAATGATTTAGGCCCTGCAGTATCGGTATTTGGTAGCGCTCGACTCGAACAAGACTCCGCGTATTATGCGGCTGCCCAACAAGTTGCTAGCGAACTATCCAACGCTGGCTTTTCCATTATTACTGGTGGTGGCCCCGGCATCATGAAAGCCGCCAATGCAGGCGCCCAAGGTAACGGCTCGACGTCGGTTGGATTGAACATCGAATTACCCCACGAACAAATAGCCAATCCATACCAAGACAGGCAATTAAGCTTTCGTTATTTCTTTGTACGGAAACTGATGTTTGTGAAATATTCGATGGGCTATGTGGTGTTTCCAGGTGGCTTTGGCACCTTGGATGAACTGTTTGATGCGCTGACATTAATCCAAACACAAAAAATTTATCACTTCCCCGTCATTCTTTACGGCAGTGAATTTTGGCAAGGATTACTCGACTGGTTAGAGAGCCGTGCAAGAGCCTCTGGCTGCATTGACAATAACGATATGCGATTGTTTTATTTAGTAGATCGTCCAGAAGACGTACTACCGATCATCCAGAAAAACTTTGCTGCCCTAGGCGCACATCCTGAAAAAAATAAACGTTGGCCAGTATAAATTTCGCAAATTTGAAATTCCCATTGCCGATTCATTGCTGTATGATCCGCCTCTTGCTGCCCGGGTGGTGAAATTGGTAGACACAAGGGACTTAAAATCCCTCGCCTTTAAAAGCGTGCCGGTTCGAGTCCGGCCCCGGGCACCATCAAGAATACAAAAAGCCCCGACACGGAAACGTTTCGGGGCTTTTTTAATTCCTCCCTTCGGCTGAGAGTCTGAATTGGTTCTTGCCCGCTTTTTTGGCTTGGTACATCGCTTTATCAGCTTTCTCCAGCAAGTCCTCAACTGAAACACCATGTTCGGGGAAACTGGCCACGCCTACGCTAATTGAAATCCTGAATTCTCTGCCCTCAATAATCACTGGCTCATTTACTTTTTCAATTAGATGGTTAAAGAATTTATTTACATTAAAATGCTGAAAATCATCTTTTATTAACAGCACAAACTCATCACCGGCAAAACGACCAGCAACATCAGTAGACCGACAGTTTTCAGTTAGTACTCTGGATATTGCTGTTAAAACACCATCGCCGACTTTATGGCCAAAGTTATCGTTGAAAGCCTTGAATGAGTCCACGTCAATGAAAGCCACATAAAACCTGCTCTTTGCCCCAGAGACAGCGTTTGATTTAATCAATTGTTTTGTACGGTTAATGAAATAGGCTCGATTAGCCAGCCCCGTCAAATTATCAAAATTGGCTTTTTTCCATATTTCCGCTCTCTCTCTATCTGCTTCTGTCGTATCACGCGCTATCTGAGAGGCGCCTATGACTTCAGAACTATCGGCATTGAATACCGGTGACAAATTCTGTGAAACCCTCACTTTCTCGCCATGTTTCGTCATGTAAATGGCACGGTGATCGGTCACTTTTGCTCCGCTGTGTAAAGACCTTAACAACCTATCATGGGCCTGGTGCGCCTCATCTGGAATAATCGAGTAAATCGACTGCCCAATCATTTCACTTGCGGCAAAGCCGAGTAACTGCTCTGCAGCGGGATTCCAGCTGAGTATTTCACCCTTCAGGCTCTGGCTGATGATGGCATCGTTGGATGTTTCGATGATGGACTGGAATTCACGGGTCAAGCGCTCCACTTCTACTTGCGCCGTAATATCCTTCGCGATTTTTGATGCACCAATCACTTCTCCCAAGTGGTTATAGATGGGAGAAATCGTTGCCGACACATGTATTAACGAGCCATCTTTTCTTTTTCTTATGGTGCGGAAGTGGTCAACCTTTTCTCCCCTTGCCAGTCTGCTGAGAATGTCGGGCTCTTCATGAAGCCTGTCTTGCGGGAACACCTTAATCATCGGCTCACCGACCATTTCCTGAGCGGTGAAACCAAATACTTTCTCTGCACCGGCATTCCAGCTTTGCACAATGCCGTTGAGGTCTTTGCTTATAATGGCATCGTCCGAAGATTCTACGATGGCCCTGAAATGATTGTTCTCCAGATCTCTGAGCGCTTCCTGAGTGATATCTCTGGCGATTTTTGATGCACCGATTATCTCACCTGCTCCGTTGATGACTGGCGAAATAGTGACCGACACATCCAGCAAACGGCCCGACTTGTGCTTTCGCTGGGTTCTGAAATGTCTGACCGGTTCGCCTCTGGCGATTTTCTCTAGGATAGAATCTTCTTCGTTCAGGCGTTCCTCGGGGAAAATCAACCGCATAGGCTTTCCAATAATCTCTTCAGCAGAGTAACCAAACATCATTTCAGCTGCCGGATTCCAGCTGGTGACAATACCGTCGAGATCTTTGCTAACTATCGCGTCATCACTAGACTGGATGATCGAGTCGAGCAAATTGGAGTTCATGAAAATAGCGTCATTGCCACCAGCTTTATGGGTCATTGTGTCAAACTCCTTGAAATCAATTTACGCCATGGAACACTGGAAATCCTTTTCAACAAACACAGGGCGTTACGTAATTGAGTCCTTATTTTTTATCTTTACTTAATTTTAAGTGTCTTCTTAATGATTCGACACACTATGTGAATTCTGAGTGACGATGGTGTTAGTCAAAAATATCAGCATAAACATACATTTACATCGAATAGTAGCGCAAATTATATTCATACTGGCAATGGTATCGTCGCGAGCAATCGTAGTAAGGTCGATTAAACTTGAATCTGGATGGCTGTTACCGTCATCGGCATTTCTGCCTGTCATGGTAAAAATTCCCGTTTAGGCTTTTAAATGACCCATACATCGCGTTTTCAAGAGTAGCTGCCCTGTAGATAACCAAAATCAATTGAAGTTTCGACAACCCGATGCATTTGATGGCAATATTGACGTCAGGTCACCAGAGCACCTGAGCTCTCATCATAAATGGATATTTAATGCTGAGCAGATACTTACAATTTTTCGTCTTGTTTCTCTGCATGAATGTGTCTTCAGTGACAGTGGCAAGCCCGCCTTCACTCAAAGTTGTGATACCCGAGGATTTCCCACCTTTCTACTACCATGACTTAGATGGCAGCTTTCAAGGCGTTTCCTACGAGGTTGCTGTATTAGTTAGTGAAAAACTAGGTTATCAATTAGACATCACCCAATTACCTAATATGCGGCAATTATTGTTGGCGCTGGAGAGTGGCCAACAAGATCTCAGCATAAATTTAACCGAAACGGCCGAACGATCAAAACTAGCCTATTTCACACAAACGCCACATGTTTACGAATCACAACATCTTATCGTTCGTGGCGACAGCAACATTGAATACAACGGCGATTTAAAAAGTTTGACCAATTATAGTTTTGGGCCAATTTTTGGCTGGACCTATGGTAAACAGTTTGATTCAGCAACCTATTTGACCAAGGATTATCTCAACGACTCTAAGCAACAACTCAAAGGCCTGCTTTCTGGTCGCTATGATATTGCCGTTAATAACCCACAGTATTTTCAAGAAACTATCTCTTCATTAGGCATTAATCCCGTTTTTAAAGTCTTATCACCAGCACTTATCAATTTGCCTGTCACCATGGCAATTTCAAAAAAACACCCTGACGCTGAAAAAGTCATTAATGCCTTTGAGCAAGAAATAGCACGCTTTATTCAAACCCCAGATTATCTCGCAATACTGCAAAAATATGGCTTTACCAATACGCTTAATGTGGAGGCAGCGCAATGACGTTAAGTCGCTTCCTGTTAACCTATATTTGGCTATTTTTACTGGTTTTAGGTACGGCTTTTTCATCAACTGCTTGGTCACTAGAAGATCGTCCTAGCCTGACCGAATCAAAATTGGTTGAACTTGGGCAGTTAACACGTGAGCTACGTTTTCAGGATGAAGTACTGACGAGCTCCATTACCACTTATGCCTACACCAGTGAATTAAAATGGCTCGAACGCTATCGGACGGCAATGGATCGTTTTAATGATGCCTTTGATCGCGTGACGACTGACTTCCCTGAAGTAAGTCATACCACCAACAAAAATCTGGTGAGTTCAGCCCAGGCCCTCTATGACTTTGAAGCCGAAGGCTTAACCTATATTGAAAACGGCGAGCCACAAAAAGCACAGCAATTATTCACGTCCGCTGTCTATCTTGAAAACAAAACCTTGTTGACAGAAACACTGCGTAAGCTCAATGAAGAAATCAACCATAAACAGCTGACTTTAACCCAAACAGGGTCGAATACCACTAAGCTTAAGCTTACGCGAATAGAACAAGACTGGATCGCCGCCAATCCCGAAGTACTGGTTGGCAATGAGCCCGACTGGGCACCTTTTCAATTTGTAGACAACAGTGAGAATCCAGCGGGGATTAGTGTCGATTTATTAAAGCTTATCAGTGAAAAAACAGGCTTAACCTTTACCTACTCCGAGCCAGCTAGCTACGCCGAACTTCAGTCAAAACTCTTTAATAATGAGCTCGATCTGATTGCCGCAGGTTATTACTCGGAAGACCGTAACGATAGCGCGCTGCACACCACGGCATACACCACTATAAAAGAATATGTTTTTGTCCTTGATGACAGCGGCATTAACGATATGGATGACCTATCTGGGCGAACCCTTGCGATTCCCAAAGGTTATGACACAACCAAACTGATTCGCGCAAGCCGACCAGATATCAACATCATCGAGCCGAATTCGATTATGGAAGCACTCACAATGGTGGTGCAGGGTGAGGCTGACGCCGTGATTGACGCGCAAAGAGTTGTTAGCTTCTTGATAGAAGAAAATAAATTTGAAGGGCTACGCTCATTCCCAAGTCGTATCGCTAATACACCGCTGAGAATGATTGTCTCGAAACAAAAACCCATTCTGAATAGCATCATCAGTAGAGCCATCAATGATATTAGTCGCTCAGATCGTAATGCTATTTTTGCTAACTGGTTAAATCATGACGCTGTAAATAATCCGCTTTCTTTACCCAACGCCAATCTCAATATGGAAGAGCTCGCTTGGCTCAACGCCCATCCGATTATTCAAATTGGGGCAGATCCTGATTGGCGTCCTTTTGAGTTTGTAAATCAACAGGGTTATCACCAGGGCATCATCGCTGACTACATGGAAATGATTACCGATCAGTTAGGCGTGGCTTTTGCCCTCCAACCCAAAGCGACTTGGCAAGAGGTTGTTGAGAGCGCTATATCCGGTGAAATTGACGTATTACCGGGCTTATCCAGAACCCCAGACCGTGAAAAACATTTTCTTTTCACCCAACCCTACATCAGTATTCCGAGTGTCATTATTACCCCTAAAGGAACACCTAGACTCAGTCAGCTCTCAGATTTAGGCGACCGAACCATTGGTGTCATTGAAGGCTACTCCTACAACGAATGGCTAAAGGATGCCTATCCCAATGCCAACACCGTTCCAGTTAAATCTATCTCGGAAGGCTTAACCTTGGTTGAAGAAGGCGCACTGGATGCCATGATTGCCAACAAGCTCAGTGCCATTGACCGGGTAAACTCACTGGGCCTAAGCAATCTAAAAGTCAATTTTGTTACTAGCTATAACTTTGAGCTGGCAATTGGTGTCAGAAAAGACTGGCCTGAGCTGGTCAAAATTTTGAATAAATCTTTATCGCAAATCACCCCCGCACAACATGACTCACTTCGCCGTAACTGGGTAAGTGCTGAACTGGAAGGGGTCGACATTGCCCCACAAGCAAGCAATGGCGAATCAATTCCTATTGCCAAGATGCTGCTGATTACTTTTGGGCTGGCGATACTCTTTTTATTTATCGCTTGGTTATTAAGCCGCCGCGCTGGCGATATTATTGCGCTCTACCAATCAACCAATTTGCGCTTTTTCACGGCAATGACCGTTTGCTGTATTTTGCTGATCATATTTGCCATCACGTGGTACTCGCTGCAACGAAGCGAACAAATCACTCGTGAACGTGCTGCACAATCCTTGGTAACGGTGCTGAACTCGACCAATGAAGCTATCAGCTATTGGTTATCGGCTGGCCTGAGACAAGTCACGATTATTGCGAATGAAAGCAATCTTAATACGTTATTTTCAGCCTATCAGCTCACTGACGATCTTTTGGCAACAGAAGCTTTTAGAAATGTTGGCAGCCTTTTAGAGGCACAAAATCTGAATAATACGGCTTGGCAATACACCATGATACTGACTGATGGCAGTGTCGTATTTGAAAATGCACCGCCCGTGGAGCACTTATTACCAAAGCTCCAAGAAACCGTTTTTAATGGTGTGGCAACCTTTATTCCCCCTGAGCGAGTGCCAAATTCCACATTAACCCGTATGTACTTTGCTGCCCCTGTTCTCGACTATAAGGGGCGCACCATTGCAGCGGTCATAGCTTCGGTCGATCCACACGATGCATTTTCTCAAGTCATTCGATCAGATAACAGCAATTATCAAGAAAGTATGGAAACCTATGCTATCAATACTGAAGGGTGGATGATTTCCAGTACCGTGCATGAAGAGGCTCTAAAACAGCTAGGCCTGCTTGGGCCAGATCAATCGACCATACTCAATATCAAAGTCAGTGACCCCGGTGTTGATCTCACGCAAGGGAAAAAACCCACGCAATCAATTGCCGAACAACCGCTGACAAATTCTGCCTATCAGGTTTTACAAAAAACCAGCAGCCAGCAGTATGAGGGTGAGCGTGATTATCGAGGTAGCCGAGTATTGAGTGCTTGGGCTTGGAATGATCAATTTAATATTGGTCTCATCACTGAGCTGGATGAAGCCGAAGCCCTCGAAGGCTTCCATGTATTTCGAAATACACTCTATACCATACTAGGTATTTCATTATTCTTAAGTTTCAGTCTACTGGCATTCAGTGCTTGGTTAGGTGCTCGGGCAAATCAAACCTTAGTCCGTGCCCGTGATGATCTTGAAGAAAAAGTCATCGCACGTACCGAGGAGTTGAGTAAGAGCAAAGAGCAATTCCATAAACTGATGGAATCTGCCCCTGATGCCATGGTGGTGACCAAAGCATCAGGCGAAATTATTTTGGTTAACAAGCAAACTGAGAAATTATTTGGCTATCAGCGTGAGGAGCTAATTGGCCAGCCCATCGAGCTGCTACTGCCCGATGCACTAAAGGAAGCCCATAAACGCCATGTGGCCAATTTTGTGGCTAAGCCTGTTGCTAGAAGTATGGGCCAAAACATGGATCTGTTGGCACGGGCTAAAGAAGGTTTTTATATTCCTGTCGAGATAAGCTTGAGCCCAATTGAAACCGCGGAAGGTCTGACCATTTCCAGCTCGATTAGGGACATCACCGAGCGCAGGGCCGCTGAAAAAGCCCTCCAAGACAGCCGCTTTATGCTGCAATCAGTCCTCGATAACTCACCAGCACTAATATATATCAAAGATTTAAACCTTCGTTACATGGTGGTTAATAAGCTTTGGAAGTCCGTCAGAAACAGCTCTGATCTGGATCCTGTTGGCCATAGGGCAACCGAATTGATGGCAACAGAGTTTGCCCAAGTCCTAGAAGAGCGAGACCAACAAGTCATCGAAACGAATGACACGATTCAACTGCAAGAAATCATTACGTTTGCCGATGGCTCGGAACATACGTTTATCTCTTACAAGTTTCCGATCCATGATTCTACCGGCAAGCTTATCGCTTTAGGTGGTATTTCATCAGATATCACCGAGCAAGTTCAAGCTCGCGAAGCAGCCGAAGAAGCCACCAAAGCCAAATCGGATTTTCTGGCCAATATGTCCCATGAAATTCGTACCCCAATGAATGCCATCATTGGGATGTCGCATCTTGCCCTACAAACCGATCTGAATCGCCGCCAACGTAACTATATTGAGAAAGTGCATCTATCAGCCGAGTCATTACTAGGCATTATTAATGACATTCTCGACTTTTCGAAGATTGAGGCGGGCAAACTCGATATTGAGCAAATCGACTTCCGGCTGGAAGATGTACTGGAAAACCTGTCAAACCTCATTGGCATGAAAACCGAAGAAAAAGGTATCGAGTTTCTTTTTGATATCTCGCCAGAGCTACCAACTGCATTAATTGGTGATCCATTACGACTTGGGCAGATTTTGATTAACCTTGGCAATAATGCTGTGAAATTTACCGATCAAGGTGGTGACGTCGTTATTAAGGCCGAAGTAGAAAGCCAAGATGAAGATGCCGTCATGATGCACTTTAGTGTCATCGACACCGGTATCGGTATGACACCCGAGCAAACTAAAAAGCTGTTCCAATCATTCAGTCAGGCAGACAGTTCTACAACCCGTAAATATGGTGGTACAGGTTTAGGTCTTGCCATTTGTAAAAATCTGACTGAATTGATGGGCGGTGATATTTGGGTCACCAGTGAAGCTGGTATCGGTAGTCAGTTCCACTTTAGCGTCAAGCTCGGCAAACAGAAAGGCATTGCCTCGCAGCGTCGTCATACCAAAACACATATCGATAATCTTAAGGTCTTGGTCGTCGATGACAATGCGACAGCAAGAGAAGTCTTGGTCAGTATGCTCGCACAAATTGGTGCCGAAATAGATCAAGCTGCCTCAGGAGAAGCTTGTTTAGCCTTGCTTGATCAAGCCGACGATAAACATCCTTATGATTTGGTGTTTATGGACTGGAAGATGCCGGGCATGGATGGCATCGAGACGATAGAGAAGATCCAATCAAACTTAGATCTCGAAAATATGCCGATGATCATCATGGTTACTGCCTATGGTCGCGAGGAAGCGAGCTCTGCAGCACAACATATTGATCTTAGTACTATTCTGACCAAGCCAGTCACCGCCTCCTCCTTAGTAGATGCCATTATGACAGCGCGAGGTCATGACGACATAGACAGCGTCAGACCAATTAGTCGAGAAGATGAACTCCTTGAAATCAAACGTAAACTTCACGGTGCCAAGGTTTTATTGGTGGAAGACAATGAAATCAACCAAGAGCTTGCCGTCGAATTGCTTAATAGCAACAACATTCATGTTGATATCGCTGAAAATGGTCAGATTGCCGTCGATAAAATATCTACAGGCACCTATGACGGTGTATTGATGGACTGTCAGATGCCGGTTATGAGCGGTTACGAAGCCACCGAGCATATTCGTAAACAACTTAAATTAATCGATATTCCCATCATTGCTATGACGGCGAATGCCATGGCTGAAGATATTGCCAAAGCCCATGCGGCAGGCATGAACGATCACATCTCAAAACCGATTAATGTCAAAGATATGTTCACCACGATGGCCAAGTGGATCACACCAGCTAATCCAGAAAGCACCGTCGCCCCAGCCAAAATTGTTGGCGATGAAAATAGTTTTGATATCAATTTAGTAGCAGGGATCGACACCAAAACTGGCATGATGACCATGGCTAACAATGCCGATTTATATCGCTCGTTACTGATTCGTTTTAGAGATAACTATAGTAATTATGCCGAGACCTTCGCCAAGGAACGTGAAGATGCCGACTCTCAAGCCGCTGAGCGAAGCGCGCATAGCCTAAAAGGGATTGCAGGAAACCTTGGGGCTAAGCAGGTACAAGCTCAAGCGGCGCTTCTAGAGGCAGCCTGTCATCAAAACGATGCCGCAGAAATAGATAGCATTTTGCCTAATTTGTTGGCTGAGATTCAGATAGTAACTGATAGCCTGTCTAACATCAGCAAAGCTGAGACTGGCACGACATCCGTCACACCAGCCGGTAACGTCGATCCAGAACAGCTAAGGGATCTGCTTAACCAATTACAAGCGTTGCTGGAAGATGATGATACTGCCGCTAAAGATCTGGTGGATGAATTAGATGGGTTGGCTTTGAGTACCGAGCAGAAGAATGTCGTTGATATCATTTATCGCGCTATCGATGACTATGATTTTGAAGCCGCGTTAGAAGCCTTATTCGGTTTCCCGGATTAATTTTCAGTCATTTCGATAAGGGATTAGCCATGGAATCAGATAATAAACAAACTATCCTCGTCGTGGATGATACACCCGAGAATATTGATATTCTCAGTGGTGTTTTGCGGGAAAACTATAAGGTTAAAGCGGCATTAAATGGTGAGCGTGCCTTAAAAATTGCGAATGCTGACAGCCCGCCTGACATCATTTTGCTGGATATTATGATGCCAGAGATGGACGGCTACGAAGTCTGCAGACAACTCAAAGCCAATCCAGCCACGCACCGTATCCCGGTGATTTTCATTACGGCCAAGAACCAAGAAGAAGATGAACAAAAAGGATTTGAACTTGGCGCTGTTGATTACATCACCAAACCCATCAGCCCGCCCATTGTTCAAGCTCGAGTAGCCACACAATTAGCCTTGTACGACCAAAACCGAACATTAGAAAAGAAAGTACAAGAACGTACGCAACAACTCACCAATACCCGCCTCGAAATTATTCGCAGACTTGGCCGTGCCGCCGAGTTTAAAGATAACGAAACCGGCCTGCATGTCATCCGCATGAGTCACTACACACGTCTAATAGCTGAGGCTATTTCCCATGATGACGAATGGGTCGATCTGATTTTCAACGCAGCACCAATGCATGACATCGGCAAAATCGGTATTCCAGATCACGTCTTGCTCAAACCCGGCAAACTAGACGATGAAGAATGGAAAATCATGCGTCGCCACCCCAAGATAGGTGCGGACATAATTGGTGATGACGACTCACCATTACTCCAAATGGCCAGAGAAATTGCCTTCGCCCACCATGAAAAATGGGATGGCAGTGGTTATCCTCGTCGTTTAAAAGGTGAAGACATTCCGATTGCTGCTCGTATCGTAGCGATTGCTGATGTTTTTGATGCGTTGACCACCGAAAGACCGTATAAGAAGGCGTGGGAAATTGCTGATGCGGTTAAGCTAATTGACGATGAGGCCGGCAAACATTTTGACCCAGCCTTAGTAACGATCTTCCACTCTGTTTTGCCCGAGATTTTGGATATCAGGGACAA
The DNA here is from genome assembly GCF_026319325.1 of Methylophaga sp. OBS3. GTDB lineage: Bacteria > Pseudomonadota > Gammaproteobacteria > Nitrosococcales > Methylophagaceae > Methylophaga. The sequence goes on from NZ_JAPDMU010000002.1 coordinate 114,378, forward strand.
ATACGCCGAGCAAAATATTAGTCACGAAGATAGCTAAACGCGTTAAAGATATCCGCTTAGTAACATATCTACCGTATCGGTAACACTTTGCGGGTCGATGGGTTTGGTTAAATAAGCTACCGCGCCAGTTTCCATCCCTTGACGCTGTTCATCAGCCGTAACCTTGGCCGATAAAAATACGACTGGAATAGTACGTGTTTCAGATTGACGTTTTAATGCCTTACAAACTTCGTAACCATTCATTCCCGGCATCATAATATCGAGCATAATCAAATCTGGAACTGGCGCTTTGGCCGCTACCATCAGGGCTTTTTCACCGCTCGTGGCCGCTTTAATCTTGTACTTATCGGACAACACATTTTTAATAACATCAATATTGCTTGGCTCATCATCAATGACCAAAATGGTTTTCTGGCTCATGCTCACTCCTTGTCACACATCCAAAAGCCCTAGCGCTATTAAAAACTCGGCCTAGTATTGTTGCAAGTAAAACTACGCTTTTTATGTCGTTAGTTCTGAGGATTAGTACTGCTTTTCGTGAAAACATTCCACTAGATACTCAATCATTGCTCTGACTTTGGCAGGTGGACGACGATCGGGAGGTGATAAAACATGTAAGCCACCAGCATCAATGGTTGGTTTATCAAGTGGCAAATCCACCAACAGACCTTTGGCTAAAGCATCGTTAATGATGAATTCCGGCTGATAAATAATTCCTAAACCACCAATCGCAGCAGCCAATAACGCATCACCGTTATTCGCTTTGAAATTGCCTTGTACCGGTACTTGAATATCAGCATCGTGACCAAAACACCAGAAACCATGCCCCTGCATGGGTGAAAGTGTGTAGCTCAAACAGTTATGGTTAGCTAAATCGGCCAACGTCGTTGGTGTACCGTGTTTGGCTAAATACGCTGGTGAAGCACAAACCCTTACGGCACAGTCACCAATACGACGTGCTTTTAACGTATTGTCAGCCAAATGCCCGATCCGAATCGCTAAATCCCAACCATCTTTGACCAAATCTTGTTTTGCATCACTAAGGCCGAGTTCCACTTCAACATGTGGATAACGTTCACTAAAAGCTGGCAGCAAAGGCGCTATAAATCGAACACCAAATGATAACGGCACGTTCATTCGCAAACGACCTACGGCCTCAACTCGCTGGGCAAATACTTCCGATTCGGCCTCATCAAGATCTTGGAGAATACGACGACAAGCTTCTAAATACTGCGTGCCAGCGTCAGTGAGTGTTAACCGACGTGTCGTACGGTGTAATAGCTTGATGCCCAGCCTTGCTTCAAGTGCATCAACATATTTGGTGGCCATCGCCGGTGACATACTTAATGCTCGGCCTGCCGCGGAGAGGCTTCCCAAGGTTGCAGCCTGTGCAAATACTCGCATACCAGTAAAACGATCCAGCATTTATTTAACACTCATAGTTAAAAGTCTTAGCGCATAATGGCACATTATCGCACTATTACAATCAAGTTATACTGAAATCCATTTGAATTTTGCCGGTAGGCACAAGCCATGATTCTCAGTGAAAAATCGTCCACACAAACTATAGAACAGCCAGTGCTGTTCATTCCCCATGGTGGTGGGCCATGTTTCTTTATGGATTGGGATCCACCTGAAACGTGGACCAATATGGCTGCCTACCTCAAAAATATCGTCAATACGTTGCCGGAAAAACCAAAAGCCATTTTGCTAATTTCAGCACATTGGCAAAGTAAAGAGTTCCGGGTGACCGCTGCTGAGAAGCCATCACTGATCTTTGATTATTATGGCTTCCCAGCACATACCTACGAATTAACTTACCCAGCGCCTGGTCAGCCCGACCTTGCCATGAAAGTCAGTGCCTTGTTGAAAAATGCGGGTCACACCGTATTGCCTGATGTTGCACGTGGTTTTGACCACGGCATGTTTATTCCTCTGAAGCTAATGTTTCCTGATGCGGATATTCCTGTTGTGCAACTCTCACTCAATAACAGCTTAGATCCGGCTTTGCATATTGCAGCGGGTGAAGCGCTGAGCTCACTGCGTCAAGAAGGCGTATTAATCGTTGGTAGCGGTATGAGTTTTCACAATATGCGTGGTTATGGTGATTCACGCTTCACTGCGCCTTCAGAAGCATTTGGTAATTGGCTTACCCAAGCTGTGCTTGCCGAGCCTACGCAAAGAAACCAAGCCCTAACAGAATGGCAAAAAGCACCTTTTGCCGAGATGTGTCATCCCGCCGGTTATGAAGAGCATCTTCTACCACTTATGGTTTCTGCCGGAGCGGCAGGAACTCACCGCGGCCAATTGGTCTATTCAGAACAAGTGATGAAAACCCAGCTTTCAGCCTATCAATTTGGTTGAGCCTGTTAACGAACTTGCTGAAATAGGAGAAGTACAATGCATATCGATTTATCTGGAAAACAAGCACTCGTCACCGGCGCAACCGGTGGTATTGGCCTCGCCATCGCGATTGGTTTAGCCAAAGCGGGTGCTAAAGTGACCATTACAGGCCGCTCTGCCAAAACCGTAGAAACAGCGGTTAACGAAATTAATCAGCAAAGTGAGCGTAATGATGCCAGTGGTGTCATTGCTGATGCAGGTAATGCTGATGGTTGCCAAACCGTCATTAATGCCCGCCCAGAAACCGATATTTTGATTAACAATCTTGGTATCTATGGCATGCAGCCGTTTTTTGATACCGATGATGCCATCTGGGAAAACAGCTTTCAGGTTAATGTCATGAGCGGTGTACGTTTATCACGTCATTACGCCAAAGGCATGCAAGCTCGTGGCTGGGGTCGTATTCAATTCATATCAAGTGAGTCTGCGCTCAATATTCCGACGGAGATGGTTTATTACGGTGTCACAAAATCGGCGATGCAAGGTGTGTCTCGCGGCTTAGCAAAAGTTTTGGCGGGCTCAGGTGTCACCGTGAATAGCATTTTGCCAGGCCCAACCCGCACCGATGGTGTTATTGAGTTTTTAGGCAATCTTGCCAAAGAGCGGGGTGTGTCAATCGAGGAAATGGAAACGATTTTCCTAGATGAAAACCGCCCATCTACTTTGTTAAAACGCTTTGCCACGGCAGAAGAAGTCGCCAACCTTTGTGTTTATGTGGCATCACCACAAGCCAGTGCGACCACCGGCGCATCACTTCGAGTTGAAGGCGGCATCGTCGAAAGCATTAGCTAAAGCAAATCTGCAATTACTTCATTATTTAGACTTTCAAGGAGATTATTTTGGTTCACGATACTCAGCAGCGTTATGGCGCGATCACTCGTTTTTTTCACTGGTTAATGGCGGTGTTAATCATTAATCAGTTCTTCAAATTTGGTGATTACTTTAATGATGGCAAACATTGGTTAGGCGACACTTTTGGCCCTTACCATTCATCAATTGGCGCTGTTGTCATGGTGTTAGTAGTACTTCGTCTGCTGTGGACCAACAAACAAAAAGGTCAACGTCCTGTCACGCCGGGCGTATTAGGCAAAATTGCCAAAGCCACCCACCACACCATGTATCTGTGTGTTTTCCTGCTACCGCCTTTAGGTGTGTTGTACATCTACGGTAAAGGTTATCCCGTGAAATTCTTTGGTATGACCATGTTAGATAAACCTGAATCACCAACGCCTTGGATGGCATCAGTCGGTGATCTGCACGCTATTCTGGCTTGGTTGTTAACTGCACTAGTCTTAGGTCACCTTGCTGGTGCGCTCTATCATCACTTTGTCCGCCGTGATGAAACCTTAAAGCGCATGCTTTAAGTTCCTCTCATCAGTTCTCAACTGATGTCTTGTTAAGCACTCCTTCTGGGGTGCTTTTTTTTGCCCGAAAATCCCTGTTTTACTAACATCTCCATCCTTAAGACTTTCTTAATGTTTACTCCATACACTTCGCAAAACGTTTACAGGATGGATAGTTTTGCAAAAGAAAACCGGCATCACACGTCTGCTCTATGCAGCAAAACACTCAAGTAACGGCTTCATCAGCGCATTAAATAGTGAAGCGGCTTTTAGACAGGAATTTATTGCTGTCAGCGTATTGGCGATCTTGAGTTTCTGGCTGCCCGTCACAGCCCTTGAGCAAGTGCTTTTGCTCTCCACCTTGGTCATGGTGTTGATTGTTGAGTTAATTAACTCAGCGATTGAGTGTCTTGCCGACCAAATTAGCAGTGAATGGCATTTATTAATTAAAAAAGCCAAAGACTACGGCTCGCTTGCTGTTCTGCTCACTTTGCTTATCAGCGCCAGTATTTGGCTCACCATCTTATTACCTAAATTTAACTTCTAGAGATCATCACGATGCGAAATCTACTTGGTCCTTATCAGCTTTTATTCAAGCTGTTGTTATCAGGCTTAGTCATTCTGACCATATCTCGAATAGGCCTAATTGCCTGGCAATGGGACCGTGTAGAGCCTGCAATAAGTTTGGGTCAAATGCTGCTGCAAGGCGTGAGAGCCGACAGCATCATGATGGGCATGTTATTAGTGCCATTAGCCTTATTAATGCCTTTTTTAGCCAATCGAATCGGCTGGTCGGCTTGGCAAAAAGTTGTGCTGGTATGGGGTGTCATTGCCATGCTGATTTTGGTGTTTATGGAAGCCTCAACACCTGCATTTATCATGCAATATGATTTACGACCCAACCGATTGTTCATCGAGTACCTGAAATATCCAAAAGAAGTTTTCTCAACGCTCTGGCATGGCTTTAAACTGCCTTTAATACTTGGTTTGAGCATCACAGCTTTAGCTGGCTGGGCGGCAACCAAAGTCATTTTAAAATGGCAGCAAGGTTACCAACTCAATTGGCCTTGGTGGAAAGTGTGGCTGACATGGCCATTATTGGTGATCTTGTTATTGGTCATGATTCGCTCTTCTTTAGGTCATCGTCCAGCCAACCCAGCGAGCTTTGCGATTACTTCAGATGCCTTGGTGAATAGCCTAGTTTTAAACTCTGCTTGGTCTGTGTATTTCGCCATTTACAACATGCAACACGAAGCGCAGGCAACTGATGTCTATGGCGACATGGCAGATGAAGACATTATGACGATGCTGCGCCGTGATTATCCTTGGCTGCATAATCATGCTGATGCCACCTTCCCGACCCTTAACCAACGAGCACCTTCGGTTAAACGTGAAAAACCATTAAATCTGGTGATCATTTTAGAAGAAAGTCTAGGCGCGACATTTGTTGAATCTTTAGGTGGCGATCGACCTGCCACACCTGAACTCGAAAAACTTAAACAACACGGCTGGTGGTTTGATCAGTTGTATGCCACCGGCACGCGTTCTGTTCGCGGTATCGAGGCAACGATCAGCGGCTTTTTACCAACGCCGGCGAGAAGTGTGGTGAAGCTGTCGTTATCACAACAAAACTTCTTCACAATTGCCGACTTACTTAGCCAGCAAGGCTACTTCACCGAGTTTATGTACGGTGGTGAGGCGCATTTTGACAATATGGCCAGCTTTTTTATGGGTAATGGGTTTAACGCCATCATTGAGCAAAAACACTTTGAAAACCCGACTTTCAAAGGCAGTTGGGGAGCTTCCGATGAAGACTTGTTTGCGAAAGCCCACCAACGTATTACCGAAATGAATGCCAAAGATCAGCCTTATTTTGGTTTGGTATTTTCCTCTAGCAATCATTCGCCATATGAATTTCCAGATGACCGAATTGAGCTGATTGATCCCAATAAACATACCGACATTAATGCGGTGAAATATGCCGACTGTGCGCTTGGTAAATTTATGAATGAGGCCATGCAAAGCGATTACTGGGAAAACACATTATTTTTGGTTGTTGCTGACCATGATTTGAATGTCCATGGCGATGCACTTGTGCCAATTGAACGTTTTCAAATCCCAGGGCTGATTATGGGTGCGGATATCAAACCAAAAGAAATCAAAACGGTGGCCAGTCAAATTGATATGGCACCAACGTTACTGTCTCTTATGGGCATTGAGGCAGAAACCCCGATGATTGGTCGTGATTTAAGTTTGGCTGATGAACAAAATTCAAGTGGTCGTGCGTTAATGCAATTTGCTGATTATTTTGCTTTGATGAGAGGCGAAGATGTCACGGTGTTAAGGCCACACCAACCTGCCTTAGCTGGCAAATATTCGACTGAGCAAAGACATTTAAACATTGAGGGTTTGGCGACTGAGGAAAATGCACAAGATGCATTAGCCCATGTGCTTTTGCCTTCTTGGTTATATCGTCAACAGCGTTACGATACGCCTGTTGGCAGAGCTGAAGAGACGGTTAAAACTCCAGCTCTAGCGCAGCTCGCCAAGTGATATCTGCCGTTTTACTATTCAGGCCAGTTAATGCACCCAGCTCCCAGTGCAATTTCTGGCCTGGCTGTAAACGGATATCACCTAACGCTACAGGCCCTAATGCACGGGTATTTTCACCTGCATAAAACTCGACAGCAGGCTCGAACCAACTGGCTAAACGATAACGCCCCTGAAGTGCCAGTGCCGTTTCAAACTCTTTATTGCCATCTTCCTGCCACTCGTATTTAAGCCATAAGTTACTGGTCGCGACCCAACGCCCCCACTCTCTTGAGGTAATCAAACCGGTCGCGACTTCCCAGTCATCACTATCACGCTGCCATTCAAACTCGGTGATCAAACCCCAATCGTAGTTATATTCACCTTGCTCAGTTAACTGCCAAAGCGCTTCCAGTTCGTAAGCTTCAAGACGTAACTCATTATTGCCTTCATCTTCACCAATTAAATAACCTTCGATAAAAAGGCGATCATTTACTGACTGACCGTAACCAAGGCGCTGTGTTTGCTCACCATCCGCATCGGTTAATCGCCACTCAAGTTCACGCTCCAATGGTTGCACGTAGGGTTGATAAACCTTATCTACAGCGCTGCCATCAGCAAGTGCCGATACGCTTGTCATTAAGAAAATGGGTAACGAGATTTTTTTCATCATCGTATTAAGCCTTTTGTAACTGTTTTCGGTGCTGTAGCCCCACCACAATTGCCAAGATCATTAGCAATAAACTGACGCCATAAACTACTACTTGGAGTGTTGTTGGTCTTGCTTCATAAGCCATTAAAGCGAATAAAAACTGCCCCATTAATGAGTGCTCACTGACAATAGATGAGCTGTCCCACAATACCTTTGTGGTTGGCAGCCAATCTGCTTGGATTAACATTTGGGTTGCTTGAGCTGCCATACTTCCGGCCACCAATACCACTAAAAAATGTATTAGTTGGCGGGTTTGTTTTATCGATAAGCTGATCATCAGATAATACAAAAACACCCCGATACTTAAGCCGAGCCCCATGCCAATCAAACTACCGGTCATCACCGGTAAAATCAGTGACTGCTGACCGAAGAAACCTGAGATATACAGCATCACTTCAGCGCTTTCCCTTGATATGGCTAAAACAATAGCCAAACCAATACACGCTTTTAATAAAGACGTCCGTTCTTCAGGTCTCGAAACGAAGAGAAAGTTAAATAACAATAAACACACGAAGATCCCGCCATGGATAAAAGCGTTGACCACTTCCTGGCCGACACCTTCAAACCACTGCCCAAACGTTGGCAAGTTAAGAGCATAAATAACGCCAGCCCCTAGCCCCAATAAAATAGCTCGTAAAATATAGCCATGAGATTGCTTTAACACGGTAAATAACGCCATAAACAAGCTCACGACCATTGCCGCTTCAAGCACCTCACGTAACACCAAAATGACACTATTGATCAGCATAGTTGACGTTACTTAGCGACCACACGGCCTTGCGCCGTGCTTGGGAAAAACTCACCAAAAAATGGGTAACTGCCTGCAGGCAATGGCCCAATAAAAATGACCGCCTGAGCGTTACCAGGAATCACCTTCTCTCTATTTAACTCGTAACTTTCAAACTCTTCGGCAGTTGGATCTTCATTAATCACCAACAGCTTTACTTTGGTATCAGCCGGGATCACCACTTCATCAGGGAAAAATAAATGGTCTTTTATCCTTAGCTCAATCACTGGCGGCCCAGCAAAAGCAGGACTCATCAAAGCCAGCAACATCAAGGTTAGTAATGGTTTCATGACGACAGTGCCACAGGAAAATGAATGGAGATTTTCAAGCCAGAAAGGGTTTCAGACTTACCTAACTTAATGTCAGCTCTATGAATATCGACAATATGCTTCACAATCGCAAGCCCAAGCCCACAGCCGACCACCTCAGTTGAAGCCTGCTGACTTTGTAATCGGTAAAAACGATCAAACACACGCGCATATTGTTCAGCCGGAATCCCGGGGCCACTATCTTCAACCGTGAGCACCACCCCACTCGCCACAGGGTGAATATCAACCTGAATTTGGCCACCATCAGGCGTGTACTTGCTGGCATTCGCCAATAAATTTTGTAGCAAGGTTTCCATCGCGAAGTCGTGGCCTTCAATCAGCGCTGTTTCACCTTGTAGCCCAACTTGTTGCTGGCGGCTATCAAATTGCTGAAATTCATCAGCGATGATTCGACGCGCGAGTTTAAACAGGTCAATTTTTTCGGCTTTGGCATGAATTTGCTCAGGTGAAGTGCGATAAAGCATCAAGATCTGATTCACCATATGCCCCATCCGAGCCACCGATTGTTCCATCAAACGCCAGTCTTCTTGGTGAGTATCAGCCGATAGCTGCAAATTATGTAAGTGCACCTGTAAAGCGCTAATTGGTGTTCTTAACTCATGTGCCGCATCAGCCGCAAAACGTTGCTCACGCTGAAAGGTTTGATCCAAACGCCAGAAAAGCTGATTAATAATCGACACCAGTTGGTCCAATTCGACAGGTAACTTTTCTAACTTAACGGGCGTCAGGTCATCCGCTTGTTTGTTAACAAGTTGGCGCGACAACTGTTTGAGTGGTTTTAAACCATTACCAATCAACCACCAAATCAATAACGCTGAAATACAAATACCCACCACCGAGGGAAATACCGCCGCTAAAACGATGTTTTCACCCATGGCACGGCGAACGTCACTTCGCTCACCCACTATGATCCAGCGTGACAAGCTGTCATCAAAAAACACATAGTTATGCCAACGGTAACTGGCAAAATTCACATCATAAAAGCCTTGTTCAAAAGGACTTAATGCTTCCGTTGGTGCTTGCTTAGAATGGGTCAAAAGTTGAAGATTTTCGTCCCAAATCTGAAAAAACAAATACTCTGCAGGTTGATTGTCATGCGGTTTGGTGGGGCTATTGGTGGTATTTGATGTGGCTAAAAGCTCGGCAGTCGCCATCAGCCGTTCATCAAACAATTTATTCGCGACATCTAAACTCGATTGATAGCCCTTTAACAGTGACATAAACATCACTAATGCCAGGGTCGCTAACAACATCAGCAGTAAATAAACGCGAATTGACTTCATTTCGCCTTGATCATGTAGCCAACACCACGGATCGTCTGGATAAAGTTATCCGGCAATTTCTTACGAATATGGTGAATGTGTACTTCAATCGAGTTACTGGCGACTTCTTCTCCCCAGCCGTAAAGCTTAGACTCAAGGCTGTCGCGCGTTTGTACTCGACCGGCATTTTCCATTAGTACTTTGAGCAACATAAACTCACGTCGGGCGAGTTCAATTGGCTCATCACCCACCATCACTTGTAGGGTTTTGGCATTTAATGACACGCCAGCAATGCTTAGCCCAGCATGTTGCTGACTACTTAATCGACGCTCAAAAACACGCAGCCTCGCTAATAACTCAGACATCTCAAATGGTTTTGCAAGATAGTCATCAGCGCCCGCATCTAAGCCTTCGACACGCTCATCGACACTATTTCTAGCAGTGAGCAAAAGAACTGGCAGGGCTGGATAAGCTTGCCTCAACGCTTTTAGCACCGTTTTGCCATCCATATCAGGTAAGCCTAAATCAAGAATCACCATGTCAGGTGCTTCAATTTTTAGGGTACTCAGCGCCTGCTGCCCTAGGCTTACGTGATTAACGGTAAATAGCTCGTGACGCAGTGACCTTATTAGGCCCTGCGCCAGAGACATATCATCTTCAATGAGTAAAACTTGCACTTTTTCCCTGTCGTAATTGATAACGCACTTGATCTAGCGCTTGTCTAATTTCCGCCTGACGCCCCATATCAGCAAGTGGCCGATCTGGTCGTGGCGCCGCTTGTTGTGCTGTGAGCAGATATTTTTCTGCTGCCGAATAGTCTTTTTTATCCATCATATACAACGCATAAAAATAGTTACTATCAATGCCATTGGGATTCATGGTCAGCGCTTTTTTCAAATACGCTTCGGCTTTATCATCATCACCAAATCCCAGAGGCCAACCAGGGACTTTGTAATACAACGTACCCAAGGTGGTGTAAGCAGATCCATTCAAAGCCGTTTCATCAATAGCTAACGCATTTTCAAGATCGGCTTTGGCAGTTTTCGCTAATGATAATGCGCCCATTCCGCCTTTAATTCCAGCATAGCTTGAGTTGATAATACCCCGCCAAATCAATGGCTCAGCGTGAATTGGATCAGCAGCAACGGAAAGGTCAGCATCATGAATCAACGTTTCAAATGCTTGGCTTTGCTCTTTGCCAGATAATTCATAATTGGCCTTGGCCCACTTTTCTTGCAAGCTGGCCACCGCTGGGGTGACAGCTTGAAGAGACATACTGGTTACCATTGCGGCTGCAGATAATGCAGCTAAAAATGTATTTTTCATGGTTTTTCTCCTGATAAATGCTGGTTAATAACCGGCAATTTGGCCTTTAGGCCCATATCAACAAGTCGGCTGCAAAAGCTGTTTAAGCGGCCAAAAAAACGTTCTGGCCAACCAAGAAATTGCTCTGCAGCCTCACTATGTTTGATAAAACGTAATAAACTTTTTGCCACACATTCTGGCGCGTCAGCATGATTCCCCAATGCTGAATTAAGCCCTACCACGCGGGCACTATTCATCTCGGTTTGGATGGCTCGTGGTGCGAAATAACGCACCTTGATGTCACTGTCTGATAACTCGCGACGTAATGCTTCAGAAAAACCACGTAAGCCAAATTTGCTGGCGGTATAGACGCTAAAACCTGGGAATCCCAAACGGCCAAATGCAGAACCAATATTGATGATTTGTGCCGTTGGTTTGGCTTGCATCTGAGGTAATAACAACCGGCTTAGTTCAATCGGAATCAACAGATTGGTATGTAAGATGGTCTGCACTTCAGCACTGGTCATATCGGTCAGTGAACGAAAATCACTGGTGCCCGCATTATTGATCAGTAGCTGAATACCGCCTTTAAATTGCTGACAAAAATCAGCTAGATATTGGCGATCTTGTAACTCTTGTAAATCAATCGTGAGGTAATGATGTTGACCACCCAACAGTTGATTCAAGATGGCTAGCTTTTGACTATTGCGCCCAACCAACACCAGCACCATGCCTTCGTCAGATAAAACCTGGGCAATAGCCTGACCAAGCCCCCCCGTCGCGCCAGTTAAAACGGCAACTTTATTGGTTAATTTAAGCGGCATATTCATGGACTGTTAAGCTCCGGAAAATATCACCATATAAACGGTAGAAAGCTTTAGCACTGTGCAAAATTTGTTGTTGATCTGCCGGATCATCAATGAGATTCATCAGATCTTCAAAAAACTTCACATGTTCTTGGTCTAAAGCACCATGTGAACGCAAATAACTAAACGCCTGATTCGGTAATCCCAGAGCTTTTTGGATATGTTCCGCTGCGGCATCAGCAGTGGTGATGCTTGTCCCCTCAAGGACATGCACCATGCCAAAGAAACCTAAAGGGTTAACCCGGGCCACTGTGTCATAGGCGTATGCAACCATCAGTTCTGTTTCTAATGAAGGCCGGCCATTACGGACAGCTTCTTTGTCTGCACTACAAGCGGCAATATCGTTGAGGATCCACTCCTGATGACCTAACTCTTCCTCGATATACTCAGCCACGGCTTCACGTAACCACTCGTATTTTTCTGGTAAACGAGCACCCACTGCCATCAACAATGGCACAGTGTGTTTCACGTGGTGGTAGGCTTCCGTTAAAAACGCAATGTAATCATCGCGAGTAATATCACCTTTAAGCGCTCGCGTAATGATTGGCGCTGAAAGTAATTGCTGCCGTGCTAATCCAGTCTCAGCTTGCAATGTCGCAAAGAATGTCATTGTCGTTCTCCTGATAAAAATTCTCGATAATGTGTTGGTATTTTTGATAAATCGCAGGGCGTTTTGGTCGGCCATTTGCCGTGAGTAGTCCTTGCTCTGCACGCAAAGGCTGTTGCAAGCGATACCAACGATAAATACGTGCGTAATCGGGTAATTGTTGATTGATACGATTAAGGTGTTGTTGCACAGCGGCGTCTGACAATGTGCTGAAAATCAACGCAGAGCAGAAAGGTTTTGCATCCCCAAAAACAACACACTGTTGAATATTGGGTTGGCTCATGACTTCGCTTTCAATCCACTCTGGACTGATATTTCGTCCATAACTGGAAATCAGCAACTGTTTTTTACGACCTTGGATATGTAAAAAACCTTCCTCATCGACTTTACCAATATCGCCTGTATGCAAAGCTTGACCTTTTAAAGCCGGAGCGCCGATATAGCCCAAGAACTGGCTACCATAAACCACGATTTCACCAGCCTCTTGGGTAACTTTTAAGTGAGGCAAAATTTTGCCTGCAGTGCCCGGCTTGTCATGACGAAGACTGTTTAAACTGACAACAGAGCTTGCCTCGGATAGCCCATATCCCTCATAAACAGGTAAACCAAACTCGCGTGTTTTATTAATGAGTTCGGCTGAGACACGACTACCACCCACCGCGATAAATGTCAGGGATGCAGGTGGCTGCCAACCAGATTGAACCGCATTCAATAACAAGCCCAATAATTCTGGCACCAGAATTAAAGTGTTCGGTCTGACCTTATCAATGGTTTGGATAAATGCCTGTGGCCCTGCCAAATAACCATTTTCAGTAATTGGCATCAGCACCACTTCACCCCCCGCCAGCAATGGTGCGTATAGACCGGCGATATTTTCTAGTAACGTGCTAAGGGGCAAGACTGCTAAATGCCGTGGTTGATGCAGCCCGGTCATAGAAATTAATGATTGCGCCACATTCTCTTGTTGATCTTGGCTTAAACAAACGCCTTTTGGTGTGCCCGTTGAACCCGAGGTAAAAGTGATTTTATCGGTTCCGACTGGTAACAAAGCCGCTGGCCAGACTGGGCAAGGCACCCACCACAATGGATAATCACCAAAGACCTTGGCTTCGACTGAAGAGGTTGTTAACCAACTCACAGGCTCAAACTGTTTTTGATAAATCAACACGCTGGCTGCTGCCGACTGCATCGCATGTTGAATTTGCGCCTCAGTGAAATACACCGGTAGCGGTAATAACACCACACCTGCCTGCTTTGCAGCCAAATCTATGATTAACCACTCAGGACTGTTATCAGCAAGTAATGCAACGACTTGGCCACGGTAATCCTGTAGCAAAAAAGCAGCTTTTTCGACTTCGTTAACTAACTCGCCATAACTCAACACGTGCTGTTTACCAATGACCGCCACCTTGTTTGGTGATTTGCGAGCAATCGCATTGAGCGTCATCATTAATGTAGTCATGACAAACGGATCCTCGCTGCTGTTGATTGAATAAAGTCTTCGTGGTGTTCCCAGGCCGACTTGATAACGCGGTGATAGCGTAAATGCTCAACGGCGTAATTCAGATCCCCCGCCAAGATCATAGGTTTATGTTGGTAATACTCACCCCATGCATCCCCTTTATCAGGCAGCTTTGTTGGATCGGCAACGCCAATCACAGTTGTTTCTAATTGCAGCTTTTCCAATAAACGGCGCACTTGTGATGTCGCGGTAAATACCACTTGTTTAAATCCTGCTTGCTGCAAGATTGCCGCAACAATGACAAACAACAATGGACTACCCGCTTGGAAGCTCGCAGCCAGATTGCCGATCTCCACAATATCTTCACGATCGACATGGCCATATATCGTTGAAAGTGTTTGCTCAACTGGGCTTTCAAGATAATGCTCAAGAAATAAGGGTTGCTGAATCGCTAACTGAAACCCAAGAGCAGCATTCACTTGTTCTGCTTGAACGCTGGCTAATAAAAAAGGGAAAAAGTATTGGAGCTGCGCACCATAACTTTGCCAAAACTTATCGGCAATGAAAGTCTCAACGTCATCTCGAGTTTGCGTTTGTGGCGTGATTAACTGTAGCGGAGACTGGGCTAACAACAGTCTTTGCTGCCAAATCGGCTGCTGAGCCGACTTCCTACTTTCAATTAGTCTTGCTTCCATATTTCCCTCCTAGGGTTCATGGAGGCAAATGTTAGAAATGAAAACTTAAGAGCAAATTAAGAAAGTAAAAAATTTATCACTGGCATTAACCAGCTTTAGCAAATGAATCTTTTCAAAGGTTGCGTGCTCTAAACAGTCAATTGCTGAGAGAAATTAAAATGAACATAAGAATATTATTAGCATTCAGCTTATTAATAATGGCGAATAAGGCTATGGCGATTGAGCCAGAAAGTTGTGAGATTTGGCAGCAAAAAGCCAACACCTTTATGACTTATCGCCAACAAGATTTACCAATTGTAGAAGCGATGCAAGAAGCTTCGGGTAATAAAACCCGCGGTCTATTACTTCGTGCGTATCAAGCGCCTGTTGAGAGCGGTTTGGAAGCGAAATACCGTGTCATTGGTGAGTTTGCACAGCAAGTATTTGATGAGTGTAATTCTGGCAAAAATTAAACCTTAGGATTCCTTAAACCAGCTATTAATCGTTGCTAAATTGGTCTGAATATACTCAGCAAATGCCTGCGCGGCAGGACTCAAGTGCTTGCCTTTGGGATACACCAAACACCAACTTCTGCGTAGGGAAAAGTTTTTAATTGGGATTGTTTTCATAACGCCCAATTTAAGCTCAGTCTGCACGCTTAACCTCGGCACAACAGCCGCGCCAAGTCCTGCCAACACACCTTGTTTGAGCGTTTCAATTGAGCCCATTTCCATAAAAGCTTGCGCCGTTAAATGCTGCTGCTGGCAATATTGCTCTAAAGCTAATCGACTGCCTGAACCCGCCTCTCGTAACAAAAGCGGCTGCTGCAAGAACCGCTGTAAGGTCATACTGCCTTTACCTACCAGCTTAAAATCAGCCGCCATAACCGGAATCAGTTCATTGTCAAGGAAAGGCAAAATACTGAGCGGTCTGTCAGATGGCACCAAGCCCATAATCACCAAATCGTCACTATTATTGGCTAAACGCTCAACTGCACCAGATCGATTAACGACGCTAAGTGAGACTTTAACGGCGGGATAGTCTTTAAGGAAAGCTTTCAGTAACGTGGGTACAACGTATTGTGCGGTATTCACCAAGCACAGCCGTAATTCACCGGAAAGCTGGCCTTTCAAGGCATGTAGCTCACTTTGCAAATCCTGCAGCTGACCAAACATTTTATTAATGCTTAATGCCAGATGCTCGCCGGCAGGTGTGCAATAAAGCGTACGGCCGATGTATTCGAATAACGGCGCTTCGATAGCCTCTTCAAGTTTACGGATTTGTGAGCTCACCGCAGGCTGAGTTAACCCTAAAACCTCCGCCGCCTTTCGATAGCCTTGATGTTCATATACCGCTTGGAAAACTTGTAACTGTCGAAATGACAGACGATTTAATAACTGTTGAAAACTAAGTGACATAAGGCAATACCAGCCATCAATAACCAATTACTTATCAGTGATAAAAATTATATCAATTTTTAATTATACAAGCCCTGCTTTAAGCTGCATTCATCTAATTGGGAGATCGCTATGCTAAAAAAAGTGATGATTGCCAACCGCGGTGAAATTGCAGTGCGTATTGTTCGCGCCTGCGCCGAAATGGGCATTCGCTCAGTGGCGGTTTACACCGAGGCGGATAAATATAGCTTGCACGTAAAACGCGCTGATGAAGCACATTCACTCGGTGATGACCCGGTTGCTGGCTATTTAGATCCCCTTCGTATCGTAAACTTAGCCTTACAAACCGGTTGTGATGCCATCCACCCGGGCTATGGTTTTTTATCTGAAAACGCCAAGTTTGCTGAGCTATGTGAACAATACGGCATTACTTTCATTGGCCCTAAATCAACGGTTATCCAGCAAATGGGTGACAAAACGGCGGCACGTGACAGTATGCGTGCAGCAGGCGTACCGATTACCCCAGGCTCAGAAGGTAATCTTGAAGATTTAGATGACGCCTTATCACTGGCTGAAGAAATTGGTTACCCGGTGATGATCAAAGCGACTTCAGGTGGCGGTGGTCGAGGTATTCGCCGATGTGATTCTGCCGCTGAATTACGTCAACAATATCCTCGCGTTATTTCTGAAGCCACCAAAGCCTTTGGTAGCGCTGAAGTTTTCCTCGAAAAATGTATCGTTAACCCACGCCATATCGAAGTCCAAATTTTGGCCGATAGCCACGGTAACGTTATCCATTTATACGAACGCGATTGCTCAATCCAACGTCGTAATCAAAAGCTGATTGAGATCGCACCAAGTCCACAGTTAACACCAGAGCAACGTGACTACATCGGTGAGCTTGCTGTTAAAGCAGCTAAAGCAGTTGGATACGAAAACGCTGGTACTGTTGAGTTTTTGCTCACGGGTAATGAAGTGTATTTCATGGAAATGAATACACGTATTCAGGTTGAGCACACCATTACCGAGCAAATCACGGGCGTTGATATCGTTCGTGAACAATTACGTATTGCCAGCGGATTAACGCTTAATTATCGCCAACAAGATATTCAATATCGTGGCTTTGCTTTGCAATTCCGTATCAATGCAGAAGATCCTAAGAATGATTTCCTACCAAGCTTTGGTCGTATCACTCATTACTACGCGCCAGGTGGTCCAGGCGTTCGTATCGATACTGCGATTTATACTGGTTACGATATTCCACCGCACTTTGACTCAATGTGCCTCAAACTCGTCGTTTGGGCTTTGAATTGGGAAGATGCTGTCGACCGTGGTCAACGTGCATTAGACGACATGCGTCTGCACGGTATTAAAACGACCGCAAACTACTATCAACAAATTTTGAAGCATCCAGATTTCCGGGATGGGCATTTTGATACGAGCTTCGTGCCTAGCCATCCTGAGCTGCTGAATTATTCTGAAAAACGCCACCCCAGCGCCGTTGCGCTGGCAATTGCCACCGCCCTTGCCGCCCACGCTGGTTGGTAGACTGACTATTACGCAGGAGATTTTGCAATGAAGAAAATTGAAGTAACCGATGTTATTTTGCGTGATGCCCATCAGTCACTGATCGCCACGCGCATGCGCACAGAGGACATGTTGCCGATATGTGAAAAATTAGATCAAGTTGGCTACTGGTCTTTAGAAGTTTGGGGCGGCGCCACATTTGATGCCTGCGTCCGTTTCTTGAAAGAAGATCCATGGCAACGTCTACGTGACTTACGTAAAGCACTGCCAAACACGCGTTTACAAATGTTGTTACGCGGTCAAAACCTGCTGGGTTACCGTCATTATGCTGATGATGTTGTGAAAGCTTTTGTCGAAAAAGCAGCCAGCAACGGTATCGATGTATTCCGCGTGTTTGATGCCTTAAATGATTTACGTAACCTTGAAACAGCAATGCGCGCTGTCAAAGACAGTGGCAAACATGCTCAAGGCACTATTAGCTACACCACAAGCCCAGTCCACACGCCAGAGTTGTTTGTAAAGCAAGCTGAAGCGTTGCGTGATATGGGTGCAGATTCGATTGCCATTAAAGATATGGCTGGTCTATTAGCTCCATACCCAACTTACGAATTGGTTAAAGCAATTAAATCTGCCGTTGATTTACCACTGGTCATTCATAGCCACTCGACCTCGGGCTTGGCGGCACAATGTCAGCTAAAAGCGATTGAAGCGGGTGCGGATCGTATTGATACCGCCATTTCTTCATTTGCCAGCGGCACAAGTCACCCTGCAACAGAAGCACAGGTTGCTGCACTTCGCGACACAGATTGGGATACCGGTTTAGATTTACACCTGTTAACCGAAATTTCTGACTATTTCCGCGACGTTCGCAAAAAATACCAGCAATTTGAAAGCGAGTTCACCCGCGAAGATGTCATGGTGCAAGTAAGCCAAGTGCCAGGCGGTATGATGTCAAACTTGGCTAACCAGCTGAAAGAACAAAATGCTTTGGATCGTATTCGTGATGTATTTGAAGAGATCCCACGTGTTCGTAAAGATCTGGGTTATCCACCACTGGTTACACCAACTTCGCAAATTGTCGGTACTCAAGCTGTCTACAACGTACTCGCTGGTGAGCGTTATAAAACCATCACCAATGAAGTAAAACGCTACTTATCTGGTGGTTATGGCCAACCGCCAGCACCTGTTGATACCAAACTGCAAAAACGTGCGATTGGTAACGGTGAAATCATGGATTGCCGTCCAGCCGATTTGCTTAAACCTGAGCTAGATAAGTTACGTGGCGAAATTGGTGAGTTAGCGAAAAGTGAAGAAGATGTCCTCACTTATGCAATGTTCCCGGATCTTGGCCGCGAATTCTTGCAACAACGTGCTGACGGCACATTAAAACCAGAAGCCTTATTACCAGCTGAAGCACAAAACCGTGCTGTCGAAAGTGTGGCGACTGAGTTTAAAGTTGATGTGCATGGTGAAACCTACGAAATCGCCATTACCGGTGTCGGTGATGTTGGCGGTGGTAAACGTAAAGTCTATATCTCACTTGATGGCATGCCAGAAGAAGTTACTTTTGAAGCACTCAATGAGTATGTCAGCGAAGGTAGCGGCGGTCGTCAAAAAGCCAGTGAACCAGGTCATGTCACAACACCGTTACCGGGCAATGTGGTTGAAGTCTTGGTGAATGTAGGTGATAAGGTGACTAGTGGTCAGGCACTTATGGTTGTCGAAGCTATGAAAATGGAAACCGAGCTATTGGCCAAAATCGATGGTACTTTGGAATCAGTTGCTGTTGAAAAAGGTGACCGTGTCACACCAGGTGAAGTCTTGATGGCGATTAAAGCTTAAACCCAACCAGCAGACTCCACGCCGCTCTGCGTTAGGGCATGACACTTGCTAGTAATGCTAACTATGCTGATGTCATAAAAGGAGTCTGCTGATGAAGCATCTGTGGCGGAATTACGACCCGAAAGAATTCTACGATGAGTTGATGGTGGATGCCCATCAACCTAGAAGCTTTAGTTATCGACTGTTAGATCATCTCAAGTCGATGAAAAATGAGGCTTTTAATCAACGCGTTACAGAGTCTGAAGCAGAAATCCTAGAGCGTGGTGTTACCTTCACGGTTTACTCCGATGCCGGTAACATCGACCGCGCTTGGCCTTTCGATATTATTCCTCGCGTTATTCCTAAACGTGAATGGGATTGCACCGAAAGAGGGCTGATACAACGTATCCGCGCCTTAAATCAGTTCATTAACGACATTTATAACGATGGCAATATCATTCGTGATGGTCTCATTCCAGAAGATGTCGTCTTTCAATCCAAAGGTTATCGTCCTGAGTGCAAAGGTATGCAACCCGCACACGGTGTTTGGGCACACGTCTGTGGCTCAGATCTGGTGAGAGACGATCAGGGCACCATGTACGTATTAGAAGACAACCTTCGCGTACCGTCTGGCGTCGCCTACATGCTTGAGAACCGCAAAACCACCAAACGTGTACTGCCAGAATTATTCAAACTGTTAAATATTAGCCCGGTAAATGATTATCCGGCGCACCTTGCAGCGATGCTGGCTTCGTTACAGCCAGATATTGAAAACCCCACCATGGTGTTATTAACCCCCGGCATCTATAACTCTGCCTATTTTGAACATGCCTCATTAGCGCAACAAGCCGGGCTCACGCTACTTGAAGGTGCAGATTTGGTGGTGGCAAAAGATGGTTATGTCTATATGAAGACCATTCACGGCCTAGAGCGTGTTGATGTCATTTACCGCCGAATTGATGACGACTTTATTGATCCACTGGTATTTCGTGAAGATTCTGCGCTGGGTGTGCCAGGGATTATGCAGGCATGGCGGGATGGCAAAGTTGCGATTGCCAATGCACCGGGTTGTGGCGTCGCAGACGACAAAGTTATTTACGCCTATGTACCAGAAATGATTCGTTATTATTTAAACGAAGAGCCTATTCTGCCTAATGTACCCACCTGGTTATGTCGTGATCCTGAGCAGCTAGCTCATGTTTTAAAAAACTTACCTGACTTAGTGGTCAAACCCGCTAATGAATCGGGTGGTTACGGCATGTTAGTTGGCCCACATAGCAGTGAAGAGAAAATCGCCGAATTCCGTGAGCTGTTAATTAATAACCCCAATAATTACATTGCCCAACCGACACTGAAACTGTCGGTTTCACCCACCAGTTGTGATGACAAAATTGCGCCGAGACATGTCGATTTAAGGCCATTTATTTTATCTGGTGGATCGCATTATGTGACACCAGGCGGCCTGACTCGTGTCGCACTCGTTGAAGGCTCTTTAGTGGTGAACTCCTCACAAGGTGGGGGTAGCAAAGACACTTGGATCGTCGATGAAGAATTACTGGGAGGAGCAGTCTAATGCTATCTCGAGTTGCAGAACGTGTTTATTGGTTAGCACGCTATCTTGAGCGAGTCGAAAATACAGCCCGACTCATAAATGTGCATACCGCTTTGTTAATGGATTTACCCAGAGAAGCCGAAATTGACTGGTTTACGCTGATCAGTATTTTTGATGCCGATATGTTTTATCACGCTGGTTATGAGCAAATCACTGAGCAAAATGTGATGCATTTTTTGCTGGCTGATACCGATAACCCAATGGCTCTCATTCATTCCCTAAGGTCTTTACGTGAAAATGCACGTACGTCTTTAGATATCTTGCCAGAAGAAACCTGGGAGCAAGTCAACGAACTGTATTTGTTGGTCAAAGAAGAGTTTTCCGCATTAAGTAATCGTCGACGCCGTCAAAATCTTTTGGTGGCGATCATGGAGAGATGTCAGACGATTTGGGGTATTTTCACCAACCATATGAGCCGTAATAATGCTTATTACTTCCTGCAAACCGCCAAACACCTCGAACGCGCCGATATGACCAGCCGAATACTAGAAATGGCTTCTTTACTGTTAAAAGAGAACCGCAGTGACTCAGTGCGAGCCTATGATGGCTTGCTTTGGACACATTTACTGCGCGCTTTAAGTGCTCAGCAAATGTATACCCGAGTAAATGGCTCCACCGTATCAGCATCACCAGTTTTAGGTTATTTGATTCGCGATACTGCGTTTCCGCGGTCACTGTTTTTCTCACTGAGTGCGATTGGTCGATATTTGAGCCCGCTACCCAATGCAGACAAATTACTCGCAACCCAAAAAGAAATCTTGCACACCGTACTTGATACTAACCACAACGAAGTGCCGGCTGAGGCTATTCATCGTCAAATGGACGCATTGCAAATCGCGCTCGGTAATTTAAATAATCAAATTGGCAATCAATGGTTTTATCCTGACCATTCCTTAGCATGAAGCGTTTTTACTGCCAATGTGGCCAAGAATTATTTTTTGATAACAGTCATTGCAATCATTGCGGTATCAACTTGGGGTTTGACCCGCAAACCATGATGGTGATTGGTGTAACAGCCGAGGAAGGTAGCCAAAATGTGCTGTCTTTTTCTGGCCAACGATTTCGTCGTTGTCAGTTACATGAGCAACCTGTCGGCTGCAATTGGCTAATTGCTGAAGATGATGACCATCAGCAATGTATTTCTTGTCGTTTAACAAGAATGATCCCAAGCCAAGATACTCCCCAAAATCAAACCCGTTGGCAGGTGTTGGAAAAAGCCAAACGACGGATGATTTATGGCTTACTAGATTTGGGCTTACCTATTGAACTAGCAAACCACCCGCTAAATTTCGATTTTTTGGAAGACCAACGAAGCAATGCCAATGTAGCAATTGAACAGGTTCTTAGTGGTCATGCTGGTGGTGTTATCACTATTAATGCTGCTGAAGCTGATAGTAGTTACCGCGAAGCCACTCGCGAAGCAATGAATGAACCATACCGAACGCTACTGGGCCATTTCCGCCATGAAATTGGTCACTATTACTGGCAACAAATTACCGATCCTGAGTTAGCGTCAGCTTTCTCCTCATTATTTGGTAATCCCGAAACCGATTATGCCAAAGCTTTAGAAGACTATTACCGTGATGGTCCCGAACAGAACTGGCAGGAAAATTATATTTCGGCTTATGCCAGTGCGCATCCTTTAGAAGACTGGGCGGAAACGTGGGCTCACTACCTGTTGATGCATGAAACCCTAGAAACGGCACTTGCCTTTCAGGTCATTAATGCCCCCGATAAGGAAGTACCATTCTCGACTTGGCTATCGGAGTGGTTACAACTGGTGCTGGTTCTGAATGCGCTAAACCGCAGTATTGGTAATGCGGATGCTTACCCTTTTGTGGTGACTCCAGCAGTTGAAAAGAAACTGCAGTTTATTGATAACCTAGTACGTAACTGGGCTACTGTTCACTGAAGCGAGGCATTTCCGAAAACGCTTGTCGCAACTTATCACCCCACGCTTTACGTAGCTCAAGTAAATAAGGGTGCTCCGAGTGAAAACGGTAGCGATTACTTAAGTCAAAGCTGTCTTTACGATAAATCAGCACTTCTATCGGTGGTCCAACACTGACATTACTTTGCATCGTTGAGTCCATCGAGATTAATGAGCAAGTCGCCGCATCTAACAAGGTGGTGTCAGGCTTGATAAACCTATCCAATACCGGCTTACCGTATTTACTTTCACCGATTTGTAAATAAGGTGTTTCTTTAGATGTGGTGATGTGATTTCCCTGCGGGTAAATCAAAAAAGTTTGCGGCGGGCCACCTTGGATTTGGCCTGCGAGTAATAGGGTGGCCTCAGGTGCAAAACCACTGGCTTCATTTTCAGAATAGCGTCGTATACGGCTACTTAAGATTTCACCGACATAGTCAGCAGTATCTGACATATAACTGAGCGTATTCAGGTTTCGAGGCTGACCTTCACGAATATCGCGCTTTAATTGCTCAACGACAAACTGTGTCGTTGCCAAATTTCCTGCACTACAAAGCACCAATGCCCGATCAGCATCAGTATCAAAATTAAACATCTTACTGTAGGTACTAACTTGATCAATCCCGGCATTGGTTCGGGAGTCTGATGTCAAAACAACACCATCATCAAGGGAAATGGCTAAACAATAGGTCATATCAATCTCTTAACACTAAGCATGCTTAAGATAGACGTTAATCTAACGTTGGGCAATCACACTAAGCAAAATTTTGCTCGCATACCAGCAAAATGTACACACGTAATAGGTTGCCTAACCGCCAGACTACTGACAGAATGCAAGAAGTGCTTTTCAAATCGCACGGGCAAAGGATGTCTGCACAGCGATGTGTCGGATAAAAATAAAAACGAACGAGGGATAAGCGTTTGATTGACCCGCATCAGTTGTCTAGCCATTTATTTCGTGAACTGCACCGACACCCCACGGTATCGCTCATACACCATGCTGTTTTCGCCGGCTTAATGGCCATTTACCTTTGGCCACAGCTTCCCCATGGCGAATTCGCTTTTTGGATTGTCATGGTGTTTTCAGGCGGCATCTGGCAATGGCTGGTTAGCCGTCACTACAACAAACAAATTGTTACCACTGTTAAACCACAAAGCTTGAGCCAATTTACCTCTGCGTCATTGGCTGCTGGTTTAAGTTTTGGTTTAACCGCACTCCTGTTACCTGAGCTCAGCTTTGAAACCCGCCTATTTGTGATTTTGATGCTTAGTGCCGTAGCCGCCAGCGAACTGTTAAAACTCAGTGCTTTTCCCAATGTTTATGCGGCTTTTTTAGCAGGACTGACCATTCCGCTTATGTTGATGTTGGCGTTGACTGATGGTGATCCCGGCTGGGAAATCATTCCGGCAATCGCGATTATGGTAATTATTCTTTATTACTCCGCGTTGCAACGTCGTCGTGACTTAATGGATGACTTACTGGCACGTTTTGGTCTTGAAAATGCTGCCGGTGAAGACAAGCTGACCGGTATAGCCAATCGTCGTCGCTTTGATATGACCTTTGAGCAAGTCTGGGCACAATCACGTCGTTCAGGCATTCCTGTCTCATTAATCATGGTCGATATCGACCACTTCAAGCTGTTTAATGATCATTATGGCCATCAAGCTGGCGATAAATGTTTAGCACAAGTGGCCAAGGCACTTGCCGAAACGGCACGTCGTGCAACAGATTTAGTCGCGCGTTATGGTGGTGAAGAGTTTGTTATTTTGTTAAACCAAACCACGCGTGATGATGCTTATCAATTAGCAGAACGCATGCGCGCTAAAGTTGAATCACTAAAAATTGAGCATGTTAAGTCGGGCTTTGGATACGTCACGATTAGTGTTGGCGGTACGACCGTATTTGCTAGTGATTCGACAGAGACCGTCAATCCCCTTAAATATGCAGATGAAGCTTTGTATTCATCAAAAGGCGGTGGTCGTAACCAAGTCTCTTGGCATCGCCCTGACCATTAAGCTTTAACGTTTCATTTCTGGGCGTTGAATATCAACGCTAACCAACCGAACATCCATAGAGCCGATTTCTATACCCAGCAGTGACAACAGCGGGTCAATCAATGTCGTTCCTAATGCAGAAATCAATGGCGTCAGAATCTGACCAACAATAGCATCACCAAGTCCGCCTAGATCAATAGGTAAGCCTAGTGGTGATACTTGTACCGTTAAGTTTTGTGGAATATTTGATATCGCAAGTCCGGGCGCTGTCGTTGCTGTTTGTACTTGAGGTAACACATTGCCATTATTTGGATTATACAAATACTCTAAACTGGTAGAACTCGGGTTTTGCAATGGTGCATTTAAGCCAACTGCAACATCTGCCACTGGTACATTACCCAACAACAGCACATTCGCAGAAACACTAATACTGGCACTGGTAGCCGCAGGATCTGATGCCTCGCCGAGATTGATCGCAGCCACCCCCGGTTGAGCCCCAATAGTCACAACTGAGTTATTGTCGTTTACCCGTGCACATTGAATACTTTGTAACCAGGCTTGTCCCTGAGCAACTTGCACTTGCAAAGCCAAATCAACATTAGCATTAACACCGGCCAGCCCCAGTATCGTTAAATTAATGTTGCTCTGTAAATTGGTCTGCAAATCGACTTGTGATGTCCGCATTTGCGTACGCCAATTGCCATCTTCTCCACGCCCGGGAGGGCCAATCGCAATTTGTGGAGCCTGTGTAACGGTTAATTGCGTTGTTGTATTGAGTAGCCCGGCAGGCAGATTCACCGCCAAAGGTAAGTCAATTGCTGCCGTGCCATTAGCAACTAACGCCGACGTCATAATCAAGTCAAACAAATTCAATTCGGCATTCGCTGCGTCTTCTGGGTTTTGTGATGTGACATCCAAGATATCGCCAACATTGGCATTTAAACTTCCAACTGTTGCAGCGATCAAGGCATCCATACCATTGGCAACAGCAACATCTGCAACATCTGATGCCGAGACAGCATCGGCGTAGAGATTAAATAACTGCAGTAAGGTTAAATCACTAGCTAATAATTCACTGACACTACCAATACCTGCAGAAGCATTTACCAGCTCTAATAAAGATAATTGGGTAGCAGCAATTCCTTGATAAGACAGCACATCCAGTGCGACTGGCGCTCCCAAGATACCCGTAAATAAATTATTTAAAAGCGCCGCCTCACTATTCGACAATGACACTAACGTTGTACCCGCCGAAAAGCCTGCTATCGCCTGCCTTTCAGCTACTGCATTGGCATTTAACGTAGTATTGGTACCGATCATGCCGCCAGCAAATAAACTAGCAGGAACCGTTTTACTTGCCGTAACGCTCACAGCAGTTGCAAGCGTTGCTGCTGTAGCTGAAAACTCTCTAATGCCACCGGCGCCAACACTAATCGTGCCGACATCGACATCTAAAGGTAAACCACTATGGTTATTGCGGGTCGCGCTGGCAGCCGCAACTGACTCAGCATCACTCAAATTACCCGAGCCGCAACTTCCTGCCGCCGAAGCAGCATCTAAAGCCGCCATATCGGCTACAGACTGAAGTCTGCGTTGCTCCATTAATAAACGACCGGTATCAACAGCTAAAGCAGCAAATAACACTGCCATTAACAGTGTCAGCATCGTAAATATGCCTAACGCCCCTCGCTGTTGTTTTAGATGAGTCATCTAGAAAAACTCACTGACCTAATACAGAAGCATCGGCATCATCGCTAACCATGTATTCCGGGATAGGATAACTAAAGCTGTCTATATATCGTTGATAAACTTTAGCTGCAACCGGACCTGACATTGGCTGTGGTTGGCTAGAAGCAGCCCCACCACTACTTTGCCATTCCAGCCAGTATCGGGTTTGTTCGCCCATTTTGGGCACTTTGTCATTAACACCTTCAGCGCTTACTGACAGGCTAAATAACAGACATAAACCGGTTAATAGTGTTTTTGTCATCATAACCCTCTCCTTACGGTTGTCCCGTGGGTATTTGTTTTGCGAGTGTGTTGGCTTGAGCTTTGAGCTCAGTAAAGGTTTGCTCATCCATGTTCAATTTATTTGCAAATGACACGGCTTTTTGCTGCTGACCTTGTAGTAGTAGCAAAATGACCATATTGGTCTCAGCAAGTTGGTTTGCTTCGCTTAATTCAATCGCCGTTAAAAACTCATGGCGAGCTGCAGTAAAGTCACCATTGATAAGTAATGCATAACCATAGTCATTGCGAATACGTCCATTCACTGGCAATAGCTCGGCAGCTTTAGCGAGTTGCGACTTTGCTTCAGAACTCTCGCCATTACGTCCGGCAATTAGTCCTAATCCATGATGCCCTTGTCCAGCCAAACAACTTTCGGTGAGTTGTTGGTAAAGTGGTTTAGCTTCATTGCCACGTTCTGATTGCCGTAAAATTTCAGCTCGCAAATACGTTGCATACAAGCTGTCACCGCCCAGCTCATCTAAATGGGCTAGCGCGGCATGCATACGGCCATCATCCATGAGCTGCTGCACCATATCGAGTCTGACCGCCGTATCACCTGCCGGTGGTTTGGCGCAGGCCTGACGTGTTTGCTGTGCTGTCGCATCATTATTTGATGGTTGCACAGCCACACAAGCACTAAGCAGAAAACTGATGCTGATGATGAACCAACGCAACATTAAAATGCTCCCGTAAGACCTTTGGCCAAAGCAATAAAGCCGGGACCTGCCAAGAAAATCAGTAATGCGGGAAATAAAAAAACCATCATCACGATAGACATTTTCCCCGATAAGATATTGACCTGCTCTCGCAGTGCAGACAGTTGTCTGTCTTCCATCAGCGCCGCAAATTTAACCAATGTTTCTCTAATGTTGCCGCCATGTTTGGAGACTTGCTTCACAATTGCCACCGTGTCGTTAAGCTCACTGACTTCTAATGGTGCCGCCATTTCACTTAATGCATCAGCAGGGTCAAGACCAGCATCAACTTGCCGCAGAGCGACGGTCAGTTCTTTTGATAACTCTGGCGTCAGTAGCCGGCCTTCTGTATTTAATACCCGTAATGCATGTTCGGTCGATAGGCCTGCATCAAATAACATTCTCAACAGATGCACTGCCGTTGGCATTTCTCGAGATAACTTTTCCCGGCGACTTTTAGCAAATCGTCGCAATATATTTTTAGGCATTAAAAACCCGAATGCTCCAGCCATAAATAACTGTGCAATCGCCATTTTGCTAAAATTGCTACTAGCTAAGACATAAACCATCGTTACCAATACAAATACGCCCGGCACGACCCAACAGGACATGTAATACATTGCTCTTCCTGTCAGGGTGTACCAACCTGCCTGTTTAAGTAGCAGGATGGTTTCTGGCTTCTCAATTTTTGGCATCCAAGCCAAGACTCGGCTGTGTGCCATTCGGCGTACCACATTTATTACCCAGCCTTTTTCCATCGGCAGATCGACTGTCTTATGCTCAAGCAACTCATAAAAGCGACGTTGTGCGGATATATCTGCATGATGAGCTTGATACTGTGCCGCCAAAAACAAGCCAATTGCCAATAGCACCGCTAGGATTAGAGTTACTGTGAGCCAGATCGACATATCAAATACTCTTAATCATTCGCCACAACACAAAGGCACCTAGCCCTTGAAATGCCACGGCCGTGATCAACATATACTTGCCGCCCTCATCTTCCCACATGGTGAGTAGA
The DNA here is from genome assembly GCF_026319325.1 of Methylophaga sp. OBS3. Classification (GTDB taxonomy): domain Bacteria; phylum Pseudomonadota; class Gammaproteobacteria; order Nitrosococcales; family Methylophagaceae; genus Methylophaga. The sequence continues at coordinate 142,662 of NZ_JAPDMU010000002.1, forward strand.
TAACCTGGATTCATCATCATGATATAACCAGCAATGAGCAGTGGCAGAACACCTAAAACCCAAGCAGTAACACGCGTTTCACCTGTCATCGTACGTAATTCACGACGGGCGGCTTCACGACTATGAATCATTTTGACGATGTTATTAAGTAGGTCTCGAACACTACTCCCGTAGATTCGGTTAACCCGAATCGCCAGAGACACCAAATAAAGCTCTTGTACTCGGTATAGTTCGGCAACTTGTTGGATTGACTGACCTAGGTCATCGCCCAATCGGTTTGCACGCAGCACACGTTCAAAAATCTCTTTCAATGGATCTGGCGTTTCTGAAGCTGCTAGTTGAAGCGCGCTTTCCATACTGCGTCCCGTGCCTAATGCCCGCAACACTTGGTCAAGAAACAACGGTAATTCCAATAAAATCATTTTGACGCGAGCATTCGCTCGCTGCCAGAGCCATAAATATAAAGTAACCAATAGGATGAACGGCACCATTAATGCTGCGACAAATCCGTTATTGATGCCCACTAACGCCATCAAAATAAGAGTTATCGTGATTGAAATAGCGTAGTGTTTCTCTTGCGGCTGCAGACCTGCACGCCAAAACATCGCTTTTACACTATTGGACTGGCGACGACGCTCTTTTAAACGGCGACCATCGATACTCATACCCGCCGTTTTTGAGAAATGTTCATTGGTTTTTTCGCTTAACTCTTGCTTCCCGCTTCGTGCAACGGCAACAAAAGCCAACACCATAAGCAGGCCAGACATTGCATAAATCACGATGAAGATCGTCATCAGTAATCCTGCTTATCGGTCTTTATCGAGCTGCTTTGAGAGTGTATTAAAGGCTCTGAAGCAAACTTCTGGTTGGCAGGCCGAACGTTTTGGCTAACGTGTTGCTCTGTTCTCGGATCGTAATAAAACAACTCATTGAGCATAAATTGGTTATCACGATACCCCGTTATTTCAGCAATTGAGGTAATACGACGTTTACCGTCAGCAAAACGAGAGATATGCACAATCAAGTCCAGTGCACTGGCAATCATCTCGCGAACAACATCAGGGCCACCTCTAAAATTTGCCAAAGAAGCCAGCATCTCAAGACGAGTTAACGCATCACGAGTGTTATTCGCATGCACAGTACTCATTGAACCATCATGCCCAGTATTCATCGCCTGAAGCACATCAAGTACCTCTTCGCCGCGCACCTCACCTAAAATAATTCTGTCAGGCCGCATACGTAAGGCGTTTCTAACTAAATCTCTAGCACGAACCTCACCTTGGCCTTCCACATTAGGTGGGCGGGTTTCAAGACGAACAACATGGTTATGGCCTAATTGCAGCTCGGCTGCATCCTCAATGGTAACCAAGCGCTGAGAAGGATCAATAAACCGGCTCAAGATATTGAGCAAAGTAGTTTTACCTGTACCGGTACCACCACTCACCATAATGTTGCATCGCACTTGCACCGCTTTTATCAAGAGATCGAGCATCTCTTGACTCATCGTGCCGTAAACCAACATATCCGATTCACGCAGCATTTCTTTACGAAATTTACGTATCGATAACGAAGGCCCATCCAGTGCTAATGGCGGAATAATGGCATTGATACGACTACCATCTGGCAAGCGTGCATCCACCATTGGCGTTGACTCATCTAACCGCCGCCCCATCGGTGCAATAATCCGACGAATGACACGAAGTACATGTTCATCATCGATAAAACGTAATGAAGACTCTTGTACACGGCCATTACGCTCATAGAAAATGTGATAAGCACCATTGACCATGATGTCGCTAATGGTGTCATCCGCCAGCAGTGAGTGGAGAGGGCCATAGCCCACTAACTCATTAACCATTTCTTCTGTCAGCTCATCCAAATCTTCGCTACTAACGGCCATATGACTCTTGTTGGCATATTCAGAGACATGCCCATACACATAATCATAGAGCTGCTCTGACGACCAATCACTCACCGGCACCTTGTCTTCTTCAACACGTGCTATCAGATAGCGGTGTAGCGCATACTTAATATCTTGATAAGTCTGTGTATTCTTTAAAGTAAAGTCGTAGTGTGGATAATCAAAGTTCATGCACTGACCTTAGCCTTTGCTGGCTTACGGAAATTCAGCCAACTTAATAAACCTTTTTTATTTTTATCTAGGTTAGAGGCTGTCCATGACTCACTGAGATTACGCGCCATTTTCCTGACTGCCAGCGTATAGGGATCTCTTGGCGCACACTCATATAAGCTTTCGCCAGAATTCATCATTTTTAGCCTTGCCATACCCGATGAAGGCAAAGTCGCTTGCAAAGAGATATTCAAACCGCGAGCTAGATTTTCAGCATCAGGTGGCAGATTAGGTAGATAGTGGTCAACGACCAGCTTTACTTTCTCCATATCGATCTGTGACTGAGATAACTTACGAATCAAATGCATATTCTGTTTACAGCTCGGCACACTTTGCTCCAGCAAAGCCAGCGTTGTATCTGAGTTACTAACCAACAGTTGGAGAAAATCAGAGTGTGGCACACCACCTAAATTAATAATGATATGACTAAAGTATTGCTGTAATACGCCCAACAGGACATAGACATCTGCCGATGTCATATCCCCCATGCTAGTCTGTTCTTCAGGTAGTGCGAGCAACTTCAAGCCGCTTTCATGCTTGGCAAAAGCACTATCAATGAGCGTTGAGTCTAATCGTCGCAAGCTTCTCACCGCATCAAGAAAACTATAGGGCGCATTAATACCTAGGTAAGTCAACGTATCAGCAGCGGGTGTCCCCAAGTCCATTAGCAAGACATTTTCATCAGGCGCATCTAGCTGCATAGATAAGGCTAAATGCAATGCGAGCATAGGGGTATCCGTACCCGGTCTTGCACTAATCAGCGAAATAACTTTGCCACGACTAATTTGGCTATGCTGGGCAACAGGTGCACGATGACGTAAGCGGTTCACCAAGCGCATCACTTCACTTTGCCGTGTTCCCGTCGTAATAAACTCTCTGGCTCCAGAACGCATCGCACTCAATAACAGTTCGTTATCCGATGTATCAGCAATCGCAATGACCAGTAACATGGTTTTAAACGTCACCAAGTCTTCAATAAAAGTGGTGGTTTTACGAAGGTTTTCACTCGATAACCCTACAAACACCACTTGGGCTCCAGTTAAATCAAGTAGCTGCCTGACGCGTTCGATAGAATCATAGTCTGACTTAACGACTTCCCCCTCTTCGGCAAGCACCTCTTGTAGCCAAGTCAGTTGAACTTCATTACTGGGCACAACAATAAATGAACTTTTTTGATTTTTAGCCATAACGTCCTACTTTGAAAAACCGCTTGAAACCGGGGCTTTTTCACCAAACCGGCCATTTTCATTGAAAAGAAACTCGGCAAAACTTGGGTCATAGTCTCTATAACGCTCACCTGGTAACTCAGGAAGTTTTGCCGCTCTGGCAATAGGTTTAACTAAGCGTGGCGTCACAATCATCAATAACTCACGATCCTGACGATCTAACTGATTATTTCGGAAAAAAGCCCCCAGAATGGGGATGTCACCCAATCCAGGTAACTTATCAACATTGGCAACTGTGTTCTGGCTGATAAGCCCACTTATTACAAAGCTTTCACCATCACCTAAAGCAACACTGGTGTCAGTTCGGCGCACACGTAATGCAGGGACTGTTACCCCGCCACTTTCAATGCCTGCTGAAAAATCTAGCTCACTCACTTCTGGCGCGACTTTTAATGCAATCCGGTTACTGTTTAATACCGTTGGTGTTAGCGATAACCGCACCCCGAACTCTTTGTACTCAATGGTGACACTGTTGTCGAAACCACTCCCTCTCACTGGTACTGGAAACTCACCACCCGCCAAAAAGTTTGCACTTTGACCACTCATCGCCATGAGGGATGGCTCAGCTAAGGTATAAGCAAAACCATTTCCCTCTAAAACGGAAAGTGCTGCTAATAAGCCATTAGATTGGCGGCCATAAATTAGATTGAATGCTCCACTTTCTGGTACAGGATTACCCGAAAAAGAAATCCCCCCTGCGCCCACCGTTGCGCCGGTTAAACCGCCAGGAGGTGCTAAAGCTCTTGGCGTTTTGCCATTGAGCCCTTTCCCTAAAAAGAAGCCTGCCGACTGCATCCGGCTTTTACTAATTTCAACAATTTTGATATCAATTTGTACTTGAGAGGGATCAACCATCTCACTACTATCAATACCCACTTCATCACTCATACCCAACGACTGACGAACAGCAGCATGTTGCTCAAGCGACGAAATATTGCCTTGCAGCTGAACCTCACCGCCAACGGCATTGGCTGAATAGTTGTCAGCCCCAAGCTGCTCCAGGCTTTGCTGCGCCTGCTGGCTATCGGCACCAACTTGCAAAGTTAGTTGTTCAACATCACCACCTTTTTGAGGCCAAACCGTCATATTGGTCACCCCTGCAGACAAAGGCGTAATCAGGATCTCTCGTGCATTAATTACAGCAACGTCAGCAACTGCAGGATTACCAACAGCAACGCGTCCAATAGGTTGGCTAACCGAGTGACGTTTTTGTATCCCAATCTCTAATTGCAGAGGGGATTTAGCCATGCTGCTTGAGGCCAGCAGTGTTAATAGCCCTAACCAGACCATTTTCATTCCTAAGCTATTTAAACGGCCTGACATATCAATTCTCCCTGTCCACTGAGACTGTCGCAGTATCTACACCACGATGAACCGTCACTTTAGGTTTTGCCGGTTGCGTTACAGCAGTGTTTCCTGAAACAGGCCGGTTTTGAATAACTTTGAATGGCGTTACACCAAATGCTTCTAGTGTTACTGCTTTGGCTTTTTGCTCTGATGCAGCTGTCTCAGTGGCATGTTTATCTGTTTGCGAATGCGCACTTAATGCTTCAGGTCCTAGCAGCGCCAGCCGAAGCCGACCGGCAGACTCTGCAAGTAATAATGCCGAAATATCTTGGTCTTTTACCGCTAACACAGCCGTCTTACTTTGCTTGCCCGTAGGCTCTTCCTCTTCTACATCTTTAGTAGCGGTATCGGCTGACGGTTGCTCGGTAACATTTTCTTCATTATTTACTTTGGATTTTGCAGAAATCGCATCAACGTCAGTCGTGTCAACTGAGTTGCCATATGCAAGGACTCTTGCTGCGGACAAGATTCGTTGAGCTGAGCTTTGATTGCCAGTTTCATTACCTGCCGCTAAATAAAGCAATACATCGACATAATCACCGGGCTGAATAAAGCCACCAACGCCAGTAACCTCATCAACACGTATTGCAATCGCTCTCTCCCCGGCCCGGATAGCATTTACGAGATGGCTGAAATCATGAAAATGTTCTTCAAGTATCAAATCACCAGCAGCAATCGGTAACTTAACTTGCCGATTAATGACTTGTTGTTGAGTAGAGTAGCTATGAGCTGGTGGTGCGGCCATAAACATTACCGTGACATCATCTTCGGTAATTTGTTGATCGGTTGAGATATCTTGCGCCGCTACCAGCACCGGCATACGGATCGGCTCAGGTGGCGGAGTATCTACAACATTCTCATTCTTGAGGGTTGGTGCATGACTGGCTTGATAGCCCATATAGCCAAGTGCAAGTGCTCCCAATGCAAGTAACACCGCCATAATCCTTAGAACAGAACTACTCATCGCACTCTCCCAACCTGACTTACCATGTCCGTTATCCCTTTATATTTTTTGCGGCAGTTTCTACTAAAACTAAAGTGTCACGCTCGCAGTACCCGTTAAATCTTGGGGTAGTCGAGGTACATCACCCAATCCAGGCAATGTCAGCGTCGGCACCATCGGGTTGTCTCGATAATCAGGAAATCGCACCGTCACATTTAACATGCCTGTCGCGGGGTCAAACACCACACCCACATTGCTGTTATCGTTGCCTAAAACGGCATTACTGGCTGAGGCTGGTAACCATGACAAGGTATCGCCGACAACAGCTCTCACTCTGGGAATAACACCAGTTTGGATATAGCTATTGGTATCAGCAAAAGCACTCGGCTCAACCGCAACCCCTGCTCGAGCACCTGACGCAGCGGCATGATTAAACGCCTGCATCATCATCAGTGGCATTGAATAACTGACAATTGCGTAAAACAACGAAAAAAAGATCACAAACAGTAACGCTGCCTCAATTGCCGCAGCCCCTTTTTGTTTTTTAAGCCTTTTTGGAAAAATTCGTTTATTCATGATGCACCCGCCATATTTGCCATACCGGAAATGTGCACCACCAACATAAGCAAACCACCTAGCGCCAGCAATGTGCCGAAAGGAAGTGATTTACTCTGGAATAGCGTTGGAATAGGGAGTTGGCAGCCAACTCTCGCTAAGTAAACATTTAGATATGGAAAGTTACGCTGAGCCAGCAGGCAATAAGTAAGTATTAGCCCAGCAGTGAGGCCGGAAAAGACAAAACTGAGCAGCATAAATTGCGTACTCGTCAGCAATCCCATCACTGCAAGCATTTTTACATCGCCTGCACCGAGCATTTTTAGCATACAGCCCGGCAGCGTCAGCAAGACAGCCAAAAACATAGCCATCACGGCCGAAAGGATAGGTGCACCTATAGCACTTGCCTGAGTAACACCAAAGCTAGCAATAGCAATGATGCCGGCAAATATCATTAACGGGTTTGGCAGTTTCCTATAACGAAAATCTGTGACTAAACAACAGCAAAGCCAAACACCGAGAATGTAGGCAAGAACCGAAAGTTGCACTTGCCTCTCAGGCGCTTAGCCCGCTTCCTGGGTCCCCGTTAAGGCATCTTGTATGCCTTGGAATATGCCCTGCACCGCATCATTAACACCAGGGACGAATAGTACGATCGCAACTGCAACCATGGCTGCAATCAACGCATATTCGATACCGCTAGCGCCTTCTTCGCTATGCAAGAATTGCATAACCGTTTGTTTTAGATTTTTGAGATCCATTTTTATCCCCCTAAGCAATTACAAATCCATTAATCGCACGTCGCTCTTCGGCGGCGACTTAACTTTTCTTTACGTTTCTAACGTACACCTATATTTAAAGGAAATTTTTCCCGATCTCAACCCTTCAATACGTAAATTAACGAATGTTTCACAAAAATTTTTAAGCACATAATTAACAAGCAGAAAAGACAATAAATCACCCATTAAAAACAACAACTTAATATAAAACCATTAATATAAATACTTCTTTTTCGCAATAATATTGCCATTAATAGTGTTGTGTTAAATCTAATTTTATGAGTCAGATTTCAATCTGCGCGGAAATTGGGAGATGATCAGAAGCCTGCTTACTTAACGCTGTTCTATGACGACCAATAGAAGTCATTGCTGAATCTGGACTGACCAGAATTCTATCTAAGGAAAAAAGAGGAAAGGCTGATGGAAAGCTAGGGATATGAGGTGACTTAACAAAAAATTGGCGTAACCAACGAAGCGGTCTTCCCCATAAAAACCACTCATTTAAATCGCCAAGTAATACCGTTACATCGGCCGACTGTTTTGAAATCAAAGACAATAAATGCTTTACCTGCAAACGTCGCTCAAACGGCATTAATCCCAAATGCGTTGCATAAACCATCAGAGATTTGTCACCCACCATCAATTGCACTTTGATGAGTGATCGCGGCTCGTACGGTTTAACCGAAATATCATGAATTTCGGTATTTAAAATCGGTAGCCGCGTTAATAAGGCATTGCCATAAGCTCGGGTTTCACGTTGCATTGTTGTACCAGCGATCGTCTCATACCCGAATACAGCAGCAAGATATTCCAATAAATCTTGCTCATCAACTTTGTGATGCTCAACCTCTTGCAGAGCCAGTACATCTGCATCCAACTCCCTAATGACGTCGGCAATCCGGCTGGGGTCGAATCTGCCATCACTACCAATACAGGCGTGTACATTAAAGCTCGCCACTTTTAACTTCATCTGGGGCGCCTTTAAGATGTTTTTGCAGTGTTAGATTTTGCTGAAAAGAGCTTTTTTAAACCTACCGTCATCGCAATAACAACAACGACCACACCACCTAATATCGCCATCTGCTGTGGATCGGGTTGGCGAATGGTTGCTAATAAAGAGTCAGCAAAGGCAGAAAAGGCAATTACACCGGGCAACAGTCCAAGCACACTTCCCCAGAAAAAATCTCGCAATTTGATATGTGACGCACCAGCCACCAAGTTGATAACGGTAAATGGCGCGACAGGAATAATGCGAACCGTCATGACAGCCCATAAACCTTGTTTACCTAAACGTCGACTTAATTGGTTAATTCGCTGTCCCGAGAGCCTGCTCACCCCGCCTCGACCAAGCAAATGACCAACAGTAAAACCTAATAATCCACCTAGCAATGACCCCACTAATGCATAAGTACCGCCAAGCCAAGGACCAAACGTAACAACTGTGGCAATAATAAGCAGACTGACCGGCACTGCAAATAAGCTACAGATGGCAAAGACCGTTAAGACAATGACTGGTGACAATGGCAGTTGCTTTATTTGATTGGCTGCTAACGCTAAATTTTCTTCTGTTAACCAGTCGCCAAGTGGCGTGAACTGCCAGATCACCGTTAACAAAATGACAAACATCATCACGCCAACACCAGCATGTAATTGCTTGCGAAAAGCACTTTGTTGTTTGATAGGCACTAAATAACGCGCCATATCTTCAGCCTGCAACGGCTTTTCGGGATCAATTAGGCTGGAATCCGGCAAAATTTGATCACTGAGTTCATCGACCTGGCAATCCAATGGTCTTAGGGTATGAGCATGATCGCAACGTTTATCAATCAAGTTTTTCAATGAGCCAGCTGATAACAGCTCAGTATTGAACTGTTTTTCCTCCATTCCAAAATGCTCAGCGAGTAAATCATGACGAAATGCCGTAACTTTGTTTTGCTCTTGTGGAGAAGTTGATTCAAAAGTCAGATCACATTCAGTATCTAACCCCATTGAACGGTTGCTGGTATTACTTGAGCCAACACGTATCAATTTATCATCGATGATCAGCGTTTTACTGTGAACACTGATATGACTGGCGCCCAATGCATCTCGGTGAGGAAAACAAACCCTTAGACGATCATGTTTATCTGCGTCACGAAGCTTTCGCATCAATCTCGCTCGCAACACATCCATGGTTTGTTGCTCTAGCCAACCGCCGGTCATTTTAGGTAACACAATGACCACTTCTGGGCCGGTCTCAGCGGCTAACCTTTGAGACAAAACCTCAGTAATGACATGACTAGTAAAATATTGGTTTTCAATATAAATAAGTGTTTCAGCAGCGTTAATTGCATCAATGTATAGCTGTTCGATTTCTTTAATAGCTGGTTGGTCATTGTATTCTGGCTGGGTTCTCGAGATAGCCATATCAACATCGGTGAAATCCGCACAGATATATTCCGGCCAACACTCACTATCCACATTTGGTATAGGAAGATCTTGTCCGGTGGCACATTGCCATCGCTTTCTGACCAACTCGCCTAAGCCTTTTGCAATCTCGCCATCGACCATCCACTGCACATCATGAAATGGCGGATAAAATTCTTTATCCGGATCTATTCGGCGGGAATCATCTGGCAAATGCTCACGACTGTCCCAACGATGCTTGCCCAAATCAAAACCACCACAAAATGCGAGCTTGTCATCGATGACGACTATTTTCTGGTGATGAGAAGCAGTCGTCGGGCACTCACCATCCAACGCAAAATGCAGGCGCTCTTGATGCTTCCATAAGGGTCGGTATGTGGGCAACCACTCTCGTTCGAACGTATAGAGCATTGCCCAATCCCAATTTAAAATATAAACATTCAAATCGGGGTTGTCCTGTAAAGCTTGGCAGAGCAAATGGCCCAGTTCTTCAGGCTTTTGATACGCATTATCATCACGAGTTAACCGCATACGGCTATCAATATCCCAAGCCACAATGATAATACTGTGCCGGGCTTTTTTTATGGCGCAATGCAAAGCTGGGTAATAATTTTCACCGTCTATCAGCAACTTTGCTCGATTTGCCCTTACAACTTGCCAGCAATTTTTACCCGGCCGAAGAATACTTTCTCGACACATTGATTAAGTTCTTGTGGTTATTAATCATGCACACAAGCCTAGCACAGGCCTGAAAATGACAAATTAACCTACGTTAGGATACTTTACTGTGGCACTACCCGAACATAACCATCATTACCACGAATCAAGACCCCAGCCGTTTTTGGTGGCAACATATCCTTTTTGTTTTCGATGGCTTGAACAATCGCAATTTTATCGCCATTTTCTTTGCTTAAAATGTACTCGGCACCTAATTCAGAGTTGGCCTTTTCATCGACAAATTGACCGGCTATTGCACCACCAATCAAAGCTATAATGGTGATTGCAACACCAGCAGGATTATCAGCTTCCGTAATACCATAAGCCGTTGCACCGGCAACTGTTGCGCCGACCGCTGCCCCCCAACCAGGGCGACGATCTTTACCCAGCCCTTCAATTTTCACCAAACGAGAAGAAACAACCCAAACGTCCTCAATTGCCATGACTGAGCCAACTTCGTCAGCATAATAATTTTCTTGTGATCGTGAGGCACAAGCACTCAATAATGGCAGGCTCAGCACCATCACCATCAATGACTTTGTGACAAAATTCATTTTATTCTCCAGAGGTTTTTCTTTGGCATTTGACACTTAATTGGAGAGGAAATTCATCTCTTAAACAGTGCCAGTGGGATTTAAGGTATTAACTCAATTCTTTAATAGATTTTTGCAATTTCTCAGTCGCCTCGGTGAGCCGCGCTGAATAAACCTTGACATCAACTGCCTCTCGCTCTATCGCCTTATACAAGGCTTTTCCTGCTGTATGCATCTGCTGATATAAGACGATAAACTGCTGCAAATTTTCAGTCGTTAATACTTGTTGTTGCTGAATTTGCATCAAATAAATACCACAATGACACTTATCCACATCGAGCATTGATAAGTTCTCCAGTTGGTCATAGTCACCAACACACTTTTGTAACTGTAAATGCCAACGATCTATAAGTAGTGACCAAACCGCTAAAGCACGCTCGGCTGAAGTGTATGACTTATCCGCCATATCCAACCAAGCCTTGTTAGGCTGGTAGGCGCTTAGCCAAGGCACTAAATTATCAGCAGGCATTGGTCTTGCAATGCCATAGCCCTGCGCTAACTCACAGTTTAATAGCAGCAGCAACTTACCATGTTCTGTAGTTTCTACACCTTCTGCTATGACTTGACGATTAAACGCACGAGCCAAACCAATCACACCATCAATGATATTAAAGTCACTGGCATCATCTAACATGTTTCTCACAAAAGTTTGATCAACTTTCACTAAGTTTGCGGCCAAATGTCGCAAATGCGTCAAAGATGAGTAACCTGTCCCAAAATCATCTAGAGCAACCTGCACACCAATTTTTTCACGACATACATGCAATATCTGACTGATTGTTCTGACATCACCAAGTGCACTGGTTTCTAATATCTCAAGTTGCAGCAAATGGGCTGGTAACGAAGGATAACCCGCCAATGCTTGCTCTAAGCTATGGGTAAACCCCGGTGCTTGTAGATGGGTAGCTGAGATATTGATACTCACCACCAAGTTATGACCCGCATCGTGGAGCGCTGCCAGCTGACTTACTGCATGCTGGATAACCCAATTTCCAACCGCTATTTCAGTATCTGTGCCATTGATGGCTGGCAAAAAATCAAGCGGTAAAACCAGGCCCTTTTCAGGATGCTGCCATCGTATCAATGCTTCCACACCAATAACATCACCGGTTCGCATATTTATTTCCGGCTGGTAAAACAAGGTTAACTGATCTTTCGCTATCGCCTGACGCAGCTCACCTTGTATAGCATGCTTCTCTATTGCTTGTTGATTTTGCTGCGGGTTAAATAGACGGAACGTGTTTCGGCCAACCAACTTGGCTTGGTACATCGCCTGATCTGCATGACGTAACAAGGTATCTAAGTCAGCATCATCAAGCGGATAAATAGCCACACCGCTTGAGGCACTTAACTGAAGCTTCAGACCATCGATGTAATAGGGTTCCGCTAAAGCTTCGTGAATACGCGTCAACATTCGCTCACATTGAATGTGCGATTCTAAGTCACGAAACAGAATGGCAAACTCATCACCGCCGAGTCTAGATAAGGTATCTTCATCACGAACATTGTCTTTAAGACGTTGAGCCACTTGCACAAGCACCTGATCACCAATGTTATGACCGTGGTTATCATTGATTGGTTTAAAGTCATCTAAATCTAAAAAACACACACCTAACCATGTTTCGGTACGTTTACTGTGTGCAACCGCTTGGATAAATCGATCTGCAAATAGAACGCGATTTGGCAATTTAGTGAGCATGTCATAGTGCGCCATCAACTCCAGTGTTTCTTGCTGTTGTTTGCTCTGGGTAATGTCATAGACCACCAATAATAGCTCATCACTAAAAGTATCTTGAAGCGCAGCACAACTGAGTAATGCATGACGTACTTGCCCACCTTGGCAGTGGATCGTTATCTCAATAGAGTGTTCAGGTAATTCAGATGGATCAATTAATCCCTCACACCATTGCTCTATTTGCCGTTGAAAGCCTAAATCGATCTCTGCTTTTCCCCACCAATCTTTTAGAACTTGAAGATCGGCAGACTGATAACCATAAATTTCGGTAAATGAGGCATTAATAAAACTAAATTGTTTATTTCGGTTAATGAGCAAATACGGAAAAGGCGAGCTTTCGATAAGATTACGAAACTTCAGGTTTGCCAGAGACGCTGAAAACATAAAGCGAATAAATGCTGTCAGTAGGATGAAACCTAACAGAGCAATACCAAACACCCAAATGCGAGTCTGCCAAATGATATAGCGATTAAATTCCCAGCCACCTAATGGCCTTGCAACCAACTGCCAATAGCCATCCGGTAAATCTAATCGCATTGTGAGTTGTGGCGAGTTAAATAGCTCTGAGTTCCCCCAAACCATTTCTCCCGCTTCACCTAACCCATCCTTGCCTCGGATCGCTAGCTCAACTGGCATTTCACCCTCAATTAAGCCTGATGCATGAAAGAAAGCATCACTATCAATCACAGCAGAGATAATGCCCCAAAAAGACGCTCGGTCATTACTATTGAGAAAAACCGGAATCCGCGTAATTAGCCCATTTCCGCCTTGGCGTAAGGTTAAAGGCCCAGCCAATACTAAATCACCGGATGTGCGGCTCCGCTCTGCGGCGGCAAATTGTTCAGGTACTTTACGATAATCCAGCCCGATGGCTTCTTCATTGTCTTCAACCGGATACATATAACGAATCACCATATCCGGCGCTGCTGCAATATTACGAAGTTGGTTCTGGCTGTTTATAAGATGTGCCATGGCAATCTCATAATCAGCCTGAGTCAGATCTGGATTTACGACAAATAGCCCAGGTAAGCCACGAACAATTTGAATATGATTTTGTAGGTTAGTCACCAGCCGATTGTGATACTGGCTTAACTGTTGTTGCGTCTGTGTGATAAGCGCACTGTGATAGCGTGCTTGAACTAGGTTATTGACGTAAATGGCTGCCACTAAGAGTAACAGTCCGATAGTGACTATTACGCTATGAAATAAAGGTTTACTGGCCGTTAAACGACGCATCAATCATCCAATGGCCACAAAGAAATATTATCAGCTTGCACGTAACTCCTCTGTTTGTGACAAATATTCTGATTCACCATATATAACCACACAATTACGCCCCTGTTTCTTTGCAGCATAAAGTGCTTTGTCAGCTAATAGAAGAGGATCTTCATGCCGTGTGAAATTATCTTTACTAACCACCATGGCGCCGATGCTTACGGTGACTTTAATAGCCTGCCCCCGATAGTCATAACTACTTCTTTCAACCAACTCACGCAACCTTTCGGCGGCTTGCTGTAATTGTTGACTATCCGTATCTGGCAATAACAAGACAAACTCTTCACCACCATATCGGCCGATAAAAGCGTCTTTACGAATATTTCGCTCAAGCGTTCTGACGACCGAGACCAAAACCTCATCACCAGCTCGGTGACCATACTTATCGTTCACTTGTTTAAAATGATCGATGTCTACCATCACAATCGCTAATGGCATGCCTTGCCGGCCGACGCTGGCCAACAATTTATCCATCAGTTGTAAAATCAAACGTCTTGACTGTACACCTGTTAAGCAATCTTGTGCTGCAATATTTTCAAGATCCACACGAAGACGATCCTGACTCAACATAATCAAGCCCATGCCAGTAAAGACCATCGTTAACAAGCTAACCAGTAAGTAGATTGCTTGATTACCTTGAATCATCAACGCTGAAAGTTCACCGATTGAAAGCTGCATCGTTACGCTTTCAACAACTCGTAACAGCCCAGCAACAATCGAAACTAATAAAGATGTTGAGATAATCCACTCACCCGCTTGCCATTCGCGAAAAGAACGATCTCGCAATACTCCGATGGCCATGGTGAAAACCACCAACATGCATAGCAATACGATTGACATGCGGCCATGAAAGCTTGGTATGACAAAGGTAAACAGAATGAAACCCGCGAGACTCCAGCAAAAATAGTGCTGGTAAAAATGCCATGGTCGCCTAACACCATTTAACTGAGTGATACCGTCATAAATCAGTAAAATGGATAAAGCCAATGCGACATCAGCGATCACGACCGTGATGAAGTCTGGCAAGGTGCCACGTAACATTAGCAAAACACCGAATACACTATAAGCAGCGTAGGCGTAAGCAAAAGCCTTAAGCCCAATAATGACCGCAGAAGCCCCGCGCGCGATCAAAAAAAACACTGCTGACATCAATATTGAAAACAGCAATGAAATTTCGAATAGCGCTTTCGGGTCTAGAAAGTTGCTCATCAAGCCTCCCGTGGCAATCTAAATCGTCTTTCTGTCGCCACCGACACAATGGTGACCGCGAAAAACATCCTTTTTGATTGAAAAACAAACTTTTACGACTATAAAAATACCATCACTTACACATTTTGTCGGCTAGAATTTTTTGTAAATCACTATAGAAAACTAATCTGATACAGCTAGTTAAGCGCTAATTCCGCATTTTTACTGGTCGAATCCTTGCTCTTATCATGTATCAATGGCAAACCTTCTGACTAATTTTGTGTCCATGACAATAACGGCCTTTGTCATGCCATAAATTTGTGTTACAAACGACTATGCAAGTCTTACTATCACTGCGGTGCCCAAGGACTTTTCGCTATGAAAACATCTGATCTATTAGTTAAAGCGCTGGAAAACGAAGGTGTTGAATATATCTTCGGCATCCCTGGCGAAGAAAACTTGGATCTGCTCGACTCGCTTCAACACTCATCAATCAAATTAATCATTACCCGCCATGAACAAGGCGCAGGTTTTATGGCCGCAACTTACGGCCGATTAACAGGTAAGCCGGGGGTATGTTTATCAACACTTGGTCCCGGAGCAACCAACTTGGTGACACCAGCTGCCTATGCGCAATTAGGTGGGATGCCAATGTTGATTATCACTGGACAAAAACCGATAAAGGCCAGCAAACAAGCGCTGTTTCAAATCGTTGATGTCGTAAACATGTTGCGTCCTATCACCAAGTACACAAAACAAGTTGTGCATGGCAATACCATTGGTGCCGTTGTACGTGAAGCTTTCCGGATTGCGGTGCAAGAACGTCCTGGCGCAGTTCACATCGAATTACCAGAAGATATCGCTGCAGAAGAAGTAACTGAACGAATTTATGTTGTAGAAAATATTCGTCGACCTGATGCCGACAACACAACAATTAAAGATGCGCTGACCTTAATCCGGCAGGCACAGATGCCTTTATTACTAATTGGCGCGGGCGCTAATCGTAAACGTGCGAGTAAAGCATTGACGCGTTTTGTCGAAAAAACAGGCATCCCATTTTTTAATACCCAACTCGGTAAAGGCGTTATAGATGAACGCCATGACAGTTATTTAGGCACTGCCGCCTTATCTGAGTCTGATTACCTACATTGTGCGATTGACCGCGCTGATCTCATCATTAATGTGGGTCATGATGAAGTTGAAAAACCGCCATTTTTTATGAAAGAAGGTGGCGCAAAGGTTATCCATATCAATTTCTTACCTGCTGAGGTTGACCCTGTTTATTTTCCACAGCTTGATGTTGTCGGTGATATAGCCACCTCAATCAATCGTCTCACCGACACCTTAGAGCCACAGCCGCATTGGGATTTCTCTTATTTTTATCGGGTAAAACAAGAGGTGAGAAAACGTTTAGGTAACTATAGTGATGATTTTCGTTTTCCCGTATTACCACAGACGGCTGTCACGACTATTCGTGAAACCTTAGGCGAAAAAGATATCCTCGCGTTGGATAATGGCCTTTATAAAATTTGGTTTGCCCGAAACTACCCAGCCTATGACAACAACACGATATTGCTTGATAACGCGTTAGCTACTATGGGTGCGGGATTGCCAAGTGCGATGATGGCCAAGCTCATTAACCCAGACCGAAAAGTCATGGCGGTTTGTGGCGATGGCGGCTTTATGATGAATTCGCAAGAACTGGAAACAGCTGTCCGGCTTAACCTCGACTTGGTTGTCGTCATTCTCAATGACAATGCTTATGGCATGATCAAATGGAAACAACAGGGCATGGGCTTTAAGGACTATGGCCTGAGTTTTAACAACCCTGACTTTGTTAAATACGCTGAAAGCTATGGTGCACATGGACACCGCCCCGATAGCTATCCTGAATTTGAAAAAATACTCCGTACAGCATTGGATGCTGGCGGCGTTCACCTTATTGATTTGGCCGTTGATTATTCGCTTAATCACTCCATCCTTAATGAAGGCCTTAAACAAAAACTCTGCATTTTATAAGGAGGCACTATGTCTGCCGCAGCCCACTTCCCTTTGCAAATACCTGGCGTAACGGCCGGCAAAGGACGGCAAACTGAAGTTACAAACCCGTACTCTGAAGAACTGCTGGCAACCGTGGAAACTGCCGATGCTGGCGCCGTTGAAAAAGCATTACATACGGCTTACAAGTTGTTTCGTGATCGGGATAATTGGTTACCGATCCCGCAACGCCTCAGCATCTTAGAAAAAGCACTTTATGCCATGCAAGCGCAAGCAGATGAACTTGCTTATGCCTCTGCTGCAGAGGGCGGCAAACCGTTAATTGACTCCCAAGTAGAAATGGCACGCTGTATTGATAGCATCAGACATTGCATTGATACTCTCCGCCATCAAACCTCACACCCCGTACCAATGGGTGTAAACGCAGCCTCCCAGCATCGCATGACGATGATGCAAAAAGAGCCGATCGGTGTTGTTGTTGCTATAAGTGCCTTTAACCACCCATTAAACTTAATTGCCCATCAAGTTGGACCAGCGATCGCGGCTGGCTGCCCGGTTATTGTTAAACCTGCTGAAGCGACACCTTTATCTTGCTTTAGATTAGTCAAAATATTTCATGAAGCAGGCCTGCCCGCAGAATGGTGTCAGGCATTTCTGACTGATGGACATGAAGTCTCTGAACAATTAGCGACCGACAGTCGCGTTGCTTTTTTGAGCTTCATTGGCAGCGCCAAAGTCGGTTGGTATCTGCGTAGTAAATTGGCGCCAGGAACTCGCTGCGCGCTTGAGCATGGTGGTATTGCACCGGTAATTGTCGATAAGTCAGCCAATCTTGATGCTATCGTGCCAGGTCTTGCTAAAGGCAGTTTTTATCATGCAGGGCAGGTTTGTGTATCTGTACAACGTATTTATGCTGATGAAAGCATCGCAGAATCGTTAGCTAATAAATTAGCGGATGCTGGTAACAGAATGTCTGTTGGCGACCCACTCTCTGCTAAAACGGCAGTAGGTCCTTTAATCCGTCCATCTGAAGTTGACCGTGTTGATAACTGGGTACAAGAAGCAATTAGCCAAGGTGCAAAATGTTTGTCAGGCGCAAAAACGCTACCCAATAACTGTTACACGCCAACGGTATTATTAAACCCGCCCAAACAAGCCAAAGTGACGCAGCATGAAGTATTTGGCCCGGTAGCTTGTATCTACCCTGTTAAGAATTTGGATGATGCGATAGCAGCAGCAAACGATACCGACTTTGCTTTCCAAGCCTCGGTCTATAGCCAAGATATTGATCAGGCTATGTATGCTGCGTCTCGACTTGATGCCTCAGCGGTGATGATTAATGAACATACGGCATTTCGCGTAGATTGGATGCCTTTTGCTGGCCTCAAACACTCAGGCCATGGCGTAGGCGGTATTGCTTACTCAATGGAAGATATGCAAATCGACAAAATGATTGTGCTGACTTCCAAAGCGATTCCGTAAACATAGGACAAAAAAAGACCGCCCTAAGGCGGTCTTTTTCGGAGAGAGGACTTAAGTCATCCGTTACTGTGTCATCGCGCGCAACATCCATGCAGTTTTCTCATGCACGCGCATTCTGTCTGAAGCCAATGCACTTGATGATTCATCATCAGCTTCTTCAGCCAATTTCAATACATCTCGACATGTTTTCACGACGATTTCGTGACTTTGTGTCAGCGTCTTAACCATTTCTTCAGCGCTTGGTACACCTTCAACTTCTTTAATTGAGCTTAACTCAGCAAAAGCTTTATAGGTACCAGGAGCAGCAACGTCTAAGGTACGAATACGTTCAGCGATTTCATCTACTGCTGTTGCTAACTCGGTGTATTGCTCTTCAAACATCAAATGTAAATCACGGAACTGTGGGCCGGTTACATTCCAATGGAAATTGTGGGTTTGCAGATAAAGGGTGTATGAATCAGCGAGTAGGCGCTTTAATCCCTCAGCAACCATAGCGCGATCTTTCTTGTTAATACCAATATCTATCGAACTCATATTTACCTCCTGATAAAAAACTTTTTTGCTGCTTTATCCATTCAGCATTTAATAACTTAACTGAATATGTGGGGTTAGAAGTCGATATTTCAACCTATAACACCAACAAAGCTGATGAAACGCAGATATCTTTAACTTTTTATGAATAATGCCATATTGAAAGTGAAATACGCGTCAACTTAGGTTAAATCAGAAGCAAATAGTCTTCATTTAGCTCTCAACGTAATGACCGGTAAACCTCTTTACGACCACGCTTACTTAACACTAGCTGCCACAGCTGCCCCTGCTTACAACGGAAAAATCCCGCACAAGCATGAAGATAGTATTTCCACATTCGATAAAAACGTTCGTCGTATTTATCGCGTAAGGCTGGCCAGGCATTATCAAAATTACGCCACCAAGCCATTAAGGTTTTATCGTAATCAGGGCCAAAGTTATGCCAGTCCTCCATCACGAAACGGCCGTTCAACACATTGCCTAATTCTTGAACGGAAGGCAGCTTGCCATTCGGAAAAATATATTTATCAATCCAAGCGTCCACTTTGAGATTAGTTTGGTGAGTGCCTATGGTGTGCAATAAAAATAATCCCTCGTCTTTAAGCAGTCTGTTTGCAGCATCAAAGTACACGGGATAATTTTTCTGACCAACATGCTCAAACATTCCAATGGAGACGATCTTGTCGAACTGCCCCGCCATATCACGGTAATCTTTTAGCTCGATAGTTACGGGTAAGCCTTCACACCTTTGCTGGGCTAGCTTCTGCTGCTCTCGCGAAATAGTGACACCAACAACTTCGACACCATAATTCTCAGCTGCATAATGGGCAAAGCTGCCCCAGCCACAACCTATTTCAAAGACTTTTTCACCTGGGCGAAGCTGCAGTTTCTGGCAAATCAGATCCAATTTCGCTATTTGTGCATCAGCTAAATTTTCGGCTTTTTCCCAATAGCCACAGGAGTAGCTCATTGTAGGGTCTAGCATCGCCTCAAAAATGTCGTTACCGGTATCGTAATGTTGCTCTCCGACTTGGAAAGCACGTTGACTGGTTTGGAGATTAAAGATGTTTTGCCGAATGATTTCGCCTAAAAGACGTAATTTAGCCCAGCCGCCTAGTTGCTGCTCAACATCAATGGCTAATAATCTGGCAAATAGCTCATCTAGACGATACGTGTCCCACATCTTATCCATGTAACTTTCACCGAAACCAAGCGAACCATGTGTGAGAACCCTTCGGTAAACCGCTTCATCATGGACTTGAATATCCCAAGGATTATCACCGTTGAAACGCACACCAGCTTTGGCCGCGATATCGCTTAATACTTTGGGAGGAGGCGCCTTATCCATTGGCTGCCGGTGCTGACTCCCAAAGCCCGTGTGTCCTGACTGCGTGCGTTGATTCATATGACCAAGCTCCCCGTTAGGTGACACCTTAACCATAGCGCAAAATGATTTGAAATTAAATCCAGCGTTAGAGATATTTTGTTTTAAATCAGTTATTAAAATGACGAAACGGAAATTTTTAAGTTTCCATATAAGTAACCGATATACTGATTATGCTGATATGGACTATTAGCTTCGGTAAGACATGGACAGTGTCTATTTTGGCGATGACGCCGTTTGATATCGGAGATATCAATGAAACAAAACCTGCCTATTACGGATGTCGAAGTACCTTTCCCTGATGGTGAAGAGATCATCTCAACCACCAACCTTAAAGGTATTATCACTAGCTTTAATAACACTTTTCTGAAAATCAGTGGTTTTGATTACGAAGAACTGGATAATAAAAATCATAATGTTATCCGGCACCCAGACATCCCGCCCGCAGCTTTTGATGATCTATGGCAAACCGTAAAAACCAACCAGCATTGGATGGGGATCATCAAAAACCGTGTTAAAAACGGTAATCATTACTGGGTAGATGCCTACGTCAGCCCCATCGTTGAAGATGGCGAAGTGGTAGGCTATGAATCTGTTCGTTCCAAACCTACACGTGACCAAGTTGAACGCGCTAACAAAGTTTATCAGCGCATCAATGCCGGCAAATCTGCTAAAGCTGAATCGGGCCTCTCGAATTTATCATTAAACCAACGATATCTTTTGATTCAGATCCTTGCCTTGATCCTTGGTGGTGGCGTTATCAGTATCGTGCCAAATTTGTTTACAGGTTTTGCTGAAATGGCTGGCCTATTTGTTGCTTTTTTGGCTTATCTTGGCCTAAGTCAGTGGGCAATCGCCCCCCTTAAAGCTGCTGCTGCAGAAGCGCGTGAAGAAGTTAACAACCCATTAATGGCGATGGTTTATACCGGGCGTAGTGATGAAATTGGTCAACTGCAACTCGTCTCAATATTACTTCGAGGACGCCTGCGAACCACACTAAGTCGGATGAAAGAATCTGCCGCAAATATTGCCAACGAATCTGATGATAGTGCGCGCTCTGTGACCTCTATTCATGCCGCAATGGGAAGTCAAGCGTCTGAAATGGAGCAAGTCGCCACTGCCATGACCGAAATGACGGCAAGCATCCAAGAAGTAGCACGAAATGCGTCTGTTGCTGCAAGTAAAGCTGCCGAAGCAGATGATTTATCTCAAAAAGGGGCTAATAGTGCTTTAGAAGCGGTATCAGCATTATCTGAATTGAATGTTGCCATCAATAACATTGCCAATGTCGTTGCCCAATTAGAGGGGGACACACGCAACATTGGTCAAATCATCGATGTGATTACCAATATTGCTGATCAAACAAACCTGCTCGCGCTTAACGCTGCAATTGAAGCTGCCAGAGCCGGTGAACATGGTCGTGGCTTTGCCGTGGTTGCTGAAGAAGTCCGCTCATTAGCCAGTAAAACCCAGTCTTCAACACAGCAGATCCAGTCATTGATTCAAAATTTGAATAATGCTGTAACCCACGCAGTGCAAGTGATGCAACAAAGTCAGCAAACTAGCGAGACGAGTGAGCAACACGTTTCGGGTGCCATTCAAGCACTGCAAACCATCGCTGAACAAGTAAGTGAAATGAGCGATCTTAATACGTTGATTGCGACTGCCGTGGAAGAACAGAGCGCTGTAAGCGAAGATATTAACCGCAATATTGTTCGCGCCAATGACAACACCTCACAAGCCATGTCAGGTGTAGATGTTGCCCAAAAAGCCGCTTTAGACCTACAAGGTCAGTCGCACCGCCTTACAGATATGATCGCCCGTTTCCAACAAAAGGGCTAATCACCCCGCTTTTAGCCTCATCCTTGGATATATCTTTGCAGGTCTATTGTCTCTAAAAATAGCAAAGACCTGCCGCGACTTTTCAGCTACGTTTAATACAACAAAAGTATATTAATCTGTAACTATCAGGCAAAAGTCGCTTGAGGAGACACCAAATGAACCTAAAAACACTTTCAGCACTTGCTGGTAGCATCATGATGTTATTAACAGCATTGCCGATAATGGCTGATGATGTGAGCTACCAGCAAGCACGTGCATTACGTGAAGCTGGCGCCATATTACCCCTAGAACGCATTATTGAAATTGCAAAAACGATTAAACCTGGTGAAGTTATAGATACCGGTTTAGAGGAAGATGACGGCCTATACGAATATGAAATCGAGATCCTCGATGCAAATGGTCGCGTTTGGGAAATGGAGTTTGATGCAGCCACTGGCGAACTCATGGATTTGGAATTGGATGATTAAACGATGCGGTTATTGTTAGTTGAGGATGATCCACTTGCAGGTCCAGCACTTCAACAAGCGTTAAATCATGCTGGCTATGCTGTCGATTTGGCGGTCGATGGTATTGATGCAGAGGCATTAGGTGATATTGAGCCATACGATATTGCAGTTTTAGATTTGGGCCTACCAAAACGTCCAGGACTAGAAGTTCTTCAAAATTGGCGGCAACGTGGTAATGCACTACCCGTCGTTATTTTGACAGCACGTGGTAGCTGGGAAGAAAAAGTAACCGGCTTCAAAGCCGGCGCTGATGACTACGTTGCCAAACCTTTTCAAACCGAAGAATTACTGGCACGAATTAATGCAGTATTAAAACGTAGCCACGGTAATCACAGTGGACCATTAACCGTGTCAGGTTTGGCGCTTGATGAAGATGCACAAAAAGTCACGTTATCTGATGGACAGCAGTTAACACTTACAGGCACAGAGTTTCGGCTCTTGCGTTATTTGATGCTGCATCCTGGCCAAGTTGTCTCAAAAAGCCGATTAACCGAACATGTTTACGACTACGACAGCGATAAAGACAGTAATGTCATGGAGGTTTACGTAAACCGGTTAAGACAAAAAATTGGGGCTGACTATATCCAAACGCGTCGAGGACAAGGTTACGTGTTTAAAGACTCATGACCTCATTAAAGCGGCGTTTAACTCTCGGCCTGACCATTACCCTCAGTATTCTATTGATACTACAGTGGGCACTGATCAGTATTGCCATTGATAGACTGACCAAATCACAACTGAGCGAGAGACTACAAAGCGAAGCCGAAAGTCTATTGGGGCATTTAGAAATCACCCCAGAAGGCGCTTTATCACTTGATGGACAAGTTTTAAGTAGTCTCTATCAGCGGCCTTTTTCTGGACGCTATTACATTGTTTGTAATCCAGATACGTGTTTGCAATCACGCTCACTTTGGGATGAGCAACTTGATATTGAACGATTACCCGCCGGGCAACGTCGACAAACATATTTAGCTGGCCCACAAGATGAAGCGCTGTTTACCCAACTCAATGGGTACACCAAACGGGGTGTAAGCCTAACCATCGCTATTGCTGAAAATATCCAGCCAATCCGTGAAGATCGACAACGGTTTCAATGGTTGTTTACGCTAGTTTCTGCCACCGGCTTATTAATTTTGCTAGGCGTACAGTGGTTTTTGGTTGGACGCGCTTTAAAACCTATGGCAAAAATCCGCCAGCAGTTACTACGTCTAAATAAAGGCGAAGCTGAACAAATCAGTGATCAAGGACCTGAAGAAATTCAGCCGATGATTTCAGCACTAAACCAATTACTCAGTACCATGACGCGAAAAACACAACGCTCACGAGTGGCGCTTGGTAATCTTGCTCATGCTTTAAAAAACCGCCTCAGCTTACTCAACCAAACAGCGGATAAGCCTGAGCTCAATGCTTATCCTGAGCTTCGCAATCAACTCAAAATCACTACCCGAGAATTACAAAATATTGTCGAGCGAGAGCTTAAACGAGCACGCTTAATTGGGGCACCATTACCAGGCCAACGCGTTGATCTTGAGCAAACGATTGCCGAATTAAGTCATACGCTACAACTGATGCATGCTGACAAATCATTGCTTATTGATTGGCAAATTGAACCTGACAAACAGTTTGCTGGTGATCGTGAAGACTTATTGGAGTTATTAGGCAACCTGCTCGACAACGCATGTAAATGGTGTGAACAACGCATTGAAATTCAGGTTGGACAAGTTGACGGAAATTGCCAAATTATCATCGAAGATGATGGCCCAGGCTGTGCCGATGCAGATCTGGAAAAACTGACCCAGCGTGGTTTTCGCGCTGATGAGTCAACCCCGGGCAGCGGCTTAGGTCTCGCTATCGTCTACGATATTGTTGATAGTTATCATGGCAACATGCAGTTTGCTGCATCAACCACTTTAGGCGGATTAAAAGTCAGCGTATTTCTCCCCTCTCGACCATAAAAAAACCCGCTTAGAGCGGGTTTCATTATTATAAAGACTTACTAAAATTTAGAACCAATCCCAATCACGGCTGATATCACGTATTTCACCCGTTTCAGCATTGACTTTGACTTCCCACTCTTTACCGTCTCGACCTAAGATCTCAAACTCATAGTCCCAGCCACCAAGAAACTCTCTATTTTCTAGATCAATATCATCAATAAGGCCAGGTTTTGCCTCAAGTGCAACCTTTTGCGCCTTTTCAAGAGAAATCAAGCCCAGTTGCTCGGCTTTATGCTGAATTTCCCACGCATCATCAGCAATAGCAGAACCCGATAATAGAGTTAAAGATAATACGCCAGCAGAAATTAATGTTTTCATTTTGTCACCTCTTTATATCGACGATGCTATGTTAATAATTGAAAATTAAACAAAGCTGAAAAAAAGGCCCGCTAATTAGCGGGCCTATGCTTTTTACTAACAAGAGAAATGTGTGTTATTAATCACGCTGTACGTGCAACACTTCACCTGTCTTAGCATCGATATAAATATCCCATTCCATACCTTGCTTATCAGCAACTTCAACTTCGTATTTATATCCCATGCCAGTACCCTCTAAGTCGATATCATCAACAAAGCCAGGCTTCGTTTCTGATGCAATTCGCTTAGCCTCATCAACGCTTATTAAATCAAAGGCTTCTGCTTTTTGTTGCATTTGCATCAGATCATCTGCATCGGCAAAGGCAGTTGCAGCCATACCCAGTGAAATCAAACCTGCTAACGTCAGTTTGTTTAATGTTTTCATTTTTAAGCTCCTTTCCTTTTTGATTAAGGTGAGCTCAGGTTACAAAATCAATCTTAAACGAAGCTGAAAGTGTTAAATTTTAATTTTTTTTATATTTAAGATTAATAATAAATTAGTCACTATCGAATTTATATGTTCTTTATAAAATGCTACAAGAAGTGAATTTGATTGATATAAAGAAAGCCATCAGCTCATCTTCTAAAGCGTTAAACGTGAGAAAAATGCCAACCAGCTATCATTATTGCCCAAGGTTTTTGCTAATAATGCATCTTTTCATCAAAAAGGCTGGTCACATTGATGAGTATTGATCTAGTCAAGGGCGCTAAATGGGGTTAACTTTGATATATACATCAATACATAACGAATAATTGTCTGGAGCGTAACTAGTAGACAAAATATTAATTCCCAAGCCGCTATCATGAGTGCACACTACCTATCTGTGCACAGGCGGTTTTACAGGAGTAAACGCTATGCAACTCACAACTCACACAGATTATTCACTGAGATTATTGATTTACCTCGCCACACAACAAGGTCCAAAAACCACCATTCAAATTGTCGCTGAACAATTTTCGATCTCGGCAAATCACTTAGCTAAAGTTGCACAAACACTGGTCCAGCATAACTACATCGTCAGCCTTCGTGGAAGAGGGGGTGGCTTAACGCTTGCTAAACCAGTAGATGAGATCAATATTGGCAAACTTGTCAGACAAACCGAAAACCTACAATTATTACCTTGTTTTGGTAACAGCGATTCTTGTCCTATTGATCCTGCTTGCACCCTCAAAGGCGCGCTTGCCAAAGCCCAATATGCTTTTTTAAGTGTCTTAGACGAATACACCTTAGCGGACTTAGTCACAAGCGCTAACAGACAACAATTACAAGGATTATTGAACGTTGCCTGACGAAAAAGATTGGGTTGACTGGCGAAATCAACAACGACGACACCTAATAAATAAACGCCAAATACTTACCCCCTCTCAGCGGGATGACGTTGAGCAGAAAATACAGTCCCAGCTGCTAGATTTTTTGCTGCCATTACCTGCAGGCATTATCAGTTTTTATATACCAATTAAAGGCGAAATTAATTGCCAACCTCTTATCGAGGCCTTATTAGCTAAAGGCTGGCAGGCAGCATTACCGAAGATCATCGCTAAAGATACAGCGCTAGAATTCAGGTTATGGCAACCAGACTGTGTTATGGCGCCCGAGACTTGGCGGATCCCCGTTCCACAAAATACTGAGCTTGCTGTACCAAATGTATTACTTATTCCGCTAGTCGGATTTGATCAGTACGGTCATCGCTTGGGAAATGGTGGCGGCTTTTATGATCGCAGTTTGGCCGCTATTCAACCCAAGCCATTGGCTATCGGGGTTGGCTTAGAATCATTAAAACTCGACGATATTGAAGCACAGCCACATGATATTGCCATGGACTATGTGGTAACCGAGCAAACCATTTATTCATCTCAACATTGAATCGACAAAAATTGTAGTATCTAGCTTTGGGTTTAGTTACTGTCGGGTAACAGCACTGATAACGATGAGTGTATTGCAAGGAATGAGATAAATGCATCGAATCGTGGCCAACATGCAGCATCGGCGTGAGCTCGCCGTGGTCAGTTATGGCCTACTTCCGCTCATCTTAATGGCAGATAGTTATACCGTGCTGGGCTTTGCTCATGGCATTTTCTATGCGCCCGTCTTATTTCTCGCGTCACTGAGCGGCCGTCGTTACGCTCTTAATATTGTTCTCGTTATTAGCATTCTCTTTACTTGGATTGGCTTATTTCTCACAGCCAACCCTTATGACACCTCGTTACCATTGTTTGCTTATGGCAATCGCGCTTTATCGACATTATTGCTGCTTATCACATACGCGGCATGCAGATTAGGGATGGCGTTTCAAACATCCCAACAAGCCCAGCAACAACAATTACAAATGGCAGCTCAACTTGGCAAACTTGCCAAATTAGGTAGTTGGCATTTGTCGGCAGATGGTATTTTTCATCTATCTAAACAAGCTCGAAGGATCCTAACTGTTGATCAGGCAGAACTTTCTTTAGAGCAATTTTCAGCCTTACTAATTGATGTCGATGGTGAGCATTTTTTAGCCAATATGCAGCCCGCAGCATTACCTCTCGATATCGAATATCGCCGTTTACAAAAAGATGGTGAATTACGTTGGATTCGCCTCGTTGCCTATCAAGATAGTCAATCATCAGGAAAGATTTTTGGTGTGATCCAAGACACACACTCTAATCGTATTATCGAAGCAAAAATGGCTGAAGATGAGCGACGCTTCCGATTTGCTGGTGATAGTTTGCAGTTATTTACTTGGACTGCGCGGCCGGATGGTGAACTCGAGTCAGTTTCGCGTTACACCGTCGACTTGTTGGGTGCTAGCGAGAAGTTCATCGTCAGTAATTGGTTAAACTTCCTACACCCAGATGATCAACAATCAACACATAACCAGTGGATGCACTGCATCAAAACAGGAGAAGCGCTTGTTGCTGAATACCGTCTTCGACGACACGATGGGCAATACTTTTGGTTTCTCACCCGCGCCCTCCCAGCACGTGATGCGCAGGGAAATATTTTCAAATGGTATGGCTCTGGTATTGATATTACTGAGAGTAAAGTCTTACAGCAGCATAGTGAAAACCTTTCACAACAACTGCAAAACACTCTGGCCAGCATCACCGACGCGTTTTTCACCCTAGATGAAAATCTCAGTTTTAGCTACGCCAATGAACAAGCTGCCAGCTTATTGGGGCGACCTCGTTCAGCGCTATTAAACAATCTTGCCGTGAATGAAACCCCAATTGATGCAGATGGTAGTTTTAGTCGACAGCTTGAGCGAGCAGTTTTATCACACAAAATGACTGCTTTTGAGTTTTGGTATGCCGGTCGAGAGTTGTGGTTAGACGTGCGTATTTATCCAGCCGCCGACGGTTTAACCGTTTATTTGCGTGATATTACTCGTCTGCGCCGTGATCAAGATGAGCTTATCCTGCTGCGAAATGCCGTTTCGCAATTAAATGATATCGTCATCATCACTGAAGCCACACCTCTTGATGAACCTGGTCCCAAAATTGTATTCGTTAATGACGCATTTGAACGCATTACGGGCTACTCTCGGGAATATGCGATTGGTAAGTCACCAAGATTTTTACAAGGTCCAAAAACCCAGCGGAGCGAACTGGACCGCATCCGACAAGCTTTGATCAGTCGACAATCGGTCAGGGCACAGCTCACCAATTACCATAAAAACGGTGACGAGGTGGAAATTGAGCTCAACATTGTGCCGATTGGTGTAGATAGTGGTCGAATTACCCATCTGGTATCGATTCAGCGAGACATCACCAACGAAAGAGTTTTACAAAAGCAGCTACAGCTAGCTCAACGTATGGAAGCCATTGGCCAGTTAACCGGCGGGATAGCCCACGATTTTAATAACATGCTCACCGTCATCACCGGTAATAATGATTTGCTACAAGAAGCATTAGAAAAGCAGCCACAACTATTATCATTTTCTAAACTCATTGGTAATGCTGCCGAACGTGGCGCAGGACTTACCCGAAACTTACTCACCTTTGCTCGTCGCCAGCCCTTGTCACCCGCCCAAGTCGATATCAATCAACTAATACAACAATTACAGGAGCTACTACGAAGCTCGCTTGGGGCAAAGTCACCACTAAAACTGAACCTAAGCACAAACTTATGGCCGGTTATGATTGATGCCGTGCAGCTAGAGAGTAGTTTGTTAAACCTCACCATTAATGCCCGTGATGCGATGCCTGAGTCCGGTGAACTCACAATAAGTACAGCCAACATCAAAGCTCAACCACTTGATGAAGATAAAGAGTTACGTGGTACTGACTGGGTTGAAGTCAGCGTTCAAGACACAGGCTCTGGTATTCCAAAAGAAATGATCGACAAAATCTTTGAGCCATTTTTCACAACCAAAGCTGCTGGTAAAGGTAGTGGCTTAGGGCTCAGTATGGTGTTTGGCTTTATCAAGCAATCTGGCGGTCATATCCGCGTTATTTCCGAACCAGGCGAAGGCACCATCTTTAAATTGCTGTTACCTCGCGCAGAAACCGAGAAAAAGCCAGAAAAAGCCCCACCAGCACCTGAAGTTAATCATCATTTAGATATCGCCGGGCATACAGTTTTGGTTGTTGAAGATAACGACCTTGTTCGTCAATATGCAAGCAGCCAGCTACGTGATGCCGGCTATCACGTTCTAGAAGCCGCAGAATCAAAACAGGCACTTGAATGGCTTAATTCTGGCCAACGTATCGATTTGCTATTTACTGATGTGTTAATGCCAGATAGCCTTTCAGGCAGTGAGTTGGCAAAACAGGCTGCATTCATTCGCCCGGAGTTACCTGTACTCTATACTTCGGGCTATACAGAAAATGTACTGAATGACCTCAGTGATGAACAGCGTCAACAGTCCCTGCTTCACAAGCCCTATCATAGGGTTGCGCTGCTGCAACGTGTTGCACAGGCCATAAACGCAGTAAAGGATCCCTGATTAAGCCATGGCAGAATTGAAATTACTCATACTTGATGACGACGATCTGACTGGGCAAACACTCAAGAATGTCGCTGAATTTGCTGGCATGTCTGTCAAACTTGCTGATAATCCAAACGACTTTTTTGCTTATCTAGAAAACTGGTCACCGAGTCATATTGCCTTAGATCTCGTGATGCCAGAAATGGATGGTGTACAAGTATTAGCTGAATTAAGTGCTCGCAATGTTGACGCCAATATCATGATTACTAGTGGCGTTGGTCATCAAGTCTTGCAAGCAGCCGCTCGCTCAGCCGCCGCGCACGGTCTTAATATCATTGGTATTTTACCGAAGCCCTTTAACCCTAGAAGCTTTCGTGAGCTCATTGATCATGTGCCTCAACATACCCATGAGTTGATTGAGCACACTGAGCTAAGACAAAATACCGTTGCTACCGTAGCTGATTTACAACTCGCCATTGAACAACATAAGTTAGACGTCGTCTTTCAGCCAAAAGTAGAATGTCAAAGTGGTATGTTAATTGGTTTTGAAACACTAGCACGTTGGCACCACCCCATTCATGGCCATATCCCCCCCGATCAATTCATCGCTATTGCTGAGCAAAACCAATTAATTGACTCTTTAACGGAAGTTGTATTCCAAAAAGCTTTGCATTGGTTTAGTAATTTTTGTGCTGAACAAAAAGTCAAAAGACCGAGCTTAAATAGCAAGCCACTATTATGCTCTATCAATATTTCCGCACTGTCACTGAAGAACTTAGCGTTATTTAATACGCTTGAGCAATTGTGTCAGCAGTATCAAATCCATCCCGAACAAATTTTGCTCGAACTGACCGAAACTGGGGCCATGGATGACCCCATCGCATCCCTAGATATTCTGACCCGATTAAGGATGAAAGGATTTTTACTCTCCATTGATGATTTTGGTACCGGCTTTTCATCAATGTTGCAGTTAGTGCGAATGCCTTTTTCTGAAGTTAAAGTCGATAAATCATTTGTGATGACCGCTTTACACTCTCGCGAGTCTCGGCTTGTTATCAAAGCAATCGTTGATCTCGCACATAGTCTAGGCATGTTGGTCATTGCAGAAGGTATCGAAGATGCGCAAACACTCGCTTTTTTACAGCAACTAGGCTGTGATAAAGCTCAAGGCTATTTTATTGGACGACCTTTGCAGGCCAGCCAAATTTCTGGATGGCTAGAGCAGCGAGTCGAACTCATCGAACAACAACGCCTTCACAAATTACTGTCTCTGAATATTCTCGACACACCTGCGGAGCAACGATTTGACCGCATCACCCGCTTGGCGAAACGTCTATTTAATGTGCCAATTAGTCTCGTGTCATTTATTGACGAAGACAGACAATGGTTTAAATCTAAAGTTGGTATTGATGTCTCTGAAACTTCCCGTGAACAGGCATTTTGCAATCACACCATTCAGGGTGATAAACCGCTTGTGGTTATGGATGCGAGCCGCCACCCAACCTTTCAGAACAATTTATTGGTCACCGGCGCACCACACATTAGGTTTTATGCAGGCTATCCGGTTAAAGCACCAAGCGGTGAGCGTTTAGGCAGCCTTTGCGTAATTGATGACAAACCACGTACTTTTTCTGAAAATGACCGCCAATTACTGAATGAGCTTGGCCTAATGGTAGAAGAAGAAATCGCCAACAACCTACAATTCAGTGAAGATCAAGTCACGGGTTTACTCAACCGGCGCGGTTTTGAGATACGAGCACAACATATGTTGGATCTCTGTCAGATGCAAAACTTATCCGCTGCTTTGATTTATTTTGACTTAGACAGCCTTAAACCTATTCACGATAAAGTTGGTTTTAAAGCATCAGAAGTGGCGCTCAAACAATTCGCTACCATAGTGCAAAATAACTTTCGTGAGTCCGATTTGGTGGCTCGAATTGGCAGCGATGAGTTTGTCGCTTTAATGGTGAACCAGCATAAATCACACAATAATCAGTTGGTATTACAACGGTTAGCCGAGACAGTTACTGCTTATAACAGTCATGTTAGTGTAAATGAACAACTTCGTTATAGTGTTGGCATTGCAGAAACCAACGACAGCGAAGACTTTCAATTGCAGCAACTATATAACCAAGCAGATCAGGCTCGCTACACCAGCATGCAAAGACAGAGCTAAATTGCCAACTAAAGGGTATCGGTTTTTGCTTCAATAAACGCAATAATTGGCTTCAAAAGAGCACCATCGCCCCGTAAAGGTTTGGCTAATTTGGCGACCATCGCTACATGACCATGATCAGGATAACGCACAAGCGACACTTCCCCACCTGATGCTGATATTTTCTCTGATAAATGATAGCTATTACGGGGCAAAACTGTTCGATCACGCTCGCCCACCATTAACAACATCGGTGGATTTTCACCATTCACATAGTTAATTGGCTGGGATTGTTCTTGTAACGCTTCATCACCAAAAATCGACTTTAACGTTTTGCTTTTTAGGGGTAAAAAATCATAAGGTCCTGCCAGTCCGACCACACCAGAGATCATTGATGGTGTGAGTTTATGAGGGGCAAGATATCGTTTATCTAAAGCAAGTAAGCTTGCGATATGTGCACCAGCAGAATGTCCTGCCACAAATATTTGGTCAGAATTTCCGGCATATTTATCGATATGTAGCTTGGTCCAAGCAAGTGCTGCAGCGGCATCATGCATAAATGTCGGAAAAACGACTTCAGGATAAACCCGATAGTCAGCGATAACGACCGTTATACCCTGGCTACTTAAAGCCTCACCGACAAATTTATAATCTTTTTTATTACCGGCTTCCCAACCACCACCGTAATAAAAAACCACTACTGGGTTATCAGGTTTACGTTGATTGGGCAGATAAATATCTAACTTTTGCCGCTCATGGTTTCCGTAAGCAATGTCCTGCTGCAAGAAATAGCCATGGCTTGGCACCAAGCCATTGAGCATGTTGACTGGCGAACAGGCTGTCAAAACTAATGCGGATAAACCACTTAAAAACTTTTTTAATGCCATCAGGTTTTTCTGAAAGATTGTAAGCGTTCACATACTTTTATAGCGTCATTCATATTGCGCTTGGCAATTGAAACACGTTTATCTTCAATCATCGCTATCATGGCAATAACACCCGCAATACTGACAAAAATACCGGCATAGCCCCCAGACAACCACGCAATAAACATCGCAGCCATGATTAAGCCACATACTTGCACCACCATCCACTGAGATGCCCAACGTTCTTTGATACAAGTTAAGCGTTTATCCTGCCACCGTTCAATCAAAGTGGTCAGTTGCTCGTCAGTTAAGACACTCAAATTTGCGTAGTAATCGATGCCGATAATCTCATCGTTATAATTACGCGATGCTAACGTGATATCTTCAGCCGACTCCATTAAGACTTTGTAAGTATCTTCATCACGTTCAATCATACTGCCCCCTATCCTTGTTGTAGCGCTAAGAGCAACTTTTCACGGGATTTTCACAATCTGGCGACCACCATCAATTCAACAACATTAATATATTGATTTGTATGACACTTCCAGACGTAAAAACCATTGTTCAAGGATCTACGTTGATCCTGCTGCTCAGCTTCAGTGCGTGGAGCAATGCTTATCAGCCTACCATGGCTTTTAGCGAAAATCTGGCGATAAATTTCCATTTTGATGCTGCAGGTAATTTTAATGATGGCAACGCCGTTGTTGTAATGGCCAAGCGCGGCAAATTGACAATGGCAATTATCGACCAACAAGGCAACGTGTTATTTGAAGCAGATGAAATAGCCGACTTCTCTGGAGACATTGCGCCTTTTAGAACCGACCGTTTATGGGGCGTTGTTGATCGTAAGGGAAAAGTAGTGCTTTCCCCAACTTACCTTCGCATGCATTTATTTTCAGAGCGGCGAGCCGCCGTTCTCAAAGATAACCTTTGGGGTTATATCAACGCTGAGGGCAGTGAAGTTATATCCCCACAATTTTCAGAGGCTACTGTTTTCTCTGAAGGTCTTGCCGCTGTCAAAAACAGTGCGGGTAAATGGGGTTATATTGATCATAACGGCGAATGGCAAATCCAAGCAGAATTTGATGAAACGATGGCTTTTAATGAACAACTAGCCGCTGTAAAAATTGGCGAAAATTGGGGTTATGTATCAAATTCTGGTGAGCTTATGATCAAGCCTCAATATGCACAAGCTCGAATATTTAAGGATGGCTATGCCGCTGTTTTTGATGATGGCTACTGGGGATATATTGATAGACACGGCAAATGGTTGGTTAAACCACAGTTTATAGCTGCCAAAACCTTTAATGAGGGGTTTGCAGCTGTTCAGCTTAATGATGGCTATAACTTCATTGATATGACTGGAAAACCACTTAATGACGTTCGATATGATGATGCCTGGTCATTTCATGAAGGGTTAGCGCGTGTCGAGGTAAACAGTAAAGTCGGCTTTATACAACCCAATGGTGAGTGGGCGATAACACCACAGTATCAGTGGGCACAATCATTTAAAGGCGGGCTTGCTCCAGTAACCGAAAATTATTGGGAGTATGGCTATATTGATCAATCAGGCCAAATGGTTATCGAAGCACAGTTTGAAAACGCCAAGCCATTTTTTGATGGCAAAGCAGCCGTTCAATTACATGGTAAGTGGGGCTATATTTCTTTGCCCAATTAATCTTGTTCCGTATCTTCTTCATCAAGCCAACGATACAGCGTTCGTCTGCCAATACCCAGTAAAGCGGCAGCGCGACGTTTATTTCCATTCACCTCATTAAGGACTTTTTTAACATAGCGTTTTTGAAGTTGATCTAACGTTGGCAGTACTGACCCCACCAATAAATCTGCATCAATTTCTGTTGAGTTCTCAGATGGGTTCACTTTCTTATCAGCCGAAACTTGCGTTAAACGTGCTGGCAAATGTGTCGATTTAACTAAATTCTCACTACAAAATGCTGTTGCTCGCTCGATAACATTCTGCAGCTCACGAACATTTCCAGGAAAGTCATAACCGCGAATTACCGACAAGGCTTCCTCGCTAAAGCCTTTGATCTTTTTCCCTTGAGCCACCGCCATACTTTGCAAAAACTGTAATGCCAATAACTCACGGTCTTCATCACGCTCTCGTAGTGACGGCACACTGAGTGCGAAAGTCTCTAAACGATAAAATAGATCTTCACGAAATAGCCCCTCAGCCACTTGCTGGCGTAAATCTCGATGTGTGGCCGCAATGATTCTAACGTCGACCTGTTCCTCGGTATCCTGACCAACCGGTCGTATTGAACCATCTTGTAGGGCTCTCAATAACTTTGCTTGCAACGCCATAGGCATTTCAGCAATTTCATCTAACAACAAACTACCGCCATTCGCTTGCTGTAAAAGTCCCTTTCGGGCTTTACCTGCACCAGTAAAGGCGCCTGCGGCATGCCCAAAAAACTCACTCTCAAGTAACTCTTGTGGAATACCTGCACAGTTGACAGCTAAATAAGGGCCGTCAGCGCGATCACTCTCGTTATGGAGCGCTTTCGCGACAAGCTCTTTACCCGTACCACTCTCACCATTAATTAATACTGGCCCTTGTGCTCTGGCAATCACTTTGATTTGCTCAAACAAATTTCGCATGGCTTGGCTACGACCAAACATGCCATGAAAGTCTTTTTGCTTACTGAGCTTTCGAAACTGATAAAGCTCATCCTTTAAATCACGGTTTGCTACGACACGATTAACTGCCAACAAGAAGTGATCTAAATCTAAAGGCTTGGTCAGAAAGTCATCAGCACCTGCCTGCAACGCTTCAACAGCCTGACGCACGCTCCCAAAAGCGGTGATCACAATTAATCCTGGCCGTTTATCCTCAGGCCAGTTTTCAACAACGTGTTTCACTAAAGACATGCCATTGCCATCAGGCAAACGCATATCCGTCACAATCAAAGTTGGTTGATGGCTGCCCAACCAATCTAAAGCACTCGCTAATTCATGGTGAATAGATAAATCCCAGTTCTGTGCCTCAAGCTCATCAGCAATAAGTCTGCTTAATGCTTCATCATCTTCGAGAATTAAAACCTGCTTTTTAGGCATTGGGCTGTTGCTCATCCTGTTTGTTTAATGGAAACCGTAACTGGAAACAGGCGCCGCCAAGCTGGCTGTCGACTAATGCGATACTTGCCTGATGGTCACGAAGTACTCTTTTTACAATGGCTAACCCTAGACCACTGCCCTGACCCGGTACTTTGCTGGTCACAAAGGGCTCAAAAATCTGAGCTTTTAATGTGTCTGGGATTCCTTCACCGGCATCATCAATCATGATTGATAAGTAACGTTCATCTTGTTGCCAAAGGATTTCCACAGGGCCTTTGGGACAGGCTTGGCAAGCATTTCTCAAAAGATTGACTAAAGCTTGTTCAAGACCTAATGACTCACCATACAACGTGACGTCAGGCCCGCCTTTTACCGTGATTTTTCCAGCATATTCATCAAGTAAAGCAACGGCTCGAGCCACTAACGACGGTACTGATAACTGTCTTTTCTCGGAACGGGAAGAGCGACCATAACTCAACAGTTGCTGAATAATCGCCGTCATGCGGGCTGATTGATCTTTGATCTCTTGTAACTCTTTTTGGTCGGTCGCATCAGGTAAGCGTCGCATTAATCGACTTGCTCGACCATCAACGACACTTAAAGGCGCCCCTAACTCATGGGCGACACCCGCTGATAATTGGCCTAATACTGCCAAGGTTTCATTTTGGCGGAGCTTTTCAGCCATCATTTCACGTGCTTCACGCTGGGTTAGTTCTCTGGCATTGGCGGCATCTATCGCATCCAACATGCCATTTAAGCCACTCGCTAGTTCATTTATTTCTAATGGCCCCTGCATCTCGGCGCGATGAGCTTTCTCACCATCCCGAACCCGTTGCATGCTCTGTAATAACTGCTCCATTGGCCGACCTATCGCCCGCTGGTGGGCAAAAGCCAAAGTGCCGAGGATAATTATCGACACCAATACAAAACCGCTCCATGCCCAATACTGCAACTCGTTTAGTTCACGCTCAATATCACTGCGACGTCGGGTCACTTGTAATAGACCGTTAGGCTGCCCTGTCGCATCAAATATAGGCATAAAAAAAGAATAAACGTTACGGCCACGAATACGCTCATATTGCGCAAACTCACCATCAACAATCTGTGCCAAGGCTTCTGTTGCTTGCTGTCTTGTTGGGTTAACAGCACCAAAACTACTTAATCGCTGACCATATTTATCAAAAACATAGGCGCCATAAACTTCAGTAATGCCAAAAACAGATGCCATGCTGTTTTGTAATTGCTCCAAATCACGGCGCTCTATTGCTTGTGAGATAGGCAAATGAATGGTTCGCGCGACGAGTTGTAAGTCTCGTTGCATTCTTGACTCAATAAACTGCCCAACCAAAGCAAGACCGACAGCCAACATGATTGCAAGCAACAATAAAACTGGCACTGCAACTTGGATCAGCAGCACAGAGCGTAAACTTTTAAAACCTTTAAAAAATCGCATTATTTGTTATTACCAAAAATGGCGCATGCGTCAAAGTGACACATATTTATGTCGTTTTCAAGTATTGCTAATTTTCCGCCAAAACCCATGAAAACAGGTAACCAATTGATTTAAATTAATATATTTTAATTCAAGCTAGTCTGGCATGGTTTTCGCTCAATACCATTTGCATTTAATCCAAAAGGAGAAGCAAATGATGAAATCAAAACTGACTACTGCAATGGCTTTGTTAATGGCGATGGGTTTAAGCACCTCTGCATTTGCAGCAGGTACTGCTGAGCCAGAACGGGCGGCACCTGATAAAGGACCATCGCCTCAGGCACAGGAAGTACCAACTAATTTCAGTGACAGTGATTTGGAAAAATTTGCTGACGTTCAAGAAGATCTGGAAGGTATTCGTACTGAATACTCTGGCAAGCTGGAAAGCACCGAAGATCCAGATCAAGCTGCAGAGCTGCAACAGGAAGCTAGCCAAAAAATGGTTCAGGTTGTTCAAGATGCGGGCATGGACGTCGAGACTTATAGCAACATCGCACTAGCATTACAGAGCGATGCTGAACTACGAGACAAAGTTCAATCAATGATGAACTAGAAGCAATTCTCTCTTGTACGTAAAAAAGCCGGGGTAATCCCGGCTTTTTTATTTTTAACCATAGAGCAACATGGCATTCATGGGGACACGATGCTGAAGATCGTCGCAGCTACCTACCGATGGCTGTTCGCTGACCGGTTGATCTTTATACCAAATCCGACATTGACCAGCTGGAGGTAAA
The DNA here is from genome assembly GCF_026319325.1 of Methylophaga sp. OBS3. Classification (GTDB taxonomy): domain Bacteria; phylum Pseudomonadota; class Gammaproteobacteria; order Nitrosococcales; family Methylophagaceae; genus Methylophaga. The sequence goes on from NZ_JAPDMU010000002.1 coordinate 180,889, forward strand.
TAATTTTCTGGCACACTACTGCGTGTTTCGTAATAACGTTCATTACTCATAACAGTATATGCTGCGCATCCCGAAACCGCCGTCAAAGACAGGCTTAACAACAAAAGTTTAAAAAGCCGCATTAGAAATATGCCTCGTTGCAATTTATTTGGCTTAACCTATCACTAACTGTCAGCCAAGGAAATCACTATTTCAGGAACTGATAGCGTTGCTTATCAATCAATAAAGTAAAAAATAGGATTAATATGCGCTTCGTTACTCTCGTCACAACACTTTTTTTACTGTCTGCCTGCACCTCTGCACCAGAAGGCATTCGCCCGGTAAATAACTTTGAGCTTGAGCGGTATCTGGGGGAGTGGCATGAAATCGCTAGACTGGACCACAGTTTTGAGCAAGGCATGGAACAAGTAACCGCCGAATACAGCCTGCGTGATGATGGTGGTGTAAAAGTCATCAACCGAGGTTACTTAACCGAAGAAAAAACCTGGAAACAAGCGGAAGGCAAAGCCTTCTTCGTTAAAGACGCCAATACGGGCCACCTCAAAGTGTCTTTTTTTGGCCCATTTTATGGTGCCTATGTCATTTTTGACTTAGACCAAGATGCTTATCAATACGCCTATATTGCAGGTCCCAACCGCGACTACTTATGGCTTTTGGCTCGTAGCCCTAAAATTAGCAACGAACGAAAACAAGACTTTGTAAAGCAAGCCAAGGATTATGGCTTTGCCACTGACAAACTTATCTGGTTAGATACACCACCGGAATAAATTTAGGCTGCTGACTGGGTAGGTTTACGATCAATCGATACAAATGCCAGCAAGTTAGCTAATGTTCCTAGCACTAAGCCATCAACATTGAGTGGCCCACCGAGCAGGGTATTCCAAATAATTGCAACACTAATACCGGCCATTGCACCAGCAATAAAACGGCGCTGACTGACATGAAAGCCCAATACCGCCATACATAATGGCACTAGTACCGTTGGCGCCCAGAAATTGTAGGCATAGATCAAAATTTCAATCACGCTGTCGATTGATAACGCAAAAATCACTGACAAGATACCTACTAAAAGCGTTACCGACTGAGTAAGTCTTAACTCTGCTTTTTCAGATAATGGTGTTTCTCTTAATGGCGCCACTATATCGTTACTAAATGCGATAGAGGCTGAGTTCAGGAATGAATCAGCTGATGACATGATGATTGAGACGATTGCCGCTGCCACAATGCCTTGAAGTACTGGTGGTACGGCTTCTTGAATAACATAAGGCATCGATAGGTTGGCATCTAAACTCGGCTCCATCGCCAATGCCACTAAACCAATCAAGCCTGTGATGGCAAAAAACGGAATTGAAAATAAACCGCTTAGTAATGAACCTTTAGATACATCGTTACTCGATTTACCAATCAACAAACGTTGTAGATAGGGCGGAACCAGAGTTTCGCCCAACATAAATGTCAAAAACAGTGACAGTAACGCCAAAATGGCTAGTGGTTCTGTTGGTAAACTGAGATTTGCCACTGGCACCTTGTCGACCAGTGACTGCCAGCCACCAACGGCTTGAATACCGAAATACAACGTCATGGGAATACCAATTGCCAGAACAATGAATTGAATAACATCCGTCCAAACAACCGCTCGCATACCACCAACCGTTGAGTAGGCAATCACAATCCCACAACCTATCAGAATGCCCCAAACCTTATCGACATCAAGAAACAGGTTAAAGACATAACCCATCGCCCCAATTTGTGCGCCAAGGATGCCGGCACAAAGGGCTATTGCAAAAAAACCACTAAATAACCGGGCACCACGACCATAATGATGCTCCATGATGTCACCAACAGAAATTGCTTCCGGGTAATTGCTCATCCTTGGCGCAATGTAGCGTGCCACTAGTATCTCTTTAACACTGAAGCCCCATAAAGCCACGATATTGCTGACACCTACCAAGAAGACTTTCTCGGCATTACCCATGGAAAAACCACCACCGATAAATGAGGCAGATAAGGTTGCAAATATGACCAACATGCCAAACGACTTACCGGCCAAAGCAAAATCTTTCATCCCTTTCATTTCACGACCAGCCCATAAACCGACCAGCAAAACAATAAAGAGATAGGTGATTACAACGATTTTTTCCATGACCTAAGCTTCCTTGACGCAATGATAGCTTGAAGCTTACGTGTTTAACTTACTACTGAAAAGCAGTAACTAATGGGTTCTCAAGGATTTTGTCTGCCAGAAAGGCAGAAATAGATAGATTTTTTAGACTTTGATATTAATGATATTGCCACTGGTAGCCGTTGCAGCAGGAACACTGTTCAACATTTGAAGTAATGCAGCACCTTGGGCCTCTAACTGCTCATTAGCCAACTTAACAATTGCTGTCTGTTGTTGGACAGCAATATCTTGCGAGCTAAGTGCACTTGCTAATTGAATAATACTGCTACTATCCATGATTATCTCCTAGCTCAAGACTTTATTGGCCACTTGTTCTACAACAAAGCCTAAGTGCTGGCGAATTTCATTACGGTGTAATGTCTGTTGCTCAGCAATCTCGGCGGCAGATAGCCCTTCAGACCAGTGTAACCTCGCAATATCTCGAGTATCACCGGTAAGACTATTAATCACTTCTATTGTCATCTGATCTTCAATATAGCTATTGTCAATCTCTGACTCCGGCACTGGGATATATAATGGCTGCCGAACCTGCTGCCCCCACCGCTCTAGTAATAGTCCTGCACGTGTAATTCTCTCTCGGCGTGCTTCCTGCATATTGGTCATACGCAGCTTGGCTGCATTGCGATTCAGTTTTTTACCCATCGTCGCCGCCCCTATAGGTGTTACATCGTCAAATTTTGCTGAAAGTTTAATTAAATCACACATCTTTGTGATTTAAGTTTACTTATTCCTACTTTAATTGGCGATCAACAAACTGTTTGATCAATTTGCGTGCATCAGCATTACTACCTAGCAATGTGCCGGCCAATGCGGCAAGGGTTAAACTTCTACCCGGATGTTTAACGATCCAATCACTGATGGCAGGATCAATTGACTGCTGCATTCCTGCCTCTAAAAACATTAATACTTGTTGCATTGAGTCATTTGATTCACGCGCTGGTTTCGATTTGTTTTTCATTGAAAACAACTTCGCAGCCAATAGTGCTAACAACGCCAAAAAGACAAATGTCAGCGCAGTAAGTAACGCAGCGATATCTGGCGTGAAGTACTGTGACAAATGCAAATACAGTGCAACACCGGCAAAAACAACCGCAATTAGTGCAAACAGCACTGCAACCGCAATTGCAATGCTGTTTATTTTCAGTCGAGTACGCAGACTCATAATGATGGCCCACTTAGGCATGAACACATACTAGCGATCCAGAATTTTGCCTAGCACCAAACCAACACCGAATGCGATTGCTAAACTCGACATTGGATGAGCCTCAACTTCAGACTGAACACGACCATAAGAGTCTTTAGCCTGCTGCTGCACTTTATCGGCAGCATCTTTAACCCGCGCCTGACCTTGCTCAGCATAGGCTGCCGACATGTCCTTAAGCGTTTTGGTCAAGCCAGAAAAATCTTCTCTTAAAGCATTAAGTTGTTTTTGTAATTCTTCATTACTGGTTTGAGTCGCCATTTACCTGTCTCCTTGTTTCTTTTTATCCAGTCAATTTACGATAAATTTTTATGCAGCGTTACAGATAATCGTGACAATGTGATTAATTATCAGTTGCTTCTTCGATTGCATCACCGGTTTCTTCAACCGTTTCATCAATTTGTTCACCTGCTTTTTCCGCTGGGCCTTTATCCTCACAGGCGCTTACTAAACCAACGCTACCAACTACAAATGAAATTAGCAAAGCTCGGCTAAGCATTTTGAAAAAAGTATTTTCTGTGTTCATTTAAAACTCCTTACGTTTTAAGACAAAATAAAACCCATTTGGTTTACTGAAAAATTCTTAACTTAAAAAATTTTTAAATAAATTTTGTTGGTTTTTTGTTTTCTAAGCTAACGGCTGAAGAATCTTGATGCCTTAACGCAGGTTAAAGACGAATGGTTTCAGTTTACTTACCGTAGAAAGCCCTAATATAAAGAAAGGAATTCATATGTTTAGTTGGGCTTTAACGTTTTTAATTGTTGGTTTAATTGCTGGCGTACTGGGCTTAAGTGGCATTGCAGGTACGGCAACTAACATTGCTTGGATTTTATTTGTAATTGGTGTTGTGTTGGCTATTGTCTTCTTTATTACTGGCCGCAAGCCACCGGTTTAAAAATTAATCCTTAATTTTTTTGGCACGATCTGTGAACAGGTCGTGCCTTTTTTATTTGTAAAACTTTATTAATTGCGGAAAAGATTGACGACCTTGAACAGCCCTGTGTAGTCTCAGGAAAATTTTATCTTTAAGGAACGTCATGAATTCGCTCGAGCCAAGCTGTATTGTTCACCAGTTCGAGCGCTTTGCTGAACTGACGCCAACAGAACAACAATTGTTGCACCGCCTTGAAGATGATCCCAGAAACTACGACGCTGACCAAGAGATGGCTGCTATCGGCAGTACGGCGGATAAATTTTTCACATTACAAAGTGGCTGGGCATTTGCAGTTCGAACGCTTGCTGACGGCCAGCGACAAATACTAGACATCTTTTTACCCGGTCAAATTATTGGTTTACGTGATGTCAGTGTTAGCCATAATCTTTCTGAAATCCGCACCTTAACCGATGTGGTTGCCTGCCCTTTTCCACGCCAACGTCTCACAGATATTTTTGACCAAGCACCACGGCTGACCGATTTATTCTTTCTCATTATGGCGCGCGAACAATCAATGTTAATGGAGCGTGTCATCAATATAGGAAGACGTAATGCTGCTGAGCGACTAGCTCACTTCTTAGTTGAGATTCAAACACGCTTAGCCATTCGCAGCCTCGCTTTTACCTTGCCGATGAACCAGACCTTAATAGCCGACACATTAAGTTTATCGTCTGTTCATGTAAGTAGAACGTTTAAGCAGCTCAGGGAAATGGGTTTTGTCGAAAACCAAAATGGTGAGATTGAAATTATTGATCTTGAAGGATTAATTGATTTCTCAGGATTTGACCGAAGCTACCTAGAATTTAATAGTGAGTGGGCACGACCAAGTTGATCTTTATATATCAGCTTGCGTATCAATATCTCTTAAAACGCCATCATCACTACTCAAAACCGGATGAATTTTAGCTTTGTTCGTTTGCAACAACGTCTTAGCACCACGGTCACCTTCTAGAGCAAGTAATGCCTCACGATATTTAGCATTAAAAGCGACCGGATGACCGCGCTGGTCATTAAAAAATGGCGCCGCGATGTCTGCACCATCCTGCATAGCGCCTTCTAATGCGCTTAAAACCGATGCCGTAACCCATGGCATATCAGCAAGACCAATCAACCAGCCAGATGCATCTTGCGATGCCTTAACTCCCGCTTTGATACTCTCACTCATGCCATGCTCAGGTTTATCCACAAAAACTAACTGTATTTTTGCCTGTTGTTCTTTGGGTAATTCTTTAAGCAACGAATTTAAAACGACATCTTGTACTGGCAGCATCAAATAAACCGTTTCAAATACCGCTAACCAATTGGTTAAGGTATGGAGTAGCAATGGCTGATGAATACCATTTAAGTTCAGTGGATGCGCTAACTTATTGCCATTAAAGCGCCGAGAGAATCCGGCGGCAAGAATTAGCGGTGCCAGCGTTTTACTGGCTGGCACACGCTAAACCTGGTGTGGCTTTTTCCGCACTAGCATGACTCTGACGACGTAATTGAATCAGTTGCCCTAAAATTGCGACGGCGATTTCAGGTGGTGTTTTACTGCCAATATTTAAGCCTACTGGTCCGTAAAGACGAGCAATTTCATCAGCAGAAAGGTCAAACATAGCTAAGCGTTCACGTCGGTTTTCATTAGTCCGCGCACTACCAAGTGCTCCCACATAAAAAGCCGGTGACTTTAAGGCTTCTAATAAAGCCATATCATCTAATTTTGGATCATGCGTTAGCGCAACGATAGCAGTATGTGCATCCGGTTGAATATCTAGCACAGCATCATCAGGCATCATTTCCAGCACGGGAATATCATTTAATGGCCAAGCAGCCCTGATTTCAGGACGCGGATCACAAACTAGCACTTGGTAATCCAGCATTTTGGCCATTTCAGCGAGATAAATAGCTGATTGTGCTGCGCCAATAATCAAAAGCCGCCACCTCGGCCCATATTGGAAACGACAGATCGTGTCACTGAGATAAATAACATCAGATTGTTTATTACCAGCAACGATGTTGACAGCCAAACTTTGTCTATCAAGCTGACGTTCTACCAGTTGATGTTGGCTTATGGCAGCAAGTACTTTTTCGACCCATGAGACATCACGGACAGGCTCAACCATTAGATGCAAACTGCCACCACAAGGCAAACCATAACGCTCGGCCTCTTCTCGCGTAGCACCATATACTAAAGTCTCAGCAGAATCATTTGATAACTGACCTGCGGTAGCTTTAGCAATTAAATCATCTTCAACGCACCCCCCGGACACCGAGCCAACCACGACACCATCAGCACGACAAATCAGCATCGCACCAGGCGGCCTAGGGCTAGATCCATAGGTTTTTATCACTGTCACTAACCAGACTGGCTGCTTTTCTTGCAGCCAGTCTCGTAGTGATTTGAAAACGCTTAAATCGAGGCTATCCACGATTAGCTTTCCAGCTGACTACCAATTGGTAGATCACGAATCCGCTTACCTGTTGCTGCAAAGATCGCATTACACAAAGCTGGCGCAATGGGTGGCATACCTGGCTCACCAACACCGCCCATTGGTTGATCATAATCATCACTTGCCACCAAATGCACATGAATCTCACGAGGGGCTTTATCCATCCGCGTCAGTTGGTAGGTATCGAAGTTATCTTCAACTGCAACACCCTCTTTAAAGCTTATTTCACCCAAAGTGGCTAAGCTGAGGCCCATGATACAAGCGCCTTCCATCTGAGAGCGAATACGCTCTGGATTAACCTGTGGTCCACAATCGATAGCGATATCAACGCGTGGAATCGTCAACTCACCATCCTCATCAACTTCGACTTCAATCACGGCAGCGGTGTAGGTGACGAAGCTGTAATGTGCAGCCAAACCAAGAGCACGGCCTTTAGGCATATCACGGCCCCATCCGGCTTTTTCCGTGACAGTTTCAATGACTCGTTTCAAACGACCGGTATCAGTTTGATATTTTTCTGGGTTCTCACCGTAGTTCCACTCATCAGACATTTCACTAGCGGCGATCTTACGATCTGGACCGAGTAACTCTAGTAAAAAGTCTTTATGATCAATACCTCGCTGTTGCGCCATTTCATTAATAAAGGAATGTATGGCAAAAGCATGAGGAATGTTCGATACCGAACGGAACCAACCAATTCGCGTATGAGGTGCCGCTTCTGGGTTCTCGATACGAACATTGTCGATAGCAAATGGCACATTCACTACGCCCATACCCAATTCAAATGGCATTTTGACTTTAACTGAATCGTCAAAGGTAGAGACGATGCTTGGTGCCGCAGTCCGATGTAACCAACCCGTTACTTTACCGTTATTATCAAAAGAGGCTTGTAGATGTTCGACGGACACTGTGTGGTAATAAGAATGCTGCAGATCATCTTCACGTGTCCAAGTGACTTTGACCGGCTGACCATCCATTGCTTTAGATAACAGTGCAGCCTCGACCATAAAGTCTGGTTTAGATTTACGGCCAAAACCACCGCCTAATAGCGTGACATGAACAGTGACATTCTCAGCATCCATTTCTAACCATTTTGCTACCGTATCACGACCCGCTTGAGGTGCTTGAATTGGCGCCCAAACTTCACAGTGATTGTCTTTAATGCGTGCAGTAGCTACTGGCGGCTCCATTGGTGCTTGCGCCAAGTGCGGCACATAATACTCAGCAAACATGGTGTCAGTGGCAGCGTCCATGGCTTTATCAATATCGCCATCATTTCTCACCACCTTGCCACCAGCATGACGAACTGACTCGGTTAACTGCTCACGATAAGTTTTGGAGTCATAGTTCGCGTTAGGGCCTTTTTCCCAGTTGATTTTCAACTTTTCACGGCCTTGCATGGCTGCCCAAGTGTTATCTGCAATAACTGCAACACCACCTAATGGGTTAAACACCGCCGGTGGTGGGCTACTTTTTAGTTCGACGACCTTACGCACGCCAGGCACTTTTAATGCCTCGCTGTCATCATAACTAGCAACCCGATCGCCATAGGCTGGCGGCCTGGCCACCACAGCAAACAACATATCGTCTAAACGAATATCCATCCCATAAACGGCAGTACCATTGGCAATAGCTTGGCCATCAATGATGTCGGTTGCCGCCTTACCGATGTAACGAAAATCACTGCTATCACGCAGCTGAAGTTGTTCACGAGCAGGCACCTCTAATTCGGCAGCTGCTTTAGCAACCTCACCAAAGCCCAGTTTTTCACCCGAAACTTGGTTGATAAGCTCGTGATTTTCGGTTTTAACTTGAGAAGCTTGAATCCCCCAATGCGCTGCCGCCGCCGCTTCCAGCATCATTCTGGCTGCAGCACCCACATTACGCATCGGCATAAAGAAGTGACGAATACTGCGTGATCCGTCGGTATCTTGGTTACCAAAACGTTTTTCATCACCTGGCGCTTGGGTCACCGTCACTTTTGACCAGTCAGCCCCCATTTCATCAGCAACGACCATTGGTAAAGAGGTCCGCACCCCTTGGCCCATTTCTGAGCGGTGAGCAACGATAGTCACTTGGCCATCTTCTGCAATTGATACAAACACCAATGGATCATCAACCCAACCATTTGGCATAGCATCACGGCCATACTTAGGTGCATCCTCAGCCAAGCTTGGTAAAGGCAAACCAACAGCCAATACTAACCCACTAAGAGCAAAGCCTTGCAGAACTCGACGTCGGCTAATATTGGCAATTTCGTAATCGGGATTTTTTGGTGTTTTACTCATGCTGACGTCTCCCGGCGGCTTGATGCCAGCTTGATGGCCTCACGGATGCGGTTGTAAGTACCACAACGACAAATATTGCCACTCATGGCTTCATCGATATCAGCATCAGTTGGTGCATCGTTATCACGTAGCAATGCAGTTGCAGCTACGATTTGTCCAGACTGACAGTAACCACATTGTGGAACGTTCATCTCAACCCAAGCTTGCTGAACAGCACGACCAATAGGTTCGTCAGCAACCGCTTCAATCGTTGTGATCTCTTGGTCTACAGCAAATTTAATAGGTGTCACACAGCTACGAGTTGGACCACCATCTAATAAAACGGTACAGGCGCCACATTGTGCTTTACCACAACCAAACTTTGTACCTTGCATTCCTAGCACATCGCGTAATGCCCATAACAAAGGCATATCTTCAGGCACATCAACGTCATGTTGTGTCCCATTAATTGTCAGTTTGACCATGGTGGCTCCCGTCTTTTTAAATCTGGAGGATTAACGACGACTGTGTCGTTAGTTTTAAAAAAATAACATGCCTGTATGACAGACAAATAACTTATTGCTGCTTCACCATCGAGGCGACCATGCCATTTACAATTCGCGCAGCTTCATCACTTTTTGTGCCACGGAACGTTGAAACGAGGAGTCTTGCTTCGTTGTAAGCCATATCAATTTCATCTTCAAATAACGCTTTAAAACGGCCAACACCTAAAATAAACGTGCCGCCTGTTTCAGCAATTTGTCGGTAGATCTGCTTTTCTGTTTTTGATTGTTTATCCACTATCAATTGCCCGACAAGCTGACTAAAAACAGGAATCGCCATGACAAATGAAACTAACTTGGCGACTTCTCTCGGATTACGTTCTTGCCAATACTGGGCATATGAAGAAATTTTACGAAAGGTTTTCCAGTCTAGGTTTTGTAAGGTTGTGATAGGGCCCGTGGGTTGAGCACCGCTAAATATTGCGTCAACGTCAACGCAAAAAGCGTGATAATCAGGTAAGGCAACGTCCGATAATCTTGCTGCGATACTAGCGATATCAGCCTCTAACTCTTCTTTGATAGTTAATGGCTTATCAAAATAAACAATGCTAGAACATAATGCCTGAGTGTTTTTATCTCGCCAGAAACGTAACGCTCTCGCTCTCGGATGAAACTCTGCCATGACAGCAACCGAAGAGAATAACTGGCGAAGATCAGGCATGATTGGCGTTAACTTATTCCATATCAACTTGAAACCTAGGACAAGTAATATCCAATTTTGTTCAACACTATTAACACAAAATAAAAACTCCGACCTCAATAGAGGCCGGAGCTGAAGTGTTTAGCTAAGTGCGTTTAACGCTGCCTCGTAATCTGGTTCGTCAGCTGTTTCTGCAACTTGTTCAGTGTAAATAACGTCACCGTTTTCATCGATGACAACAACTGCGCGTGATAACAGACCCGTTAATGGACCAGTCTTAAATGTCACACCATAGTCTTCACCAAATGTGCCTCTAAAAGCCGAACCAACAACAACATCATTCAAACCTTCAGCGCCACAAAAACGGCTCAATGCAAATGGCAAATCTTTAGAAACGCAGATAACGGTTGTGTTATCTAGGCTAGATGCTTTGCTATTGAATTGACGGACTGACATCGCACAAGTGCCGGTATCTACCGATGGGAAAATATTCAGAACCACACGGCCTGAAACATCACCTAAGTTTAATTCTGACAAATCATCTTTGACCAAATTAAATGCTGGCGCCTTGGCACCGGTCTTTGGCAAATCACCAACCGTTTCGATGGGATTACCTTTAAGTGTGACTGTAGCCATTACAAGCTCCTTGTTTGTTATCAGAAAAACCAAATAAACAGCGTTTACCTAACGAGTCACGCTGCAATGTTAAGAGTTAAATTGGGGATGGTAGATCGGTTTTTAAAGGGGGAGAAATAAAAAAGCCCCGACCAGAAACTGGTCGAGGCTTTTAAAAGCAGTCAAACGATTTTATTCGCTTTCTGTTTCAGCACTACTTGCTGAGTCAGCAACCGTAATCGCTTCTTGGCGATGTTCAAGCTCTAACGCTGGCAATAGTTGACCCATTGCTTCAGCTAACCAATAACATGCATAAATTTGGTCATAGTATGCTTCAACATAGTCGGCACCAGCTGTTAACAGCTCATTTTCACTGTCTAACAAATCCAGCAAAGTACGTTGACCCAGATTAAATTGTTGTGTGTAAGCTTCACGGGTTTTTTCCGCGGCTTCCATACGAATTTTTAATCGTGGTAAACGCTCTTGAGCCGTTTGCAAAGCATTCCATGCCAGACGAACATCTTGTTCGATAACACGTTGTGCACCCAAAATCTGCTGTTTTTGCTGCTCACTCAATGATTCCATTTGAGCAACACGGGCAGTATCTGCACCACCGTTGTACAGATTTTGTTGCAAGCGGAACATTGCCATCGTCTCTTTTTGATGACCTTCGTTACGCAGAATATTATCGCCATCAGCATTTAAGTTATTGTCAGCACGGGCACTCAACTGCAAATCTACACGTGGCTGGAAAGCAGCTTTTGCACCTTGTGTTTGTGCCAGTGAGGCTTCGTGGTTTGCTAAAGCGGCACGAATTGCTGGATGCTGATTTTGAGCAATATTAATCGCATCTTCTAATGTTGCTGGAGCACGATCACAGCAGCCATCACCAGGATTTGTTGTATTTTCAGGCAGATTGCCAATAACACGTAGGTAATTACTGTTAGCGTCTTCTAAGTTACCTTTATCTGCGGCAACGTTGGCTTTTGATAAAGCCAAACGAGCTGACGCTTGATCGGTATCAGCGCGGCGCCCAACACCGCTTTCTGCACGCTGTTCGATTTGGCTGTACATTCTTTCATGTGCAACCAGATTGTCTTCAGTCAGTGCTAATAACTCTTGGCGACGTAGCACATTGAGATAAACCTCAACCGCACGTAAACTGGTGGTTTCAGAGATATCCGAAACGGCAAAGCCAGCAGACTCAGCCGAAGATGATGTGCGGTCAACTTCACTTTTGGTATAAAAACCATCGTAAAGCATCTGGTTTAACTCAATTCCTGCTTCACCACGGTTTAATGAACGACCACCTGGACGTGTTGTCGGGTTGTTGGTGTATTCATGGCCATACCCCAAGTCCATATCAACTTGTGGTAAGTAGCCAGCACGCGCCTGGTCAATTGTTTTATCAACACTGATACGGCGATTGGCCTCTGCCAAAATTTGCGGGTTACTTTGAATCGTTTTATCAACCGCTTCGGTTACGCTCTGTGCCGAAACGTTCTGTGACGCCATCAGCAAACTAGCACTTAAAATTGAGGCTGATAAAGACAGCATTTTAAATTTCTGTGTCATGATGCGACTCCTGATGTCAGCGTATTGAGATTTCTACGCGACGATTTCTGACTTCCACTGTCTCGTCCGGTGTGCTGACGAACAAATCCGTTTCACCCCGACCTGAAATACGAATGGTTTCAGCAGGTACACCTGCTGCAATAAGGTCTTGCTTCACTTTTTCGGCACGGCGTAACGATAATGCATCGTTATAACTGTCCGATGCAGATGTATCGGTATGACCGATTAACACAACTTCATCGGCGTTTTTCGCCAAAACTTCCTGATAAATATCATCAGCTTCCCGAGCAGACTCGGGCGTGAATACGGTTTGATCAAGAAGGAAATATAAGCTCGCACTGAAAGGCGCTACCGCTGGTGGTGCGGCGGCAATTTGTGGTTTGGGTAATTCCACCTCAATGACTTCCGGCTTAGCGCAAAATGGAGATTCGGCTTGAGACACATTAACTGGCGCCTCAATTGATTCCCGTAATTCAGAAACCGGTCCACTCCCTGCACAGCCAGCAACAGCCACTACACTTAATAACACGCTGATACGCAATAAAATATTCATCCTGATGCCTCTATGCATATGTTTTTCATGTCGCGCAATCTGGCCGGGTAAATATTGATACAAATGTAGAATTTGTCTCATCCCTGAAAAAAGCCGGCGCCGTAGTAAACATTGTTTACCGTTCAATCAGTATCAGATTTTATTAATGTCAAGTCAACTGGCTATGCAATATTATTATTTTGTGACTTACATCACAAAGTTTAGCCCGGTAACTTTAAACTTTTAACGCACACTGATCTCAACGCGGCGATTTTCAGGCTCAGGGGTATTGTCTACAGTTGGCACTAATAGATTAGTTTCTCCCATCCCTTGTGTTTGAATAATCTCAGCAGGAACGCCAGCATTGATCAGGTTTTGTTTTACCTTTTCAGCTCTGCGTAATGATAAGGCATTGTTATAACTTGAGCTGGCTGCGGTGTCCGTATGTCCAACAATAATGATTTCAACATTCTGCCGGCCCAAAATTTGTTGATAAATCAACTCGGATTCAGCTAGTGACTCGGGCGTCAGTATGTCTTTATCCAATATAAAATAAAGTCTGGCGTAATAAGGTGCTGCTGGTAACGCTTTTAAAGCATCACCAAACATCGCATTCATTTGCGTATCATCTCCTTCAAACGCCTCATGGTCGTCTCCAACAATACGCATTGCCTGATACTCACCAATCAATGTTGCCTGCCGACCATCCGTAAATGTGATATCGACAATGCCCACACCATGATCTTCCGGCATGACCATATATGTTTCGGTAACGGGCTTAGCACAGAATGGAGAGCTGCCCTCAGTTAATATTACTGGCGCTTCAATCTGTGCTCGTAGTGGTGAGACAGGTTTATCAGGTCCAAAATAATTAATGCTGTTATGGTAAACCGCACAGCCATTGAGCAACGTTGCAGCACCAATCAAGCTGGCTATTAGTGTTTTCCTGTGTGCCATATCAACTCCTAAACGCTTATGGTGTTAGAAGCGGATCAACTTTGACGGAAAACTCTGTGCCCCGAACGGCCAAAATGGCTGCAGGCGTTTTAACTTGTAAGGCTCCCGGGCGTTTTTCCGTGAGCTTGCCAGAGATAACCGAAAGTGTTCCTTGTTGAATAGCTACACTAGCCTGACCATCATGTGTTTGTGGGTTAAAGCTAAATTGCTCTAGCGCCATGGTTGAATCAGGCCCTAAAGACAATCTAGCATCATCATGCAATAAAATGCCTACCGAGCCTGATGTGCCTGTCTTCAAGCTGTCTTGAGCGTATAAAGGAGCACCTAGCGTAGCATCAATTACATCACCGCCACGAACAACAGACACTTCACCACTTAAGGTTTTAATCGTACCTATAGTAGATTCACCGTGAGCGGCCATGGCTAATACCATTAAGCCCATCATTACTAACATTCGAAACATCTGACGCATTTTTCTACTCCTTGAAATTTCGTTATTTCATTGGCCTGTAGCTGCTTAGCCCTTTTTTATTAATCAAAGTAAGGCCTTTAAGTAGCTTGAACCTTCATTCATACAATCAAACGCATGCAAGCCAAGTTCATTTGCAAGATCGACACATACATTTATCCCCCGACAACTGTTACCCCTCTCATCCAAAGGTGGTGAGTAACTCGCAATACCTAGTTGTCGGTTAACCACGGCCAGTACGCCACCAGCAACACCACTTTTGGCAGGAACACCCACCTTGTATGCCCACTGCCCCGAATAGTCGTACATACCGCAGGTGAACATAATTGAGAGCATGTCTTTAACGCGGTCGATATCAAATACTTCTTCACCGGTGATTGGGTTTTTGCCCAAATTCGATAATGTGCCGCCCATGACGGCCAAGTCGCGGCAGTTCACCAAAATAGCGCACTGTTTGAAGTAGAGATCTAAAGCAGGTTCAACATCTTCCGGGATGATGCCGAAATTCAATAAAAGATGGGCGATAGCTCGATTACGATGACCTGTTCGTGACTCTGACTGATAAACCGACTCATCTATTGATAACTCTCTACCAGCCGCTGCACTAAATCGAGACAGCATGAAATCAAGTGCCTCGTCTTTATACTTCTGATATAGCAATGCCGTTACAGTGATTGCCCCAGCATTAATCATCGGGTTGAAGGGACGATGACTCTGTTTCTGTAATTCAATGGAATTAAAGGCATCACCACTCGGTTCTACACCAACGTGCTCTGCGACTTTATCGGCACCATAAATCTCTAAGGCCATGCCATATGTGAAAGGCTTAGAGGTAGATTGAATGGTGAAGGTCTTATCCGCATCACCAGTCTCAGCAATTTTGCCATCCGCTGTTACAACACAAATACCGAAGCTATCAGGATCCGCTTTGGTTAACTCAGGAATATAACTGGCCACCTCACCGGCTTTCACACCTTTATGTCGGGTATGCAGCTGCTCAACAATGTCTTGAAGCCAAGGATGATTTCGTTCGGTCATATCAAACATTAATTATCGACTTCCTTTCGCGGCCTTACAAAAGGTTTGGCCAAAACTGGTATGTCATCTTGTAGGATTTGCAATTTACATGCCTCTTAAACCTTTTTTCATACCATGAAAATTGATAGCTAGTTCACATAAGTCTTTTGGCCAAAATCACAACCTGACCATCAATTATATTTTTGTGACACCCATCACAAAACTGCGCCAAAATAGGGCGGCTCATGCATATTTCGCCCCAAATAAGGGCGCAAAAAAGGAAGGCAGCAATAACATGCTTGAAATAGTCAACATAATGATAGTGGACAGTTTTTTGCTTATAACTTCGAGTTGATAAGACCGAAAACATCCCAAAAGGCCAAATATGCTTTTATTTCGTCAACGTTTAAATCACTTCAGATGAACTTAGGCTCGATAAGCAAAATACCATTAAGCCATCTAGGGCCAGTTTTTGGCCTATTAGCACTCATTGTTTTTCATTTACTTGGTCTTATTCCTTTCCAACAAATGCTTCGCAGTAACAGTTTTGATTTGTATCAAAACCTCATGCCCAGAGAACGCATTTCAGCGCCTGCTGTTATTGTGGAAATTGATGAACAAAGTCTTGCGCAACTCGGTCAGTGGCCTTGGCCACGTAGTTTGCTAGCAAAATTAATAGACCGCATTGGCGAAATGCAGCCAGCGGCCATCGCGCTTGATATCATCATGCCAGAGGCTGACCGCACTTCTCCCTGTCAGGTTATTTCACTGGTCCCGCAAGCCAATACACAACTGAAAGATCAAATTTGTAACCTTCCCAGCAATGATGAGTTACTTGCTGACAGCCTATCTCGCAACCATGCCATATTAGGAGTGGCAGGCATTGACAGTAACCAGTCGGTGAACGTTCACACTGCTCCAACGCTAGCTAGAGGTGAAGATCCCAAGCCTTGGCTCATTCACTTTAACTCCGCACTCACCAATTTACCTTTATTAAGTTCTGCAGCAGCAGGGCACGCAATTTTAAGTACAGAAATGGAACGCGGGGTTATTCGACGATTGCCACTTATCGCAACTGTTGGCAACACACTCATGCCAACCTTATCAATGGAAATGTTACGTATCGCCAGTGGTAACAACACCTTTAATGTCACAACAGGCGAGAATGGCGTTGAATATGTCGGCATCGGTGATCTGCAAATCCGTACGCAAAATGACGGTACTGTCTGGCTAAATTACAGCAAACACTCATCGGAACGATTTATCTCTGCAGTTGATGTGCTTCGCGGCAACATTGATAAAAGCAGCTTAGACAGCAAACTGGTATTGCTAGGCTTTTCTGGGCTTGGCTTGGTGGACTTCCCTACCACCGCGCTCGGCGAGCGTGTACCTGGTGTAGAAATTCACGCTCAAATGCTTGAGGCAATTTTTGACCAAACAAGTTTAGACCGCCCGGAATGGACATTATGGCTAGAGGCACTTTTTCTCGCGCTAGCAGGCCTCATCGTGCTTTATCTTTTGCCTAAATTACGCACGACAACGCAAGTTATTTTTGTTGTTGGCTTTATCAGCATCATGCTAGCAATCGGTTTTATTAGTTTTAGAAACGCGTATTTGTTGATTGATGTTGCTTCGCCATTGTTAATGTTTGTCTTGCTATATATGGCGATGCTTGCAGATTCATTAATCCGAGATGAAGGTCAAATACGTACGCTGGAGCTTGATTTACAAAGTCAACGTGAAGCTGCGGCCAAAGTACAAGGTGAGATGGAAGCTGCTAAACGGTTTCAAATGGGGATTTTGCCGGACCCTCAACAAACCTTTGAAAACGAGCCCAGAGTAGACATAGCCGCCATCATGGAGCCCGCCAAAATGGTAGGTGGCGACTTATATGATTGCTTTATGTTGGATGAGCATCACATGTTCTTTTCACTGGGTGATGTTTGTGGCAAAGGTGTGCCTGCCAGTCTATTCATGGTTATTAGCAAAACACTGTGTAAAAGCGTCGCCTTGCGTGACAACGCCGACTTTTCAGAAATTGGTGCACTGATTTCACAGGCCAATAAAGAAATCGCCCGAGATAACCCGGAAATGTTATTTGTCACCGCATTTATCGGCATCTTGGATCTACGAAACGGCGAACTCAACTACTGTAATGCCGGCCATGAAAGACCACTGATCATTGCTCCAGACTGCCGGCCAAAAACGCTGGATGCAGCCAGTGGTCCACCTATCAGTATTATTGACGATATTGCTTACGAATCATTTCGCTACAGGTTGTCTCCTGAAGAGTTTATTTGTGTCTTCACCGACGGGGTTACTGAAGCTACAAATGTCGATAATGCCCTTTTTGGTAGCGATCGTTTAGAAAATAGTTTGAAAGATGTGCACCAAGAAGACACTGCAGCAACAGTATTAGACCGCGTCTGCAAAGCAGCCCATGCATTTGTTGATAACCACGAGCCGTCTGACGATTTGACCATGATGGTTATTCGTTGGCGCGGAAATTGATAGTAAAAAGTAAACTGCATTACACAAGGAAAAATGAATGAATATCGATGAACAAATTTTAGACAACGACGTCAGAAAAATTAATCTATCAGGCCGAATGGATTTGGATGGTGTTGCCCAGATAGAAAAAGACTTTGCAGGGATGACCAAAGCACCTGCCACAAAAGTCATCGTTGATATGAGCGAGGTGCCTTATATGTCGTCGATTGGTATTAGAGCATTGCTGATGAATGGCAAAGCGGTCACAGGCCGAGGTGGAAAGTATGTATTGATGGGCACCCAAGCGGATGTTCGTAATGTGCTTGAAGTATCAGGCATCGACAAGCTGATTCAGATTTGTGATGGCCTTGATCAAGCCATCGATGCTGTAACGGTATAGCGGAGTATTAGCTTTTGACAGCTTTAAAGTCAGCTACACACGCGGTTAGCCTGCAGTTACAAAACCAAACTGCAGAAATTGCCCGAATGAGTGCATGGCTTGAAACCACCCTAACGTCATGGGGGGTGGATAAGGCGCCACTGTTTCGGATTGACCTATCAGCCAATGAAGCCGTTACCAATATCTTGAGCTATGCCTTTCCTGAAGGTGGGCAGCACGATATTTTGTTATCGCTTAAATATACTAACAATGAATTGGAGTTAGCTATCACCGACGATGGTATGGCATTTAATCCATTAGCTATGCCACCACATGTGCAACCTGCCACATTGGCTGATGCTCAAATTGGTGGGCTTGGCATCGACTTAATCCGTCATTACATGGATGACTGCAGCTATCAACGAAATGGCAACAAAAACAGTTTAATATTAAAGCTGAGTCTAGAAGACAAAGCTTAAAAGTTGGGGTGATATCGAACCATGTCAATAAAGACTTGGCTCACATTTATCTCAAATAAACCTTAACTTATTGGAAATTTCTGATTTAGAATCTTTGTCAGAGTCTTGCCCTATGGTAGGGTTAGGCAATCAACAATAGGTGATTTACATGAAATTAACTTCGTTTGTATTAGCACTTTTAATGGTTATGGGTCTGACTGCTTGTAATACGATGCAGGGCCTTGGTGAAGATATGAGCGCCGCTGGTGATGCCATCGATCGCAAAGCTGAAGAGAAAAAAGGTTACTAATCACTGAGAACATCCAGGCAACGCCGCCAATCGGTTACTTCCGTTAGCAAAACATGGCTATCTTACAACTTTAAGCGAGGGTTACGTTATGACTGATACCGCTACTGTAAAGCCAGAATTGAGCGATGAGTTACTTGCCTTGGCCGTAAGTACGTTTGGATTGGTTCGCCAAAATGATACAACCACGCTGCGAAGCCGTTTAGAGGAAGGTTTGCAGCCTGATTTGCGTGATGAAAATGGTTATAGCCTGCTGATGCAGGCTTGCCATGATGGGCTCTATCAAGTCTGTCAGATGTTGTTAACACAGGGAGCGGATATTAATGCCGCCGCCCCTGATGGCAAAACACCGCTAATGTTTGCGGCCATGTTTAACCACATCGATATTATTGAATTACTGTTAACCCATGGTGCAGATCCTTATGCCAAATCAGCTGATGATTTGACTGCTTTAGGATTAGCTCGTGCCATGGGTGCAGAAGCTGCAGCAAGGCGGTTAGCACAACACGTCGAATTATTTTAAATCACAATCTGACAAAAGCCGCGCCCAGGGCGCGGCTTTGTCTATCTGTCAGTCTGACTAAATAATAGTCAAAATAGTCCTTGCCCTTCGGGTAACCAGATCATTCAAGCTGACCTCAATCATGGAATATTGATGAGCGAAATTTTTACCGTCGAACAATTAAAAACCGATTTTGATCCTGATAATACGGTACTCAGTGCGCTTAGAAAACTCATCGCTCGACTACGTAAAGGTGGCGAGGATGAAGCCTCCGAGCGGATGGATGAACTACTCGACTTGTTAGCCTCAGAAACTGAATTGCGTCAACTAATCGGTAATCGCTTCCATGGTTGGTTTGTCGAGCAAAACCTCTATTCAGCAATTGTTAGTTTGGGGATATTTTCTCGTCGCGGCTTTCTCAATGAGTTTATGACTCGCCTTTATGACAAGGTTAATCCCCCGCCATTGGATTTAGGCAACTCAAAAGACGTATTAACGCTGATGTTTAATCAGCGAAGCGATGATGATTGGCTGGCAACCATTTCGTCAGAACAGTGGTTAAAACTCCACACCTTGTTGGCACAAGACATTGAGGCCGACACCCTTCGAGCCTCCGTCGTCCATTTCCAAGAACAATGTTTATACGCCATGGAAATGCTAGCTATATGGGTTGCGGCAGAAGAGCTAGAGCCAGAGCTTATGCGGATAGATAGACGCCTAGTCGACAACGACTCGGCATTTATCGTTTTACAACGTGAGCTACAGCCATTTGTGCTCAATATGACTGAGCGTTTTACCGATGAAAGTCTTGAACGTTATAACCCCGATCATATTTGGGTAATGATGGATCAATGCCGTGAGTTGGTTCAACGCTTAAGACGCCGCGGAGCTGGTGCGGCCGGTTCATCAATCTCAGTAGCGCATTTACTTGAGCGGCTTGAGCAAACTTTAGAGCGTATTGAAGAGCTGCTAAATATTTTGAGCAGTGAAGATAAACAAGAACAGCAAACTCGGTGTTTGGCTCTTTGGCAAAAACTGGTGATCGCCACCACCGAAAAAAATAGCCTCAAATCGCTGGTCAAAAACAGTATCGGCATGCTGTCACGTAGCATCACACAAAATAAAAGTGATCATGGTGAACACTATATCGTCCGTGAAAAATCAGCTTTCCTGTCCTTATTCCGTTCAGCTGCTGGCGCCGGTGTTTTAATCGCCCTAATGGCACTTAACAAAATCTATATCGAAAGTTTAGAGCTAAGCAGTGGAATGAATACCTTGCTAGTAAGCCTTAACTACGGCATTGGTTTTATGATTGTGCATATGCTGCATTTCACCATTGCTTCCAAGCAGCCAGCGATGACAGCAGCCAACTTTGCGGCTGAAGTTGAACGCGGTGAAAACGGTCGTGCAGCCCACAAAAAGTTGGCGACACTGTTGATTGATGTAAACCGATCCCAGTGGGGAGCGGTTTGGGGCAATGTATTGACCGCGATTGGTATCGCCAGTCTGATTGCTATCAGTAGTATTTGGTTTCTTAGCCAACCATTATTAGATGAAGAAACGGTTACCTATCAATTAAATGCCATCACACCAATTGGCGGTATGGCCATTTTTTATGCCTCTATCGCGGGTGTATGGTTATTTTGCTCGGGGATCATCGCGGGGTATTTTGATAATCGCGCCGATTATCTCGAGCTACGCTCACGATTACGCTATCACCCGTTTGTACGCGGCTGGGTTAAAGATAGCTGGCGAGAAAAGTTCGGCAACTATATCCATGACAACTACGGCTCTTTAGCTGGTAACTTTTTCTTTGGTATTTTGCTGGGAATTACACCTTACATAGGTCATTTACTCAATTTACCGCTAGATATTCGTCACGTAGCGTTCTCTGCCGCCAACCTCGGCTATGGCGCTTTCAGCAGTAGTGTCGGTCTCTTTGAGTTTTTGATGTATCTGTTTTTTGTATTGTTGATTGGCTTCTTTAATCTATGGGTGAGCTTCACGCTAGCATTAGTTGTTGCCCTTAGAGCTCGCGGCACTGCGATCACTCGTCTAAGTGTGTTGCTACGTAGCCTTTGGGATCAGGCTAAAGAAAACCCAACCAAAATATTCTTCCCGGTAGGCATGGCGCAACAAACCATTAAAGAAGCGCAGGAAGGCAATGACGCACACTCAGGGAGCTAAACGCTGATGCTGCCATTGGCCGTTATCGTCTAAACGATAAACGATACGATCATGTAATCGAGACGCACGGCCCTGCCAAAACTCCCAATAGTCTGGCACCAAGCGATAACCGCCCCAATGTTCTGGACGCGGCGGATTTAAACCAAATTGGGTGGCATACTTTGCTGCCCGTCCAGCGATTAATGTGCGGCTTTCAATAATCTCGCTTTGTGGCGATGCCCAAGCGCCAATTCGGCTGCCAAGTGGTCGTGTTTGGTAATAAGCATCCGACTCTGTCCCAGCGACTTTTTCTACGCGCCCTTCAATACGAATTACCCGCTCTAGCTCAGGCCAAAAGAATTGCAATGCTGCGTATGGGTTTACTGCTAATGCCTGTCCTTTACGGCTTTGATAATTGGTAAACCAGACAATACCCTGAGCATCATAACCTTTGATAAGCACAGGGCGACAAGCAGGCCGACCACTCACATCAACGGTGGCTAATGTCATTGCATTAGGTTCGTTCACTTCACTTTTGATAGCTTCATTAAACCATTTCTCAAACTGACGCAGCGGTTCATTAGCAGTGCTTGCTTCATCAAGCTCGCCAAGCTCATAACTTTTTCGTAAATCTGCAATGTGCTTATCTTTTTGCATCGCTTTACCCTAAATGGAATCTGGTTTTAATATTTACGGAATACCATCAACATACTATTGTCCACAAAAGTTGCTCCGCAAACCACAGTTGTCATCTTAAGCAATAATGAGTCAGGCTTGGGAATTTATCAGTTATTGGTAAAAACGATTATTTATTACGGAAATAAATGATTTTTACTATTAAATTCCTGTGTTATCTTCAAATTCGTAGTAAATAACAAGCACGATAACCATAAGGCAGTGAGAGGAGACGATTCATGAGTGAAGAACAAAATCAAAATAGCGGCAGATGTCCCGTCATGCATGGCGGTTTAACTGAAAGCGGCAAATCTAATATGGCTTGGTGGCCTGAGAACCTGAACCTAGATATTCTCCACCAGCACGACAGTAAAACAAACCCAATGGGTGTAGACTTTGACTATCGCAATGAAGTCAAAAAGCTGGATTACGAAGCATTAGAAAACGATATGCGCCAGTTAATGACCGATAGCCAAGAGTGGTGGCCGGCTGACTGGGGACATTATGGCGGCTTGATGATTCGTATGGCATGGCATGCAGCCGGTACCTATCGTCTTGCTGATGGCCGTGGTGGTGGCGGTACAGGTAACCAGCGTTTTGCGCCGCTGAACTCTTGGCCAGACAACGGTAACTTGGACAAAGCACGACGCCTGTTGTGGCCATTGAAGAAAAAGTATGGCAATAAAATCAGTTGGGCAGATTTATTCATCTTGGCCGGTAACATTGCCTACGAAACCATGGGTTTGAAAACCTTTGGCTTCTCCTATGGCCGTGCCGATATCTGGCACCCAGAAAAAGACATTTACTGGGGCGCAGAAAAAGAATGGTTGGCCCCATCTGATAACCGTTATGACAATGTCGCTAAACCCGACACCATGGAAAATCCATTAGCCGCCGTGCAAATGGGGCTTATCTATGTGAACCCAGAAGGTGTGAACGGTCAGCCAGATCCGTTAAAAACTGCTGAACAAGTACGTGAAACGTTTGGCCGTATGGCGATGAACGATGAAGAAACCGCGGCGTTAACGGCGGGTGGCCATACCGTTGGTAAAACACATGGTAACGGTAGTGCCGAAGCGCTTGGCCCTGAACCAGAAGCGGCTGATGTACATGAGCAAGGTTTTGGCTGGCACAACCCGCACATGCAAGGTAAAGCAGCCAATGCGGTCACCTCAGGCCTTGAAGGTGCTTGGACAGCAAACCCAACACAATTTGATATGGGTTACTTCGAGATGTTGTTTGGCTATGAGTGGGAGCTGAAAAAAAGCCCTGCAGGTGCTTGGCAGTGGGAACCAATCGACATTAAAGAAGAGCACAAGCCAGTTGACGCCAGTGATCCAAGTATTCGTCATAACCCGATCATGACTGATGCTGATATGGCCATGAAAATGGATCCGGCCTATCGCGCCATTTGTGAGAAGTTTATGGCAGATCCAGCGTATTTCCGTGATTGTTTCGCACGTGCATGGTTCAAACTGACTCACCGCGATATGGGACCAAAATCTCGCTATATTGGCCCAGCCGTACCTGATGAAGATTTGATTTGGCAAGATCCTATTCCACAAGGTGAAACCAACTACATTGAAGAAGTTGTTAAAGAGAAAATTGCTGATGCAGGTTTAACACTTCAAGAATTGGTTTGTACTGCGTGGGATAGTGCGCGTACCTATCGTGGTTCTGATATGCGTGGTGGCGCTAATGGCGCGCGGATTCGTTTAGCACCACAAAAAGACTGGGAAGGTAATGAACCTGCTCGATTGGCAAAAGTCTTGGCAGTCTACGAGAAAATTGCTGACGAGACCGGTGCCAGCATCGCTGATGTGATTGTTTTAGGCGGTAATCTTGGTATTGAGCAGGCAGTAAAAGCGGCTGGCTATGAAGTTCACGTACCATTTGCTAAAGGTCGCGGTGATGCCAGTGATGACATGACAGATAGTGAGTCTTTTGACTCGTTAGAGCCTTTGGCTGATGGTTTCCGGAATTGGCAAAAACAACACTATGCCGTTAAGCCAGAGGAAATGTTGTTAGACCGGGCACAATTAATGGGGCTGACGGCACCAGAAATGACCGTATTGCTGGGTGGTATGCGTGTGCTTGGCACCAATTATGGTGATACCAAACATGGTGTATTTACCGACCGTGAAGGCGCATTGACCAATGATTTCTTCGTCAATCTGACCGATATGGCGAATACCTGGAAACCCGTTGGTCGCAACCTGTATGAGATCAACGATAGAAAAACAGGTGCAACCAAATGGACTGCAACACGGGTTGATTTAGTGTTTGGCTCAAATTCCATTTTGCGGGCTTATGCAGAGGTTTATGCACAAGACGACAATGCGGAGAAATTCGTGAATGACTTTGTACGCGTTTGGACCAAAGTCATGAATGCTGATCGATTCGACTTACGTTAAATCTATTCAGCGTCATAAAATCAATGGCCTTAGCAACTCAGGTTGCTAGGGCCTTTTTATTTAAAAACAAATAGATACCTTAAAAACTGTGTTAATTGCCCTACTCCTCGGCAAATCACCAAATTTTGCCAGCCAATATCCACTTACCATGCAAGGCTGACATTATTGGCTGGAAAGTTTCATGTTTCGATTAAAACGCACCGTAGCTTTAGGACTGCTTTGTTTTGTAGCACCTATTCACGCACAAACTGAAAACACGCAAGATAACGCACGTATTCTTGATTCGCTGACCGTGACCGCAACCGAATCCACAGGATTAAATCTTGATAGCCCGACTGAGGCCGGATCACGTTTAGGGCTCACCAACCGTGAAAATCCAGCATCCGTTGCTATCGCCGATCGCCAAACCATGGAATTAATTGGCGCCCGTGACTTGCAAGATGCTGCGAATATTTTGCCAGGTATTAATGTCGCCTCACTCCCCGGCCGTGGTGGCTTTGCGTCCTATCGTGGTTTCACCGGATCCCAAGTTAATCAGCTGTTTAATGGTATTCCACTCGCATATAGCATCGCAGCGAGACCGGTTGATGCTTGGATTTATGATCGAGTTGAAGCTGTTGGCGGCCCATCATCATTTTTATATGGTGCCAGCTCTGTCGGCGGTAGCCTCAACTATGTCACCAAAATTGCAGAGCGAACAGATCAGGACATCAGCGGCCGATTAAGTTATGGCCGATTTGATAGCTCAGAAGCAGCCATTGGTGTGAATAAAGCTTTAAATGACAGTAACTGGATACGACTCGATTACAGCCATAATGAAAGTAACGGCTATATTGATCGAAATGATAGCCGCGCCGATAGCATTGCATTGTCATGGCTGACCGACATCAATTCAAAGCTCTCTCACACGCTAGCTGTTGAATATCAAGAAGAAGAGGTTAACAGCCCATATTGGGGAACACCGACACTCAACCCACAAACCGGCACTTTAAAAATTGACGAAAACCTTCGTCATAAAAACTTTAACGTCGAAGATGGTCGCTACGAGCAACGCGTTCGCTGGATGCGTTCTATTACCGATTATCAATTTAACGACAAAACCGCACTGCGAAACACCTTTTATCATTACAACGCAGAGCGTGATTACCGAAACCTTGAAGGTTATGCCTACACAGACAATACCAATATGACCATTCAACGTCGGGCAGGCTATCTTCAACGCCATTCTCAAGAAATGAATGGTAACCGAGTTGAGCTAACGCACTTTGGTGAATTATTTAATCGCCGTAGTGATTGGGCTGTAGGCTTTGATTTTAACGTCAATCATCATACCGGTTATCCAACCTCATCAGGTAACTTTGATGTGATTGATCCGTATAACTTTGAACCGGGAAGCTTTGATGATTTAGGCTTTGGCAGTTTGCAGCGTGGTCGCAGTAACCGCGTTGAAATGGCCTCGGTATTTGTTGAAAATCGTCAGGGTCTGACTGATCGGCTGTCATTAATTTCAGCACTTCGTTACGACCACATCGATTTTAGTCTGACCAGTTCACCGGGCGCAGCAGAAACCACCAGCACATGGAATACGGTATCGGGTCGCTTAGGTTTGGTATTTGCGGTCAATGATGATCTCAGCCTGTACACCCAATACAGCACATCTGCTGAACCACCAGGCGGCACCTTAACAACTTCGAGCAATACCACTATTGATGACTTTGATATCAGTAAAGGGCGTCAGTTTGAAGTCGGTGCGAAATTTAATTACTTAGAAGACCGTGGTAGCGCGACGATTGCCGCTTATCATATTGTTCGTAAAAACTTTTTAACGCGTGATCCCAACGACAATACGCAATTTCTTGAAGTCGGCCAGCAAACTTCGAAAGGCATTGAGTTTGCGACCTCATTACAGTTGACCGATACCCTGCGTGCGGAAGGTAATGTGGCTATCGTTGATGCTGAGTTTGATGACATGTTTGAAGGTGGAGAATCGTTAGCTGGCTATACCCCAAGTCAGGTGCCTGAGCGTCTTGCTAATTTATGGCTGATTTATCAACCCACACAAGTATGGCAGCTGGGTTTAGGTTCGCGTTATGTCGCTTCTGTGTATGCCAATAACCAAAACACCCAAAAGTTACCGGCTTACACGCTTTATGATGCTTTTGTCAGTTATCGTGTTAACCAAAATGCCAATCTGACACTGCGTGGCCGTAACTTGTCAGATAAGTTATATGCCTACTCAGGCTCAACCTCACAGTTTTATGTGGGCGAGCCACGTAGCGTTGAATTGAGCTTAGATCTCAGGTTCTAATGCTACGCCAACTCTACTTATGGCATCGCTGGCTGGGGATAATACTCTGCCTGTTTATGGCTGCGTGGTTTATCTCCGGCGTGGTGATGTTATTTGTTGGCTACCCAAAACTGACACCAGCAGAACACCTAGAAAGACTGCCTGAACTCAATCTATCTAGTGAAAACTGCTGCATTAACGTTGCTGAGGCACTGGAACGGACCGGTAAAACCAACACACCTAGCAACATCAAACTGAGCAGCATTGCCGGTAAAGCTTATTACTTATTTAGCTATCGAAGTGGCCCTGTAATCGCCATTAATGCAGCAACCGGTGAAAAGCTTGCCAGTGCAGACAAGAATCTTGCTTTGGCTTCAGCAGACGCTTTTTATCAAGGCGATAAACCCGCTGAGTATCTAGGTTTAATCGAACGTGATGCTTGGACACAATCTCGCGGCTTAGATAATGAACGACCGTTACATGCCGTTCGTATTCATGATGAAGCTGAGCGAATTCTGTATTTGTCCTCACATAGCGGCATGGTCGTCCGTGATGCCACATTTACCGAACGTTCTTGGGGCTGGCTCGGCGCTTGGCTTCATTGGTTATATCCAGTCAGACACTTATCTTGGTGGGCAGAGTTGGTTATTTACCTGTCACTTGCCGGCACATTCACTAGTTTAATTGGCCAATATTTAGGCTTAAAACGCTGGCGTTTTTCCAAAGTCTATAAAAATGGCTCTCACTCGCCATATATCAGCCATTTCACATACTGGCATCACATTATCGGGCTGGTTTTTGGCATCTTTTTAATTGCTTGGGTGTTTAGCGGTTTAATGTCGATGCGGCCATGGAATTTGCTATCAACACCAACCAGCTTAGAAACCAACAATTATCATGGTGACATCACGGCAAGTTTCGCCAGTCCGCCAGCAACAAAAGACCTACTCAAGGCTTTTCAAAACAAAGGCATGTCAGTCAGCGAACTTGAATGGGTGATTGTTGATAATCAGGCTTGGGTCACAGCCTATGAAGGGAGTGGGCACTCTCAGACATTAGCCATGACACAGCCCAATCAGATATTCGATACCTTGCCGGTAAATGTTCTTGAAAAAGCGGTTGGTAATATCTCAACCACTCACCAAGCCACTAGCTCATGGCTGACAAACTATGACTTTTATTATGTCGCTCGTGAACAGCAAAGTATGTATGGCAGCCAACATCGACCATTGCCAATAATGCGAGTTAAGTTTGATGACACTGAAAACACTTGGTATCACATCAATCCGTTTAACGGGAATATTTTGCAAGTCGTCACTGAATCTCAACGTGCCAACCGCTGGCTGTTTAACCTATTACATAGCTGGGACTGGCATGTGTTACTGAGCCGCCCATGGTTACGCGAAGGCCTCATGATTCTATTTAGCCTTGGCGGTTTTATTATCAGTATTACTGGTGTTGTCTTGGGCTACCGTCGGCTTGTGCGTAAGTTCGCACATAATAAAAAGCCTCAACGTAAATCCAACGCTGAGGCTTTCAATTTAAATGGTGGGCCCACTAGGACTTGAACCTAGGACCAAGGGATTATGAGTCCCCTGCTCTAACCAACTGAGCTATAGGCCCGTTTAGATTAACTGTCTGAGTCTAAGAAGCTTCTCAGTTGGTCTGAACGTGAAGGATGACGTAATTTACGTAATGCCTTAGCTTCAATCTGACGGATACGCTCACGGGTAACGTCAAACTGTTTACCAACTTCTTCCAACGTGTGGTCTGTATTCATATCAATACCGAAACGCATACGCAGTACTTTGGCTTCTCTTTCAGTCAGGCCGTTTAATACACCTTGAGTGGCTTCACGCAGGCCTTCGATGATGGCGGAATCTGCTGGAGACATAACGTTAACGTCTTCAACGAAGTCACCCAAGTGTGAATCTTCATCATCACCGATTGGTGTTTCCATCGAAATCGGTTCTTTAGAGATTTTCAGTACCTTACGGACTTTGTCTTCTGGCATGTCAACGCGTTCTGCTAATTCATCTGGCGTTGGTTCACGACCCATTTCTTGTAACATTTGACGTGCAACACGGTTGAGTTTGTTGATGGTCTCAATCATGTGTACCGGAATACGGATAGTACGCGCTTGGTCGGCAATTGAACGGGTAATCGCCTGACGGATCCACCACGTTGCATAGGTTGAGAATTTGTAACCACGTTGGTATTCAAATTTATCAACTGCTTTCATCAAGCCAATGTTGCCTTCTTGAATCAGATCCAAGAATTGCAAACCACGATTGGTGTATTTCTTAGCGATTGAGATAACCAGACGTAAGTTAGCTTCAACCATTTCTTTCTTAGCGCGACGCGCTTTGGCTTCAGCAATCGACATTTGGCGGCTGATTTCTTTGATTTCGGAAATATTTAAGCCACGGTCTGCTGCGATTTCAGCCAGAATGGTTTGTGCTGCCAAAATATCATCATGATGTTTTTTAATCGTTGATGAGTAATGCTTTTTCGCACGGATGAATTTATCAGCCCATTCAAGGTTGCTTTCGTTGCCTTGGAATGAGTCAATGAAATCACGTCGATTCATACGCGCATCTTCAACGACGATATCCATAATGCGTTTTTCTTGCTTACGGACTTCTTCGATGGTTTCAGACATCAGGTTGTTCAAATAGGCCAATGTTTTAGGCGTTAATTTGAATTCCATAAACAGGTTACTAGCCTGCTCACGCGCCTCAACCATGTCATCGCCCTCTGTGCTGAGGACTTTTTTGTATGCTTCAGTTAACGCGGCAAAGCGTGCACGCGCTTCTTCAGGGTCAATTTCACCTGAATCATCATCGTCATCACTTACGCCACCAACATCATCGTCATCATCATCGTCTGAATCACTATCATCAGAGTCATTATTGTCTGTATCGTCTTCATCATCATCGGTTGTTTCGATGTTTTCTTCTGGTGAAACGAAACCACGAATCAGTTCGTTAATGCGCATTTCACCTGCTTCAACAGCATCAAAGAACTCTAAGAATGAGGCGATACACGGCGGGTAAGTAGACAGCATCATCAGGCTTTCACGTAAGCCAGCTTCGATGCGTTTGGCGATAACGATTTCGCCTTCACGAGTTAACAGTTCAACACTACCCATTTCACGCATGTACATGCGGACTGGGTCTGTCGTACGACCAAATTCACCATCAGAGCTTGCTAATACGGCAGCAGCCTCTTCGTCTGAAACTTCGTCATTAGAAGACGCAGCTTCTGCCAGACGTTCCATTTCGTCGGTATCCATGCCATCTTCATGAACCATGATACCGAGGTCACTGAACATACTGACAATGTCTTCGACCTGATCCGCATCAACCAAATCTTCAGGGAGATGATCGTTAATCTCACCATAGGTGAGGTAACCGCGTTCTTTCCCCAAAGCAATGAGCTCTTTAACGCGTGATTGTTGATCTTTCATTCGACCCCTTTGACATCATGATGCATAACAGACGGAACACTATATTATAGCGAAACTGTGCCTGTATTGCATTAAATTTGACTGTAGAACATCCACTTAAAAGCGCTTAAATGCCTTTAACTCATCACGCTCGCTGGCAGACAGCTGACTAAACGGTTTACTAGTCAGCATCGCGTAGCGCGCATTTTCGGCATCCGCTCTCAGGGTTTTTAAAACCCCTTGAAAATCAGCACTTAATTTTTCTGCATCGTCAAAATCTAGCGGTTCTTTAGCCAATTTTAAGAGATGCGGATAAAAGCGTGACTCTCGGCAGCGCTCCAATAATCTTGCTGATGTGTTTATTTGGGGACTCTCGCGCAGTATTTCAAGCATCGATAACAACACTGGAATACCTGGTGATTCTAGATTGTTTAACTTGCTGATATCCCCTGCATGTTGCGATAACTCGGGGAATTGCACCAACATCGTAATTGCCCGTCGCTCAGGCGTTTTATTGGCACTGGCTGACTTTTCAGCTGCAACACGTTTTTTAGGCTGAGGGGCACGTTCAATATGTTTTTTTAACGTGGCCTGCGACGTTTGCGCTGCCTCTGCTAATTGCTGCTCAAGCATGTCACGATAAACACCCGCCTGGATTCGCGCCAGATAAGGTTTGGCAATCTCAATAAGCCGAGCACGACCATCCATTGAGTTCATATCCACACGCTGCATCAATGTTGCCAAAAAGAACGCCGAAAAACCCTGCGCCTCATTTACTTGCTGATTAAATGCTTCTGCACCTTGGCTACGCACAACCGAATCGGGATCTTCACCTTCCGGCAAAAACATAAACTTCAGCTCAAAATTTCCACCCAAAATTGGCAATGCATTCTCTGCTGCCCGCCATGCCGCATCAAAACCAGCCCTATCGCCATCAAAACAAAACACAATTTCTGGCGCGCTACGTGTTAACTGACGCAAATGCTCTGGTGTCGTAGATGTGCCAAGTGTTGCCACCGCATTGTTAATACCAAATTGTGCTAAGGCAATGACGTCCATGTAGCCTTCAACGATTAAGATTCGCTGTAATTGTCGATTGGCTTTACGTGCTTGGTACAAGCCATAAAGCTCTTGGCCTTTATGGAAAACCGGCGTTTCCGGTGAGTTTAGGTATTTCGGGTTATCTTCTGGATCAACAATACGACCACCAAAGCCAATCACTCGGCCACGTCTATCACGGATCGGAAACATCAATCGCTTACGAAAACGATCGTAGATGCGGCCTTTGTCGTTTTTGATCAGCAAACCACCTTCTTGCAACATGTCGATGGTTTGTTGGTTATTGCCGAATGTTCGTAGCAAGTTATCCCAGCCATCTGGCGCAATACCGATATCAAAGGCTCTGATGATGTCGGCGCTTAAACCACGTTGGTTTAAATAGTCTTCGAATAATGACTTTTGGGGATGGTTATAAAGTTGGTGCGAGTAATACTTGGCGACCTTATCCAGCAGATCATAAAGATTCTGACGTGCAGGCGTTAATGTTGCCTGTTGGGTGACCGGTACTTGCATGCCGACACTGTCAGCTAATTCTTGAATAGTCTCAGGAAAACTTAGCTGTTCGTACTCCATCAAGAAACCAACTGCGGTGCCATGCGCACCACAGCCAAAGCAATGATAAAACTGCTTTTCTGGACTTACCGTGAAGGACGGTGATTTTTCGTTATGGAATGGGCAACAGGCTTGAAGGTTTTTGCCGGCCTTTTTTAGTGGCACACGGCTGTCTATGACGTCGACGATATCAACGCGTGCAAGGAGTTCATCAATAAATTGAGGAGGGATCTGACCGGCCATAACGTTAATTATGGCCGAAGATCATCATTGATGGTAACCATGTCTGTAACAGACTTGGTGTCAGGGAGGTTCAGGCGCTTAAAACTGCCTTTACTTGGCTACTAACCGCACCCATGTCAGCGCGACCTTGAACTTGTGGACGCAAGACATTCATCACTGCGCCCATATCTTTGATACTGCTGGCGCCACTTTCTGCGATTGCAGAAGCAATGGCGGCTTCTAATTCAGCCTCGGTCAGCGGTGTTGGCAAAAATTCTTCGATAATTGCTAACTCTGAGCGCTCGACCACAGCTAAATCTTCACGGCCAGCTTGTTCAAACTGCGCTAAAGAATCTTTGCGCTGTTTGGTCATTTTGGTCAAAACAACAATGACGTCGTCATCACTCAGATCTTGGCGATTATCGACTTCTAATTGTTTGATTGCGGCAGTGATCTGACGCAATGTCGCAAGACGCTCTTTTTCTTTGGCGCGCATCGCGACCTTGATTTCGTCTTGGATTTTGACCTTTAACGGGCTGGCTTCAGCAGGCATAGAAGAACAGCCTGTCTTAGTACAGACGTACGCGGCTAGCGTTTTCGCGAGCCAGTTTCTTCTGGTGACGTTTTACTGCAGCGGCAGCAGCACGCTTACGTACAGTTGTTGGTTTTTCGTATGCTTCGCGGGCACGTGCTTCAGCAACAGTACCGGCTTTTTCACAAGCACGTTTGAAACGACGCAGCGCTACGTCAAATGGTTCGTTCTCTTTAACTCGTACAGCAGGCATTAAAAATTCCCTAAACAGTAATCAATGAAAAGCCCTTAATTGTACGAAATATCTAAGAGAAAGCAAATACTTGAATCATCTTATTTTTAAAATCAGGCATAATACGGCGTTCAAATTAACTACTGGCTTCAATGTTATGCGGGTATTAGGCATCGAATCATCTTGTGATGAAACTGGCATCGCTCTCTATGATACAGAGCGCGGATTGCTGGCGCATGCGCTATATAGCCAAATTGAAATGCATGCTGAATATGGTGGTGTAGTGCCCGAACTTGCCTCCCGAGATCATATCCGCAAAGCCTTACCCTTAATGCAAGAAGTGCTAGACCAAGCGGGTGTAAAACGCGACGAGATTGACGCTGTTGCATATACCGCAGGTCCCGGCCTTGTTGGGGCATTGTTAGTTGGCGCCGCTATTGGCCGTAGTTTGGCCTGGGCGTTAAATATTCCAGCGCTAGCGGTAAACCATATGGAAGGGCATCTGCTTTCCCCATTATTGGAAGACAACCCGCCGGCATTTCCATTTGTTTCTTTGCTTGTATCAGGTGGTCATACGCTTTTAGTTGATGTCAAAGGCGTAGGTGAATACGAATTATTGGGCGAATCAATTGATGACGCTGTAGGTGAAGCATTCGATAAGACGGCCAAAATGCTTGGGCTGGGTTATCCCGGCGGTCCCGCGTTAGCCAAACTAGCAACACGCGGTCGCCAAGGTATTTATGATTTTCCAAGACCTATGGTCAACCGTGCCGGTTTAGACTTTAGTTTTAGTGGCCTAAAAACCGCGGCATTAAATGCTTGGCACAATTCAGATCAAAGTGAACAGGCAAAAGCAGACATTGCTTTGGCTTTTGAAATTGCAGCCGTT
The DNA here is from genome assembly GCF_026319325.1 of Methylophaga sp. OBS3. Taxonomy (GTDB): domain Bacteria; phylum Pseudomonadota; class Gammaproteobacteria; order Nitrosococcales; family Methylophagaceae; genus Methylophaga. Next base: position 214,889 of record NZ_JAPDMU010000002.1, read on the forward strand.
GATACCTTGTTGATCAAGTGCAAAAGGGCATTAAAACAAACTGGCCATCAGCGTTTAGTGGTCGCAGGTGGTGTTAGTGCCAATACGTCATTGCGCGCAGCTTTAAACAGCATGAAAAACAAGCAAGTGTTTTATCCGCAAATGCAGTTTTGTAGCGATAATGGCGCCATGATTGCCTTTGCTGGCGCGATGCGTCATCAAGCTATGAACATAGAGACGCCAGCCGTGTTTAACGTACGCTCACGTTGGCCGCTTGATACCTTAACGCCGCCAGTATCAGCCTGACTTTTTCTCTTCGCCGGCTAATAGGCGCTGAATATTGCCACGATGACGCCACAAGAGCAGGGCGGCAATCACTAAAATTATCCATCGTGCGATGCTGCTATCAATCAGCCAAAGACTGTAAACAGGCACCAAGGTCGCCGCACAAATAGCTGACAGCGATGAAATACGGGTCGCGATAAATACCACTAGCCAAGTTAAAACACCGGCCAAAGCCAATAAAGGTGACAACGCCAAAAAAGCACCTAACGCCGTGGCAACACCTTTACCACCTTTAAATTGGAAAAAAACTGGATATAAATGGCCTAAAAATGCCAGTAAGGCGACCATGGTCAATAAAACAATATCTAATCCCAACAGTCGTCCAATAACGACCGGGATAACACCTTTGAGTACATCAATAACCAACACGGTTGCTGCTAACTTTTTGCCACCAATTCGCAAAACATTGGTCGCACCGGGGTTACCAGAACCCTGCGTGCGTGGATCAGGTAATCCTGCAACTTTGCAAAGAACAATCGCACTAGATAGTGAGCCAATCAGATAAGCGCCTAGCAACACTGCCAGCGCCAAAAGCGTGATTTCAGGCATGATATGATGAAACTCTAGTTAAAAATTAGCCTCATTATAGGCGCACAGTAGTTATTGCCACCAGTTAAAGCGACATTATGGATAAGATTTTTTTAAACAATTTACACATTGACACCATTATTGGTATTTACGATTGGGAACGTGAAACCAGGCAAACCCTTCGGTTTGATTTCGAGTTTGATTGGGATATCAGTGAAGCAGCAAAAACTGATGATATCGAACATACACTTGATTACGGTACTGTCGCCCAGCGGGTTGTCGCTTTTGTCTCTGCGAGTCGGTATTTACTGATTGAAAAATTGGCAGAAGAGGTGGCACAACTACTATTAACTGAGTTTCCCATCCCTAAACTCACGCTAACATTGAGTAAGCCAGTTCAATTGCACGGTCAGAATCAAGCGCAAATCCAAATCACTCGGACTAGGGCATGACTCAACAGGCATTCCTGATTGGTCTTGGCAGTAATATTGCGCCGGCAGAAAACATGGCTTTGATGGTCAAAGCTATCTTGCCGCATATCTCAGGAATCACCATCAGCCGCGTTCTGCAAACACCGCCTGTGGGAATGAATTCGCACCGCTATTTTTTAAATGCCGTTGCTTATATTGAAACATCCTTATGTGCGGAGAGTTTCAAAACCATTACCAATCAAATCGAAGCCGAAATGGGCAGGGATCGCAGTGATCCGGACAAAAAGCATAAAGACCGACCCGCCGATATCGATATTCTGTGCGCAGGCTCGGTCGAAGAATTAACAAAGAAACCTGCTAGCGCCATCACGGATGAGTATTTTCTCTACCCATTAATTGATGAATTGTTTGCGCATCTTGCTGGTAAGCGCTGCCCTAATATTCCTCAAGGCGTCAAAATAGATGCCGAATCCTTACTTTTTGGAGAGGCGCCTGCCACCATCAACGGGAATACTAACGCCGGTCATGAACGGGTTTTGTAATAAGCTTCGAATGGCTAGATAAACCGGCTCAGCACCACCCTCACGAGCTAATGGCGTTTCGGACAACATAGCCTGACGCACCGCCTCAGAATGACTTTCCGTAAATAAAACGGGCCCCGGCGCAACCGAGTTAACCTTAACGCGTGGCGCCAATTTTTTCGCCAACGCCAAAGTCATATTTTGTAAGCCAGCCTTTGTTGTGCCATAGCTGTCAAAGTTTGGCGTTGGGTTCTCAACATTAATATCCGTTATATGCACAATATCTGCTGGGTCACCATTTTCACCTTGTAACTGCTCAGCAATGCCTTGGTTAATAAGGAAAGGGGCGAGCATATGCACATTGAAAAAACCTTGGTATTGCTCCGCAGCAAGAGATAAATCGCTCTCTGTTGGTGTAAAACTCGATGCGTTATGAATGACTGCACGATAAGCTGGAAAGCGCGTTTTTAAGCTTTGCACAAAAGTTAAAATGGCTGCCGCATCTGAAAAATCGGCCTGAATGACAGAGATTCCTAGCTGGCGTAATGCTTCGACATCATCGGTATCGGTGCGGTAATGTGCTAAAACACGATAACCATCTTCATGTAATCGCTTGGCAATATGAAAACCAACACGTCGGCTACAGCCGGTTACTAAAACTGGATTTTGCACATTAAACGCCTATAAACCATGAAACCTAATAGCAAATTACCTGCTCCTGACCTGCAAGCGCAACAACATAGCCAGCAATTACAAAATGTCATTGTCGACCAAATTCAAGCTGCAGGCGGTTTGATCTCATTTGCCGACTTTATGCAAAGCTGTTTGTACTATCCTGGGCTTGGTTATTACAGCGCAGGTCTAAGCAAAATAGGTGAAGCAGGGGACTTCACAACTGCGCCAGAAATCAGCTCACTCTTTTCACAAGCATTAGCAAATCATATTGCTGACGTATTAAAGATCTCTGGAGGCGACTGCCTTGAGTTTGGTGCGGGCTCCGGACAAATGGCCATTGATGTTTTACTTAAACTCGCTGATCTCAATCAACTACCCGATAACTATTTCATTATAGAAGCGAGCGCTGACTTACGAGAAAGACAGCATTACTGTTTGAAAGAAAAATTAGGAGACCTATATTCACGGGTGGTTTGGCTGACACATTTACCCGAAACTTTTCACGGCGTTATCGTTGCCAATGAGGTTTGCGATGCCATGCCTGTTCACAGTTTTTATGCCGATAACTCGGTATTATTTGAACGCTTTGTTGGCTGGAACGGAGAAGCCTTTATTTGGCAGCATGTTGAATCCAGTGCTCCATTTGCCAGCCAAGTTGCTCAGCAATTACCGGTAAAACCGTACACCTTTGAGCTCAACTTGTTTGCTCAGGCATGGGTAAGCAGTCTGTCAGAAAAAATGATTTCAGGCGCTATTTTTGTGATTGATTACGGTTTCACGGAAAGTGAGTATTTTCATCCTCAGCGCTCAGCAGGGGGCATTCATTGTCATTTTCAACATCAAGTACATCATGATCCTCTAACGCTTATTGGTTTGCAAGATATAACTGCACATATCAACTTCAGTGATTTAGCTAATCATGCTCATCAACAGGGTATGCAAGTTTCTGGACTTCAAACACAAACTGACTTCTTGGTTGCCGGCGATATTCTGTCGTTGGCCTCACAACAAAATCTCAACGAGCTCGAGCAGTTACAATCAGCAGCAGCGTTAAAAAGGTTATTGCTACCAGAGCAAATGGGCAGCCTATTCAAGGTACTGACTTTAACTAAAAATATTCCTACGTTATATCGCCCTCAGGTGGGTGATTTACGCTGGCAACTCTAAAACCAGGCAATAAAAAAAGGCGCCGAAGCGCCTTTTTATGTCGAATATGTTGCTTAATTATTCAGCGGCTTTTAACTCTTCACGCAGCGCTTCAATTTCAGCTGACATTTCAAACAATATCTCTTTCAGATTTGCCATATCATCACGTAAGATCTGATTATCACGCTTGTTGCGAGCAATATCTTCACGTAATTCCGGGCTTAATGTACCGTCATCTAACTCACCTTGACGCTCACGAGCCGTTGCTAATACGGTTGGGATATCAATGACTAACCAGTCACTGCGCTCTTCACCCGTGGCTGGATCAACATAATATGCCTGACCATTATCTAAAGCGACTTGCTTATTAGGCTCAGAATCTACACGGCGCGTACCTGGCAATAATGGGTTTACACGGCGATCAATTTCCTGACCCGTGTACTGATCTTTTTCGCGATAATCCTCTTGCACAAGACCAAAGATGATATTCAAACGGCCCTGAGCATCAATGAATACACGACCGGTATTGGTTCTGCGCTCTCTAGCAATCGCGCCTTGATGGACACCTAAAGTCACATAAGTAATGTCTTCGCCGGTCTCCGCAATCGCTAAACCACGTGAAATGCCTGAGGATAAAATTTGTAACTCTCCCGGAGAGTATAAAGGTACCTGACGCTCACTGAGCAAAACTCTTTGGCTTATGTAAAGAGAGCTTAAAACTGTTTTTAAGTCTTCTTCAGCAATGGGATATGGATGTTGATTAGCAACACCTGATTGATCCCGAGGAACAACTTTTACGTACTGTAAATCAGATTCAAACAGGATTTTACCTTCGCTGGTCACGATAACCTCTGGGGTATCTTCTTTAGAAGAGCCACCACAGGCTGACAGCCCCAGCATCATTGTCATGCTGAGCGCGACGATGCCGCTGTATTTAACAAGACCACGCATAAACTATTCCTCTTTTAATTCAGTTGCTTATCGCCTTGGCGATGACTGTTTTCGGCTTTTGGTTCTCTGCATAACAATGTTTGCACCGACTGCCGCGGATCGTACCCTTCAAACAACACTTTGCATACCTGTTCAACAATCGGCATTTCAACACCAGCTTGTTGTGCTCGCATTAAAACTTCCCGTGCAGCATGCATACCTTCTACTGTTTTTCCAACTGTTTTAACTGCCTCTTCAACCGTTTGACCACGACCAATTGCAAGACCGAGCTGACGATTACGACTTTGATCATCGGTACAAGTCAAAATCAAATCACCCATACCCGACAAACCAAACATAGTTTGCGGATCAGCCCCTAAAACAGTCGCCAGACGCAAAATCTCTGCCATGCCTCGTGTTAATAATGCCGCTCTCGCATTAGCACCATATTGCAAACCGTCACTGATGCCCGCGGCAATTGCCAATACGTTTTTAACCGTGCCACCAATCTGCACGCCTAATACATCCGGCGACGTGTACGCTCGCAAGCTATTGCCATGCAGTGCGCTTGCAAGTGACTTGGCAAAGTCAGCATTATCTGACGCCACAGTTAAGGCTGTTGGTAACCCTGCGGCGACTTCAGCAGCAAAAGAGGGGCCCGAAATCACCGCTAAAGGATGATCTAAACCCAAAATACGCTTTGCTGTATCAACCAAAAAAGCACCCGTATTCGGCGTCAAACCTTTGGTTGCCCAACTTAGAGGGACACCCGCAGGTAGCCAAGGCTTTATTTGCGTTAATAATGTTGAAAAGCTATTGCTCGGTACAGACACCAAAACATGCTTACAGTTGCTAACCGCTTCTTGTAAGTCAGATTTGATTTCCAATGTATCTGGCAAGTTGATGCCGGGAATATAGGTCGTGTTACAACGCGTTTCATGCATAATCTGCAATTGCGCCGCATCACGTCCCCAAATCCAAGTTGGTTGCCCATTACGCGCAAGTGCAATAGCGAGTGCCGTTCCCCAAGCACCCGCCCCGATCACCAGCGTTGGCATCAAGTCAGCTTCCATGACATCAGTCATTTCTTGTGACGTTTAGTGGGTTTGTTCCTGCTGCGCTTTTTGGTGCATTTCTGCCATTGAGTCCAGTTTACGTTTGTAAACGGCATCAAAGTTGACTGGTGCCAATACTAATTGCGGGAAACCACCTTTAATGACCAGGTCAGAAACCACTTCACGGGCAAATGGGAAAACCGTATTAGGGCAATAGCTGCCTATTAATGGACCCATTTCTTCTTTGCTGTAACCAATCAGGCTGAAGATACCTGCTTGTTTCACTTCACAGATGAAAGCAACTTTATCATTCACTTTCGCTGTCACAGTGACGACCAAAACGATTTCGTGATTATCTTCATCGATTTGTGTGTATTCGTTACCTAACTGCAAATCTAATTGTGGTTTCCAATCTTCACGGAAAACCGCTGGAGAGTTAGGAGTTTCAAAAGAAACATCTTTGGTGTAAATCTTTTGAATAATGAAACGTGGCTGTTGTTCTTGTTGTGCCGCTGCGTTGTCTTCCGCCATGGGTTAAATCCTTGCGCTTTTGAGTTTAGTCTTAAATTTCAGGTTAGCATTGGGTCGAGCTTATTTGCCCGATCTAGTGCAAGCATATCAGTGTAACCACCGATGGGTTGATCGTTGATGAATATCTGCGGCACCGTACGTTGCTTACTTTTCTGCATCATTTCGTCACGCTTGGCTGGTTCTAAATCAACACGAATCTCAGTGTAGGACACGCCTTTACGATCCAAAAGTTGTTTAGCCATCACACAATAAGGACATTGTGCCGAAGAATAAACCGTTACATCTGCCATCAGTTACTCATCCAAATAAAGGTAATTTTGCTTCTCGCCAAGCGTGCAAGCCGCCTGACAATACATACACGTTGCTATAGCCTTTCGCTTTTAATTGCTTGGCTGCAACGCGTGCTCGTTGACCGCTATCACAAACAACCACTAATGCTTGTTCATTTTTCTTTAGTTTACTGAGGTGTTGCTCCATCTCAGCCTGCGGTACATTCACCGCATCTGCAATGTGTGACTTTGAATAAGCTTCAGCGTCACGAATATCAACAAAGCAACCTTTTTGCTGGTTAACAATATTCACTGCTTCGTTAACATCTACGGCTTTTACACCGCTCAGTTTTCGAGTCAGAACATCTGAGAATACTAGATAAAGTAACACGACAAAAAGTGTCGATAAAATCCAGTGATTAACGATAAATTCGCCTAAATTTTCCATTATTAAATCGTTCCAACTACTTTGTTAGTGCTAAATTTGGCGTTACGTGTGAACCGCAAATCCATATCGTTAACTATTGTCAGGTTAAGCGCTGAAAACAGCGACTTTATGCCTAGCATAAGCATGATATTTGGCAGACTCACCAACCAGTAACATCCCGGTAAAATTGTCATCATTACCAAGACGATAACTGTAATTCGCCACAAAAGGCCATATAATACACGCCATTGTCGTCGATTTGCAGGTATTGCTACTTTTCCTTGCTGCAAGCCACAACAACCGTGATTAAAGGATAACTACATGAGTCAGCCACGTCGTCCCTTAGCCCTGATTATTCTTGATGGCTGGGGCTACAGCGAAGATCCAAAACATAATGCTATCTTGGCCGCCCAAACACCTGTTTGGGATCAGCTCTGGCAGCAATACCCTCGCACGTTGATTAATGCATCTGGAGCAGGCGTTGGTTTACCGGGCGAACAAATGGGCAACTCTGAAGTTGGCCATTTAAACATTGGTGCCGGACGCGTTGTTTATCAAGAATTAACACGAATTGGTCAAGCCATCCAAACCGGCAGTTTTTTTGAAAATCCAACACTAACAGACGGTGTTGATGTTGCCGTTAAAGCAAACAAAGCCGTTCACATCATGGGCTTGTTATCAGATGGCGGTGTTCATAGTCACATCGAACATATTCAAGCGATGGTGCAATTGGCCGCACAACGTGGTGCAAAACATATTTATGTTCATGCTTTCTTGGATGGCCGTGATACACCACCTCGGAGTGCGCATGCAGCATTGGCAGCAATGGAAGAAACATACCAAACACTGGGTGTAGGCCAAACTGCAACCATCATTGGTCGCTTTTACGCTATGGATCGTGATCAACGCTGGAACCGTGTTGAACAAGCCTACCGTCTTATCAGTGAGGGTGAGGGTGAGTTTCAAGCAGTATCGGCAAAAGCAGGCCTTGATGCCGCCTATGCTCGTGATGAAAACGATGAGTTTGTTAAAGCAACCGTCATTGGTGATGCCGTCAAAATGCAGGACGGCGACAGCGTCTTTTTCATGAACTTCCGTGCCGATCGTGCACGGGAAATTAGCGAATGCTTCATCAAAGATGACTTTGGTGGTTTCGCCAAACCTAGAAATATTGATTTAGCGACCTTTGTAACGCTAACCGAATACAAAAAAGATTTCACTGCACCAGCGGCTTATCCGCCAGAAACTTTCACTAACCTGTTGGGTGATTATTTAGCACAGCTTGGTAAAACGCAGTTACGCATTGCTGAAACGGAAAAATATGCTCACGTCACCTTTTTCTTTAACGGTGGTCGCGATACCCCCTATGAGGGTGAAGAACGTATTTTGGTGCCATCGCCAAAAGTTGAAACCTATGATCAACAACCGGCGATGAGCGCTCCTGAAGTAGCTGAAAAGCTAGTAGCTGCGATTCACAGTGATAAATTTGACGTCATCATCTGTAATTTTGCCAATGCTGATATGGTTGGCCATACCGGTAATTTTGATGCTGCTGTAAAAGCCATTGAGACCGTTGACACTTGCTTAGGCCAAATTTGGCAAGCACTTGAGTCTGTTGGCGGTGAGATGATTGTGACAGCAGATCATGGTAATGCCGAAAAAATGCAGGATGATGAAAAAGGCCAAGCACATACTGCTCATACCAGTAATCTTGTGCCGCTTTTATATGCAGGCCGTCAAGCAAACTGTGCTGATTACGGCAATTTATCCGATATTGCGCCAACCATGCTTACTTTGATGGGATTACCTATTCCTGATGAGATGAGTAAACACTTACTTATCAAAGTAGCGGTTTAACTGCCTATATGCCCAATTACTTACTGCTGCTGTTTGGACTCATCATCACGACTGCTGTACAAGCAGATCAGCCTGCAAAAGAGTTAAATGAAGTTCAGAGTAAAATTAACGAACTAAACCAATCATTATCAGCGGACAAGAAAAGTAAAGAAGCACTTTACGAGCAGTTACGTAGTCAAAGCCTGAAAGTCTCAGAGATGAGTAAGGCTTTAACCACCACGCAACAAAACATCAAACAGCAAGACCAAAAAATTGCTGACTTAGAACGCGAGTTGGGCGAACAAAAATCACAGCAACAAGCACAACTGCAAGGGCTGAATAAGCAGCTTCGTGCAGCCTACATGCATGCGCAACCAGGCTATTTAAAAATTCTGTTGAATCAGCATGATCCCGCCTTAATTAGTCGCCAGCACACTTATTACCGCTACTTTCATGATGCGCGCCAAGCCCAAATCGCAGAAATTGATGTGCTATTAAATAATATTAGTGAAGAACAAAAGGCCGTTTTTGCCGCACAAAAAGAGATGGCACAAATGCTCACGGCACAAACCGCCCAACAAGAAAAGCTGACGGCTGAGAAAAAACAACGTGAGCAAACTCTGGCTGCGCTAGATAAAAAAATTAACTCTCAAGCTTCTGAATTAGCCGACCTGCAACAACAAGAGCAAGCACTACAAAAATTACTGGCTTCGTTAAATAAAAAATCTGTTGCTAAGCCACCCGTTACCAAACAACAGAAACCATTGGCTAACTTTTCAGGTCTCACAGGCAAATTACAGTGGCCATTGCGGGGCAAGTTACTTGCGCGCTATGGTGAGTCTAGAAATCTTGGTAAACTTCGGTGGAAGGGCATCATGATTGCCGCCAATACTGGTGAAACTGTTCGCGCCAGTGCTGCCGGCAGAGTGGTTTTTGCTGATTGGATGAAAGGCTTTGGCCTATTGATCATCGTCGATCATGGCGGCCAATTTATGAGTCTTTATGGCAATAACGACAGCCTGCTAAAGTCTGTGGGTGACATAGTAGACGCTGGCGAAACCATTGCACAAAGTGGTAACCAGGGGGTTCGCCAAATGGCTGGCCTGTATTTCGAAGTTCGTCACAAGGGCAGTCCTACTGACCCGCTAAAATGGCTGCAAAAGCAAAGCTAAGCTGCTAAACAAGGAATCAATATGAAGTTTGTAAAACGCGATATAAGCCTGCTGACCTCTGGTGCCTTATTAGGTATGACATTGATCTTCGGGCAAATGGTATTTGCCGATCGCTCCCCCGTACAACCAGACTTACCGATTGATGATTTACGGGCATTTTCGGAAATTTTTGGCCGTATTAAGAGCAGCTATGTCGAACCCGTTGAAGACAAAGAGCTGATTGAAAATGCCATTCGCGGCATGTTGTCAGGTCTAGACCCACATTCAAGCTACCTTGACCTTGAAGGTTTTAAAGAACTTCGTGAAGGCACCAGCGGTGAGTTTGGTGGCTTAGGTATCGAAGTTTCAATGGAAGATGGCTTTGTTAAAGTTGTTGCCCCGATTGATGACACACCAGCTGCCAAAGCTGGCGTGCAAGCTGGCGACCTCATCATTCGTCTGGATGAAAAACCTGTCAAAGGTATGTCGCTGAATGATGCTGTCGATATCATGCGCGGTGAACCAGGTAGCAAAATCCAGTTAACGATCATCCGCCAAGGTGAAGATAAGCCGCTGTCTGTCGAATTGACTCGCGCCGTCATCAAAGTAAAAAGCGTAAAGTTTGAAACGTTGGAGCCAGGCTATGGCTACCTCCGGATTTCTACATTCCAATCACCAACAGGTCAAAGTGTCCGTGACGCGCTGAGTGAGCTGAAAGAACAAAACGATGGCAAGTTAAAAGGTCTTGTTCTTGATTTACGTAATAATCCAGGTGGTGTTTTAGATGCCGCGGTAGAAGTCTCTGATGCCTTTATCAATAAAGGCATGATTGTTTACACCGAAGGCCGTATTGCTGATGCAGATCAGAAATTCCACGCGAAACCTGGCGACATGCTCAACGGTGCACCTATTATCGTTTTGGTTAATGGTGGTTCTGCCTCTGCATCTGAAATCGTTGCAGGCGCCTTACAGGATCATCACCGCGCAGTGATTCTTGGTAGCAAAACCTTTGGTAAAGGCTCTGTACAAACCGTGATGCCATTAACTAACGATACTGCGGTTAAGATGACAACAGCGCGTTATTACACGCCTAGTGGTCGTTCTATCCAGGCTGATGGTATTGAGCCAGACATCAAGGTCGAAGGTGTTCAGGTATCAGCAGCAGAAGAAAGTGAATTCACACCGCTTCGTGAAGCTGACTTGTCACACCATCTGATTAATGGTCAAAAACCAGAAGAAACAGAAGATGCAACTGATGCCGAAATGGATAATTTAACGGCAGAAGAGAAAAAAGAACTCCCTCTAGCGGTCAGAGATTACCCATTATCTCAAGCTTTAAACCTGCTCAAGGGAATGATGATTCTGCATCCACAACGTTAATAAAACGACCTATGAGCAAAGTTCTGATCCCGTTAGCAAATGGTTGTGAAGAACTAGAATCCGTAACGCTCATTGATTTATTACGTCGTGCACAAATTGAGGTCATCACCGCCAGTCTGGATGATGACCTCAATATTACGGCTAGCAGAGGTGTCAGACTTATCGCAGACACCTCGTTATCAGCTGTGCTGGCCGAAGACTTTGACATGATTGTCTTACCTGGCGGTCAACCTGGAACAGATAATCTTAACGCTGATAAGCGTATTCATTCACTACTGCAAAAGATGGCTGATAAGCATTGCTGGATTGCAGCAATCTGTGCCGCCCCGCTTGTATTGGCGCATGCCGGAATTCTCAATGGCTTTCGGGCAGTTGCTTATCCCGGCGTCTTACATACCGAGCAATGGCCTGAAATACAGCTTAATGATGATGCCGTAGTCATTGATGGGCATATCATCACGTCACGAGGCCCTGGTACCGCCATGGACTTTGCTCTTACGCTTATTGAACAACTTACTGATGCTGAAACCCGAAGTGAGGTAACAGCCGGTTTGGTACGGAGCTAAATCAACAAACTATGTTCAGTGTTAATGAAGCCGAATTATCGATCCTGCTAGTTGAACCATCATCAACACAGCTAAAAATTATCATGCGGCAACTGCAGCAAGCTGGTGTAAATAAAATTGATGGTGTAGAAAGTGGGGCAGAAGCGTTAGATATTATTCAGAAATATCCACCAGACTTAGTGATAAGTGCCATGTACCTACCGGATATGACTGCTGCCGATTTATTGCTACAAATTCGCAATGATGAGCAGCATCAAAACTGCAATTTCATGTTGATTTCTAGTGAAACGGACTTCAACACTTTAGAGCCATTACGCCAAGCAGGTGTTGTAGCGATACTGCCAAAACCTTTTGCTCCGGTTGATTTACAACGTGCATTACGCACGACACTCGACTTCCTTGACCCTCAAGAGTTGACTCTGGAAAGCTATGATGCAGCAAACTTAAGGGTATTGCTGGTTGATGACAGCCTTACCGCGCGAAATCATATTGGCCGCGTTTTACAGGATCTCGGTATTGGCTACGTTGCCAAAGCTGAAAGTGGTGATGCCGCGATTAATTTGCTGCAAGAAGATGATTTTGATCTGGTGATTACCGATTTAAATATGCCGGGCATGGATGGACAAGCGCTAACGCAATACATACGTAATGAGCTTGGTAATAGTTTTATTCCTGTTTTGATGGTCACCAGTGAGCAAAATGAAACGCGCTTAGGTCAAGTTCAACAAGCAGGTATTTCGGCGTTACTTGATAAGCCTTTTGAACCACAATCAATTCGCGAAACATTACACCGGGTCTTGGATGAGTCTATCTGACCCAATTCAAATAAGTGGTATTGGCTATACTCTGTATCATCACACCCAAAATACATGAATATATTTCATCTAACTCGTAATTAATTTCATTATTCTTCATGGATATGGCTGGATACAATGTCGTTTTGTTCAGGAGCGACATATGGCACTCATACATAACCTTGGGTTTCCTCGTATTGGTCAACAGCGCGAACTGAAATTCTCTCTCGAGAAATTCTGGCGCGGCGAACAAGATGAAAGATCTTTGTTGGAAACGGGTGCCAAGCTTCGTAAGCATCATTGGAAACTTCAGCAAGACCTCGATCTCTCACCGGTAGGTGATTTTAGCCTCTATGATCATGTGCTTGATACCAGCGCAATGCTTGACAATTTGCCGACCAGAACACAAAAGGGGACGCCATTACAGCAATACTTTCTTGCTGCCCGTGGGCAGGCAGATACCACTTCCTGTGGTCATACTTCAGCCGCCTCGATGACTAAATGGTTTAACAGCAACTATCATTACTTGGTACCTGAGTTTAGCGCCAAAACCGAATTTTCAGCCAACCCTGAAAACTTGCTTAGCCAATGGCATGAATCGCAGGCACAAGGCATCAGAGGTAAAGTTGTTTTGCTTGGCCCCCTAAGCTACCTAAAACTAGGTAAAGTCACGGATAACAGTGACGTATTGGCATTATTACCCTCACTATTGGCATGCTACGTAGAGATTCTCCAACATCTTGCTAGTGCTGGCGTAGAGTGGGTCCAAATCGATGAGCCTATTTTAGTAACGGACCTTGAGAAACCATGGCAAAACGCCTTTAAGCAAGCTTATTCCACACTAAATACATCGTCTGTTAAGTTATTGTTAACCAGCTATTTTGGTCAGCTAGACGATAACCTCCAACTAGTTTGCAACCTCCCCGTCAATGGGATTCATATCGATGTGGTGAGTGATGGTCGAGACGAAATTAGCAAAATCGTTGATTTACTCTCTGCAGACCAAGTGATTTCTCTCGGGATAATTGATGGTCGCAATATCTGGAAAACCGATCTGCAAGATTGGTTGAAGGTTTTACAACCGCTACAGCAAAGGTTTGGTGACCGCTTATGGTTAGCACCAAGTTGTTCGCTTTTACATGTACCTGTCGATCTCAACGCGGAAACTGCCATCGAACCGGAAATACAAAGCTGGTTAGCGTTTGCCGTACAAAAAATTGAAGAGCTTAAGTTACTACAAAACGTCTTAAATAATGGTTTAGATGCCGTTGCAGACGCTTTTAATTCACACCAACAAGCTATTGAAAGCCGACGTCACTCATTGCTGACACACACCACTGTCGTTCGGGATCGCGTGGCCAATATTCAACCCGGTATGACTGAGCGTCAAAGCCCCTATTTACAACGTGCAATAGTCCAACAGCAGCGATTAAATCTACCGCTATTACCAACAACAACGATTGGCTCTTTTCCTCAAACAACTGAGATCCGCCAAGTTCGCTCACGATTTAAGCAAGGCAAAGTTACCTCGACTGACTACAAAACAGCCATCCGTCAAAACATTGCTGAGTGTATTCAAGTTCAAGAGCAACTCGGTATCGACGTTTTAGTGCATGGTGAAGCCGAACGAAATGACATGGTGGAATACTTTGGTGAGCAGCTCAATGGCTTTACTTTTAGCCAAAACGGCTGGGTGCAATCCTATGGTTCACGTTGTGTTAAACCACCCATTTTATTTGGTGATGTTTCCCGGCCTAAACCCATGACTGTTCAATGGGCAAAATACGCACAAAGCCTAAGTAACAAACCTGTTAAAGGCATGTTGACTGGCCCTGTCACAATCCTGAATTGGTCTTTTGTTCGTGATGACCAGCCACGCTCGGAAACTTGCCAGCAAATTGCATTGGCAATGCGTGATGAAGTTGAGGACTTAGCGGGAGCAGGCATTAGTATCATTCAAATTGATGAAGCGGCATTACGAGAAGGCTTACCATTACGCCAACGTGATTGGCAGCATTATTTAGATTGGGCGGTAAACAGTTTCCGTCTTACCGCAAATAGTGTCAGTGATGATGTTCAGGTCCACACGCATATGTGTTATTCACAATTTAATGACATTATTGAAGCAATCGCGAAAATGGATGCAGATGTCATCACGATCGAAACATCTCGCGGCCAGATGCATTTACTTGATGCATTTGAAGCCTTTGATTATCCCAATGCTATCGGTCCTGGGGTTTACGATATTCATAGTCCCAACATCCCTGATAGCGAATCCATTAGTGGTTTGCTTACTGCCGCACAAAACTATATCCCACTGGAACGTTTATGGGTTAACCCAGACTGCGGTTTAAAAACCAGACGCTGGGAAGAAGTAACCCCAGCATTAAAAGCGATGGTCAATGCGGCCAAGTCCTATCGGCAACGACTTACTTCCTAGAATCAATCGTCAGGCATAGTAAGTAGGTCTGGTCACATGCGTGTGACTGGCCTACTGCCAATCTTGAGGCAGACTGTCTTCCAAGAACCGATAAAATGCCTCAACTTTTGGCGTTCGGGAAAACCTGTCAGCAACACAAAAGTAAAAGGTAAGTGGGGCAGCGGCATCCTCAACGCCCGGCGCTAAATCAGCATTAAATAATTGCTTTAATAAGCCTTGCTCGACATAGGGTTTCGCCACAAATTCAGCCAGACGAGCAATGCCACCACCCTCGGCAGCAATCCTTGCCAAAATATCAATGTCATCACTAATTAGTGCAGCACGAATTTCAGGCTCATAGCGCTGCCCATCACGAATAAATACCCATGGCAAAACACGCCCCTCAACCGGAATACGAAAAACCAAAGAGTCATGCTGCCTTAAGGCCTGAGCAGACTCCGGACAACCATGTTTTGCCAGATAAGAGGGTGCCGCACAAAACATAAACGGCACAGTGGCTAATTTATGTGCAACCAAGCCTTCTTCTACTTGTTGGTTAATACGGATACTGACATCAATACCTTCTTGAATATGATCCGTTCGGCGATCAGTTGCAACGATCTCAATAGTGACCGCGGGATACTTTGCCATAAAGGCTGGAATCATCGGCGCTAATACATAACGGGCAAAAGCGGCCGAACAAGCCACTTTTAATTTACCAGCCACTTTGCCATGAATCGCTGACACAGCCTGTTCGGCAAGTGTTAACTCCTGAATTAAGCCTTTAACTCGCTGGTAATAGACTTCGCCAGCATCGGTTAGCGCCAAGCTTCTTGTTGTGCGGGTTAATAAACGCACACCTAATGACTTTTCAAGGCGCGCAATATTCTGGCTGGCTGCAGCGGCACTGATATTCAGTAAACGTGCGGCGCCAGCGATACTACCGCTGTCGACAGCCCGAACAAAACTTTCTACACCTCGCAACGTATCCATAAGCACATCCTGACAATATCCTTAGTATTAATAAGTATCACTTATTAATCTTGATAGGGCCAGACCACTAATTTTTGGCAGCAGAGATCTCTACAATGCCACGTCATTAGATCAGGAGGTCGATATGTCTCTACAAAAAATGAATAACCTACCAGTCAGCAGAAAACTGCCTGCAAAGCTTTTACCATGGGTATTTAGTTTGTATATGTCGGCCATCATGGCGGCATTGATGAGCCTGATTATTACCGCTGTTAATCAGGGCTTCTCGAATGAATATCTAATCTCGGCACTGCATGCTTACCAAGTTGCGATGCCATCAGCCTTCGCCTGCTTACTCGTCGTGAGACCTTTGGTTGGAAAACTCGTTGCCGCTACGGTGAGCGCTGAGTATTAAGCTAATGCCTGCCGCCGAAACGTTTGGTTATTTAACTGCTTTTGGACCTGCATCGCCAGATGTGGGTCCAAACGTCGTTGGCGCTGTCTATCTGGACACAATGCACTTCTAAACCCCAAATAATCCGCACCTAAGCCTTTCAACACGGCGATATCATCAAGCTTTAACGCACCCGCCAAACCACACAACTTGCCATTTGAAACTACCAATTGCACAAATTCAGCGAGCAACTCTTCAGGCATATGATCAAGCAATGTTTTGCCATTTTTTTCTGCGGTATCTAACATAACACCAGAAAAATTGCTGTTTAAAATAGTAGTAAGCGCTGACTGACTGTTTTCATCATCTACAAATAAAACAGCAATTACTGGGGTGGTAAAGTGCTGTAGGAAGTCATTTAACTTAGTAACTTGCTCTGGTAATTTTTTGCTTTCAAAAATACCCACCTTGAGATAATCCACGCCGCTCGACTGCATTGCTTGTAAGGCTGAAATGATAGTTTCTGCCTGCATCGGCAAGTCACCAACCGTTGCACTCGTCAGGCAACGGTCCTTTACCCAATCAACGATTTCTGTAACCGTCCCGACAGGCAAAGCACCCAAAGCGCCTTGATCGGGTTGTTTCATATCCAACATATCAGGCAAACAAGATGAAAGTTGTTGTGCTTCGGCCAGGGACTTTACACTGGCAAGCCACTGCCTCGTATCACTCATACAAGTCTGCCTGTTTGAGTTTTTCCATCAGCCATTCCCATGCCTCAAGCTCACGTTCACCCGCTGTTTTATCAATGGCAATTTGTAGGTATTGACGTTCTTGGGTGAATTTTTCTTTTGGCAACATCCCGATACGACTTACTAAAATAGCGGCTTCGATAACTGCACTTTGCGCTCTGTTGTAACCACGAAATGGCTGATGTGTAACTTCATGTTTTACCGCGGCTTTAAAACAAGCTCTTGGATCACCATCATCAATCTCAACCACCTCTAACTCTGTGTGTGCGAGAGCAGACTGCAAATACTGGCCTTGGATTTTTTCACAAGATAACGTTGGCCAAGATCTTCTACCAGTAAGCGCGCCCGCATAGACTCTGACATCATCAGTGTAATTAATGACACATTGCCCATGTCGACGCAGATTATCGTATGTAGATGATGGTTTAAAAGGCTTAATCAGGAAGTGACCATTTACTTCTGAAATCCCCATAGGCGCATGATGTGCACTGCCATCGGCAGCCTGCGTGGTGACTATCACTTCGTGAATTTTACTTTTTAACCGGTCCACACTGGCTCCGTTGTTTTGGTTTTTTTGCTGGTTTTTCGACTGGCCCACATTGAATACGTTTTTGTTTCTTCAATGTTGTGCCTTCTGCTGTTTGCTCTTTCATATCTTCTTCAGCAAATTGCACTGCCGTTCCCCAACGTAATGGTTCATCTTGGGTATAGCGCTTGCCTAATTGCCATGCGATCTCTGCTCTCGCTAATTCAACACCAAGATAAAACGCGTGACCGGGATCATTTTCAACAGCCAAATTCGGATAAAACGAAAAAGGATCAATATCGTGCTGAATACCATCGCGATTAAATAAGTGAATACCACTGGCATTTACTTTGATCCGATAATTGGGATCTTTAACCGTTTCATACAGGGCGTGAATTTCTTCATCCGTATCGGTAAATGGTCGTCGCTCATGATGCACCATAAGTTCATCTGAGATATCTCTAGGTAGACTATTGTCTTGCTTGGCCGCATACATCATGCGTCGAGCGATATCAGCTTCTCGAATCGCATTACGAGCATGGGGGCTAACCTCAGTTGCCAATACATGAGTGATATCTAGCTCAGAGATCATGCCAAATAACATGGCATTCACGCCGGTAGTATCCGCATCAGTTAGTTCTGTGAGATTACCAACGCCCATCATAATTTTGGCTTCTGGATAACGCTTTCTCAATTCGTGATATCGCACAACTGAATTGGTAAAACCAAAATGCAGCGGATCTAAAATGGGGTCGGCTATCCAAGGTTTACCAAGTTTATCCATTGCCTCCATCGCTCTTTCTAGCGACGCAAGACTGCCCATGTTTTGTGGTGAAGGCACCAAGATTGGTACAGCATCGGTTTCTTCAGCAAGGGCTAAAGTATCTTCACTCAAGCTTAATAAAAAGTCTGCACCCGCTTTAGATGCACGGCGCAGATCATCAAGTGATAGTGAGTCAACACTTACCTTAAACCCATTCTCATGTAAGGCAACAATAGCTTCCTCCATATGAGGAAACCGCTCTTCTGGCAAGCAACCGATATCAATAACGTTGGCACCATTACTCGCATAATATTTTGCTCGGTCAATGATGCTGTCGATGCTACGCTGCGGCGCATCAACAATCTCGGCAAAGATTTGTACTTCGTAACTACTCATATCAACAGCCTTTTTGGCACGACCAAAAAACAGCGGTAAATCTTTGATTTCCTCGGGTCCTCGCTCAACTGTGATACCAAGATCAGTACTTAAAGATTCCAGATCACCACGACAACGTCCTGGCACGATAATACGGTTATATCCTTGGTAGTCTTCTGGCTTTAGCCTGCGACCTATCATTTTATCGGTCATCAATGCCGCTACGGATAAGCCGAGCTGGTGAATGCGATATTCAAACGGCAAAGGTTGCATCTGCTCTAAAACTTTATGCACGCTGGCTTCTGCCAGCTTGCCCGTTAGAAACAGAACTTTCTCAGCCATGAGATGTATTAACTTCCTCCAGACGGGCCTTGAGGGCCAGTTTTAGTGCTTCAGAACTTTCAACCACAGTCGTAGCCTCAAATTGTTTTAAAGCCTCTGTATGGGCCAAATCTATCTGTCTAGGCCATAGTCTGACAATACGATCAGGAGCAGGGGTATCAACTTCTGGAATGGCATCGCATGCCAAGACAATACTCGGCACCCGGCACTTACCTGCTTGGGCATAGACATTAGTAACCAAGGTGTCGGAAATCCCTAACACCATTTTGGCTACGGTATTTGAGGTGGCGGGTGCGACCACTAATGTGTGGTAATCACCTCGGTAAAATAAACCGACAGGCGGCGCGCTGGCAGCACGATCATGATAGTAGCGACTGCCGCCACCACTTAGTGATTTAGGATCATGGCCATACATGCGCACAACTTCTTCGCCGGCACGGCTGTAAAACAAATCCACCTCGTCCAAATCACGGATAATTTCCAAACATTCTTCGAGGTAATGTCCGGAACCGGTAACCGCCCAGGCCAGACGGGGTCGCTCAGGCCGTGCTTGCATGCTGGCATCTCTAAATTAGCTAATAAACGTTAAATTTTGCCAGAGTCAGCATCCCGAGTAAAAATTAACATAGGTTGCGTAAACCTAATACGTTAGAATAAATGATATAAAGTAATTGCAACGGATTGATTGGAGTCTGAAATCTATGTCAAATGCTGTTCCCAAAATTGTTGTCGTTGGCGGCGGCGCAGGTGGCTTGGAGCTGGTAACCAAGCTCGGCAAAAAGCTTGGTAAGAAGAAGAAAGCCGAAATCACGCTTGTGGATAGTACCCACACTCACATTTGGAAACCGCTGTTGCACGAAGTTGCGGCCGGCACCCTTGATTCACATGAAGATGAGATTGAATATCTAAGTCAGGCGATGTGTAACGGTTTCCGTTTTCGCTTAGGCCGTATGGATGGTTTGGATCGCCAAAATAAAAAGATTTCTTTGGCACCAACATTCAACGAAGATGGCGTTGAAATCATTCCTCGTCGCTCGTTTGATTACGACTATCTAATTGTCGCCGTTGGCAGTATCAGTCACGACTTTGGTATCAAAGGTGTACGTGATCACTGCTTATTCTTGGATACCACCAAACAAGCTGAGGCTTTCCAGAAGCAATTATTGCAATCGTATTTGCGTGCTCACACCCAGGGTCGCCCACTAGATGAAGGTCAATTAAATATTGCTATCGTCGGTGCCGGTGCAACCGGTGTAGAGCTATGTGCCCAATTACACGAAGTATCTCATTTGTTAACAGCTTATGGCTTAGATGAAGTTAATCCTCGTGATGTCAAAATCACGCTGATTGAAGCTGCTGAACGCGTATTGCCAGGTTTACCTGAAAATATCTCCGAAGCTGCTGTTAAAGAACTTCGTGAGTTGGGTGTTGAAGTACTTGCCGGTGAACGCGTCATCGAAGTCACTGAAAGCAGTATTAAGACCCAAAGTGGTAAAGAAATTCCTTCAGCTATCAAAGTCTGGGCAGCCGGTATCAAAGCACCCGAGTTTTTGAAAGATATCGATGGCCTAGAAACAAACTGGATGAATCAGTTGGTTGTTCGTCAAACACTGCAAACCAGTTTAGACGATGATATTTATGCGATTGGTGACTGCGCAGCATGTAAGTGGGTAGGGCACGATCAAAACGTTCCACCACGTGCACAAGCTGCTCACCAAATGGCATCGCTGGTTTATAAATCCATCATGAATCGTATGACGGGTAAAATTATTCCTGAATACCACTACCATGATTACGGCTCTCTGGTGTCTCTAGGACGCTACGGTACCGTTGGCAACCTCATGGGTAACCTAAGCCGTGGAAGTATGATGATTGAGGGCTTTATGGCCCGAATGATGTATCTTTCATTGTATAAGATGCATCAGACAGCATTGTTTGGTCCATTTAGGGTCGTTATGCTGTCGTTATCACACTTGTTTAGACGAAGTGTTCACCCGAAAATTAAACTGCACTAATCTGCAGTTACAAAAAAGGCCCGAAAGGGCCTTTTTTTTCCATAACTTTTAACTGTTGATTAAATATCTAGGTTAGAAGCTTGTAATGCATGCGTTTCGATAAACTCACGACGTGGTTCTACGTTGTCGCCCATGAGCGTGTTAAAGGTTTCATCGGCTGCAATAGCATCGATGATGCGAACTTGCAGCAGACGACGCTTGCTCTTATCCATAGTGGTTTCCCACAACTGATCCGGGTTCATCTCTCCCAGACCTTTGTAGCGCTGTACATGCTGCCCACGACGTGCTTCAGACAATAACCAGCGAACCACTTCAGCAAAGTCACGCGTTTCTTGCTCACGCTCACCACGTACAACCTTAGCACCCTCACCAATCAAGCCATTGATTTTGTTAGAGAATGCCAAGATTTTTGCATATTCTGTACTTGAGAAGAACTCACCAGGGACATGGTAATCCGTACTAATACCATGACGGCTAAAGCTAATGTTGATATGCGGTAATGGCTCTTGATCATGCTTTTCAACCGATATCTGGTGAGATGTACCCGTTGGCATGCCATAGTTAAGTTTAACGTTTATTTCATCCAACCACGGCCGCATAGCCTTATCATCAGTTAAACTCGGGATCTCAGCTAGATAAATCAATTGATCTAAGAAAGCAGGGTAGTAGTGATTAGACAGTCTACGCACGATTGCTGTAATTGTTTGATACTCTTCAACCAATACTGACAACGCACTGCCTTCGATTGGGGCCGAGTCAGCTGTTGGGTAAAGGCTGGCATTGTTCAACGCAACTTCAGTCAGATAACGCTCCATTTCAGCATCATCTTTTACGTAACGTTCTTGCTTACCTTTTTTAATCTTATACAAAGGTGGCTGCGCAATGTACACATGGCCACGTTCGATTAACTCAGGCATTTGACGATAGAAGAAAGTCAGAAGCAGGGTACGAATATGTGAACCGTCGACGTCAGCATCGGTCATGATGATGATGTGATGATAACGCAGCTTTTCGGGGTCATATTCATCACGACCAATACCGCAACCTAACGCAGTAATCAAAGTGCCGACCTCTGCTGAACTAATCATTTTGTCAAAACGTGCACGCTCCACGTTAAGGATTTTTCCTTTTAGTGGCAAAATGGCTTGGGTACGACGATCTCGGCCCTGTTTAGCACTACCACCGGCCGAGTCCCCTTCCACTAAGAATAGTTCAGATTGGGCAGGGTCACGCTCCTGACAGTCCGCCAGTTTGCCCGGTAAACCCGCGATATCTAATACACCTTTACGACGTGTTAACTCACGTGCTTTACGGGCTGCATCACGCGCTCGAGCCGCTTCAACCATCTTATTGGCAATGAGCTTAGCATCCGCTGGGTTTTCCAATAAGAAATCGCTGAAGTACTCGTTAACCAATGACTCAACGATAGAGCGAACTTCAGAAGAAACTAATTTATCTTTAGTTTGTGAAGAGAACTTTGGATCTGGCACTTTCACCGAAAGAACCGCAGTCAAACCTTCACGCGCATCATCACCACTTGTTTCGACTTTTGATTTTTTCGCTAGGCCTTCGGTTTCAATGTACTGATTTAATGTACGCGTTAATGCTGCTCGAAAACCAGCTAAATGTGTACCACCATCACGCTGGGGAATATTGTTTGTGAAACAATAAATATTTTCTTGGTAAGAGTCATTCCACTGCATGGATAACTCAACGACAACATCATCACGCGTGCCTGTAATATTAATAATGCTTTCGTTTATTGGCGTTTTATTTTTGTTTAAATGTTGAACGAAAGCGCTGATCCCACCCTCGTAATGAAACACTTCACTTTTTTCATCACGCTCATCAGTTAAAACAATTCTGACACCCGAGTTTAAGAAAGCTAATTCACGAATACGTTTTGCTAATAATTTATATTCAAAAGTGACATTCGTGAATGTTTCTTCACTAGGCCAGAACTGAATCTTCGTACCAGTATGATTCGTTTCTTCAAAACCCGTTAATGGTGCATCAGGAACACCATGGGTATAACTTTGACGATAGATGGTGTTGTTACGATGAATTTCCATAGTCAGTTTTTTGGAGAGGGCGTTTACAACTGAAACACCTACACCATGCAAACCACCAGAAACTTTATAGGAGTTATCATCAAACTTACCGCCGGCATGCAGAACGGTCATGATAACTTCGGCGGCAGAAACACCTTCTTCTTCGTGAATATCAACGGGAATACCACGACCGTTGTCTTCTACCGAAACAGAATCATCTGCATGAATTCTGACATTGATTTCAGAGCAGTGTCCGGCCAACGACTCGTCGATAGAGTTATCTAACACTTCGAATACCATGTGATGTAAGCCGGTGCCATCATCTGTGTCACCGATATACATGCCAGGGCGTTTTCTGACCGCATCCAAGCCTTTAAGTACTTTAATATTACTTGAGTCGTAACTATTATTATTGTCTGTGGTCATGAAATTCTATTCCTGTACAACACATGGTTTAACCTATCATTCTACTATGTATCCGCTCTCAGGGACAGGCAGATTAACAGTGTCAACTTGGCCATGTTTCACGTGAAACACAGCATGAGATTTTATTGGTTCAAGCCTATTTTCCAGCATCATGTTGGTGCTTGAAACAAAGCTCTGGACAGAAAACTCAGCCAGTAAACTCAGCACTAACTGCTGGTGCTGCTCATCTAACTCAGAGCTGAGGTCATCAATCAGAAGTAAGCTTTCGGTTTCACGATCTTGCATCATTAACAGTTGAACTTGGGCTAAGCTCAACGCAAGATAAAAGAGTTTTTGTTGGCCTCTCGATAACATCTCAGCAGGATCTGTCCCATCAATCCGTAGCGACCAATCAGCTGCATGTGCACCTGAACGTGTGTAGGCGAGGGCGCGGTCACGTTCTATAGTTTGCTTTAGCACATCTGCAAACGCTTGATCCTTAGGCCAACCAGACAAATATCTGAGATCAAATTTCCGTGACGATAACTCTGGACACACTCTAGCAAATAGGGGTTTAAAAGCAGCTAACACTCTTTTCAAATATGCCTGTCTAAGACTATTTAATTGCTCACCATGTTGTACTAAGTGTGTATCCCAAAGTTGAATTTCGGCATTTGATTTTTGTTGTCGTAGTGCCGAATTACGTTGCTGAAGGCATTTCTTATAAGACTGCCAATGATACAAAAAGGACTGTTCCACGTGAAACAATCCCCAATCAACTAGCTTACGACGGAAGCGCGGACCAAGTTCGAAGAACTCATGACAGTTCGCTGGAATAAACTGTAAGGGAAGATGACTGGCAAGATCAGACAGCTTTTTTAGTGGAGCATTATTCAAACGAATTTGAATGCCGCGTGGTGGTTCATATTGAAAACCAACCGGGGTTTGAGAAGAAATTTTGCCAACAACACGACAAAATTGTTTTTCACTCTCAACGATGTTTTTTAATTGCCGCGTTCTAAAAGAACGCCCTAATCCAAGCATGTGGATTGCTTCAAGCAAGCTCGTTTTGCCAGCACCATTTTCACCTAAAAATAAATTAACCCGAGGTGCGGGTGTTAATGACACATCGGTTAAATTTCGAAAGTGGGTAATTTGTATTTGGCTAAGCATAGGAATGCTTTTTGCGGGTCAGTAAATCGTAGTGATTAGTCAAAAGCGGAAGATTGTTCGTTTAGTATTTAAATTAAATTTTAAAAACGACGCCACACAAATGGATGGTTGTGTGGCATAAAAATATTTTTTAAATTTCTACCATTTCAAAATCATCTTTTCCGACACCGCATTCAGGGCATTCCCAGTCTTCAGGAATGTCATCCCAAGATGTACCTGGTGCAATACCTTCTTCCGGCAAACCTTTGGCCTCATCATAAATAAAACCGCAAACAACACATTGCCATTGGCGCATAAATTTCTCCCAGTTCAAGACGTTGTGTGACTAGTTTATGTTTTGTGCTAACGTATGTCTAATAAATGATTAACTGCTTAATAAGTGGATTTTCCGATTATGCGTATACCAACTTTACGTCAGTTACAGTACTTAACCGCAGTGGTTGAAGAAAAGCATTTTGGTAAGGCCGCTGAAAAGTGTTTTGTCACCCAATCTACGCTTAGTGCCGGTATTCAAGATCTAGAGGATCTTTTAGAAACCGCACTTCTAGAACGTACTAACCGAAAAGTATTAACAACACCGATGGGCGAGGAGATTGCACGTCGAGCACGACAAATCCTGTCACTGACGGATGACTTAGTTGATCTTGCCCACACCGCTAACAACCCACTTGCTGGGCGAATCAGAATTGGCGTCATCCCAACCATTAGCCCTTTCTTGTTACCAAGGGTATTACCTGCCGTACGCAAAAACTTACCACAACTAGAAGTCGTGCTGATTGAAGATCAAACAGAGAGACTGCTAGATCAAATCGAGGCAGGCACACTGGATGTTGCCGTATTAGCGTTCCCATTTAATACACGTAATCTCAGTACGCGAGTATTTGCCCAAGAGCCATTTTGGGTAGCCTTACCAAAGTCACACCCACTGGCGAAAAATGACGTTGTCAGCCCAGATCAGTTACCGACAAGCGAACTATTATTATTAGCTGAAGGGCATTGCATGCGTGAACATGCTTTGAGCGCCTGTCAGTTGCCGTTATCTGCTCAACGAAAAAGTGTGCAAGCGACCAGCCTCTATACGCTAATTGAAATGGTTGCCAGCGGACTAGGGATTACCTTAATACCGCAGATGGCGATTAACTCAGACATGGTACGCAATGCTGAAATTGAGTTACGACAACTCAAGGGTGAGCAATCTGCACAACGTGACATCGGCTTTGTTTGGCGGCCAAGTTTCCGTCGAACCGCAGCGCTGGAGCAATTAGCAGATAGTTTCACCCAAGCCTTGGAAAAAAATCCGGTTTAACCTGCTTTGGCAAGCGCATCACGGAGCTGTAAATAATGCATTTGCAAACTTTTCGAGGTAAAAGGGGCATGAAACCCCGCGTGCCAATTACCGTCTGGGCCGACGAGAAAAAGGCTGGCGTATAACGTTTCTGATGACGTTGACGTCACAAAAAATGTTGCTAATTCATGCTTAGCCATGGGATCAAAAAGTACTGGAATCGACGATGGAATATTGTGAGCTGTCTGGTCGTCAGTAATATCAATGATCCAAAACTGCAAAGTGTCTCCGGCATGGCGTTCAGCAAGGTTTCTTATTACCTGCCAAATCGCTTCACATTGGGGTTGGCAACGACCATCGTAAATATATAAAAAATGCCAATGTCCCAATAGATCGGCATTGCTGTATAACTGCTGGTTTTTATCCTGAAGCATAAAATCAGGCAAAGGTTTAGCTGGCGACCATTGGTAAGCCATCGAGCTGGTTAATGTCTTATCTGAATCTGACGTAAATGGAGACTGCTGACCAAGATAAATCAACAACAAAATAGCGACCACTGCAAGATATATCAGTAGAAAACGCTTAGAATGCATGTTTTTGATTAAGTCTTGCATCAGCCTCATCTTCAATGGCTGGGCGATAATAGCAGGTGCCCATGAAAGAAAAACTGTTTCAGTCTACGCTGATTGTCAGCCTGATGACGTTTTTATCGCGAATCATGGGCTTTGTTCGCGACATTGTTATCGCTCGTTTTTTTGGTGCCGGCGTCGGTGCTGACGTTTTCTTTGTCGCATTTAAGATCCCAAACTTTTTACGACGTTTATTTGCCGAGGGTGCCTTTTCACAGGCCTTTATTCCGGTTTTAGCTGAGTATCGTGAGAAGGGCGACAAAGATCTCAAATCCTTAATTGCCTCCACGGCAGGGACCTTGTTTGGTGTTTTGTTTTTTATCACGCTCATTGGTGTCATCGCTGCTCCAATCATCATTATGATTTTTGCGCCAGGTTTTCTAGATGAACCAGAAAAGCTTGAACTTGCCGGGCAATTATTAGCCATCACTTTTCCTTATTTATTATTCGTCTCGCTCACCGCATTTAGTGGCGCGATTCTTAACAGTTTTGGAAAGTTTGCCGTACCGGCATTTACCCCAGTGTTTTTAAACCTATCTCTGATTGGTTCGGCAATTTGGCTAGCACCAAACCTTGATGAGCCGGTCAAAGCATTAGCGTGGGGCGTATTTATTGGTGGTTTGGTGCAGCTGATGTTTCAGTTGCCATTTCTACAACAAATTGGCAGTCTGCCAAAACCTCGTTGGGGCTGGCGAGATAGTGGCGTTCAGAAGATCCTGAAACTAATGCTGCCAGCCATGTTTGGTGTCTCGGTAGCACAAATCAATTTACTGTTAGATACCTTACTGGCCTCGTTTTTGATTACTGGTAGTATTTCGTGGCTGTATTACTCGGACCGGCTAGTTGAGTTTCCATTAGGTGTCTTTGGTATTGCTTTAGCCACTGTCATCCTGCCAAACCTGTCAAAAAAGCATGCCAGCGCTGCTGGAGAGGCTTTTTCAAATACATTGGACTGGGGACTACGTTGGGTCTTTTTAATTGGCACACCGGCCATGCTGGGACTGCTGATTTTGGCAGAACCACTGTTATTAACCTTGTTCCAATATGGTGAATTCACTGCACATGATGCTCATGAAGCATCACTTAGCTTGATGGCCTATAGCTTAGGCCTGTTGCCATTCATCTTTATCAAAGTGTTAGCGCCCGGCTACTTTGCCCGCCAAGATACCAAAACCCCTGTCAAAATCGGCATTATTGCCATGGTGGTAAACATGGGCTTAAACATTGTTTTAATGCTTTATCTGGCACATGTTGGCCTCGCTTTAGCAACAGCTTTATCAGCGATGTTAAATGCTTTCTTGCTCTATCGAGGCTTACGCCAACTGCGAGTTTATCAACCGAATAATGGCTGGTTAGGTTTCTTCATAAGATTGTTGTTTGCTAATGCCGGTTTATTGGCCATCTTATTGTTATTCACACCAGAAACACTAGCTTGGCAACAAGCGTCCGTTTGGCTACGTATGCAATGGTTAGCGATGTTGATTATAGGCAGTGCCCTAGTTTACTTCGCTGCACTGAGATTGTGTGGCATTCGGTTAAAAGCGCTAGTTAAACCTGCTGATACCTTGTAAAAAAAGCCCGCCAAAAGGCGGGCTAAACGGATTAATCAGAAAGAGGTTTTAGAAATAACTTTTAGGGCTTAACCGTAGTTATTAGAAACGACGACCTAAACCCACACCGAAGACCCAAGGATCAATATCGGCATCAATCTTTGCAATGTTGTTACCCATGATGTTTTTGAAGCTCGCAGTGGTATCAATATCAAGGTATTTAACATCCATATTGATAAACCAATCTTGATTCAAAGCGACATCCACACCCGCTTGCAACGCCCAACCCCATGAGCTTTCTAAGCTAACTTTGTCGCCAGGGCTACTCAATGCAGAGCTGCTTGGTACTTTTTCATCAAAGAAATAGGTGTAGTTGACACCAGCACCTACATAAGGGCGAATATCTGAATTCGGTCTGAAGTGATATTGCAGTGTCAGCGTTGGTGGCAACACTTTGGTATCAATAACATCACCTAAACCTGCCCAGCTGTTTTCACCTTTGACAGTGTGCTCAGAGTAACCAAGGATCAGTTCAACCCCCCAGTTAGGTGAAATCATATAAGTGATATCAAGTTCAGGCACGGTATCACTGTCGACTTTAACGCCTTTAAGACCGGTATCAGCACCGTTCAAGCTTAATGAACCGCTGCTATCATTAGGATTAACATTGATAACACGACCACGAACCAACCAATCGCCAGCGTCATAAGCCAGCGCAGGTAAAGGCAGAAGTGCAGGGACAAGCAAAGTAGCAATAGCAATTAATGGTTTCATAGCAGTACTCCAACAAAAAGTGTTAGAGCAGATCTTAGAAGTTCTGTGCAAAGCGTCCTTGATCTAGGTCAAGAACCACGCTGTCTATGAATTAATTACAAAGTTTTTTTAATGCTGGCTTATCAATCAGAGTTATGGACTTACCTTGGCAGGCGATCAAATCGTCATTAACCAATTGCCCCAACAACCGACTAATCGTCTCAATTGCAAGCCCTAAATGATTGGCAATATCAATACGTGACATAGGCAATTCAAAGGTGTTTGCAGCATAGCCACGCTCTTCAAAGCGACGCGATAAAGACAGTAAAAAACCTACCAGCTTTTCCATTGCGGTTTTTTGCCCCAAGGCCATTAGGAGATGCTTATCGTTTGATAACTCTTTGCTAAGACGGTTATAGATTTGTTGTTGCAGCGCAGGAATGGCCTGGCTTAACTCTTGTAAACTTGAGTAGGGCAGTGCACAAACACTACTGCTACTGAGTGCTTTTGCCGTTGCTTGATAACTACCAGTATGAATTGCATCCATTCCAATCAGATCACCCGGCAAATAAAAGCCTGTGATTTGTTCTCGGCCATCTTCGGTCGACAATGTTGTTTTAAATGCGCCTGAGCGCACAACATACAGGCTATCGAAGTTTTCAGACATCTCGTATAGCGCTTGGCCGCGCGTTAATGGTTTGCTGCGTTTGATAATACTATCAAGCGTTTCCAAATCATTTCGATGTAGACCTAAAGGTAAACAAAGGCTGTACAACGCACATGATTCGCAGGTTAGCTGTAACTGGTGCTCTTGTCGTGCAACATCCTTGAGCAGAGGGATTATGGCGGCATTTTGCATCATTACGGTTTCCATTCTTGCGAGTTGCTATGATAACGCTTTAAACCGCAGCCTCAAACGGTTATTATTTGCTTCTAATTCAAGCAACTTCAGGAAACATCATGACCGCTCGTAGCGCAACCATTGCGCGTAACACGCTGGAAACCCAAATCGAGGTTTCCCTGAATCTGGACGGCACCGGACAATTTCACGCAGAAACCGGCGTGCCATTTCTGAATCACATGATGGAACAAATCGCCCGCCATGGCTTATTTGACCTTAGCGTTAAAGCCAAAGGTGATTTACATATTGATGCTCACCACACGGTTGAAGATACCGGCATCACTATCGGTCAGGCGCTAAAACAAGCTCTCGGTGATAAAAAAGGTGTCATCCGTTACGGACATTCATATGTACCGCTGGATGAGGCATTGTCACGTGTTGTACTCGATCTGTCTGGCAGACCAGGCTTAGAGTTTGACGTTACTTTTACTCGCGACAAAATCGGTGAGTTTGACGTTGATCTGTTTTATGAGTTTTTCCAAGGCTTGGTTAACCACGCAGGCATGACACTGCATATTGATAATCTTAAAGGCCGTAACGCTCACCACATTGCTGAAACGATTTTCAAAGCATTTGGTCGGGCATTACGTATGGCGGTGGCGCTTGATGAGCGTGCGCTTGGACAATTGCCTTCAACGAAAGGCGCCTTATAGGCTCAACCTTTTAGGATTGATTCGGATTCAATATGTCTGAAATTGCAGTAATTGATTACGGCATGGGCAATCTGCGCTCTGTCGCGAAAGCATTAGAAACGGTTGCACCTAAGGCGAAAATCTCCGTGACTGCTGAACCTGCTGTTATTCAAGCGGCCAGCCACGTATTGTTTCCCGGCGTAGGTGCAATCCGTGATTGCATGAGCGAACTACAACAACGTGATTTGCTGGGTGTTATCGCAGAGGTAGCCAAACAAAAACCATTTCTTGGTATTTGTTTGGGGATGCAAGCGATGCTAAGTCGCAGTGCCGAAAATAATGGTGTCGATGGTCTTGGCTTGTTTGCTGGTGAAGTGCGTTATTTTGATGCCGCTGCTAAAGCAGGATTTAAAGTGCCACACATGGGCTGGAATCAGGTAAAACAAAGTCTGAACCACCCTTTATGGCAAGATATACCTGACGAAAGTCGTTTTTACTTTGTTCACAGCTATTATGTTGATCCAGTAAACACCACTGAAGTCGCCGGTGAAACGACCTATCACGAGGCATTTGCCAGTGCCATGGCTCGTGAAAATGTATTCGCCGCACAGTTTCACCCGGAAAAAAGTCAGCAGGCCGGGCTGCAGTTGTTAAATAATTTTGTGCAATGGGACGGACAGTCCTAAGTCATCGTATGGAGAAAGCGTTATGTTGTTAATCCCTGCCATTGATCTGAAAGAAGGTCACTGCGTTCGTCTGCGTCAGGGACGCATGGAAGATAACACCGTATTTTCAGAGGATCCGCTAGCGGTTGCCGCTCGCTGGGTTGAAGCCGGTGCCAAACGTTTACATATGGTCGACTTGGATGGTGCCTTTGCCGGCAACCCTGTCAACGCCGAAGTCATTCATCGCATTTGTGAAGCTTTTCCTAACTTAGATGTTCAAGTTGGTGGTGGTATTCGCGATGAAGACACCATTCAGACTTATCTCCATGCTGGTGTTCGTTACGTCATCATTGGTACCAAAGCCATTAATGCACCGCATTTTGTTGGTGATGTCTGTGCCGAATTCCCAGGCCACATTATCGTTGGTCTGGATGCCAAAGACGGTAAAGTTGCTATCGATGGTTGGTCAAAACTGTCTAACCATGATGTTATCGATATCGCTCAACAATTCGAGCAAGATGGTGTTGAAGCCATTATCTATACTGACATCAGCCGTGACGGCATGATGCAAGGTGTTAACTTGGAATCAACGCGTGACCTAGCGCGTGCTATCAACATTCCCGTTATCGCCTCAGGTGGTGTTACTAACTACGACGATATCAAAGCGCTTTGCCACTACGAATCTGAAGGTGTGATGGGGGCAATTGTTGGTCGTGCTATCTATGAAGGCACAATTGATTTAGCCGAAGGTCAAAAGCTGGCTGATCAACTTAATCCACCACTGAAATTCTAATGGCGCTAGCAAAACGTATTATTCCTTGTCTAGACGTTGATGCAGGTCGCGTCGTAAAGGGTGTGCAGTTTGTTGATATTCGTGATGCTGGTGATCCGGTAGAAGTTGCCAAACGCTATGATGCCCAAGGCGCAGATGAACTGACGTTCCTGGATATCACTGCTACGCATGACAACCGCGACACCATGCATCATGTTGTTGAAGCAGTTGCCAGCCAAGTATTTATTCCGTTAACGGTGGGGGGTGGAATTCGCACCGTTGCCGATATTCGCAAAATGCTCAATGCCGGCGCCGACAAAGTTGGCATTAACTCAGCAGCTGTGAAAAACCCTGAATTTGTCCGTGAATCCGCTGAAAAGTTTGGTTCACAATGTATCGTTGTCGCCATTGATGCTAAACGTGTCTCAGCCGAAGGCGAAACACCACGATGGGAAATCTTTACCCACGGTGGTCGTACACCAACCGGTATTGATGCTGTTGAATGGGCCAAGAAAATGGTCGACTACGGTGCAGGCGAAATCCTGCTAACCAGTATGGATCGCGATGGCACCAAATCTGGCTTTGATTTAGAACTGACCCGCGCGGTTAGTGATGCTGTTGTTGTTCCTGTTATCGCCTCTGGCGGTGTGGGAAAACTGCAAGATTTAACCGATGGCATTAAGCTCGGTCACGCTGATGCAGTGCTTGCCGCCAGCATCTTCCACTTTGGTGAACACACGGTTGGTGAGGCCAAACAACAAATGGCCGAGCAAGGTATTGAGGTCCGCTTATGAGTACTTGGCTGGATCAAGTAAAGTGGAATACCGACGGCCTAGCACCTGTTATCACCCAAGACTATAAAAGTAAGCAAGTACTTACTTTGGCTTGGCTAAACCGTGAAGCATTACAGCTTTGTGCTGACACAGGTCATGCGGTTTACTGGTCACGCTCACGCCAAAAAATTTGGCACAAGGGTGAACAATCTGGTCACCAACAACAAATAAAATCAATTCGTCTCGACTGTGACAACGATGCTGTTTTGCTAGAAGTTGAACAAGTCGGAGGCATTGCTTGTCATACAGGTCGTGTTCATTGCTTTTTCCAACAACTTCAAGATGGTGAATGGCAAACCGTTGAGCAAGTAGTTAAAGATCCGAAAGAGATTTACTCATGAGTGATACGCTCAAAGCACTTTACAAAGTTTTAGAGCAACGCAAACAAGCGGATGCTGACAGCTCTTACGTTGCGAGCTTGTATCAAGCTGGCACCGACAAGATATTAAAAAAACTGGGTGAAGAAGCCACTGAAACCGTTATTGCAGGTAAAGCAGGTGATGCCAGTCAAATCATTTATGAAACGGCGGATCTGTGGTTTCATTCCATGGTTTTATTGGCGCATAATGATATTGATGTTCAGGCCGTACTCGATGAACTCGATCGACGCTTTGGTCTGTCAGGTCTTGAAGAAAAAGCCAACCGGGGTTCCAAATGAGCGACTGTATCTTTTGCAAAATTGTTGCCGGTGAAATTCCATCAAGCAAAGCTTACGAAGACGATTTGCTTTATGTTTTCAAAGACATCAACCCCAAAGCTGATGTCCACCTCCTTGTGATACCTAAAACGCATATTGCTAGATTAGATCACGCTAATGAAACACACAGTGACTTATTGGCAAAGATGCTATTAATCCTGCCTAAAATTGCTGTTTCTCAAGGCTTAAACGACGGTTTTCGCACTATCATCAACACAGGCCCAGGTGGCGGCCAAGAAGTTGATCATTTACACATTCATCTTCTGGGCGGTGGAAACCTGCCTGGATTTCACTAGGAGCAGCTCATGGGTTTTGGCGGCATCAGTGTTTGGCAGTTACTTATCGTTTTAGTCATCGTAGTACTGCTGTTCGGTACAAAAAAACTACGCTCATTAGGTGGTGACTTGGGTAGTGCAATTCGTAGCTTTAAAAGCTCTTTACGCGATGGTGAAGAAGATAAGGATAATAAGAGCGATCAACTTCAACATGATGTTGATAACGATTTATCCACAACCAGCAGCCAAAAAGAAAAAGACGCTGATAAAAGTAAATAACCGTGTTTGATATCGGTTTTTGGGAGTTACTTCTTATCGCGGTAGTCGCACTCGTCGTTGTCGGCCCAGACAGACTGCCACGCTTGGCAAGAATTACCGGTTTATGGCTTGGCCGTGCCAGTGCACAACTACAGTCAATCAAAAATGAAATTTCTGCTGAGTTACGTGCTGAAGAGCTAAAACAAGCTTTGCGTAAACCTGAGGATATGCCCGATCTGAATGAAAAAATTGATTTAGATCAGCCAGCAAAAAAAGAATCTAAACGAACAAACAACGACTCAGCAGAAGATAACGATGCAAAACGCTGATCAACAACCACTCATTTCCCATCTGGTTGAGCTACGTGATCGGTTATTGCGTGGCATTTTGGCCATTTTACTGATTGCTGTTTGTTTACTGCCATTCGCCAACGATTTGTATCTGCTGCTATCTGATCCATTACTCAAACACCTGCCTGAAACCAGCAGCATGATTGCGACCGAAGTGGCATCGCCATTTCTAGCACCATTCAAGCTGACCTTAAGCACCGCTATTTTGTTGTCTATGCCCGTCCTGCTTTATCAGCTCTGGTCATTTATCGCGCCAGGCTTATATCAACATGAAAAACGCATAGTTTTTCCATTGATGTTCGCAAGTACCGTCCTATTTGTCCTGGGTATTTTGTTTGCTTATTTTGTGGTGTTTCCACTGATGTTTGGTTTTTTAACCCAAGCCGCACCAGAGGGTGTCGCGGTAATGACTGATATCAGCCATTACCTTAATTTCGTTTTAAAACTATTTTTTGCCTTTGGTTTTGCATTTGAAGTGCCGATCGTAACGCTATTGCTCATATGGACAGGAATTACAACTAGACACAGCCTCAAAGAAAAACGGCCTTACGTTATCGTTGGTGCCTTTGTTATAGGCATGCTTCTGACACCACCAGATGTGATTTCTCAAAGCCTTTTGGCGCTACCTATGTGGCTGCTATTTGAATTAGGTTTGTTTTGTGCTCGGTTTCTACCGAAAAAAAACGAAGAGACTGAGTCGTCAGAAACAGAAGACGGCGACTAACTCGAGTAGCGCATTCGCGTACCATGCTGTAGTGAGAGCGTTATTTCTTCAGGGCTAAGTTCTTTGGGGAAGTAAACACCTGAAATTTTAGCGCCATGAATGCTTGCGCCTTCCAGACCCTTACAACCTCTAAAATCGATGCCCCTAAGATCTGCCTGTCTCAAATAAGCATTCGAGAGATCCAGCTTGTCAGCATTAAGTCCTTGAAGGTTCATATGTCTGAAATCACAACCGGTGAGATCTGCTACCTCGCCAGCAGCAACACGCTGGTTAAACTGTTCAATCTGTCCATCACGTAACAGACGGTACAATGGATCGTGCGAAATAATCGGTGCTGCCATACTGTTTACGCCGTCAAGTCGATAGTGCCGCCTGGGTTATCAGGATTAAATCCTGACGCCACAGCTTCTTCACTAGCATTAACCACCAGGGCATTACTCAAGGCTGTTGGTCCCTGTTCTTGAGATAGCGTGGTATTACTGGTTTCTTCTACTTGTTGATTTTGTGTTTGCTGTCCCACTTGACGATCATCGTTGTTAAGTGGATTGGTCAAAGTAGGTTGGCCAGCAAAAGGGGCAATACCTGGAATTTCCATAATAAACTCCTTAATAACGTTTTCACGTCTTAGTAAATTTATCTTAACACCAAATTCAGTTAAATACTGCAACATACGTTGATAAGAAAAATCCTTTCACTCTCATAACTTAGCACTAGTATCACGGAAATTTTGTGATATTGTTGGCTTAGACCTTAATGTTTAAGGATTAACGTTGATGTGCCTGTTCAATCGCTTGTTATGGGCCTTTGGAACCAGCTTCATTCTCATCAGCAGTCTGCTAGTAATGAGTTGTAAGCCGGCAAATGAGCCCACACTAAAAGTTGGCAATATTCCATGGGCTGGCTACGAGGTTCTCCATCTTGCTCGCGCTTTAGATTTATACCCTGAAGATCGAATCAAACTGATTGAACTTAGCTCTTCTACGGAAACCTTGCGAGCGCTACGTCATGGACAGCTGGATGTTGGCGCTTTGACTTTAGACGAAGTGTTACGACTCTCTGAACAGATAGACGATTTACAGATCCTATTAATTACAGATATCTCAAATGGTGCTGACAAAATTATTGGCGGCCCCAACGTCAACAAACTCAGTGATCTGAAGGGTAAACGCATCGGCGTCGAAGAAGGTGCCGTCGGTGCCTATCTATTATTCCAAGCACTGCAAAAAGCAGAGCTTACAGTGGATGATATTACGGTCGTTCCCTCTACGGTTAACCAACACTTTTCATTGATGCAAAAACGTCAGATTGATGCGGTTGTTACCTTTGACCCAACAGGCTACAAATTACAAGAACTAGGCTACAAACTTCTGATTGACAGCCAACACATAGACAGCAAAATCATGGATGTTTTGGTCGCTCGAAAAAGTGTTTTACAAACGCATCCTGAGTCACTTCAATTACTCATCGATAATTATTGGCCAGCACTAGACTATTTAAAACAACACCCCAAAGAAGCCCACTCCATTATTGCCCCCAGACTTGGCGTTAGCGTTAGCCAATTAGGAAGTTTATACCAACAACTTATCCTGCCAGATAAGCAGGAGAGCCAGCGTATTATGGAAACCGCTTTACCAAGCTATATTCAGCAAACTGGGGAGTTTTTGTTGCAGCAAGGGTTATTAACCCAAATTCCAGATAGTCCTTCATTGCTGCCAAACTATGAATAAACCGTCACCTATTGATACGTTCCGGTTAGCGTTATGGATCCCGACTATTGTCGTGGTGATGTTTTTAATTATTTCCGGTTTTCAGGCACGTTATGAATACAAAGAACGCATCGAGTTAATAACTGAAAATGCACAAACACATCTCTATGAGAGCGCATTACAGCTTGCCCATACACTCGAGTATGCGCTCGCTAATCAACAGTTAGAACAAGTTCAAAGTGCTATTTCAGGTTTTGTTCTCGGTGACAGTGCACAACTTGCCGTATTAGTGAATAGTGAAGGGCGGGTAAGTTATAGCTCTCAATTTGCATGGAAACATCTTGCTGCTGAAGATATTTTTGATTCGACCCAACGTGACTTATTGGCTAACAGCAATAATTTTCATGACATTCAACAGTATGCCGATGATGGACGCTTATTAGTTGCTGTTCCTCTTAATTTAACCGAAAAGCCATTACTCACCTCAAATCACCACCCACCTGTTCTCATTTTAGAAAGTGATGTCAGTCACCAACTAGCGCAAGCTGGTCATCAATCTATACAGCAAACGTTGCCTTCCTTATTTCTATTTTTATTGGCAACCCTATTATTTATTACCATCATTCAGTCCATAGCTGTAAAGCCGATTCAGGTTTTAAAAGGACTCGCTAAACAGCTCCATCAGCAAAATTTTGACCTGCATAATCCATTAAGAGGTAACACTGAGCAAACCGCGGTTGGTGATGTGCTGGTGAATACCGGCAAGCAACTCAAACAATATATTGCTGACGTCACTGATCGTGAACAACGCTTACACATCACATTGCAATCCATCGGTGATGCCGTGATTGTGACTGATGCTAATGGCCTTATCACACGCATTAACCCTGTTGCTTGTCGATTAACAGGTTGGACAGAAGGCCAAGCTCTCGGCCAATCATTGATGAGTGTGTTTGATATATACAACGCCAATAACAATGAACCTATCGAGAATCCTGTTAGCAAAGTTCTTGAAACTGGCGATGTTGTTGAGCTCAGCAACAGTACTTTGCTATTAGCTCGAGATGGCACCAGATACCATATTTCTGATAGTGCCGCGCCTATTCGCTCAACAGCAGAACCTGATGCGCCTATTCTTGGAGTGATATTGGTTTTTCAAGATGTCTCAAAACAATATCAACTTCGCCAAGAGCTCAAACAATCGGTCGACTTTTTACAGAGCATGCTACGTGTTAGCCCAAGTGTGACTTATGTATTAGATATTCTGCCTGGCCCTGTATTTCGCCTTAGTTATGTCACAGAATCCGTAGAAGGGATTACGGGTATTAGTGCTGACTTTTGGTTAAAAAATCCCCACAACTGGCAACAACATATTCACCCGGAAGATGCCGCTCAGGTCATGGAAACCCTGCAACGAGCGTTGAATAACGATAAACCTGTCAGTAATAGATTCCGTTTTAAACATAAAGATGGTCATTATCTATATGTTCAAGACTGCTTAAGTGCCAGTCAAACGCAAGAGGGTATGACGCAAATCGTTGGTGTGGTTCTAGACACTAGTGAGCAACAGCACATGCTGGCTGAGAATATGTTGCTTGGGGATATTCTTGAACGCTCGCTTAATGAAATTTATATCGTTGATGCAGAAACGATGCTATTTACTCGCGTTAATCAAGGAGCAAGAAAAAATCTTGGTTATAGCATGGAAGAACTCCAAACCATGACGCCGTTGGATATAACGCGTGATATTTCACATGAACAGATGTTGGAGATTCTTGAACCACTTACCTCTCAAGAACAACCTAGACTACAGTTTGAAGCCCAACATTGGCGAAAAGATGGTTCAACTTATCCGGTGAGTGTTTCAATACAATCTGATTTTTATGATGATCGAAAAGTCTATGTCGCCATCATTGATGACATCAGTGAACGAAAACAAACTGAGCAAGCACTTAATCTTGCCAATATGGTGTTCAAAAATAGTAATGAAGGCATCATTATTACCAATGCCGAAAACCGTATTATCCGAGTTAATGCCGCTTTCACCGATATGACCGGTTATGACGAGTCGGAAGTGCTAGAGCAAAATCCAAATTTACTGAAGTCTGGCAAACATGGCCTGCACTTCTACGAAAACCTTTGGGAATCACTAAAACAAGAAGGTCGTTGGTCTGGGGAAATTTATAACCGACGTAAAAACGGTGAAATTTATCTGCAGTGGTTATCTATCACTCAAGTCAATAACCAAGATGGACACTGTCAAAATTTCGTGGCGATCATGTCGGATATCACCAAATATCGCGAAGCTGAGCAACGTATTAACTTTTTAGCCCATCACGATGTACTCACCAAGCTTCCAAACCGTGCTTTACTTAGTGATCGCATTCGTCAGGCAGTAATTACCAATGATCGATATGGGCAAAAACTGGCTTTACTTTATTTAGACCTAGATCGTTTTAAATTTATTAACGACAGTCTTGGGCACGCTGTCGGTGACTTACTACTTATCTCGGTTGCTGAAAAGCTTAAAAAACAAATGCGAGATCAAGACACTGTCTGTCGAACAGGTGGTGATGAATTTATTATTTTGCTACCAGACACCGATGCTGATGGTGCTGCACACGTTGCCCAAAAGCTCATTGAGAAAATGACTGAGCCATTTGAAATTGAAGACAATCAATTATTTATTACGCTTTCAATTGGCATCAGTATTTACCCCGATAATGGTAAAGATCCTGAAACGCTCAATAAACATGCCGATACCGCTATGTATCGCGCTAAACACGCTGGTCGAAACCAATATCAGTTCTTCACAGAAGAAATGCATTCACAGATCATCCATAAACTGGAACTGGAACATGCATTACGTTTTGCCCTAAGCCGTGAACAGCTCTATTTAGCCTACCAACCGCAAGTTGATCTTACGTCCAATAAAATCAGTGGCGCTGAAGTTTTACTTCGCTGGCACTACCCTCCAGTAGGTGACATTTCTCCTTTAGAATTTATTCCTGTCGCCGAAGAGACAGGCATGATTAATCCTATTGGTCACTGGATATTGGACACCGCCATTGGCCAATGTAAAAAATGGTATGACGATGGTCATCAAGATTTAGTTATGGCTATCAACATATCAGCCGTGCAGTTTAATAACCCAATGTTAGTCAGTACCATCGTAGAGCTACTTGAAACGCACAATCTTCCCCCGAAAAACCTCGAGCTAGAAATCACTGAGTCGGTCGCCATGTTTAATATGGATCTCACCATTAAACAAATGCAGGCCATGGCTGCTGCAGGAATTCGGTTATCGTTGGATGACTTTGGAACAGGTTATTCTTCGTTGAGTTATCTGAAAAAATTTCCGATCAATAAACTCAAAATCGATCAAAGCTTTGTTTTTGACATGCTTGATGATCCTGATGATGCCGCGATTGTTGATGCCGTGATAACGCTGGCACATTCACTGGGATTAAAAACACTCGCTGAAGGGGTTGAAACCCATGATCACCTTCTAGCCTTAAAAGAAAAAGGCTGCGATCTCATGCAAGGTTTTTATTTTAGTAAACCGATCTCTGCTGAAGATTTCGAAAACATGTTAGTTGCACAAACTGAAAACAGGTAAAGGAGCCTTTTATGCGCCAACAACAAGTCGATCAAATTGAAGTATTACTTCACTTCAACCTAGACAGTACATTACAAGGAATCAAAATCCATCATGATGCGCGTCAAGGTTTAGTTGATGCAGCCAAACAACTTCATGAATTAGGTCTTATCAGTAACGAAGATGGTGGTTATCTCACCGAACTCGGACATAAAGCCGCTGAACACTTACAACAAGCACTTCGTATTATGAAACCTATCAATTAATACGCTGATAAATTTCAAAACAGTAGTCATACTGGTTTTTACTGTCTGCTTGATGTTTTTCTTGCGACAGTAACTGCCAGTCTGACCAGTTAATCTCAGGAAACCAGGTATCACCCTCAAGTGATGCCTGAACACGTGTTAAATAAAGCTTATCTGCCTTGGGCAACAACTGTTCATACAAAGACGCTCCGCCCATCAACATCACTTCTTCCTCATCAATACACATGTTTAATGCTGAATCAGGATCGGCCGCTAATTCACAACCTTCAGCGGGCTGAAAATCAGCCTGACGAGTCACAACAATGTTTCGTCTTCCAGGTAAGGCTCTACCAATCGACTCATGCGTATTACGGCCCATGATCAACGGTTTGCCCATCGTAGTACGTTTAAAAAACTGTAAGTCCGCAGATAACCGCCAAGGCAAGTCATTATCACGACCTATTAATCGATTTTCATCCATCGCAACAATTATCGATAACATTTTCATCCCCTAAAACAGCTGCGACAGCATAACAGTTATACACCGCTGGCAAAGCTTTCACCTGTTTACAAAAGTGTTAAACCAACATTTTCAAACAACGATAAGCTTAAATTCCAGATCATCACTAAATTAAATTTAATATTTAAATTCAAACACTTAAACAAAAATCCAATATTGCATAAAGTCTGTACAAGATCGGTATGGTTGGTAGAACATTAGGGATCATAACCTGTGGATAAAATTCCCTGTGGATAACTCACATAATTATCCACAAGCAATCAATGTCGCAAAACGAAAGTTACCCACAGGTAAAATAGCTGTTAAGTTGTTAATTTAAATCAGCTAAACAAATTTATCCCAATATTCACAGGCATAAAACATTAACATCATAAAACTCTTTCTATCTCTTTACTTGTATTGATTAATGTCTTGCATCATCGAAATTGCCATCAATTGTCCGCTTAGACAAACATTCGACTATTTGTCTGATGAACAACCAGATGTCTGGCAAAAAGGCATGAGAGCCAAAGTGCCTTTTGGCAGCAAGCAAGTCATCGGTATCGTGACCGATATCAAAATGGAAGAAACTCAAGATCGAAAATTAAAAACCATCACCGAGCGTCTTGATGATTCACCTTGTTTTGATTCGGAACGATTTGAACTCATTCGCTGGATAAGTGCTTATTACCATCATCCTATTGGCGACTGCTTTGCCACGGCCTTGCCAAAAAAAATTCGCCTAGGTGAACCGCTTAGCCCAACCCTTAAAAATGTATGGTCTGCTAAACCCAGCGAAGCGCCGAAATTAGGTCAAAAACAGCAAGCCATTTTGAGTGAGTTGCAAACTTCAGAACGTGGATTGGATGAAACCGAATTAAAAAACCGCTTAGGTAACGTCAAACCCAGTTTGCAAGGGCTTGCTGAAAAAGGTTTAGTTGAGTCACAACAACATGTCGATGTTGAATGGAGTACCGAGAACAAAGAAAAAACTTGGCCTTTAAACCCTGAACAACAAGTCGCTTTTGATGAAATCCATGGCCAATCCGGCCAATTTCAACCATTTTTATTACATGGCATAACCGGAAGTGGCAAAACCGAAGTCTATTTGGCCTTAGCGAGAGAACAAATAAAACTTGGCAAACAAGTACTTATTTTGATTCCTGAAATAAGTCTGAGTGGTCAATTTGTTAATCGTTTTAAAGCCGGCATCACTGGAAGAGTGGTACTTAGTCACTCTGCCATTAACGATAATCAACGAAAACAAGCTTGGTCATTAGCCCAAAGTGGTGAAGCTGATGTCATTATCGGAACAAGATCAGCCGTATTTATGCCACTAAAACGGCCTGGCTTAATGATTATTGATGAGGAACACGACGGCGCTTTTAAACAACAAGATGGACTTCGTTATCACGCCAAAAATGTTTTATTGATGCGTGCCAAAAACGTCAATGTACCCGTCGTAATGGGAAGTGCCACACCCTCGTTAGAAAGTCTTTATCAAGTTCAGCAAAACCGTTATCGATTGTTAACGTTAAAACAACGTGCTGGTAACGCTCGTTTACCCAATATGTCGTTGATTGATTTAAGTTTGCAACCTCAAGCTGTCATCAGTAGAGAACTACAAGAAAAAATCGCCAATCATTTAGCTAAACAACAACAAGTTTTGTTGTTTATAAATCGACGTGGCTTTGCTCCGGTTTTGATGTGTCATAGCTGTGAATGGCAAGCAACATGTCGAAGCTGTGATGCAAAACTGGTTGTGCATCAACACAAAAATCAATTGTTTTGTCATCACTGCGGTCTCATTCAACGACTTCCAGAATCATGTCCCGAATGTGACAGTACTGATCTCAATACCTATGGCGCTGGTACCGAAAAAATCAGTCAAATGGTGCAAGGCTTATTTCCCGATACGCCGGTATATCGAATCGATCGTGACACAACACAAAAAGTAAATGCCTTTGATGATTTATTTGAGCCGATTCGAAATGGCCAATCCGCTATTTTGGTTGGTACCCAAATGCTGGCAAAAGGGCATGATTTTCATAACGTTACTTTGGTTGGTG
Source organism: Methylophaga sp. OBS3 (assembly GCF_026319325.1). GTDB lineage: Bacteria > Pseudomonadota > Gammaproteobacteria > Nitrosococcales > Methylophagaceae > Methylophaga. The sequence goes on from NZ_JAPDMU010000002.1 coordinate 258,081, forward strand.
TGTTAGATGCTGATCAAGGGTTATTTAGTGCTGATTTTCGGGCAACAGAATATTTAGCCCAAGCCGTTATTCAAGTCACCGGACGTGCGGGACGGGGAGAGCAACAAGGTGAAGTTGTGATACAAACAAGACAAATCAGTCACCCATTCTGGGCTGATGTATTGACTCAAAACTATGGCAAACTAGCCAATGAGTTATTGGCTGAACGCTCTGCAATGCAATTACCACCGGCAAGTTACTGGGCAATTTGGCGCGCAGAATCACCAGTGAATTTTCAAGCGATGGAATTATTGCAATTACTCGCCGATAAGGTGGGTAATCAACACCATGTTCAAGTAATGGGACCTGTTCCTGCGATTATGGAAAAACGTGCTGGTCGTTATCGGGCGCAATTGGTTTTTTCAAGCCAATCTCGAAACGCGTTACATCAATTAATTGATAAACATTTAGCAACAATTAGCAAAGCCAAACTTGCGCGAAAAGTTCGTTGGTCACTGGATATCGATCCGATTGAGCTAATGTAAGCCGTTTTTGGGCTCGGCTAATGATGTTATCAAGGCATTGATCGGTTAGAATGCCTGTTTTTGAAAACATCAAATTGGATGCCACCACTTTTGAAAGCACATCTGATACCTCTGCTAGAAAAAACCGTCGCTACGCTTCAACAGCAACAACAATTACCTGCTGAACTGCCTGTCAGTATCAACCTTGAGCGCAGCAAAGATAAAGCACATGGCGACTTCGCCTGTAATATCGCTATGGTTTTGGCAAAACCAGCCAAAATGAATCCACGACAAATCGCCACATTGATCGTTGAGCAATTGGCTGAAGATGATGTGTTAGCGAAAGCAGAAATTGCAGGCCCTGGCTTTATCAATCTGTTTTTGACTGAAAAGGCAAAATTACAAGTTGTAAATGATGTCATTAGCCAATCTGGCCAGTATGGATTGAGTAAAGTGGGTGCTGGCAAAAAAGTACAAGTTGAGTTTGTTTCAGCCAATCCAACCGGTCCATTACATGTTGGTCATGGCCGTGGTGCAGCTTACGGTAGCGTTGTTAGTAGCCTACTTAAAGCAGTTGGTTTTGATGTTCATCGTGAATATTACGTTAACGATGCGGGTCGCCAAATGGACATTTTGGCCACCAGTGTTTGGTTACGTTATTTAGAGTTATTAGGTGAAAGTTTTACTTTCCCAAGTAATGGTTATCGTGGTGAATATATCCGTGATATCGCAGCTGAACTCCAACAAAAACATGGTGATAGCTTTTTACGTAAAGCCGATGCTGTGTTTGAGGGGGTGCCGACTGATGAACCTCAAGGTGGTGATAAAGAAGCGCATATCGATGGTTTAACCCAACAAGCGAAACAGTTATTGGGTGCAGTAGATTACCGAACCGTTTTTGATATTGGTTTGAATGCGATTTTGGGTGACATTCGTGACGATTTGGCTGAGTTTGGCGCTGAATATGATGAATGGTTCTCTGAGCGTTCATTGGTAGAAAGTGGTGTTGTCGATGAAGCCATTGAAACATTGAAATCAGCCGATATGCTCTATCAAGACAATGGTGCTTGGTGGTTTAGATCAACCGCCTTTGGTGATGAAAAAGATCGTGTTGTTGTCCGCGATAATGGTCAAGCAACTTACTTTGCTTCAGATATTGCTTATCACTTACATAAATATCAGCGTGGTTTTGATCAGATCATAGATATTTGGGGTGCTGACCATCATGGTTATATCCCAAGGGTTAATGCTGCCGTTCAAGCATTAAAGCAAGATGCTGACAAACTCAAAGTCTTATTAGTGCAATTTGCGGTGTTATATCGCGGCACTGAAAAAGTCGGTATGTCGACGCGTAGTGGTGAATTTGTCACCTTACGTGAACTTCGTGAAGAAGTTGGTAATGATGCAGCACGTTTCTTTTACGTGTTACGTAGTGCTGATCAGCATATGGATTTCGATCTGGAATTGGCGAAATCACAAAGTAACGATAACCCTGTCTACTATGTGCAATATGCACACGCACGGGTGTGTAGTGTCTTCAGACAACTCGCTGAGCGTGGTATTGATTGGGATCAAAAAGCCGGTTTTGCCAGCCTTGAACTTCTGTCTACCGATCACGAACAAGCTTTGTTAACGATGTTGGCCCGTTATCCAGAAGTATTGGAATTAGCTGCGATTAATTACACACCACACGTGTTAGCGCATTACTTGATGGACTTAGCCCGTGATTTCCACACTTACTACAATGCATATCAATTTATTAGTGATGATATTGCGTTGACGCAATCACGTTTAACTTTGATTGCTGCAGTCAGACAAGTTATTGCTAATGGTTTAGGTTTAATGGGCGTTTCTGCGCCACAAACAATGTAAGGGGTTCGTGTTGGCTACCAAACGTAATACCCGTAACACGCAAAACCGTCAGCAACAGCAACGCGGCAGTATGCCGTGGGGACCAATGTTGTTGAGTTTTGTGGTTGGTGCTTTTGTGATGTTTTTACTGCATCTAAAAGACAATGTACCGGCTGATGGCTCACAGAAAACAGCACAAGAACAAAAGAAATCATCTGGCATAGAGCCAACATTTGATTTTTACACGTTATTGCCTGAATCTGAAGAAGTTGTCACTAGACCTCAAGCGGATAAAAAAACAATTGTTACTGCACCACCTGAAGAAACCGTTGAGACACAGCCTCAACCAGAACAGCCAAAACAAACGGCCAGTGTTGCGGATACTGAAAGTTATATTATCCAAGTCGGATCATTCAAAAAGCTTTCAGATGCGGATGCTTACCGTGCAAAACTCGCCTTTTTAGGGGTTGAGTCTAAAGTGCAAACGGTGACGATTGACGATAAAGATACTTGGCATCGTGTTCAAATTGGGCCGGTAAATGGTCGGGCTCAGGCTGACGCGATGCAAAAACAATTACGTGAAAATGCGATTGACTCGTTGTTATTGCGAGCCAAACACAGTTAAACGGACTTAAATAGTTAAGTTTTGCTTGAAGCAGCGAGTGGTTGCCCCAAGCTAGTCCGTATTATCCGAGGAATTGCAATATGAGTAATGCAGACACAGCCAACACCTGGCAGGAAGTCGCAAGTCCCTTCTGCGGTATCGCGGCTGACGATTTGGTGATTGAGGTTGATGGTAACCAAATCAAAGTGGTTGAAAATGGCGATGCCATTAACACCCCAGCATTTGAAGCACCTTTAGGTGATATTCAGCCACGAATTAAAGGTGAGCCAGTCACGCTTGAGCAAGCGGTTTCCTATATGGCTGAACAACTGCGCTCCTCCAAACAACCTGTGATTGCTGGTTTAGGTACTGATCTTAATGGCGGTCGTGCTGCTATGGCATTGGCTGATAAAAGTGGTGCCAGTGTCGATAGTCAGTTCTCAGTTGCTGCATTTCGCAATATCTTAGTGTTACAAGACACCGGCTATATGACTACAACCTTAACTGAAGCACGTAATCGTGCCGATGTATTTGTGGTGGTTGGTAGTGATATTGAAAGCTCATTCCCACGCTTTTACGAACGCGTTGTTTGGCCAAAAGAATCCATGTTTGATTTGGATATTAATCAGCGCCAAATCATTTATCTTGGTAAAGCCCCCTCTGGTGATGCTGCTGTTTCGCCAGATGGTCGTAAACCTCAAGTTTTAGCTTGTGATGATACAGATTTACCAGAAGTTTTATCTGTATTACGAGCGTTAATCAAAGGTAAAACAGTTCAAGCACAGCAAGTCGGTGGTATCGCAGTAACTGACTTACAAGCCTTAACAGATACCGTGAAAGCAGCAAATTATTCTGTCTTTACTTGGTCTGGCACCTTACTGAACTACGATCACGCTGAAACCAGTATTCAAATGCTGTCTGAAGCCATTAAAGAACTCAATAAAGACACCCGCAGCAGTGGTTTACCGCTGGGTGGTAAACAAGGTGACACTACCATTAATGCTGTGGCTTCTTGGCAAAGTGGTTATCCAATGCGTAGCAGCTTCCAACGTGGTTACCCAGAATACGATCCGTTCATTTTTAACAGTGAGCGAATGTTGGCAAATGGTGAAGTAGATACCTTGATTTGGGTAAATGCTTTTAATCAAGCAGGTCTTCCACCTAAGAGTCAGGCACAAACATTTGTTTTGGGTCGAAGTGGTATGCAGTTTGAAACTGAGCCGGATGTTTATATTCCCGTGGGTGTACCAGGTATCGATCATGAAGGTCGCACTTTCCGTTGCGATAGTGTCGTCTCTGTACCTTTGAAAAAATTACGCGACAGCGGCTTACCGAGCGTGTTTGATGTGCTCAGTGCAGTCGAACAGGCCCTGTAGGAGAAATTATGCTTTTAAAACTAACAGGTGGACGGATTTACGATCCGGCACATAACGAAGAAAACGTCGTTCGTGACATTTATGTTCGAGATGGTCGTATTGTCGCTAAACCGGCTGATGTTCAAGTCGATAAAGAAATCGATTTGCGTGGCAAGGTCGTGATGGCCGGTGCAATTGATATGCATACGCACATTGGTGGCGGTAAGGTAAATATCGCCCGCACCATGTTGCCAGAAGATCATGCTGAAGAAGTTTATGCACGTACGGAGTTGCTGCGTAGTGGCTGTGGTCATGCTGCACCAAGCACATTAACGACGGGTTATCGTTACGCTGAAATGGGTTATACCGCTGGTTTTGAACCCGCCGTATTACCGATTAATGCTCGCCAAGCACATATGGAAATGCATGACACACCAATCATCGATAAAGGTGGTTATGTCATGTTGGGAAGTGACGACTTCCTGTTACGAATGATGGCAGCCAACCAAGATCAGGAAGCGATTAATAACTACGTTGCTTGGACGATTAACCATGCACAAGCAATTGGTCTGAAAGTTGTTAACCCGGGTGGCATCAACGCATTCAAATTTAATCAGCGTAAGCTGGATTTGGATGAAAAAAATGAATTTTATGGCGTCACACCGCGCGATATTTTGCATCGCCTATCAACAGCCGTAAAAGAAATCGGTGTTCCACATCCATTACATGTTCATGGCTGTAACTTAGGTGTACCAGGCAATATGCAGACAACTTTGGATACCATCCAAGGTGCTGAAGGTTTGCCGATGCACTTAACGCATATTCAGTTCCATAGTTATGGCACTGAAGGCGATTTCAAATTCTCTTCTGGTGCGGCAGAAATTGCTGAAGCCATTAACAAAAATAAAAACATCACCGTCGACGTTGGTCAGATCTTATTTGGTCAAACCGTTACGGCTTCTGGCGACAATATGCGTCAGTTTGCTGGTGCACCGCATTCACATCCAGACAAATGGGTTTGTATGGATATTGAGTGTGATGCCGGTTGTGGTGTTGTGCCATTTAAGTACAAAGACCAAAGCTATGTGAACGCATTGCAATGGATGATTGGTTTGGAAACCTTCCTGTTGGTTGATGATCCATGGCGGATTTTCTTAACCACAGATCATCCAAATGGTGCGCCATTTACCAGTTATCCACATCTTATCAAATTGCTGATGGATCGTACGTTCCGCAACAATATGCTGGAAAGACTGCATCCAGAAGCACAGAAAGCGACACATCTGGCATCAATTGAGCGTGAATACTCGCTATACGAAATTGCCATCATGACACGTGCTGGTGCGGCTAGATTGGTTGGTTTAGCTGATCGTGGTCATCTGGGTGTTGGTGCGGCGGCTGATATTACGGTTTATACCGATCATGACGATCGTGAAAAAATGTTCGCCACGCCAGACTATGTCTTTAAAGATGGTGAAATGGTTGTTCGTGATGGTGAGGTTCAGAAAGTCACCTGGGGTACGACACACGTGGTCAAACCTGAATACGATGTCAGTATTGAAAAACCATTAAAACAGTACTTTGACAGATACCACACCATGAACCTGAGTAACTTCAAAATCAGCAATGATGAAATCGTTGATGATGGTCGCGGCAGCTTAACAATCCAGCCGCTGCATAAAGGAGGCAAGCTGTGATTATCAATGGTGTAAGCATCGACGAAACCTTCGCGGAAGCGTTTCCGATGAAAGGCACGCGCATTATTATTACGGCGCAAAACCTCGAGTGGGCCATGAATTCAGCGGTGGCATTTACGGGTTTTGCGACCTCCGTTATTGCATGTGGTTGTGAGGCATCTATCGAACGGACAATGTCACCAGAAGAAACCCCTGATGGTCGTCCCGGTGTGGCATGTCTGATTTTTGCAATGGGTGGTAAAGGCTTGGCAAAGCAAGTTGAAACCCGTGCAGGACAATGTGTACTAACGGCACCAACAACCGCTTTGTTTTCAGGTATTGAAGGCGAAGAGGGTAAGAATATTGCCCTAGGTAAAAACCTACGTTTCTTTGGTGACGGTTTCCAGATTTCGAAAATGATTGATGGTGAACGTTACTGGCGCATTCCTGTGATGGATGGTGAATTCCTGACCCAAGAAAATACCGGCGTAGTTTCAGCTGTGGGTGGTGGTAACTTCTTAATCTTGGCTGAATCTCAGCCTCAAGCGTTAGCCGCTTGCGAAGCAGCAATCAAAGCGATGAAACAAATCCCGAATGTGATCATGCCATTCCCGGGTGGGGTGGTGCGTTCTGGTTCGAAAGTCGGCTCAAAATATAAAGCCTTGAGTGCCTCAACCAACGATGCATTTTGCCCGACGCTAAAAGGTCAAACTAAGAGTGAGTGCTCACCAGAAGTTGAGTCAGTCATGGAAATCGTTATTGATGGTTTGAGCAAAGAAGATATCGATAAAGCGATGCGTGTAGGTATCCAAGCAGCCTGTGACTTAGGTGCTGAAAATGGTATTCGTCGTATCAGTGCCGGTAACTATGGCGGTAAATTAGGACCGTTCCACTTTCATTTGCGGGAGATCATGGCATGAGTTCGCTGACGTTATCTTTAAAAGCCGAGTTAGCACAGCGTGTTGATTGCTCGCCATTAACCGCGGATAAACTGGCTGGTAAATCGGCTCAAGAGATTGGTGAGTTAACTCTAGTCTCTGGTCGTGTCGCCGTTAAAGTTGCTGAGTTATTCACGATTAGTGGTGATGATGTAACAGATATTCGCTTTGAAAATAGCAGCGCCAAATTAGATCGCATTGGTCATGGTATGTCACAAGGCAGTATCACGATTGATGGTGATGCCGGTGCATATCTTGGTCAGTTCATGACGGGCGGCAGTATTGTCGTTAATGGCAATACCTTTATTTACACAGGTTGTGAAATGAAGGGCGGCCAAATCAAAGTGAACGGTAATACCGGTGATTTTGTTGGTGGCGCACGTGTCGGTTACAAAAACGGTATGACCGGCGGCACGATTATCATCACAGGTAATAGTGGTGCACGTACCGGTGATCATATGCGTCGTGGCATGATTCTGATTGAAGGTGATGCCGGTGAGTACTGTGGTTCACGGATGGTTTCAGGCACGATTGCTGTGCAGGGTCAGGTTGGCAAACATTTAGGTTATGCCATGAAGCGTGGCACCTTGTTGTTAAGCCAGATGCCAAAACAAGGTATTTCAGCAAACTTTAATGATTGTGGTGCGCATACTTTGGCGTTTTTACCACTGTTATTTAAAGCTTTTAAAAAGCTCGACAGTACCTTTGCCAAGGTTGAACCATTTTCTCGAGTTCAACGTTACGCAGGTGATATCGGTGGTATCGGCATGGGTGAGATCCTGGTCAAACTGTGATTTACAAATGCGGTTATAAAAAATGTTGGTTGCGTTCACACAGATAACAACATTTTGATGTAGCCTGAATCACCCTGACGCAAAAAAAAGGATTTCCAGCCATGTCTGATATCGGCAAGTCGGTTGGCCAGTTTATCGTCGAAACCCAGCGAGCTCATCAAGACTCTACCGGTGATTTATCGGGACTGCTGAATGATATTGTCAGTGCCTGTAAAAAAATATCGCACCTGGTTGGTCGTAGCGGCTTAATAGGGTTGGGCGGCTATGCTGATTCAGAAAATGTGCAGGGTGAAACCCAAAAAAAACTCGATATCATCAGTAATGATGTGATGATTGATCATCTTAAGTGGACCGGGCATCTAGCTGCCATGGCCTCAGAGGAAATCGAAGATATCATCCATATTCCGGCTAAATTTCCCAAAGGCCGTTATCTGATTTGTTTTGATCCGCTTGATGGTTCATCAAATATTGATGTTAACCAGTCCGTCGGTAGTATTTTTTCTATCTTGCGTTATGACGGCAAAAACAAAAATCCAACCCTAAAAGACTTTTTACAACCGGGCACAAAACAAGTTTGCGCGGGTTTTACTGTTTATGGTCCGGCAACTACCTTGGTGCTGACCATAGGTAATGGCGTAAATGGTTTTACCCTTGATCGTGATGTCGGTGAGTTTATTTTGACCCACCCAAATATGCGCATCGCTAAAGATACGGCTGAGTTTGCTATTAATATGTCTAACGAACGTTTCTGGGAAGTGCCGGTTAAACAGTATGTCGATGAATGTGTGCAAGGCACAGATGGCGAGCGTGAGAAAAACTTCAATATGCGTTGGGTCGCATCAATGGTTGCTGAGGTATATCGCTTACTGACGCGTGGTGGTGTGTTTATGTATCCCATCGACAGCAAAATAGCCAAACAGGGCGGTAAATTACGTCTGTTATATGAGGCCAACCCGATGAGTTTTATTGTTGAACAAGCGGGTGGCTTAAGTACCACAGGAACTGAGCGGATCTTATCGATTCAACCCACTGAATTACATCAACGTGTTCCGGTCATCATGGGCTCACAAAACGAAGTTGAGCGAATTGTTCGTTACCATCAAGCTGTAAATGTTTCCTAAATCGATACGCATTGTGTTGACGCTAGCCATGTTTATGGCGAGTTATGTGTTGTGTTGGTTGTTACTGTTGATATCTAGCTTGGGTGTTTTGGGTGGCGCTGCAAATTTGATGGCCTTAATCGTGGCTTTATGTGTGGCATCTCGTATTTGGCCTAAAACACAGACATGGCCACAGTCTTTGCTCGGTTGGACATTAGCCGGTAGTTTGTTACTGGGTTTAATCGGATTTGTAGCTGGGTATTTTGGCCCAATGTTATTGGCACCAGATGCGCCACAAGGGCCATTACTAGGTGTTTTTGTAACGGGACCAATGTCTTTGGTTTAGGTGGCATTATCGGCTTGTTAATAGGCTTTAGACGCCGCTATCGATTAACCGTTGAGGAAGTGTAATGGGTGAGGCAATCGGTGGATTAGGGATCATCTGGATCCTGTTTTTACTTATTTTAGGTGTGCTGTGGTTTTTGTTGCCTTTTGCTATCTTTGGTACCAAAGACAGATTGCGGGATTTAATCGAAGAGAGTCGCCGTGGAAACCAAGAACTTGCGGCGATTCGTAAGCAACTCAGCGATATTCAACAATCTTTAAAAGATAAAAACTGATTTTCTATCCTTTGTGATACAAATGCGCCTGATAGTGAGTTAAACCCCCAGCGTGTTTACGCTAAGCGCAGTGACTGTTTCTGGAGTTAACGTTATGCCAAGTTTGTTTGTGGTGCTGTTTATCGTGTCATTGATCCCGATTACATTGGCCGTAATAGGGGGCGTTTTAAGACTTAAGCAGTTTGGTAAGTTTGATAATCACCACCCAAGACAACAACAGGCACAAATGACTGGTTTAGCCGCGCGTATTTATGGCGCTCAGCAAAATGCTTGGGAAGCATTGGTTTTTTATTCCGTTGCTTGCATGTTGGCGTTCTTTTCCAGCATCGATCTGTATTCGCTTGGTTATGCCGCCGTACTGTTTTTATGCTGCCGTTTATTACACCCAATTTTTTACGCTTTAAATCAACCAACTTACCGTTCTTTGGTGTTTTTGGTTGGCTGGTTAGCCAACCTTTACATCGTGGTGAAATCGTTTTTGTCGATAAGTATTTAGCTTGATGCGTTAGATCATTTAGGGGATAAACAAAGTGCTTATGGTTTGTATTGGGTCGGGCAATAAGCACGACTCACAGCTGGGTCTCTTAATTGACGATGTTTGGTTTTTCGACCACTGACACGAGCACGCCAGACTTTAAATGAGCCAGATTTTAACTCTCGGCGCATCAGTGCGATGGTTGCTGCTTCATTGAGCCCAAACAACTGTTCAATGGCTTCAAATGGCGTGCGATCCTCCCAAGCCATCTCAATTATTCGATCAATATCACCCAAATTCATCAGCTAATTGCCTTTTCCCGACCTCGTTTGGTCAGCGATAGAACATAAATCAGCAGGCAGGGTAAGAAGGTCAATGTAATGATCATCGATACAAAAATACCGACAAGCACGACAATACCAACGCCGCGATAGAGTTCAGTACCCGCTCCCGGGATAAACACAAGAGGTGCTAGTCCAAAGATGGTGGTTAATGTCGACATCAAAATTGGACGAAGACGTGTCGCTACGGCCTGGTTCACGGCTTCATGAATGGTAATACCAGCATTCATTAAATTACGTCTTGCTTGTTCAACAATCAGTATCGGGTTGTTAACTACCGTACCTAACAAGATGACAAAACCGAGCATGGTAATCATGTCGAAAGCTTGGATAATCGGCGGCAATCCAAACAACCCAAGCAATGGGCCAGCATTATTAATGCCGACCAGTCCGACAATACTGGCTGCAATGCCTAACGGCACCGTGGCTAAAATTATTAGCGGGTAACCCCAGTGCGAGAAAATAGCGACCAACAGCAGATAGATCAGAACGACCGCCACCATTAAGTTTTCAGATAAAGATTCTCGCGTGGCATCTAACTGATCTGACGCGCCAGAAATACTTAAGCTAACGCCTTTTGCTATTTCCCCCTCACTTTGCATAGCAGGGATCATCTCATCACGGACTTTATTCACAGCAGTTTCTAATGCCACATCTCGAGGCGGAATAATCAACAGCGTGACCGTACGTCGACCATCGATACGACGAAGATTGTCACTATCGATGGTTTCCACTAGATCGGCGAGTGCATTTAAAGGCAGAACATTTTGGTTTGGTGTAGTAACAGAAAGTGTTGCCAGTCCGGCTAAGTCTTGTTGTTGACCGGCACGGCTGTATAAAAAGATATCAACCTTGTCGTCATCAATAAAAAACTCATCGACAAACGCACCATCACTGAGCGCTGCAACGGAAAAACCAAAATCATCAGCGGTAAAACCAACTTCCGCTAAACGGTGCCAGCGAGGGCGAATTTCGATCAGCGGTTGATCCAGTGATAAAGAGGCTGGAATAGAATCAATTTGTGGGTTTTCAAATAAAGACTCAGCTCGGGCAAATGCATTTGATGCCGTCGAATACAGATCAGTCATATCTGGACCTGAAATATCGAGGTTAACCGCTCGGGTACCACCTTGATTACTAGAAATAATCGAGCCCCTACTCGAAAAGGCGCGCATACCCGGGTAGCTTTCAAACAACTCGGTAAGTTTGTCCATCATCTCATCTATATCAGATGAAAGCTTCGGCTCACTTAAAACTCGGATACCTGTTGGTGACACCCGAACAAAATAGTAAGAAATCGCTGGAATAGGCGCTTCGCCACGATGAAATGCCTCAGGTTCGGCTTTTCTCGCGGCGGACAATACATCATTAATTTCCCGGCCAATTTTTAACATTTCCGTTAAGTTGGTGCCGGGTGGTGGTGTCATGCTGGTAAAGGCTTTGGGTTCTTCACCTTCAGGTAAGTATTCTGCTGGCGGCATCAAATACCAAGCGGCAACCACGGTTACAGAAAACATAAAGACGATGGTGATGATACGGCGTAAATTGCCAGCCGTTAACCAGCTTATACTTTTGAGCATCAAACCTGGCTTATGCAAATCATCTAGGCTCTTACTATTGCCACTGCCTAAACCAAAACGAGCACAAGCAGCAGGTACCACAGCCACAGCAAATAACATTGATCCCAAAATCGCGATAGAAATAGCGATGGCAATATCGGAATACAGTTGACCGGCTTCTTCTTGCACCAGTAATACCGGTAAGAATACCAACACCGTTGTTAAGCTTGAGGCTAAAACTGCGGTCCAAACTTCGCGAACACCTGTGATGGCCGCCTCAATACGATCTAATCCACGTCGCCTTGCTTGTTCAATACTTTCGAGCACCACGATGGTGTTATCTACCGTCATACCGATGGCAAAAGCGATACCGGCCAGAGAAATAACATTGATCGTACGTTCAAAAACCAATAACCCTAAAAAGGCTGCGATAACGCAAACCGGCATACCCATTAGGCCGATCAATGTGCCACGAGCAGTGCGCAAGAAAGCAAACAAAATCAGGGTGGCGAGTAGGGCGCCTAACAGAAGGTTTTGCGAAACGTTGAGAATGGATGATTCGACATAACGCACATCATCACTTAATAGGGTGATCTCCAGCCCATTCGGGTGAAGCAAGTCTTCACGCATGGTTTCGACGACTTGCAACATCTCATATTTGATATCAATAACGTTGGAGCCAGACTCACGTTTAACAGCTAAGTTTAACGCGCGCTCATCATTGATAATGGCTTGCTCGCGTGACTCAAAGTGATCAAGCCTTACGGTCGCAACGTCTTTCAGCAAAATATCCGTGCCATTGCGGTGTGCCAGAATCATATTTTCTAATTCAGCTACCGAGTCAAAGCGACCAACTGTTCTCAGTAAATATCGCCGTGAACCATCATCAATATCACCGGCTGAGGTATCACTATTTCGGGCACGAATGGCATCTCGAACTTCGGTGAGGTGAATACCTCGTTGCGCCAACTTAGCGGCATCAACAAACACCTGCATTTGTCTTTCTGCGCCACCGCGTAATTGAACTTCTGATACCCCGCTGACACGCTCCATTTGGGTTCGGACATTGTCATCAACAAAGTCGGTGATCATGTCTAAGTCGAGATTTAATGGGTTACCCGGCAGTGGTGTTATCGCAAAGTAAAGGAAGGCATTTTCTGAAAATGAACTGCTGCGAATGCTTGGTTGGTCAACATTTTCAGGGTAACTCGGCACCTGACTCAATGCATTAGAGACCTCAATCAGAATCTCATTGATATCAACACCAAAAGGAAACTCGAGCTCAATAACGGCGTAGCTGGTTTCTGCGATGGATTCCATCCGTCTTAGATTTGGAATATTTCTAAGATACCGCTCTTGTTCGATGAGAATTTCTTTCTCAATATCTTGTGGTGTAGCGCCCGGCCATTGTGTGACCACACTAACCATCCGGGTGTCTAAATCGGGGATCATTTGCACCGGGATAAGTCGAGCGGCAGCGATCCCTAAAACACAGATAATAAGAACGATAACGGTTAATAATTTGCCGTTGCGGATTGGCGCTTCAAGCATGAGCGGTGTCCTTATTCCCGATCTTCAACAATACGAACGGTGACACCATTCTGTAGCACTTCATTACCACGTAAAACCACACGATCCTGTTGTGTAATACCGGTAGTGATAATGGCGGTACGATTATCTTCTTGGCTGACTTTGACGTGTTTACGAACAGCTTTATTATCTTCATCAATCACAAAAACACTGCGTCCGCCATCAGGGTGCCTAAACACAGCATCACGCGGGATTGATAAACCGGGTAGCGCGCCGCGTTGCAGTTTAATCTCAGCAGTTGCCGAGGTGCCAGGTAATAACGCAGCCTCGTTTTCGTCCAAAAGAATACGCACTAAAAAGGATCTGGCTTGGGCATTACTAACCGGTACTAAGGCGGCAATTTTGCCGGTTAGTTGCTCGCCTGGACGCGCATCGGGAAAAACGGTAACGGTACTGCCTTCACGAATACTAGAAAACTGCTCTTGTGGTGCATTAACATCAAGGCGAACCCTGTCTACAGCAACCAATTCCAGCACTTGATCACCACGGTTAACCCATTCACCCGCTTCAGTCATTTTGGCACTAATGACACCATTAAACGGTGCCGGTAAAACATGGCGGCGTAACTCTTCAGCTCGAGTGTTTTCATTGGCTTTGGCTGCGGCAAATGCTGCTTCAGCAAGTGCTAAGTTAGCTTCACGGTTAGCAAGCTCTGTTGCTGAAATATAATTTTCACCACGTAAACGCTGTGCTTCTTGGACTAATCGTCGGGCTTCTAACACGCTGGCATCAGCTTCTCGGGTAGATGCTTTAGCTTGCTTAAGTTGTTGTTCGCTAATAGCGGGATCTAAACGGAGTAAAACATCGCCTTGTTTCACTTCATAGCCTGCATCAACTAACACCTCTTTCACCAACCCATCCATTCTTGGCGACAACATAGCTTGTTTTTCTGCGGTGAGAGAACCAGATAAGGTTAACGTTTCGGATAGGTCTGCAATAACCGGTGTCACTACCGTAACCGGTGGGGTTTCAGCACGGGTTAACGGGGATGTCAGGAGCATTAATAAGCCAATCCCTGACAGCCAAATAGATACTTTTGGCATATGTGTCACTTTAATCATGATGTCCTGACATTTTGAAATACCCTGTAGTGAGCAATTACAGGTGCTTTAAGTTCCCAATCGATGCTAACACAGGAAGATTACCTATACGCAGATGGAATTGTGTCAAAATGCGGGTTATAAAGTTTTGAGGAAACATGATGACAATTAGGGCTTTATTTAAGAACTGGGCCGCACATTACTTATCAGACGAAGAGGGGGTGATTCTCCTTGTTGTTTTGATACTTGGCTTTGCTGTTGTGATTTTACTTGGCGGCATGTTGGCACCATTCTTAACCGCGCTGGTACTCGCATTTATGCTGCAAGGCGTCATTAACATGCTCACCAGGCGAAAAGTACCTGAATGGCTGGCAGTCACTATTGTTTACCTTGGATTTATTGGTGCCATGTTGTCGATGGCATTCATTCTCTTGCCCTTACTTTGGGATCAGTTGGTGAATTTGGTACAGGAGCTTCCACGAATGCTATCGAGCGGGCAGCTATGGTTAGATGGTATTCAGGCCAAGTATCCAAACCTCATTACCCCAGATCAATTACAAAACTGGATCAGTGCTGCAGGAAGAGAGTTATCTCAGTTTGGACATCGTATTTTGACAAGCTCACTGTCATCGTTAGGTAACTTGGTCGGCTTAATCGTCTATTTGGTTTTAGTGCCAATTTTAGTCTTCTTTTTGTTGAAAGATCGTCAACAATTAACCGATTTTGCGTTATCGCTGTTACCGGAAAAACGTGGTTTGATGACCCGTGTCTGGCATGAAATGGATGGCCAAATCGCTAACTATATTCGAGGTAAAACTATCGAAATTTTAATCGTCGGCATTATTGCTTACGTTATTTTTGCCGCCTTTGGTTTGCCTTATTCAGCATTGTTGGCGGTAATTGTGGGCATGTCAGTTTTGATTCCATTCATTGGCGCTGCGGTTGCCACCATTCCTGTTGCAGCAGTAGCTGGCTTTCATTTTGGTATGACCGAACAATTTGGCTATGTGCTTTTAGCTTACGGGATTTTGCAGGCATTAGACGGTAATGTGTTGGTGCCATTGTTGTTTTCTGAAGCAGTAAATCTTCACCCGGTTTCTATTATCTTGGCGGTGTTATTTTTTGGCGGAATATGGGGTGTTTGGGGCGTATTTTTTGCCATTCCTCTGGCGACTCTGATTAAAGCCTTGGTATTTGCTTGGCCCCGGGGAATGAAACATCAGCCCGTCACCGAGGAATAATCTCCCTATTTTGTTTTGATAGACGGAAAATAGCCGCGATATTGATTTAGATTAAGGTCGAGATACTTTTGGTTATTTAGCATGCTTTAAAACTTTTTCTAAAAGTATGTGTCACTTAAAAGTAGCGAAATCAATATATTGTGATAATAAGATTTAGTTTTTTGCAGTAATTTCACGAAAGTTAATAACTGGAGGATTTATGTTTAAGCAAAACGCAATTCTAGCCATGGGTATGGCCGGTGCACTGTTAACAGCACCAATGGCAATGGCTGAAACGCACACAGTGACAGCTCAAGGCATGGCCTTTCAGCCGCTAGTCATCAAAATTGCACCAGGTGATACGGTTTCTTGGGAAAACATGAGTACCCACAACGTTGAAATGATAGACGGCCTTATTCCAGAAGGCACGGACGCTTTCGTTTCCAAAATGAGCGAAGATTTCCAGCACACCTTTGAGCAAGAAGGTATTTACGTTTACAAATGTACTCCACACATCGGTGCAGGTATGGGCGGCGCCGTAATCGTTGGTGAACCTACTAACCTTGACGCTGTTAAGTCTCAGGATGTTAAAGGTGGTTTGAAACGTGTTGCTGATAAAGCAATCAAAGAAGCTGAAGCAATGTAAGCAGTTACTATCTAATTTAGTTTCATCAAAACGGTCGCTATTGCGGCCGTTTTTGTTTTGGGTATCCCACTTAAAAGCACTTCATTTAAAGATTACGTGTGATACCATTTGATAATGTTTCTCATTTAGATTAAGGGGCGTTATGAAGTTCATTCATTCTGTGGCGGCAGCCATTTTAAGCTTTGGTGTAGTCACGCTAAGTTATGCAGATCCGGTTGAACATTTCCAGGGTAAACCTGCTGAGAACTTAGCAGAAGCTGTTAATAACTTTAATGCAGGCAATCAGCGTCTTGCGAAGTTAATGGATAAAGAATCGTTAACAGCGGCAGATGTCGCGGCGATTCATAAACTGACCTATACGCTTGAGAATGCCTTGGCAAAGATTAATGCCGATTTAGATCAATTAGCCGTGACATTAGAAGCAATTCATTTGGGTTCTGAAGAGGGTGATGTGGAAAAAGTAAGTGTCGAGACAACAAAGTACTTAGCAGTCACCAATGATTTGTCAGGACTAAAATAAAAGGAACTGACAAAAGTTATCACCTGTCATAGCCTCAAATCAGATGTTTGAGGTTATGACGATGAAATTAATGGTTTTAACATCACTGTTGGCTTTTTCGAGCGTGGTTTTATCGGATGCTGTTACCGATGAACAGGGCATCGAGAATTATCAACAATGCATGTTTAGTGAATCAGTACAGAAAAAATTAGCCGATAGTGATGAGCCAATTAGTACCTATTGCACAATCCGCTATTTTGATACGGCGCCAACAGCGTTTCAGGCCAATGTATTACTCAACAATCTTGAAGACATGAAAGCGCAAGATCCCAAGTTTAAAGCCTTTTATGACAAAGTCAGGGAAAGTGGTAACAATGATATTTATACCGACAGACAAATTGTGTTGATGTATATCGATAAGCGAGAAGTACAAAAAGATTGAGAAGGCTAAATCACAAGATATTCTGACGAGACCACGCTTGGGCGTGGTTTTTTTGGACAAAAAAAAGCCCGTTACAGAACGGGCTTGCGGTAAAAAGGGAATGCAACCGGTGGTTCTGGGAGAGACCACCGGAGGTCATCAAAAAATTAATGGCATTCCATTCTCCGTCAATTCAGTACAACTTTTAGAAGTCGTAAGTAATACCACCGAAGAACAAACGTTCACGGCCAACTAACTTACCTTCGTTACGGCTCACCAAATATTCTTTATCAAAGAGATTTTCGGCAACAGCAAATAAGGTCACGCTAGAGTTTGGAATACGGTAGTTCATGCTGGCATTCCAAATGGTGTAGCTTGGAATAGTGCCTTCAATACCGTTACCTGTTTCAATACGGGTATTACCGTCATCAACAAATTGTTTGCTGACATGTTGCACACCAATACGTGCGTGCACGCCACTGCTATGCTCATAGCCAACATCCATATTTAACAGATGCTCTGGGGCATACTGCATGCGGTTGCCATTGATGGTTGGATCTGGGCCATCTTCATACTCTGCAGTCCACAAGTTGGTGTAAGCGGCTGAGATATAGAAGTTATTGGTGGTGTTATAAATATCACCAAAGTTAATGCGACCAGCGACCTCAAGACCTGTTTGTTTGCTATCACCACTGTTATCAAAAGTATCGCCAAAGTCGATCAGCGTATTTTGGATATCGTTGTGGAATAAGGTGGTTTCAAAAGCAATACCTTTGAAGTAATTGCTGCGAACACCCACTTCATACAAAGTGCTTTCTTCTGGATCGGCACGGCCACCATCATCGGTGAACTCACGATCTGCTCGAGCTGGTGCAATACCTTTATGAACACCGGCAAAAATAGTCGTGTTATCAATACCGTTCCATGCAACACCGAAGCTTGGTAAAAATTCGGTATATGACAAGCTTTCACGGTCTGTTGAATCAAACTCGTTGAACTCACTTTGGCTAACGTTTTCTACACGAAAACCTGGCGTGATCGCCCAGTTGTCACCAACATAGAAAGTATTTTGTGCAAAGTAAGACAGTGCACGCGTTTCTAGGTAAGCACCTTCACGATCTTCACCATTAATTAAAGCGAGATCGTAATCTTCACGCTGCGCCGTATTGGTAGCAAAAACTTGTTGGCGGTGAATGTTTTCACGGTGGTAACGGACACCGACGATCGCATCATTCTCTAGGCCAAATAAGTTATGACTGAAGTCAGCTCGAGTTTCTGCACCCCAAGTGTAGTATTGGCGTGGCGCATGACGACCACCACATAAATTGATATCTGCACCCTCGAGATCAGATGTCGTGGTGTTGCCATCATTATTAGTGTCGCCAATGGCGTCACAATTACGTAAGCGAGATTCCCACTGGCCATTAACTTCACGACCACTGTTGCTAGCACGTAGACCATTACGGAAAGTATCTGTGTAATAAGCTTGTGAAGACAGGCGGAAGTTATCGTTTACTTGGAATGCGTGAGTTAATTGAATCACATCACGATCTTGTTCCCAATCATCCAGATCAACCGTTGGATGTGAATAAGGATCACGATCATATTCATCACGAGTCAGATAGTTTTCAGTTTGGTTTCTACGGTCACGGGTATGGATCAGTTTCAAACCAATGGTTTGGCGATCTGTGATATCAAGCTCACCTTTAAAGCGATAGTCTTTAACATCAAACTCACTACCGTCATAAATGCCGTCACCTTTGTTTTGGGTAAAACCAAACATAAAGCCACCAACATCACCACCGTAGCCAATGTTGCCATCTAATAAACGATAATCTTGATTACCGAATGCTGAAGTGACACTACCTTCAACTTCGCCACTGCGTGGTACAGGCTTGGTAATAAAGTTAACGGCACCGCCTAATGTTTGTGGTCCGTATAGGATTTGGTTAGCGCCTTTGATGACTTCAACACGACTTAAAGCACTTGATGGTGTTGTGTAATGCACAACAGGATCACCGTAAGGTGCTAATTGCAGCGGTATACCGTCTTCCATCACCATCGTTTTTGCACTACGGCGTGGATTTTGGCCTCGAATACCAATATTGGTATCAAAGCCCATGCTGCCATCAGGTACGACATTTAAACCTGGAACGGTACGAAGTCTCTCAATATTTGAGATTGGACGTCGCTCTTCTAAGTACTCTTCATCAATAATGCTGTATGAGCCGGGAACGGCATCTAAACGATCTGGCAGAATGCCTGTGACCGTCATCTTGCCTGTCTCGACCGTTTCTTCCTCAGCCATAGCGGCATAAGGTGCCAGCAGTAGCGACGATAAAATCGCGCTGCTGATCAATTTTGGTTTGAAACTCATTTCTCTCTCCTGTGCGTAAAAAGCCCGAGCATCGTAGCGAGCACAGTAGAGTCACCCTATAGGAAATATTCCTAAAGGTGTGGTGGTTGTAATGGTTATAAACAACCGGTTTCCAGCGGGTTTAGCAGAGAAAAATGATGTGGTTAAAATCAACCATTTTTGAGTTTGGTTAATATGCCATCTAACTAACGTTTTATTTAAGTTTGAGGGGTGTGATGTTGAGATTGGTTACATATAACCAGTTCGCGTGGTAGCGAAAGAGAGTGCAAAGTGACCTTTTCGATGGTGATTAGGAAAAGGTCACTTTGTTGTTTTTTTGCGACTTAGTTAGTTGTTTTGGGTTTGTTTTTAGCTTTGCTCAGCGTGGTTTCCTGTTGCTGCGCTTGGTCATTCAAACGTTTTTTCTTTTTGGGTCGTTTGCGTTTAGGCGGTGTAATAACCTCTATCGACATCGGCTTCAGCGGTTGTGTTGGTGTAAAACCTGGTACTTCAACAATTGGGATGATTTCACCAATTAATCTTTGAATCGCGCGAAGTTGATCTTGCTCTTCAATACACACCAATGAAATTGCCTCACCAACCGCGCCAGCACGACCCGTTCGGCCAATTCGGTGAACATAATCTTCCGCCACATCTGGCAGATCAAAGTTGACGACATGCGGCAGTTTATCGATGTCTAGGCCACGTGCAGCAATATCTGTGGCAATTAAAGCTTGGAGTTTGCCAGATTTGAATTCAGCTAGAGCACGCGTACGCGCGCCTTGGCTTTTATTGCTATGAATGGCTGCGGCAGGCACACCAATATTATCTAGCTTTTTCGTGAGTTTATTGGCGCCATGTTTGGTTCGACAGAACACCAAAACCTGCGTCCAGTCGGGCTGGTTAATGAGTTCTGCGAGCAAAGCTGATTTTTGCCCTTTGTCGACAGGAATGATGCTTTGTTTAATGGCGCTGGCCGTCGTGTTCTGTGGCGCTACGGAGATTTCTTCGGGTTGTTGCATCAGACTTTTTGCTAGTTGCCTTATGGCCGGCGAGAAAGTAGCTGAAAATAACAATGTCTGACGCTTTGGCGGTAATAAGGCAATAATTTTGCGAATATCGTGAATAAATCCCATGTCGAGCATACGATCAGCTTCATCCAATACCAAGATTTCTAAATCATTAAAACGAATTGCATTTTGCTGATAGAGATCGAGCAACCTACCTGGCGTCGCAACCAAAATATCAGCGCCGCGACGAAGCTTCATCATTTGCGGGTTAATTTTCACGCCACCATAGACCACACAATGGCTTAAAGGCATAAATTGGCTGTAAGTCGAAACGCTTTCTGCCACTTGCGCAGCTAACTCTCTCGTTGGCGTCAGAATTAATGTGCGCGCACGATTGGCAGCTACTGGCTTACCGGTACTTAATCTTTGCAAAATAGGTAAAGTAAAGCTGGCCGTTTTGCCTGTACCGGTTTGGGCTGCTGCCAGCAGATCTTTACCCGTTAAAACTACGGGAATAGCCTTGCTTTGAATCGGGGTAGGTGATTGGTAGCCTTGTTTTTCAAGTGCACGAATAATGGGTTCAGCAAGGCCGAGTGTATCGAATGACATAATGTTTCCGAGGGGGTAAGTTGGGCGAGTTGATAACCCAAAAGAGAGATTGTCGTTTCTTCCAGATGATTATCTCATGAATAACGACAGGGCAAGAATCTAAGTCAATCTGCTTACGAACGAGTAAGAAATGATATGATCCATGACGATAAATCTTGGTATTAGGGAGATCCCATGCGTAAATCTAAAGCGATTATTTCAGCAGTAATCATTGCAGCCATTGCCATTTTTGTTGTGGCCGTAGTGTCTACCGTAATTACTGGCGGCAGTGAAAATTATCAACGTCCTTCAACAAGCCCAGTACCTTCAGTCTCGGAAGCTGACCCTGCCCCAGAATCATCAGCAACAGAAGAAGCTCAGGTTTCTGATGAGGCTCAAGCGGCGTTAGCTGATGAAGAAGCGGCTATGGAAGATAGCGTGACAGAAGAAGTGGTCGATGCCACATCAGAAGTTGTTGATTCTGCAACAGAAGCTGCAGTAGAAACATCTGAAGCGGTAGCGGATAAAGCCAATGAAGCCATTGCAGCTGCAGAAGAAGCGGCAGCGGAAGGTCGTGAACAAGCTGAGCAAATGCTAGAAGAAGTCTCGCAAGAAGCTGAAAAAGTAGTCGCTCCGCCAGCTGAAGAAGTTAAAGCAACTGGTAAGGTGCACACCGTCACAGCACAAGGTTTAGTTTATAACCCATTAGTCATTCAAATTGCACCGGGTGACAGTGTTGGTTGGACTAACATGAGCACTCATGACACACAATCTATCGAAGGCTTGATCCCTGAGGGCGCAGAGCCATGGCATTCAGCGATGAGTGAAAATTTCCAACGTACATTTACCCAGGAAGGAATCTATATTTATAAATGTACACCGCACTTTGGTGCGGGAATGGGCGGTGCCATTATTGTTGGCCAGCCAGTGAACTTAGAACAAGTACAAGCTTTTGATGCTAAAGGCGCGACCAAGCGTTTAGTCAGTAAAGCATTGCAAGTCGCTGAATCTATGTAATATTTCCACATTACTTAAATTCAAGTAATAAAACAAAGGCCCACATTTTATGTGGGCCTTTTTGTTTGCCATCAAAAAATACTTTTTTTCGCTAACACCTGCAGAAAAATTAATGTATCCTTGCACGCTTCCTGAGCAAGCTAACAAGTTTATTCAGGTCGCGGAGCGGTAGTTCAGTTGGTTAGAATGCTGGCCTGTCACGCCGGAGGTCGCGGGTTCGAGTCCCGTCCGCTCCGCCATTTTCTTTCACCCTTTCTGGGATGGGCTGTTATTGCAATAAACGGTCAATAGTTTCCAAAGAAATACTTTTTAAACGCGCAACAGATTTGGCTGTTTGTTTGTCTTGCGTAGTGTTATATCCCCAGTCAGCCAGCCAAAGCGAAACAGCAGTCAATGCTGGCTCAGCACTGACATCAATCAGTGTTGGCAACCGGTCTTCAACAAAACAAATCTCAGGATAGTCTTGGCTTAACGTGGTCAAGATAGCGGTTTTACTTTGTTTCCGCTCTAAGCCGAAAATTTGATCGGCAGATAGCTCGATACCATTGGCTGCCAAAATAGCTTTAACAAAACGCTCTTGCTTGGTCGTAATGATATACAGCTGTGGTGTCGGAATTTGCAGTAATAACGCGGCTAAACCTGGGTAAAGCGGATTATTGGCAATCCAGCCAGCAAAGTCTTCATTGATCCAATTGTCGCGAACGCGGCCGAATATAGACTTTAATGCCTCATCTGTTAGGCCCGACTGTTGTCTCGCGATATCAATTTGTTCACTGAAATTGTTTAGTAGTGAGTTTGTGGTTTGGCCATCGTACAAACGACGACAAATCAGTATTGCTTCAAAGCCAGTTTCAAGTGCTGGGCGAACCTGTTTAAAGCCGGATAAGACATGCTCAGGAATAGTTTCAGGTAATGACGGCCAAATCTCTTGAGCTGCAAGCCAAGCACTAAGACCGGTTTCTTGTGCGCTATCACAAATAACGCCATCAAAATCGAGTGCGTAAAGTGTTTTTTCCGACATCACAACAGACAGTGCTTGGCGTAGTCACCCGCCTCATTTGCTGTCCAGTCGCCCTTTGGTTTTTCTTTCATCATGACACACCAGTCGGTTGAGCCGACTTCTGGGCTACACCCAGAGGATATTAATGTGAGACCAAAAAGAAGGCCAACCAGCCAAGATTGTTTACGCATCTTGATGCTCCGAAAAGTGGTTTAACGTTGATAAACCAGCTTACCTTGGAACAAGGTATAAGCTGCTTGATGGCGAAATAGCCAGCCAGCAAAAGGACTGTTTTTACCCGCGCTAACAAGTTTGGATGGCTGACACTCAAAGTGAGCTGTTGGGTCAATGATGCAGATATCTGCAGTGGCGCCTACTTTTAACTGGCCAGCTTCAATACCAAGAATATCTGCAGGCTGACAAGTTAGTGCTGCTAAAGCAGTCATTAAATCCAGTTCATCATCTTCAACTAGTTTCAATGTCAGCGGTAGCAGTGTTTCCAAAGCAGAAATGCCGGGTGTGGTTTCAGCAAATGGGCCAAGCTTGGCATCAGCGTCTAAGGGTTGGTGGTGTGAGGCGATAGATTGCAAAACACCATCACGTAAACCTTGTTGTAATTGCTCGCGATCACGCACACTGCGTAAAGGCGGTAAAACGTGACTAAAGGCATCGTAATTACCCAAGTCATGTTCACAAAGATGTAAGTGGTGGGCACTGACATCTGCAGTAACTGGAAGACCTTTTTCTTGTGCTTCACGAATCATTTTGACCGCTCGACCAGTGGATATATTGTGAAAGTGAGCGCGTACTCCGGTTTGTTCAATTAGTAGCAAATCACGACTTACTGCGATGGTTTCAGCACTTTCCGGAATACCAGACAAGCCTAGTCTTGCACTGACAGTGCCTTCATGAACGCAGCCTTGTTTTTGTAACCAAGGATCAGCGGCATTAATGAAAACAGTTAAATCTAAGGTCGCGGCATATTCCAATGCCCGTCGCCAAACCACGCTGTTTTTAATGGCATTTAGGCCACTACTTACACCAACACAGCCAGCATTTTTTAATGCTGCCATCTCAGCTAATAATTCGCCATCGAGCTTTTGTGTGAGTGCACCAATGGTTAATACCATGACACGACCGGCTTTTTTAGCGCGATCTTCAATGAGCTCGATAACGGCAGGTGTATCAATCACCGGATCTGTATCGGGCGGTACTGCCAAGGTCGTGATGCCGCCTGCAGCTGCTGCTTTGGTTTCACTATCAATGGTTGCTGTATGTTCTTGACCGGGCTCACGCAGGCGCGCGCTGAGATCCACTAAACCAGGACAAACAATCATGCCGGTTGCATCGATCTCAATATCAGCATGAAAATTCGCTAAATGGTCGCCAATTGCAACGATTGTATCGTCTTCTATAAAAACTGACTGATTGGTATCAAGTTGGCTGGCGGGGTCAATAATACGGCCCCCTGAGATCAGCGTTTTCATGCTTCTGCCTCATGTAAATCAGATTGACTGCCTAGTGCCATAGACATAACGGCCATGCGGATGGCGATACCATGGGTGACCTGTTCCAAAATCACGGATTGTGGCCCGTCGGCGACTGATGAAGCGATTTCAACACCACGGTTAATGGGGCCTGGATGCATAACAATGGCATCAGGTTTGGCATAACGAAGTTTTTCTTCAGTTAAGCCAAAGCAGCGGAAATATTCTCTGGCACTGGGTAATAATGCGCCTTGCATACGTTCGAGTTGTAAACGCAGCATGATGACGACATCAACATCTTCAAGGCCGCTAGCCATGTCGTGATAAACATGTACGCCCATAGTGTGGCAATCACGAGGTAAGAGTGTTTGTGGGCCGATAACACGGATTTCACCGACACCTAATGTTGATAAGGCTTGGATCTGTGACCTTGCAACACGAGAGTGCAAAATATCGCCGACAATTGCGACGCGCAAATTGGCAAAGTCCTGTTTGTGGCGACGGATGGTGAACATGTCGAGCATGGCTTGTGTTGGGTGGGCGTGACAGCCATCACCAGCATTAATGACGCTTACATGGGGGGCGACATGTTGTGCGATAAACTCAGCGGCACCACTTTGGTTATGACGCACAACAAACATATCAGTATGCATCGACTCGAGGTTATGCAATGTATCGAGCAAGCTCTCACCTTTAGAGGTTGCTGAGGTGTTGATATTAAAGTTCATCACGTCAGCTGATAGACGCTTTGCGGCTAATTCAAAGGTAGAGCGGGTGCGTGTACTGTTTTCGAAAAACAGGTTAACAATAGTTTTACCGCGAAGTAATGGGACTTTTTTAACCTGACGGTTACCGATCCCAGAAAACTGCTCAGCACGGTCCATGATTTCGGTTAGCAATGGACGTTTAAGCCCTTCAATCGTTAGGAAGTGGCGTAAGTGGCCTTGATCAGTAAGTTGGTTACTGTGCATTGATTGCTCCGGCCTCACGAAGTTCTAGGTAGAGTCCATCGGCTTTACGAAGTTTGATTTGTTGACCTTTTTCTAGCGCAACTTTTGCACCGACAATATCCGGCATAATGGGCAGCTCACGACCATTTCGTTCAATCAACACCGCAAGGGTGACGGTCGCTGGACGACCATAATCAAAAATCTCATTTAATGCTGCCCGGGTGGTACGGCCGCTGTAAAAAACATCATCCACCAAAACTAAATGGCGATTATCGACGTCAAATGGCAAATCCGAGGGGGATACTTGTGGGTGCATGCCAATGCGTGTGAAATCATCACGGTAATAAGCAATATTTAGTGTGCCGAGCGGCGCATCAAAAAAGTCATCGCCAAGCAGTTTGAGTAGCTCTTGAGCAACCCAGACACCGCCGGTGTGGATACCAACGAGTAACGGTTTTTTATTGGCAAACTGCTCGCGCAGTGTATTTGCCATCTCTTCCAGCAGCGTTTGTATGTCTGCTTGTGTGCTTGGCATAGTCATTGTTGGTCCAACCATGATTGAAGAATAATTTGTGCTGACATGCGATCGACATCGCTGCGTTTGGCTGACTGAAACTTGTTTTTGAGGCCCATTGATGAGACCGCTTCGAAAGTTGTCAGCCTTTCATCTTGCCAGGCTACAGGGATATTAAAGCGATTGTTGAGCCGGTTGCCAAATTTCCTTGCAGATGCAGTCATTTGTTGTTCAGTGCCATCCATATTTAATGGCAAGCCAACCACCAATTGTTGTGGTTGCCACTGTTGGATGAGGTTTTCAATAAGTTGCCAATCGGGAATGCCATCTCGGGCTTTTAAAGCGACTAGTGCGCTAGCGGTGCCGGTTAGTTTTTGGCCAACAGCAACACCGATGTTTTTCATGCCGAAGTCAAACCCCATAACGGTACTAACAGTTGTCATGCATGTCCTGCATTATTGGTCATCAAATGAATATCGATACCTAATAGTTTAGCACTGGCTTCCCAACGTTCATCTGCCGGTGTATCAAATAATAGTTGGTGGTTAGCAGGAACAGTCAGCCAGCTATTTTCAGCCATTTCTTGCTCTAGCTGCCCTTCACCCCAACCAGCATAACCTAAGGTAACAAGTGCATTGCGAGGGCCTTTACTGCTGCCTAAATCCGGCAAGATATCGCTAGAGGTGGTCAGGAATAGATTTTCCTCAATGCCTAAAGTGCTTTTCCATTGTTCGCCACCATCGTGTAACACCATGCCTTGATCTTTTTTCACCGGGCCACCAAACAGCACCGTGCGGCTTTGTACCCACTCACTATGGTTATCAATGTGTAAATGGCCGAGAAGTTCTGTAAGTTGGATTTTGGTGGGGCGATTGATGATGATGCCCATTGCACCATTTTCATCATGTTCACAAAGATAAACGACAGAGTGATAGAAAAAAGTGTCGATGAGGTTTGGCATGGCGACCAAAAAATGATTTTTAAAATAATCTGCCATGTTTAAAAGAAGTTAAAGCCAACTTGGAATAAACGCTCGACTTCTTTGATGTAGCGTTTATTGGTTAAGAACAAGATAACGTGATCTTCGGCTTCAATGACCGTATTGCGGTGGGCAATCATAACCTCTTCACCGCGAACAATGGCACCAATTGATGTGCCTGGTGGTAGGTCAATTTCATCAATACGTCGACCGACAACCATTGATGAGTTTTTGTCGCCATGAGCGATGGCTTCTAATGCTTCAGCGGCACCGCGACGTAATGAATGCACAGCGACAATATCACCTCGGCGAATATGAGCTAGCAAACTACCGATAGTGGCTTGTTGAGGTGATAGGGCGATATCGATGCTGCCACTTTCAACCAAATCTACATAAGCGGCACGGTTTATCAGCGATAAGACCTTGCGAGCGCCGAGGCGTTTGGCCAGCATGGCTGACAAAATGTTGGCTTCATCATCATTGGTAAGTGAGCAGAATAAATCAACTTTATCGATTTCTTCTTCGATAAGTAGCTCTTCATTGGCAACATCACCCAGCAAAACGATGCATTGTGATAGCTCTTCTGATAAGTAATCAGCCCGGTCTGGATTCGCCTCAATGATTTTGATTTGATAATCATGCTGCAATGCTCTAGCCAAACGTATGCCGATGTTACCGCCACCAGCCAACATAATGCGTTTGTATGGCTTATCCAGTCGACGTAGTTCAGCCATGACTGCGCGAATATCTTTACTCGCAGCGATAAAGAAAACTTCATCATCGGTTTCGATAACAGCATCTGCAGTAGGCGCAATCGCTCGACCATTTCGGAAAATGGCGGCAACACGTGTATCCGTTTTGGGAATGTGTTTACGTAGTTCGCGTAATGGATGACCAACCAGTGGGCCACCATGAAAAGCTTTAACTGCAACCAATTGCACCAAGCCATCAGCAAAATCGAGTACTTGCAGGGCGTTCGGGTGACTGATCAGACGCTGAATGTAGTCTGTGACCAACTGTTCAGGGCTAATCAGCACATCAATCGCAATAGCTTCGTTGTTAAATAGCTCTGGTTTTGCCAAGTATTCTGGTGCACGGATCCGAGCAATTTTGGTCGGCGTGTTATACAACGTATGACAGATCTGACAGGCCACCATATTGGTTTCATCACTATTGGTGACCGCCAGCACTAAGTCGGCATCGGCCGCGCCTGCACGGGCCAGTACATCAGGATGGGATGCTTGGCCTTGGATGGTGCGAATATCGTAGTGATCCTGCAGTTTGGAGAGGTTGCCGATATTAGTATCAACCAGCGTGATGTCATCATCTTCACGGGCGAGGGTTGAGGCAACTGAAGCACCGACTTGGCCGGCACCGAGGATCAGGATCTTCATAGTGGCGTCCTATACTTGTTTGGTGTCAATGCCAAGGGCACGTAGCTTACGATATAAGTGGGTTCGTTCCATCCCTGCCAGTTTAGCCGCTTTACCAACGTTGCCATCCGTTTCCTGGAGCTTTTGGAGCAGGTAAATACGCTCAAATTGTTCACGGGCTTCACGTAACGGCAGATCCAAGTTAATGCCTTCAATATCATCGGCATTTGGTGGTGGCTCGGCATGTAATGCAGCTTCGATATCAGCAACATCAATGTCATCGGCATCACCGAGTACCAGCATGCGTTGAATGACGTTTTTCAGCTCTAGAATATTACCTGGCCAATTGTAGTTACGCAGGCGGTTTTGTGCGGCAACGGTAAAGCGACGATAGGGCAAGCCAGCTTGTGTTGTTTGTTGGTCGACAAAAAAGTGCACCAGCTCAGGAATATCTTCGATATGGTCACGTAGCGCCGGAATTTGCAGCGTTATCGTGTTTAGCTGGTAATAGAGACCATCTAAAAAGTCACCACGAGCAATGGCTTTTTCCAGTGATTGTTGGGTCGCACAGATAAGTTGGCTTTGTTTTAACTGACCACTTTCTAATAAGTGCAACATTAAGGCCTGTGCATCATCGCTCAATAACGCGATATCGTTGATGTAGATACAGTTTTGCTGAGCAAGATTAGTCAATTTATGGCTGTCTAGTGGGAAGCTCTCCGGACTAAACTCGATAAATTTACCACTGGCATAAGCACCAAGACGATGAAGATAATGGGCATAACAATGTTTACCAGTACCGCCTTCGCCGACCAATAAAATAGGCATGTCATGGCTAGCCACTTTTTCTGCTTGTTCACGTAGCTGAACCATTTTGGCGCTTTTACCAACCGGTTCAACGGCCATTTCTAGTTGGATGGCAGCCTGACGAGCACGATTTTCTAACGCAAGCTCAACACCGCGCAGTAATTTGGCCATCGACAGCGGTTTTTCAATGAAGTCACAGGCACCTGAACGTGTGGCTTCCACAGCTGTTTCAATGGTGCCATGCCCAGACATCATGACAATGGTGACACTGCTATTTTGTTGTTTAAATTCTTTTAGCAGACTAATGCCGTCGATATCTGGCATCCAAATATCGAGCAAGACCAAGTTCGGTTGATGTTGAACAAAAGCTTCGCGCGCTTCTTCACCATTACTCGCAATGACGACACGATAAGCTTCGTCTTCGAGAATGTCTTTAATCAAATTGCGGATATCGGGTTCGTCATCCACAACCAGTATGAGCGGTTTATCTGTACTCACGTTTGCTGATCCTCAAGTGGCAACCTAATGATTATACCTGCTCCATCGTCTTCGCGGTTTTCTGCCCAGACATCACCGCCGTGTTCTTCAATGATTTTTTTGACGATAGCCAGCCCCAAACCGGTGCCTTTGGTTTTGGTGGTCGCGTAGGGTTCAAATAAGGTGTTGATCATATCTGCTGGGAAGCCAGGACCTTGATCATGTACGGTGATTTCTAGCCAACGTTGATGCTGATAGCGCACAGGATGGTAGCTGATGATGATATCAACGGCCATGCCAGCTTCTTCACTGGCTTCAATCGCATTTTTCAATAAATTGTGGAGAACTTGTCTGAAACGGTTTCGATCTACACGAATTTGTATGTCTTCTTTACTGTTTAGTAAGGCAAATTGATGGTGTGGATTACTTTGATAAAGCGTTAATACTTCACGCAGCATATCACCGACGGAAATCCACTCAAGCTGTAACCCGGGACTGCGAGCATAGTCAGAAAACTCGTTCACCATTTCTTTCATGGCTTCGACTTGCTGAACGATCGTATCGGTCAGTTTTGTCAGGGTTTCAGCCTGATCAGTTGGCACCATCGTCACGTATTTATGTTGTAGGCGTTCAGCAGATAATTGAATTGGCGTCAGCGGGTTTTTGATTTCATGTGCAAGTCGTCTGGCTACTTCACCCCAAGCGGCATGACGCTGCGCCTGTATTAATGTTGTAATGTCATCAAAGACAACTACCCAGCCGGTTTCGCCAGGTAATGGCGTACCGTGACACATCAAGGTTTGCCGACCCTTGGGTTGGCTAAGCTCAATTTGTTGTTCCCAAGCAATAGGTTTCAACGTGTAGTTTTTGATGAGCATGGTGAATGACTGCATGTTGTCACTTAGTCGCGCCAAGCTGTCGAGTGAGCTTTCAAGGCGTTGTTGCAGGTTAACACCCAGGATATTGTTACTCGCCACGTTCGCTGTACGTAGATACAAATCTTTATCGATGGTGATAACGCCACTCGATAAGCTGCCTAAAACCGTTGTGAGGTAACTGGTTTGTTGTTCAAGTAGACGGTGACTTCGCTGTGAGGCATTACGTGCCTGAGTGAGGCGTTGGGTCATTTGGTTGAAAGAGCGAACTAAGAAACCAATCTCGTCATGGCCTGAAGCTGTTAGCTGCATATTGTAGTTACCCGATGCAACCGCGCGAGTACCTTCGGCGAGTTCTTGTAATGGCTCAACAATACGGCGCGAAATCCACACGGCAAACCAAATTGAGGCCAATACGGTTAAAAATACGATAAGACTGAGTGTCAGAGTAAAAATAGTTACCAGCGGCTCACGGAGATAACTTAGCTCTTTGTAGTCAGTGTAGGCATCTTGGACATTTTTACCCAAGTTGCTCAGCTGCTCATTCACTGGAAATAAAACGTGCAGAATGCGGTCTTCTTCTAGCAGTGATTTACGAGGAATTTTCACGGCTGAGCGAAGTTGTAATTCATTATTATCTGAAGGATCTAGGCCAATATAATCTTCGCCTTGCATGATCTGCCTAAGGATTGCTTCATCCGGCCTGTTTGGAACAATTATCATCGGGTTATCAATGCTAGAGACTACGATTCGGCCATCCATATTCCAGATACTGAGCTCTAAGGCACCACTAAGACGATTGAGCTCACGCAAGCTATTTCCCAAACTGCTATCAGGCAGTTCAGACAAAACACCAGCCATCATCCGGGTTTGTCTCAGTAAAGTTCGCATTCTGATGCCAAATGCACTACGGCTAAGCTCTAACGAATCATCAAGCGCCTGTTCGACTTGTACGTCAAACCAACTGTTAATACCTCGTTGTAAGAAGTGAACTGAAAAGCCATAAACGATGCTGGTGGAACCAACAACTAACAGAACAAATAGGCTGACTAGCCTTAAGGTGAGCCTTGAGCCGGCAGACTTACGTTGAAAGTCGCGGTAAAGCCGCCATAAGCCTCTGGTGAGCAGACCTGCCAGAATTAATAGGCAAGTCAGACCGATACCAAAAATGATCAGAAATAAGTCGTTAAGACGAGATTTATCTTGTGTGGCGGCACTTAGTAAGTAGGCCAACACCAATAACATGATGGCCAGAGAAAAGTAGGGAGCTGTACCTGTGCTAAGTCTTCTTATCAGTCGGATGGCCATATTGCTTCAAACCACTCGCTGGTGAGGTCCCATTTATCAGAAATCATTGCCCCGGGACGCATTGGGGAGGGCAGTGCGGTTAAATCTAAGCCACTGCGAATTTGCAAAACGGTGGTGTCTGTTCGCTCTGCGGTATAAGCGGGTGGTAATGTCAGGCTGGTTATATTGCCCATTGCGCTGAGCGCACTACTCAAAGTTGTAAAGTTACGATGGTTATCGAGATCAAGTGCTGTGAGCATGTATTGTTGCGATAAGTCGTGGTATCGAAGCTCATAACGTATTTCGGTAGACCAAATTATCGTGTCCCAATGCCACCAGTCCCAAAGTATCGGTGTGCGATCTAAAAGCTGGATTTCTTGAAAGAAAGTAATCGGTACGCCGTTATCTAATGCTTCTTGAACGCGAGGCGTAATGGGATAACTGATGGTGGCATTGAGCATATGTCCATTGCCAATTTGATATACCTGAGCTTGATTGATAGTAAATTGTGTTGCCTGTGCAATTAGCGGCACAGTCAGAAGACAAAAAATCTGTAAAAAGCGCTTAATCACGCTGCAAACAGGCATAAAAGAATCCATCAAAAGCATCGTCCCCCGGCAGTCGTTGGTAGCCGCATTGTGCTTTACGTGCCGGCGCTGGATCGACATCAATCAAGCGGGCATCGGCATGGCGTTGTAAAAACTCATGGATCTGATCGGTATTTTCACGCTTAAACACCGAGCATGTAGTGTAGACCAAGATACCGTTTGGTTTCAGTAAAGGCCATAAGTTATCAAGTAGTTGTTGTTGACGATTTGCCAGCTGCTCAATATCTTCAGGCCTTCTAAGCAGTTTGATATCTGGATGGCGTCGTATTACGCCACTGCCACTGCAAGGTGCATCAATGAGAATACGATCAAATGGTCGACCATGCCACCAACTTTGTGTCTCTGATGCATCTGCTGCAATTGTCTGGGCGTTAAAACCTAGGCGACTTAAGGTTTCCTTAACACGCTGAAGCCTTTGCTCATCAATGTCTAATGCTGTGACATTTAAATCTGGCATCGTTTCAAGCATATGGGCCGTTTTGCCGCCAGGGGCAGCACAAGCGTCCAATACTTCCATCCCAGAACGTAAGTCGAGTAGCGCAGCTACTTGCTGGGCAGCACCATCTTGAACAGATACCCAGCCCTCAGCAAAGTAAGGTAACTCATTTACATCTGTTGCTTTATCAAGAAGTAGTCCTTCAGGGCAAAGTGTTTGTTGCTGACTGGTGATTCCTTTCTCAGACAACAGTTTTTGATAGTCTGTGACATCTGACTTTTGCTGATTAACTCGCAGCATCATGGGGGCTTGCAGATTATTGGCCTGAAGGATTTGTTGCCAATGTTCAGGCCAGTCTTTACGTAGTGCATCAATCAACCACTGAGGATGTGCAAACCGGCCTGATTCGGTAGTAAGCGCTTGCTTTTCTAACTCTTCCTGTCGACGTTGATACTGTCTTAAACAGGCATTGAGTAGACCTTTTGCCCACTGTTTTCCCAGTTTGCTGGCGGCATCGACCGTTTCAGAAATTGCGGCATGAGGTGGAATACGTAACTCTCTTAGTTGATAAATACCAACCAACAATAAGGCGTAGATATCTTGGTCTTTATTTTTTAATTTTTTTTGTAGCAGTGGCGCAGAAATAGCAACTAACGTGGGATGCAGACGTAATACGCCATAACTCAATTGCTGGGTCAGGCTGCGTTGTTCCGGCGCTAATGTTGCTAAGTGGCTTGCTAAAACGGGGTTCAGAGATTGGCTTTGCTGAGCGACCGTACTGATAACAAGTGCAGCAGCACTGCGTGGACAAAGGGAAGATGACTTAGCCAAGCTTTTCGCCCACTTCGATTGATTGAGAATTTAATAGATCGGTCACACTCATACTACGTTTTCCGGGTAATTGTAGTTGGGTGATTTTAAGCGTGCCTTGGCCTGTAGCGACTAATAGGCCATCACGATCAACTTTAACGATCTCTCCAGCTTCACCTTTAGATTGTTCATCGACTAAGGTTGCTGTCCAAATACGTAAGGTTTCACCACGCCATAGTGTTTGTGTCACTGGCCATGGATTAAATGCCCGAACACGACGATCAATTTCTTCCGCCGTTTGTTGCCAATCGATGATGGCTTCTGCCTTTTGTAACTTTTCGGCATAACAACTTTGGTTGTCATCCTGAGGTTCGGCTTTAGGCTGTAAAGCCAAAAGGTCATCCAGCGTTGTTAGTAGGGTTTTCGCGCCAGACTCAGCTAATTTGTCATGTAACGATTGCGCCGTATCTGTGGTGTCGATAGGAACAATACTACGAGATAAAACTGGTCCAGTATCAAGGCCGGCGGCCATCTGCATAATGCAAACGCCGGTTTCTTGGTCACCAGCCAAGATAGATCTTTGAATTGGCGCGGCGCCACGCCATCTGGGTAGGAGTGATGCGTGAATATTTAAACATCCATATTTGGGCGTATCTAACACGGCTTGCGGCAGAATAAGGCCATAAGCAACGACAACCATGACATCCGCTTGATAATCCAGAAGTCGTTGACGATCTGCGGGGTCTTTAAAATTGAGTGGTTGTTCAATCGGAATATTGTGCTCTAAAGCGAGTTGCTTAACGGGACTTGCAGTTAATTTGCGGCCTCGACCTGCTGGTCTGTCAGGTTGACTATAAACCGCCACAATCTCATGTTGACTGGTCAGTAATGCTGCCAGACAAGTTGCAGCGAAATCCGGCGTACCGGCGAAAATGATGCGCATGACCGTCCTTACAGTTTTTGTTTTTGGTGTTTTTCTAATTTTTTACGGATGCGATCTCGTTTGAGATTACTCAAGTAATCTACAAATAATTTGCCGTCCAAATGATCAATTTCATGTTGTACACAGGTTGCTAGTAAACCCTCTGCGTCCATTTCAAATGGCTTGCCATCTAAATCCAAAGCTTTAAATCGAATCGTGTCAGCGCGGGTTACGATCTCATAAGCTTCGGGGACTGATAAACAACCTTCTTGGTACTCACGCTCACCCTCGGTGGTAACCAATTCCGGGTTAATCAAAAATAACGGTTCAGATTTATCATCAGAGATATCGATAACAATGACACGTTTGGTGACATTAACTTGCGTGGCAGCAAGGCCAATACCCGGCGCTTCATACATGGTTTCTAACATGTCATGAGCCAGCTGACGGATTTCATCATCAACTGTTTCAACCGGTAAGGCTTTGTTGCGAAGCCGTGGATCCGGGAAATGTAGGATATTTAAAATCGCCATTAATCGTACCTGTTTGCGTAAAACATATTATTTCAAAGAAGTTGTTATTCTTATTGTAAAGCGCTGGCGCAGCAATGAAAAATCATTCGATCATAGTCCACTCTTAGTTAACCTCTAAATTTATGACAACGAACAACTCTGTTAGTTATCAAAATCTAATGATTAATCGTTAATACCAACAAAATAAGTACCTAAAAAGAGCTTTTTGTCTGTGTTCGGTTTTGTGCTAACAGCGACACTGGTGTATAAGCTTATTTTGATGCCAAAGCGCTTGATTCGTGCGTTGGCATATAACAAACTATTTGCAGAGGTTGTCATTCACATTCAGGGATGCTGACAACCTGTCCCGTGTCCATGAGGATATGCCAATGTTGCGCCGCTTTATTCTGACTTTATTTGTTGCTTTGTTGAGCTTGCCGATTCTTGCCAATGAAGTGGCATTAAATCCCAATCACCCGGATCGTTACGTTGTTAAAAAAGGCGATACTTTATGGGACATTTCAGGCATGTTCCTACAGCATCCATGGCACTGGCCTGAGATTTGGGAGGTTAATCCTCAAGTGGATAATCCCCACCTTATATATCCTGGTGATGAACTATCTTTGGTCTACCGTAACGGACGTCCAGTGTTGGCGCTAAATCGCGGTAAACAAACATACAAAATGTCACCAGAAGTGCGCGAAATGCAGTTGCAAAAGCCAATCCCAACCATCGCCATGGCTGATATTGGTCCTTTTTTAAGCAAACCAAAAGTTGTTGGTGCAGAAGTGTTGGACAGCGCGCCTTATATCGTTGCCAGCAGTGATGAGCGACTCATTTCAGGTACCGGTGACTTTGTTTACGCACGTGGCGTTACCGGCGAAGCCGGCCAAGATTTCAGTATTTTCCGTGGCGGCAAACAATATGTCGATCCTGATACGGGCGAATTACTCGGTTACGAAGCTATTTATACGGGTGATGCAACTGTCACGGCAATTGGTGATCCTTCAACGGTCGATTTAACTTTTACCAATCGTGAAGTACAAATTGGTGACCGTTTACTTGAAGTGGAAGCCGATGATTATGAAATGTATTTCTTCCCTCGCTCACCAGAAAAAGATATGTCCGGTCGAATTATTTCGGTATTTGATGGTGTGTCACAAGTTGGTCAATATCAAATCATCGTATTGAACTTAGGTACTCGTGATGGTTTAGAGCTGGGTCATGTTTTATCACTTTATAAAGCGGGTCAAACTGTTAAAGATCAAGTTACAGCAGATCGCTTTGATGAAGTAACTTTGCCGGATGAGCATGCAGGTGAAGCGCTAGTGTTCCGTTTGTTCGATAAAGTTAGCTATGCCATTGTGATGAAATCAACAACAGCTGTTAACCTCTACGACAAGGTCAAATCAGCGGAGTAGATTCGATTCTGACACAGGATGATTTTCCATCTGGCCAGAGGGAACTGGCCTGTCAAATAGCCTTACTGCGAACACCCGGAGTAGGGCCTGTCACATTTGCTAAAGTGATGGCTTTTGCCGGCAAGGCAAGCAGCGTGTTTCAGCAACCAGCCATGCTGAAACCTTTCTCTGAAAAACTCATCAATGCTCTAAAAACACCTGATTGGCAGCAAGTTAAGCTTGATTTAGATTGGCTTGCAGGACCAGACCGCTACATATTAACGTTAGATGATCCTCGTTATTCGTCGTTACTCAAAGAAATTTCTGATCCTCCGCCGTTATTGTTTGTTCAAGGCGATGTCGATTGCCTACAGGCATGGCAATTAGCCATTGTTGGCAGTAGAAACCCAACACCATCAGGTCGTGATAGTGCTTTTGAGTTTGCTCGATTTATGGCTGGCGGTGGGTTACACATTTGTAGTGGTCTGGCTGATGGAGTTGATGCCGCCGCACATAAAGGTGCTTTGGCTGCTGGCGGCAAAACGGTTGCAGTTGTTGGGACGGGGCTTGATAGAGTTTATCCTGCCAAGCATCGGGATCTTGCCCATCAAATTGCCCAGCAAGGGGCCATCGTTTCTGAGTTTCCTTTAGGCACGCCACCACTGGCAGAAAACTTCCCCCGTCGAAACCGTATCATTAGTGGTTTGTCATTAGGTACGCTGGTGGTGGAGGCTGCTTTAAAAAGTGGCTCATTAATAACGGCGAGAATGGCCATGGAGCAAGGTCGTGAAGTATTTGCTATGCCGGGCTCGATTCACAACCCATTGGCAAGAGGATGTCATCAGCTAATCCGAGATGGAGCTAAGTTAGTTGAGAATGCCGATCACATTATTGATGAATTAGGCGCGTTGGCCGAATTTGCGCAAATAGCTGATCCAGAAGCAAATACTGAACTAGCTAGCGCACAGCCGCAAGATGATGTCGAATATCAACAATTATTTGAACATTTAGGATTTGACCCCATACATATAGACGAACTGATTTTACGCAGCGGATTGACGGCTGATGCCGTTTCATCCATGCTGTTATTACTGGAGCTGCAAGGTCGGGTCAGTGCTCTGCCGGGAGGTAGATATACACGCACTGCTGCTTGATGAGGCCCACAATAGAGAAGCCGATGAAAGAAAATGTAATTGATGTGTTGTTGTACTTGTTTGAGAACTACATCGACACTGAAGACAGTCGCCAGCCTGATAAAGATACGCTCGAGCTAGAATTAGAGCGCGTAGGTTTTCAGGAACTGGAAATCCACAAAGCGTTGGATTGGCTTGACACCATGACGGTGGTCGCACCGCAAGTTGACAATCCCGATGCTTCCATCCGAGTGTTTAATGACACTGAAATGGAGCGGCTTGATGTACAGTGCCGAGGTTACCTACTGTTTTTAGAACAAGTAGGGGTTTTAGATAGCGAAACACGCGAAGTTGTTATTGAGCGGGTACTGGCACTAGATAGTGAAGAAATTGATTTAGAGCAACTCAAGTGGGTCGTGCTCATGGTGTTGTTCTATCAACCGGGTAGAGAAGTAGCTTATGCCTGGATGGAAGATTTGGTATTTGAGGATATGGAGGCGGTCATTCACTGATCGTTTTCTAAACCATCCCGTCAAGGCCCGTTTTTACGGGCCTTGTTATTTGTAAACGGATAAGATTTGGTGCAAAAACCTATGGGAAAAAAACTCGTCATCGTTGAGTCGCCTGCTAAAGCCAAGACAATTAAAAAGTATCTTGGTAATGACGTAGAAGTACTTGCTTCTTATGGTCATGTACGCGATTTGCTGCCAAAAGAAGGCGCGGTGGATCCGAGTAAAGACTTTGCCATGAAGTACCAGGTCATTGACCGTAACAGCAAACATGTCGATGCCATTGCCAAAGCAATGAAAAAAGCTGACACACTCTATCTCGCGACGGATCCGGATCGAGAAGGAGAGGCGATTTCCTGGCACTTGTATGAACTGCTGAAAAACAAAGGTGTATTGAAAAATAAAGAAACTCACCGTGTTGTGTTTCATGAGATCACCAAACAAGCCGTAAATGACGCTGTGGCGAATCCACGTGAGTTATCGATGGATTTGGTTAATGCGCAACAAGCTAGACGGGCATTGGACTATTTGGTTGGTTTTACACTATCTCCGCTATTATGGAAAAAAGTTCGTCGGGGTTTATCTGCGGGTAGGGTTCAAAGCCCAGCCTTACGAATGATTGTTGAGCGTGAGCTCGAAATCGAAGCGTTTAAAGCGCAAGAATACTGGACGATTGAAGCTGATGCTGAGACGGAAAAAACACCTTTCCAGGCAAAGCTGACGCATTATCAAAATGAGAAACTGAGCCAGTTCTCAATTGATAACACAGAGCAAGCGGATAAAGTTGTTGCCACCCTCAATAAAGCCGCCGACGGTAAATTACTGGTTACCAATGTTGAGAAAAAGCAACGTAAACGTAATCCTGCAGCGCCATTTACAACCTCAACACTGCAACAGGAAGCTTCCCGTAAGTTAGGTTTTGGTGCACAACGTACGATGAGTGTTGCTCAGCAATTATATGAAGGTGTGGATACGGGGGAAGGTGCTGTGGGTCTTATCACCTACATGCGTACAGACTCAGTGACACTGGCCAATGAAGCCATTAGCGAATTACGTGAGTTTATTGCGGATCGTTATGGCAACCAATCGGTTCCTAGCAAACCGCAAGAATACAAAACCAAGTCCAAGAATGCCCAAGAAGCGCATGAGGCTGTTCGACCAACCTCCGTATTGCGTACGCCAGAAGAGATGAAGGCATACTTATCTTCTGATCAATTAAAACTATATAACTTGATTTGGCAGCGTACTGTCGCGAGCCAAATGGTACATGCGACCTTAAATACGGTTGCGGTAGATCTAGGTTGTGGTGCCGGCAATACGTTCAGAGCTAACGGTTCGACCGTTGTTAACCCTGGCTTTATGAGTGTTTATCTTGAGGGTAAAGACGATAGTAAAGCCGATAAAGATGAAAACCTGCTACCGGCAATGGCAGTGGGGGATGTGGTCAGCTTGAAAGCGATTCGCCCAGAACAGCATTTTACTGAGCCACCACCACGTTACAGTGAAGCAAGTTTGGTAAGAGCGCTGGAAGAACACGATATTGGTCGTCCATCAACCTATGCCAGCATTATCTCTACCTTGCTGCAACGTGAGTATGTTGAGCTTGTTAATAAGCGTTTCCACCCGACAGATGTTGGTCGCGTCGTTGGTAAGTTTCTAGTTGAACACTTTACCCGTTACGTTGATTACAGCTTTACCGCAAAGCTTGAAGGTGAGCTGGATGCCGTTTCACGTGGTGAAGAAGAGTGGATCCCATTACTTCGTAATTTCTGGGGGCCATTCAAAGAGCAGGTCGAAACCAAAGATAAAGAAGTTCAGCGTAGTGATGTGACGCAAGAGCTGTTGGATGAAAACTGCCCTAAATGTGGCAAACAACTCTCAAGTCGTTTAGGTCGCAGCGGCCGCTTTATTGGTTGTACCGGCTATCCTGAGTGCGATTACACCCGTAATGTTAATGGCGAAGAAACTACCGCAAGTGAGCCTGAAAAAGTTGAAGGCCGTCAGTGTCCAAAATGTGAGTCTGATCTGATTTACAGAACGGGCCGTTACGGTAAATTTATTGGCTGTAGCAACTACCCAAAATGTAAACACATTGAATCGTTGGAGCAGCCTGCCAACACCGGGGTCGATTGTCCACAATGTAACAAGGGCGAGATCCTGACGCGTAAGTCACGCCGTGGCAAAGTGTTTTACTCGTGCTCAGAATATCCGAAGTGTGACTATGCTTTGTGGAATGAGCCCGTCAAAGAAGCTTGTCCAAATTGCCAGTGGCCAATTTTGACTATCAAAACGACGAAGAGCAAAGGCACAGAAAAAGTTTGCCCACAGAAAGACTGTGGCTTTAGCGAGAAGGTTGAGTCGGCTTAATTTTTTCGATCGACGTGACCGAGATCTTGCTCGGGGGCGATGACATCACGAACACGTTGTTTTAGTTCGCTGATGTCAGGGAAACCGCCCTCGGTTTTACGATCCCAAACCAGTTTGTCGTCAGCAGTGACTGTGAATAAGCCACCACTAGCCGGAACTAGCGTTAATTCAGCAATTTCACCATCAAAAGTTGATAACAACTCTTGCGCCATCCAAGCGGCTCGAAGCAGCCAACGACATTGTGTGCAGTAGTGAATTTTTACGTGATGCATTAATCAGCTTGTAACGCAGCAAACACTTTTTCTGCTTGGCTATATGCGTTATCAGCTTGTTCAGCCAGCACGTTGAAGTGACCCATCTTACGGCCCGGTCGGGCAGATTTTTTACCGTATAAATGCAGTTTCACATTTGGCTCAGCCAATAATGTTTGCCAATGAGGTTGTGTTTGACCCCAGACATCACCGAGCAGGTTAATCATAACGACAGGGGTTTGCAGGCTGACATCGCCACTTGGTAGGCCACACAACATACGAACTTGTTGTTCAAACTGTGATGTTGCACAGGCATCTAACGTGTAATGACCAGAGTTATGTGGTCTTGGCGCGATTTCATTGGCAATGACTTCATCTTGCTGAGAGATGAAAAACTCTACCGCTAAGGTACCCACATAATCTAAGCCTTCTGCAATTTTGCTGGCTTTATCGATTGCTGACTGCGCTAATGCAGGTGCAACGGTTGAAGGTACAGTCGTGCTGTGCAAAATACCGTTCACATGAACGTTTTCAGCAACAGGAAATGGCGTGATTTCACCACTTTGGCTGCGTGCCAATACCACAGAAACTTCACGCTCTAAATCAATACGCTGTTCTAAAACGCACTCTTTTTGACCTAAGTTATCAAATGCAGCATAGGCATCATCTAAGTTTTGGCAAACGACTTGGCCTTTGCCGTCATAACCAAAAGTCGCTACTTTAAGAATTGCCGGAAAGCTGATTTGGCCTTCGGCTTTAGCTAAATCGTCACGTTGGTAAATGCTAACAAAAGGGACGGTATTAATGCTTTGGCTGCGGATAAAGTTTTTTTCCACATTACGGTTTTGCGTTTTTGCCAGTGCTTGTGATGACGGGTGAACCGTCGTGCGTTGCTCTAAAAAGGCAAGTGTTGTGGCTGGGATATTCTCAAACTCAGTTGAGATGGCCGCACAAGCTGATGCCAATTCGGTCAGTGCCTGTTCATCATCATAGGCTGCGCAAATATGCTGATCTGCGATAATGCCGGCAGGACTATCTTTATCTGGATCGAGAACAATAACTTTATAACCCATGGTTTGCGCAGCAGTGGTAAACATTCTGCCAAGCTGGCCACCGCCGAGCATGCCTAAAGTTGCGCCGGGTAAAATCATTTATCGTCCTCTTATGCTTCTGGTGGCAAAGTCATTTCCAGTACCGACTGGTGTTGATCTTTGCGGAATTGTTCAAGTTTTTCAGACAGTGCCTTGTCAGTGTTAGCAAGCATGGCAATCGCAAATAAAGCGGCATTGGCAGCGCCGGCTTCACCAATTGCGAATGTCGCAACCGGAATACCTTTTGGCATCTGTACAATAGATAACAGTGAGTCTTGGCCTTTCAGGTAACGAGAAGGTACGGGCACACCCAGAACCGGCACGGTGGTATTTGCTGCCAACATGCCTGGCAAGTGAGCTGCACCGCCTGCACCAGCAATGATGCATTGTAGGCCTTTTTCTTGGGCTGTTTGAGCGTATTCAGTGAGTAGATCAGGTGTTCTATGTGCAGAAACAACTTGGGCTTCATAAGGCACACCGAAAGCTTCCAGTTGCGCTACTGCTTTTTGCATAACAGGCCAGTCACTATTGCTGCCCATTACCACGCCGATAATTGGTTGGCTCATAATCAGTCTTATCTGTCTGAGAAAAAGCAGTGCATTTTAGCTAGTTTATTGAAAATAGGAAAATTTAACCTATAAAAAAGCGTTGTAACTTAACGCGGATAATTGAATGCAACGGTTTGAATAGATATACTTGTTGATCCATTCTGCCGTTTTTTTTGCGACTCTCCTCCGGTTTTGATAAGCCGTGCCGGTTCCGCCGGAGGGATTACGCGACGGCGCTAACAGACGATGAAGGTATAGACGTGAGTCAGCCAACTGAATTAACACAAGGCCTCTACCGGCCTGAATTTGAACGCGATAACTGCGGCTTCGGTTTGATTGCACAAATGGACGGCAATCCCAGCCATTGGTTGGTCACAACGGCAATCGAAGCACTTGGTAACCTAACCCACCGTGGTGCTATTGGCGCCGACGGTAAAACGGGTGACGGTTGTGGTTTATTGATGAAAAAGCCGGATAGCTTTTTCAAGGCCATTGCCAAAGAATTAAATTTCGACTTGGCCGAACGTTACGCAGTTGCCGTGATTTTCTTATCAACTGATGAAGCAAAAGCGCAAGCTGCGCAAAAAATCGTTGATGAAAAGTTAATCAACCAAAAGCTAGAAGTTGTTGGTTGGCGTGATATTCCTGTTGATCCAGAATCAGCTTGCGGTAACGAAGCGTTACGCTCATTACCAACAATGCGTCACGTCTTTATCAATGCTGCTGCAGATATGGATGACAGCGCGTTTGAGCGCAATCTGTATATCGCTCGTCGTCAGGCTGAAAAAGCGCTGACTGCTGATAGCGATTTCTATATCCCAAGCATGTCTTCACAAGTCGTTTCATACAAAGGCTTGGTGATGCCATCGTATCTGCCAGTTTTTTATAAAGATTTGAATGATGAACGTCTGGAAACCGCTATCTGCGTATTCCACCAACGTTTCTCTACGAATACTTGGCCACAATGGCGTTTGGCACAGCCGTTCCGCTATTTGGCACACAACGGTGAAATTAATACCGTTCAAGGTAACCGTAACTGGGCTTTAGCGCGTGGTGCCAAGTTCGCGACATCGCTAATCGAAAACATGGATGATATTCGTCCATTGGTCGGTACCAGCGGTTCAGACTCATCAAGCATGGATAACATGCTCGAAGCATTGTTGGCTGGCGGTGTCAGCTTATTCCGTGCAATGCGTTTGTTGATTCCACCAGCTTGGCAAAATGACCCAACAATGGACGCTGATTTGAAAGCGTTCTATGACTACAACTCTATGCACATGGAACCATGGGATGGTCCTGCTGGTGTTGTAATCACAGATGGTCGTTATGCAGCTTGTACTTTGGATCGTAACGGTCTGCGTCCGGCGCGCTACGTTATCACTAAAGACCGCCACATTACTTTGGCGTCTGAAGTCGGTGTATATCAGTACAAACCAGAAGATGTTGTTGCTAAAGGTCGTCTAAAGCCAGGTCAAATGCTGGCTGTGGATACCCAAACTGGCCAACTGTTGATGCCAGAAGATATCAACAACATGCTGAAAACAGCTCAACCTTATCGTCAATGGCTGCAAGATAACTTGCAACGTTTGTCTGATAAGAAAGATGCTGATGCTAGTACTGAATTGGAAGGTGCTGATTTAGCGGTTTACGAAAAAATGTTCGGCGTTAGCTTTGAAGAGCGTGATCAAGTGTTGCGTGTCTTGGGTGAAGCTGGTCAAGAAGCCGTCGGCTCAATGGGTGATGACTCGCCATTTGCTGTGATG
The DNA here is from genome assembly GCF_026319325.1 of Methylophaga sp. OBS3. Classification (GTDB taxonomy): domain Bacteria; phylum Pseudomonadota; class Gammaproteobacteria; order Nitrosococcales; family Methylophagaceae; genus Methylophaga. Next base: position 302,383 of record NZ_JAPDMU010000002.1, read on the forward strand.
TCGCAAAAACAGCGTTCTTTGTATGACTACTTCCGTCAGCAATTTGCGCAGGTTACTAACCCACCAATCGATCCGCTGCGTGAAAACATTGTTATGTCTCTGGAAACCTGTATTGGTGAAGAGCGTAACTTGTTTGAAGAAGGTGAAGATCACGCACAACGTGTGGTTTTGGATTCACCTGTTTTATCGGACAAAGTTTTCGAAGAAATCATGACGTTGGGTAAAACCAATGCGGAATACAAATCTTATCGTCTGTCATTAAGCTATGACGCGAGTGGTGACCTTGAGTCAGCTATCGATAGTCTTTGTGCTGAAGCGGAACAAGCCGTTCGTGATGGTCATGTTGTTGTCGTATTAAGTGACCGTGGTTTGACGTCAGAGCAGTTGCCAATCCATGCATTGCTGGCGACCGGTGCTGTTCACCAACACTTAATCAGATCAGGTTTGCGTTGCGATGCTAACCTCATCATTGAGACGGCTACCGCACGTGATCCACACCACTTTGGTGTCTTACTTGGTTATGGTGCGACGGCAGTTTATCCATATCTTGCTTATGCATGTTTGAACGATTTGCTGGTAACCGGTGAGATCAAAGATAAAAAACATGCTGACTTGTGTCGCAGCTACCGTAAAGGTATCGATAAAGGCCTATTTAAAATCACCTCGAAGATGGGTATTTCTACCATCGCCAGTTACCGTGGTGCCCAGCTATTTGAAATTGTTGGTCTGAATGATGCCGTTGTCGATAAATGCTTCACAGCCACAACCAGCCGCGTTAATGGCGCAAGCTTTGAAGAGTTACAAGCTGATCAAGCAACATTAGCAAAACAAGCTTGGAATCAACGTAAAACTCGTGACCAAGGCGGTTTGCTGAAATTCATCCATGGTGGTGAATATCACGCATACAACCCTGATGTCATTGGTACGTTGCAAAAAGCTGTTCAAGGCGGAAGCTACGATGATTACAAAGCCTATGCTGATTTAGTAAATGAACGTGACCCAATGGTCTTACGTGATTTGCTGGATCTGAAATTGGCTAACACACCAATGTCTATTGATGATGTTGAAGAAATCTCGGAAATTTTGCCACGCTTCGATAGTGCGGGTATGTCGTTAGGTGCTCTGTCACCTGAGGCCCATGAAGCCCTAGCTATTGCCATGAACCGTTTAGGTGGCCGCTCTAACTCTGGTGAGGGTGGTGAAGACCCTGCTCGTTTTGGTAATGAGCGTGTTTCAAAAATTAAACAGATCGCATCTGGTCGTTTTGGTGTGACACCACACTATTTGGTGAACGCTGAAGTATTGCAGATCAAAGTTGCTCAAGGTGCAAAACCGGGTGAGGGTGGTCAGTTACCCGGCGGTAAAGTTAACCAGATGATTGCCACACTTCGCCACTCAGTGCCGGGTGTGACATTGATTTCGCCCCCACCACATCACGATATTTACTCTATCGAAGATTTGGCGCAGCTTATTTTTGACTTGAAACAAGTTAATCCAGAAGCCCTTGTTTCGGTGAAATTGGTTTCACAAGCGGGTGTGGGTACGGTTGCCGCTGGTGTTGCTAAAGCCTATGCCGACCTTATCACTATTTCTGGTTATGACGGTGGTACAGGTGCGAGCCCACTGACATCAGTCAAATATGCGGGTGGCCCATGGGAATTAGGTCTTTCTGAAGCACACCAAACGCTGCGTGCGAATGATCTGCGTGACAAAGTCCGTCTACAAACAGATGGTGGTCTGAAAACGGGTCTAGACGTTGTTAAAGCTGCTATTTTGGGTGCTGAAAGCTTTGGTTTCGGTACCGGCCCAATGGTTGCTTTGGGTTGTAAATATCTGCGTATTTGCCACTTGAATAACTGTGCAACCGGTGTTGCAACGCAGAATGAAAAACTGCGTAGCCAGCACTTCATTGGTTTGCCACAAATGGTAATGAACTACTTCCAGTTCGTTGCTCGCGAAACCCGTGAATGGTTGGCCAAACTAGGCGTGCGTAGCTTGCAAGATCTCATTGGTCGTACGGATCTGTTAGAAATCTTGCCAGGTAATACAGCTAAGCAGAACAAGCTAAATCTTGAGCCATTGTTATCAACAGCAGGTATTGCTGCTGATAAGCCGCAATTCTGTTTAGAACCGAAAAATGAGCCATACGACAAAGGTGAGTTAGCAGAACACATGGTCGCCACTATGAAAGAGGCGATTGTTAACAAAACAGGTGGAGAATTCCACTTTGATGTTCGCAATATCAACCGTTCTATTGGTGCGCGTATTTCTGGTGAAATTGCTAAGCTTTACGGCAATTACGATATGGCCGATAAACCGCTACGCGTTAAGCTGAAAGGCTCTGCGGGTCAGAGCTTCGGTGTATTTAATGCCGGTGGTTTAGAAATGTACTTAGAGGGTGATGCTAACGATTACGTTGGTAAAGGTATGGCCGCAGGTAAATTGGTCATTAACCCATCACCAGAAAGTGATTTCGAAACACAAAACGCGAGCATCGTTGGTAACACATGTTTATACGGTGCAACGGGTGGTGAATTGTTTGCTGCCGGTAATGCTGGTGAACGTTTCGCAGTTCGTAACTCAGGTGCCACAGCAGTTGTTGAAGGTGTTGGCGACCACGGTTGTGAATACATGACTGGCGGTGTGGTTGTAGTTCTTGGTGATACAGGCCTGAACTTTGGTGCTGGTATGACGGGTGGTCTGGCGTATGTTCTGGACAGCGATGACAGCTTTGCAGAACGTTACAACACCGAGTTAGTTGAGTTGTTACGCATTGATAGCCCAGAAATGTCAGAAGCAGCCTTGCATTTGAAAGGTCTGATTGAAGACCACATTCGCGAAACCGGCAGTGCTTGGGCAAATCAAATTCTGGATCGATTTGAACAATCGTTGAAATCATTCTGGTTGGTGAAACCTAAAGCAGCAACGCTGGATGGATTGCTGAAAATCGCAACCAAAGCTGCCTAAGCCGGATAAGAATAAAGATAACGATGAAAAAAAATACTTTTCAATTTTTAGATGTAGGCCGTGTTGACCCGAAAAAACTGGACGCCAATGTGCGTGTTCAGAAGTTTGGTGAGATTTATGGTGACTTTGACGCACCACAGGCTGCAGAACAAGCTGATCGTTGCCTAGAGTGCGGTAACCCATATTGTGAATGGAAATGTCCAGTTCACAACTACATTCCAAACTGGTTAAAACTGGTTAGTGAAGGCAACTTGGCACAAGCTGCTGAACTGTCTCACCAAACCAACACACTGCCAGAAATTTGTGGTCGTGTTTGCCCGCAAGATCGTTTGTGTGAAGGTGCATGTACCTTAAACGATGGTTTTGGTGCTGTCACGATTGGTTCTGTCGAAAAATACATTACTGATACGGCGCTTGCCGAAGGCTGGCGCCCAGATATGTCTAATGTCCAAGACACTGGTAAACGTGTTGCCGTTATCGGTGCTGGTCCTGCTGGTTTAGGTGCTGCTGACGTACTGGTTCGTAACGGTGTTAAACCGGTTGTATTTGATCGTTACCCAGAAATTGGTGGTCTGCTGACGTTTGGTATTCCAGAATTTAAACTGGAAAAAGAAGTGGTTAAACGTCGCCGTGAAGTACTTGAAGGCATGGGTGTTGAATTCAGACTAAATACCGAAGTTGGTAAAGATATCGAGTTCCAAACACTGATTGACGAATATGATGCTGTCTTCCTTGGAATGGGCACGTACACCTACATGAAAGGTGGCTTCCCTGGTGAAGACTTGCCGGGCGTATACGAAGCGTTGCCTTACCTTGTTGCTAATAATAAAAAACTATTAGAACTACCAGCCGAAAACTATGTTTCGCTAGAAGGTAAAAATGTTGTCGTACTTGGTGGTGGTGACACTGCGATGGACTGTAACCGTACAGCAATTCGCCAAGGTGCCAGCAGCGTAACTTGTGCTTACCGTCGTGACGAAGAAAATATGCCAGGTTCACGCCGCGAAGTGAACAATGCACGCGAAGAGGGTGTGCAGTTCTTATGGAATAGACAACCTGTTGAGTTAGTTGGTGATGAGAATGGGGTCACTGGCGTCAAAGTGGTGACAACTGCGATGGGTGCGCCTGATGAGCGTGGCCGTAGTCGTCCAGAGCCGGTGCCGGGTAGTGAAGAAATTATTCCAGCAGAAGCTGTCGTTATTGCGTTTGGTTTCCGCCCAAGTCCTGCACCATGGTTTGAAAAATTCAATATCAGCATTGATGATGGTGGTCGTGTAAAAGCGCCAGCAAATGGTGCTGTAGCGTATCAAACCACCAATCCGAAAATCTTTGCCGGTGGTGATATGGTCCGAGGCTCTGACCTTGTTGTTACAGCGGTATGGGAAGGTCGTGAAGCTGCCAAAGGTATTTTGGACTTCTTAGAAGTTTAAAAAACGCCATTGCTGCAGTCATTAACGCACTGAGCGTGTCTGATTTGTTTAATCCGGCCGCCAGTGCGTTTTTTATGCGCCAAAGAATGAAGGAGAAGCTGTGTCAGAATTGAAAAATGATCGTTATCTACGAGCATTGTTGAAACAACCGGTAGATAGAACACCGATCTGGATCATGCGCCAAGCAGGGCGGTATTTGCCTGAGTATCGAGAAGTAAGAGCAAAAGCAGGGGATTTTATGACCCTTTGCTCTACGCCAGAGTTAGCGTGCGAGGTTACTCTACAGCCGTTGAGACGCTATGACTTGGATGCTTCCATCATCTTCTCAGATATCCTGACAATTCCTGATGCAATGGGCTTGGGGCTCTACTTTGCGACTGGTGAAGGGCCAAAGTTTGAACGTACGATTCGCACGGCTGCAGATGTAGAAAAGCTGCCTGTACCAGATATGAATGAAAGCCTGCGTTATGTAATGGATGCTATTCGTCTGACGCGGCGAGAAATTGATGGCAAAGTACCGTTGATTGGCTTTAGCGGTAGCCCATGGACATTAGCGTGTTACATGGTTGAAGGGGGATCTTCAAAAGACTTTGCCAAAATTAAGGGTATGGCTTTTGATGCGCCTGATGTAATGCATGCCTTGCTGGCAAAGTTAGCCACGGCGGTTACTGATTACCTAAACGCACAAATTGAGGCTGGTGCCCAAGCTATCATGTTATTTGATACCTGGGGCGGCAGCTTGAGTGGGCCAAACTATCGTGAGTTTTCTCTGCAATACATGCAGCAAATCATCGCGGGATTAAAGAAAGAGAATGAAGGTCGTAAAGTCCCGCTAACGATGTTCACCAAAGGTGGTGGTCAATGGTTAAGCCATATGGCCGAGGTTGGTGCAGATGCATTAGGCTTGGACTGGACAACAGATATTTCCTTAGCACGATATCAAGTAGGCGATAAAGTCGCGTTACAAGGCAATATGGACCCATGTGTGTTGTACGCTTCACCTGACCGTATTGAAGCGGAAGTAAAAGATATTCTTGCTGGCTATGGTCATGGCAGTGGCCATGTCTTTAATTTGGGCCATGGTATCCATCCAACCATCAACCCAGAACATGTAGCGGCATTGGTTGAGGCTGTTCATAAACACTCAATGCCATACCATCAATAATAAATATTCATTTATTAGACATAAAAAAAGGGCCGGTAAAACCGGCCCTTTTTGTTATCACCTAAAGTGGTAATTATTTGGTGTTGCTTGAAAACTCTGGATAAGCTTCCATACCGCATTCAACCAAATCCACACCTTCGGCTTCTTCTTCTTCGCTAACACGAATGCCCATAACCATTTTCAGGATAGACCAGACAATGAAGCTGACTACGAATACCCAAACAAAGATGGTTACTGCACCGATGATTTGTGCAGAGAAGCTAGCATCGCTGTTAGTCAGTGGCACAGCCAACAGACCCCAGATACCAACTACACCGTGCACAGAGATAGCGCCGACTGGATCATCAATTTTGATTTTATCCATGAAGATGATTGAGAACACAACTAACAGACCACCAACTGCACCAATCAGTGTAGCGATAAGTGGTGTTGGTGTGTCAGGACCAGCTGTAATAGCAACCAGACCAGCTAATGCACCATTCAGAATCATAGTTAAGTCTGCTTTACCGAACAGCAGTTTAGCGACGATTAGAGCAGCAATCACACCACCTGCAGCTGCAGCGTTAGTGTTCATGAATACATTTGCAACAGCGTTAGCATCAGCAACAGAAGCAGTAGCCAGAACTGAACCACCGTTGAAGCCGAACCAACCCATCCACAGGATGAATGTACCCAGAGTTGCTAATGGTAAGTTTGCACCTGGAATTGGGCGAACTTCACCGTTAGGACCGTATTTGCCTTTACGAGCACCCAGCAGGATTACACCAGCAAGCGCTGCAGCAGCACCAGCCATGTGAACGATACCTGAACCAGCGAAGTCAAGGAAACCGATATCACCTAGGTTGAACATGCCGAAGACATCTTGGCCACCCCAAGTCCAGCTACCTTGCATTGGGTAGATGAAGCCAGTCATGACTACTGCGAAAGCAGCAAATGTCCAAAGCTTCATACGCTCAGCAACGGCACCAGAAACAATTGACATCGCAGTTGCAACGAACACAACTTGGAAGAAGAAGTCAGCTGATGGAGAGTAAGTCCATTCATCAGCAACGCCATCACCCATGATGCCTGACAAGAAGATACCACCGTCATACATAATGCTATAACCAACGATCATGTACATGATGCAAGCAATCGCAAACAACATAACGTTTTTGGTCAAGATTTCGGCAGTGTTTTTAGAACGTACTAAGCCTGATTCCAGCATTGCGAAACCAGCGGCCATCCACATTACAAAGGCACCACTGATTACAAAGTAAAAAGTATCCAATGCATATTGGAGTTCGAAGATTTGATTTTCCATCGTATTAACTCCTTCAAGCTTACAGAGCTTCAGTACCGGTTTCGCTAGTGCGAATCCGTACTACTTGCTCTAATGGGTAGACGAAAATTTTGCCATCACCGATTTTGCCAGTGTTAGCACCCTTGATAACCGCTTCGATCACTTGTTCGACGATGCTATCATCGACGGCGATTTCCAACTTAAGTTTAGGCAAGAAATCAACGACGTACTCAGCGCCACGATACAATTCAGTGTGACCTTTTTGACGACCAAAGCCTTTCACTTCAGAGACAGTTAAACCCTGTACACCGATTTCAGACAGTGATTCGCGGACATCATCAAGCTTGAAGGGCTTGATAACAGCTACTACTAATTTCATAAGCGTATTTCCTTCTGTAGAAAAGGAGACCCTCTCGACATCGAGAGGGCCACCGGAGAAGATTTAGAACGATTTAGAAACTGAGAACAAGAAAGTTTCTTCAGCACGATCGCCGTAAAGATCATCGTCTTCAGCATCGCTGTCAGCGTCTTGGTATGACAGATCAAAAGTGAAGCCTGCCAATTCTTTAGAAACACCTACCCAATAGTGCGTGTAGTCGTCGATACCTTCTGCAAAAGTATTTTCGTCAGCGTCATACAGACCTACACCACCGTAGATTGAGAAGCCCATTGGCAAATCATAGCCAGCGTCTAAAGAGTAGTACCAACCGTCTTCATCTGAACCCAAAGTATCACCTGAGTAAGCAACACCCAAAGTGAAAATGCTGTAGCTCAAAGAACCGTATACTTCGTTCCAATTGTAGTCTTCACCTGGGAACATATAACGCAGAACACCAACATCATAGCTGAGACCAGTATCCCCGAACGCACCACCGAAACCAGCGTAAATATCGATTTCTGTGCTTGCATCATCATCGAAATCGTAGCTTGAAGCCCAAGTACCAGCGTAGAAACCACTGCTGTGAGCGTAATCAAAGCTGCCTGAAATCGCAGGATCGCCATCAGTTTGTGAAATACCACGCCAGATATATTCAGAAGATAATGCAACGCTAGCACTTGTTGAGTGTTGACCGTCTTCACTTTCCCAAGCCATTGCTGTTGAAGTCATCGCCATTGTAGAGGCTGCAAGACACAATGCTGATAAGGTTTTCAATTTCATTTTGTTGCTCCTAAGCAAGAATTGTCGTGTAGTCATTTGAATATTGCGTTGTTCATTTGCAACACGTTGTATTCAGACTGCAACACCTAACGCAGATTGTGTGCCAACTCTGGTAAATCTAATGAAAACAGGCACATATCGGTTATACGTTGTTTTCGTGTCTGGATAAAGTGATTTATTTTGGTGCGACGCAAAAATGACTATGGATCATATTGGTGCGGCGCTCGTGTGACGAGCTTCGCACAAACTTGATATCATGCAACCACAAATTCCTATAGAAGAAATGCGCATGAATTCTTTGCAGATTAACCCTGTGGCAGTCGATCTTGGCTTTATGCAAGTCCATTGGTATGGGCTGATGTATCTATTTGGATTCATTGCTGCTTGGTTATTGGCCAGAAGACGTGCCAATCATCTCGGTTTAACGAAAACACAAGTTGAGGACCTACTGTTTTATGGTGCTGTTGGCGTTATTGTCGGTGGTCGAATTGGTTACGCATTGTTTTATGATTTGGCCGCTAATTTAGATAATCCGCTTAATATATTGAAGATATGGCAGGGCGGCATGTCATTCCATGGTGGTTTATTAGGTGTGTTGTTTGCTGTCTGCTTGTTTGCACGTAAAAACAACAAAACATTTTTTGAAGTGACGGACTTTATTGCGCCGTTAGTACCACTCGGCCTGTTTTTTGGACGTATTGGTAACTTCATTAATGGCGAGTTGTGGGGCAAGGTTTCCGATGTACCATGGGCAATGGTGTTTCCGACAGGTGGGGCATTACCAAGACACCCATCACAGCTTTACGAAGCTCTATTAGAAGGCTTGGTGTTATTTATTTTGCTTTGGTGGTTTTCAGCTAAACCAAAACCCAGAGCCGCGGTTTCGGGATTATTTTTAGCAGGTTACGGTAGCTTCCGTTTCTTAGTTGAGTTTGTTCGTGTACCCGATGCGCAATACGGCTATCTCGCCTTTAATTGGCTAACGATGGGACAGATTTTGTGCTTGCCAATGATTATTGGTGGTATCGCGATGATGGTTTGGGCTTATCGGGCTAATCCAACAAAATAAGTATCCAAGTGCCTGCGGCTATTATTAAGGTAAGTAACACGGCTAGCGAGCCATAGTCTTTAGCGCGTCCAGATAGTTTGTGGTTATCTGTGCTGACACGATCGACAACACATTCAATCGCTGAGTTGAGTGCTTCGACGATTAAAACGGCGAGCAACACGCTAATCATGGCAAAGCGTTCTAAAGCGGTAACATCTAGAAAAAAACTCGCGGTTGCCAGCACGACAAATAAAATAAATTCCTGGCGGAATGCTGACTCATGACGAATGCCAGAATAGAGTCCTTGCATCGAATAAATGAATGCAAAGATCAGTCGCTTAATACCCGTGTTTTTTTCCATACCGTCGTTTTCACTCCCAGTTGGGCGCAAAATGTGTCTTGATTATGCGCTGAATTAACATAAAGCGTTGAATTCTAGGCAAACATTGTGACTAGCATGTTAAAATTACTGTTTATTTTTTAACCAAGCTTGTTGGTGGCATATGGCATTTCAGGATCAATATGATGTGATTGTAGTCGGTGGCGGTCATGCCGGTACCGAAGCGGCGTTGGCTGCTGCCCGTCAGGGTGTAAAAACGCTACTGTTGACCCAGAACATCGAAACATTAGGCCAAATGAGCTGTAACCCAGCTATTGGTGGTATCGGTAAGGGCCATTTGGTTAAAGAAATTGATGCGTTGGGTGGTGCAATGGCCCAAGCCGCTGATAAAGGCGGTATTCAGTTTCGTATTTTGAATGCGAGTAAAGGTCCTGCTGTTCGTGCCACACGTGCACAAGCTGATCGTATTCGCTACAAAGCAGCTATTCGCCATGTACTAGAAAACCAACCAAATCTTTATTTGTTTCAACAAGCCGTTGATGATCTCATTGTAGAAAATGATCGTGTTGCCGGTGTGGTGACACAGTCAGGTTTACGCTTTGGTGCAAAAACCGTTGTACTCACAGTGGGTACTTTTTTAGGTGGTGTAATTCATATCGGTCTGCAACGCCATCAAGGTGGCCGTGCCGGTGATCCTGCATCGATTAATTTAGCAGAGCGTTTACGCGCATTACCGTTTAGAGTGGATCGTTTAAAAACGGGTACGCCGCCACGTATTGCGACCAGCAGTATCGACTTTTCAAACTTGCAAGAACAACCAGGTGACACCCCCACACCGGTATTTTCGTTCTTAGGTAAAGCCCAAGATCATCCTGCACAGATTTCTTGCTATATCACCCATACCAACGAAAAAACGCATGATGTCATTCGTAATAACCTTGATCGCTCGCCTATGTATAGCGGTGAAATCGAAGGTATTGGTCCACGTTATTGCCCATCTATTGAAGATAAAGTTGTCCGGTTTGCTGATCGTAATGCCCATCAAATCTTTTTAGAGCCTGAAGGCCTGGATTGTAATGAGGTATATCCAAACGGTATTTCAACCAGTTTGCCATTTGACGTGCAATACGAAATTGTTCGTTCGATGAAAGGCTTGGAAAACGCGCACATTACGCGCCCAGGTTATGCAATTGAGTATGATTTCTTCGATCCACGCGACTTAAATCCATGGCTCGAAACCAAACATATGCCGGGCTTATTCTTTGCCGGTCAAATTAATGGCACGACAGGCTACGAAGAAGCCGGTGCACAAGGTTTGATTGCAGGTTTAAATGCAGGCTTGCAAGCACGTGGTCGTGAACAATGGTATCCACGCCGTGACGAAGCCTACATCGGTGTGTTGATTGATGACCTGATTACCTCTGGCACCAAAGAGCCGTACCGTATGTTTACCAGCCGCGCGGAATATCGTTTGATGTTGCGTGAAGATAATGCCGACAAACGTTTAACACCGATTGGTCGTGAGTTGGGTGTGGTTGATGATGCGCGTTGGGCAGCATTTACAGCTAAACAAGAAGCAGTTGAAAAAGAGTTTTCACGCCTTCAAGCCAGTAAGCTTGCACCTGAAAAAGTCGATCAAGCACATGTCAGCAAAGTGTTAGGTGAGCCGCTAAGCAAAAATACCACGGCGCTTGAATTACTACGTCGGCCAAATGTCGATTATTACACCCTATTAGAATTGCTTGGCGAAACCATCGCCGTTGATGATGAAGTGGCTGAGCAGGTAGTGATTAACACCAAATACGCAGGCTATATCAATCGTCAACAAAATGAGATCGATCGTTTGCAACGTCACGAAAATACCGTATTGCCAAGCGATTTGGATTACAGCAATGTTCGTGGCTTATCTAATGAGGTTCGTGAAAAGCTGCAAAATGCCAAACCAGTTAGCCTTGGACAAGCGGCTCGCATTTCTGGCGTTACCCCGGCAGCCGTATCTTTATTATTAGTGCACCTTAAACGCTCTGGCCTGAGTCAGGCGAGCTAATGGCTGTTGAACTACGGGCACAGCTCGAAGCGGGCTGTGCAGAACTTGGTTTGTCATTATCCGAGCAACAAATTCAGCAATTAATGGATTATTTGGCGTTACTTGCCAAATGGAATAAAGTCTATAATCTGACAGCATTGCGTGATACAGCACAAATGCTGAGCAAACATTTGCTGGATAGCTTGGCCTTGTTGCCATATCTTGATGCAGAAAGCTTATTGGATGTGGGCACTGGGGCTGGATTACCTGGCATCCCCGTTGCGATATGTCGGCCAAAGATGGCCATTACCTTGCTTGATAGTAACGCCAAAAAAACCCGATTTTTGCAGCAGGTTAAAGCCGAACTAAAACTACAAAATGTTACTGTGGTTCATGGTCGTGTAGAGCAGGTCACGCTTCCAAAGTTTGCTATTATCACGGCGCGAGCCTTTGCAAGTGTTGGCGATATCATTGATTTAGCCGGTAGACACTGCGATGATGCCGGCAAGCTGGTTTTGATGAAGGGCGTCTATCCTGAACAAGAGTTACAGGAAGCCGGGCCGGGTTTTTCATTGCAAGCAGTCACCGCAATCAACGTGCCTTTCTGTGAAGGGCAAAGGCATTTGGTAACTCTGATTAAGGATTAGGCAGACAGCATGGGCAATATCTATGCAGTGACCAACCAGAAGGGTGGTGTAGGCAAAACCACATCGACGGTTAACCTAGCAGCATCACTGGCTGATTATGGAAAAAAGGTATTGCTGATTGACTTGGATCCCCAAGGCAATGCGACCACTGGCTGTGGCGTTGATAAAGAGCAACTACAAAACAGCAGCTATGAAGTCATCATGGCAGAGTGTAAAGCTGTTGATGCTATTGTTCGTCCTGATGAGTTGGGCTTTGATCTTATGCCCGCCAATACCGACTTAACGGCTGCTGAAGTTCAACTTCTCGAAATCAATTTACGTGAGCATCGCTTACGTCTGGCACTCGAATCTTCACGCGATAAATACGACTTTATTCTGATCGATTGCCCACCGTCATTGAGCATGTTGACGGTAAATGCCTTGGTCGCATCTAAAGGTGTATTGATCCCAATCCAGTGTGAATACTATGCCCTCGAAGGCCTGTCATCACTCTTGAAAACCATCGAGCGTGTTAAGCAGCGTGCTAATCCGAATTTAGAGGTCACAGGGTTGCTCCGTACTATGTTTGATGCCCGAAATAACCTAGCTAACCAAGTGTCACGCCAGCTTATCAATCATTTTCAGGGCAAAGTTTTTCATTCAATCATTCCACGAAATGTGCGACTCGCTGAAGCCCCCAGTCATGGGCTGCCTGTGTTAAATTATGACCGGGCATCACGTGGTTCGATTGCCTACATGGCGCTAGCAAGTGAGTTAATGCGTCGAGATAAAAAAGCAACTGAAGTAGTAGGCGGATAATTCAGATGGCAGCAAAAAAACGAGGTTTAGGGCGCGGGCTAGATGCCTTGCTTGCAGATGTCGAACAGGCAGAAACAGAAGTCAGTAATGACAGTCTGCAACATTTTCCATTAGATCAACTTCAACCCGGAAAATACCAGCCACGTATTGATATGTCACAAGAGTCGCTAGAAGAATTAGCTGACTCAATTCGCGCGCAAGGCCTAGTACAACCAATTGTTGTGCGTCCCGTTGGCGAAGGCCGCTATGAAATTATTGCCGGTGAACGCCGCTGGAGAGCGTCGCGTTTAGCGGAACTGGCAACCGTTCCTGTTCTGGTTAAAGATGTCTCTGATCGCAGTGCGATCGCCATGGCGCTTATTGAAAACATTCAGCGTGAAAACCTCAATCCAATGGAAGAGGCCAACGCGTTACACCGTTTACGTGAAGAATTTGAAATGACCCATCAGCAAGCAGCTGAGGCGGTTGGTAAATCACGTGCTGCGGTCACCAATCTACTGCGTTTAAGAAATTTACATCCATCCGTGATGCGGCTGGTGGAAAACTGTGACTTAGAAATGGGGCACGCACGTGCGTTACTTGCCATCGAAGGCGAGCCGCAAGCTGAAGCTGCTCAACAAGTCGTTGAGAAAGGGCTGTCTGTTCGGGAAACAGAGCAATTAGTGAGACGTCTGTTAAAACCGAATAAAGCCGCTGATAAGCAAGAGAGTAACGCGCAAGCCGAAATTGACGAACTTGCCGAGCAATTACAGGAAAAGCTGGGACAACAAGCCAGTGTTAAACACCTGAGCAGTGGTAAGGGACGCTTAGTTATTCAGTACAGTAATGTCACAGAATTGAAAAAATTACTGTCCAGAATAAAGTAAAGCTCGGAATTCGTTGACCTTATAAGCGGCATATCTCTATAATGTCGCGATTTGCTTTAGGCAAAATAAATTCCAGCAGGCGCCGATGGATCGATTAGTCAACGCACAGCCAATCAACCAAGTGTTGCTATGGCAATGTGTAGCGCTGGTACTAATTACAATAGTTGTACTTGTTTGGCAGGGCATGTTTGCTGCCGTTGCAACCTTATATGGGGCTGCTATGGCAATTTTCAATACCCTGTTAATGAAATGGCATTTGCATCGAGCTGCACATACAGCAAGAGCAGATGCAGGAAAAAACTTAAGTAAAGCATACAGATGTGTCATCGAGCGCTGGTTTAGCAGCCTCGTTTTGTTCGCCTTTGGATTTGCGGTTTTGGCATTAGCGCCATTTCCACTGCTCTTAGGCTTTGCATTGACGCAACTGATGTTGTTTTTGGGATATACGAACCGGGCTTGAAACCAGACATGGCTAGTGAACAGATAACTACATCAGAATATATCAAGCATCACCTTCAAAATCTGACCTTTGGTCAAAAACAAATTGAAACTGAGCCAGGTGTTTGGGCACCAACTGGTGACTGGGGCTTTGCCATGTCATCAGGTGAAGCGGCTAACATGGGTTTCTGGTCAATTAACGTTGACACCATGTTTATGTCAATTCTGCTAGGCGCTCTTATGATGTGGTTCTTCCGCAGCGCAGCAGTAAAAGCTTCAGCCGGTATTCCTACAGGCTTACAAAACTTCGCCGAAATGGTTATCGAATTCATCGATACCACAGTTCGCGGTTCTTTCTCTGGCGGTAAAAACAATCTTGTTGGCCCGCTTGCCCTGACAATCTTCGTCTGGGTCTTCTTGATGAACCTCATGGACTTAATCCCAGTCGACTTAATCCCAATGGCCGTTATGTACGGTTCAGCGTATGCATTTGGTGTTGATCCGCACGATGTGTTCTTCAAAATCGTACCGACAACTGATCCAAATGCGACTCTGGGTATGGCGCTGTTTGTTTTCTTATTAATGCTGTACTACAGCTTTAAGATTAAAGGTGTGGGTGGCTTCATTGGTGAGCTGACTTTGCAACCTTTCGGCAAGTTTGCATTGCCAATTAACTTTGTACTGGAAACAGTTACATTGATCGCAAAACCATTCTCTTTGGCATTACGGTTATTCGGTAACATGTATGCCGGTGAGATGGTGTTCATCCTGATCGCGACCATGTACGGTGCCGGTATGATTCTCGGTTCATTTGCCGGATTGCTACAAATTGGTTGGGCAATTTTCCATATCCTGATTATCACATTGCAGGCATTCATCTTTATGGTGCTGACCACTGTATATATCGATATGGCTCACCAAGAACATCATTAATTTTTAGTAGTTTTTAACTTCTTTTTTTAGTCATTACTTAGTTGTAGGAGAGAAAAAATGGATATGGGTTTAGTTTACATCGCGGGTGCTCTGATGATTGGTCTGGGTGCACTGGGTGCTGCAGTTGGTGTTGGTCTGTTAGGTGGTCGTTTCTTAGAAGCTTCTGCTCGTCAACCAGAATTGGTCCCAATGCTGCGTACTAACTTCTTCTTGGTTGCTGGTCTGGTTGACGCGGTACCAATGATCGCAGTTGGTCTGGCTATGTACGTTCTGTTCGCGGTCGCGGGTTAAGGATTTTTTGAACCCCTTTAGCGATAACAGAGAGGTATTAGCATGAATATCAATGCAACCTTGATAGGTCAATTGATTGCATTTGCGGTTTTTGTCGCGTTTTGCATGAAGTATGTTTGGCCACCGATCATGCAGGCGTTGGAAGAACGCACAAAGAAAATTGCCGATGGTCTGGCAGCTGCTGAACGTGGTCGTCATGAACAAGAGCTGGCTGAAAAACGTGCCCAGCAAGTCATTCATGAAGCCAAAAACCAAGCAGGCGAAATCGTTTCACAAGCACAACGTCGTGGTAACGAAATTGTTGATGAAGCAAAAAACAATGCGCGTACAGAAGGCGAGCGCATCCTGAACTCTGCTCGTGCAGAGATTGAACAGGAAGCAAATCGTGTACGTGACGAATTAAGAAGCCAAGTCTCATCAGTCGCATTGGCTGGTGCTGGCAAGATTCTTAGTCGTGAAATCGACGATAAAGCGCATACCCAGCTGCTTGATGAATTGGTCAGCCAAATCTAGAGGAATCATAGGATGGCAGAAGCAATAACCATCGCACGCCCTTACGCAGCCGCTGTTTTTGCACTGGCGCAAGAAAAAGGCGATTTGCAGGCTTGGTCAAATCAGCTGCAAGTAGTTGCACAATGTGCAGAAGCTGCTGAAGTGCAGGCGATTCTGACCAATCCATCGGTCAGTGATGAACAGGCTGTTAATCTGCTCGGTGATGTGGTGGGTGAATTATCCGCCGATGCACGCAATTTCTTAATGCTGTTAGCCGAAAATAACCGGTTACTGTTGTTACCAGAAATTGCCACACTCTTCGAGCAACTGCGTGCCGAAGCAGAGCAAATGCTGACAGCTGAAGTTGTCACGGCTCGCGCTTTGACAGATGAGCAAAAAACCAAAATCGCAGCCGCATTGAAAAATCGTCTTGGCAAAGAAATTACATTGACTGAACAAGTTGATGAATCACTGCTAGGCGGCGCAATCATTCGAGCAGGCGATCTGGTTATCGATGGATCTGCCTTAGGTAAATTGAACAGACTGGCCAGCGCGATTCGCTAACCGGCCCGTTATAGAGGAAACAGAGATGCAACTGAATTCAGCAGAAATCAGTGACCTGATCAAAAAGCGTATTGAGAGCTTTGACGGGGCAACTGAAGCACGTACCGAAGGCACCGTAGTTGGTGTTACTGATGGTATTGTGCGTATTCATGGTCTTGCCGATGTCATGTCCGGGGAAATGCTTGAGTTTCCAGGCAACACCTTCGGTATGGCTCTTAACTTAGAGCGCGACTCAGTCGGTGCCGTTGTTCTGGGTGGTTACCAACATATTTCAGAAGGCGACAAAGTTAAATGTACTGGTCGTATTCTTGAAGTGCCAACTGGCGAAGCGCTGTTGGGTCGTGTTGTTGACTCACTGGGTAAACCAATCGACGGTAAAGGTGATATTGCTGCAGAAAGCTCTTCTCCAATTGAGAAAGTAGCACCAGGCGTTATCGCTCGTCAGTCAGTTGATCAGCCAATCCAAACTGGTTTGAAATCAATCGACGCAATGATCCCAGTTGGTCGTGGCCAACGTGAGTTGATCATCGGTGACCGTCAAACTGGTAAAACTGCTATCGCTGTTGACACCATCATCAACCAAAAAGGTACAGGCGTTAAATGTATCTATGTTGCGATTGGTCAAAAAGCGTCTTCTATCGCGAACGTTGTTCGTAAATTAGAAGAGCATGGCGCTCTGGATCACACCATCATCGTTGCTGCATCAGCTTCTGATTCTGCTGCACTGCAATTTATCGCACCATACGCTGGTTGCTCGATGGGTGAATATTTCCGTGATAAAGGTGAAGATGCACTAATCATCTATGATGACTTGACGAAACAAGCTTGGGCTTACCGTCAAGTATCACTGTTGCTGCGTCGTCCACCAGGTCGTGAAGCATACCCAGGTGACGTTTTCTATCTTCACTCACGTCTGCTGGAACGTGCTGCGCGCGTTAACGCTGACTACGTTGAAAAAATCACTGACGGTAAAGTTAAAGGCCAAACTGGTTCATTAACTGCATTGCCAATCATCGAAACACAAGCTGGTGACGTATCTGCATTCGTACCAACAAACGTAATTTCGATCACAGATGGTCAGATCTTCTTAGAAACTGACTTGTTCAACGCTGGTATCCGTCCTGCTATCAACGCTGGTCTGTCGGTATCTCGTGTTGGTGGTGCTGCACAAACCAAGATCATCAAGAAATTGGGTGGTGGTATTCGTCTGGACTTGGCTCAATACCGTGAATTGGCGGCATTTGCTCAGTTCGCTTCTGACCTTGACGAAGCAACTCGTGCACAAATCAGCCGTGGTCAACGCGTTACAGAGTTGATGAAGCAAAAACAATATCAACCACTGTCAGTTGCAGAAATGGCGGTTTCGCTGTTCGCAGCCAACGAAGGCTACCTGGATGATGTTGACGTTAGCAAAGTTGGTTCTTTTGAAGCAGCCCTGTTAGCAAACATGCGTTCAGAAAATGCGCAGTTGATGGATACCATCAACACAACAGGCAATTTTGATGACGATATCGCTGGCCAAATGCGCAGCGGCATTGAAAAATTCAAAGCTAACGGCAGCTGGTAAGCGAGGCATAATTCATGGCTAGCGGTAAAGAGATACGCACGCAGATAGCAAGCATCAAAAGCACGCAGAAGATCACCTCTGCGATGGAGATGGTGGCTGCCAGTAAAATGCGTAAAGCTCAAGAACGCATGGCGGCAACACGGCCTTATGCTGAAAAGATTCTGAATGTTATTCAGCATCTGGCCTTTGCCAACCCTGAGTATAAACATCCATATTTGATGGATCGTGAAGAGACCAAACGAGTTGGTTATATCGTTGTGTCATCTGATCGCGGTTTATGCGGTGGCTTGAACAACAACTTGTTCAAAGAAGTTCTGAAAGACATTCGTGAAAAGTCTGAAAAAGGCTTACAAATTGACGTTTGTGCTATCGGTCAAAAAGCCTCTGCGTTTTTCAGCCGCTTGCCGGTGAATATGGTTGCTCAAGTCACTCAGTTGGGTGATGCACCACGTGTTCACGAATTAATCGGCTCCATCAAAGTGATGTTGGATGCGTATGAGTCGGGTCAAATTGATAGTTTGTATCTGGTGTACAACGAGTTTGTTAACACCATGACCCAAGAAGATAAATTCATTCGTTTGTTACCAGCAACACCTGGTGCACCAAGTGAAGAAATGTCTCATCACTGGGACTACATTTACGAGCCAGATGCCAAAGAAGTTTTGGACGATTTGTTGGTCCGTTATATTGAGTCCGTGGTCTATCAGGGTGTTGTTGAAAATATCGCATCTGAACAAGCATCGCGCATGATTGCAATGAAAAATGCGTCTGACAATGCCGGCGACCTTATTGATGATCTGCAGTTGGTTTACAACAAAGCTCGCCAAGCTGCGATCACACAGGAAATCTCCGAGATTGTTGCGGGTGCCGCTGCGGTATAACTGAAATAAAGGGCTGAGCAGCCCGAACCTATTGGAAAGAGGAAGCAAGATGAGCTCTGGAAAGATTGTACAAATTATCGGTGCGGTCGTTGACGTGGAATTTCCCCGCGACAGTCTGCCAAAAGTCTATGATGCTTTGATGGTTGAAGAAGTCGGTTTGACCTTGGAAGTTCAACAACAATTAGGTGACGGTGTTGTTCGTGCTATTGCTATGGGTAGTACAGACGGTCTGAAGCGTAGCTTGGCTGTTAGCAACACTGGCAAAGCCATCAGCGTACCAGTTGGTCAAAAAACACTGGGCCGTATCATGGACGTGCTGGGTAACCCAATCGACGAAAAAGGCGATATCGGCGAAGAAGAGCGCTGGGGTATCCACCGTAAAGCACCTACATTTGACGAACTGTCTGCTAGCAACGAATTGTTAGAAACAGGTATCAAAGTTATCGACTTAGTCTGCCCATTTGCTAAGGGTGGTAAAGTTGGTCTGTTCGGTGGTGCCGGTGTTGGTAAAACCGTCAACATGATGGAATTGATCCGTAACATCGCGATCGAGCACAGTGGTTTCTCGGTATTCGCTGGTGTTGGTGAGCGTACCCGTGAAGGTAACGACTTCTATCATGAAATGACCGACTCAAACGTTATCGATAAAGTATCGTTGGTTTACGGTCAGATGAATGAGCCACCAGGTAACCGTCTGCGTGTTGCTTTGACTGGTCTGACTATGGCTGAGTACTTCCGTGACGAAGGTCGTGACGTACTGTTCTTCGTAGATAACATCTACCGTTACACATTGGCCGGTACAGAAGTATCTGCGTTGTTAGGTCGTATGCCTTCAGCGGTAGGTTACCAGCCTACACTGGCTGAAGAGATGGGTGTTCTGCAAGAACGTATCACCTCTACTAAAGTTGGTTCTATCACTTCTATCCAAGCGGTATACGTACCTGCGGATGACTTGACTGACCCATCACCAGCAACAACCTTCGCTCACTTAGATGCGACCGTTGTACTGTCACGTTCAATTGCTGAATTAGGTATCTACCCAGCAATCGATCCATTGGATTCAACTTCTCGTCAGTTGGACCCATTAGTAGTTGGTAACGATCACTACGAAATCGCTCGTGGCGTTCAAAACACACTGCAACGTTACAAAGAGCTGAAAGATATCATCGCTATCTTGGGTATGGACGAACTGTCAGAAGAAGACAAATTGTCTGTATCTCGTGCGCGTAAAATTCAGCGTTTCATGTCGCAGCCATTCTTCGTTGCTGAAGTATTTACCGGTGCACCTGGTAAATACGTTTCACTGAAAGATACTCTGGCTGGTTTCCGCGGCATTCTGGATGGTGAATACGATTCACTGCCAGAACAAGCGTTCTACATGGTTGGCACCATCGACGAAGCAATTGAAAAAGCCAAAAAGTACTAATCTCTTGGGAGGTAGCTAATGGCTATGACAATTCATGTTGATATCGTAAGTGCTGAAGAGTCGATTTATTCTGGCTCTGTAGAAGCGGTTATCGCCTCTGCACAACAAGGTGAGGTGGGTATTTACCCACGTCACGCGCCATTACTGACGCGTTTGAAACCAGGTGAAGTTCGCCTGTTGAAAGCCGGCGGTGAAGAACACTTTTATGTGTCAGGCGGTATCCTGGAAGTGCAACCGCATGTAGTGACCATTTTGGCGGATACCGCATTACGTGCGGATGACGTTAATGAAGCTGCAGCGTTAGAAGCGAAAGCAGCGGCTGAAAAAGCGCTACACGATAAAACAGATAAAGTTGATTATGCTGAAGCAGCTGCCCAATTGGCAGAAGCAATGGCACAACTTCGCAGCATTGAACGTATGCGTAAAGGCAAAGGCCGTTAAGAAACCTGATCCTGCATACGAGGCCGTCCTAGTGACGGCCTTTTTTTTGCCTATCGAATGGTGGCTGACGCATACAAACGGTCATAACCAATCTGCTAGAATGCCTTATCCCATTTAAATCAAAGCTATTTATGTCACTGTCTATTATTATTCTCGCCGCCGGTAAAGGCACCCGCATGAAATCTGCCAAACCAAAAGTCATGCATACCTTGGCTGGCAAACCCTTACTCCAACACGTTATTGATACCGCTAAGCTGCTTAATCCATCTAGCTTAACTGTCGTGTGTGGTAATGGTGCAGATGAAGTCGTGCCCTATCTTGAGGCACAAGGCATTGATACCGTCATGCAACATGAGCAAAAAGGCACAGGCCATGCCGTAGAGCAGGGCAAAGCCGCTTTTGCCAAAAGTGAACAAACCTTGGTGTTATACGGTGATGTACCGATGATTACTGAGGAAACACTGCAAGACCTTATCAACTGTGCCGCACCAGACAGCTTAAAAGTACTAACAGCCTTATTAGATAACCCAACAGGTTATGGCCGTATTGTTCGTGATTTTGATGATCAAATGGTCTGCATCACCGAAGAAAAAGATGCTGACGAAGAAACCAAAATGATCAATGAGATCAATACCGGCATTATGTGTATTCCCTCAGCGTGGTTAACGCAAGCGTTAAACCAGCTCGATAATAATAATGCCCAAGGCGAATACTATCTCACCGATTTAATCGCTCAAGCGGTCAGTGAAGGCATCGAGATTGGTTCGGTTATCTGTGAAGATGAAATGGAAGTTGCCGGTGTAAATAACCGGGTGCAACTCGCTGAGCTGGAAAGCTACTACCAACAAAAACGTGCAACCGAGTTAATGATGTCAGGTGTCACTTTCCGTGATCCAGCTCGTATCGATATTCGTGGCGACCTAACAGCGGGGCAAGATGTCACCATAGATATCAATGTTATCTTCGAAGGCAAAAACACCATCGCTGATAATGTTGAGATCGGTGCTCACTGCATCATCATCAATAGCACCATCCACCAAGGCGCTAAGATCTTGCCAAACAGCATCATCGAAAATGCCGAAGTGGGTGCTAACTGTGCTGTTGGGCCTTTTGCACGTTTACGTCCGGGTACGGTATTAGCTGAAAAAGCCAAGATTGGTAACTTCGTTGAAGTCAAAAACGCCAATATCGGTTTGGGTTCAAAGGTAAATCACCTTAGCTATATCGGCGATACCGATATGGGCGCAGATGTAAATATCGGTGCGGGTACCATTACCTGTAACTACGATGGTGCCAATAAACACCGTACGATTATTGGTGATCGCGTATTTGTGGGTTCTGATACGCAGTTAGTTGCACCGGTAACGGTTGAAGATGGTGCGACGATTGGTGCGGGTTCGACGATTCGTAAAACGGCACCAGCGGATGCACTTACTTTGACTGTTTCTAAGCAGAAGACGGTTGAAGGGTGGAAGAGGCCGGTTAAGAAGTAGAAGTGCGCTATTCAGGTCGCTGGATTGTGACAAGTAGATAACTAGACAAGGATTGAACATGGAGTCAGGTTTTGCATTAATTTCATTCATTGCAAGTGTTGCGTCGCTGGTACTTGCTGTTGTGGCAATTTGGATAACATTTCAAATCAAAAACCAAGCAGACAAAGTATCAGAAAAAACTACTGACACATTGACAGAAATTAAAACCGACGCGAAAACAATATCACAGGTTGCAATGCCCGAGTTGAAGGCTTATGGCGACTCGATGCGAAGATTTATTTTGAGTGGTGGAAATAATACAGAAGTTAGAAATGAAAACTCTGACTTCGTTGATAAACTAGAAAAAATTGACACACGACTTAAAAGTTTAGAAGGTGAGAATGATATTTCTAAACTTAAGGCTGAATTGAAACTGTTATCTGAATCAGTTATTGATTCAGAAAAAGACGAAAGCCGTGATATTGCTAAATCGTCTAGAAGAGATATAGGTAGGGAGCGAGTAGGTGTTAGGATGACCTTCCCAAATCAAGTCTCTATTGAGACGTCATCACCTAATGAGACTTGGCAAGACTTATTGGACTACGCGATGCACTTTTATGATGAGAGTGAAACCAAAGATCAATATGGGAAAAAATGGATTTTAGTGAACAGCAAGACAAACGAGGTCATTGATGAAAAATTTATTAATGATGAAAGCACAACATTTGATGATATAGGTTTAAAAGTTGGCGACGAGTTAAGCTGGGTCAGTCTGAAAGGGAAATAGAAAGAACCGGGTTAAAGGTCTATAGTGCATCTAGACTCAATGGGGTGGCAGCCAGCATCGTCTAAAGATGTTTAGTTATTTTTTCCTCACGCTACCGCGAGGTGTGATTTAATTGGATTTGTCACATCCATGTGACTCACCCTTCGGGCGCCTCTGGCGTCCAAATTCGTTCCCGACGAATTTGTGCATGCCCAAAATAAACGAACCAAACAAAAAGGCACCCGATATTGTCTTCATCCAAAAATTAACCTTGTTTGATGGCGTGGTCGAAAATTGATTCGCGACATCCCTGTCGCTCACCCTTCGGGCGCCTTCGGCGTCCAAATTTGTTCCAGACAAATTTGTCGCTACGCTCAAACAAGCGTCCACTTAATCTATAAAGTGAAGCCAATTTTTAGCGGCAATAGACGGGAGTAAGGTCTTTATCTCAATTAAGTGCTGATTTCGCAGAGGCTCACTAGCCTTGCTAAGTTACAATACCGTCTTTGCCAAACTAATTAGCGAATATCAATGAGCGATCTCCCAAATTGTCCGGCCTGTGGTTCTGAATACACTTATCAGGATCAAGAAATGCTGATCTGTCCTGAGTGTGCCCATGAGTGGCAGGCAGGGGAGAGCACGGTAAATGAAACAGAAGATCAAATACTGGACGCCAACGGTAATGTGTTGGCTGATGGCGATACGGTAACGGTGATTAAAGACCTTAAAGTGAAAGGCTCTTCATCGGTGGTCAAAGTCGGCACGAAGGTCAAAAACATTCGTCTTGTGGGCGGTGATCACGATATTGATTGCAAGATTGATGGCTTTGGCGCGATGAAGTTGAAGTCACAGTTTGTTAAAAAAGTGTAAGCATTACGGCAATATCTATTGCTATATAACGCCTGAACAGAAGGTTGCTAGGTTTCCTATCATGACTGGGTGATTAAAAACCTCGACTAGTCATCATCTAGTCATATACCGCCTTTAAATTAGCAAAACGCTTAATCAACGGAGTGTTTGCTAATGTCATCAATCGCACAAGAAAATCCATCCATTAACTCGCAGGCTTCGCAGTCTAACTGGCAAGCCTGGTTAACGGTCGCCGTATTAGTTTATCTACTGTTAGCTGCTGTTGGGGCAATCGGTAGTGGCTTTAAGATTGCAACGGCCAGTAATGCTAAAGAGTTATTCGCTTTTGCTTCTAATCCGATCATTGCTTTGATTATTGGTATTGTGGCGACTGCGTTAATTCAAAGCTCGAGTACGGTGACGTCGATCATCGTTGGTATGGTCGCGGGTGGTTTACCTTTAAATATCGCGATTCCAATGGTTATGGGTGCCAATATCGGTACGTCTTTGACCAGTACGTTGGTTAGCCTTGGTCACGTTAGAAATGGCGAGGAATTCCGCCGGGCATTTTCGGCCGCGACGGTGCATGACAGCTTTAATATTCTTGCTGTGGCGATTTTGCTGCCGCTAGAGTTGTTATTTAGTCCACTCCAACGTAGTGCTGAATTCTTATCTGGCTATTTAGTGTCTGATGCCAGCGTGAGCATGAAAGATATGAATTTCATGAAGGCATTCTTATCGCCTGCTACTGACTTCTTATCAATGATTACTGGCTGGTTACCTGGCATTTGGTCTGGTGTTGCCTTAATTCTGATTGGTGTTGCCATGATTTTGTTTGTGGTGACCGCTATCGGCAAAGTGTTACGTAAAGTGATGGTTGGTCGTGCTAAAGACATCATGCATCGTGCAGTCGGTCGTGGCCCGGTTTCAGGTATGGCATCTGGTTCGATTATCACGGTTCTGGTGCAGTCTTCTTCTACAACAACAGCGTTGATCGTGCCGCTGGCAGGTACGGGCGTATTTAATATCAGACAGATTTATCCTTTTACCCTTGGTGCGAATGTCGGTACGACGATTACGGCATTGCTTGCTGCAACAGCGATTTCAGGGCCAACAGCACAGTTGGCATTACAAATTGCCTTGATTCATCTGGGCTTTAACTTACTGGCGATCGCTGTGATTTATGTATTGCCTTTATTACGTCAGGTGCCAATCAAAATGGCTGAGACTTTGGCTTTCTACGCACAGAAAAACAAGATGTATGTGGTTGCCTACATCGGCGGTGTGTTTTTCGCGATTCCGTTGCTCATCATCGGTTTGAGCCAGTTGTTTTAAGTAGATAACGTCATAAATAGGGAAATCAACATGTCAGAGTTAACACCACAAGAAAGACAGCTGCGCATCAGAGAGTTGAAGCAAGCGATCGAAGAATTGGAAGCGGGTATGCCGTCTGAAAGCGAGCATGAGCAACACGAAATGATCGAGCACTTAGATCAATATTTTGATGCGGTAGAGACCAAGTTCACCAGTCTCAAAACCTTTTGGGAAGACTTGAGAAAGTCTTTAAAAACGCAAAAGAACTAACGATACCAACCGTTAATTTCGGGAGAGATATGGTGAAAAAGTATTATCCATTGATGGGGTTGTTGGCACTGACTGTCGCTGGCTGTGCCGAACAGGATTTAACCGCTACACAAATTACCGATGCCACGATTATGGTGGATGGTTCGAGTACGGTGTATCCAATCACTTTGCAGGCTGCGAATCGTTTTTTAAATACGCATGATGCCAGCATTTCGGTGAACTATTCGGGTTCAAGTGCTGGTTTTAGAGCTTTTTGTCGTGGTGAAACTGATGTGAGTAATGCCTCACGTCCAATCAACGATGAAGAGCGGGCAATGTGTCAGGAAAACAATATTGCCTTTTTAACATTGCCGGTGGCGATGGATGCGATGGCGATTGTTGTTAATCCAAAAAATACTTGGGTTGACGATATCTCAATGGCAGAACTAAACACCATGTGGTCTGAGCAAAGCGAAGGCAAGATCAACGAGTGGCAGCAAGTACGTGCTGAATGGCCTGATAAACCGTTATCGTTGTATGGTCGTGGTCAGGATTCGGGTACTTACGATTACTTTACGACCCATGTCACAGGGGAAACACGCCAAAGCCGTCACGACTATGTGGCCAGTGAAGATGAAGAGTTTTTATCTGCGCAAATTGCTAAAGATGAAAATGCGATAGGCTTCTTTGGTATTGGTGCTTACCACCGTCATTGGGATACTTTAAAAGTTATCCCAGTTGATAATGGTCAGGGTGCGGTGTATCCATCTATTGAAACCGTTGCTGATGGTAGTTATCAGCCGTTTACTCGTCCGTTATTTTTATATGTGAATGAGACATCGCTAAAGGAAAAGGCAAATTTAAAGCCGTTTTTGCAGCATTACTTTACCAATCTGCGTAGTTGGTTACATTTCACAGGTTATATGCCGATTGCTGAAACTAATTATCAAGACAGTTTGTCAAAGCTTCAGTAAATGTGCAGATGGGAAGGCGGTGTTGTCGTAATGATGGCGCCGCCTTTTTTTATTCCTCAACGTCATCAATCCCCGCAGATCCTGAATTGATGATGTGGTTTCATCAATAAAATAGGTCATCGATGACCTATTTTTATAAATTCAGTCACCCCAGTTCTACACTGTCTATCACGAACTAATCCCTAAAAACCCTACAAAGTCTGCTGTTGACAGGTTCTTTTCATATCTTTACGATCCGCAAATCTAAATCGTTATCATTTGGCTTAATAATAATTTCTGGGTCTATTTATGAATCAATCTGCCATCACAAGACAGCTTTATTGTGTGCCGGCCATTTTATCTCTGTTTATGGTCACACCTGTGCTCGCCGAAGAAACAACCGACAGCAGTGTCGAGTTACCAACGGTATCTGTTACTTCTCAAAATGCCAATGAATTAGGCTATATCGAGCTGGAAAAAGAACCAAAGGTTGGTAAGTTGGCAGTGCCTACTCAAGACCAGCCGTTTTCGGTCTCTATCGTGGACCCTGAGTTTATGAAAGACACCGGTGCCAAAACGATTCAAGATGCGTTGCTTTATACGCCTGGTGTTTATGCGGGTAACTTTGGTCTGGATACACGTATTGATGGTGCCAGTGTGCGTGGCATAAATGCTGGCCGATATCGGGACGGTCTTCGTGAAGTTTATGGCTCCTATAACAGTGTCCGTACCAATATCTATGCGTTGGAAAGCCTTGAAGTCCTGAAAGGTCCATCTTCCATGCTGTATGGCCAAGGCGATCTGGGTGGCTTGATTAATAGCGTGTCAAAACTACCAAAAGCAGAAAAAGGTGGTGAGATCTGGGGACAATACGGTTCATTCAATCGTAAACAAATTGCGTTTGATGTGACCGGCCCAATTGATGACGATGAGCAGTTTTTATATCGCATTGTCGGTCTGCAAAGAGACAGTGATACCCAAGTCGATCATGTTGAAGATGATGGTTACATGATTTCACCATCGTTCACTTGGAATATCAGCGATAAAACGCGTTTATCACTGTTGTTTAATCGCCAAGAAAACAAAGGGCAAATCTCTGCCCAGTTCTTACCCCAAGACGGTACTTTAGACCGAGCTAGCCAAGGTTACATTGGCTCAGAAACCTTTGTCGGTGAACCGGGCTGGGATAAATATGACCGTGAAAAAACAGAAGTAACGGTATTTTTTGATCATCAGTTTGCCGATAACTGGACATTCTCAACGACAGCCCGTTATACCGATTCTAGCTCTGAAACGCGTGAACACTGGGTTGATATTCCTTCAAACCCAAGTGCAACTAATGGCCTGGTGAATCGTACTATTTTTATGGCAGATGCTGAGACGCAAATCTTTAACATCGACGCTCGGGTAAACGGTGTCTTTGATCTAGGCGCTACTCGCCATAATTTGGTTGTGGGTATTGATCGCCAAGATGCCAAGTGGGAACAAGACAATTACTTCAGTGGCCGGAGCTTAGGCGGCACGATTAATGTGTTTGATCCGCAATACGGTAATTTGCAGGATCAGGTTTTGAATCCACAAGATCGCCCTGATAATGAAATCAAACAAACCGGTGTTTATGTTGCCGATCATATTGAGATTGGCAAAGTGGTGTTATCTGCTGGTTTACGTCATGACTGGGCCGAAAACCGGACTTTAGCGTTAACCGGGCCTGATACCGTCAGTGATGAAGAAGAAACGACAGGTCGTATTGGTTTGATGTATCGCTTTGATAATGGTTTGTCGCCTTATGTCAGCTATGCCGAAGCCTTCAGCATGAACCTTGGTAATGATGGTACAGCGGCAGCCAATACCCTCAAACCAACAACGGGCGATCAAGAAGAAGTCGGTATCAAGTATTTATCACCAGATAAAAGCTTAGCGATTACGGTGGCGTACTTTGATATTACCCAAGAAAATCGTATTAGCGATGGTGCAACACCAGGTGGTGTTGAGCAGATTGGTGCCGTCGTTGATGGTTGGGAATTACAAATCAACAAACGATGGGATAACTTCGAAACACAATTGGGTTATACCGATTTGAATGCGAAGAATGACAGCACGGGTGAGCGTTTGCCTTATGTTGCTGAGCAAATCGCAACATGGTGGAACAAGTTATATCTAGGTAATAACTGGCGTGTTGGTGCTGGTATTCGTTATATCGGTGACAATGTCGGTTCAGATTATGGCGCTGGTGCCGGTCCAAAAATTCCTTCAGAAACCTTATATGACGCAATGTTAGGTTACAGCATTGATCAGTGGGATTTCACACTGGATGCAAAAAACTTAACGGATGAAGAATTCATCTCATGGTGTCGTGGTGATGGTTTCGACTGTGGTTATGGTGAACGTCGTAACGTAACGGCCAACGTGCGCTATAGCTTTTAAATAAAAAGCCCTGCCGAGGCAGGGCTTATCGATCTCTCACTAGCAACTGCTAGGTTTGGGCTCACCAGAGTTGGTGGGCCTTTTTTTTAATGCCAGTAACGGTGACCGCTACGATAGATATGGTGGCGATCATAGTGATAATCACGTTTGTAATGACGGCCATGATCATAGTGTGAATTATGGCGGTAATGCTTGTTATGTTTGTAATGATGTTTGTGCTTGTAATAATGCTTTTTATGATAGTTATGGTGTGAGTAACCATTGTGGTGATAGCCACTATAAATCGGGAAACCCAGACCAATATGCACATCAACATCTGCTTTTGCTTGATTAACCGAAAAGGCCATCAACATGCCGGTTACCAATAAAATAATGCCGGACTTTTTCAAATATTGTGCTGTCATAACATTAACCTCGCTTTAATACTTACTACGATTACTAGGCTAATTGTTTGCAACGCGAAGTTGGGTCAAGAGTTGTAAAAAATTGTAAAAACAAAGATTTAGCCATTTAGGCATTAATTTTCATAAACTTAATAGCATTGCACTTGCCAGCGAAAAAGTGCATAAATAGCGTCTTAGCAATATATATATAAAAGGAATTTCGGATGGAGATGTTGGTATTGGCCTGTATTGTCACGGCGCTAATTTACTACTGCTATTCGTTTTTGAAACCGGCTGTGTCTGTGCGTTACTCGCCAAATAGAGGCCGGCTTCAACCTTATGCTGCGGTACAAGTCAGAGCTTGTGGTAATGCCTGCCAAGCCGCAGTGCAAACTGCAAAAATCACTTTTCTTAATACGCAAGCACCTACCTTGCCTTTAAATGCCTGTGACCGTATCGGGCAGTGCGAATGTCGTTTTCAACATTTTGCTGATAGACGACATCAACCAGATCGTCGTTTAAACACAATAAGTGATGAAGTCACGCTAGACAATGATGCACGACGTAATCGTGCCGGCCGCCGTGCTTCGGATCACGCTAAAGTCGCTTAATTTAGATAACACCAAACGCTAACATCGCATCGGCTACGCGTCGAAAACCTGCGATGTTGGCGCCGACCACATAATTTCCCGGCACACCAAACTCTTCAGCGGTTTTACAACATTGTCGGTGAATGTTGACCATGATTTCCTGTAGCCGTTCTTCGCTATATTCAAAACCTGAGCTTCGTGTTGCGTTGTGTTGCATTTCAAGGGCTGATGAAGCAACACCGCCAGCATTGGCAGCCTTACCCGGCCCATAGGCAATATTATTTTTCAGGAATAAGGCAACGGCTTCGGGTGTACATGGCATATTGGCGCCTTCGCAAACGGCGATACAACCATTCTTTATCAATGTTTGTGCATCACTCGCATTGAGTTCATTTTGGGTGGCACAGGGGAATGCCAGGTCACAATGAATATCCCAGATATTGCCATTTTCAATGTACTCAGCATGCGGGTGATGTTCGATATAACGACTGATCCGGCCGCGCTCGATCTCTTTGATTTTTACAACTGTATCGATATCGATGCCGTGCTTATCAATGATGACACCGCCTGAATCTGAACAAGCAATGACTTTGGCACCAACTGTACGCAGCTTTTCCATAGCATAAATGGCGACATTACCTGAGCCGGATACCACACAGGTTTTTCGTTTGAGATAAATGTCTTGATTGGCAAGCATTGCTTCAGCAAAAAACACCACACCATAGCCGGTGGCTTTTTTGCGAATGACAGTACCGCCCCAGCCGGGACTTTTACCGGTGATAACACCTGACTCATATCGGTTGGTAATGCGTTTGTATTGCCCAAAAAGATAACCAATTTCACGGCTACCCACACCAATATCACCGGCAGGTACGTCTGTTGATTCACCAATATGACGATAAAGCTCCGTCATAAAGCTTTGGCAAAAACGCATCACCTCGTTATCAGATTTGCCCTTAGGGTCAAAGTCCGATCCGCCTTTACCACTGCCAATTGGAAGCCCGGTTAATGCATTTTTGAAAGTTTGCTCAAAGCCAAGAAATTTAATGGTGCCAAGCGTGACACTTGGATGAAAACGTAAGCCACCTTTGTAAGGGCCTAAGGCACTGTTAAAGCCAACCCGAAAGCCACGATTGATTTGCAGCTCACCATTATCATCCTGCCAAGGTACCCGAAAGATAATTTGTCGCTCAGGCTCGCATAAGTGTTCGATAACTTTATGTCGAACATAGTCTGGATGTTTTTCCAGTACAGGGCTTAAGGTTTCTAAAACCTCATGTAATGCTTGATGAAACTCAGTTTCACCAGGATTACGTGCAACGATTTTTTCGTAAAGATAATCTATGGTTTGTGGTGTAGCGGTCATAATGCACCTTTGCAATGAATGAGCTGGGTGCCGCTTTAATGATGCACCGTCCGCGGCATCTGGGGCGTGTTATTTTTCCGACAACAGGTTTACCAAATAGTTGTAGTGTCTGACGCCAGCTAGGCTAGCGTCAGTTTGATATTGAATCAGCGCAGCAATAAAAACAAGGCGCGATCCTGACGTACGATGTTTAGCAGCAGTTCAGGCTGGTTCTGCACCATAGGTTTGAACTGTTCTAGCGAGGTGACTTGCTGGCGGTTAACCGAGGTGATGATATCGCCCTCACGCAAACCCGCTTGGTAAGCAGGGCTGCCTTGCAAGACTTTATACAGAAGTACGCCTTCAATTTGACCAAAGTACGGTGAGTTTTGGTCAATATCTTCAAAGGTCACACCCGATAATTTCGGATGCACATTACCCGTTTGTTGGTTTGCAGCAACTTCAGTCGCGGTTGCCTCAACCGTCATGGGCTTGCCAGCACGAATAATATCTAACCGAATGGTTTTCCCAACTAGGACCAAGCCAATTGCATTACGGATATTTGATGCATTTTGCAGAGAAACACCATCGACAGCCGTGACGATATCACCCACTTTTAAACCCGCTTTTTCAGCAGCAGAGTTAGGGGCAATTTGTGTTATCACAGCGCCACGATTGAATTCGATATCAAATGCCTGTGCGAGTTCTGGCGTTAGCTCCTGCATTTGCACACCGACGTAAGCACGGCGAACTTCACCGTATTTTAGTAATTGGTCGGTTACTTGTTTAACCAAATTACTCGGAATAGCAAAGCCGATACCAATATTGCCGGCATTTTGTGGAGAAAAAATCGCCGTGTTGATACCCACTAATTCGCCGCGAAGATTGACTAACGCACCGCCGGAGTTACCAGGGTTAATCGACGCATCGGTTTGTATAAAGTCTTCATATCCCTCTAGGCCCAAACCACTTCGGCCTAGGGCGCTGACAATACCCGAAGTCACGGTTTGACCAAGGCCAAACGGATTACCAATCGCTACAACAAAATCACCGACCTGCAATTTGTCGGAGTTTGCGAGCGGTAATGAATTTAAGTTTTCAGCTGGGATTTTAATTAAAGCAATATCCGTTGCTGGATCTGTACCCACCACTTCAGCCTGAAAGCTGCGACCATCTAATAATGAGACGGTGATCTCATCGGCACGTTGAATTACATGATTATTGGTTAATACCAATCCCTCACGAGCATTGAAAATCACTCCCGAGCCAAGGCTTTGTGCCTGACGTGTGCGAGGCTGATCTGGCAGATTAAAAAAGCGTCGAAAAAATGGATCGCTCATTAAGGGGTTATCACGAACCTGTACTTCTGCTCGAGTGGCAATATTCACAACGGCAGGTTTACTGCGATCTAACATCGGCGCCAACGTGGGCATTTTCTGATCGTCGTTTAACCATGGGAATGGCAATGCAGCAAAGGCGATTTGCCCTAACAGCGTTAATGCTGCCAGCCAAACTAATGCAGACTTAAAACGGATCATCTTGGTGGGCACTCCTTAAAACGCTTTTTCCAAGGCTTCTCGAGGATTGAACTCAAAACTGTCAGCCATTTTGCGATACAAAACTTTTTGGGTGTCACTGCTAGCGGGAGGCGTTTGGATTTGTAATACGACAAATTGGTCACCGGCAGTTTTACCTGGCAATCCACGGCCTTTTAAACGCATTTTCTGACCACTGCGCGCACCGGCAGGAATACTCAGACTAATTTTGCCAGCAAGCGTCGGTACGGTAACTTTAGTGCCTAGTGCAGCCTCCCAAGGTGCTAAGGGCAGATCTAAATAGATATCTTTATCCTCAACACGGAAAAAAGCGTGATTGGCAATTTGGATTTCTAAGAATAAATCACCGGCCTGACCGCCCATACCCGCTTTACCTTGACCGGATAAGCGGATTTTTTGTCCAGCACTGACGCCAGCAGGGACTTTGACATTTACCGTACCCGTCTGGGTTGCACCGGTTGGTCGACGAACCGTTTTA
Organism: Methylophaga sp. OBS3; assembly: GCF_026319325.1. GTDB lineage: Bacteria > Pseudomonadota > Gammaproteobacteria > Nitrosococcales > Methylophagaceae > Methylophaga. The sequence goes on from NZ_JAPDMU010000002.1 coordinate 335,526, forward strand.
TTAGTGCCATGAAAGGCTTCTTCTAAGGTGATGGTAATTTTGGCCGTAACATCTTCGCCTTTGGCAAAGAAACTATCTCCTCGAGCGCCGCCACCCATGCCGCCTGAAAACATGTTTTCAAAGAAGCTACTGAAGTTACCTCGCCCAAAACCGCCAGCACTGTCTTGCCATCCCGGTGGAGGGGTGAAAGATTGTCCGTGACGATATTGGCCACCAAATTGATCGTATTGTGCTTTTTTTTCAGGATCACGCAGCACTTCGTAGGCTTCGCCGAGCTCTTTGAATTTATCTTCGGCATTGGGCTCTTTGCTGACATCGGGATGATATTTGCGAGCCAATTTACGGTAGGACTTTTTAATTTCCTCCGCTGAAGCAGAGCGGTCGACGCCAAGTATTTTGTAATAGTCTTTGTATTCCATGTCGCCACGATAAAGATTGAAAACGAAATTGTGCCTTTAATGGGGTTTGAGGTGTCTAATTTCAAGGCAATTCAGTTTTTTCCTGAGTTGAAGCGGGGGATTGGTGTGCTAAAGTTTGCCAACTTTTCACGATTTTTCAGGGATTTTTTCGCCATGCTTAAAGTTAAAAAACTGCCTTTGCTGATTGCATTGGCAGCGGTGAACACGCCATATGCCGTATTTGCCGAGGAAGCAGAGTCGGCTGCATCGCTTGATGAGCTAGTGGTAACGGGTACGCGCAGCGAGTCACCTCTTTTGGAGGTCGCAGGAAACACAGGCCGTATATCAGAAGAAGAGATTGATTTGGTTCGTCCTGACCATGTCAATCAGATTGTTAATCGTATTCCGGGCGTCAATGTTCAGCGCGGTAATGGGCAAGAGCATTTAACATCTATCCGTTCCCCAGTCTTGTCTGGCGGTGCGGGAGCGGGCTCTTTCTTGTATTTGGAAGATGGTATTCCGCTACGTGCAGCAGGCTTTGCAAACGTAAACGGTTTGTTTGAAGCTAATTACGAACAAGCTGGTGGTGTTGAAGTGGTACGTGGTCCTGGTAGCGCTTTCTATGGTTCAAATGCTGTGCATGGTTTGATTAACTTCCTGACTCGCGCACCATCATTGGATCTTGAAAGAGAAATAGATGTGTCTGTTGGGCCCCATGATTTATATAAATTAAAAGGCACTATCAGTGACACAGAGGGCCGTCATGGCTATCGTTTGAGTGTTAATGGGACAACTGACGGTGGGTATGCGGAAGATGGTGGCTATGATCAGCAAAAGGTTACTTTCCGCCATGACTACTATGGTGACCAAGACAGCTTTAAAACTATTTTTAGTGCCACTAATTTAAATCAAAATACGCCGGGCTATATTGTTGGATTTAAAGCGTATGAGGATGAAAGACTCTCACGCAGTAATCCGAACCGTGATCGCGGAATAAGAGCCTATCGTGACGCACAATCATACCGCTTATCTACGGAATGGGAACGACAGTTAGATGATAATTCAACATTTCGTCTGACCCCATATATCCGGCATACGGACATGGATTTCTTGATGCACTTTTTACCAGGCCAGCCAACTGAGAAAAATAGCCATAGCAGTGTCGGCCTATTATCTGCGCTTACATACGACTTAAATGGCGGTCATAAGGTTATTTTTGGTACTGACTTTGAATATACCGAGGGTGAGCTTTCTGAAGTACAGGATCAAGAGACAAATCCAGGTCCTGGTGTTCCTCAGGGCGTGCATTATGATTATGAAGTGGATGCCACCGTTATTGCTCCTTATATCCACAGTGAATGGCAAGTCTTAGAGAAAACGCGATTGGTTGCTGGTCTTCGTTACGAATACACCAAATATGATTACAACAACCAAACTACTGATGGCGCCATTTCGGTTGGTGCTGATGGTGTAGGACCTAATGGTGGTGGTGAATTTGATCGTTACTTCCGACCTGCTGATGGTAAAGATACATTTAGCAACCTCAGTCCCAAGTTAGGCTTAGTTCAAGAATTAACAGAAGACACTAGTGCATTTATCAACTACGCCCGTGGCAATCGTGCACCGCAAACAACGGATTTGTACCGCATACAAAACAATGCTGGGGCTAGTGCTGATTCAGAAACCATCGATAGTATTGAAATTGGTATTCGAAAATTAGGTGAGGGTTTGCAATATGAGGTGGCAGCATATCATATGAAGAAGCGCGACTATTTCTTTACCGACACAAACGATATCAATGTTAATGATGGCAAAACTAATCATACAGGCCTGGAAATTGGTGCTTTCTATCCGTTTTCAGCGCAGTTTGATATTGCTGCGAATATGACTTTTGCAAAGCATGAATATGATTTTGATCGTGCAGATACGGATATTGAAAACGGCAATTATTTGGTTACCGCTCCTAAACGTACGGGCAATATTCGTCTTGGTTGGAATGCAACTTCTCAAACGCGCGCAGAGCTTGAATGGGTGCACATGAGTGAGTATTACCTAAATGATGCTAACACTGAGAAGTATGAAGGCCATGATGTTTTCAACTTGTATGTTTCTCATCAAGTTAACAGTAACTTGAAACTGTATGGTCAGTTACGAAACGTATTTAATACCGAATATGCGGAGCGTGCTGACTTTGGTGGATTCCCTTTAAACTATCGTTATTTCGTTGGTGAAAAACGCTATCTACATTTTGGGGCAAGCTACGCTTTTTAGTAGTGATACTTCAAAAAAACGGCTCCTATTGGAGCCGTTTTTGTTTGTGCCGTCATTATTGGCGGAGCGTTTTACGTTGCTCGAGACGGTTTAAAAACTCACGCATAATATCGTCATAGAGTGCCAAACCTAAGTAGGCATCCTCGACACCGCTATCAATACTTGGGTTATCGTTGACCTCAATCAAGACAACGCGAGACCCACTCTGCTTGATATCGATACCATACAAGCCATTTCCAACCAATTTCGCCGCTTTTGTAGCGATTTTAAGTACTTTTTCGGGTACTTCTGAAATAGGGATGGCGCTGGATTTACCAGAAGCCGTACCTTTTTTCGTGTTGTGGTTGTATATCTGCCAGTGGCCTTTACTCATAAAGTATTGGCAGGCATATAGCGGCTTGTTGTTAAAAACACCGATTCGCCAGTCGTAATCGGTAAACATAAATTCCTGTAACAATATGATCGCTGACTGTTGGAAAAACTCAGCCGCGTTTAGACGCAGTTCTTCAGCGTTATTTACTTTGATAACGCCCTTTGAAAATGCGCCATCAGGAATTTTCATTACTAATGGAAAGGCCGCGGTTTCACACATTTTCTCAAGCCCTGCCTTGTCATTACGATACAACAGGTGCGACTCAGGCATTGGCAGGTTGTGCTTCTCCAGCAGTTCTTTCAGATAAATCTTATTAGTACAGCGAATGATCGACGTCGGATCATCAATAACCACTAACCCTTCACTCTCCGCACGACGAGCAAACTTATAGGTATGGTTATGAATCGCGGTGGTTTCACGAATAAACAGCGCATCATATTCAGCTAAACGAATGTAGTCTCGCGGTGTAATTAGTTCAACATCAATACCTAGACGTTTACCACTGGCAATAAAACGTTTTAATGCCGTCATATCACTCGGCGGCATTTTTTCTTCAGGATTATGCAAAATCGCCATATCGTAGCGAAATTGACGACGTTTTGATGGTTTTCGCCACAATTTGTGACTAAATGCGTCTAAAGCATTGGCAAATAAATCTTGCTCGCTTTCAGTGAGCGTATCAATCGCACCGGCACCGACACGGTTGATCAGCCAGTGACCTTTGTTAGTAAAGTCAATTTCCAGAATAGGGCAGGGGAATTGCTCATAAATCTGCCGAGCAAGCTTTTGCAGTGCTTTAAATTCACATTGGCCAAAAAAGACTTTCAAACGAAACTTGGCTTCGCTTTGCTTGCTACTTGCCATGATAACTTTATCGAGCTTATCGCTGAGGTCTGTGAGATCAAACGCGTAAAGACTTTTCCGTGAAAGATCATTGATGGTGCGTAAGCTTGGGATCACGCGATGGTCACGAGCTTCTGCAACCATTGAACAGTAGTAGCCAGGGCTCAAGTAATCAAGGCTATGACAGAGGTTAATAATTTGCGCACGTTCATTCAGGCTGTGCGTCGACGTTTGCAAATAATCGTCTACAGCAATGACTTGTGCGCTGGGGAAGTATGGGGCCCAGTCGTCGATATTTTCTACTATTATCAGATGGTTACTCATAGATTTGTTGGCGTCTCCTTGGCGACTTCACCGTTCTATTTGTGCATCTTAAAGTCATTGTGTCATGGTTGTGCTAAAAATTTTTGCCAGACTTGTGATTTACTGGTCAAAATCACCAAAAACACCTATTCTTCGCCAAAATTTTTGCAGTGGGAGTGTCGATGCTATGTATGCAGAAGCTGTTTTGAGCGTCTTTTCACAACGTTATGCTGGTGCACGGGATAAGTTTGTTTCATCTGTTGAAACCAGCTCGATAGTTGAGCGAGTGAACAATATTGCTCACCCGCTTAAAGGCCCCAAAAACGAAAAGTTATTCTGCGATATCGCTTGGGCCGGTAATCCTAAAGCTAAAAACCTACTGGTCTTGGTGTCTGGATTGCACGGCGTGGAAGGCGGTGTCGGCTCTGCCATTCAATCTGACTTTATCAGTCGCCATCGTCGCTTACCCCCTGATATATGTGTTGTATTAGTGCATGCGCTCAACCCATGGGGATTTGCTTGGGCGAGTCGAAATGATCACGAAGGTGTTGATGTAAACCGCAACTTTGTCGACTTTAGTGGCAAATTACCGGACTCTGCTGAGGCATTAAAAATCTGGCAGGAATTAAGTCAAAGTGGTGCCGATATGGATAAAGTCGGTGCTCAACGCGAGTTATTTGATGCCCTGAGTCAGGGACAATATCAACAGTCAGATACGCTTTACTACGGTGGTGATAAAGCCAGTTGGTCACGGGAAGTTATCGAGCAGTTAGCCGCGCAAATTAAACCTGAAAAACGTGAGCAGATTGTTGTCATAGACATTCATAGCGGCCTTGGCCCTTATGGTTATGGTGAGCTGATTTGTGATCACCCGCATGACAGTAAAGCCACACAAACGGCCCGAGATTTATTTGGTGCCACCGTCACTGAGCCTGCGATGGGTACTTCAAGCTCAGGGGTTAAACATGGTCTACATGACTATTTCTGGCACGCACAAGGTGAGCATGTTTGTTTCCTGACACTAGAGTTTGGTAGTTTTGGGAACAGTGAAATGTTGCGGGTTCTTTACGCTGATTATCTATTACAGCAGTCTGGCAAAATTGATTGGTCGGATCAGCAAACCTTGGATACAAAACATGGCATCCAAGATTTCTTCTGCCCCGATCAAACCCAGTGGCAGGAACTAGTGTTATTCCGTGGTCGTCAGGTAATTGAAATGGCATTGGAAGGGCTCAGCGGCCAAAATGGCAGTAACTGATTCGGCAACAATCACGATTCGCACGGCAACATTACAAGATGTTGATGTATTGCTGGCGTTGGAAAAAACGTGTTTTGATACCGATAGGCTGTCTCGGCGTAGTTTCAAATGGATGATCAACAAAGCTAATGCGTTGTTATTGCTGGCGGAAAAAGACCAGCAACTCGCCGGTTATGTTTTGGTGTTGTATTCACGGGGCACGTCACTAGGGCGGATTTATTCGTTAGCCGTTTCTCCGGAACATCGTAAACAAGGCATTGCCAACACGCTGATGGCTGCGGCTGAAAAAGCAGCTTTGGCTGCCGGTCGAAGTTTTATCCGTCTAGAAGTTCGACCAGATAACCATAACGCCATTCGGCTTTATGAAAATTTAGGCTATAAGCAGTTTGATGTCGTCAGTGACTTTTATGAAGATCACACTGATGCTATGCGTATGATGAAGGTGCTGCAACCTGAGCCACATACTCTGCAGAACCAAGTTGTACATTATTCGCAAAGCACCGACTTTACTTGTGGCCCCGCCAGTTTAATGATGGCGATGAAAACCCTGAATCCTGAAATGCCGCCGCTAGATCGTATTACAGAGTTACAAATTTGGCGGGAAGCGACCACTATTTTTATGACGTCAGGTCATGGTGGCTGTAGTGCCCAAGGCTTGGCACTATCGGCTTGGCGGCGTGGGTTTGATACTACGTTAATCACCAATAGCGACGAAGTACCATTTATCAATGGCGTGCGTAGTGATGATAAAAAGCAGGTGATTGAGTGTGTGCATCAAGATTTTGTGCAGCAAATTGATGCCTCAAATATCAATCAGCAAGTGCAGTCAATGGATGTGAACTTGTTACGTCAGCATTTGGATGCTGGGGCATTAGTTGTGGTTTTGATAAGCTCTTATCGGCTTAATCAAAATAAGTCACCACATTGGGTTGTGCTCGCTTCAATATCCGATACCTTTGTGTATTTTCATGATCCAGATATTGATTGGGATGATGACAAAACGCTTACCGATAGTCTCTATATTCCGGTGACCCATAGAGAATTTAACCGTTTGTTGGGTTACGGTAAGCCACGTTATCAAGCGGCGGTTGTACTCAAAAATTGAACTTGCTTAGCTGATCACAGTCAGAGCTTTGTATTAAGCCTTTGCAGTGAAACGTTGAACTATGCTGAATGCCATTAAATCTTTGTTAAACCCAGAAACTGACGATAACGCCACCTTGGCGAAACAAGTACAAAACTCACCAAAGTTAGCTGCCGCCGCCCTGATGGTTGAAGTAATGACGGCGGATTATGAGCAAGATATCGCCGAAGTAGAAACACTCAAAGGCTTATTAAAAAAACAGTTTCAATTAACAGATGACGCTGCTGAGGCGCTGTTTCACGATGCCGTAAAAGCCCATCAAGATGCGACCGATTATTTTGCTTTTACCAGCGAAATCAACCGGCAATACAGCATGGCTGAAAAAATTCAGCTTATTGAGGCTTTGTGGCAAATGGCGGCAGCGGATGATGCTATTCAAGCTGTTGAACAACATGTAATTCGACGTATAGCGAGTCTGTTACACGTAGCCCATAACGACTTCATTGCCGCAAAACTCAAAGTTAGTGACAGTTAATTTGTTACGTTAAAACGTTTTAAGCCAACCAATTGACCAGAGTCCGTTACCACTTTAACCTGCCAACGACCGGCGGATTGTTCTGGGAAATGACTTTTATAGCTAAAGGCGCGATAGCCTAATTCACGACCACCATTAATTTCCAATGTAATCCGGTCGACTTGTTTGCCGTTATGAACCCATACATGGTGGATTTTTTCTTGTAGTCCACGCGGTGCTTTGATGGCTGTCCAAGCATACAGACCACTTTGTTTAAGCTGTGTTTGGCTAATACTATTAATCGCTTGACCATGTTGAAGCTGTTGGCGGTCAACTTCTTGCGACAGGCTCATTTCAGTTAATCGTAATGATGCTGGTGGTATCCAACCTCTTGCCTGCCACAACGCACCGGCTAATACACTTAGCATCAGTAATAATGCCGGCAAACGCCACCACCGACGATATTGAAACACCCTAACTAAGCTCGGCAAACTCAACGCAATGACGGTTAATAGTGCCCAAGCGATGCTTTGCGTGGTGGTCATTTGCAATATCACCGGCAGGCTAACTAACATGACTGAAAACAACGCAAAGGCATGAAACAGTAAAAACAGCTCACGACGTTTGGCGAGTTTTTGGTAGTAGACAGGGTCAATTACCGAGACAAGCGCACAGATAATTAACAGAGCAGTGAATACTGACTGACCGTGATCCCAAGTTGTGACAGCCAAGAAAAATGGCAGCGCGAAAAATAGGCTTTCCTGATGCACAAGCTGCGTTAAGTAATGCATAACAGCCGGAGGAAAGCTTAGATGGAAATAACGTAGTAAAAGATCTCTTAAGACTTTTTCAAGGATCAGAAATAGCCAACTAAGCAGTAAAACTATCGTGATGCCTTGGGCAATAGAAGTGCTACGTTCGACAAAAAAGAAGCTAGCTGCGCCCGAAATAAAACCAAAAATAGCAATTAAGCCTGGATAGCGCTGGGCCAAGGCGATCAACTTTATTAACAGTGATTTAACTGTTTGCAATGTACTTACAGATGAAATGGCTGGTGATGAATTTGGCATAACGGTGCATATTTTGCCCTAAACCCGCTAAAACCAACATTCTTTAATCTTTTATCGCTAAGATTTGTGACAAAACACAAAGTTATCGTGACTTTTCAGAACGTAAAAAGGGGGATATTTACAAAGCTTTTTACGTAATGAGAATAAATATCATTTACATTAGCAGTAACGATCAGTAATATCCAGTGACTTTTCAAGAAGTCAATGGAGTGTTGTCGTGCGTTTTTCTAGAACAATTATATATTTATCACTCAGTCTCGCTTGGACATCAGCAATGTCTGCAGAGCAAAACACTGAGTCAGATCCTACCGTCGATTTACCCAAAATGGGCGTATCTACTGATTGGTTAGGTTCATCCGAAAAGAGTGGTGACTACACTCGGCCACAAATGAATACGGCAACACGTTTAGGCCTGTCGATTCGGGAAACGCCACAATCTATTTCAGTTATTTCGCGTCAAGTTATTGATGATTTTAAGCTTGAGACCATAACGGACGTGGTAAACACGGCAACAGGGGTTTCTTCAAGAGCTTTGGATAGTTCTCGAGGCAGTTTCTCAGCTCGTGGCTTTGACATTACCAACCTGCAAATTGATGGTGTGCCAACGGCCTGGGAAGGTGGCTACTCGGCAGGCGAGACGATGACCGATATGGCCATTTATGACCGAGTTGAAATTGTTCGTGGTGCAACAGGTTTGATTACTGGTGCGGGTGATCCGTCAGCGGCTATTAACTTAGTACGTAAACGTGCAGACAGTGATGAGTTTGTCGGTCATGCCACTGTTACCGCAGGTTCGTGGGATCATTATCAAGGTACTGTTGATGTCTCAACGCCGCTTAATGAGGCCGGTACGGTACGTGGTCGATTAGTGGGAAGTTATCGAGAGAGTGGTTCGTTCATTGATAATTTAGAAGATGAACGCCAAGTATTTTATGGCACCTTGGGGATTGATTTAACCGAGCGTACATTGCTGAATGTCGGTGTGAGTTACCAAGATCATAATCCGACCGGTTCTTCTTGGGGCGGTCTACCAACCTGGTATAGCGATGGTTCTCGTACAAACTGGAGTCGGTCAAAAAATATTGGTACTGACTGGACCAAGTGGGGCTCGGAAGTCACCAATTATTTTGCCAATATTGAGCATCAATTTGATTCTGGCGCGTCTATTTATGCTGCCTACAGTCAAACGATTAATGATGGTGATATGAAGCTGCTTTATCTATCAGGTTATCCTGATCGTGAGACTGGTCTGGGACTGTCGCCTAGCTTGAGTCGTTATGACAACGAACGTAAACAGGAAAACGTCGATATTTACGGCAATATCCCGTTCCAATTATTTGGTCGAGATCATGAAGTCACTTTGGGCTTGATGCACAGTGAACAAGATTTTACTGCTAATCGTCACTATGCCCAGAATACGCCAGTATTAGGTAACTTTAATGAGTGGGATGGCAGTTACCCCGAGCCAATTTGGGGTGAAAGTGTTCCCTATGTCACTAAAGATACCAAGCAAACAGGTTATTACGCAGTATCGCGTTTATCTTTGAGCGATCCCATGACATTAATCTTAGGTGCACGAATTACCGATTGGGAAGTGAATGGCATGGAGTGGGATGGCAGTTTCTACGAGTTTAACTATGACCAAGAGTTCACGCCCTATGCCGGTTTAATCTACGACTTTAACGAGGTTTATTCTGGTTATGTCAGCTATACCGACATTTTTAAGCCGCAGAGCTTACAAGATCGTAATGGTGATTACCTTGACCCTGTTGAAGGTAAAAACTACGAAGCCGGTATTAAAGCCGCTTATCTTGATGGCCGTTTAAATGCGACGTTATCGGTGTTCAGAATCGAACAAGATAATCTTGGTCAAATTGATCCAGGTTTTATCGTTCCTGGTTCTATTAATCAGCAAGCCTATACACCAGCTGAGGGAGCGACAAGCAAAGGCTTTGAAGCAGAAGTTGCTGGTGCATTAACCGATAGATGGAATGTTTTATTAGGTTGGTCACAATTCCGTGCCGAAGATGCTGAAGGGGATGCTGTGAATACACAATTCCCTCGCCGTACGCTTAATTTATATACCACCTATGATGTTAACAATGCTTTAACTGTGGGCGGTGGCGTTAAGTGGGAAAGCAGTAACTACACTATCGCGACAAATCCATTAGGCAATAGTGAAAAGCTCAAGCAAGACAGCTATGCATTGGTCAATCTAATGGCGCGTTATCAGTTCACACCATCAGTACAAGGGCAGGTGAATGTGAATAACCTGTTTGATGAGAAGTACTACAGTCAGATTGGTTTCTATAGCCAATATGCTTACGGTACGCCAAGAAGTGTGACAGCAAGTCTTCGTTATGACTTTTAGTCATAGTTAAAATGCTAGCTAAACAAAAAAGCCGGTCATGTGGTGACCGGCTTTTTTGTGACTTAATGTTGATGGCGCTCATGGATAACCTAGCGCCTATTTGATTAAATACTTAGGGCTGTGAGCTCAATACGTGCAGCAACACCATACAAACGTGATGGGTTGGTATCACCTTCAACATTGTCTTTAGGTGCCAATGTCGGCCACATATCAGATACCGATGTCAGGTAATCATTCACTTTGCTCAGCGTGTCTGCTGACTGGTCGCGAGTTGCTTCTGGAACCTCTTGCAATCGGCGTTTAGCGATTTCAGTAAAGCCGTAAGCATCTTGAAATTCGTGCACATTTTTCAGTTCGCCATCTTCAATACCAATAGCGTATTCATCTGCTGCGGTACGAATAAGCTCTTTAATCGCTTGCAGGCTATTTTGCAGATCAAAGTCGACAACAGACTCGGCCGCTTTGATACCATTTTCTAAGTCCTGATAAGCGGCATCGACTTCAGCTTGGGGTGCCTTGTTAATCACGCTATCAGCGAGTTTGCTTAATGCGTCGTCAAAACGTTTACCACCACGATATTCGATAGATGGCACTAAACCCGCATATAACTCATCGCGAGGATGTTTCATGTGGGTAATCGCCATATCGGCTTGGCCTTGGCTATATAACTGATAACCTACTAATAAGTGACCACGAATGAGACCTAAGCGAGTGAGATAAGCAACATCATTGGTTTTCAGATCGATTTCAGTAACGCCACCGCCTTCACCTTCACCACCGGCACTTGCTGCCATGGTCATGGTTGCGCCATGTTGAGAGTGATCTACCGAATCTGCAGCCAAAGCAGTAACACTAACGCTAACGCCGCTTGCTAGCGCGACGCCAAGACTGATCCATTTTTTTCGGTTTTCCTGCATAAGACGGCCTCATGTTGTAGATTGATATTAAGTATTTAACTTTGACATAAATGAGAAGCATTCTCAATATGATTTTACATTTGACACAATGTTTATCTTCTATTGACCTTGAGGTCATTCATGAGGAGCTAGCGGAATTACCATTTTACGATGGTAAAGAAACCGCTGGTCGCGCAGCTCGGAAGGTTAAAAATAATCAGCAAGCGGACAATATTGCTGCAACCGGTGTGTTGAAATTAATTGAAAAGCGATTACTAGATCATGAGCTTTTTCAGTTTGCAGCTAGACCTAAGCAATTTGTGCGGTTGATGTTGAGTAGCTATCAAGCAGGGATGGCATATGGCACTCATGTCGATGAGGCATTAATAGCTGATCAACGCACAGATATTTCTTTTACTGTTTTTTTATCTACCAAAGATAGTTATGAGGGAGGTGAGCTGGTACTGGAAGACAGCAGTGGTGAACGCAGCTGGAAGCTTGATGCTGGTGATGTCCTGATTTATCCATCAACGTATTTACATAGAGTGAATACGGTGGAAAACGGTGAGCGTCTTGTCGTAGTCGGTTGGGTAACTAGTAAAATACGGGATGCTAGTCAGCGTGAGCTTGCTTTTGACATTGAATTGGCACTTCGCGAAGAATTTGATCTGCATGGTAAAACAGCACAATACGATCGGCTTTCCAAAATTCGTAATAACCTCCTACGGCAATGGGTAGAAAGTTAATCCAAAATGAATCGACCAAGCCTATAACATTAATGAGAATGATTCGCTTTTAGTTTAAAACGGTGTAAACTACGCTCAGTTATTCATCTGTTCGCGGGAGTTGCCCGGTTTGAAATCTAAACCTCTGGCTATAAGCTTGCAGGCACTAGCCGCTATTTTTGGTGGTTACTTATTAGCCTCCGCAAGTACCTTATTTTTATCTGCCATCTTGCCCTTAAGCAAAACAGAAGCGGTAATCACCGCTAGTTTGTTTAGCTTTGTGGTGTATCCGATCGCCATTATTTGGGTTTATGCCAAACAAGATTTCAAACGTGCATGGCTGGGCATGGTCGTTCCGAGCATTATCTTGATTGGATTAGCGTGGCTACTAAGCCGAGGTTTAAGTTAATGGCTGAAGTGGAAAAAACATTCTTTCGCCAGTCAATGGCGGCTTTACATACTTGGGGTAGTTTAGTTGCCGGCTGGATGTTATTTGTCATCTTTGTGACCGGTTCACTAGGTGTATTTGATGATCCGATTAGCCATTGGATGCAGCCAGAGCGATCAAATTTGCAAGAGCAAATGGCATATGACCCGGAATCTGCTGCCGATCGTCAGGAAGCGGTCCGTAAAGTACAAGCGTATCTGGAAAAAACAGAACCAAATGGTCACCTATGGTTTGCCAGCCTGCCTGATCATGAAAATCCATCGATCCGACTTTTCTGGCAAGACGCCGATGAAAATCCATTTGAGGCAAAGTTACACCCTGATACAGGTGAAATCCTGCCTGCCGAAATGGATCGTGACACCGAGGGTGGTCATCACTTTGTACACATGCATTATGAGTTGCATGGCGGCACTTTGGGTATTTGGGTTGTCGGTTTCTTTACCTTATTAATGCTGGTGGCATTAATAAGCGGTGTCATTATTCACCGCCGTATTTTCAAAGACTTTTTTACCTTCCGCTCGCACAAAGGTCAGCGTAGTTGGTTAGATGCACATAATGCCTCTGGAGTGCTGACACTGCCGTTTCAATTAATGATTGCCTTTACTGGTTTGGCTGTCTTTTTATCTATCTATATGCCTGCGGCCATTTTTGCGCATTACAACTCTCCGGGTGAGTTTTTCGCAGAAGTGTTTGAACGCCCAGCACCAAGAGAGATGACTCATGAATCGGCACCTGTTGGAGATACCGGCGCTATGTTTGCTCAAGCTGAGCAGTCCATTGGAAAACCTGGCCAATTTATTCGTGTTGAACATCCAGGAGATAGCAGTGCGGTCTTCACTATTTTTGGTCTATTTGATGCTGATGAATTTAAAGGCCGTTTGATTTTCCCAAGTAGTGGTATGGCCGAGTTTGATGCGGTGAATGGAGAGCAACGCCATGTTGAACCGCCGGGCGCAGAACCAAATGGTGCGGCATTCCGTACACAGCGTGCAATGCGTACGCTGCACTTTGCAAATTTTGGTAGTTATACCGTGCGTTGGATTTATTTCTTAATGGGATTAACCGGTGCGGTGATGATTGCGTCAGGTTCAATTCTGTTTATGGTGAAACGTCGCCAGCGTGCCTTAAATGAGTTTGGTGCGGCAACACCACGTGTTTATCGTGTGGTTGATGTACTGAATGTTGCCAGTATCACCGGCTTATTGATCGCTTGTGTGGGGTATTTTTGGATCAACCGCTTGTTGCCATTAGATGTCAGCGAACGTGCTGGCGTGGAGTTGAGTTTATTTTTCTCACTCTGGGCACTAACGCTGGTTCATAGTGCTGTACGCCCGGTTGCCAAAGCTTGGCGTGAGCAGCTGTTGTTCTTTGCTGCTCTGTGTTTGTTACTGCCAGTTGTTAATGCACTTACGGTCGGTGACCACATCATTCGTTATCTGATAGCAGGTGATTGGCTTGGTTTTGGTTTTGAGTTAACCGTTGTTCTGTTTGGTGTGTTGGCCATAAAAACAGCCAACATGGTTAAACGTAAAACCGCTACCAGTATGCGTAAGGATGCTTTGACGACTAGCCAGCAAGTAGCAGAGGCAACCAGCTAATGACCAACAACCCTGTTATCACCGTTTTACTGTTGAACTTTTTAGCGATGACCGGCCTGAGTCTTGCGATGACAAAACATCATCAGCAATTGACTGGTGTTGTTTTAACCGCAGCGCGAGTTTGGTCATTACGCATCTTAGCCATCATTTTGTTGGGCCTAGCTTTGTATTTGATGTGCACAAGTTGGGGTGTTGCCTCGGGTGTCGTTTTATGGATTGGTTTGCTATCGGTTGGCGCTTTCTCAAGCGTGTTTTTGCTAAGTAACCAAAAGTTTAGGGTGGCAAGCCTATTAATCGGTTGCACCCTAGTTAGTTTGTTGATGTTGGTTTAAACGCTATCATCACACTGCTTTAGCCGAAGCCCATCGTCATAAAAAAAGCCGCCCAACGGGCGGCTTTTTTACATCATTCATATGACCACTATAATTAGAGTGATGACATATCTAATCGAGCTTGTTGAATCGCTTTTTTCACTTGTTCTGGCGCGGTTCCACCCAAGTGATTACGAGCAGCAACTGAGCCTTCTAATGATAAGACTTCGGAGACATCTTCTTCGATCTGGTCGCTAAATTGCTGTAATTCGCTGAGTTCAAGCAATGATAAGTCTTTTTCATGTTTAATAGCATAAGCAACAGATAAGCCAACTACTTCATGGGCGTCACGGAAGGCAACACCTTTACGAACTAAGTAATCAGCCAAGTCGGTCGCCGTGGCGTAACCTTTAAGCGCAGCTTGACGCATATTCGTTTTTTTGACGGTGATAACGGCCATCATGTCGGCATAAACACGTAATGAGCCAAGCAACGTATCAATGGTATCGAAAATAGGTTCTTTGTCTTCCTGATTATCTTTGTTGTAAGCCAATGGCTGATTTTTCATCAACGTCAGCAAGTTAAACAAGTTGCCATACACACGGCTGGTTTTACCGCGAATTAACTCGGGTACATCTGGATTTTTCTTCTGCGGCATGATGGATGAGCCAGTACAGAAAGCGTCACCCAAGTCGACAAAATCAAACTGCGCTGAAGACCAGATAATGAGTTCTTCTGAAAAGCGCGATAAGTGCATCATCAATAGTGATGCAAAGCTATTAAATTCAATCGCAAAGTCACGATCACTGACAGCATCTAATGAGTTGCGACAAACGCGGTCAAAACCCAGCAATTCAGCAGTGTATTCACGATCAATTGGGAACGTTGTACCTGCTAACGCGGCTGCGCCAAGTGGCATGCTGTTAACACGTTTGGCACAGTCATCCAGGCGTTCGAGATCACGACGTAACATTTCATACCAAGCCAGCATGTGGTGGCCGAATGTCACTGGTTGTGCGGTTTGCAGATGTGTAAAGCCTGGCAAAATCGTTTCTGCTTCTCTTTCAGCCACATCAAGTAACGCTGATTTTAAACGCAATAATTCAGAGCGAATTGGCTGCATCATATCGCGCAGATACAGACGAATATCAGTTGCGACCTGATCGTTACGTGAGCGGCCAGTGTGTAGTTTTTTACCGGTTTCGCCGATGAGCTTAATCAAACGTGCTTCGATGTTCATGTGCACGTCTTCTTGGGCGATAGACCAAGTAAATTCGCCATTATCGATTTCGGTTTCGATTTGTTGCAAACCGCTGATGATTTGATCTCGCTCGTCTTCGGTTAAGACGCCTATTTTGGCGAGCATCGTAGCGTGGGCAATAGAACCTTGGATATCTTGCCGATACATACGTTGGTCGAACATGACCGAGGCGGTAAATTCCTCAACAAATTTGTTGGTTGGCTGGGTCAGACGGGCTGAAGACAGTTTTTTATCAGATGCGGACATATCGCGGCCTGTTAAGTCAAAGCAAAGTAGCGCGCATTATAACGCGGCTGTCGTGGTACAGCAGCCGAAAATGCTAGAATGCTTTATTTTATTGGCTCGCAAAACAGGAATCTTGTTTTATGAAAGACGCCACTGTGCGTATCGCTACTCGCCGCAGTCCACTGGCGTTGTGGCAGGCAGAGTTTGTTCGTGATGAACTATTAGCCTTACACCCGCATCTGACCATCGAATTAGTCAAAATCAAAACCCAAGGCGACATCATTCTTGATACACCTTTAGCCAAAGTCGGCGGCAAGGGCTTATTCGTTAAAGAGTTGGAAGTTGCCATGTTAAATGGTGAAGCCGATATCGCTGTGCACTCAATGAAAGATGTGCCGGTAGAGTTTCCTGAAGGGCTGCACTTACCTGTGATCTGTGCGCGTCATGATCCATTCGATGCTTTCGTATCTAATGATTACGCTAGCGTTGATGATTTACCGCAAGGTGCCAAGGTTGGGACGTCGAGCCTGCGCCGTGAATGTCAGCTTCGTCATTACCGACCGGACCTGCAAATTTTACCGCTCCGCGGTAATGTTAATACCCGTTTGGCTAAGCTGGATGCTGGTGATTTTGATGCCATTATCCTAGCCAAAGCGGGCTTGGAGCGTCTGCAATTTGATGAACGTATTCGCAGTGCATTAACTGCTGAGCAAAGTTTGCCAGCTATTGGTCAAGGTGCACTCGGTATCGAAACGCGCATCGAAGATGCTGAGCTTAATGCATTAATTGCGCCGCTAAACTGCCCTCAAACCAGTATTACAGTTCGTGCAGAACGCGCATTAAATCGTCGTCTGCAAGGCGGTTGTCAGGTGCCAATCGGTGGGTATGCCATTTTGGATAATGACAAACTTTGGTTACGCGGTTTGGTTGGCCGACCAGATGGCACGGAAATGTTACTTGATGAAATCAATGGTGATGCTAAAGATGCCGAAACGCTTGGTTTGGCGCTAGCTGAAAAATTATTAAGTCGCGGTGCGGACAAAATTCTTGCTGAAGTTTATGGCTAATCAGCCAAGCCTTAAGGGGCTAAAGGTATTAGTTACCCGGCCAGAAGCCCAATCCGATGGTTTGGTGAATTTGTTGTTAGCTCAACATGCTGAGCCGGTGTTGCTGCCATTGATTGAGATTAAGGCTATCAATACGTGTCACTGGCCGCAGGTTGATTGGCGCAAAGTAAATTGGCTGATTTTTGTGAGTCGAAATGCAGTGCAACACTTTTGCCAAGGCCTGACAAAGCCATTACCTATCAATGTGAAATGTGTTGCTGTGGGAAATGGCACCGCTCAAGCGATGCAAGCACATGGTTTGGTAGTTAGTTTACAGCCAGCTATTTCTAACGGTAGTGAAGGCTTACTTAAACTGACGGAGATGCAAAATCTTGCCGGTCAGAAAGTTGTAATTATCCGTGGGCAAGGCGGTCGTGAGCATCTGGCTGAAACCTTACAGACCAGAGGTGCTACTATTCGTTATATTGAAGTCTATAGCCGACAACTGCCAACGGTGACGGTTGATCAAAAAGCCGCGGCATTAACGGTCGATATTTTGTTAGCGACAAGTGCTCAGAGTGTGTCCCACTTGTTGCAGATCTTTGCTGATAAAAAACCGCAAATCACAGCCAAACCGCTGGTTGTTTTAAGTGAACGAATTAAACAATATGCTTTAACGCAGGGATTTAGTGACATCGTTGTCACAGAAAATGCCAGTGATGATGCGATAATGCAGAAATTGATCGAAATAGGAGCTGAGCATGGATAAAAGCAGCCCATCCTCTGAACAGAAAAAAGCAGAGAAACCAGCCAAAAAACAGCGAAATTGGGCAAAAATTAGACGAAATGCACTATTTTTCGTTATTTTCCTCGCTATTGTTGTTCCTGTTGGTTTGATGTTGTGGTGGAGTTATTTCCAACAGCAACAAATTAATGCGCTGACTGACCAGTTATCTCAATTTGATGAGGTTGAAACTGATATTGCAGCTTTAGGTCGCTCAAGCCAGCGAAACGCGTCCGGGCTTAAGGTTCTTGACGAAACCTTACAAAAGCAAGGTTTAGCCATTCGCGATCTCGAACAGCGCGAACCCTTGACTGATAAAGCGATTCGTTTGCGTTGGACAATTCAGGAAGTTGATTACCTTCTACAGCTCGCTAATCAAAGAACGGTATTAGCAAACGATGCTAGAGGTGCAAAACAAGCACTGCAACTGGCTGATGATAAGGTGCGCGATATTAATGATTACCGCTTTCAGCCTCTGCGTCAGATTATTGCTGATGAGCAATTGGCACTTGATGCGGTCGCTAAAGCTGACATTGCAGGTATTGCCGCTGATTTACAAAGCGCTATCAATGCCATCGATTCTTTACGTGTTGTGAAAGGGCCTAAGCAATTTGCCAAAGATCCAATGGCTGACCCTAATGCTGATCTGACGACTGTTGCTGGTTGGCGGGATGCTGTTAGTGATATTTGGCAGCAAATACGTTCGTTAATCGTGATTCGACAGCAGGAAGATGCCCCGCAAGCCGTTTTGATTCCAGAACAACGCTATTTCCTTTATCAAAACTTACGCTTGAAGCTTGAAACAGCCCGCTTTGCAGTGCTTTCAGGTAGACAAAGTATTTACGATAGCAGCTTGGAAACCAGCATTGATTGGCTGGAGCAATTTTTTGTTGGTGAGCAGCGTGATGCTCTGTTAAGCACGCTAGAAAACCTTCAGGCTGAGAAAATTCAGGTGGCTTTGCCGGATATCAGTGGTTCACTTCGTTGGTTACAGGATTTTGAGCCATGAAGTTGTTACTGATCCTCATCATCGCGTTAGCCCTTGGTGGTACGCTGATTTGGTTGGCAGATTTTCAACCCGGCTTTGTTTTACTGCAATACGGTCAATGGAGTTTAGAAACGTCATTAATCGTTTTTGTTGTGATGTTTCTTATGTTGTTGTTTGCTGGCTACTTTGTTCTGCGCAGCACTTTACTGTTAAAACAGTCCCCTGCAAGACTGGCCAATTGGCAAAAACAATTACGTCAAAAGCGGGCCAGTCAGGCATTAACCAAGGGGCTTATAACGCTTGAAGAGGGCCGTTGGGTTGAAGCCGAGCGGTTATTAGTTCGTCATGCCGGTAATAGTGAAACGCCTTTATTGCACTACTTAGCAGCAGCACGTGCAGCACAAAAACAATCTGCGCCGACGCGTCGTGATAATTATTTAAAATTAGCTCACGAAACGACGGAAGGTGCTGATATCGCAGTGGGAGTTGTTCAAGCAGAGCTGCAACTTTCTGCGGGCCAAAAAGAGCAAGCATTAGCGACTTTGCAGCACTTACGTCAGGTTGCACCAAAACATCCCTACGTTTTGCAACTGTTGCAGCAGCTATATCAAGAAACCGATCAATGGCAGGCGGTGCAATCCGTATTGCCTGATCTTCGTAAGCGTCATGTGCTCGATAATAGTGCCATCAATGAACTAAGTGCTGAAGCTGCGGTTGGTCAGTTACACCATGCATTACTGCGTGAAGACTGGCAGCGAATGACGCAGATCTGGGAGCAAACAGCATCGAAAGTGCGAAATAGCGAAGCACTGCTGATTCCTTATGTGAAAGGATTAATTGCGCAAGGTGAGTATGGTCAAGGCATTACGTTGATTGAGCACTATCAGCGTAAACATTGGAGTGATCAACTCATTTACCAATACGGACTGATACCAGGAGCAAGTCTGTTAAAACGTCTGGCTTTTGCAGAAAAATATTTGAAGCAACATGAAGAAAACCCATGGTTGTTACTGACCTTGGGGCGCTTGGCTGCAGGCAGCAAACTCTGGGCAAAAGCAGAAGCTTATTTGCGCACCAGTATTGAGCATGGCCCACGAGGTGAGACATTTCAGGTATTAGCCGAAGTGCTCACGGCACAAAATAAGCGAGAAGAGGCGGCACAAACTTATCGTCAAGGGTTAGATTGGCAGTTAAAATCAGGGCAATAGCCCAATAAAACGGAATTGGTTTAGTGCAGGAAGTTGGCGCTCATCACTTAATTGATATTTTGATGCTGTTGTTGGCAACAGTCGTTATCATCCCAATTTTCCATAAAATCCGTTTAGGCGCCATCCTTGGTTATCTTACCGCGGGTATATTGCTAGGTCCTTGGGGGCTAGGGGTCATCACAGAGGTTGATGACGTACGCCATCTTGCTGAATTCGGCGTTATTTTCCTGTTATTTATACTAGGTATCGAGCTACGTCCCGATAAACTTTGGGAAATGCGTAAGCTGGTATTTGGGCTGGGTTTGGGGCAATTGCTAATCACAGCAGCAGCAATTTATGCTATCGCCTTAAGTTTTGATCTTCCTCACAATACCGCCATCATTATCGGCTTTGGTTTAGCACTCTCTTCGACCGCATTTTGTCTAAAGTTGCTCTCTGAGCGAGGTGGTATTTCTACGTTGATGGGCCGAATGTCGATCTCCGTGCTGCTGTTACAAGATATTGCTGTTGTACCTTTATTAGCGCTGGTGTCTTATTTTGCCAGTGGTGGTGGCGAACTAACTGAGCCTGGATTACATATGGTGTATCCAGTGCTGATGATCATTGCTCTATTGTTGGTTGGCCGTTACTTACTGAACCCTGTACTTGGTCGTATTGTTGCGAGTGAAGATCCTGAAGTCTTTATGGCTGTAGCGGTACTTATTGTACTTGGCGTCGCTTGGCTGATGCAGTGGGTTGGATTGTCGATGGCTTTAGGTGCATTTTTAGCCGGCATCATGTTGGCAGAGTCTCATTACCGACATCAAATTGAAGCCGATATTTTGCCTTTCCGCGGCATTTTGCTGGGGCTGTTTTTCATGACGGTGGGTATGGAAATCAACTTTGGCTTGCTTTGGGAGAAGTTTGCACTGATTTTAGGGCTAACCATTGGTTTGATGTTACTCAAAGCCGCGATTGTCTATGTGCTTGCTCGTCTAGCTGGCGTTAAAAATGAAATTGCGCTTCAAACAGCCACATTGTTATCACAAAGCGGTGAGTTTGGTTTTGTCTTATTTGGTGTCGCGGCAACGTCAAATGTATTGAGTGAAGAAATCAGCCACTTACTCACACTGGTCATTGCGATGACGATGGCCTTCACGCCATTTGCTGTCAGAAGCATGAATGCCCTGCTGTTAAGGTTTATTGATAGCAAACGCGATGCGGAACATGATTACGACCAACCTGAGTTCATTAACGATGCTCAACAGCATGTTATTTTGGCTGGATTTGGCCGGGTGGGTGCGCGGATTGCGGCGCTGCTGAGTGCGGCTGGCGTTAACTATGTTGGTCTTGATATGCGAGAGGTTCGCGTTAAAGATGCTCGCTCACAAGGTTTTCCGGTTTATTTTGGTGATGCCAGCAAAGTAAAAGTTTTGCGGGCTGCTGGTGCTGATAGGGCAAGCATGATCGTAGTGGCTTTAGATAATCCTGAGCAGGTAGATCGTTTGGTGGCTTCAGTCAGAACTGCCTATCCTGATATGCCGATTCATGCTCGTGCCAGAGATCGTAAACACTGTGCTGATCTGACCGTAAAAGGCGCTACTACTGTTATCTCTGAAACCCTGGAAACCAGTCTCCGTTTAACCGAAGAAGTTTTATTGGGAAGTGGTGTTAATGAAATCGAAACCAAAGCGGTTATCGATGCCTTCCGTGAAGATTATTACTCGAATGTCGTGCAGAAGGTTGCAGATAACAGGGTGGTGTTGGGCGAACTCAAACACTAAACTTAAATACAAAAACGGCGCCTTCGGCGCCGTTTTTAGTGAACTTTATGGCATTAAAGTCGCATTGGCATCACAACATATTGGCGACTGATGTTGTCATCATTAGGTGTAATTAATGCACTGCTATTTTCATCACTGAAAGTCATTTTGACCTTGTTATCCGGCATCGCATTCAATAAATCGAGTAAGTAAGCATTGTTGAAAGCGATTTCCAACGTATTACCGCTATATTCAACGGCAACTTCTTCTTCAGCTGTTTCTTGTTCTTGGTTGGTGACCGTGGCTTTCAGTAAGCCGCTTTCCAATGTCAGACGGACGCTACGGTGTTTGTCATTTGCCAAAATCGAGGCGCGAGATAACGCTTGTTTTAGTTCATCACGTTCAGCAACAACGATTTTATCGCCACCTAATGGCAGCACTCGTTCGTAATTAGGAAATTGGCCATCGATCAATTTTGAGGTGAAGTGTAAGTCGGGCAGCTCAACTTTGATTTGTTGTTGGCTAAAAGCGAGTTTTACTTCAGCATCAACATCACTTAATAAGCGACCTAATTCTAAAATTGCCTTACGAGGAACGATGACACTATTTTTTTCATCAGCCACTTCTGCCGTAGTGATTTCACCCAACGCCAGTCGGTGACCATCGGTGGCTACAGCACGTAATTTATTGGCTTCACGCTCTAACAACAAACCGTTTAGGTAATATCGAACATCTTGGCTCGCCATGGCAAAGCTAGTTTCATCTAACAAATCTTTCAGTGCAGCCTGTGGAATGCTGATTTGTTCGCTGTAATTTGCACCTTCACTGTCTGGGAAATCAGATGGTGAAAGCGTCGCAAGTGAGAAGCGGCTTTTACCCGCTTGCACTAAGGCTTTACTATCTTTGGCTTTAAAGCTAATAGTGGCGCTTGATGGCAAGGCACGGACAATATCCAATAACTTGCGGGCTGAAACGGTGGTTTCACCAGCTTCATCAACGGCAACCGGTAATGTAGCAATCATTTCCAGTTCCATATCGGTACTGGTCATGGTGAGTTTATCGCCTTGTGCTTTTAATAGAATATTCGACAAAATCGGCAGCGTTGAACGGCGTTCAACGATGCTGCAAACCAGCTGCAATGGTCGGGCGAGGCTTTCTTGGCTGACGGTGAATTGCATGATAGTTCTCTCAGGCTAACTCGATAAAGTGCGAAGTAAATTACGATAATCTTCTGCAACGCGGCTGTCACTTTCACGTAGTTCGGCGACTTTGCGGCAAGCATGTAAAACCGTTGTGTGATCTCGTCCACCAAATGCCTCCCCGATTTCGGGCAGACTATGGCTCGTTAATTCTTTGGCAAGTGCCATCGCAATTTGACGTGGCCTGGCAATTGAACGAGTGCGTTTTTTGGCCAGTAAATCAGAGACGCGGACTTTAAAATATTCCGCAGTGGTTTTCTGAATACTTTCCAATGTCACCAGTTTTTGATGCAGCGCCAGTAAGTCTTTTAACGCATCTTGCGCCATTTCAATCGACAAAGGCTGATTGGTAAAACGGGCAAATGCCATAACGCGTTGCAATGCACCTTCCAGATCACGCACGTTTGATTTAATACGTTTGGCGATAAAAAATGCCACATCATCAGGTAAGGTGATGAGGTTTTGTTGCGCTTTTTTGATCAAAATTGCCACACGTGTTTCAAGTTCTGGTGGCTCGATGGCAACCGTTAACCCCCAGCCCAGACGTGATTGGAGACGTTCATCAAGGTTATCGACTTCTTTAGGAAAGCGATCACAGGTCAGGATGATCTGACGTTGCCCTTCCAGCAAACTATTAAAGGTGTAGAAAAACTCTTCTTGAGAACGTTCTTTTTTGGCGAAAAATTGAATATCGTCGATTAATAATGCATCGGCGCTGCGGTAATGCGCTTTAAATTGATCAATGGCGTTATTGCGAAGCGCTGTAATCATATCTTGTACAAAACGCTCAGAAGACAGATAAATTACCTTGGCTTTAGGGTTGTTTTGTTTAATTTTGTTACCCACTGCAAGCATCAAGTGGGTTTTACCCAAGCCGGTGCCACCATATAAAAATAGTGGATTGTAGCCACTGGTACCTGGTGCTTCAGCAACATGAAGTGATGCTGCGCGAGCAATTTGGTTTGATTTACCTTCAACATAACTATCAAAAGTAAACATCGGATTAATTGGGCTGCCCAGTGAAGGTAAAGGATCGGCTTCTGCTGGTTTTGCGGCAACAGGTTCGCGCGGTTGCTCTGGCTTTGGTTTCGGGGCGGGTACGGTATCGCGGGTACCGACTTCAATTGCCACTTTTTGAATAATGCCTTGGGTCAGACCATTCAAAAGCGTGTTAATCTGTGTCTCGAGTTGTTCCTGAACCCATTGCTGTACATAAGGATTGGGCGCAAGTAAGCGCAAACTATCATCAGTCTCAATTGCTTGTAATGGGCGCAGCCAAGTATTCAGCTGTTGTGCCGACAAATCACCTGCGAGATGGGACAGGCATTTTTCCCAAAGCGGTGAAGACACAGCAACTCCTTGATGTAAAAGATTAAACAGGTAGGTATTCGTAAAGCGTAGCGCGTTTACACTTGGGTAGTATAACGCGACCAGCAAGGCACCTAAAGTTATCTGCAAGCCAATCGTTTGGCAAGTAAAATAATGTTGGTGTCAGAGTGTAATGTAGTTTGACGCCTGCTATTGCAAACCCTTATAATCCCACGTCTTTTGTCTTGGGCAGTCTTGGTGGGTTAACCAGCTTTCCGATGCAAAATCATTGATATATCTGGAGTTGGTACAATGAAAAGAACATTTCAGCCGAGTAATCTGAAGCGCAAGCGTACCCACGGTTTCCGTGCACGTATGAAAACTGTTGGTGGTCGTCGCGTGATTAACGCACGTCGCGCTAAAGGCCGCGCAAGTCTGTCAGTTTAATTCTCGCAACTTGCGGGAGCCATGACTTGGCTAAGTTTCGCCGAGCCATGAGAATGAACCGCCCGGGCGATTTCACCCGGGTATTTCGTCAGGGTAAACGCTTCGGCGGTGGTGGTCTGACGATAATTGCACTGCCAAGCAGTGTCGGCCATCCAAGGTTAGGATTGGCCATCGCAAAAAAACATCTCAAACTGGCCAGCCAGCGAAATAGGATGAAAAGGTTAATTCGCGAATCCTTTCGTCAGCATCAAGCATCGTTGGACAGTATGGATATTGTGGTACTGTCGCGTCCCGACATTAGTCAGCGTGACACCATCCAAATCCGGACAGCATTGGAGCGGCATTGGTTAACCGTGGTGACACAATGGCAAAATTCCTGATCTGGCTCGTCCGGGGCTATCGTTTTCTATTGAGCCCATTTCTGGGCATGCAATGTCGTTTCCATCCAACTTGTTCGCAATATATGATTGATGCCATCACGCGTCATGGTGCTATGCGTGGCACTTGGTTGGGTTTGCGACGGCTTTCACGTTGTCATCCTTGGCATGAGGGTGGTGCGGATCCTGTTCCTGAATTAAAGACGAAATCACACAATGGATAATCTCAGAACACTGTTTATTTTTGGTTTGTTAATTGTTTCTTTATTGCTCTGGGAAGCTTGGCAAACTGACTACGTCAGACCTCAGCAAGCTGCACAACAAGCAAGTAGTACCGAAACCGTTGCAGCCTCTGATAGCAGTCAAACAGACTCGGCTGACTTACCATCATTACCTGCTACTACTAGTGATAGTGGCCTGGCTGATTTACCAAATATGAATGGCGAGCAAACCGCTGCAGCGAAGTCAGCCAGTCAAATTCGTGTCACAACTGACATTATTGATGTGTATATCGATTTGAAAGGCGGTGATATTCGCAAATTGGCATTATTAGATTATCCAGTAGATGCCGATCAGCCTGATGTGCCAGTGCAATTTTTGAACGATGGCACTAATCCATTCTTTATCACGCAATCAGGTCTTCGTGCTGATGGTATTGCTGCGCCGACACACTATGATGTGTATCAAGCAGATGAAACCAGTTATGCCTTAGCCGATGGTCAGGACACGCTTGCAGTGCCATTACGCTGGCAGGCTGATAATGGCCTGATAGTAACGAAAACTTACACCTTTAAGCGTGACAGTTATTTGGTAGACGTCCGTTATGACGTTGAAAATGATGGCGCAGAAGCATTCTCTGCCAATCCTTATGCACAGTTTAATCGTACCCGTCCTGGTGATGATTCAATGCTGTTGTATACCTACACGGGCGCTGTTTTCTCAAGTGATCAAAATGAATACAAGAAAGTAGATTTTGATGAGCTAGATAAAACGGCTTACCGCACAGAATCAACCGGTGGTTGGGCGGCAATGATCCAACATTATTTTGTTGCGGCATTATTGCCACAATCTGATGCCGGTCAATTACGTTTTTACGGTAATGCGATTAATAGCAGCAACTACACGGCTGGTATGTTCTTACCACAATTAACTGCAGCGCCGGGTGAATCTGCGTCAGCTGAATACCGCATGTATATGGGGCCTAAAGAAACCCATCGTTTGGAAGATGCGGCTGAAAACTTAGACCTGACCGTCGATTATGGTGTGTTAACCATTATCTCTAAACCATTGTTCATGATTATGGAGTGGTTCCATAAGCTGACAGGTAACTGGGGCTGGTCAATCGTGTTGCTAACGATTTTGATCAAAATGGTCTTTTTTAAATTGTCAGCAAAAAGCTACCGTTCAATGGCCGGTATGCGTAAGTTGACACCAAAACTGACGGCGCTGAAAGAACGTTACGGTGACGATAAACAAAAATTCAATCAAGCCATGATGGATTTATATCGCACTGAAAAAATTAATCCGCTGGGTGGTTGTTTACCGATTTTGGTGCAAATGCCAGTTTTCTTAGCATTCTATTGGGTATTGGTAGAGAGCGTAGAGTTACGCCAAGCTGACTTTATCTTATGGATCAACGATCTGACGGCTATCGACCCTTACTTTGTATTGCCAGTATTGTTTGGTTTAACTATGTTCTTCCAACAAAAACTGAACCCAATGCCACAAGATCCTGCACAAGCGATGATGATGAAGATTTTCCCAATTGTCTTCACCGTCTTCTTTGCGTTCTTCCCGGCAGGTCTGGTGCTTTACTGGTTGGTGAACAACATGCTGTCAATCGCACAGCAGTGGTACATCACGCGTAAGATGGGCGCGCTGTAATTCGTCCAAACTGATGGCTTTAGTCAACACCGATACTATCGTCGCCATAGCCACTGCGCCCGGGCGCGGTGGTGTCGGTGTTGTGCGTTTATCTGGGCCTAAAGCGTTAGATATTGCCAGTGAAATGGCGGGTTCTATAACGAAGCCTCGACATGCAAAATTCGCTAATTTTACATCGCCAGACGGCGAAATCATTGATAGTGGTGTGGCGATATATTTTGCCGGACCCGCATCCTTTACTGGCGAAGATGTCGTTGAGTTACAAGGACATGGTAGCCCGCTGGTTTTAGAGCAATTATGTCAGGTTGCTATGCAGCTTGGCGCTAGAATGGCTCGCCCCGGTGAATTTTCCGAACGTGCATTTCTCAATGGCAAGATGGATTTGGCGCAAGCTGAAGCCGTTGCTGACTTAATCGAAAGTAGTACTGAACAAGCGGCTCGCAGTGCGATGCGTTCACTGCAAGGCGAATTCTCAAAACGTATTAACGACTTCCTCGGAGAGCTCACTTATCTCAGGGTGTTTGTCGAAGCCTCAATTGACTTCGCCGATGAAGAAATCGACTTTCTGGGTGAAGCGCAAGTCGACAAGCAACTGCAAACCTTACTATCGACGCTAGCTTCCATTCAAAATAGTGCACGCCAAGGTCGCTTATTGCGAGATGGTATTAGTGTTGTATTGGCGGGGCAGCCAAATGCCGGTAAATCGAGTTTACATAATCAATTAGCTGGCCATGATGCTGCGATTGTTACTGATGTCGCGGGTACTACGCGTGATGTGCTGCGTGAACAAATTCATTTGGGCGGTTTGCCATTACGAATTTCTGATACCGCTGGTTTGCATGACGCGACAGAAGATAAAGTCGAGTTAGAGGGGATTCGTCGCACGCGTAACGAATTAGCCCAAGCCGATCATATCTTGCTGTTGGTTAATGATGCCTCTGGTATCACAGAGCAAGACAAAGCTATCTTAGCTGACTTACCAGCTGATAAACCATTAACGTTAATCCGTAACAAAATAGACCAAAGTGGTCATGCCGCTGAGTTGACCCAAGAAGATGGTGTTAATGTAATTTACCTGTCAGCTAAAACTGGTGCAGGGATGGATTTATTAACCCAGCATTTACAGCATGCTGTGGGCTTTCATCCGGAAGATGAAGGTGTGTTTATTGCCCGTCGTCGCCATCTTGACGCATTAAACCGTGCTCAATTAGCCATTGAAGCAGGTTATAACTGTCTAACAGGTATGGGCGCGGGTGAATTGCTCGCAGAAGAGTTAAGACAGGCTCAACAGGCTCTTGGTGAGATTACCGGCACATTTACCAACGAAGATTTGTTAGATCGTATTTTTTCGAGCTTCTGCATCGGAAAATAGTCCCTTGCGTTGACTTTGGCTTGTCATTGTCACACGTTACAATCATTCCACATGCAATAAACAAAAGGGCAGGCAATGTTGCGGCTTTACAAAATTGCGTTAGGACGCATCCAAGAAATTCCCGTTACCGATATGTTGACCATCGATCTGCTGAAGCAGGCGGATTGGATTGATGCACTGGAACCAGATGAACATGAACGTGCTTTGCTGGCGACTTTATTTAGCGATGAAGTACCTGATGTTGAAGATGTCGAAGAAATCGAAGCATCAGCACGCTGTTTTACAGACCAAGATGGGTTGCATGTTCACTCGATGTTTCTTGCCGCATCAGAAGGTCGGCATCACACGGTGTCAGTCGCTTTTGTACTACAGGCAGATCGATTGATAGCGATTCGTGATGATGAGCTTAGCGACTTTCGTTTGCTGCGTATGCGTGCACGTCGCGGTCAAATCAGCTGCAAAACCCCAACCGAGCTTCTCATTACCTTGCTTGAGCAGAAAGTCGAGAACCATGCCGATACACTTGAGGACATTCACCGCGAGTTAGAAAAAGTTAGTCACTTTGTCCTCGAAGAGGAAGACAGTGATCTGGAGCAGGCCATCAGTCAGCTTGCTCAGTTGGAAGATAGCAATGGGAAAATGCGTTTGTGTCTGATGGATACACAACGAGATATTTCATTTTTGCTACGTCATCTACCCCAAGTTAATGAGCAGCGTGATACCTTGTATGAGATTTTGCGAGATTTAGAAACCTTGTTGTCGCATACGACTTTTTTGTTCGACAAAATAAACTTTTTGATGGACTCCACCCAAGGGTTTATCAATATCAAGCAAGCGCAAATCATTAAAACCTTTTCGATCGCGGCGGTGGTGTTTTTACCGCCAACCATGATCGCCAGCATTTATGGCATGAACTTCAATGTCATGCCGGAGTTAAGTTGGACGTTTGGTTACCCGATGGCTATTGGGTTAATGGTCGCCGCTGGTATTGCACCTTACTGGGTATTTAAACGTAAAGGTTGGTTATAACAATAAATATTAGGAGCAGAGAGATGAGCCGACATTTTGATAAAGCAGTGGGATTAAGTGAAAACCACGATCCTGCTACTCATGAGTTTGTTTTTAATCAAACCATGTTTCGGATCAAAGATCCTGAACGCACATTACATTTTTATACTGAAATCATGGGTATGACGTTGATTAAACGTTTTGATTTCCCTGCAATGGAATTCACCCTATATTTTCTCGCCGCAATCTCACCACTAGAAAAGAAAAACTGGTCGGAAGATAACGATGAGCGAATCAAACAAACATTTGCGCGCCCTGCGATGCTAGAGCTGACACACAATTGGGGCGATGAAACTAATGATGATGTGCAATACCACAATGGGAATAGCGACCCACGTGGTTTTGGCCATATTGGTTTTGCTGTGCCCGATGTCGATGCAGCTTGTGACCGATTTGAAAAAATGGGTGTGCCATTTATCAAAAAGCCTAATGACGGCAAAATGAAAGGCATTGCCTTTATTCAAGATCCAGATGGTTATTGGATCGAAATCTTCACACCAGATCGACAGCCTGAGCTGTTAAAAGATCATCTAGCCTAGAACAAATGAAACATGATGCTCATCAGCGGATGGGCATCTTGTTTTTACTATCTTGATTTATCATCGGCAAGTGGATCACGTAGCTCGCCATTTTCATTAAGCATGTCGTCATGCTCATCCATTTTCCAGGGCAGAATGCCTGGTGAAATGTGTAAAAAGTGCAGATATTTTTCAAACTGCGTCAGTAAATCATCGATGACTTCTTGTTCGGTACAACCATATAAATCATAAGATGCACCACCCCGACGCATAAATACTTCAGCTCGGTAATAGCGTTTTTCACCAGTGGGATCTTCGACCATTTCCGGATAAGCAAAAGTCGGTGTGATGTAACCACGCATTCTGACATCGTAGATAAAATCGAGCTCATTCTCGCGAATGACCTCAATATAAGCACGATGCTGAACGTCATCAAAAAACACATTGACCGGCCAACCTTGATGTTCCAGTTCAATTTCAACATGTTTCATGGCGGGATAGACGCTATCTCGAATAAAGGCGGCTACGTCTTTGTGCTCGGGAAAATCAAGCAGACTACTTAGACGTTTACGCCATTGTTTAGGGTTATGCTGCCACTGATGCATTGCTGCACTTAGACTAGCCTCACGGTGACCCTCAATAGCAAGTGCGCGCCACATACCAAAGGCTGCGAGCACCATGATGATCGCAAATGGTAGCGCGCTGGTGATGGTCATAGTTTGCAATGCCCCAAGGCCACCAGCCAATAACAAGGTAGAGGCGACAATACCCTCGATGCTTGCCCAGAAAACACGCTGCCAAACGGGCGTTTTGCTACTACCACCGGAGGCAAGAGAGTCAATAACCAATGAACCGGAGTCTGATGAAGTGACAAAGAAAGTGATGATTAAGATGACGGTTATAAAAGAGACGATGCTGGTAAGTGGTAATTGTTCATATAGCTTAAACAACGCGATCGCCGTATCATTTTGTACTTCCGTTATCAGTGCCGTGTAGCCCTGATTCATGATCATGTTCAGGGCCGTATCACCAAAAATGGAGAACCACATAAAGGTGAAGATGGTTGGCACAAATAAAACGCCAAAGACAAACTGACGAATGGTCCGACCACGGCTGATTTTGGCAATAAACAAGCCGACAAAAGGGGCCCAAGCGATGGTCCAGCCGAAGATAAATAAAGTCCAGTTACCAATCCAATCACTACGTGAGTAAGCCTGTAAATTAAAGGTTCGCTCAATAATATTATTTAGGTAACTACCGGTATTTTGAAGAAAGGTTTCCAGAATAACGATGCTGGGGCCGACAATAAACACAAACAACATCAACGATACAGCCAACACCATATTAAGAATTGAGAGTCGTTTAACTCCCTTATCAAGACCGGCGACCACCGACAAAATGGCTAACATGGTGATAATGGTGATGGAGATTATTTGTACAGTGATATTTACCGGAATGTCCGACCATAGGTAGTTTATTCCGGCATTAATCTGAGCCACTGATAAGCCAAGGGTGGTGGCAATACCAAACAAGGTCCCTAGAATCGCAATGACATCAACGGTGTGGCCAATAGGTCCGTAAATACGGTCTCCGATGAGCGGGTAAAGTGCCGAACGCATTGAAAGAGGTAAACCATGACGAAATGCGAAGTAGGCTAATACCAGTCCCGTCAGGCCATAAATTGCCCAGATATGAAATCCCCAGTGGAAAAAAGCAATTTGCATTGCCTGCATGGCTGCATCCACGGTTTCTGGTGCGCCAGTCGGTGGTGATGCGTAATGCAAAACCGGCTCAGCAACACCGAAAAAGAGTAGCGCAATACCGTAGCCAGCAGAGAACAACATGGCAAACCAGGCGGGAAAGCTATATTGAGGTTCAGCATGGTCTGGCCCAAGCTTGGTTTTGCCCCACTTTGATAAGCCAACAATGACAATAAATACCAAGAAAAAGGCGACGGCAAGCATATAAAACCAGCCAAAAGTCTCGGTCAGGAATTTCAGCAAGCCCTCAAAAGCCTCACCAGCAAGCGCCGGATTACTAATAGTGCCAATGACGAGTAGGAGTGTAATGACAACGGCAGGAATAAAAACGGGGATAAGAATCGTACTGCTTCGAGATGGCGCTGGCTGCTCGTGGCTCATAGCTGAGTTCCTGATTGCTTGTTTAAGGCAAGATAGCCACGAGGTAAATTTCTGTAGTTAGCGAGGTGTGGCTTGTGATGTATTTCACTCATTTTGGTGGGCGAGCAACTGACTGTCAAACGCGCACCAGTTTTTAAACAATAAAAAACGCCGCTGTAAGTTGAGCCTACAGCGGCGTTTGATAAGGTTAACTCAGTGTTAGTTAACTAGCCCTTAGGCCCAAGTAAGAACCAAATGAGCAGACCCAACAGTGGGAATAACAGCAGAATCAAAATCCATAATACTTTGGCGACACCACCAGCTGAGCTTTTAGCAACTTTAATAATTGCCCAAATAACAATGATTAACCAAATCAGGCCTAACAGGCCGCCTACTTCCAATCCCATGTGCTTGCTCCTTTGCTTCTTTTATAAAAAAGGGCTTTCAGCATAGCCAGAAAATGACATGAATGCCAATTTAGGGTGCTTCAGTCTCTTCCAATAAGCCGCCACCTAACGCTTTGTATAACGTCAGTTGGTTACGCAAACGCGCCAGATCAGTATCAATTTCTGATAATTGAGCATCGATCAGACTGCGCTGTGCATCTAACACTTCCAAGTAGCTATCAACACCAGCATCAAAACGTTTTTCTGCTAATTCCAAGCTACGTGCCGTGGCTGTGGTTAAATCATGTTGCGCATTTAATTGATTTTCCAAAGTCTGACGTGCTTCTAATTCGTCATAAACTTCTTTGAAAGCCGTTTGAATAACTTCTTGGTAGCGAACAACGCTGACTTCTTTCTGCAGTTCAGCGACATCTAAATTGGCACTGTTAATACCCCAATCAATCAATGGAATATTAAACTGTGGTGCGATCTGCCAAGTACGGCTACTCGCTTCAAACAAATTCGAAGTACTGCTTGAGGCAAAACCCAAACTGCTGGTTAAGCTAATGCGAGGGAAGAATGCAGCACGTGCTGCACCGACATTGGCATTGGCAGATTTAATCGCTAACTCAGCCGCCACAACATCAGGACGTTGCAGCAAGACATCAGATTGCAGATTGTCAGGTAGCTTACTTAATACATCGGCAGTTTCCAGTTGCTCTGGATAATCTGCTTTGTTCAGCGGTTCACCGACCAATAACTCTAACAAGGTAAAGTTTTGGTTAGATTGCTGTTCGAACTGCGCTTCTGCGATACGGGCTTCATGTAACGCTGTTTCTGCTTGGCGTAATGCCAGTTCTGATGACAAACCACCTTCATAACGGCGTTGAATCAAACCATAACTCTCTTCACGCGCTTCACGTGTAGATTTAGCCAAGTTTAATTGTGCCAAACTTGCCTGCCAGCTGAGATAGGCATCAGCTACTTCAGCAACCAGCGTCAGTTGTGTGCTTTTCAACGTCGCATCTTGCGCCAAGAAATCATTTAAAGCAGCTTGTTCAAGGCTATCGAGGCGACCGAAGAAATCGATTTCCCAAGATGGAATTCCAACACCGACGCTGTACTCTTCAAACACGCCACTTTGACCAAACTGGTTGCTATTACCAGAGAGTCGCTGACGTGTGTAACCACCATCACCATCTAACATTGGCAATAGCTCTGCACGGCGAATACGGTATTGAGCACGCAGCTGCTCAACCATAAGTGCAGTTGCTTGCAAGTTACGGTTATTGTTTAAAGAGCTGGCGATAAGGCCTTGCAACGCCGCATCTTGGTAAAAGTCACGCCAGCCGATATCGGCAGCCGTCAGCTGTTCATTGGCATCCTGCTTTTCAGGCAGTGGGCTTGGATTCTCTGGACGTTGATAGTCTGGAATCATTGAGCAGCTGCTCAGGGTCAAAGCCAGCAAGCTGGCGCTTAACCAGGTCCGTGTAAATGTCATGCTAAATCTCCTGTAGCAGCAGTTTGATTGGCCGGATCTTTACCTGTGAGCTTTGCCGCTAAGCGGAATACCACAACGAAAAATACCGGAATAAAGAAAATGGCGAGAGTTGTCGCAGCTAACATGCCACCAAAGACACCTGTGCCGATGGCATTTTGCGCACCACTACCTGCACCCGTTGCCAACATTAATGGCGCGACACCTAACATAAAGGTTAGTGCTGTCATGGCAATTGGCCGTAGTCGCATACGGATAGCTTCTAGGGTTGCATCCGTCAGTGATTGCCCTTGCTCATAAAGCGATTTAGCAAACTCAACAATCAAGATCGCATTACGTGCTGATAAACCTATCGTCGTTAACAGACCTACTTGGAAGTATATGTCATTGGACATTTCACGGCCTAGTGCAAATGCCACGGCGCCTAATACACCAAGCGGTACAACCATCATGACTGAAAATGGTACTGACCAGCTCTCATAAAGCGCTGCCAAGAAGAGGAATACCACCAACACTGACAATGCATAAAGTAACGGTGCTTGCGCGCCAGAA
Source organism: Methylophaga sp. OBS3 (assembly GCF_026319325.1). Classification (GTDB taxonomy): domain Bacteria; phylum Pseudomonadota; class Gammaproteobacteria; order Nitrosococcales; family Methylophagaceae; genus Methylophaga. The sequence goes on from NZ_JAPDMU010000002.1 coordinate 369,972, forward strand.
GCACGCTCTTGCAACGACAATGCTGTCCATTCGTAACCAATGCCTGCCGGTAATTCTGCAATCAGTTCCTCCATGGCCAGCATAGCTTCACCAGAGCTTAAACCCGGTGCCGCCTGACCTTGAATATTCATCGCAGAAACACCGTTATAACGCTCTAAACGTGGCGAACCATAAACCCATTGTGATGAGCTGATAGCTGACATCGGGACCATTTCACCTTCGTTATTACGGACATACCAGTTACTGATGTCTTCCGGCATCATCCTAAATGGTGCTTCACCTTGGACATAAACACGCTTAACACGACCTTTATCAATAAAGTCGTTAACGTAAGTTGAGCCCCACGCTGTGCTGAAGGTGTTGTTAATATCATCCAATGAAACGCCAAATGACATGGCTTTTTGATGGTCAATATCAATCTTCAATTGTGGTCGATCTTGCAGACCATTGTGACGAACCTGACTTAGTCTCGGATCTTGGTTGGCTTTCGCTAACAAAGTATCGCGAGCACTCACCAATTCCTCATGACCAAGCCCGCCCAAGTCTTGCAGCATTAAGTTAAAGCCACTGGCATTACCTAATTCACGAATTGGCGGCGGTGCTATGGCAAAGGCAAATGCATCGTTAAATTGGCTCATGAAGCCAGAGGCTCGATTGGCTATAGCCTGAGCACTTTGGTCTGGCCGCGTACGTTCACTCCACGGTTTGAGGTTAACGAACAAAATACCGGCATTTTGACCGCGACCACTGAAGCTAAAACCGATAACGGTGAAAATCGATTCGACGTTTTCAGCTTCTTGTTCAAGATAAAACTCTTCAATGCGATTCATGACTTCGATAGAACGCTCTTTCGAAGCATTCACCGGTAATTGCATCTCATTGAAGATGATCCCTTGGTCTTCATCAGGGAAGAACGATGTTGGTAATTGGGTAAATAAGTACGCCAAGCCACCGACGATCAATAAATAGACCAGCATGGTTCGACCCCAACGATTGATCAAATAACCGACAACCGTCTGCGTTTTTTGACTGGTACGGTCAAAAGTACGATTAAACCAACCAAAGAAACCTTTTTTCTTGGCAGGATCATGTGCTGCATCTTTTAATAAGGTGGCACACAAAGCGGGAGTTAAGGTCATGGCAACCAATAATGACAACGCCATGGCTGACACGATCGTTATCGAGAATTGTCGATAAATAACCCCCGTCGATCCCGGGAAAAACGCCATCGGAATAAATACGGCAGACACTGTTAATACGATACCGACCAAGGCGCCAGAAATTTGATCCATAGATTTCCGGGTGGCTTCTTTAACAGGCAGCTTATCCTCGTGTATAACCCGCTCAACGTTCTCGACAACAACGATAGCGTCATCCACCAAAAGACCGATGGCTAAGACCATGGCGAACATGGTCAACATATTGATGGAGAAACCGAACGCCAGCAGAATACCGAAAGTACCTAAGATAACGACAGGTACCGCAACCGCTGGAATCAGGGTCGCCCGGATATTCTGTAAAAACAGATACATGACCAAGAAGACCAAGATCATGGCCTCTACCAGTGTTTTCACCACACCTTCGATGGAGATTTTGACGAATGGGGTTGTGTCGTAAGGGTAGGTGACTTTTAAGCCTTCCGGAAAAAATGGCTCTAAATCGGCAATACGATCGCGCACGGTTTGAGCCGTTTCTAAGGCATTAGCGCCAGATGCTAAGGTAATACCCAGACCCGCAGCAGACTGCGTGTTGTACTCCGTTTCGTATTGGAAGTTTTCACCACCAAGTGATACGCGAGCAACATCTTTCATCCGCACTTCAGAACCATCAGGATCAACGCGTAGCAAGATGTTCTCGAACTCTTCGATGGTCTCCATGCGAGTTTCAACGATGATGCTGGCGGCAATCTGTTGACCTTCAACAGCGGGTGTACCACCGACTTCACCTGCGGCGATTTGGACGTTTTGCTCACGAATCGCAGTAACAACATCACCTGTTGTCAGCTTGTAGTTAGCCAACTTGTCGGCATCTAGCCAAATACGCATTGCATACTGAGAGCCAAATAAGTTGATCTGACCTACGCCGGTTACCCGACTTACGGGATCTTGGATATTTGCAGCCACATAGTCAGCAATATCGTAGCGATCCATTTTGCCGTTTTCAGAGACAAAGCCCATAACCATCAAAAAGCCGGTACTGGACTTAGTGACACGAATACCTTGTTGTTGCACCTCTTGTGGTAGCAGTGGCATGGCAACTTGTAACTTGTTTTGCACCTGGACTTGGGCAATATCTGGATCCGTATCCGCCAAGAAAGTTACAGTGATTTGACCGACGCCATTCGAATCACCGGTTGAGCTGATGTATTGCAAATCATCTAGGCCGGTCATATTTTGTTCAATGACCTGAATCACCGAGTCTTCAACGACCTGTGCCGAGGCGCCAGGGTAGGCAGTACGAATCTCAATGGCAGTCGGTGCGATACCTGGGTATTGGGCGATCGGTAACTGAAAAATAGACAGTAACCCTGCCAACATGATCAGGATGGCGATGACCCATGCAAAGATAGGGCGATCGATAAAAAAGCGTGCCATGAATTATTCCCCGCTTTGCTTTAATTGCTGTTGTTCATCAACATTGACTTCGGCGCCTTCAGCAATTTTTTGCAGACCTTCGACAATCACTTTCTCACCAGCCTCTAAGCCTGACTCGCTCAACCAATGATGGTTGATGCTGCGGCTGACATTGATAAAGCGTTGTTCAACAATATTATTGTCATTCACTAACATGACAGAGGCACGACCTTCACGATCAAAAATAACGGCTTTATGTGGTACTAGAATGGCATCGTTCATCCGGCCTTCTTCGACTTCAGCGCGAACATACATTCCCGGCAGCAAAATGCCATCTGGATTAGGAAACTTGGCGCGCATAACAATACTGCCGGTGTTTTGGTTCACATTAACTTCAGAGAATTGCAGTTCACCGGTATGTTCATAAAGGCTGCCATCTTCGAGCAAAAGGTTAACCGATGGTGCTTCCTCACCAGCAACACGACCTGCCATTAATTGACGGCGAAGTTGCAGGATTTCTTTTGAAGCCTGTGAGATGTCGACATAAATTGGATCAAGCTGATGTATTGTCGCCAAGCTATTAGTTTGACCAGCATTGACTAAGGCACCTTCTGTGACATGTGAGATACCAATCTGACCATCAATAGGGGCGTTGACCTTGGTATAACGAAGATTAATTTCTGCTGATTCCAGTGCTGCCTGATTAACGGCGATTTCAGCTTTAGCTTGTTCAAAAGCTGCTAACGCTTCGTCATATTCTTGTTGGCTAATGGCATTATCGTCGAGCAAGTTTTTGTAACGTTGTTCGCGACGCTCTGTGACTTTTAAATCGGCTTTTGCACGTTGCAGTGTTGCTTTGGCATTGTTAACCACGGCTTGATAAGGCGCGGCTTCGATTTGATAAAGTTGTTGACCAGCTTTGACAGCAGCGCCTTCGGTGAATAAGCGAGACTCAATAATGCCATCTACTTGTGGACGTACTTCTGCCATGCGGATTGCCGTTGTGCGAGCTGGCAGCTCTGTTTGAATATCAATCGCCTGAGTCTTCAGTTCAACAACATTGACGGTCATTTTTGGCATCGCCACTTGCTGTTGCTCAGCATCACTATCTGAAAGACAGCCCGTTAAAAACAAGCTGCTCAGTAATACTGGCGTTAGAAAAGAGCGAAAATGGCTGCGCGATAACATAAAAACTCCTGTATTAATCCGCTTTTGGGGTAGCGATCGCATCCCAAGATGCGGTGATAATCTCGCAAAGTCGGTTAGGATCGACTTGAATAACGCCGATAAGTTGCTGGCGGGCAAGATACATATAGGGCTCAAAGCTCAAACTGGCTAAAACATCATCTTGTAGATCTTTGATTTCACCGGAAGCACGACCTTTGGCAAACAAGTCTCGTAATGGGGCAAACATGCTCCAGGCATCTTCGCGATGGCTACGCAAAATGTCGGGTGGTAAATGATCAAACTGTGCTTTGCTGAGCAAGACAGAGGGGTTGTTGTTCAAAAAGCTCCACAGGTTGCAGCAAATACGGTGATGCTGGTCCGCCAAAGGTTTTTCCGTATCTTGGTCAACAAAGATTGCCTCAGCAAATTGCTGCAATATTTTTAAGTGTAACTCTCTAATCATTGAGTCACGGTCTTCAAAATAGAGATAAACCGTACCCGTGGCGACGCCTGCTTTAGCTGCCAATTGTTTGATAGAGAATCCATGAAAACCACAGCTGGCTAATAACTCCAGCGCAGCGTTTAGGATCGCATTACGTTTTTCTGAGCTTGCACAAGAAAGGATCATGTTAGGGGAAACTGATTGAATGAACGTTCATTCATATTATAGAAAAAATAGATGACAGTAAAATGTAATTTGGTTTTTTTTCGTTAAAGCAGGTTTTTGGCTAAGGCAATAAGCTGTTGTTTTTCGCTGTCTAGAACGAGACTTTTGTCAGCATGATCTAAATCATATTGGGAAATACGGCGCACATCTTCTGCAAAAACATTGGCATTGGTTGTCATCAATGCCTGCAATGATTTTTGTAAGCGGATATGAACCTCAATGAGACCACCAGCATCACGAGCAATGGGTAAAAACAGATCATCCATCACATCGCTAAGCTGCATACTCGGCACCCATAGGTTTTGATATTGAGCTTTTGCAACAGGATCTTTAGCTATTTTCCAGTGCTGTAAGATTCGAACGCTACGACTTAAGATATCAATAGCAGTGCCCGGATCATTGACGGCTGGTGATAATGCGCGAGAGGCAATTTCACCTAAAACGCACATGCCAAACCGAGGATCTTGTTCAAAAGAGCGTTCATCGCCAATAGAAAAAGCACGGCGAATATGATTGATTAAATTTGTATCGCGAGTATTTCTAAGCCAGGCTATAGGCTCGCCAGTATGCACAAATTTACCGGTAAGACTTAATATGCCGACTTCGGCACTATGCTGACTAGCCATTGAAGCGATCGAGCCGGTATCGATATGTTGGATAAAACCAATTTTATCGGTAAAGATAGCGATGGCATCTGCTGGAACATTGCTACTTTCCATGGGGCGACCACCTAAAAAGGGATAGCTCATACGTTCAATTAATGCTTTTTCAGTCGCAACCTCAACCCGTTTGCTGGTTTCACCAACACGGCCAAGTCGAGACAGGTGTTCAATCCAGCGCAAGATGGTAATAACAATAATGGCAATAACTGCCAGGGTCGTTGCAAATAAAATAATCAAGCCGGTTTGGCCATAAATATCCATATGCAAAGCAATGATGCCAACCAAGCTATAAATAAAACTGCCGAGAAATGTCGCTAGTACATTTTGGCTAGTGGTGTCTTTTTTCACTAATTGGTTGGCACGGGGTGTTGCACCTGAACTGGCTGAAGCATAGGCGGAAACCATGACACCTAGTGAAAAGGTGGTGACCGCTAACATGCTGGAAGCAACGATATGTAGGATATCGCTGACAGCGGAGCTACTGATAGAAAATGGCAGAGGGTTATCGATGAGCTTTTCGAGTGGAATGGCAACAAGCGCAATAAAAATAGCTAACAGTCCAAACAAAGCGGCTCGTAACCACAGTTTTTGAAGTAGCTGGTTTAATAACCACTGCCATTTTGAAAACATTCACACACTCCGATAACCATTTATTGGCGAGAACTATTATGCCTAGAAGCGATAAATAGGCATAAAAAAACCGACGTTAAGTCGGTTTCTTTAAAAATAAGGGCAAAGCGTTACTTAAGGTGAGAATGATGAACCACAACCGCAAGTTGTCGTGGCATTCGGATTACGGATCACAAACTGTGAACCTTCAACACCATCTGTGTAATCAATTTCAGCGCCAACTAAATACTGGTAGCTAGCAGGATCGATCAACAGGGTTACACCTGCTTTCTCAACTTGGGTATCACCTTCGCTGACTTCTTCTTCAAAGGTGAAGCCATACTGAAAGCCGGAGCAACCACCACCGGTGATAAACACCCGTAGTTTTAATTGATCATTACCTTCGTCAGCGATTAATTCGCTAACTTTAGCCGCTGCCGAATCAGTAAATAAGACTGGGCTAGGCATTTCGCTGGTCATAACAAACTCCGCAAATATATTTTTAAACGTCTGTCAGTATCTAATTTCTGACTAATTTAGTCAAGATTTGTCAGCGTCTGACTCTTGACCAGTAAGCTGCAAATTATCGCCATCATTACTTTCATGGCTGACATTCAACACATTGTCATCAACACTAGTATGAACAAGCTGACCATTTACTGCGGCGCCCATTGCCATTTCTAGATAACGATAGAAAACATTGCCATCAATTTGAGCATTGCCTGCAAGTTCAACATGATCGCTTGCGTAGATATGGCCTTTGACACTACCGTTGATTAGTTGGTTAGCAACACGAATTTCACCCTGCACACGGCCTTTTTCACTAAGTGTCAACATGGCGGCTTCACCTTCATCAGCAATGATGTTGCCTGTCACTGAACCATCAATACGAAGCCCGCCGCTAAAGTGCACATCCCCTTTGATATGGGTGTTTTCACCAATTAAGGTATCAATTCGAGTAACTTTTCGGGCTTTAGTCGTTTTTTGCTTGCTGAACATGTTTTACCTCATGGTTCGTTGGGCATGATTTCCTGCCAATTAAAGGCACGTGTAATTAATGGTTTATTTTTCTGTGTAATCGTTACGACAAGCTGTGCAGGGGGAGTTTCAGATGGTGAAAACGTCCCTTCAATGACCTGTACAAAGCGTAGATTCAATCCATGTTCACCAATAACGTCTGTGTTATCTGGTTTTTCTGTATTAGGTAGTAAACTAACGGCAACATGGCCGGTTAATGGCTCACTAATATTATCGCCTTGCGTTAAGACAATCCGGTAGCGAAGATGGTTTGCCTCATTGCCTTCGGCGCGAAGCTGTACTTCCCTGACTTGCAACTCACTGCTGCCACTGCCTTGTGTGACTGTTTGATAAAACAATAATTCTTTGTTCAGATCAATGATCTTTTGTTGTAACTGCTGAAGCCTTGTTTCCAGTTGATTGGTGGCAACTTGATGAATCGCCTCCAACTGCTGTTGGCTGGTTTGTGTTTGGCTAAGCGCCTGAAATTGAGGTCTTATCTCATCGAGCTCTTGTTTCAGTCGGCTATTCTCTGCCACTAATTCGGCTTGCTGGGCACTGATGTAACGATGGTAATACCACTGAGCCAGACCAGTAATAAAAACAACTAAGACAATCCACATCAGGCACCGAAAAGGGCGCCGTTGGCGGATTTCATAATCATGCAGCGCGGCCATCAGGGTAATGTCGCGATAGTTTGCAATCCTTGCGTTTCATCAAAGCCAAACATAATGTTCATGCATTGAATCGCCTGTCCTGAGGCGCCTTTCACTAAATTATCGATTACCGATAACACCACAACGGTATTGCCTCCTTGCGGCTGATGAACCGCCAAACGACAAGTATTCGCACCACGAACACTACGTGTTTCTGGGTGTGCACCGGCGGGCATGACATCAACAAATGGTTCATTGGCATAATGTTCTTCAAACAATGCTTGTAAGTCAGTAGCGCCTTGAAGCTGACCATACAGTGTTGCATGAATACCGCGAATCATTGGTGTGAGATGGGGAATGAACGTAAGGCCAACGGCTTGGTTAGCCATTTCTGTCAGCGTCTGGCGAATTTCAGGTAAATGGCGATGGCCATTCGCGCCGTATGCTTTAAAGCTTTCACTTGTCTCAGTTAATAACGTACCAATAGCCGCTTTTCTACCAGCACCACTCACGCCCGATTTCGCATCGGCAATTAATTGTTGTGGATCAATCAAACCTGCTTTAAGTAATGGGTAAAAGCCCAGTTGAATGGCTGTTGGATAACAACCCGGTACGGCAATTAGCTGTGCTGATTGAATAGCTTCGCGGTTTAATTCTGGCAGGCCATATACTGCTTGTTCAGCATATTCAGGACAGGTATGTGGGGTGTTGTACCACTGCGCCCACAGATCCGTATCTTTTAGTCTGAAGTCAGCAGATAAATCGATAACGCGAACGCCGCGTTTTAATAATGAAGGCACACTACTCATGGCAACAGTATGCGGTGTTGCAAAAAACACGACATCACATGCTGCTAAAGCATCTTCATCTGGTTCAGTAAATGTCAGATCGAGATGGCCGCGCAAGTTAGGAAACATGTCAGCAACGGGCATACCCGCCTCACTACGTGAGGTGATGATTTCAATCTTAACGTCTGGGTGTGGTGCCAGCAGTCTGAGAAGTTCGACACCGGTGTAACCGGTCCCACCGACGATTGCTACTTTAATCATATTCCTTCCTAAAACATTTGCCGCAACATCATAAAAGAGCCTAGCTTAAAGCAAAAGGGCTAATCCTGTGTTTGCCACTATTTCAATCGTTTTAAAAGCAATGGGTCAACACGAAGCGTCGTATCATCTCCAGCTGGTTGCTGTTGCCAGTTTTTTAGGGGGGCAGCTTGTGTTTGTGCTTCAACCTGCGCATCTTGCCACTGTATTTGCCAATATTGTTTAGCGGTTTGAATGAGGTACTGACCTTGTTCAATTGTGGCTTGATTGAAATCGGTAAGGTCGATAATTAAGTCATGGAGACGCAGATTAATTGATTGACCAAAAAAGTTACTCGGGCACCAGCAAAGTAAATTTTGAATCGCTTCTTTAGTTGGCTGCCAGCGTAATATCGTGGTTAATACGTCTACGACGGCATTTTCGCCAACATATTTGAGGTGATGCCATTGCCCCCAACTACTCAGCAATAAGATATCAATGCTGTTAATAAGGTTTGTCTGTGCCGAGCTAAAACTTAATGGGTCACTCTGATTACTGGTCATTTGTAACCCTTGTTGTTGCAGTTGGTCTAAAGGAGCTGGCTGCAAATTGGTTAACAAAATGAGTTGTGTCGCAACCGCAGGTTGTTGCAGTGCTTCAGCTTGAATCGGCGGAATAGGCTGCGCGACAGTTGAGCGTAACAATTGTTGACTCATATCTAAGATATGTTGACTGGCCAACTCTGGCTTTGGATCACTGATACGTAACCAGCTATTGCGTGTTAATAAACGGTTGATGATGGCAAATGCCATCACGCTGACCAAGTCATCATGGCTAAATAGTGCATTTTGCGGGGCGTTACTGGGGGCTAAATCACTAAGATGCCATCGAGTACTGTTTTCGAGGCGATATAAATTAATCTGTTCTAAACCACCCTCAGGCAAGCCCGGTAAAGCTAAATCAATGGTGGTATCGGCTGGTGGATTTATCATCAGCGCGAGATATTTGCTGGCGGATTTAAGCTGCGTGGTATCAAGCGATAACTGCTGTGCAAATTGTTGTGCTTGTTGTAATTGGGCTGACAGCCACCGCCAACGCTCAGCAGGTTGGGTTAATAAGATCCGTATGCCTTGTGTTAAAGGTTGATCTATATTTCGGACAAATTGTGCTGACCACTGCCAATGCGAAATCAGATTTTGTATAAAGTTTTGTCGCCAAGGCTGTGTGGGATGAAGCACTTTATTTGATAAACGCTCATGGCTGAGCCGGTATAACGACTCTCTCGCCCTTAGTAGAGATTTATCATCTTGCCTGCGACTGAGTGCAATGAGTTTGAGATTAGCGGTACAAAGTGCAGTGTTATCTTTTTCGCCAGCTTCTAAACGCTGCTTCAGCAATAGACTTAAATTATCGATTTCTGGATATAGCTGACATTGCTGAGTCGCAAACAGCAAATCCAGATCGTGCTGTGGGCCTTGATGAAATGCTAAAAACCAATAGTGCACAAAGTCATCAAGATATTGCTGGGCGCTAACTTCAAACGGAGCGCCAAAGTCTAAAACACTGGTTTCATTACTTCGCACTTGCGTTCGTAACGTTTCTGCCAAATTGGCATAAGCAGCTTGCTCTTTGCTGCTGATGGACCACCAAAGAGGCAGGCTTCCGGCCAGTGTTAAGCCATTGGTGTAAAAGTCAGCCAGTTGTTGTTTTATTGCTGGTGATTGCTGAAGGTTGGTTTCACTGACTAACTGGTAGTCGAGAGTGATGCCCATTTGTGCCGTCCAATTTTGGATCGCTATCAGTTTTTGATTTAGCGCGGCAATCGCCTCTGGCGACAAATGAAATTGATGTACAACCCAAATCGTGAAACTGGCTGGCACCGGATACCGTAAGCCATTGAAGTTACTAAGAAGGTAGATGCCTTTTATTGCGTAACGTCGGAGGGCTTTACGACGAAACTGAAAATTACGGTCAACGCTAGTGGCAGCACGTAATGTGTCGATTGTTGGTTGATAATCAGCGATACCAACGGGACAATCTTCGTTGGTATAGCCGGGCAATAACTTGAAACTGCCATGTAATAACAATGGCAACAATTGGAAAAATAATGCTTGGGGGTACGGCGCCATCGCCGTCAATCGATTTAACTGGACACGATTATGTGTTTCGTTAAGTTGAAGCGACTGCGCGCGTTCCCCTAACATGTTTAGTGGCGGAAGTGGCGCATACCAGTGAAGACCATGGCAATACCATGTTCATCTGCGGCAGCAATAACCTCATCATCACGCATCGAACCACCCGGTTGGATAACCGCTTTAATGCCAGCTTCTGCAGCGGCATCTAAACCATCACGGAATGGGAAGAATGCATCCGACGCCATAACCGCACCTGGTACGGTTAAGCCTGCATCTTCGGCTTTAATGCCTGCGATACGACTTGAAACGACACGACTCATTTGGCCTGCACCGATACCAACGGTTTGTTGGTCTTTGGCATAAACAATCGCGTTTGATTTCACATATTTCGCAACACGCCATGCAAACAATAAGTCAGCTAATTGGGCAGCATCTGGTGCTAATTTGGTAACGACTTTCAGCTCTTGTTCCGTGACCAACTGAATATCGCGGTCTTGAACTAACAGGCCGCCAGTGACGCGTTTGAAATCAAGGCCACTATTTGCGTTTGCTGGCAAGTCACCACAAATTAACAGGCGAACATTGGCTTTTTTCGCAACGATGTCAGCAACACCTTCTGCGACGCTTGGCGCGATAATGACTTCAACAAATTGACGATCGATGATGGCTTGAGCTGTTTGTGTATCTAACGGTCTGTTGAATGCGATAATGCCACCAAACGCTGAGGTTGGATCTGTTTGGTAAGCCAAATCATAAGCTGTTAACAAATCGTCAGCGCAGGCAACACCACATGGGTTCGCATGTTTCACGATGACACAAGCTGGTTGCTCGGTGAATGCTTTGACACATTCCAGTGCAGCATCAGTGTCGGCGATATTGTTATAAGACAGTTCTTTACCTTGTAATTGAACTGCAGCACCAATTGAGCCTGATTCAGGGGTAGCTTCACTGTAAAACGCTGCGTTTTGGTGAGGGTTTTCACCGTAGCGCATGTCCTGTTTCTTATGGAATTGGCTGTTAAATGTGCGAGGGAACGCATTTTTGCTACCATCTTCGGCGATTGTGCCAAGATAGTTAGCAATCATGCCGTCATAATGTGCTGTATGTTCAAAGGTCTTTAATGCCAGATCAAAACGTGTCGCATCATCAGTGCCACCGTTATTTTTGATTTGATCTACTACGCGCGCATAGTCTGCTGGGTCAATCAGTACCGTAACATCAGCATGATTTTTAGCAGCAGCACGTAACATGGTTGGACCACCGATATCGATGTTTTCAATTGCATCAGGCAATGAACAGTCAGGTCGCGCAACGGTCGCTTCAAAAGGATATAAGTTTACGACAACCAAATCGATTGGCTTGATGTCATGTTCGGTCATGATGGCATCATCAGTACCACGGCGACCTAATAAACCACCGTGAATTTTCGGATGCAGGGTTTTAATACGACCCGCCATCATTTCTGGAAAACCAGTGTGGTCAGAGACTTCAATAACGGGTAAACCCGCATCAGCCAATAGTTTAGCGGTACCACCGGTAGATAATAATTCTACGTTAAGTGCGTTTAATTGTTCTGCCAGCGCGACAATACCAGTTTTGTCAGAAACACTTAGCAGAGCACGTTTAATTGAATTCATGCAGTTTTTCCAGAGAGCGTAAAAACGGCTTACAAGCCGTATTGTTTGAGTTTTTTGCGAAGGGTGCCACGGTTGATGCCGAGGATTTCGGCAGCACGGCATTGATTGCCATGCGTATGTTCCAATGTGGCTTTTAGTAATGGGACTTCCACCTCGGTCATCAACATATTGTAGAGATTGGCGGTTGGCGTGCCATCAAGTTGTTCGAAATAGGTTTTGAGCGCATGTTCGACACACTCCTTCAGGGGCGCGTGACGAGTTTCTGGGCTGACGCCCAGATCGACGCAGCCTTCCATTGAGGAGTCGAGTGCTTTGTTCATGCGGCAAGCGGATCCTTTTGCGAGGCCTGTTCGGCCAATTGCGTAAAAAAAGCTTCAGTGTACGCCAGTTGTTGCGCGGCGTGTTCAAGTTGATTCATTTCTTGACGGAACGCATTGCCATCGCGTAAACCCTTGCTGTACCAAGCAATATGCTTACGCGCCATACGCACACCTGAATATTCACCATAGAAATCGTACAGTGTCTTCAGGTGAGTAATCAAGGTGTCACGAACTTCTGTTATTAAAGGCGGTGCTAATTTTTCGCCGGTGCTGAGGTAATGCAAAATCTGCTGAAATAACCATGGGTTACCTTGTGCCGCCCGACCAATCATCAGGCCATCGACGCCGGTTTTTGCAAAAACATGTGCTGCTTTTTCTGGGCTATCAATGTCACCATTAGCAATCACCGGGATCTGAATACGGCTTTTAATATCCGCAATGGTGTCGTATTCGGCATCACCTTGATACAAATCGGCACGCGTTCGACCATGAACCGCTAATAATTGGATGCCAGATTGTTCAGCAATTTGCGCTATCCGCAGCCCATTTTTATTTTGTCTATCTGCGCCTGTGCGAATCTTTAATGTGACAGGCACATCAACGGCATTCACTACGGCTTCTAGAATGTCACCAACTAATTTCTCATGTGGCAATAAGGCGGAACCGGCCATGGCATTGCAGACTTTTTTGGCAGGGCAACCCATGTTGATATCAATGATGTGAGCGCCTTGGTCAACATTATGTTGAGCCGCCTCAGCCATCATTTGTGGGTCAGCACCAGCAATTTGTACACTTCGCGGCTCAGGTTCACCATCATGATTAGCGCGTAGCAGAGATTTTTTGCTGGCCCATAGGGCTTTATTGGCCGTGATCATTTCTGATACTGCCATGCCCGCCCCCAGTTTTCGACATAACTGTCGAAATGGGCGATCAGTCACACCGGCCATCGGTGCCAAAAATAAATTATTGGGCAACTGATAAGGGCCGATTTGTACTGATTTAATGCTCATGTCGAACACCTGACAATCGCATCCACTCATCTAACTGTGCTGGCTCATCCATCGTAAAGTAAGGCAGATAAGCGTTTTGTACCATATCAGCCTGTGTATCTAAGACACCAGACAACACGATATCGCTCTTTGTGTGCGTTAAGGTCGCAAACAATGGTGCTAATTCGGTTAATGGGCCAGCCAAGATATTGGCAAGTAATAGGTCGCATTCAAGTTGTGGTGCATCTTTAGGCAAATAGGTCTCAATCGTAACCCCATTACGCTCGGCATTATCTTGCGTGGCTTCGAGTGCCTGCGGATCGGTATCAACACCAATGACACGCTCAGCACCAAGCAATGCTGCGGCGATACCTAAAATGCCGCTACCACAGCCATAATCGATAACGGTTTTGCCTTTGACGGCTGCTTTATCTAGCCAGCGAAGACATAAAGCAGTTGTTGGATGCGTGCCAGTACCGAATGCTAAACCGGGATCTAGCAGGATATTCACCGCATCTGCCTGAGGTGGTTGATGCCAGCTAGGCACAATCCAAAGCTGGTCACCAAAGCACATAGGCTGGAAGTTATCCATCCATGCGCGTTCCCAATCTTTGTCTTCAACCGCTTCCATTTTAAAAGGCGGTAATTCACCTTGAAAAAATGGTTTTACAGCAGCGCGCATATCCGCTTCGGTAACATTGGCATCAAATAAGGCAATGACTTGCGTTGCTGACCATAACGGTGTTTCACCGACAGGAGGTTCATAAATAGGTTGATCAGCATTGTCCTGAAACGTAACCGCCGCCGCGCCAGCCTCAGTTAAGGCATCGGATAGCGCGTCGGCAGCGTCAGGAGTGCTGTTGAAAATAAACTGGACCCAGGCCATCGTCGTGACGGCTTACAGGCCGAGCTTTTTCTCAAGATAGTGAATATTGGTGCCACCCGTTTGGAAGTGGGTGTCATCCATAATGTCACGATGCAATTCAACATTGGTTTTGATACCGTCAATGCCGATCTCTTTTAATGCTGTCTGCATACGCGCAATCGCTGACTCACGCGTGTTACCGTAAGCGATAAGCTTACCAATCAGTGAATCGTAGTTAGGTGGTACACGATAGCCACTATATAAATGTGAGTCCATACGAATGCCTGCGCCACCTGGAGCGTGGTAGTGCGTGACCACACCAGGACTAGGCATAAAGGTACGTGGATCTTCAGCATTAATACGACATTCGATGGCATGACCTTTCATCTTAATGTCTTCTTGTTTTACTGATAATGGTAGGCCTGATGCAATACGAATTTGCTCAGCAACCAAGTCCATATCAGTAACACGCTCAGTGACAGGGTGCTCTACCTGAATACGGGTATTCATTTCGATGAAGTAGAACTCGCCATCTTGGTATAAGAACTCAAACGTACCCGCACCACGGTAACCAATACGCACACAAGCATCAGCACAAATTTTACCCATACGAGCACGCATTTCAGGCGTGATTCCCGGCGCAGGCGCTTCCTCAACCACTTTTTGGTGGCGACGTTGCATTGAACAGTCACGCTCACCTAAATGAATGGCATTGCCATGTTCGTCTGCTAATACTTGGAATTCGATGTGACGTGGGTTTTCAAGGAATTTCTCCATGTAAACCATATCGTTACCGAATGCGGCTTTAGCTTCTGACTTGGTCAGGGCAATAGCATTCAGCAAATGTGCTTCGCTATGCACTTCGCGCATACCGCGACCGCCACCACCGCCAGCAGCTTTAATGATGATCGGATAACCGATTTCACGTGCTAATTGCAGGTTAGTTTGATCATTAGTACCGAGTGGGCCATCAGAACCTGGCACACAAGGGACACCGGCAGCTTTCATCGCTTTGATAGCAGAAACCTTGTCACCCATCAGGCGAATGGTTTCAGCACGAGGACCGATGAAAATAAAGCCACTTTGCTCAACACGTTCAGCAAAATCTGCATTTTCTGACAAGAAGCCATAACCAGGGTGAATGGCGGTGGCATCAGTGATTTCAGCAGCACTGATCAAAGCAGGAATATTTAAATAGCTTTGATTTGATGGTGCAGGACCGATACAGACGGTTTCATCCGCCAGCAGGACGTGTTTCAGATCACGATCCACATCTGAGTGAACCGCTACAGTTTTGATATCCATTTCCCAACAAGCGCGCAGAATACGCAAAGCGATTTCGCCACGGTTGGCGATAACAATTTTATCAATCATGGTATGAGATTATCCGCAGTTTGGATCAGCATGGAAGTCGGACAAGACCGACTTAAGGCTTAAGCAATAACGATCAGCGGTTCGTCATATTCAACCGGGTGACCATCTTCAACCAAAATGGCTTTAACTGTACCGCTACGGTCAGCTTCGATTTGGTTAAACATTTTCATCGCTTCGATAATGCAGATGACATCACCAGCACTGACTTGTTGTCCTACTTCAACGAATGCTGCAGCTTCTGGTGAAGATGAACGATAGAAGGTACCAACCATTGGTGAGCGAATCGCATTCGCATCATTATTTGCTGCAGGTGCTTCTGCAGTTGGCGCTGCGGCCGGTGCAGCGGCTGCTACTGGGGCTGGTGCTGCGACTTGGTATTGTTGTGGTTGTGGCGCATATTGCACGGCTGTTGAGCTATTACGGCTGATTCTAACCGATTCTTCACCTTCTGAGATTTCGATTTCGGCAACATCAGATTCTTGGATCAGATCAATCAGTTTTTTAATTTTACGAATATCCATGGATTAACCTTTTTTGATGTGATTAAAGGCAGCTTGTAGTGCCAGAAAATAACCTTGCGCGCCCAAACCGCAGATCACGCCAACTGCCAGCTCCGAAAAATACGAATGCTGACGAAACGTTTCACGACGGTGCACGTTAGATAAATGTACTTCGATAAATGGAATATCAACGGCTGCAAATGCATCACGTAGCGCGACGCTGGTATGCGTAAAAGCAGCAGGATTGATAATAATAAAATCAGTGTTTCCCCGCGCTTGCTGAACGGCATCAACTAGTTCATGTTCAGCATTACTTTGTAGGGTTTGCAACTGATGACCAGCCTCTGCGGCAGCATTTTTCAATTGCTGATTGATATCATCAAGGGTTGTCGCGCCGTAAATTTCAGGCTCCCGCTGCCCCAGCAGATTGAGATTGGGGCCATGTAGCACTAAAAAATTCGCCATTGAAACTGATATCCGTTTATCGGTGACTTAAGGCGCGATTTTGCACCAGCAAGCGGGACAAAGTCCAGTTTTTTACTAAATTAGCGGTTTTTTGTCGCGAATGTCGGCGAAAAGGCTATTTTTTGAATTTTTGGCCTAATTCTCTTGAGCTGCTTGGAGTTTTGCCAGATGTGCCTGCATTTCATCGGCGCTGACATGACCCACTAAACGACGGTTGGCATATTCTTCACCACCAGCTGCGAAAAATACCATAGTCGGTGGGCCAAATACTTTGAGCTGTTTCAAAATGGCCTGATGGTCGGCGGTGTTATCGGTTAAATCAACTTTTAATAAGTTGAAAGATTTCAACATAGCCAACACGGTTGGATCTTTAAAAGTGGTTTGTTCCATCGTCTTACAATCAGTACACCAATCAGCATAAAAATCGAGCATCATTGGTTGTTGGCTATTACTTAAGGCACGCTCTAATTCTGCTGGTGAATTAATTAGCGTAAATGACAAAGTCTCTTGGCTGGTTTCCGTGCTAACACCTTTTAAGTGTTTAAGGGGTTGCCAAATACTTTGCGCACCGCTGGCAGCGCCAATCATTAACAAGGTGCCAAAAATGAGTCCAAGTAAGCCCAGACCTTTCCAGAACTTTTGCCAACCAGTGGCATCAATACCTAACGATTCCAGTGCCCCCATATAAACGGCACTGACCACGATTAAGCCTGCCCATAATGCCAGCGTCAGACTGGCAGGAATCACACGAGATAACATCCAAATCGCTAAGGCAATGAGTAAAACACCAAATACAGCTTTAACGGTTTCCATCCAATTACCGGCTCGAGGCATCAGACTGCCAGCAGAGCTACCAATAATAAGTAGTGGAATGCCCATGCCAATGCTCATTGCAAATAAGGCGGCACCACCTAAAACCGGATCGGCATGTTGACTAATAAAGAGTAGGGCGCCAGCTAATGGTGGTGCTAGACATGGTCCGACAATCAGACCAGACAATAAACCCATCAAGGCAACACCAATAAACTTACCACCACGTTGTTGGTGGCTTATTTGATGTAATCGGTGTTGCAGACGATGTGGTAATTGCAGCTCGTAAAAGCCGAACATAGATAAGGCCAGTAACACCAAGACCAAACTAAACGCACCAATGACCCAAATGTTTTGTAAAAGGGCTTGTAAGTTGCCGCCCAATAAACCTGTTAATACACCGGCAGTGGTATAGGTAACCGACATCGCTAACACGTAAACGAGCGATAACATAAATGCGCGGCGTGTAGTGACTGACTCCCCCTCACCAACAATGATGCTTGAGAGGATCGGGATCATTGGAAATACGCAAGGCGTGAAGGCGAGTAATAAACCTAAACCCAAAAAGCTGATGAGGATTTTTGGCAGATTTTCACTGGCTAGATGCGCCGCGATAGTGTCTTGGCTACTTTGACTATTGATACTGGTGACGGGGTTTGGCGCTTCACTGATAGGTGTTGTGATGGGGGGATCACCTTGCGCAATAGCTGGCAGCTTTAGCTGTGTCGTTTTAGTTTCTGGTGGATAACAAATATTAAATGTTTCAGAGCAGCCTTGATAATGGACTTCTAAGGTAATGCTTTGAGTGCTGTCAGGTCGGTTAACTGGGACGGTTAACAACACATCGTCAAAGTAGACTTCGGTCAGTCCAAAATAAGCATCATTTTTGTTGGTGCCTTGGGGTAGGTTGAGAGTTTTTAGCGTGACCCTATCGTTATCGATAATCCGCGCTTCAATTTTATTGCGATAGAGATAGTTTCCTTGCGCAATTTGCCAGCCAATATGTAGGTTTTGAGGATCTTTCACGCTAGCCGAAAAACGAAATGCGTCATCGACGGCTAACGGCTCATCTCCATCGCCAAAACCAAGCTGTTGCAAAACACTTTCGCGCGCATGCAAGTTGCAGCTAACCAAGATTAGAAAAAAAATTACCAGTGAACGCATAGAGCCTCAGACGCGTAAATATCACTCAATCCAACCATTCTAACAGGCCAATCATACAATGCCGTATAAGCAACAGGGTGCCATGTTGTCTTTAAACTGTAATAATTGGCGCCTTTATAGCGGCGACTTGGGTGTCTTGTGGAAATCAAAACCATTCATGAACTTGAAAAGCAGGCCTTTAAAAAAAGCCACGCTGAAATTGGCCGGATAGGTGCGGCATTATTCTTTTTGGCAGCAGTTCTTGTATTTAGTTTCACTACCAGCGGTGGTGTTCCAAATAATTTATTTTTAGCCATTGCGGCTGTATTCGGCGCCTATATGGCAATGAATATAGGCGCGAATGACGTGGCCAACAATGTTGGTCCGGCGGTTGGTTCTCGAGCCATGACCATGGGCGGTGCGATTGTTATCGCCATGATTTTTGAAGCCTCAGGTGCGTTTATCGCTGGCGGTGATGTGGTCTCGACCATTAAAGGCGGCATCATTGATATCCAAGGATTTGGCGGTAATACCGATGAATTTGTCTGGGCCATGATGGCAGCATTATTAGCTGCTGCAATGTGGTTAAACCTTGCAACTTATGCGGGTGCGCCAGTTTCAACGACACACTCCATTGTTGGTGGCGTTATGGGCGCAGGTATCGCCGCAGCTGGATTCACAATTGTTGATTGGGGCACTATGGGCGCCATTGTCAGCTCTTGGGTTATATCACCTTTGTTTGGTGGTGTTATCGCGGCAACATTCCTACTGGCAATCAAGAAAACTATTATTTTCCGTGATGACAAAATCAGCGCCTCTTATAAATGGGTGCCGGTTTATGTAGGTGTCATGGCATGGGCATTTGCAACTTACCTCATCATCAAAGGTATCTCTAAGATCTGGAGCAAAATCATTGAACTGGTTAATTTTTTGCCTGGTGTCGAGATTGAAGTTGCTAGCAAACCCTCATTTTTATCTGCATTGATCATTGGTTTATTGATTGGTTTAGCGGTTTATAAACTGGTCAAAAAGCGTCTCAAGAAAAAATTACCAGAGATGAGCAATGACAGAGGTAGCGTTAACACGCTGTTTACCATTCCATTAGTTTTTGCTGCGGCGCTATTAAGCTTTGCACATGGAGCCAATGACGTTGCCAATGCGATTGGTCCTTTGGCCGCGATTAACGATGCGATTATGACCGGTGGCATTACGGCACAAGCCGGTATTCCATTTTGGGTTATGGCTGTTGGTGCATTGGGTATTGCTTTGGGGTTGGGTTTATACGGTCCGCGCCTAATCCGCACGGTTGGTGGTGAAATTACCGAACTTGACCAAATGCGTGCTTATTCCATCGCAATGGCAGCAGCGTTAACGGTCATTATTGCCAGTCAGCTTGGTTTGCCCGTTTCAACGACACATATCGCTATCGGCGGTGTCTTTGGTGTCGGCTTTTTACGTGAGTGGTTAGATGAATCTAACACTATCGAACGTGAAATTCGCAAAGATAAAAGCGATTTGAAAGATGAGAAAAAACAGCTCAATGCCCTGCGCAAAGAGCTGGATTCACTGCAAAACAAAGGTAGCAAAAGCGTAGATGAATATCAGCGTGTCACCACTTTGTATCGTTTGATTGATGAAGAAGAGTCAGCCATCAAGAAAGCCAAAAAGCAGTTGAAGAAAGAGCAGAAAAACCTGTTTGTGAAACGCGATATGGTGAAAAAAATCATCACGGCTTGGGTGGTTACTGTCCCAGCGGCAGCAGTATTGTCTGCGATGGTGTTTTACATGATTAAAGGCATCATGCTGTAAACCGACTGACTTAAATCGGTCATCAAATAGCCGCATGATAAGGCGTTGTTTTTCATTGCAGGACAAAACATGCTGGCTAAATTAAGTGCCTTACCTGACGCTGTTCGCCAATATTTGGTGGTAACGGTCAGCTATTGGGCATTTACCCTGACAGATGGGGCTTTGCGCATGCTGGTGGTGTTATTTTTCCACCAGCTTGGTTACAGCCCCCTCGAAGTTGCCATGTTATTCGTGTTGTACGAATTTTTTGGCATTGTCACCAATCTGTTTGGTGGCTGGTTGGGCGCGCGCCTTGGGCTTAATATCACCCTTCACCTGGGTTTATTTATCCAAATTGTTGCCTTAGCCATGTTGTTGGTTGATCCCGCATGGCTAACTGTTGCTTATGTAATGGTGGCGCAAGCTTTATCCGGTATTGCCAAAGATCTGAATAAGATGAGTGCCAAGTCCAGTATTAAGATGCTGGTGGACGATGCGCAGCAAAACACGCTCTACAAATGGATAGCAGCTTTAACGGGTTCAAAAAATGCGTTGAAAGGTGTTGGTTTCTTTGTCGGTGCGGCATTGTTGTATTGGATCTCATTTCGCGGTGCGCTATTAGTTTTAATGGGGTTATTACTAATAGTGTTGATTTGGAGTCTGGTGGCACTTAAACGAGATTTGGGTCGTAGCCAATTCAAGCCTAAATTTCGCGATGTGTTCTCCAAAAGCCAGACCGTCAATTATCTATCAGCTGCCCGTTTCTTTTTATTTGGCTCACGCGATGTTTGGTTTGTTGTCGCATTGCCTGTTTTTCTGCATAGTCAGCTGCAATGGCCCAGCATTTATATCGGTGCCTTATTAGCAACTTGGGTGATTGGTTATGGCATGGTGCAAGCGCTTACCCCAAAACTGACGGGTTATTCAAAACAACATGCCCCTGATGGTTATCAAGTGTGGCTTTGGTCTTTACCTTTGATGTTTCTGCCATTAACGCTTAGTGCCGCCATATACTGGAATATTGCTTTATGGTCGGCCATGACCGTTGGCTTATTCATTTATGGTGTGTTGTTTGCGATCAATTCGGCAGTACACTCTTATCTAATTGTTGCTTATGCCAATGCGAATGGCGTATCGCTGGATGTAGGGTTTTATTACATGGCCAATGCTGCGGGACGCTTGTTCGGCACTATTTTGTCAGGCTGGATTTATCAGCAGGCAGGGTTAGCAGCATGCTTATTGGTATCGGCAATGATGATTGCTGCGGCGAGTATTATTTCAAGAATGTTACCGAGGCATAGCTATACCTGATGCGGTTTGCCGCGCTGTTATCATTTTGTCATATTTGACAGGTAGGCTTGTGCCCAATTATTGACTGGGAATGGATTTATGGCGACGACCGTACTGTTAGTGGAAGATGACGCGGCAATCCGCGACATGTTGAGTTTCAGCCTCAAACAAGCGGGGTTTACTTGTGAGCCAGCACGGGATGCTGAGCAAGGTCTAGAGTGGTTAAAAAACCAACAACCAGACATGATTTTGTTGGACTGGATGCTTCCTGGTATTGATGGCATCGAATTTATTCGTCGTCTGCGCGCCAATGAATTTTTAGCGTCAATCCCGGTCATCATGCTCACCGCAAAAGGCGAAAGTGAGGACATGGTGAAAGGTTTAAGTGTTGGTGCTGATGATTACATCAACAAGCCGTTCTCACCGCCTGAGCTGATTGCACGTATCAAAGCCGTTTTACGTCGTTGCCGCCCACTCGGCGATGATGATGCTCAGAAGCTGCAGTTCGGTGATTTAGTGTTGGATACCAAAAGTCACCGTGTCACGGTTAATGGTAGCCGTATTGAGTTAGGGCCTACCGAGTTTCGTTTATTGCACTTTTTCATGAAAAACCCTGAGCGCGCTTATAACCGATCGCAACTACTGGACTTTGTTTGGGGCGATACCGTTTATATCGAAGAGCGAACAGTTGATGTCCATATCCGTCGTTTACGTAAAGCGCTTGAACCAACAGGACATGATCCGTTGGTACAAACTGTGCGTGGCGTTGGCTACCGTTTTTCAGTCGAATAAATAGGCACTACCTATGTCTTGGGATTATTGGCGCCTAATTACGCTAATGAGTTTGGCCGGCTTTTTGGGGCTGGTCATTGGTCATATGATGGAAGTGCTGTTTTTTACAGCCTTGGTCTATTTGTTGTGGCTACAAAAACAGTGGTTTGTTCTTCACAACTGGTTACTAAAACCTAAGAAAAACAAATCACCTAGCGGTGAAGGCGTGATTGACGATGTCTGTCGTCTGATTGAGAAAACACATTCACAGAGCAGCAGCCGTAAAAAGAAACTTACCGCCTATTTCAAACGTTTTCAAAGTGTTACAGCCGCTTTGCCTGATGCCATTTTGGTGCTGGGTGAGTTTGGCCAAGTAGAGTGGGCGAATAACTCCGCACGTGAGTTATTGGGTATTCATTGGCCAAGAGATAACAACTTACGAGTGAACAATTTAATTCGGGATCCGGCGTTTCAAAAGTTATTAGATGAAACCGAAGAGACGGGTGGTGTCGTTAATGTGACATCACCAGAAAACCCTGCATTACAACTTGAACTTAAATTGGTGAACTACACTGATAAAGATCGGTTGTTGATTGCCCGCGATATCACGCAAACGATTAAGTTACAGCGGATGCGTCGAGATTTTGTGGCCAATGTGTCTCACGAATTGCGTACCCCACTTACAGTACTACGTGGCTATCTTGAGAGCTTTGATCAAAACAGTGACCCAGCAATGTGGCAGCAAGCGCTGCCTATCATGCAGCAGCAAACGCAGCGCATGAATCTAATGATTAAAGATTTGCTGACCTTGTCACAACTCGAAACTGGCGAAAAAGCATTACAACATCGCCCAACCGATGTTTGTAAGTTATTACATAGCATTGTTGAAGATGCCAAACGTCTTGAGCATTATCAGCAGCAGCAAATTACGTTGAACTGTATGACGGATAAATGGCTGTTGGCGGATAGTGATGAGCTCCGCAGTGCCATCTCAAACTTGGTTTTTAATGCGGTGAAATATACGCCAGAAGACACCGCTATTCGGGTGAACTGGTCTGTTGAAAATGGCGCGGCAGTAATAGAAGTCGAAGATGAAGGCGATGGTATTGCCCAACATCATCTTGAGCGATTAACTGAGCGTTTTTATCGCGTTGATAGTGGTCGGGCTCGTGAAACAGGTGGAACAGGTCTTGGACTTGCCATCGTAAAACACGTTTTGCAACGTCACCATGCCGAATTGTCTATTCACAGTAATTTAGGTGAGGGCGCCACTTTCCGCTGCGTCTTTGATCGTAATAGTTTGATGGACAAGATCGACGTCTAAGGTCTTGTCATTGCTTACATATCTGTTTGTAACAGAATTGTCATAAAGATTTCATACCCTTGTCACAGTTTGTCGCGATACTGCTCCGGTGTGCAGCGCGACCGAAGCGCTGCGACGCTTTGATTTTAATCCAAGGAGTTGAGCTCTCATGTTCAGTAAGAAATTTGCGTTGTTTGGTGCTGCGATGGCACTGACTTTTTCTTCAGTTTCATTTGCAGATGTAGATCCAAACCTGCCTGCATATGAAAAAACAAGCGGTGTATCAGGTAGCCTGTCTAGCGTTGGTTCAGACACACTGGCTAACTTAATGACACTGTGGGCTGAAGAGTTCAAACGTGAATACCCAAATGTCAGCATTCAAATTCAAGCAGCCGGTTCTTCAACTGCGCCACCTGCTCTGACTGAAGGTACTTCAAACGTTGGCCCTATGAGCCGCGAAATGAAAGACAGTGAAATCGCTGCTTTCGAAAAAAAATACGGTTACAAACCAACTGCAATTCCAGTTGCTGTTGACGCATTGGCTGTTTACGTACACAAAGACAACCCAATCGAAGGTATGACTATCGCGCAAGTTGACGCGGTATTCTCTGCAACACGTACTTGTGGTTACAACGAAGACATCACTGACTGGTCACAACTGGGTGTAGACGGTCTGGGTTCAATCCAACTGTACGGTCGTAACTCAGTATCTGGTACTTACGGTTACTTCAAAGAAAACGCACTGTGTAAAGGTGACTTCAAAAACAGTGTTAACGAACAACCAGGTTCAGCTTCAGTTGTTCAAGGTGTGACTAAATCAGTCAACGGTATCGGTTACTCAGGTATCGGTTACAAAACATCTGGCGTTAAATTGGTTCCTTTAGCGAAAGAAGAAGGCCAGCCATTTATCGAAGCTAACACTGAAAATGCGGCTAACGGTTCATTCCCACTGTCACGTTACCTGTGGGTTTATGTGAACAAAGCACCTAACGCTGAAATGGCGCCAATCGACCGTGAATTCATGAAATTAGTTTTATCGAAAATCGGTCAAGAAGTTGTTGTTAAAGACGGTTACGTGCCACTGCCAGAAGCAGTTGCTAAAAAATACCGTGATTTACTGAAGTAAGCTTTGCTCCTAAGACACCCCGCACAATTAGTTGTGTGGGGTGTTTTATTATTAAGGACAGCGTTAACGGGCTTGCCCGCAGGTTCGTTAGCAGTGTTCCAATTGCCCCGCTTAAGCGGATGCAGAATATTAATTTAAAGAACTAGATAAGCTGACTTATGGCTGAAAATACAATCGAAAAAGGTGTGATTCCGGCAGCAGACTCAAGTGTTGCTATTCGTCGCCGTAGGTGGCGTGAGATGAAAGACAAAATGGCACGCTTTTTTGTCACCGGTGGTGGCCTGATGGTCATTGTCGCGATCGTGCTGATTTTCTTCTATCTACTATATGTGGTTCTGCCTTTATTTGGTGGCGCTGATATACGGGCAAAAAAACAATATGAGATGGCAGCGGAAGACGTTGTTCATGTCATGCTCGATGAATATAACGAAGTCGGTTTATCGTTAGACCACGATGCGCAGTTACGCTTTTTCAACGCCCAAACGGGTGATGTTATTGCGACACCAGAATTGCCATTGCCAACAGATGCCGGCGTTTCTAGTTTTGCGGCTGGCAGTTTATCTGAGGGTGTGTTTGCTTACGGCTTTGACGATGGCCGTGCGTTGATGTTCAACGAAAGTTATCGCATCAGCTATCCAGAAGGAACAACCCGTCTTATTACACCAGAAATCGAGTACCCATTAGGGCAGGATTTAGTGGTTGTCGATGCGCAAGGGCAGTCATTAACGCAATTAGCCACGCAGTTTGATGATGATATGGCGACCTTTGTAGCTTTAACTGTCGATAACCGATTAGTGTTGACCCGTGTTGAGAAGAAAGTGAATTTCTTGGACGACACGCAAGTTGAGTTAACGGTGTCGCACCGTGATTTGCCGGTGAGCAATGTCAAAAACATCACCAGTTTCCGTATGGATAAAGATCAGCGTGATCTGTTTGTTGCTTATAACAACGGTGATATATCGTTCCTGAATATTCAGCGCTTAAATGCGATTAACCTAATTCAAACGGTTAGTGCCGTACCGGAAGGTGTTGATATCACATCAATGGAATTATTGGCTGGTGGTATTTCACTGCTAGTTGGTCGTAGTGATGGTCAGATTGACCAGTGGTTCCCTGTACGTGATGAAAGCAACAACTACACGTTACAGCTGATTCGTAGCTTTGATAAACAAACTGCGCCAATCCGTCGCATCCTGCCTGAGCAAAGTCGTAAAGGCTTTATGACGCTGGACGATAATGGTGAAGTGGGTGTTTATCACACCACTGCACACCGCACCCTGATGGTGGAAGATCTATTTGAGAATGGTGAAGCCCATATGGCGTTATCACCCCGTAAGAATGGTCTATTGGTTGTCGGTAACGGCGGCAATACGCAGTTCTTCGAAGTCGATAACAAACACCCAGAAATCTCTTGGCATTCACTGTGGGAGAAAGTCTGGTACGAAAACCGTAGTGGTCCAGAGTATATCTGGCAGTCGACGTCAGCAGACAACAATTTTGAGCCGAAGCTGAGCTTGTCACCTCTGACTTTCGGTACCATTAAAGCTGCGTTTTACGCCATGCTGGTTGCTGTGCCGCTGGCCATTATGGGCGCGATTTTCACCGCTTACTTCATGTCGCCAAAAATGCGTGGCATCGTCAAACCAACCATTGAGATCATGGAAGCCTTGCCAACCGTTATTCTCGGCTTCTTGGCGGGGTTGTGGCTGGCACCATTGGTCGAAGGTAACTTACCGGGTGTTTTTGCAATATTTATCATGACGCCGATCATGATCATATTAGTGGCTTGGTTGTGGTCACGTTTACCGCAAAGCATTCGTACCCGAATTCCTGATGGTTGGGAAGCCGCAGTACTCATTCCTGTCGTTGTGTTGGTTGGCTTTGTCTCAATGCAAATGAGTGTGCCATTGGAGGGCTTACTATTTGATGGTGATATGCCTGCATGGTTGGAGTCTGTCGGTATTGGTTATGACCAACGTAACTCTCTGGTTGTCGGTATGGTCATGGGTTTTGCCGTTATCCCAACAATCTTCTCAATTACTGAAGATGCGATTTTCAGTGTACCCAAGCAACTGACCATAGGTTCGTTGGCGCTGGGTGCAACCCAATGGCAAACGCTGGTTAAAGTGGTCTTGTTGACGGCAAGCCCAGGTATTTTCTCAGCCGTCATGATTGGTTTAGGTCGTGCCGTGGGTGAAACCATGATCGTATTAATGGCAACAGGTAATACGCCAATCATGGATTTCAATATTTTCGAAGGTTTCCGGGCCTTGTCTGCCAATATCGCGGTAGAAATGCCGGAGTCAGAAGTTAACAGTTCCCACTACCGGGTCTTGTTCTTGGCCGCATTGGTGTTGTTTATGGCGACATTTATCTTCAACACAATTGCCGAGCTGGTGCGTCAGCGCCTGCGTAACAAATACAGCAGTTTATAAGCAGAGATCAGCATGTCGAATCAATCGTTTAAATCTTGGTATCAAAGCGGCAAGCCATTTATTTGGCTGAATGCCGGTGCGCTTACAATCAGCTTGGTCGCTGTTGTTGGTTTGTTGGCATTGATCGCTGTTCGCGGCTTAAGCCATTTCTGGCCAGCAGACGTTATGTCGGTGTCATACTCCGAGCCCGATACTGAAGTCACTACGCTGATTGGTGAGCGTGTTGATACCGAAGTGGTGCCTGTTGAACGTTTAGGCAGTGATTATCCTCTTGCCGAAGGTCAGGTCAGTGCCACACGTTATTTATTGAAAGTAGGTAACCGTGACCAGTTTGGTCTGGATTTTCGTTGGATCAATGCTGATTGGATGGGTGAGGTGACTTACCCAGAAGATATCGTTGCTGTTGAGCGTCGTGAATGGGGTCACTTTTATGGATACCTTAGCCGTGTATTAGAAAACGGTGAAGTGGTTGCCGAAGGTGAAGCCGCTTGGCCAGCGCTGATAGAACGTTTGGAACGTAGTAACCATTTGGTTGGTGAAATCAAACACATCGAAAAAATCGAAATCGGCAAAGTCAACCAGGTGTTGGAGAACCAACGTCTGGCTGAAAAACGTTTGCAAATGGATGGTGTACCAGCTGGTGATCCAGCTTATGCTGAAATCGAAGCAGAAAGAGAAATCCAAAAGCAAAAATATGCTGACTTATTAGATGAGTTGGGCGCACTGAACCAAGGCTTAAACCGTGACAGTATTGTCATGACTATGGCTGATGGTCGTGAAGTCACCATCAGATTATCTAAAGTGGTACATGCCTTTATGCCAAACGCGATGAGCCGTTTGGATAAGTTGCAGCATTACTTTGGTGAGATCTGGAAGTTTGTGTCTGGTGAGCCACGTGAGGCCAATACTGAAGGCGGTATTTTCCCGGCTATTTTCGGTACTGTCATGATGGTTATCATCATGTCGATTTTGGTGACGCCGTTTGGTGTCGTTGCAGCGATTTACTTAAAAGAATATGCCAAGCAAGGTTTTATTACCCGCACCATTCGTATTGCGGTAAATAACCTGGCTGGTGTGCCATCAATTGTTTACGGCGTATTTGGTCTAGGTTTCTTCGTTTACTTCCTGGGTGGCAGTATCGATGAAATTTTCTTCCAAGCGAAACTCCCAGCACCGACATTTGGTGCACCAGGTTTGATGTGGGCATCGTTAACGTTGGCAATTCTGACAGTGCCAGTCGTTATTGTGGCAACTGAAGAAGGTCTGTCACGTATTCCTCGGGCAATGCGTGAAGGTAGTTTGGCTTTAGGTGCGACCAAAGCAGAAACATTGTGGCGTACAGTTGTGCCTATGGCGGCGCCAGCCATGATGACCGGTTTGATTTTGGCGGTAGCGCGTGCCGCGGGTGAGGTTGCCCCGCTGATGATGGTCGGTGTAGTAAAACTGGCACCGGCATTAGCAGTCGATACTATTGCACCTTATTTACATTTGGATCGCCAGTTTATGCACTTAGGTTTCCATATCTACGATGTGGGTTTCCAAAGTCCAAACGTTGAGGCGGCACGACCACTGGTTTATGCCACAGCATTCTTACTAGTGTTGATTATTGTGGTTCTGAATTTAACGGCGATCGGTATTCGTAATCGCCTGCGTGAAAACTTTAAAGCGAGTGATAACTAATGGAAGCAGCTAATACAGAAAAAGCCGCAGCACGTGGAATTGATATCGAATCAATGCAACGTGGACCAAAATTGAGTCTGGAAAATGAAACAGCGTGTTTAGAAGTAAAAAACTTCAACCTGTTTTACGGCGAATCACAAGCGCTGCGGAATATTAATATGTCGATCCCAAAGAACCGCGTGACGGCCTTCATCGGTCCGAGCGGTTGTGGTAAATCGACGTTATTACGTTGTTTTAACCGTATGAATGACCTTATCGACAATGTGTCGGTAACCGGTGAAATCTTATTGGATGGTGCTGATGTCAATGCACCGAAAGTCAACGTTGCTGACCTGCGTCGTAACGTCGGTATGGTTTTCCAAAAACCAAACCCATTTCCAAAAACGATTTATGAAAATGTGGCATATGGTTTACGTCTGCAAGGCGTTAATGATCGCCAAACATTAGATAAAGTTGTTGAGAAGTCGCTGAAAGGCGCAGCATTATGGGACGAAGTAAAAGATCGTTTGCATACGCTAGCAATGGGCTTATCGGGTGGTCAGCAACAACGTCTGGTCATTGCGCGTGCTATCGCTATCGAACCCGAAGTGTTGTTATTGGATGAACCTGCATCAGCGTTAGATCCATTATCAACATTGAAAGTTGAAGAGCTGATTCACGAACTGAAAGATAAATACACCATCGTTATCGTCACCCATAACATGCAGCAGGCTGCACGTGTGTCTGACTATACGGCGTTTTTATACATGGGTGAGCTGATTGAGTTTGGTGCGACGGATGAGTTATTCACCAACCCAAGCAAGAAGCAAACTGAAGACTATATTACCGGCCGTTACGGCTAATTGTGGCCAAGGAGCACTGAGATGGTAACTAATCAATCACAACATATTTCTCAGCAATTCGAAAAAGAGTTGCAGGATATCCGTACCCGCGTATTAGCCATGGGCGGCTTGGTAGAGCAGCAAATCGATAATGCGATGGATGCTTTAATAACCGGTAACTCAGAATTAGCCCGTGAAGTTATCAGCACCGATGATCAAGTTAACGAACTGGATATTCTGATTGACGAAGAGTGCATTCAAATCATTGCACTGAGACAGCCAACTGCCAGCGATTTACGTTTGGTCACAGGTATTTTGAAAACCATTACTGATCTTGAGCGTATGGGGGATGAAGCGGTACGTATTGCACGTATGGCATTAAACCTGAGCGAAAAAGATCGCCCGAAAAAGAACTATCGTGAGCTGCAATCGTTAGGACAACATGTTCGTAACATGTTGCATGATGCATTAGATGCGTTTGCGCGTTTTGATGTGGATAGTGCTTTAGCCGTCGCCCAAGAAGACATGAATGTCGATGCTGAGTATGAGAGTATTCTGCGTCAGTTAATGACTTACATGATGGAAGATCCACGCACGGTAAGTCGTGTGGTCGATATGATGTGGTCAGCACGTTCTTTAGAACGTATTGGTGATCACTCACGTAATGTTGCAGAGCATATTATTTACTTGGTTGAGGGTAAAGATGTTCGCCACTTGTCAGCAGAAAAAATGAAAAAAGTAGTAAAAGGCGAATAAAAAGTTTCTCTCAAAACTGGATAACAGCCTGGCCTGCCTCTTTTGATGCAGGCTTTTTTTTGCTCAATTTTTTGGTAACAGCAGTGCTAGTCGACTGGTCACGCAGCTTTGAACTAGTGCAATTCATTTGAAAAAGCTTGCTATTCGCCATTCTAAGCGTGGCATCTGAAATTTAAGTCAGGCAAAATGCAAGCATCTTTCTCAAGTAGTTGTTTATGGAATCTGCTAACGAAACAGAAGAAGTATTGGCCGCAGTTGATTTGGGCTCTAATAGTTTCCACATGATTATTGCGCGGCTGCGTGATGGACATTTTCAGGTAATGGATAGGCTACGAGAAATGGTGCAATTACGTGCTGGTCTCGATAGCGACAATATGCTTTCAGAAGAAGCGCAAGCCAGAGCCATTGCTTGCCTTGAGCGGTTTGGTCAACGCATTCAGAACTTACCCAGAGGTAAGGTTCGGGTGGTCGGTACCAATACCCTGCGTGTCGCTGAAAATAGCCGTGAGTTTTTACGCCAAGCCAGACGTGCACTAGGTCATCCCATAGAGATTGTTACCGGTGAAGAAGAAGCGCGCCTCATATATTTGGGCGTTTCTCGCGCTTTAGCCTTTGATAATCAACGTCGTCTGGTGATGGATATCGGTGGTGGCAGTACCGAATTTATCATTGGTGAAGGTCTCAGTGGTTTAATGCGTGAAAGCCTAGAAATGGGCTGTGTTAGCTTTCATCAACAGTTTTTTGCTGATGGCAAAATCACCCAACTACAAATGCAGTCGGCCTTATTAGCATCCGCAATTCGCTTACGTTCTATTCAACGGCCTTATCAGCGTATGGGCTGGGTTGAGGCAGTTGGCGCTTCGGGCACGATTCGTAGCGTTGCCGATATTGTGACTGCGCAGGGCTGGAGTGAAAATGGGGTTATCACCAATGCTTCATTGGATAAATTGATTGAAGCCTTACTCGCAGCGGGCGATGAGGAAAAAATCAATCTGCAAGGCTTAAGTCCTGAGCGAAAAAATGTGTTGGCATCAGGTGTGGCGATTCTCAAAGCCTCATTTGATAGGCTCAATATTGAACGTATGGTGGTATCAGATGGTGCACTCCGTGAAGGTCTGCTTTATGACCTACAAGGCCGTATCCAGCATGATGATGAGCGTGATAGAACCGTACAGGCCCTAGCGCGTCGTTATCAAATTGATGAAGCCCATGCGACGCGCGTTATTCGTATGGCCACCGAATTATTTGAGCAAGTGGCAGCCGATTGGCAATTAAGTAGTGATGATCATCTGCATAAATTGGTTTGGGCGGCGCAGTTACATGAAGTGGGGCTGGCGATTTCTCACTATCAATATCATAAACATGCCGCGTATTTAGTCGCGCACTCTGATATGCCGGGTTTTTCTCGCGAAGAGCAATATGCCTTGTCAGCTATGATGCGTGGTCAACGTCGCTCGATTCCTAAAAAGCAGTTACAGCAATTATCGGAAGAGCTGCAGCTCCCGACATTAAGACTAATGGTGTTGTTGCGTTTGGCGCTGGTGTTTAATCGCGGTCGAAGTGAGCAAACCGACACTTACGTGAAATTAGCCGTGACCAAAAAAGGCCTGCATTTAGATTTGCCAGAAGGTTGGTTAAACGACCACCCGCTGACAGAAGCTGATTTAATGCAAGAAAAACACTATCTGAAATCAGCCGATATTCGTCTAAAGATTAATACTTGAGAGTGAAAGCGCAGGTTGCTAACAACCTGCGCTTTTCAATGTTTAGAAGCTGTAAGAAAGCCCTGCGTAGATAGAGCGACCCATGCCCGGTACGGTTACACCCCATGGAATAGCTGTACCCATCGTCGCGCCTTGGCCCACATAAGCGCCACTAAGTGGGTGGCTGTAGCCTTTGTCTAATAAGTTTTCTATACCCACTTCGATGCGGGCATTATCAAACTCATAGCTGGTACGGAAATGCAGTAAGCCATAACCCGCCGTTTCGATTTCATTACGCTCATTATTGACGCGATCTTTGGCGTCAACCAATTCCCATTCAAAACTATTACGCCATTTGTTTTTGCTTTGCGCCAACGTGAAGCGGGCATTCATTGGCATCATGTTGTACAAATCGTCACCTGAGTCACGGTTTTCACCACGCACGAAGCTCAATGTCGCACTACCATCGACACGACCCAAAAAGCTGTTGTGGAATAGGTGTTTGTAAACCGCTAAATCCGCACCAAAAATACGTGCGCTGACATTGTCATATTGTAGATTTACGAAGCTATCTTGCACCGTTAAGTTACCGGCGCTACAAGCGGCCATCATGCCCATACCTCCTGCGCAGCGAGTAGCGTCAATAAAATTATCTACATAACTGAAGTACGGCGTTAACGTGACTTGCCAATCTTGTTTCGCAGCATCATGCCAATTGGCGGTAAAGCTAATGGTGTGAGCAACTTCTGGATCAAGTTCAACATTTCCAACATAGCCATTACCATCACCTACTAAATTCACCATGCGCATAGCCATGCCGTTACGTGACCAAGCAAAACGTTCATAAAGGTTTGGTGAACGTGTTTTACGGGCATAACCAAATTCATAAGATTCGGTCAGGTTGGGGGTATAGCGTGCTAGCAAGGTCAGATCGATGTTGTGATCAGTTTGTGAACGATCCGCATTGTTAAATGCATCTGCATCAGCCGCATACATAGCGTTGTAGCCTTGAACTTCATCAGCATCCATTTTCACAGTCTCGTGACGAATACCGGCCAATGTCAGCCATTTATCCGTCCAAGCCGCTTCCCATTCACCGTAAACACCGTAGCGATCACGTTCGCCGTTATTGATGTTTAAGAAAGTATCTGGGGCCATCATCATGCCACCGGAAGCTTCCCAAAAATCATCAAGGCGGTAGCGCTGAATATCTGCGCCGACACGAATTAAATCACGCTCATTAACGGGAATTTCAGTTTTGACTGACAGCCCGGTATTTTCACCTTCCGTTTCCATGGGCATACCTTGGGCAGTGCCATACAAAAACTGCTTGTCATCACCAAACTGCATTTTATGGTGGGTTTTTTCGTGGAACAGATTGGTTTCAATCGAGCCCCAATCAAACTCACCGCTGTAAATCAGGTTAACTTGGTTACTGCGGTTTTCGACCATATCCATACGTTGATTTGGCCAAGCTTGGTAGGGAATATCTTGATGTGCCAGCTTCAATTGTAATAACTGTTTGTCAGTTAATTTGTAGGCTAAATCAACGGCATGGTTACGTGTTTCGTAGGCCGTTGAGCCCACTTCATCTGCATCCAATGCGCCACGATCAACAGCATCATTACCCGCAGCTTTGAAACTGTCTCCAGCATCATAATTATTGGCTTTTGAGGTTGAACCATCGTAGCGGAAACTAAAACGATCATTGGCAATACTGGCTGACAAGCTGCCGCCGCGGGCATCACCATTACTGCGGTAGTAAGTGCTAATTTCGCCTTTTTGAATCACTTCATCAGGACTATTGGCAAATTCAGGTTTTGCAGAGTTGGCGATGATGGTGCCGCCAATACTGTCGCCGCCCAAACTGACTGGTGCGACCGCTGAGTAAACTTGAATATCTTCAACACGTGATGGGCTAATGTATGAAAGTGGAGGATTCATGTGGTTAGCACATGCTGAAATTAAATCCATACCATCGACTTTGACGCGTAGCCGATCATCAGCAAAACCACGCATAAATGGCAGACTTGCCGCACCGCCACCTTGGTATACCGACATACCGGCAACGCCTTCTAGTAAGCTTGCTGTATCACTGGTCTGTGCACGTTTATCACGAATTGCATCTGGGCCTAAGTGCGCATTGGCGACGGGCGTGGTTACCGGCGCGGTCACTAAAATTTTACTTAAGCTATCGTCGTGATCATGTGGATGTTCAGCCATAGCTGCGCCACAAGCTAAAACGCCAGGAATAATGACTAGAGGAAGATACTTTGTTGTCATGCGGTATCCGAGGGAAAATTGAGAAAAAGGCATCTTAAAGGCTAATACACCACAATTAATTAGTGATTTGCTGGCGGACTGTGTGAAATGCCCTAAAATTTATCGTTAAAGCCGCGTTAGATTGTGGCAGATGAAAAAGTAGTTCAGGATTTACCCATGGATCTTATTACCACCTCACTGATTAGCGCATTTTTGCTCGGTTTATTTAGTACCGCGCATTGCATTGCTATGTGTGGTTCTGTCATCGGCGCGTTGACGCTGAGTTTGCCTGCTGAAATACGCCAATCGCCCAAAGCGATGTTCCCGTATGTGTTGAATTACAACCTAGGTCGGGTCATTAGTTACGCGCTTGCTGGTGCGCTGGTCGCCGCATTGGCATCACCATTAAATGATATCGGCGGCTTGCAGTGGCTACGTTATATTTCCGTTGTTTTCATGGTAGCCATGGGGCTGTATTTGGCGGGTTGGATGCCGCGCTTTGCGCAAATCGAAAAAATTGGCACGCCAATCTGGCGTTTTTTACAGCCATTAAGCCAAAAATTATTACCGGTTAAATCACGAAAGCAGGCATTTGCATTTGGCGCAGTATGGGGCTGGTTACCATGTGGTTTGGTATATGCCGCACTTGTTATGGCAGCAACAACGGGTGACGTGGTCACGGGCGGTATGACTATGTTGGCGTTTGGTTTAGGCACGATGCCTGCGGTATTGGGTGCGGGGTTATTTGTCGGATTTTTAAGTAGTTTGGCGCGCAATATCTGGTTTCGTCGGGGAGCCGGCTTGTTGATCATCGTGATGGCGATTGCCATGTTTATGGGGCCACAATTTTTACCGCATGAACACAACCATGATGATCATGTCGCCCATGAGCATCATCCCGCAATGCACAGCATGCATGACAAAAGGGGAGAGTCATAACCATGGCTTTACCTGAATTTATCGGTCAAACACCGGCTATCACCCATATCCAACGATTGTTACCGATGATCGCGTTAAGTGATGCTAGCGTATTGGTCAGCGGCGAAACCGGCACCGGCAAAGAGTTGGTCGCTCAAACCTTACATGGCTTGAGTCGTCGTCAGGATCAAGAACTTGTCACGATTAACTGTGCGGCATTACCGCTACAAGATGCAGAAGTAGATTTATTTGGTCGAGCCAATGCCGCTGGAGAAATCATTGAAACGGGTCGGTTATTAGCCGCCGAAAAAGGGTCGGTTTTTCTGGATGAAGTTGATGCATTGCCGCTGAGCTTGCAGGCAAAAGTATTACGTTTTCTGGAGGCTGGTGAATGCCAGTTACCGGGCAGTCATAAATTGCACATTATTGATGCGCGAATTATTGCGGCGACCAGTGCTGATTTGCCTGCTTTAGTGAAAACAGGCCAGTTTCGTGCTGACTTATATTATCGGTTGCAGGTAGTACCAATTGAGCTACCGCCTTTGCAGCAACGTAAAGATGATATCGCGCTGCTCACCAATTATTTTGCCAAGCAGTTTGCACGAGGTAATGCGCCGCTTCGATTTGAAAAGGCCGTATTACAGCAACTACAAAAATATCATTGGCCGGGTAATGTTCGTGAGTTATCTAATCTGTGTCAGCGTTTGAGTTTGTTACATCCCGGCAAGCTCGTAACGCTCGAAGACTTACCGCTTGAGATGCAAACCCCAACAAATCGTGCTGCGGTATTTTCATTGCCAGATGAAGGGATTGATTTGGCGCAATTAGAGCTTGACATGATTGAGCAAGCATTAGAAAAATCGGCTGGCAATCGCTCTAAAGCGGCACGTTTACTTGGTATTAGTCGAGATACCTTGTTGTATCGCATGCAAAAGTACGGCTTATCTGAATAACGCTTCGACGGGTGCGTGTTTGCGGCTGAGCGGTTACACTAGCGTCACTTCAAAGAGAGAAACGCGCTTATGAAACAGTATTTGGATTTGATCCGTGATGTCATGGAAAATGGCGTTGATAAAGGTGACCGTACCGGTACCGGTACACGAAGTGTATTTGGTCGACAAGTTCGTTATAATCTGTCTGAAGGATTTCCTCTACTGACCACCAAAAAGCTGCATATTCGTAGCATTCTCCATGAACTACTGTGGTTTTTAAGTGGTGATACCAATATCCGTTATCTCAAAGAAAATGGCGTATCAATTTGGGATGAATGGGCAACGCCAGATGGTGAGCTAGGACCTGTTTATGGCGCACAATGGCGAAAATGGCAGGGCGCAGACGGTCAAGTTTATGATCAAGTCGCCGCGCTGATGGATGGCTTGAAAAATAATCCAGATAGCCGCCGTCACATTATTAATGGCTGGAATGTCGCATTACTGCCAGACGAAAAACAAAAGCCTTGGGAAAATGCCGCAGCAGGCAAAATGGCATTACCGCCTTGCCATGTGCTGTATCAATTTTACGTTGCGGATAACAAGTTGAGCGCTTCACTGTATATCCGCAGTAATGACCTCTTCTTAGGTAACCCTTACAACACGGCCTCATTGGCATTTCTAACACATATGTTGGCTCAACAGTGTGATTTGGATGTCGGCGAAATCATCATGAGCATTGGTGATGCGCACATCTACAGTAATCACTTTGAGCAAGTGGAAACGCAGTTACAGCGTCAGCCTGGGCCATTACCGCAGTTAAAAATTCATCGCAAACCGGAATCTATTTTTGATTATCGCTTTGAGGATTTTGAAATCCTGAACTATGAAGCGCAGCCGCATATCAAAGCACCTATCGCCGTATAGCTTTCGCTAGCAAGGCAGACATAAATTCAGCAGGAGGCAAAATGTCAGAGCAATCGGTACATCGGTATCAGGTTTGGGACCGCAGCACGCGAATCTTTCATTGGGTAGCCGTATTGTCATTTTTGGTGCTGACCGCACTAGGTTTGGTGATGATGTTTAGCGAACAGATAGGTGTCACTAATGATGGCAAAATCTTTCTGAAAACAGTTCATAGCTGGGCGGGTTATGTGTTTGTTATCAATCTGCTATGGCGATTTGTTTGGGCATTTGCCGGTAACCGTTTTGCCCGCTGGGGCGCGATTTTGCCATTTGGTAAAGTCTATAAAGCGCAAATGAATGCGTATTTACAAGGCCGTAAGATTGGTCAACAAGTTAAGTTCTTGGGTCATAATCCGTTAGCGCGCTGGAGTGTGCTGGCGATGTTGTTATTGATGACAGGTCAAAGCGTGACGGGCTTGGTATTGGGGAGCACCGATATCTACGCAGCGCCTTTTGGTAACCAAATCAAGCACTGGGTCGCTGCTGATAAAACCGCATTAGATCAAATCAAACCTTACGATAAGACCAATGTTGACCCAATTGCTTACCAAGAAATGCGTGATTTTCGTAAGCCTTATCGGACATTACATACCTATATTTTCTATTTATTGGCGCTAGCAGTGATGGTTCATATTATTGCGGTCGTAATTGCCGAAAATCGTGAACGCAGTGGACTGACCTCAGCCATGTTTAGCGGTGAAAAACATTTTGATGGCAAACCATTTGATGCGGATTAAATAACGCCGGTTTGTGCTAATGAGCAGGTCAGCGCATCACCAACAATAATGTGGTCTAACACGCGGATATCCACTAATGCCAAAGCTGATTGCAGACGCTTGGTAATTTGGATATCCGCTTGGCTAGGCTCAGCCACCCCGGATGGGTGGTTGTGTGCAAAAATGACTGCTGCAGCATTATGTTTTAGCGCTTGCTTAACCACCTCACGCGGATAAACATTTGCGCCATCAATGGTGCCCCGAAATAGCGGTTCAAAACTGATTAATCGGTGACGTGTATCCAAAAATAGGCACGCAAACACTTCATGATCAAAGTGCCGTAATTGTCGCTGCAGATAATTGCTGGTGGTGGTTGCATCAGTGAAAGCATTACCACGATTAAGCGTGGATTCTAGATGGCGGCGACTCATTTCTAACACAGCCTGTAATTGCACAAACTTGGCCTGACCAAGGCCATGTTGTTGGCTGAATGTGGCGAGATCTGCCTCGAGTAGTGGCCGAAGTCCGCCAAAATCAGCTAATAATTTTCGTGCTAGATCGACGGCAGATAAGCCTTGCACGCCAGTGCGTAAGAAGATGGCTAGAAGTTCAGCATCAGATAATGATGCCGTGCCTTGTTGTAACAGTTTTTCCCGAGGCCGCTCGTTGGCGGGCCAGTCCTTGATAGCCATGATTCGCTCCCTGCGATTAAGCTTTGGTTTAATGTAGCGCTGGCCTGTGGTAAAAACAAGTTGTTGAAAAATGAGCATGGCGTTAATGTCATGCCATCGTTTGAAAGGAAGTAATTATGTTGGTGACATTTACCAGTAAAGCCTCTGCGGATATCACGATGTTTGGCGATGTTGCTGTTCAGTTGCTACGTCTGATGGGACATAGTGGCACTGTTCCTGGCGCAATGCAGCCAGTTGATTTAGCGCCTGCCTTGGCAAAGTTAGAAAAGGCTGTCACGCAAAGTAAGGCTGAACAACAATCAACCGATCCTGACGATGAATTTAAGCCCGCTTTATCACAACGCGCTTTACCATTAATTTCACTATTAAAAGCAGCGATAAGCCAGAATGCTGATGTGATGTGGCGTTCGTAAGCCAATTTTGCAGTTTTAGGAGTTTAGAAAAATGAAAAAACAATGGATTTTATTATCGTTACTTCCAGTGCTTTTGGTGGGCTGTGGTTTGAAAACCTCTGGCGTCAATAATGTGGGCGGTAATTTGTATACCGTGACCAGTGATGGCCTGAACGATTCCGAAGCTAAAGGCTCAGCCTTGGGTCAAGCTGAAGCGCATTGTGCAGATATGGGCCAAAAAGTATTGGTCACGACAATGCGTAAACGTCACAAAGTACGTTATTTCTATGATGTGACTTTTAAGTGTCTGCCTGAAGGTGATGCACAGTTAAATAACCCAGAATACGAAACCACAATTACGCGTGATTAAACGCTGATTAATCACGGGAGCAAACACCATGTTTTTTATCATGTTGATCGTGACTTTTTTGCTGGCTTTTGGGGTGTCGTTTATTGTCGTCTCGTTATTTAAAACGCCACTGGCTGATATTTTTCAACGCATCATCAAAGACCCCATCAGCATTGCTTGGCAAAAATATATTGTCTTTGCCACCTATGTGGTCGGGATCTCGGGCGGCGTCAGAATTTATCAGCTCGAACGATACATTACGGCGCAATACGAGGGGGCAGAAGAGCTAGCCTTAACCACCGAACGTTGGGTGATTGAAATCTATCGCACACTGATCGAAACCCTGCAAAGTATTGCATGGCTCTATTTGGTCGTTTTTGTGTTTGCTTTAATTGCCTATGTCATCGTCCGAGGTTTTGAGCTCAAGCATGCGCGTGATTAATCACGCGCTGACAGCGTCTTTGCCACCCCAGTTAGTCCGTTTGGCTTGTTGCAACTTCTCATAACCGGCCAGCAAAGCATTGTGACGGGCAAAACCTTCAAGGCTTAAGCCTGGGCAATGGAGGTTATGAAATAGCTTTTTGCCTTCAACGATGAGTAGGCCGTCATCAACATTTTGCTGACCATACATCAGTGCTAACCCTTTGGTGTATTCGGCATAGTCGCGGTCGTCATCCCATTTGATTTCCAGCAACGCTTTTAAGCAGCGGTAATGCAAAATGGTTGCTTCGCTGGCTTGATCCAATGTCAGGCACCAATCAATCCAGTCGATAGCTTCTTCATCTTGCAGTGCTAAGCACAGCATCGCTTTAATTTCACCAAGACGAATTTCGGCCCATAAGGTGCCTGGATCGGGTGCCAAACCAATAAACGGTGCAACCGGAGTTTGGTCGTTATAGCCACCTTCGTCTAGGCGCTCCAAAATATCGCGCCAATGATCTGGATTGCCATCTGTTAGGGTCAGAAAGTCTTCGCGAAATAGCGCGCCTTCATTGTTGTTTTCCCAAAAGATCTCATCAACGGGATAAATATCTGACATGCCCGGTACCAAAATACGACAAGCATAGACATCTAGATGACGGTAGTCGGCGATATAAATATCAAATCCTAACTCGTGAATTTTATCGGTCAAAAACTTAAATTCATCGGCAGTGGCATCATCAAA
The DNA here is from genome assembly GCF_026319325.1 of Methylophaga sp. OBS3. Lineage (GTDB taxonomy): Bacteria > Pseudomonadota > Gammaproteobacteria > Nitrosococcales > Methylophagaceae > Methylophaga. Next base: position 410,648 of record NZ_JAPDMU010000002.1, read on the forward strand.
ATCCCAATCAGCAAAAGCATAATCAGGCGTTTCACGGAAAAAGTCGTTTGAGATATAACCACTAGAATCGATGAAATGCATTTCTAAGTTGGCGGGTGAAGCGACTTCTTCTAAATCAAATGTCGGCGGATGGAAGACATCGAGCTGATCTAAGCCACGTCCTTGCAGTAACTCGGTAACAGTGCGCTCTAGTGCGACTTCAAAACTTGGATGAGCACCAAAAGACGCAAATACGGAACCATCTTTTGGATTGATTAAGGTGACCGACATAACTGGGAACTGACCACCAAGAGAGGCATCAGCCACTCTCAAGTGATAGCCATGATTTCTCAGCTCTTGAAGCGCTTGCTGAATTTTTGGAAAGCGATTTAATACGGCTTCAGGGACTTCCGGAAGGCAAATCGCTTCAGCAATGATTTTATTCTTAACGTAACGCTCGAAAACTTCCGATAGCCCCTGAACGCGGGCTTCATTTTGAGTATTGCCGGCAGACATGCCGTTACTGACATAAATATTGCCAATAACATTAACCGGAATATAACGCGTTTCACCATCACGCAGACGGTGATACGGTACCGCGCAAATACCACGTTCACCAGCCCCCGAATTGGTATCAAATAATCTATCTGGTGTCAGTGAATTATCGGGATCAAAGTATTGCCACAAGCCTTCATCCATCAGGCCTTCTGGCATTGCTTCGCCGTCACTATCAAACCATTTCTCGTCAGGGTAGTGAACAAATTCACTGTTGCTGTGATGTTGACCCAAATAAAAGTCAGCGAAAAAGTAATTACAACTGAGTCGCTCGAAATATTCGCCAAGTGCACTGGCGAGACAGGCTTTTTCTGTACTGCCTTTACCGTTGGTAAACATCAACGGGCAAGTTTTGTCACGAATGTGGACGGAATAAACGTTACTGACTGGATTTAGCCATGAAGCGACTTCGATATCAAAACCAAAAGATTTCAATTTGGCTTGCATGGTCTCGATACTGGATTCCAGATCGCGATCTTTACCTTTGATAAACGTTTGTTCTGTCATAAAAAACTCTCGGCAAAATAAAAAGCCCCCAAATCGAGGAGGCTTTTTGTTTAGTAAGTTAAAGCATGCTGCCTATGATATCAGCTTGGCTTTACGGGATTATGGCCAATCTCAATTACTTACGAAAGGCGAGTAAAGCACCGACGACAACAGAAGCTGAGCCAGCCATGATGTACCACATGGTGTCATCAGTGAACTTGCCCGTGAATGTTTCAGTCAATTGATCGCCCAGTGATTGTGATGCGTTGTAACCAAAAAATAACAGAATGGCACCGATGACTAGTAAGACGACGCCCAAAATTTTATTACCAGACATGCACGCTCTCCTCAGGTTTATTGAAATTATGCAGACACCATAGCGTAATTTTTAACGCTGTGATGTGAAAAGCGGCGGATAGTTGGAGGCAACGTGAGATGAACACGCTGAATAACTTTGCTTTCATGGGGGCAATGATGTTGAGCTTTCCTGTTTTAGCGGATGTTCAGCAACAACTCGATGCTGAGTGCGAAGCGGCAAGAGTCCTTAAATTGGCACCAGAGCGTACCGAACTAATCCAAAACTGTGTGGCTAATGAATCGAAAACCTTAGCCGAATGTCAGCATTTTTATCGTGATCACGGTGCTGCGCTGATGCGTCAGGGTGAGGTCATTCGAGCGCCTTTATATTACGATTTACCAGCTTGCCAGGAAGCCTTTGAATATCGACAGCGTTATCGGCGAGCAGATTAAACATTGAAGATGCACATGTTTTTGGCTTTTGGGCCTGAAAAAACAATCACTTGTCTGTACTATTTCCCTTAAAAAGCGTATCCTTACGGCCCTTTGCAAATCTAAGATTTTATGGCCGGAAAACTTTTTATCAGAACCTTTGGCTGCCAGATGAACGAGTACGACTCGAACAAGATGGCCGAAGTGCTGGGTAGCTCACATCAACTGGTGCCAACTGAAGTCGCTGAAGAGGCTGATGTTCTGTTGCTTAATACCTGTTCGATTCGTGAAAAAGCACAGGAAAAAGTCTTCCATCAATTGGGTCGCTGGAAGCGCTGGAAAGACAAAAAACCACATCTAGTGATAGGTGTTGGTGGTTGTGTAGCCAGCCAAGAAGGTGAGGCCATTCGTAAACGTGCGCCATGGGTTGATTTAATTTTTGGCCCACAGACACTGCACCGTTTGCCAGAAATGCTTAACGAAGTCCGCAAAAACAATAAGCCTGAAATCGATATTTCTTTCCCTGAAATTGAAAAGTTCGATCATTTGCCAGCCCCACGAGCTGAAGGCCCGACAGCTTTTGTTTCGATCATGGAAGGTTGCAGCAAATACTGCACATTCTGTGTTGTGCCTTATACCCGCGGTGAAGAAGTTAGTCGTCCGGTTGGCAGTATTTTGCGTGAGATTCGTCAATTGGCGGCGCAAGGCGTACGTGAAGTTAACTTATTGGGTCAAAACGTTAATGCTTACCAAGGCATTATCGAAGATGATGAAACAGCAGATTTGGCGCTACTCATCCACTACGTTGCTGCGATTGAAGGCATTGACCGTATCCGCTTTACCACTTCGCATCCGGTGGAGTTCTCTGACTCGCTGATTCAAGCGTTTGCTGAGGTGCCTGAGTTAGTGAACCATCTGCATTTACCTGTGCAGTCTGGTGCGAACCGTATTTTGGCGATGATGAAACGTGGCCATACTGTTGCGCAATACATTGAAAAAATCGAACGTCTGAAAGCGATTCGCCCTGAGCTGAGTATGTCTAGCGACTTTATTGTTGGTTTCCCGAATGAAACTGAACAAGATTTCCAAGACACCATGGATCTGATTAACCAGATTGGTTTTGATCATTCTTTCAGCTTTATTTATAGCGCCCGTCCGGGTACACCTGCGGCAATGTTTAATGATGATGTTAGCGAAGACGTTAAAAAACAGCGGCTGCAAATCATGCAAGATCGTTTGCGTGAGCTAGAAATGGACATCAGCCAATCAATGGTCGGCAGTGTTCAGCGCGTATTAGTTGAGCGTGCTGCGCACCGTTATGAAGGCGAATTGGCCGGTCGTACCGAAAACAATCGAGTCGTCAATTTCCCTGGCGACGACACGCTAATCGGCAAATTTGTTGATGTGCATGTGACTGAAGCACACAGCAACTCCTTGCGAGCAGAACTGCTTGCTGATAGCGTTATCCTCTAAGCCATTCACGGATATTATTTGTGAGCGAAACCACTGCGTCATTAGACAGCATTAGCTTTGAATTAAGCCCTGCGGATAATCCGCGTCTTGCCAACCTGTGTGGCCATCTAGACGAACATATTCGTATGATGGAGCGCGGCTTTGGTGTTGAAATCAATAATCGCGGCGTCAAATTCCAGATCATTGGTCATGCTGACAAGCTGGCGGATGTTCAGGATGTGATTCACACCTTGTATGCCGAAACGGCCCAAACGGTGTTGGCACCTGAACAAGTCCACTTAGCAATTCGCGAAGTTGGCGGTGCGGATTCAACCGGATTTGAAGTCGAAAAAGAAGTCACCATCAAAACCAAACGTGGTTTGGTGAAAGCCCGTGGTGAAAATCAGCAGGCGTATCTTCGCCGCATCATGACCCACGACATTAACTTTGGTATTGGTCCTGCTGGTACAGGTAAAACCTACTTAGCGGTTGCTTGTGCTGTTGAGGCTTTAGAGCGTGATTTTGCGCGCCGTATCGTGTTAGTTCGTCCTGCGGTTGAAGCTGGTGAGCGTTTAGGTTTCTTACCAGGTGACTTGGCACAGAAAGTCGATCCTTATTTGCGTCCTTTGTTTGATGCGTTATATGAAATGCTGGGCTTCGAGCGTGTTGCCAAACTGATTGAGCGTAATGTCATTGAAGTTGCGCCACTGGCTTATATGCGTGGTCGTACCTTGAATGAAGCATTTATCATTTTGGATGAAGCGCAAAACACCACAACCGAACAGATGAAAATGTTTTTAACCCGTTTGGGTTACAACTCAACGGCGGTTATCACCGGTGATATTACCCAGATAGATTTACCTGCCGCCCACCGCAGTGGCCTGCGTCATGCCATAGAAGTGTTGAAAGACGTTGAGGGCATTGGTTTCACCTTTTTCCAAGCCAAAGACGTGGTGCGCCACTCTCTGGTACAAAAAGTGATTCTTGCTTACGATAAGGCTGAAAGAAAACAGTGAACGTTTTCATAGATTTGCAACCGGTAAGTGATAACTTTTGTCCGGATGCAACCCAGTTTCAAGCTTGGGCCGAGGCTGCGTTGCAAGAAGTTGCGGAAGATTGTGAGTTAAGTATTCGTATTGTCGATGCTGAAGAAAGCCAGCAGCTCAATTATGAATATCGTGGTAAAGGCAAACCAACGAACGTGCTGTCTTTTCCTTTCGAATCTCCCGTACCATTAGAACCAAGATTGTTAGGTGATTTGGTGATCTGCGCGCCGGTAGTTGCGGCAGAAGCGGCCGAACAGCAAAAAACGGAATTAGCACATTGGGCGCATTTAACCGTTCATGGTTGTTTGCACCTTTTGGGCTATGATCACATCAATGATGATGATGCCGTAGAAATGGAAAGTCGTGAAATCGCCATTTTGCGACAGTTTGATATTGAAAATCCCTATATTGAATCGAGGGTAACGCCATGAACGAGGGCCGACCGAGTCGCTCAAGTAACCCGCAGTCCTGGGTAAAGCGACTAAGTAATTTATTTTTAGAGCCAAAAGATCAAGAACAACTGATCGAGCTTATCCGAAGCGCTTCTGAACGACATATTTTGGATTCTGAAGCATTAGCGATTGTTGAGGGCGCACTCAGCGTCTCACAAATGCAAGCACGTGACATCATGATTCCGCGCTCGCAAGTCGTCATGGTCTCTCGTGACGCACCCGCTGCAGAAACTCTCAAACTTGTTACCGAGACAGCTCACTCACGTTTCCCTGTGATTGATGATGACCGCGATGATGTTATCGGTATTCTGTTGGCCAAAGATCTCCTGACAGCGGTCGTCAATGCTGGGGAATTTGATTTTGATTTACGTGAACTACTTCGTCCAGCTGTCTTTATTCCGGAAAGCAAACGCCTCAATGTATTACTGAGAGAGTTTCGTGCTCGTCGTAATCATATGGCGATTGTGGTTGATGAATACGGCGGTGTTGCCGGTATGGTCACCATTGAAAACGTACTAGAACAAATCGTCGGCGAAATCGAAGATGAACATGATATCGACGATGATGCACCGATTTTGCAGCGTGATGAAAACACTTACACCATCAAAGCATTAACCCCAGTTGAAGACTTCAATGAGTTTTTTGAAGTGGAGTGGAGTGATGATGACTTTGATACAGTCGGTGGCCATGTCGTTAATCAATTTGGCCATTTACCGGGCCGTAATGAGCAGATCACCATCGACCGGTTTGAATTTACAATCTTACGCGCTGATAACCGCCGTGTGCATTTAATGCGTATGACGGTGTTGCCTGAAGTAATTGAGAGCGAGGCAGACGCAGAATAATGTTTAGTGAGCGTCGCTCGAAGTTGCGTGGTCCTCTAGGCAGTTGGCTTGCGTTAATGGGCGGTGCGATGTTGCCGCTGGCATTTGCTCCTTTTTATGGCTACCCAATCGCGGTCGTCAGTCTCATTTTATTATTTGTTAGTTGGCGTGACGTCAAACCGCGTCAGGCATTTTGGCGTGGCTGGCTATTTGGCGTGGGCATGTTTGGCGTCGGCGTTTCTTGGATTTATGTTGCAATACATGAGTTTGGTCAGGCGAGTTGGCCGCTAGCGGGCGGTTTAACGTTAGGGTTTGTCGCGTTTTTGGCCTTAATGCCAGCGGCACTTGGCTGCTTTATAAAGTGGATTAATGATAAGCGCTTAAGCGGCCTTGATTATGTCTTGTTGCTACCTGCCGGTTGGATTGGTTTTGAGATATTCAAAAGCTGGTTTTTGAGTGGGTTTCCGTGGCTGGAAGTCGGTACTGCTCAAATCGATGGACCCTTAGCTGGCATTATTCCGATTTTGGGCGTGTATGGTGCCTCGTGGTTGGTGGCATTGACTGCCGGGCTGTTGCTCACCGCATGGCAACATAAACAGTTGTTGTGGGTTTTGCCGGCAATTTTATTGTGGCCAGCCGCCTCGGCTTTAAATACCATTGAGTGGACTACTGAGAAGGACTCACCCGTTAAGGTCGCAATGATCCAAGGTAACGTGGATCAAGCGATAAAATGGGATCCCGAGCAACTTAGAAACACCTTACAACTCTACGCAAGTTTGAGCGCCCAAAATTGGGATAGCGATCTCATTATTTGGCCAGAAAATGCTGCAACAGCTTTTTATCATCATATTGATGAGGCTTTTTTACTGCCACTAGCAGAAGAAGCTGCCAAGCATAACGCCGAATTGCTGGTTGGTTTGCCAGTGCTGGATGAAGATGGTGAACGCTATTACAACAGCATGGCAAAGTTATCGCCGACACCTGACTTTTATCATAAAAAACAATTAGTACCTTTTGGCGACTATGTACCTTTTGAAACCTTACGTGGGCTAATCGCATTTTTTGATTTGCCAATGTCTGGCTTTGTGCCTGGTCCGCAGCATCAGCCATTGATCCATGCGGCAGGTCAGCCTTTAGGTATTACCATCTGCTATGAAGATGCGTTTACAGAAGAAGTTCGTGCAACGTTGCCTGAAGCAAGTTTGCTAGTGAATGCAACCAATAATGCTTGGTATGGTGATTCTTTTGCACCACATCAGCATTTACAGATTTCACGAAGCCGAGCTTTAGAAGCTGGGCGTCCTGTACTTCGGGTGACAACGAATGGAATTTCAGCGTTTATTGACTACAAAGGTCAATTAGGCACGCAAAGTCCTCAATTTGAACAAGCGGTGATAACGGAATCAGTTCAACCGCGGGCGGGTGCAACACCTTATGTACAGTTGGGGCCATGGCCATTAATTGGCATACTTTTGGTTTTGTTGGCGGGCTGGGCGTATTATCGGCATTTTTACCGTCAAGGCGAGTTCTGATTAAGCTATGCAGCTTTTAACCATTCAGCGAATATTAGGTATTTTGCTGGCGATGTTTAGCATCACCATGCTGCCGCCAATACTCGTGTCATTCCTGTATCACGATGGTGAAGCAAAAGCGTTCATAACCGCATTCGGCCTGTTAGTTTCTATCGGCGCATTACTCTGGTTGCCAGCACGAAAACATCGTAAAGAACTGAAGATTCGCGATGGTTTTATCGTGGTCGTGATGTTCTGGTTAGCGTTGGGCTTTTCAGGTTCGTTACCATTTTTCTTATCCACCGATCCGATGATGAGTTTCACTGATTCGGTATTTGAGTCTATGTCGGGATTGACGACGACGGGTTCCACTGTTTTGACGGGGCTAGATGAGTTACCTCGATCAATCTTATTTTACCGTCAGTTTCTACAGTGGTTAGGCGGCATGGGGATCGTGGTACTGGCGGTCGCGATTTTGCCATTATTAGGCGTGGGTGGTATGCAGCTTTACCGTGCTGAAACGCCGGGCCCAATGAAAGATGCCAAGTTAACCCCTAGGATCACGGAAACAGCTAAAGCGCTTTGGTATATCTACATGAGCCTGACCATTGCTTGTGCGGTTGCTTATCATTTGGCAGGTATGGCCTGGTTTGATGCGATTGGACATAGTTTTGCCACGGTTGCGATTGGTGGTTTTTCTACCCACGACGCCAGTTTGGGACACTACAACAGTGGTGTGATTGAAATGATCGCTGTGATTTTTATGCTCATTTCAGCCTTAAACTTTTCACTGCATTTTATTGCTTGGCGTAATCGTAGCCTCGCCCATTACTGGAAAGACTCAGAGCTAAGAGTGTTTTTAAGCATTATGGTCATCGTATCGATAGTGACCTTTGCCTATTTGTTGATTACCGCAGCCGTTGACGGTACTTCACTTGCCGCTCGCCAAGCCATATTCCAGACAGTCTCCATTGGCACGACTACCGGCTTTACCACCGCTGATTTTGCCTATTGGCCAGGTTTTTTGCCGATCTTATTGCTATTTGCCAGTTATATCGGTGGTTGTGCATTTTCAACGGGTGGCGGCATGAAAGTCATCCGTGTGATGCTGCTATTTAAGCAGGGCTATCGTGAAGTGTTACGGCTTATTCATCCGAATGCCGTGTTTGCGATTCGGGTAAATGGCAAAGCGCTACCAGCTAAAATTGTCGGCGCCGTTTGGGGCTTTTTTGCGCTATATGTCTTTTGCTTTAGCATCATGCATCTGGCGTTAATGTCGACAGGGCTGGATGTGGTGACTTCTTTCTCTGCTGTAACCGCCTGCTTGAATAATCTTGGTCCGGGACTTGGTGAGGTGTCATCAAACTTTAGCAGTATCAATGACACATCCAAGTGGATTCTGTGTGTTGCGATGTTGTTGGGTCGTCTAGAAATCTTTACCTTGCTGGTAGTGCTCACGCCCGCGTTTTGGCGTCGTTAATGTCTGATATTCAGCGTAAATGGGATGCAAAGTATCTAGGTCAAACGACGAGACCTATTGCAGCCGAAGTGTTAATACAAAACCAGCATTTATTGCCTAAAGCGGGTACTGCGCTCGATGTTGCCTGTGGGCGTGGTGGTAACGCTTTGCTTTTAGCTAATCTCGGTTTACAAGTGACAGCGCGAGATATTTCACCTGTTGCGATTCAGCAGTTACAACAATTTTCGAGTGCCGTGAACGCCCAAGTTTGTGATGTTGTGAGTCAGACGCCTGAAGCGGAACAATATGACGTTGTGGTTGTCAGTTATTTCCTAGATAGAGCGTTGGCTGCGAGTATTGTTAACGCATTAAAACCCGGCGGTCTTTTGTTTTACCAAACCTGGTGTCAGCAAAAAACAGCTGACCGCGGTCCAAGTAATCCTGAATATTTGCTGGCGGATAATGAATTACTTCAGATGTTTTCGGGTTTACGGCCACGTTTTTATCGTGAGGAGGCGCTACTAGGCGATGTTTCTCGTGGTCAGCGAGATATTGCGATGTTAGTTGCAGAGCGTGTTGGCTAAGTCTAAACGGAATATTGACAAATTAAACTTGCTGATTAATAAAGGGATCAGTAGAATTACGCGGTTCTAAAGCATCAAACGCCAAGGCGTGTTTTGGCAACCTAACAATTTGCGAGAAATGATATGAAAGCGGATATCCATCCAGAATACAGTGAAATCGACGTTACCTGCAGTTGTGGTAACAGCTTCAAAACCCGTTCTACCCGCGCTGGTGACCTGTCGCTGGATGTTTGTTCAGAATGTCACCCGTTCTACACTGGCAAGCAAAAAATGCTGGACAGCGCTGGTCGTGTTGATAAATTCCGTCAAAAATACGGAAAATAATCAAAGGGGCAATGCCCGTATGAATTTAATCCATCATATTTTTGAACTTATCGTTTCAAAAAAATGGGGATCTCAAAGCCTCCGCCTTCCAGTGGGGGCTTTGTTGTTTTTGGGGTTAACTGCTTGTGCGCAGAACCCTGTCACCGGTAAACAAGACTTTGTCATGTTCAGTGAAGACAAAGAGCTTGCCCTAGGCCGTGAATATCACCCGCAAATCATTAAAGAGTATGGCCGATACGAAGATGAGGCACTCCAAGCCTATGTTCAATCGGTCGGTGAGCGTGTTGCAGGAGTAGGTCACCGTAAAGATCTGGTTTATCGATTTACGGTATTAGACTCACCAGTAATCAATGCTTTCGCTTTGCCTGGTGGCTATCTCTACATAACACGTGGCCTTATGGCTTATTTAAACTCAGAAGCGGAGCTTGCTGCAGTATTAGGCCATGAAGTTGGCCATGTCACGGCGCGTCATGGTGTTCGCCAGCAAAGTGCTGCACAGGCTGCCAATCTTGGTTATACCTTGGGCTCTCTATTTCTTCCGGGTTTACGCAACGCTGGCGCACAAAATGTTTTTAACATTCTTGGCGGTGCCATGTTAAGTGGTTATGGTCGCGAGCACGAATTAGAGTCTGATCGCTTGGGTGCGGAGTATCTCGCCAAGAGTGGATATGACCCTCAAGCAATGATTGAAGTCATTAGTGTTCTGAAAGACCAATCCGTTTTTGCTGAAGCCGAAGCAAAAAAACAAGGTCGTGAATATCAGGGCTATCACGGACTTTTTGCTAGCCATCCTGATAATGACACGCGCTTACAACAGGTCGTTAAAGCGGCAGATCAGTATTTAGCTGCTCGTGGTGGAGAAGTTGGTGAAGAAAAATACTTGAGCCGCATTGATGGCATGGTTTTTGGCGATAGTGAAAAACAAGGTATTCGTTCTGGTCGAAACTTTTACCACAACGAAATGCAGTTTGCGCTTCAGTTCCCTCAAGACTGGCATATCCAGAACAACCCAAGCAACTTGCAAGCAATTGCCCCTGAAGGCAAAGCGTTTATTCAAATGGGTGCAACCGATTTAAACCGCAAGCAAACGCCAGCAGAGTTTATTCGTGATCGTATGAATGTCAGTAATCTGCGTGAAGGTCGTAGCTTTAGTAGTAATGGTTTGGAAGGTTATACCGGCATCACCGAGCAAAATGGCAAGTTGCATCGTTTATCAGTGGTTTATCTCAAAGATAAGGCTTATATCTTTATCGGTGGCGTGAAAAACGAGCCAGAATTTGGTGAGTTCGATAAAGCCTTTTTAGCAACAGCTGACAGTTTGCACGTGTTACGTGAGAATGAGCGTCACTTAGCGAAAGCCCAACGTATTGAGGTGGTGCGGGCAACCAATGATGATAGTTATGCTAAGTGGGCACAATCAACTCGCATCAGCAATAGCCCAATGCAACAGCTGCAATTGCTTAATGGAGATTATCCAGACAAGCAATTACAACCAGGAAGATTGCTTAAACGGATTCGTTGATCAGAACAACTCGATTAACGAATCCTCTTCTTCGCTACCCGCTCCATAACTTTGCGAACTTGTTGCTTCCGGTACTTCATCAGCACGGAATGTTTCATAAATAGCATTTTCGCTATTTGGATGAGCGAGCAAACCTGAATCAGGGTCAATACGAACAGTCACCATATCTACTGGTGGAATAAACTCTTCTTCTGGCACTGAGCGCAGTGCTTCACGCATAAAGTCTATCCACATCGGTAATGCAGCTCGGCCACCAGTTTCATATCGACCTAAGTTGCGTGGGTTATCAAATCCTACCCAACTGACAGCAACTAACTCTGGATTATAACCATTAAACCAAGCATCAACTTGATCATTGGTCGTTCCTGTTTTACCAGCTAGATCATCGCGTCCTAAGCTGAGCGCCTGACGGCCGGTACCTGAACGGACAACATCACGTAGCATGCTATTCATTAAATAGGCATTTTGTGCCGGAATGATTCTCTCAGCAGGTTTAAAGCCCATCCAAGAGCTGGCCAGAGACTGTTCTGTGTCGGCATCAATCTCTTTTGGCTTATCAAGTGGTGCAATACAGGTTTCGCAAACCGTAAATGGCTCAGCTTGCATCAGTATTTCACCATCACCATCTTCAATACGTTTAATAAAGTAAGGTTCAATTCGGTAGCCGCCATTGGCAAAGGTTGCATAAGCTCTCGCCATATCAATAGGCGCAGCACTACCACTACCTAAAGCCAAGGATAAATTTTTAGGTAATTGATCAGGTTCGAAACCAAAACGCTTGGCATAGTCGATAACGTACTCAATACCAATATCTCGCATCAAGCGAATAGAAACCAGATTGCGAGAGTGTGTGAGCGCCTCACGAAGTCTGGTTGGGCCATAAAATTGACCACTGTAATTTTGTGGACGCCATACGTTTTCTAAACCAACATCATCAAACACTACTGGAGCGTCATTCACGACGGTGGCAGCGTTATAGCCTTTTTCTAATGCAGCTGAATATATGAATGGTTTAAAACCAGAGCCGGGTTGACGCTTTGACTGAAGCGCACGGTTAAATTTGCTATTAAAGAAGTCAAAACCACCTTGTAAAGCCGTAATTGAACCATCAAAAGGTGATAATGCGACCATGGCACCTTCGGCTTCAGGGATTTGGGCTAACTGCCATTCTTGTTCATTATCTTGTCGTAAATAAACAATATCGCCTTTAGCAATGACATCACTCAGCTTTTGTGGCCTTTTACCTAAACTATTTGTGCTCAATTTAGGTTGAGCCCAAGCAACCGCAGAGAAAGGAAGCGTAATTTCACCAATACGACGGATGTAAACACTTGCTTCGGCTTTATCGTCGTCAATATTCAGTATTAAACTTGAACGCAGAGGCCCAAATGCTTGGAATGTGTCCAGCAGTTTTTCGGCTTCTTCGGCACTTGGTGCTTCATCAAAAGTAACTTGTTTAAGTGCACCACGATAACCATGACGACGATCGTAAGCTAACAATGCGTCTTGTAATGCTGCAGTTGCAGCACGTTGATGGACAGACTTAATCGTTGTGAATACCTTTAAACCATTTGTATAAAGCTCGTCACCGTATTCATCATAAAGCTGGGTTCGGACCATTTCAGAGATATAGGGTGCGTATACTTCAATATCGCGACCATGATATTTGGCAGTAACCGGTTCATCGATGGCCATTTGATAGGTTTGTTCATCAATAAAGCCAACATCAAGCATACGACTTAACACATAGTTTCGACGAGCTAAGGCTCTTTCCGGATTGTTAATTGGATTAGAAGCTGATGGTGCTTTAGGCAAGCCGGCAATCATTGCCATTTCGGATAATGTCAGTTGTGATAGCTTTTTACCGTAGTAGACTTCTGCAGCGGCACCTACACCGTAAGCTCTGCTACCAAGATAAATTTTGTTGAGATATAGCGCGAGTATTTCTTCCTTTGACAAAGTTTGCTCAATTTGCAGCGCTAAAATAATTTCATTGACCTTACGTAAGTAAGTTTTTTCACGGCTGAGGAAAAAGTTACGCGCAACCTGCATTGTGATTGTACTGCCACCTTGTGATTTTTCACCTGTGACAGCCAGAGCATACACCGCACGAATAATACCTTGATAATCAACCCCTGGATGTTCGAAAAAACGGTCATCTTCAGCAGCTAGGAAGGCATTTATCATTTGTGGAGGGATGGCGTCATACTCCGCAGGCACACGACGTTTCTCACCAAACTCGGCCATTAGCAAACCTTCGCTACTATAAATTCGCATCGGAATTTGCAGGCGAACCTTTCTAAGTTCCTCGGTATCAGGTAATTTGGGCGCTAAAATATAATAAACTGCAGCGATACTGACCACGCCTAGAATAAATAAAGTAAACAGCGTGCTCACTAAACGGAAAAAAAATTTCGACATATGGGTATTTCAGGATCGCAAAAAGAGTGTTAGTAGAGTATATATAAAGTATCGATAAAGCCAGTACATAGGCCCATGTACTTGTTAAAGAACATTTTTTATTGACATATTAAAGATACCTAATAAACTACTTTAACTAACACAGGTAAGTGTTGCTTTATAAATCGGTTCGACCGGAATTGAGGCGAGTCATGTTTGGACGGAAAAAAAATCCGCTACTGGGAATAGACATTAGCTCTTCTGTAGTAAAAGTATTAGAGCTACATAAAAAAGGCGACCGTTTCTTGGTCGAGTCTTATGCGGTTGAGCCTTTACCCGTAAATGCGGTCGTTGAAGGGCGAATCGAAAATGGTGACGAAGTCGCTGGTGCGATTAAGCGCGCAGTCAAACGCTCCGGTTCAAAGGCTAAAGAAGTCGCCGTTGCGGTTTCTGCAAATGCCGCCATTACCAAAACAGTTTCTTTCCCCGCCTCATTATCTGAGCGTGAGCTAGAAGAAAACGTATTACTTGAAGCTGAAAATTACATCCCTTATCCGCTAGAAGAAGTTCGTCTCGACTTTGAAGTTTTAGGGACTTCTGCAGTCGATGCTGAAGCAGTAGATGTATTGCTTGCAGCATCGCGTAGAGAAAATGTTGATGCGCGAACCGACGTCATCGAAAAAGCGGGACTAAAGCCCAAGCTAGTCGATGTTGAAGCCTACACTATGGAAAATGCTTTTACGTTGATTGCTGAGCAGTTACCTCATCATGGACAAGGCTTAACGGTGGGCGTTGTTGATGTTGGCGCAACAGTCACCACTTTACATGTTTTGGTAGACGGGAAAATCGTCTTCACCCGCGAACAAACATTCGGTGGCCGCATGCTTACCGAAGACATTGAGCGCCATTATGGTATGTCTTATCAAGAGGCTGGTCGGGCAAAAAAAGATCCTTCCAGTTTGCCAGATGATTACGTGCCTAAAGTCTTACAACCCTTTAAACGCTCAATGACCATGACGGTCACCAGAGCACTGCAGTTTTTCTTTTCGGCATCTAGTCAGTATCAATCAATCGACCACATTATTTTAGCTGGTGGTTGCGCCTCGATTGAAGGCGTTGACGAAATGATTGAAGCAGAGACGGGTACCTCAACCTCGGTAGCAAACCCATTTGCCGATATGGCTATTGCCTCTCGTATTAAAGTGCAGTCATTAAGCAATGATGCACCGTCAATGTTGATTGCATGTGGACTAGCCATGAGGAGTTTTGACTGATGGCTCATATAAATTTACTGCCATGGCGTGAAGTCCGCCGTCAGGAACGTCAGCAACAATTCTATGTAGCATTGGTGGCGGGATTGATTTTTGCACTAGCGGTGCTGTACTTCGCAACGTCTTTTGCGAATGGCTTGATTGATGAACAAAACAGCCGTAACAGTTATTTGCAACAAGAAATTGCTCAGCTCGACAAAGTCATTAAGGAAATTCAGAACCTAGAAAAAGCGCGGGCTCGACTTGTTGCCCGTATGCAAGTTATTCAAGAGTTACAGGCAAGTAGACCTAAGGTTGTTAAGGTCTTGGATGCGTTGGTTAGAACGGTACCGGAAGGTATCCACTTAGATACAGTTAGTCGTGTTGGTGAAGACTATACTCTGCAGGGCGTTGCCCAAAGTAACGCAAGAGTTTCAGTATTTATGAATCAGTTAGACAACGATGCTGAGTTTAACGAATCAAAACTCAAAGTTGTTGAGAGAACTTCTTCACGACGTGATGATGCAATTCGTAAATTCACCCTCAATGTTGATGAAAGTAAACCTGCTAAAAATGAGGAGGACAAATAATGGAATTATCCTCATTATCCGATCTGGATTTTAATGAAAGCGGTGAATGGCCGTTACCAATTAAAATTATCTCTATCATCCTAATTTGTTTGGTGGTTTGGGGTGCTGGTTACTATTTGATTATCAAAGACAAACGTACTGAGTTAGCTTCACTGGAGCAAAAAGAGTTGGAACTCAGAAAAACCTTTGAGGATAAGCAAGCAAAAGCCGTCAACCTTGAGG
Source organism: Methylophaga sp. OBS3 (assembly GCF_026319325.1). Lineage (GTDB taxonomy): Bacteria > Pseudomonadota > Gammaproteobacteria > Nitrosococcales > Methylophagaceae > Methylophaga. The sequence continues at coordinate 426,033 of NZ_JAPDMU010000002.1, forward strand.
CTTACAAAGAACAGATGAAAGAGATGGAAGTTGTTTTCTCAGGCATGCTCGAACAGCTTCCACGTAAAAATGAAGTCGCTGACTTACTGGTTGATATCTCCAGAACGGGATTAATTAATGGTCTGGAATTTGAATTGTTCAGACCAGAAAGTGAGCGACCAATAGATTTTTACGCTGAATTGCCGATTACGATGCGGTTAACAGGTAAATACCATCAATTTGGCGAGTTCGTCAGTGGTGTCGCAGCTTTACCACGTATTGTGACACTCCATAATTTCAAAATGGGGCCACTGAAAGAAGATACTGGCATGATGACGATTGACCTTACAGCAAAAACGTATCGTTATTTTGATGAGAAAGACAAATGATGGGGCCTACAATGCATACTAATGTTTTTCGGCCTGCCCTCATTTTTTGGCTTGCTGCTTTTATTTTGCTGACCGGTTGTCAGCCCGAGAAAGACGATCTAAGAGCCTATGTTGCTGAGGTTAAATCACAGTCTCAGTCGGATATTCCGCCAATACCAGTGATGAAGCCATATGAAAAGTTTGAGTATGCAGCCGAGAATCTCAGGGATCCTTTTGTACCGACAGTGGTTGATGTACCAACTAGTGAGATCGCTGGCAGTTTAGACAATGGCATTAGTCCAGATACTAATCGACGCAAAGAAGCGCTCGAGTTTTTTGCGTTATCAGATTTGCAGTTTGTGGGCACACTTGAACAAGATACTATTTGGGCACTTATTAGAGCGCCTGACAGTGTGATTCATAAAGTGCGTACTGGTAATTATATGGGTAGTAACTACGGTCAGATCTTGGCCATTAGTGACAGTGAACTAAAATTGAAAGAGATCGTGCCGGAAGGCAATGGTTATGTAGAGCGAGAAACCTCTCTTTCTGTGGTAGAGATTAACTAAAGGCCATTCGAGATGACTAGCAGAGACGTAATGACAATGGACAGACAACAGCTCCTGGCTCACCGTGGTAGTGATAAGTATCTTCGTTTAGGCGGTTTAGGGATCTTTATGACCATGTGGTTAGCCGCGACAGCACAAGCGGCAGACCTACAGAACTTAGATTTCAATAGTTTGCCCGGTGATAAAGCGCAGGTCACATTAACGTTTTCAGAGCCAGTAGAAGCGCCAAACAATTTTGCGACAGATGAGCCAGCTAGAATTGTCTTGGACTTTGATGGTGTCAAAAATGCTTTAAGTGAGCGTACCCGCCAGATTAATAGTGGTGAAACTCGCAGCATTGCCACCGTGGAAGCCGGTGATCGTACAAGAATGGTTATCAACTTGTTACGTAAAATTCCATACGAAATTCAAACAGACGGTAATATCGTCAAAGTCACTTTGAATGGTAATGCGCCACAAATGTCGAACAGTCAGGCTCGTGGTAGTGCTGTTCCAATGAGTGGTAATCAAGTGACGAATGTTGACTTTCGTCGTGGTGAAGATGGTGAGGCGCGGGTAATTATTGACTTGGCTTCTGCCGGTGCTGCTGTTGATGTAAGACAAGAGCGAGATACCGTTGTAGTTGAATTACCTGGTGTAGCGTTGCCAGAAAAACTACACCGTCGTTTAGATGTCGTTGATTTCGCAACACCAGTTTCATTGATTGATGCTGAGCAAAGCCGTGATGGTACAACTTTAACACTGACGACAAACCGTGACTTCGAACATTTAGCGTATCAATCTGATAACCAGCTGGTTGTTGAAGTTAAAGCGCGTGAAACGGTTTCTCAATCAGATAGAGCTGGTGATCAAGTTGGTTATACTGGTGAAAAGCTGTCACTTAACTTCCAAAACATTGAAGTGAGAGCAGTATTGCAGCTGCTTGCAGATTTCAACGGTATGAATCTGGTGACCAGTGATACGGTAACTGGCAATCTGACATTACGTTTGAAGAATGTGCCTTGGGATCAAGCTTTGGAAATCATTTTAAAAACCAAAGGTTTGGCAATGCGTCAAAATGGCAACGTAATGTTAATTGCACCAGCTGCCGAAATCGCTGCGCGTGAAAAGCAAGAGCTTGAAGCAAAGAAACAGTTAGTCGAGTTAGAACCGCTGTATTCAGAAATTATCGAAGTTAATTTTGCAAAAGCCGATGAAATTGCGACGATTTTGACTACAACCCAAGGTGACTCAGCTGATGGTAAAGGTGGATTTTTATCTGAGCGAGGTAGCGTGGTTGTTGATGCTCGGACAAACTCATTGTTACTGCGTGATACGGCGGACCAGTTAGTTCAAATCCAAAAACTGATTGAGCAATTAGATATTCCAGTGCGTCAGGTCTTAATTGAGTCACGTATCGTTATTGCCAATAATGATTTTAGTAAAGAATTAGGTGTTCGATTTGGAGCTTCTGGGCGAAGCCGTACACTTGGAGCAGGTACGTCAGGCTCATTGGATGGACTAGAAGTTCGTGAGGGTAATAGCAATCCAAATCTTTCCTCACCAGTAGGCATGGGGAATGATCCAAGAGGTTTAGGTGAAGACCTGAATGTTAATTTACCAGTAACAAATCCTGCAGGGAGCATTGCGCTTGCATTAGCGAAGTTACCAATGGGTATGATTTTGGAGCTTGAGCTTTCAGCGATGCAAGAAGAAGGTCGTGGTGAAGTTATTTCTAGTCCTCGGGTTATTACCTCAAATCAAAAACAAGCCACAATTGAACAAGGTACTGAGATCCCTTATCAGGAAGCCTCTTCAAGTGGTGCGACATCAGTGTCATTTAAAGAAGCAGTATTAAAGTTAGATGTAACCCCCCAAATTACACCTGATGATCGGATTGTGATGGATTTGGAAGTCAATAAAGATGAAGTTGGTGAAATCTTCTTGGGCGTACCAAGTATTGATACCCGTAGCGTGAAAACACAGGTTTTGGTAGACAATGGTGAGACTGTGGTGCTTGGGGGTATTTACGAACAAACCAAAAATACTGGTGTTCAGCGTGTCCCATTCTTTGGCGACTTACCTTATGTCGGTGTGTTATTCAGAAATACCTTCAACGAAGATCGTCAACGTGAGTTGCTTGTCTTTGTTACACCAAAGATTGTTAAAGAGGGCATGCAATATTAGCGTCAATATTCGCCGCTATAGTATTGGCATCATGTTAGCCGGATCTGAAAAGATCCGGCTTTTTGTCGTTTAAAATCCGGGAAACGCTGGTAGTTGTGATTTCAGGTAATATATTTCTAGTTGGACCAATGGGGGCGGGTAAGTCCACAATTGGTCGGCAACTCGCCAAAAAACTAAAGCGCCGTTTTTGGGACAGTGACCGTGAAATTGAGCAGCGTACAGGTGTATCAATTTCTTGGATTTTTGAGCGAGAAGGTGAAGCTGGTTTTCGTGATCGAGAGCAAAAAATGATCGACGAATTAACCGACCTTAAAAATGTGGTGGTTGCGACCGGTGGTGGTGCAATTTTGGCAGAAAAAAATCGTCAAAATTTAGCAGACCGAGGTACGGTGATATATCTCGCAGCAACAGCAGAACAACTTTATCGCCGAATGGCTCGCGATAAAAGCCGGCCGTTATTACAAACTGGCGATAAACGACAACAAATTAAACAGTTATTAGCTCAGCGGGATCCGTTGTATAGGGAAATTGCCGACATTACGATCCCAACCGGTGAGCATTCTGTTCAACGCACGGTAAGTGAAGTTATTCGACAATTAGAAAAAGTGAATAAAGAACAATCAACATGATGAAAACGTTACAAGTTGCACTCGGTAAGCGCAGTTATCCGATTTATATTGGTGAGCAGCTTCTGACACAAACAGAATTGTTTGCAGCTCATATTAAAGGCAAAGAAGTACTGATTGTTACCAATGACACAGTTGCACCACTATATTTGGATACGGTCAAAGAAACGTTAGCGAATTATCGTGTTGAAACCGTTATCCTGCCTGATGGTGAGCAATATAAAACATTTGAAGTTTTACAGGCTGTTTTTGATGGACTGCTAAAAGCCAGAATGTCACGTCAAACTACTATCATAGCTTTAGGTGGTGGCGTAATTGGTGATATGGCTGGCTTTGCTGCAGCATGTTATCAACGTGGTGTGCCATTCATCCAAGTGCCAACCACTTTACTGTCTCAAGTGGATTCCTCTGTCGGTGGTAAAACAGCAGTAAATCATCCTCTTGGCAAAAACATGATTGGTGCTTTTTACCAGCCACAATGTGTTTTTGCGGATATTGATACGCTAAATACGTTAGATGATCGTCAATTGTCTGCTGGGTTGGCTGAGGTCATCAAATATGGCCTGATTAATGATGCCGATTTTTTTGATTGGCTTGAGGCCAACATGGCAGGTCTCGTTGCACGCCAACCTGAATTATTAACGCAAGCAATTGCACGTTCTTGCCAAGATAAAGCCGATACCGTTGCTGCGGATGAACGTGAGCAAGGCGTTCGGGCTCTACTGAATTTAGGACATACCTTTGGTCATGCAATCGAAACAGGCTGTGGCTATGGTGTTGTGCTCCATGGGGAGGCTATTGCGATTGGTATGGTCATGGCGGCTGATTTATCGCAGCGTTTAGGTTGGATACAAACCGCTGAAGTAGAACGTATTAAGTCAGTATTACAAGCTGCTGGATTGCCAATAACAGTACCTGAAGAAATGACGACAGGTCGTTTTATGGATTTGATGGCCGTGGACAAGAAAGTCCAAGATGGCGCTATACGCTTAATTCTGATGCGGGGCATTGGTCAGTCAGTTATCAGTGATGATTATGCGCCAGAACATTTAGCGGCTACTTTGGACGCATTCTGCTAAGGATTAGTTTATGACGGAAATGCATGCTACTGCGGAGCCCGCTTATCTAGACCGTCTTGCATTGCATAGTAATCCGTTTAGCCGGCAAAACCTGCCTGGAAGCTTTTTTGCTGGCAGACAAGTGAGTCAGCGACTTAATTTAATCTTACATTTGCTTCGTAGTAGCAGTCAGATCTGTCTACTACATGCCGCCGATGGTTTGGGTAAGTCTTCTTTATTGCGCGCTGTCCAACAACGAGCTGGTGAGGATTTACGTTTTTGCTTATTAACTGCTGGTGAAAATATCAGCCTCGCCACAATTACACAGCAGTGTTTACAAGCTTTTGGTAGCACTGGTGATACGCAACTTGGTGGCGATCAGCAACAGTTACTTCGGCAGCGTCTGCAACAGTTATCGCAAATTCAGATAACACCAGTTTTGTTACTTGATGATGCTGACAAATTAGATAGCAGCATTCAGCAACAATTAGCGACTTGGTTGCATTGGCAGCATGAAGGCCAATATTTGTTAAAGGCCGTTGTTGCGACGAATAACATCACAGCAATTCAAAACATTCGAAACGACCGCTTCCAAGAACTGGAGTTGTTGCCAGTCGCAACGGATGAAATCCCTGCTTATTTATTACAAAGACTGCAAGCCGCAGGCTGGCAGGATGATCTGCCATTTACGGATAAACAACTACAACGCATTCAAAAGCGAAGTAATGGTATTCCATCAGAAATAAATCATCAGGCTCATCAGCAACTTCTTGGCGTGAACCGAAGTTGGCAGCTACCTGCTTTACCTTCATGGCGAATGCCTAAGTGGATTAAATGGTTACCTATGTTGCCGGTAGCCATTGCCTTATTACTGTTATTAATTTTCCAGAAAAATATCAATGAATGGCTTGGGCAAAGTCAGCCAACGGACAATGATGTTGAGGAAATTATCGAGGCACCTGAGTTGCCAATGGTGGTAATTGATGAAGATACTGTGCTCACAAATGCAGAGGCTGAAAAGCAAAATTTAATTGAGTTACTGGAAGAGCTGGAAGAGACACAAAGTGTCGAATCACCATCAATAGGTGAGCCATTCATTACTGAGCAGATAAGTACGGTTGAGCAAGCTAGTGATTCATCAGATACACAAAATGTGGTGGAAGAGGAATCGGTTGTCATCCCTCCTTTTACGCCTGTAGATGAGATGCCTACGCAAACTACTGAAGCTTTGCGCGATACCGAAGTAGAAAAAATTGAGACAATTGTTGAAGTAAAAACGCCGGAAGCCAAACAATCTGAGCAGCCTAAGTCAGTGAATAAGGTTCACGGCGCAGACTGGATCATGGAGCAACCAAAGACAGCGTTTACGTTTCAGCTAATGGGCAGCTGGGACAGAAGTGAAATTGACGACTACATTAAAAAGTACCAGTTAACTGGTAATGTCGCGGTATTTGCCAGCATGCGTAATAACCAAGTGTGGTATGCGTTAATTTACGGGGTTTACAACAGCAAAAATGCTGCTGTCCAAGCAAGTGCCAAATGGCCTAAACCTTTAAATGGTGTATCGAGCTGGCTGCGTCGATTTGATGGGGTCCAGACGCAGATCAGAGATAAGGCGCCAGACGCATAAAGACATCTTCTGCGCGAGCATGACGATCGGCAAAAACGATACGATAATAAGGCTGTTTATTGAGTGTTGTTTGTGACAGAACTTGCTCATCAATAGGCGGTTGTAAATTCTTGTTATGCTGAAAGCAGATGATGCCGGTTTCACCATAAATAAGATGACCAACTTTGCCTTGCAATAAGGCCATAAGCTGCTGAGACTCTTCAATTTTTCGTTTAAGATCTATTTTTATCTCGCACAACCCATGATGCTGCAGCGTCAGCCATAGCGATAAAAAATACTCTCCGCCCCTTGAGCCAATCAGACGCGTATCAGGTGCTTCTGATAAATACTCTGCATTGCTTGTGACTTTGGCTAGCGGCTGTTTATAAAACAATAAACCACAGGGTCTTGGCTGACCGAGGGATTTATGTGGATCAAAACATAGTGAGTCAGCATAAAGACCAGCATCACTGATAGCGGTAACGTCTAATAAAGCCATAAAACCGCCCCAAGCCGCATCAATGTGAAACCAACATTGATATTGTTTGGCTATCTCAGCAATGTTAACTAACGGATCAATATGGCCACCACTCGTGCTGCCAGCATTAGCGATAATCGCAAGGGGTTTTTCAGCCTCGCAAGCCTGCTGAAGAGCTTGAAGGTCTATTCTGTAATCACTATCAGTCGGAATTTGAATTAACGATAAGCCTAAAAATAGGCAGGCCTTATTAATCGAATAATGACAGCTATCACTGACATAAACAGTATTTAGGTTGGGGTAACGTGCCTTGGCTTTAGCTAACGCCTCCAAGTTACCCATACTGCCACCTGTAGTGAAATGGCCAAAAGGAAACGAAAAAAGCGCAGCCATTTCAGCAAGCGTATCCGCTTCAACTTGCCGTAGCGTTGGAAAATTGGCGGCTGATAATAAATTTCCTTGATGCAATGTTGCTAAAACCTGGCCTGCCAACGCTGCTGGATAAAGACTACCGCTCATATGCGCAGTTTGGGTAAAGGGCTTTTGGACAGTCTCATCAATAAGCTGTTGGCATAGTGACTTGGTTTCACCATTTAAAACCAAGCCAAGCTCATCAACTAATCCATCAAAAAACGTTTTGGTCATGTTAAACGCAGGTTTGAGCTGAGGCTGCTATTGAGGTTTGACTCTTGAACAATGTAGCAGGGGAGCGGATATTGATGGTATAGCGTTGAGAAGTGCCTATCTAACACACCCGTTTTTGTTAACGTTTTGATGTCATAGTCATAAAGATCACAGCTTTTAACAATAATCAGCTGCTCAGCCTGATGTTGCTGAGCTAACCAAAGCGCAATGCTATCGGAAGTCACTGCCCAAGAGCAGGGTAAGTCCGTTTCCATCATAGCCTTGTCATCAGGGAGCCAAATATACAGCCCTGTTTTGGGGAGCGTTGATAGATGATGGACGGCTGTTGCTTCTGGCTGCATATCAAGCAACAGTAAAGCAAATTGTTTCATGGCAATGATGGCCATTTGATGTGCGGAAGTGTCTGATAGCTGGTGATCTTGCTGGGCCTCACGAACACAATCCGCAAATGGACCGCCACCTGCAACAACCAAAATTGATGATGTTTTTGCTTCGTTTTGCAGCTTGTGTAACCAGCTTTTTAAGCGAGGTTGATGATATAAGCTGCCACCTAGCTTGACGACATTCATTGTTGGCGCAGTTGCTCGACAAGATGCAACATCGCTGCGGCTTTATCCAATACTTCCTGATGTTCGTCTGCACAATCTGAGTCAGCAACAATGCCGCCACCTGCCCAAAATCTGAGTCGGTTATGGTTATAGACCAATGTACGGATAGTAATGTTACTGTCCATATTGCCGTCAAAACCAATGTAGGCAATGCTGCCACAATAAACGCCGCGCCGGTGTGGCTCGAGTTCTTCGATAATTTCCATAGCACGTAATTTCGGTGCACCGGTAATAGAGCCACCAGGGAAGCACGCACGAAGTAGTGATACAGGACTTTGATCCGCTGCTAAGGTTCCTGTGATGGTACTCACCAAGTGATGCACTGTAGCGAAAGACTCTAAGGCAAATGCTTTTGGTACTTTGATGCTGCCTGGTACGCAAACTTTGCCCAAATCGTTGCGAAGTAAATCCACGATCATCAGATTTTCAGCGCGGTCTTTGAGGCTAGTTAAAAGCTCATCGGCATTTTGTTTATCTTTCGCCGGGTTATTTAGCGCTCGTGGACGCGTACCTTTAATCGGTTTGGTCTCAATTTTACCATTGCGAACTGATAACAGTCTTTCTGGTGATGAACTGAGCACACAGGCTTTTGGCGTATCCAGAAATGCCGAGAACGGCGCAGCATTATGTTTTCTAAGTAACTTATAAGCTGCCCAAGGGTCACCATCAGCAGCTATTTCAAATCGTTTGGCAAGGTTTACCTGATAACAGTCACCTTCAAGAATGTAGTCTTGAATACGCTGAAAAGCTTTAGCATAGGTCGACTCATCCATATTGGTATTAAGCTGACCTGACACTTTAAATTGACTATTTAATGGCGTGAGATTCTCAAAGCGCTTCACCAACAACGACAATAACGTTTCACTGTAGGGATCAAAGTTATGACAGACCAAGATACAGCTTTTGGTTTGATGATCGATGAGAAGCGCCCAATCATAAATACCGACAGCCATCTCCGGTAAATGCTCAACATCTTCAGCCTTTATCGGTAAAGACTCAATGACACGGCCTAAGTCATAGGCAAAGTAACCAATCGCACCACCAGTAAAAGGAAAGTCAGCACTGGCCGTTGGAAAGCGGGCTAATTGTGTTTGTAGTAGGTGGAACGGATCTTCGTGGTGGCTTTCAGATGTCTTATCGCGGAACTGAATATGTGTTTTATCTCCCGAAGTTTCTAGGGTGATAAATGGGTCAGCTGTAATAATATCGAAGCGGCCAATATCATCAGCCATACCCGCACTATCAAGCATTACTGGCCAAGGGAGATCGCGGATCTGCTCAAAATAAATTGCACCATCGGCATGGTAGGGCAAGTTGATATGGCGCAGGCTAGATTCAGTCATTCGACTATTTTACGTGAACTGTCGCCAGCCAAGAAGCGCTAATGCAGTAGCTGGCGCACCAATGGTCGCTTGCGCATTTAATTGTAAATCCGCCATATCGAGATAAGGTCTATTTAATTTCTGAGCAAGCGTTAAAGCCAGAAAACGACCAACCCCCGCACCGATGACAGGGGCTTCTGGCATAAGCTTGTGTGTTTCAATAACTTGTTGGCAGGCTTGCAGCAGTTGTTGTATTTGTTGCTGCCCATACCACTCAGCCAATTCTTGCCAAGTTTCTTTCGAATAGTTTTCAGCGTCACTACCCACCATTCTTGCCAGTCGCTGTTGGCAGTGTTGTGCTTGCCATGACTGTCCATCAGCACTGCTATCAGCAATATCGACTGGTAACATATTTTGTAATCGCCAAACATCGGCTGTGGTAGCGAAAACTTCATTAGCTACTCGCTGATGAAGTCCTGAAAATGGTACATCCTGCGCTAATGCCATTAATGGTGTTCGAATCACGCCGTTATAAACCAGCTCACCGCTTTGTAGTCTGGCTTGATCAGTAAAGCCTTTTAAAGTCGGTTTGCCATTAATAATGCAAATAAGATCGGCTGTTGTGCTGCCAATATCAATTAATAGTGCATCGGGATGTTCAATGCCACACCACGTAGCAGTTGCTAACCAATTCATCGAGGCAACTTGTTGCCAGCATTGTTGGGCTTGGCTTATGGTTAACCAATCTTGTGACTGACTAAAAACGACGCAGTTATCGGGATCAATCAGCTGTTGCACACAGTCTAAAATCTGAACAACACCTTGCTGGCGGTTAGTAAAACAATCAGCAGATTCGCCGGTTAAGGTAATAAAGTGTCTATCTTCTCGGTTATCAAATTGCTGCAGTGATTTTTTAAGTGTTTCCGATAGGCCTGTTATGCCTTTCCAGAGTTGGCAGGGAAGTTCCAAGTTTTGAATAATGTTGCCTTGCCAGTCACAGCGCGACACTTTGACATGTGCGCCACCAATATCCCATCCCGAAAAATAAGCTTTTGGACTAATCATTACTTACCTTAAACTCATTTTCAGCCAGCGCGTTAAATAGCCTTTGTGCTGGCGAGGTTTCGAGTTGCGAGAGCTGGTTAAATGAGGTGGTTAAGCGCGGGTTAATATCAACAATCCAATACTCATCTTCATTAACAATCAGGTCAACCCCTACAAAACCCCATAGCTCTGGCAGCAGCGACCGTAGTTTCGTCAGCATCGTTGTGGCTTGGACTTTTGTTAAGGCATTTGGGAAAGGTAAGTTAACAATAGATCCCTCATATGTCAGTTGGTTATTGCCAGTAATAATTTGTTGGTTGCACGACAAAATATGAGGTTTGTCGGCAAAAAAAACTGACAAACTCATCGGGGTTCCTGAGATGAAAGGTTGTACGATGATTGTTTGCCTTTGGTGGTGCGAACATTGATGTAAATAATGGGCGGCCGCGATTTCACTTTCAAATAAATAGGTATCTACACAACCTGCACCGTCAATTGGTTTACAGATTAACGCCCCTAAAAATGCAGGTTGTGCCAACCAGTTTTCAGCAGTTTGTGTCGGTATTGTTGAGATATCAGTTGATGCCAACTTTTGACTACATTCAAGCTTATTAGTGCATAACGCAGTCGTTTTAGGTGATGTACCGAGTAATTGTCTACCCGCGTTGAGGACTTGCGTAGCTAACGAAGCCAATACTCCCTCAGTTTCTGGCGCAATTAAAAGAAACCGCGTTTCCTCTTCAAGACATTGTTGCCAAGCTTGTTGATAGGCTGAAACAGAATCAACACGAATATTGTTGATGTTATTTAGCGGCGGTAGCCTCGCATCACGGATGACAGTTGGCTGAAATGATGTGTTGCTGAGCATGTCGTTAATCACTGCTTGCAACATTTCATCACCCTCATGTGCAAGTTCGGATGAGAAATCCCTATTAAGTAATGCACCACTGGTAAAATATTCGTAGACAACTATTTTCATGATTGCTTAAAGGCTAAGTTCACGTGCAGATTATACCGGTCATTGATGTACTAAAGGGGCAAGTCGTTTTAGCCCAAGGCGGCGCAAGATCAAGTTACCCGTTACTTACCTCGGTGTTAACTCAGGCAACGACACCTGCAGAAGTAATTAGAGACTTATTAGCGTTTCATGATTTCAAAACGATTTACATTGCTGATCTAGACAGTATCGAAGGCGAGCCTTTAGATAAAGCGTTTTATCAATCGTTGGCACAACAATTCCCCTCACTACAAATTTGGCTTGATGCTGGTATTCGGCGTGCAAGGCAGTTGCAGCAAGCACCACCTGCCAACAATATTCGTTGGGTTGCGGGGAGTGAAACTTTACCCTGTGAGTATGCAGCAGCAGAATTGGATAACTGGATCTTATCTTTGGATTTTCGAAATGGACAGTTGTTAGGTGATAGCCGTTGGCTTGCAGACCGTGCAGTTTGGCCATTACAAGTGATCGCGATGGATTTAGATGCGGTTGGCCGAACCACGGGCCCTGGTTATGAAAGATTGGAACAATTGAAATTAGCGCATCCAGGACAACAATGGATTGCATCTGGTGGGATTCGAACTAAAAAAGATTTAGCTCGTTTAGCTGAGATGGGAATTGAGTCCGTATTACTCGCTAGTGCGTTACATAAAGGAATTTTGACAGCAGCAGACTTGACTGCTTTATCGGGGTATTAAGTTTTGGAAAACTGGCCCTCGGTGAGGGCCAGATCCAAATTTGCTACAAGCGTAAGGCTTAGTTAGCGCCGAACGGATGTTCGCTAGTTTTGTACTGAGCAACAACATCAGCAGCTTTTGGCTCACGTGCTACTGCACGTTTGATAGCTTCTTTAGTTGCACGGTAGTTCCAGTCTTGGATTTTTTGATCACTATCAGCAGTTGGTGAAATGAATACACCAACGCAGATGAAGCAATCATCAGCTTCACCAGCTGGGATAGTACCGTCTTCAACACATTCAGCTACTGCCAATGAAACACCACGTTGTGCTGGGCCGAACATTTGAACGGCTTGTTTCATGTTTTTGATAGTAACTTTGTTAAACATGACGGTTGCAGGTTTAACCATCAGGTTAGGTGCGACGACAGCCAACAGACCGTTAACACCTTGTTTTTGATCAGTCAGTGTACGGCAGAATGCATCTTCCGCAGCTGAGCCACGTGGACCCATGATTAAGTCAATGTGTGCAACGTTGTCTAAGTCACCATCTTCGATGACCAGAGATTCACCTACAAGTACGCGATCGATAACTGGCATGTTATATCTTCCTGTTCCAAAAAAATTGTCAAAAAGGCTCATTTTTTCCGCTCCAAGAGAAGCGGTTTATACGTAATAAAGGAACGTATCACCTGCTCAGCGCCGCCCGCTATGTGCATTGAGCTACTGAAATTCGGTTTGTGTCAGCTTGTTCTAATGCATGCAGTAATAATGCTGCTGCACAGATATCTGCGGTAGTACCGGGATTGATTGCTTGACACTTTAAATGTTGGTCCCATTCAAGGAGCTGTGGTTGCATAGAACTTAATGTGGAGTTGTTATTCATTTTTTCAACAAATAATTTCGCCTGTTCTGAAATTTCTTGCGATTTATGCCTTGAAAACTTACGGCTAACCAGCGTGTCAGGGACACTTGATAGGACATTAAGATACGCTAAAGCGGTAGCCCATTCAACCTTTTCCCCACAGTTTAAGGAATTTGTCAATTCCTTAAAGGCAATTTCCCATACCTCTTTGTAATTATTGACATATTGCCGAGCAATGCTGTCACGATTTTCGGCCAAATTCATGGCTTCGAGCAGGGTTACGGATGGTTTGCGGCGAATGTCTTGTTGGCTACTTTCACCAAGGTTGCCGGCCTCGGCCATTTGAATCGCTTGATAACAATCAACAGCATCTTCAATTGTTAAGTTTTTGAGAACTTTTTCGATGGCTCTAGGGAGTTCTGAAAAACTATTAACTTGCCAATTCGCTTCAATAATCGGGGCAAATAATAAAATAATGCCGAGGTTGGTATTACAGTCGACGACTTTTCTGGTGGCGATGACGCCTTGTAAGATTCTTTGCCCAACGGTTAAGTCTCGCTTGGCCATCACCGAGGCGATGGCTGTGGCGCTTCTGATAAAGTCATCCAGCTGCATTTGATGACCATCACGATGGGGATTTACATTACCCGGTTTAAGGGCCATCACTTCTTGTTCACAGGCCCACTTAATACACTCTGTGAGTTGTTGCTCAGATAACATTTTCAGGAAATTTGTTTGGCTGCTTTTGTGAGATGTGATTGGCGACCATTTTGGCAATTGGACCTGAGATATCGATACCTGTTGCTTGGTGTAAACCTTTCCAAGCCGGCACACTATTCACCTCAAGCACACTAAAGTGACCATTGTGATCTTTGATTAAGTCGACACCCGCATAGGGTGCTTCGACAGCGCGTGTTGCTGCCAATGCCAAATAATGCATTTCTTCGGTAACTGTGGTGGCAAAACATTGGGCGCCTTGGGCAAAGTTGGTGATCCAATGACCTGACCGGCGTGACATTGCTGCAACCAGTTGATTTTCAATGACCATTAAGCGCCAATCTTGCCAAGCACCTTGCTGCTCGGGTAGTACATAGCGTTGTAAGTAAAAGGCTTCGCCAACGGGTACTACTAAATCCATTTGTTCTAATGAATCAATACGAATGATCCCTTTACCTTGGCAGCCAAATAATGGTTTCATCACCACGGAATAGCCGGCATTAAGCTCTCGACGAATAATGTCGACGGCTTGTTGACGATCCTCACATGCCCAAGTAGGCGGCGTATTAAGTCCGGCCATGGCCAGTCTTAAAGAGGTTCTTGCTTTATCGACGGTCAGTTCAATGACACTTGCCGAGTTAAGAACAGGGATACCGATTTCATGTAGGGTATGGAGAACATCCATACGAAGTGTGATTTGCTCCAGGCTTCCAGGAGCGATGCCGCGCACCAGCACGGCATCAGGAAGTTGATTGTCTAAACCCGGAATAAATATTCGATTCGGCAGCGTTAAATCAATACGGCATAAAGCCAAATCACTGTATACCGTATCGATACCTAATGCGTTAAACGATGCTGTTAGCTGTTCACTATGCCAGCCATGGGTATCGTTAAATATAACTACACGGGGCTTGGGCATTAATGATTACAGACCAAATGATTGGGTCAGTAGATCAGCATTGAGTTCGCCTGCCGTAAAGCTCTTACCCGATTTAGTGTTGGTAATAATGACTTTGGCTGGGCTGAACAGCATTGGATCGATTTTGAAAAAGTCATATTCGTAAGACTTAAAGATCTCACCAAATGGACGACCATAGTCCGAAGACGTATTACTTGGCATTTTTTCGGCCAAATCTTTGGCTTCTTCATCGGTTGCATCAACAAACAAATGCACCGTACCACCGTACAAAATTGCGTCATTGGTGCGGCCCATACCAGTCATAAAGTCACCACCGGCGGGTGCGACAGGTGTGCTGCCATATCCATCAATGATTTTTTCTAATGGAAAGTGCAAAGTGTGTGCTTTGTGCAGTGCAACTTCTAAAACACGAATAGCAATTTGCATAACGCCAGCAAGGCTCGTGGTTGGCGTTAAGATTAGTGTGAGGTTTTCTGGTTTGATGCCGCAGTTGTCGGCAATTTTTTCGGCAATGGCAACCGGTGGAAACTGGTCGACTTCCAATACGATAACGGTTGAGTCAGCTTTATCTTGGTACTCGAATTCTTTAAATAATTCTTCACGAGCAGCTAACGCACGACCCGGACCAGAACCTAAGGCATAAAATTTACCTTCTTCTGATTTGTGAGACAGGCTCCAACCAGCATATTGACTACCTAAGCAACTTAGAACTGGTGTTTTTGCATGAACATTCACTGACCATGGCCAGTTGGCAAAACCACTCTGACTACCCATGGTTGCGGTACCCAAACCGCCCATGCAAATTTCACCAATGCGACGGCCAGCTTCAAGGCCACCTTTCGCTCTGATACCTGCATCGACAATTTTGGTACCGTTGCTGAGCGTGCTGATTTCCAGTTGTAATGCTTGAGCATCTTCCAGCAATGCATCAACTAAAGGCTGACAAGCCTCATTCACGCTGGTCCAGTTGGCAGAAAGCGTAGTCATCTACAAAATCCTGTGGTTAATTCAAAAGAAATTATTATACGCGAAGCGGCTTTGCCCCGCATTTTAGTTATGTGTTTTGATAAGGCTTAATAATGGCTTCAATGGCTGTTAAACGAGCGCTTCGCAATGCCTTGGCAATATCTGCACCTTGCAGTCCTGCTTCGATGAATTGATCAGTTTTGACTGCCGCTGCAGCTGAATAACAATCTTGAAAAATTGCTTTTTCAGGCATCTCGGCATTTTCATAACCCGGCCGACCGCGAAAGTCTGCTACGCCAGCAAGGAGATATTGGCTAAAACGCAGCGGTTTGCGAAAACTATCTAACTTTTCAAATACCGATAAAATTGTCTCAGCAGGTAGGGTCAGTAGCCTGTGAACTTCAGTATGAAGTTCGGCAACATTCACAGCTAAGGATTGCATTTCCTTTGGCACTTTTAAGCGCTCACAGAGCTGCTTGGTCAGAACAATACTTCTGGCTTCGTGTCCTTGATGACTTGGCAAAATATCGACGGGTGTTTGGCCTTTACCCAGATCATGGCAAAGCGAAGCAAATCTGACTGATATATCGTCAGTTAATGTCGCCGCAGCATCTAAAACCAACATGACATGAACACCGGTATCTATTTCAGGATGCCATTGTGGATTTTGCGGTACGCCAAAAAGTTGATGGACTTCTGGAAAAAGAATTTCCAAGGCGCCAACTTCTTTTAATGTATAAAAAAATCGAGAGGGCGTTTTTTCAGCCAATGCTTTGGCTGTTTCCTGCCAAACACGTTCAGCAACAAGATGTTGAAGTTCGCCAGCATCAATCATTTCATTGATTAATACCTTGGTTTCATCTGCTACGTTAAAGTTAAAACGGGCAGCGAACCTTGCGAGACGAAGCACCCGAACAGGATCTTCGGCAAAGGCCGGTGACACATGACGTAATAATCCCGCTTGTAGATCTTGCTGGCCACCAAAAGGATCAATAATGTCGCCTTCAGCTGATTTGGCCATGGCGTTAATGGTCAGATCTCGGCGCAGTAAATCTTCTTCCAGACTGACGTCTGGCGCCGCATAAAAATCAAAACCATGGTAGCCCGGTGCAGTCTTTCGTTCGGTACGTGCCAACGCATATTCTTCTTGTGTTTTTGGATGTAAAAACACGGGAAAATCTTTGCCTACCGGGCGATACCCCTCAGCGAACATTGCTTTGGCATCCGCGCCGACTACCACCCAGTCAGTATCTTTTACTGGTAAACCTAGTAACTCATCTCTGACACAGCCGCCGACGCGATAAATTTCCATTTCTGATTAAGGTGCCGCCGGTCGAACAGTTGGCATACGTTCACTTAACGGAATGACTGGCCGCTTAAGTTGGTGGTCAAATGTTGCTTTATAACTCATGACGGCGCGGATATAACCGCGTGTTTCGTTATAAGGAATATTTTCTGCCCAAATGTCAGCAGGTAATGCACTATCTTTTGGTAGCCAGTTCATGACGCGATGAGGGCCGGCATTATAGGCCGCCGTTGCTAAAACAGGGTTTTGCTGTAAGTCATCGTAAACTTTTCTGAGGTAGCGACTGCCAATTTCAATATTTCGGTTGGGGTCATATAACTCAGATACGGAGTTCAATGGTTTATTCAAAAGCTTTGCGGTGGCTCGACCAGTTGCTGGCATGACTTGCATTAAGCCCATAGCGCCGGCATGAGAATGTGCCTGACTATTAAAGGCACTTTCTTGTCGAGCAATAGCCAACAACCAAGCAATATCTAACTTTTGTGCTGAGGCCGCTTTTTGCATGGCATCTTGGTATAACACTGGGAAACGCTGATCGAGAGCATCCCAATATTTGGCACTACCTAAGATCGCAATCGTTTGGTTATGCCATCCCCATTCATGAGTCTGCAGTGATAATAATTGTAGTTCACGGTTACTCAGTGTGCTTTGCAGATAATAAGCTTCTCGGCGGGCTTCCAGATCTTCGCCAATATGATAAAACTCATAGAGACGTTGGTATGCTGGCATTGATTTGAGTTTTGCCAGTTCTTCAGCAGTTGCCTCTATTGGCTTGGGATTCATGCTGTAATCTGCACCCAACCGATCGGCAGCAAGAAAAGCATAATAATCACGCTCTTTAACCAGACCTCGATAGATGGATTCTGCCGCTTTTGGATCGCCGGTTTTTTCAAGACTCCGTGCTAGCCAGTATTGCCAAGCGGTTTCATGACGGGTGTTTTCATCCAAACTCGCTATGGCTAACTTTACTGCTTTCCAGTCTTGTTGCCAGAGTGCTGCTCGAACACGCCAAGGTTCATTTTGGGTGTCGCCAAAGTAGCGTAGCGCTTCATCTTTTCTGTTTAAAGCAGCCCATAAGCCCATTTCGCGCTGCACACTTGCACGCTGCTCATCGCTGAACTCATAGGCCGATTTGAGTCTTTGCCAGTGACCATATGCTTTATCGGGATCCTGACGCGCTAAGCGATGTAAACCATGGATAATGATTTCACGTGATAAAGGCACATCATTAGCAAGACTGACCCGATTGTGATCCACTTGCGCAGGTAGCTGGGATAACAAGCTTTGTGGGTTACTGTGAATTTGTTGCCAGCGCTCGGTCCAAGCTTGTGCGGTTGCGGTAGCATTAACTTGGCGAGCAAGGTATTTCGCTAATGAAAACTGCCCGGCTCGTAGGCTTAACATTAAACGCTCCCAACGGCGTTCGTCGGTTAGTAAGCCGCGCTTTTCAATAAAATTAAAAACCGGATCGCACGCCTTATCTTGAGAATATGGCACCAACCACAGCGCTAATGCCGCTTCTTCCGCTGCTTGTGTTTGGCCGGTATGCATTAATGCCTGTGCTTGATAACACTGGCGAGTGGCTGATTGTGTTGGTTGATAAAAATTCAGATACGTTTGCCACTGCTGGTTAGATGCCAGTTTATTGAGATAAGAAGCACGTAGTCTATTGGCAAAGAAACTGTTTTGATGTTTTTCTAAAAAAGCTGCGACGCTGTCATTACTGGTTTGGCTGAGTCGTTTATCGATAAAAAGATAATCGAGATAGCTTTGTAATGGATAGCCGTTCAGCTGATTTCGCAAAGATTGATATTGCGGCAGTTGCTGTGTTTGCAGCGCCTTTTTCGCTTGTTGATAAACTTTTCGTTGCTCATTTAGCGGTAAATCTGCGGTCGCCAAAGTCGGTAGCAACGTTGCTAACGTCAGTATAGAGATGAGTATTTTGCGCAATTTCATGGCGCCTATCATAGAGGAAAAATGGCCCAGATATCAGGGGGTCGCTAATTGATTTTGGAGATGCTTTTCAATTTGATCAAGGTTCGGTAATAAGGCAATTTGGCTACCGATTTTGATTTGGCAGTGCAGCCAGTTATCACCACCTTGTTGTGGTGAAATCTGTAGAGCAGCTTCATTGAGGGTAATTAACTGCGGTGCGCCACAGCAGGGGAGTGCGTAATGTGACACGCCCGCCGCTTGGTTAATACCATTGAGCACACAAAGTTTATTAGCAGTTCGACTTTCTTCGGTGGCGGTTTGGCCAATCAAGTTTTCCAAATCGATAACGGGCAAAATTTTGTCTCGCCAGTGACATTCACCAAGAATGAAGTCTTGTTGTCCGATATCACTTGTTGAAACGGTGCTTGGTAATGGTGTGACTTCAGCGATAGTCGTATTCGGTAACAATAAATAATGTTCTCGCAGTGGAATCAGCATGCAGTGAACATAATCTAGCTTGGCGGTCATAGTTGATCCTGATTAAGGGCGTCGTTGTGGGTAGTGACTACCCAACAGTTGTTTCATGGCGGCGACCAGTTCATTTTCCTGATAGGGTTTACCGAGGTAATCATTGACACCAATTCCCATCGCACGGTGGCGATGTTTGTCACCGGTACGGGAGGTGATCATGATGATTGGTAAATGTTGGAATTTAGCATCATTACGAACGATAGAAGCGAACTCAAAGCCATCCATTCTCGGCATTTCTACGTCGAGTAAAATGATGTCTGGCTGTTGTTCATAAAGCTGCGCTAATGCATCAACACCATCTTTTGCCGTCATTACATTAAAGCCAAGACGGGTCAGTAGTCCGCCTGTTGCTTTACGCATGGTGATAGAGTCATCGACGACCATCGCAACCGGCAATCTCTCTTCAGCTTGTTTTTGTAGCACAACTTCTTCCGGTACATCCGTATTACCAGCTTGTTGTTTACGATGAACCGAAATCAGTGTCGGAATATCCAAAATCAATACCACTCGACCGTCGCCAAGAATGGTTGCACCATTAATCGCATTGATCTGAGACATTTGTTTGCCCAGTGATTTGATAACGATTTCACGGTTGCTATTAATCTCATCAACTAGCAGAGCAACACGAACCGAACCGCTACGGAACAGTAGCAACGGCATTGGTTGGCGCGCATTTTCTGGTAAGTCTAGCGGTTCACCCAACAGGTGACTCAGCGGCACAAACTCATAATCTTCATCATTAAAGCGATAAATCGGTTGCGGTTGTGTCAGTAATTCTCGAATATCGCTAACGGCCAGACGCTCACCGGCTTTTACGGTAGATAATGGGATCGCGAACTGTTGTTGGTTAGCGGTGACCAGTAATGCCTGAATCAACGATAAGGTTAGTGGCAGACGAATATGGAAACTACTGCCTTTGCCAGCAACAGACTCGATTGACAGTCGACCTTTTAAAGCACGGATTTCATTGTTCACGACATCCATACCGACGCCACGCCCTGCAAGCTGAGACACATTATCAGCAGTGCTAAAACCTGATGTCAGAATAAGTTGCATCAACATTTCATCACTTGGATTATCGCTTGGCGCAATGAGTTTTAGTGCCAATGCTTTCTCGCGAATCTTACCGATATTCAGTCCCTGACCATCATCTCGAATACTCAATAAAACTTCTGAACCTTCACGACGTAAGTCGATATGCAGTTGACCAGCATCTGGTTTACCGTATTGCTCACGGTTTGTTTCAATACCATGCGCAATGGCATTACGCAGAATATGTTCAATGGGCGCAACCAGACGGTCAAGAATGGCGCGGTCAAGTTCCTGAGCGCCACCATCAACGCTTAGTTGTGCTGCTTTGCCCGTTTCACTGGCGGTCTGACGAACAATACGTTCTAGCCTTGGCACAATAAAACTAAATGGTACGAGTCGCGTATGCATCAAACCATGTTGTAAATCGGTATTGAGGCGCGACTGTTGCAGCAAAATAGTATCGGTTTCGCGAACCAGCTGATCCATGGATTGGCTGATGTCATTTAAGTCGATAACACTCTCAGTCAAACTACGAGATAATTGTTGAATCGTTGAGAAACGATCTAACTCAAGCGGGTCAAATTCTGCGTGATGATCCGCACTGCCATCTTCGTAACGGAAGAGGATTTGTGTTTCGGTTTCAATTTCCAGCTTACGTAATTGGTCGTGAAGTCTGGTAACCGTTTCTTCCATCTCACGTAATTGCTGACGTAAAGCTTGATGCTGTTGCGTGACGCGGTCACGTGAAATACTGACTTCACCAGCAAAGTTACTGAGATAATCCAGCAGATCCGCGCGGACACGGATTTGTTCACTTGGGTTTAATGCAGGCGTTGCTGGCTCAACTGGTGATGGTGTTGTTAACTCTGGCAATGGCTGAGTAATGACCATAGACTCACCAGAGCTAAAAGCATTTATCTCAGCTAATAAACTTTCGTTAACGATGATCGTCCGACGTGCTGCAAGTTGTTCTTGCATAACACTTAACTGATCTTGGCACCGTTGTAATAAATCGAAAAATGCTTCATCTGCGGGCTGTTTGTCATCGCAGACAGAAATCACTAAGGTTTCAATTTGGTGAGTTAAGTCGGCAATGGCTGTGACTTCAGTTAAACGTGCACCACCTTTTAGCGTATGCAGATCCCGTTGTAACTGCATTGATGCGGCATCGTTATCTGGCGTTTGTTGCCAGAGTTTGATTGCTTCGTTGCTCGACTCCAGTAATTCGGCAGCTTCTTCGGTAAAGGCTTCCAATAGATCTGGATCTACACTGTCGTAACCTTCATCAGCTAATGCTGAAATGACCGGCTCTGCTGGTATCGGATTGCTTTCTGGTGTGTCAGCCGCGTTATTGTCCAAACTGTCTAATGTCGCGGCGATATGATCACGTAATGGCGTCAAGTCAGCCATCGGTTTATTTTGTATGAGTGCTTCAATCTGGTTATTGAGCATTTCATAGACTTGCTCAAGTAATCCGATAACCTCTGGCGTATTTGCTTGAGGATGCTGAATAAGCCCATCCAACAATTGATACAAAGCAGCTAATGCTGGCAGTTCAGCATCATCAGCATTTTCAGCTAATGCTTTTAGCGTTTCTTGTAAGGCTTGTTGATGATTTTCCTGGCCTGTTTGCTGCCATTCGGTTAGCTGTCTTGTATAGCTATCAAGTAGGGTATCGGTTTCTTCTAGGAAACTGACTAATTGTTCAGGATCCATAGCGATAACTTGCTGCGCGTCAGCAACAACAGCATCAGGACGTAAATTGAGAATCTGCCGATGTAGCAGACTGATATCTGGCTCACTAGCACCATCATTGATAGTTTCAATCAAATGATGCAGGTTTTGATAAACCTGTTTGAGGAGTGACAAATCATCAGCATTAAGTTGCTGTTGCTGGCGGTGCATTTCTCTTAGGGTTTGATCAAGCTCTGTGGCAATCAATGCAACAGGTGTCACACCCGCGATATTGGCGCAGCCTTTAAGTGAATGCGCGGCGCTCAATTGAGGTTTGTCGATATTGTCGCCAACATGCAAGTTATAACTTGCCTCAGTCAAAGTCAGTACATGCTGACGCGCTTCACTCAAGAATATTTCCAGAAGCTCGGCATCTTCATCATCTTCAAGGTCGATTGTTTCAACTTCTGGCTCGATATGATTTTGAATATATTTTTCGATGGTGGTGACATCGGTCAGTATGGTTGTAGTCGCATCACTTTCCGCAAGACGTTCGATATATCTATCAACAGACGTTGGTTGTTTTTCTGTTGAAATAGCCGAGGTTGAGTGTTGTTGAATGTATTGCTCAACGCCTGTTAGTGATGTCGGTAAGGTTTCAATTACGACATCATCTGTTTCTGGCTCGACCGCTTGCTCAATTGGTTGCGTCTGTCCTTCACGAATAGCGGTCGCTAGTAAGACCATTTGGTCGGCATCAGCTGTTGATGACATATCACCATGACTGAAACGCTCAACCATATCTGCGATAACAACCGGTGCTTGTGTCAACATGGCAGATAATTGCGAGGAATCGGCAGCAAAACCTTCTAAGACGCGGTTTAATAAACTCTCTACCGACCAAGCAACATCGCCAACTGCCATTGCGCCGGCCATACGACCGCTGCCTTTTAGAGTATGGAAATGCCGGCGAATGTCACTTAACACTTCGACTGATTGTTCAGCGCACCAGTCGGGAATGAGCTGATTGAGCTCTGCAAGCACTTCCTCGGCTTCTTCGAGAAACACTTCGGCGATATCTGGATCAATACCTTCAGCAAATCCCACCAAGCTATCAGCAGCCGTTGTTTCACTGATTTCTGGAATTTCTAAAGAAAATTCAGTTGATTCTGCTACTGGAGAGGTTTCTGGTTCTGCAAAAGGTTCTGGAATGTCAGAAAAATCAATTGTTAAATCAAAGTCTTCTGTTTCTTCAACTTGTGGTGAAGTGGTTTCATTATCGGTGTCGAAAGACCACGTCAGCGTATCTGTTTCGCTGTCATCAAATGACAATACTGGGGCTTCGGCTTCGGCTTCGGCTTCGGCTTCGGCTTTGCCAGAATTTAGCTGTTGAATATAGGCTTCAACAGATGACATTGGTTTTTCAGTTGTGTTTGTCTCTATTTCAACTTCGAAGCTAGTGTCGTCAGGGATTGAAGCTGGCGCTGAGTCAGCTTGTGCCTGAATATATTTCTCAACACTTGTTAATCGTGTCTCTACAGGAGCTTCAGTAATAGGGGCTTCTTCACGAATCTGTTGCGCCGGTGCAGAATCAGCTTGTTGCTGGATATAAGCCTCAACGCCCGTGATTGGTTTCTCAATAAGGTTAACCGGCTTATCAAATGATGTGACTGAAATGTCAGGCGCGAACGACTCGGGTAAAACTTCATCTTCGATAAGGCCAAACTTATCTAGAATTTGATGCGCATTTTCAATCAGTTGTGGTGATGATTGACCATGCCGTTCAACAGATTCCATGTAGAGTTCAGCCGCAGAGAGAATTTCTGCTAATTGCTGAATAGCAGATGTTGTGAGCGGTTCGTCACTTGGCTGACTTTGTAATTTATTTACTGTCGCCGTTAATAACAGAGCTGCATCAGTAAGGTTTAGCATATCCAAGCTGCCAGTAATTAACTGTAAGCCTTGGCAACTGCTGTCAATCAGCTCGCTAGATATATCGCCTTGTTGCGCTGCAAGTGTCAGGTTTTCTTTGATATTACCCAGTTCAAACAGACATTCTTTGACGACGGTTTGTTGTAGTTCGGTGGTATCGATTCCAGACTGGTCATTACCATGCTGTTTCAACTGTTTCTCAAGTTGCAGCAAGCTGTCAGCTAGTTCGGTCAGGATATGGTTGGCTGTTTCAGGAACTTGCTCGGTGAGTGTTAACAACTGTTGATGTTGCTTATGAATTAATTCACTACCAGCATTTTCATTGAGCAGTGATAGGGTGTCGGCCATGCTTAATAGTTGTTGCGCGATATCACCAACTTCATTGGCGTCTGCAGCACTTGGCTCAAAATCGTTGATTTGTGATTTTAGTTTTTGCAGATCTTCTATCAGGGCTGCATGCGCATCAGCTAAAGCATTATCGCTCATGCCATAAATTGCTTTTTGCTGATCAAAAAAGTGTAGTTGATAGGCTTGCTTGAGGCTGGTGACTAATACGCCATGGCTGTTGGCTCGGGCAACGGTCAGAAGTAGCAGTTGCAGCAAACTTTCTGGAAAAGCCGGTAACAAGGCACTTTCACCTTGTTCACCAAAAATTTTAATTGGTGGCGCGAGTTTGCCAATCAATTGTTTGATATTCGCGTCGGCTGTTAGGCCGCGTTGCAACAATGCTTCAAATAAAGCCTCGGCTGCCCACCATAATTGCGTTGTTTTTTCCTGGTGGCTGGCAAGGCGTAAATAATTCAGCAGGCCTCGCATTTTTCTAAGGCTGGCATCATCTTGTTGTTTCAGCCAATTAAGTAATAAGCGTTGATATGCGGCAGCTAATTGCTGTGGGGCAATGTCAATACTTGGTGGTTTACGCAGCGGATCTGGCGCAATACCTTCGGGCAAGTTGACACTAGGGGGTAATTGGAAAAAATCTTCCGCCGGGTAGGGTTTTTGCTGGCGGACTTCACGCAGTTCATTAATGCTTTCTATTAAGCAAAGAGGGTGATCTGGAAACTCCTCACCTAATAATTTTAGGTAATTAGGTAACAGCAACAGGCTGCGAAGTAAGACTTCTTTGGCATCATCATTATTGGTGAATTCTGGTGTGCGCAGCTGTTGGCATAGTGACTGCATTTCCGCTGTCAGCAGTTGCGCACCTTGCAGATTCAGCATTTGCAAAGTGCCGTTAGTTTGATAAAGCTGTTCGATACAACCTGGCAATAAATTGCTGTCGCCAGTATCAATAAAGGCTTGCAGAGATTGTAATGCGGTGTTGAGCGACTTTTGCAGCTCATCTTGAACCCACATTAACGCACTGTAATTACCTTTGATTAGTTGAGCCATCTGGGGTCTCCGCTATCAGCGCACAGGATCAGGGTAGTTTGAAACCTGATACCGACTTACGTAGCTCATTCGTTAACTCCAATAAGCGACCGATCGCAGCGGCACTTTCGTTAGTACCAGTCGATGTTTGCATGGTGATTTCCTGAATGACGCTCATGCTTTCTGATGTGCTCACAGCGGCAACAGCTTGTTGTTTCGCATTGTCAGAAATGTTGGTGATAAGTTCAGCCAGTTGTTGAGATACCGCTTCGATTTGTTCAAGTGATGCACCGGCGTCTTGTGATAGACGTGCCCCTGAAACAACCTCTGAAGTACTTTGCTCCATTGAGCTGATAGCTTCACTGGTATCACTTTGGATGGTTTTTACGAGTGCGTCGATTTGTCGAGTCGCACTACCTGAGCGTTCCGCAAGACGCTGTACCTCGTCAGCAACCACGGCAAAACCACGACCCGCTTCACCAGCCATCGCAGCTTGGATAGCAGCATTCAATGACAGAATATTAGTTTGTTCGGCGATGTCATTAATCAGCTCAACGATTTCACCGATTTGTTGCGAGCTTTCCCCAAGGCGTTTCATACGTTTTGAGGTTTCTTGAATTTGTTCACGAATGGTATCCATACCATTGATTGCTTTCTTAACCGCACTATTACCTTGCACCGCAAGTGTTACTGATTGACGAGCAACTTCTTGCGATTGGCTCGCATTGTTAGATACTTGCTCAATAGAAGCAGCCATTTGCGTGATCGCCGAGCTAACCTCGGTGATTTGTTGTGATTGATGTTCACTGGCATCAGTTAAGTGTAATGCTGTTGCCTGGGTTTCTTGCGCTGCTGACGATACCTGTAAGGTTGTTGAGTTAATTTGCTCAACCAGGCTACGTAAAGCGTCAATGGTGTAGTTAACTGAGTCGGCAATTGCGCCAGTAATATCTTCAGTAACCGTCGCGGATACGGTTAAGTCACCGTCTGCCAGATCACCCATTTCATCAAGCAGTCGCAAAATCGCATCTTGGTTATGACGGCTCTGTAACTCCATATCATCAAGTGACTGCTTTAATTTACCAATTGGTGGCCAAGCAAGACGAATCGAGACAAACACCGCTAATAAAATAGCTAAACCACTCATGCCAGCTGTCACCAATGGATCTGCATGAATACGAACAAACTCACCGGTTGCCAATAGCCACAAACCGCCACCAGCCAGCGTCAGAAATATCAATAAAAGAAAAAGGTGTAGCACATTGCTTTTACTGAGCAGTGAGGCAAAAAACACTTGGCGAGTGGCGTTCATAACTACAATCCTACAAATAAGAGTTAAGCTGCGGCATTAATAAATTTGGGATCATCAGCCAGTTTATGAAAATCCAGCACGTACCAGTGCCGATCTGGTTGACTCAGGCTGCCCTGCAAGTAAGGGCGAAGGTTCATGTGTAAGCTATCCGGCTGTGGATCAGGCTTTTGTTGGAAATGTTTTAGACCGTAGACTTCGTCGACTAACAGTCCGGTATACAGATCAGGATGATTGATAACCAAAATACGACTGCGTTTATCTAACTTGGCACTTGGCCCTTGTAAGAAAAGTTGTAAGTCGATTATCGGTAATAAATCACCACGTAAATTTGCGACCCCGAAGACCCAGCGTTGGGATTTAGGTACAGCTGTGATTTGGACCGGTACTGGAAAAACTTCGCGGCAATGATCCAGTGGCACTAAAAAGTGCATATCGGCTAATCTGAAGCCAATACCGCTCCATGAACCTTGAAGATTATCTTGCTGGCTCAGTCCAGCAACGCTTTTTCTGCTTCGTTGCTCAATATCCTGGAGCAGGGCAATTATGTCGGCGGGATTTTCCGTATTCGCGAACATCAGCTGGCTAACAGCTCGTTAATTTGCGACATGAGCTCGGATTCCTCTACAGGCTTACAAAGGTAGCCTCTCGCACCTTGACGTAGCCCCCACATTTTGTCGGTTTCTTGATGTTTAGATGAAACAATAATGATAGGAATGTGTGTGGTTTCTGGATCTTTGGTGAGACGACGTGTTGCCTGGAAGCCATTTAATTCAGGCATGACAACATCCATTAAAATCAATTGTGGTAACGCTGCATGCGCTACTTCAATTGCTTGTTCACCATTTTCAGCAACGATCACTTCGTGACCGTTTTTTTCCAACATTTTGCGTAATACGTAAACTTCTGTTGGCGAATCGTCGGCAATCAGAATCAAAGCCATAAAGCTCAACCGTCCTTGTTTTTGTTCAGCAAATGCGTGCGAATAGCACCCAATAAATCATCACGTGTAAATGGTTTGGTTAAATATTGTTCAGCACCAACTACTTTGCCTTTGGCGCGGTCAAATAAACCATCCTTACTAGACAACATAATGATTGGAATATCGCGATATTTAGGATTATTTTTAACCAATGCGCAGGTTTGATAGCCATCCAATCGCGGCATCATAATATCGATAAACAAAATATCTGGATGTTGGCCGCTAATCATCGGCAACGCTTCAAAACCATTATCAGCGGTAATGACTTCACATCCAGCTTTTTGTAACAATGACTCAGCACTACGACGTATCGTCTTGCTATCATCGATGACCATAACTTTCAGGCCGGTAAATTCTGTCAAATTGTCACTCACGGTTTGTGCAGACCCTGAAATCGATTAATTATTTAAAGCAACGTTGAAGATAACCCATTTTTTTCGTGCCGGCTAGTTAAGCGCAAAAGCAATAACCACGGGACTCCATCACTAAATCGTCACGTAGCCAGAGTATGAATGACTTGAAAATGGGAATCTGTGTCCCATATCACAGTAATCAGCGGCAAACGCCGCTATCGCTAAGGAAACCAAATATATGAGCTCAGCAGTGCCACATTTGACGACCGCCTTGAATGGTCCACTCCTTCAGTTGGAGTCACATTTGTTGGACCGCCAAGCAGATGTGGAAGCCTGGCTCCGCGAACAATGGTTAAAAACGCCCGCGCCTTTTTATGCCTCTGTGGATTTGCGAAATGCAGGGTTTAAATTAGCGCCAGTCGACACCAATTTATTTCCTGCGGGATTTAATAACTTGAATGCGGCCTTTATGCCATTGTGTATTCAAGCCGCGCAAGCAGCAGTTGAGCGCGTTTGTCCAACGGCTCGTCGGGTGTTGATCATTGCCGAAAACCACACACGTAATCTGTTTTATCTAGAAAGTCTGGAAACATTGCGCGGTATTTTTGAGCAGGCGGGTTTAGATGCACGTATCGCCAGTTTGCGTGATGACATTACCGAACCACTGGATGTTGAATTACCGTCAGGGAAAGTTTGTCATTTGGCGCCACTTGAGCGACAAGGTAATCGTGTCGCGATAGGTGATTTTTCACCGTGTTTGGTTCTGTTAAATAATGACTTATCTGCAGGCCGTCCAGCGATTCTTGAAGGTCTAGAACAACAATTAGTCCCACCATTACACGCAGGTTGGTCAACTCGTAAGAAGTCTGATCATTTTAGTCACTACAACGATGTCGCCAATGAGTTTGCCGAAAAGCTCAATATCGATCCATGGCTGGTATCGCCATTAACACTGCAATGCGGTGAAGTCGATTTTATGGCACGTAGTGGCACCGAATGTTTGGCGCGAAATGTTGAAACTATGCTGAATGCGGTGCAGAAAAAGTACGATCTATATGGCATCGATCGCGAACCATTTGTGGTAGTCAAAGCTGATTCTGGCACTTACGGCATGGGCATCATGACGGTGAAATCAGTGGATGAAATCGTTAATTTGAATCGTAAACAGCGCAACAAAATGTCCTCTGCGAAAGAGGGCTTGGTTGTCGATAATGTGCTGATCCAAGAAGGTGTATATACCTTTGAAACATTAGGCGAAGAGCAAGCTGTGGCAGAACCTGTCATTTACATGATGGATCACTTTGTTGTTGGTGGTTTTTATCGTGTTCACACAGGCCGAGGCATTGATGAAAATCTCAATGCGCCGGGCATGCACTTCCAACCTTTGGCTTTTGCACAATCATGTATTGAGCCAAACAAAGCCGATAAACCAGACGCTGAACCAAATCGTTTCTATGCGTATGGTGTTATCGCAAGACTTGCCCTATTAGCGGCAGCCAGAGAGTTAGCTTAGTTACGAGGCGTGTTCGCTCAAATAGGCGATAGTCATGGTTTGGTTATGAAGCAAACTGTGGCTGTCGTCTTCACCTGAGCAAATCTCACCGTTAGAGTAAAAGCCCGTGATACCGGTTTGCATACCGAGCAAACGTTGTACGGCAAACACTTCATCTGAAACCTGATCTTGCATTACCAGTTTGCGACCCACACAGCTGACGCAAATCGCCAATGCTTTGTCATTGATATCAACTTCTTTTTGCAGGATCTGACGGGCTGCTTCACTGGCACCGACAACCAATTGATCGTGATCTGATTTCAAAAAGCGAACCGTAGAACCTTCGGCGATATTACCGGCAAAGGTCAGACTGTTATCTTTTTCGCTAATCGAGAGAAGGGTACGGATAACATTGACGTTTTTGTCATCCATAATGGCAAATGGGAAGTTTAGTCCCGATGCGGGTAACTCATTCGCGTAATAACCGATATACATTTTGTACAATGGTAACGCCGGTTT
Source organism: Methylophaga sp. OBS3 (assembly GCF_026319325.1). Lineage (GTDB taxonomy): Bacteria > Pseudomonadota > Gammaproteobacteria > Nitrosococcales > Methylophagaceae > Methylophaga. The sequence continues at coordinate 456,080 of NZ_JAPDMU010000002.1, forward strand.
GTTATCAAGCTCGTAAACAACGTTTTTGTTTGCGCGAGTAATGCGGCGAGGCGGACCATAAGGTTTCCAACCGCCTAATGCGCCGCTAGTGACAATGGCATCTTTTCCGTAAATACCAACCGCAATCACAACACGGTCTTGGATTTTGTCATTATTCAGCAATAAAGTTTGCGTAAATTGTGCAGCATCACCCGCTAAGCCGCCGGTAATTGGCACATTTGGTAGAACTTCTTGCAAGCCTTCAACCAGTTCTGAGCCATTAACATTAAGCCCATCACTTAAGACGAATAAGCCTTTTAAATCTGGGGCTAATAATTCATTGGCGATTTGTGAGCCTAACGCATGAGATTGTTCCATGCTATTTACTGGCTTGGTAATAAACCGTAATTGGCTACGCTCCCAGTGCATGGCAGTGATATGCACACTGTCATCAAACACACCGTCACCGGTAATTTCACCAGACGTGGTGCAACCGATAATTTGTGCATTGGGATAACGCTTCTGCAACTGTGCAGCAAAATTGCGTTCACCAAAACGATTAACTGAGCCAAAGACCAGCACCCAATTCGCTTCGGCAAGTGGCGACTTGCCTGGGAGTTTAGAGATCGCAGTCTTTGCGGGTAAGTGTTCCTGAGCAAACTTCATTGGTTAAGTCCAGCATCCTGAGTTCTTGGGCTAACGTGTCCCTGTCATCACAACGAAATAAAACGCTGAGCTGATACTACATCAGTTAATTCAGTATGGGGAAATGCTTAGGATTAATTTGTGAACTGCTAGGCAGATTTAGCAGTGAATGCCGACAACAAGAATGTTGTCGGCAAGATGGACTGTTGTAAAACTTAGCCAGCGAGCTTTTGTTTAAGGATTTCGTTGACTTGGCCAGGGTTGGCTTGGCCTTTAGAAGCTTTCATAACTTGGCCTACAAAGTAACCAAATAGCTGCTCTTTACCATCACGGTATTGTTGCAACTGATCTGGGTTAGCAGCGATAACTTCATCGATCATCGCTTCAATTGCGCCGCTATCAGTCACTTGTTTTAAGCCTTTTGCTTCGATCACTGCATCAGCATCTTCGCCTTCACCTTTCCAGAGTGCTTCAAACACTTGCTTGGCAATTTTGCCTGAAATAGTGTTGTCTTCGATGCGATTTACAATGCTCGCCAGTTGTTTAGCTGAAATAGGCGATTGGTCGATTTCAAGACTGGCTTTGTTTAAAGCGCCGTTTAATTCAACCGTTACCCAGTTTGCGCAGATTTTTGGTGCTTTATTACCCGTTTCAGCCAAAACAGCTTCGTAGTAATCCGCAAGTTCACGGCTACTGGTCAAAATCGATGCGTCATAAAGCGATAAACCTAATTCGTTCATGAAACGATCGCGTTTTTCATTAGGCAGTTCTGGCAATGTGGCACGAATTTGTTCGAGCAACTCAGGTTCGAGTACTACCGGTAATAAATCTGGATCAGGGAAGTAGCGGTAATCATTTGCTTCTTCTTTACTGCGCATTGAGCGTGTTTCATTTTTATCGGCATCATAAAGACGCGTTTCTTGGATGACGGCGCCGCCATCTTCAATCACATCAATTTGGCGCTCAATCTCAATATTGATTGCACGTTCAACGTTACGGAAAGAGTTGATGTTTTTCAGTTCGGTACGTGTGCCGAACTCTGCTTGACCTTTTGGCCGCACTGAAACGTTAGCATCACAGCGGAATGATCCTTCCTGCATGTTGCCGTCACAGATTTCTAAGTAACGCACCAACGAGTGGATTTTGCGCATGTAGGCAACGGCTTCTTTGGCGTTACGCATATCTGGCTCTGAAACGATTTCCAGAAGCGGTGTGCCAGCACGGTTCAAATCGATACCCGTTTGGCCTTGGAAGTCTTCATGTAATGATTTACCTGCATCTTCTTCAAGATGCGCGCGGGTTATACCGATGACTTTTTCAGTGCCATCTTCTAGTTCAATGCTGATTTGACCTTTGCCGACGATAGGTAATTCGTATTGGCTGATTTGATAGCCTTTCGGTAAATCAGGATAAAAATAGTTTTTGCGAGCAAAGATTGATTGCTCACCGATCTCAGCATCAACGGCCAGACCGAATTTAACCGCCATACGCACGGCTTCTTTATTCAGCACTGGTAAGACGCCAGGTAAACCTAGGTCAACGGCACATGCCTGTGTATTTGGCTCGGCACCATAGGTGGTCGCTGCCCCAGAGAAAATCTTTGATTTGGTTGCTAACTGGGCATGAATTTCTAGCCCGATAACCACTTCCCATTCCATATTGATGGCCTGAATTGAATCGTTTAAAAGCGCGAATTGTAACAAGTATTAACGCAAGCTGAGAATTTTCCAGCCTCGTTGCTCGGCAATTTGTTGCAATGTTTCATCTGGATCGACAGCAACTGGAGTATCAACTTTTTCCAATAGCGGTAAATCGTTGTGTGAATCGCTGTAAAAGATACTGCCAGCTAATGACAGTTGATTGTTTGCTAACCAGTCTTTTAAGCGGGCTACTTTGCCATGTTGAAAAGAAGGGATGCCGGAAACCTTACCTGTGAATTTGCCATCAACTTGCTCTGGCTCTGTCGCAATCAAATTTTCAATGCCGAGCTTTTCAGCAATCGGTGCAGTCAAAAAGCTATTGGTCGCAGTAATAATTAATAAGGTATCACCTTGCTCACGATGCTTATCCACTAGCGCCTGCGCTTTAGGCAACATGATAGGCATAATTTTTTGTTGTAAGTATTCACTGCGCCATTTGAGCAGGTCATCCATGCTATTTTCTTTGAGAGGGGTGAATACAAACTCTAGAAATGCATTAATATCCAGACGACCCGCTTGGTAGTCATGATAAAAAACTAAATTTGTTTCGTGGTAAGCCTCTGGGTCAACAATTTGATTCTCCGCGAGAAAGCGACCCCATAGATAATCACTGTCGCCACCGAGCAGTGTATTGTCCAAATCGAATATTGCTAAAGCCATTGTCTGACGTTGTTTCCTAAAAAAGATTACCTATTGTAAGACAAAATGCATTGCAACCTAAGGTGGCATTGACTAATCTTAACGTAAGACAAAAATTAAAATGCGGGCAGCACAAGTGGCTGTCCCGCGAGAGATACCACTGTGATAGACAAAGATGGCTTTAGGGCCAACGTGGGGATCATCATCTTTAATGATGAAAATAAAGTGTTGTGGGCGCAACGTGCGCAACATGACTCGTGGCAATTTCCCCAAGGCGGCATTAAATTAAATGAAACTGCCGAGCAGGCTGCATTTCGTGAATTGACGGAAGAGGTCGGTTTGCGGCCGGAACACGTCGAGCTGATAGCCCAGTCACGTGGCTGGCTAAGATACCGACTACCAAAGCGTTACTTACGTTACGGCAATAAACCTTTATGCATTGGCCAAAAACAACGTTGGTTTTTGATGCGTTTTGTCGGCAGCGAAGAAGACGTCAAACTAGATTTACACGAAAAACCTGAGTTTGATGATTGGCGCTGGATTGACTACTGGAAACCGGTAGAAGAAATCGTCTTTTTTAAACGCCGCGTCTATGAACGTGCGCTGCACGAATTTGCGCCGTTGTTATTTCCTGAGTACCGACGTTTGGTTGTTAAACCGAAATAAGTCGGCAGCCAAGTTACGTCTTCTATTTAAGCGGCTTTTTAAAGACTTTCGAGTTACGCTGGAAGTTATAAAGCTGCTGCTTCTCAACCGGTAAATCAGCGATATTGGATGGCTGAAAGCCATGCTCAATAAACCAATGTGCCGTTTGAGTGGTTAGTACATAAAGCGCAGACAACCCATTTTGCAAGGCGCGTTGCTCTAAATAAGAAAGCAGTCTTTTTCCACGACCTTGGCTACGGTAATTACTGGCAACTGCCATACAGGCAAGTTCAGCCATTTTGTTTTCTGGGTATGGGTAAAGCGCCGCACAAGCAACAACAGAACCATCACGCTCCATTACGGTGAACTGATCGATTTCCCGCTCTAATAATTCCCGTGACCGCTTCACCAACGTGCCATTGGCTTCAAGTGGTTGAAGTAATTCGAGTATGCCGCCCACGTCATCGATACTGGCTTGGCGTGTTGTCTCGAATGAGGTGGCACTGACCAAAGTGCCTGCACCATCACGGCTAAATAACTCTTGAAGCAAAGCCCCATCCATTTGCCTATCTAATAAATGCACACGATCAACGCCCAGCTCACAGGCCGTTTTGGCAGCATTTAATAGCGGGTGGTTAAATTCATGGATTTGATTAACGGTAATTTCGCGCGGCAAATTTTCATTACTCTGGCCAATGAAAATCAACTTATCGGCTTGTAAGCTACCGGCGACAGCCGTGGCGATGGCATCGGCTGATAGGTTAAAGATTTCACCTGTTAGGGAATACCCCAGAGGTGAAATTACCACCATATTGCCTTGGGCAAGTTGTTGGTGAATGGCCACGCTATCTACCCGGCGTACTTCACCGGTATGACCTAAATCAACACCATCAATAATGCCTGCTGGTCTCGCTGTAACCCAATTACCGCTGACACAACGAATACGCGCATCTGCCATCGGCGTTTGGGGCATTCCCGCAGACAGTTTGGCTTCAATCGCGATACGCAGATCACCAATCACACTTCTGGCAATTTGCATGCTGGCATCATCGGTGATGCGCAGGCCATTGTGATAATGCACCGGCACGTTGAGCGTATGACAATGCGCTTCAATTTGTGGGCGCGCGCCAAACACTAAGACTAAACGAATCTCTAGACTATTTAGGATCGCCAAGTCGTGAATCAAATTATCAAAGCCCTGATCAGCAATACTTTCGCCATCAAAGGCAATCACAAACGTTGCACCACCATGCGCATGAATATAAGGCGCAGCAGCACGAAACCAGCTCGTTGTGGTTGTAAAATGCTGATCTGTTAGTGTGTTTTCTTTAGATTCCATATGTGCTTTGTATCGTAGTCGCAGCAAGATTGCCAAGTTGCGTGTAAAATTAATTGCTTATTTTGTGCAAAACCGGGTGGTTTTGCACGCGCAAAAAACAGCGGAGACAAAAAATGCCTGAATATCGTTCGAAAACATCCACCTCCGGCCGTAATATGGCTGGTGCGCGTGCGCTGTGGCGTGCGACTGGTATGAAGGATGACGATTTCAATAAGCCGATTATTGCTGTTGCCAACTCCTTTACGCAGTTCGTACCAGGCCACGTTCATTTAAAAGATATGGGCCAACTGGTTGCACGCGAAATTGAGAAAGCCGGCGGCGTTGCCAAAGAATTTAATACTATCGCAGTCGATGATGGTATTGCGATGGGGCATGGCGGTATGTTGTACAGCTTGCCATCCCGCGACATTATCGCCGACTCAGTCGAATATATGGTTAATGCCCACTGTGCTGATGCCTTAGTGTGTATTTCTAATTGCGACAAAATTACGCCGGGCATGTTGATGGCCGCTTTGCGTCTTAATATTCCAGTTGTGTTCGTTTCTGGTGGACCAATGGAAGCGGGTAAAACCAAGCTTGCTGGTAAAGACGTCAAATTAGATCTTGTTGATGCGATGGTTCAAGCTGCTGATGAAAATGTGAGCGATGAAGATGTTGCCCAAGTAGAGCGTAGCGCTTGCCCAACCTGCGGTAGTTGTTCCGGTATGTTTACGGCCAACTCAATGAACTGTCTGACAGAAGCGTTAGGTTTATCATTGCCGGGTAATGGCTCTTTATTAGCAACGCATGCCGATCGTCGTGAGTTGTTCTTAGAAGCTGGTCGTCGCGTTGTCGATTTGGCTAAACGTTATTACGAAAATGATGAAGCTGATGTGCTGCCAAGAGCCATTGCCAGTAAAGCGGCGTTTGAAAATGCTATCGCATTAGATATTGCGATGGGCGGCTCAACCAATACGGTTTTACACTTATTAGCTGCGGCAAATGAAGGTGAGGTTGATTTCACCATGGCCGATATTGACCGTATGTCCCGTCATATTCCTAACCTATGTAAAGTTGCCCCTGCGACAGCCTTATTCCATATGGAAGATGTCCATCGTGCTGGTGGTGTCATGGCGATTTTGTCTGAATTGGCTGCTGGTAATTTGCTTAATACCGATGTACCAACGGTACATAGCAAAACGTTGGCGGATGCATTAGCCAAGTGGGATATTAATCGCACGGGTGATGATGCGGCTAAACACATGTATTTAGCTGGACCTGCAGGTATTCCAACCCAGGAAGCATTTAGTCAAGATTGCCGTTGGCCAGAGCTTGATGTTGACCGTGAAAACGGCTGTATCCGTGATCTTGAGCATGCTTACAGTAAAGACGGTGGTCTAGCCGTACTTTACGGCAATATTGCTGAAGAAGGTTGTATTGTTAAAACTGCTGGTGTTGATGAATCGATCCTGAAGTTCTCAGGTCCTGCACGTATTTTTGAATCTCAAGATGCCGCTGTAACAGCCATCCTAACTGAGCAAATTCAAGCGGGCGATGTTGTACTCATCCGTTATGAAGGACCAAAAGGCGGTCCGGGCATGCAGGAAATGCTGTATCCAACCAGTTACTTGAAGTCGAAAGGTTTGGGTAAAGCATGTGCCTTGTTAACAGATGGTCGTTTCTCAGGCGGTACTTCTGGTTTATCAATTGGTCATGCGTCACCAGAAGCAGCAGAGGGTGGCAATATCGGTTTGGTAGAAGAAGGCGATATTATCGAAATCGATATCCCGAACCGTAAGATTGCTGTTGCAGTATCTGATGAAGAATTGGCACATCGCCGTTTACAGATGGAAAAACGTGGCGACATGGCTTGGAAGCCAGTTAACCGTGAGCGTCAGGTTAGTTTGGCATTACAAGCGTATGCTGCATTAACGACATCGGCATCAAAAGGTGCAGTTCGTGATTTGGAACAGCTGAAACGCCGTTAATCCCAACGTTAAGTATCAGATTTGCCTAGCATAGAGTTTTTGGTAAATCTGATCCTGATGGATAAGGCTGTCATGGTCGCCATCAGCGATAATTTCGCCACCATCAAATACGATAATGCGGTCAGCTTGTCTGACCGCACTTAATCGATGCGCAATGATGATTGTTGTGCGGTCTTTTAGATAGTTTGCCAGTGCATCATGGAGATGTGACTCGGTTTCACTATCAAGCGCAGACGTCGCTTCATCTAATACCACCACACTTGGATTAACTAACGCCATTCGAGCAATGGCTAAACGTTGCCGTTGACCACCCGACAGTTTGACACCATCGCGCCCCACCATGGTGTCCAATTTTTCAGGCATTTGCTCAACAACTGAAGTTAGCTGTGCAGTTTCAATGGCCTGCCAAATGGCGGCATCATCGTAATCGCGACCCATTGATATATTTTGTCGGACCGTATCGTTAAATAAAGCAGGGCTTTGTAAAACGGTTGCGACATGTTCACGAACCGTTTCCAATCCAATTTTACTGACGGGCTGATCATCAAAATAGACCATACCTTGGTCTGCTGGATACATGCCTAATAAGACGTTCACCAAGGTTGATTTACCCGCACCACTCGCGCCGACCAGCGCCACTTTCTCACCTGCTTTTATTTCTAATGACACGCCATTTAGAATTTTCTCGCCGGGTAGATAGGCAAAATGTAAGTTCTCCACACGAATACTGCTGGCTTTGCCTGGTATGAACGGATTAATTTCGGCAGGGTAGCGTTGCTCTTCCTTCATCCCGAATAGTTTATTCAAGCGACCTACAGCAGCTTCAGCAGCGTAGTAGGCATATTGAATATTCAAAATTTCTTGCACCGGACTCATCATGAACCAAAGGTAACCAAACACGGCGAACATTTGGCCGATGGTGAGATCTGAAAACACCACCATCAACATGCTGACAGCGCGAAAAACATCAAAGCCAAATAGGAAAATCAGGAAAGAAAAACGATTCGCGGCATCACTTTTCCATGCATATTCCGCAGCATGACTACGTACTTGCCGAGCATTATCGATTACCCGTTGTAGATAATGTTTTTCTCGGTTTGCCACGCGGACTTGGGCAACAGCATCAAGCGTTTCAGTCAGACTTTGCTGAAAGATTTCAAATGCACTATTTTCGCGTTTTTTCAGGTGTTTTACGTGCTTGCCGACCACCATAGTGAAATAAATCACCAGTGGGTTCATAAACAAAATCAGCAATGCCAATTGCCAGTGTAAAAATAGTAGGATTAACGCCGTACCAAAAATGCTGAGTACGGCAACCAAAAACCGGCTGATGGTATTGCCAATAAAGTTATCAAGTACTTCAATGTCAGTTACAAAATGTGAGGCAATACTGCCGCTACCCCGGCTTTCATATTCACTAATGGCGATACGGCCTAATCGTTTAATCAGTCTTTGTCGAATACGAAAGGTGATACGTTTTGCTATTAGCGTGAAGTAACGAGATTGCACAACGTTGAGCAATACTGAGGCAATCCGCAAAATTAGCGTCAGCAGTAATACCGCACTAATAAAGAGTATTGGCCCATGCCAAGCTTCAGGAGTGAGTTGTTGAATGAATTCGACAGAGGTGCCCGGCTGATCGAGTAACACTTCATCAACCATCAATGGTAACAATAGTGGAACGGGAACAGCGCAAATCGTTGCTAAAACAGCAATGATATTGGCCTTAACAAGATGTTTCTTGAAGCGAAAAGCTTGTTTAAGAATGCCACTAAGATGGTAGCTGTTGTCAGCTTGCATAAGATTCAATGATTACGCTGAAAGAAGTTAAATAAGAGTACTCTGAAATGACTAATTTGTGGTGTTGCAATGACTGAGCACGGTCAGCGTACCGTGCCCAATCTGTTATTGCTTAATGTTTAAAAGCTACCGCCCCAGCTATCTTTGCGGCGTAAGCGTAATTTAGGCAGTAAAATACCTAAAATCAGACCACCGAATAAAACGCCAGCACCGACTAAAAACCAACTTTTGGCGCTGTTATCACGTAGAGCATTATTCTCGATTTGAATCGCCTGAATTTGGCTATCCATTTCTTGCAGTTTTTGTTTCAATTGGCGGTTTTCATTTTCAATCGCCACTGCACTTGAAGCTGTACGGCGTAAATCATCTAATTCTTTACGAAGACGTTGTGAGGTTTCTTTCAGAGACAGATTTTGATCGTCGGCATTGGCATTTTGTGAACTGAGCTGATCGATTTCATCTTTATAAGCGGCCATTTCGATTTCAAGATTAGCCAACTTTTGCTCACTTGCCGCTAAACGATCGCGCGCACTGCCGGTATTGCTCAGGTAGCGGGTTAACACCCAGCCCTCAAGACCTTCACCAGTACGAACTTTTGAGTAGCCACTATCTGCGTCATTTTCTAATACGTCGAGGCGTGTACCTGATTTGAGCATTTTACGAATGCCAAACTCTAGACCTTTACCATTTCGCATGGTGATTTCCAGCTCATCAGACACGTAGCGAGTGGTTTGTGCGACGCTGACGCCGCTAGCAAATAGTGGCAAGATCAGCAGTAACAAGTGCAGAATGAATTTATTCACAAGGCTTTCCGAATAGCTTTTCAAACCAGTAATTCTAGCAGATGACGATTATTAAAATCCTGCACTATCTAGCAAAACAATTGATTGGGAACCGATTGCAAGGTCATCAGTCTGTCATATGCGGCTGTTACCCTGCCGTCAGTTAAAAAAGGCAAAAAGCAAATGGATAAGATAAGAGTAATGTTTTTATGCACCGGCCATTCCTGCCGGTCACAAATGGCCGAAGGATGGGCGAGAGCACTGGCGGCAGACAATATTGATATTCGCTCAGCAGGTATTGAAGCTCGCGGTCAAAATGCGCGTGCCATCAAAGTGATGGCTGAAGAGGGCATCGATATTTCCCAGCAAGAATCTATTCGTGTGAATGGTGAAATGTTGGAGTGGGCAGATTTATTGGTGACATTGTGCGATAACGCAGAAGAACAATGCCCAGTTGTGAGCCCTCACACTGCACGGCTTCATTTACCACTAACAGATCCCGCTAAATACCGCGGTACGGAAGAAGAAATTTTGCTGGAGTTTCGCACCACGCGAGATAAGATACGCCAGCGTGTTGAGTATGTTTTGAATCAATTAACCGAAAAAAGTGTGGCTAACGGTCACTAAACCTTAGTTCAGTACCGCCGCCACTGGTTTGCAGCATGGACAGTCCATAGGCTTCAATTGATAGAGGCTGTTACCCGCAATTTTCTTCGCAGCCGATTTTGCTTGGCTTGCATGTTCCGCCAAGTCGGCTTCATCTTGAATATTATCGAACTCTAATAGTCTCACCGAGCCAATTGAGAGGCTTAACAATGGATAGAACAAGCGTTGGCCATGTCGGTCTAGTGCCGATATGCCACCTTGTTCCAAATGTTGAGTCTGATACAAATCGTTTAATACTTCACTGAACGCCAACAAAATTTGTTCGCAGCGAGCTTCCCAGTCCTGACTTTCAAACGCGATTATAAAGTCATCACCACCAACATGACCGATGAAGTCAATTTCAGGATTGATGAGTTCGCTGAGAATACGGGCAGTTTTGCTAATGACTTTGTCACCTTTGCTATAGCCATAAGTATCGTTATAGGGTTTGAAGTTATCCAAATCGAAATAACACACGGTGACATCACGCTGCTGCATGATAGCTTCGCTTAAGTGTTCACTTAATGGCACATTGCCAGGCAGGCCACTTAGTGGATTAGCATAACGAGCGATGGTTAATTGCATATCTGTAATTTGCCTGAGCAGATCCATTAAACTGCCCACACCACGGTAATAACCCAATTCGGTGATGACAAATACACTATGTTGCTGGGTGGAGTCTTGACTTGTGATCTGCTGACTGAGGCTTTTAAGTGGTAACGAGACTTCAGCCACCATAGGTGCTCTATCCATAAACAGGTGGATTGGTTTACGACCATGTAAATCACGGCCATAACGGCTGGCGTATAAAGTCATAAATTCATCACGCCAGACCATACCCGCAATAGTGTTATCTTCGTTAACGACTGGAATTGCAGCTAACTTCACGTTGTTTTGGAAACGCTCGCCAACGGTATTTACATCGTCATAAACCTTAACCGGACTTAGGTTAGTCAATAGGCTACTCACTAAGGTGCTGGCTCGTGGCTTTCCTGTGGTGACAAGGTTTGGTGCGTGTCTGCGTGCAAATAGACTGGCATCCAGCTCACGACGTGGTTGTGCATTGGGCCTTGCAAAATAATAGCCTTGGGCAAAGTTCACTTCCATGGTCTGCGCCGCGACATATTCGCCCCGTACTTCCACACCTTCACCGATGATTTGGCAGTTAATACCTTGGGCAATATCAATGATGGATTGGACAAACTGACGTTTTTGACGATCTTCATGAATGTTTTGCATGAAGTGTCGATCAAGTTTGACGTAATCGGGTTTGAGCTCTGACCAAGTGCGCAAGCCTGAATAGCCTGCACCTAAATCATCAATGGCGATTGAGAACCCCATTTCACGATAGTGCTGTGTCGCTTCACGCATTAAATCGTAATCATCAATGGGATATTGTTCGGTCAGTTCAATGACGACATTTTCAGCTGCAATACCGGCTTTTTTCAGAAATTGCAGCGTTAAGCCGTGTGGATATTCTGGTTGAAGTAGCGCGGCGGGTATCGTGTTGATAAAAAGCTTACTGTTTAGACCCAGCTCACCAAAACGGGCAATCGCCAATTCACGGCACAACAAATCTAATTCGGCCAAACGACCATGACGACTTGCTGCATCAAATAAATTAACGGGTGAATGTAACAAGCTGTTAGAAGGCCCGCGGATCAGAGCTTCATAACCAAAAATCTGGTGATCTTTTAGGGAAACGATGGGCTGAAAAATTGGCGTTAGAGCAGCGGTTGCCAAAATATCCTCGAGCGAGTTGAACTGTAATAACTCTTCTTTTGTCATTTGTTAGCCATACTGTCAGGCAAAAAAAAGCCCCACCCTAAGAAGGTGGGGCAAAGTTGGAGAGAGTAACGCTTAAGGCCTACCAGAAGGCTTGTGCACGGAATTTCAGAGCTGAAGGTTCAGAGTCAGCTCCTGCAGCTTCTAAACCATTCTGACCATCCCAGCTTGTCACTTTGTCGTAATTCAACATCAAACGTGTATTTTTTGTTGGGTAGTAGTTAACACCAATTGTGAATTTATCAACTTCATTATCGTAGCTCAGAGCATCATTATCGATTTCGAGGCTCTCAAAGCGGGCTGCAACTTGCCAAGCGCCATATTTTGACTTAGGTGAGATACCTGATGTGTAACCTTTCTTCCACTTCAACGATTCCCCAGTCAGGAAGTAACCTGCTTCGATAGCGTAGCCATTGATATCAATATCAGCATTGGCTAACTTGCTTTCGGCAGAGTAATCGAGATATTCCGCCATGGCATGAAATGAACCGAAGATACCCATAGCATCAACAGTGAACGCATCTGAACCATCAAACTCGTTTTCACCAATTGAGCCTGAGCGGATGCTTGTGTGGTCAGGGTGGGCAACTAAATGCTGACTAAAACTAAAGCCTTCATCTCTGCTACTTACATTAAGATAGCCGGCACCAATTTGAATTAAATTCTTGTCATCTTGATAAGGTAAGAAGGAACCGCGCATGGCAAATGTAGTGCCAGAACCGTCTTCTGTAGTTTCATCTTTGTCTTGGAAATCATTATCATCGCCAAACTCACCAACACTTAAACCAGCAGAAAATAGCCATTTGTAGTCTTTATCGTTTAAAGATACAACACCGCCACTTTGACGTGCTGGTGAAATTACAGAATCAGCAAAAAGAGGGCGATCCATAAAACTCATATATTTTGAGCTGATTTTCGTATTCAAACCAAATGGAATATGAGATTGACCCAACTTAATGTCATATTTTACGGTATCAGTGAGTTTGTTGCCGTAGCTAACATAAGCATCTTTTATTGAAGCGCCACCGCCCGCAAAGTCTGCTTCAAATTTATAACCCATGTTGTAAATTTTGCCCTGGAAACCCAAGCGTGCACGACGTAATTCTGTGCCGTTATAATCTCCGTCGCCACTGTAGACATCAAAGTCATCAGCATCTGCATCAATCGCATCCCACATGACGCGGCCGATTGGTTGGAATTCCCAATTACCTTCTTTGTCTGAAACAACCAGTTTACCGTTTGTTTCAATTACAGGCATATTAGCAGTAGCGTCAGCCACTTCTTGTTTCATTTCAGCTTTTTCAGCTTCAGCGGCTTCTTTGTCAGCAGCAACTGTGTTGCTCAACAATTGATAGTCTTCAGCGCTGATAGTGCCTTTGTCACGCAGAACTTGCAGAAGATCCATCATAGAGTCGTTGTTGGCCTGTGCAGGCAATGTTGCCGCACCCATCAGGGCGCCAGCGATTAAAAGTGCAGATGTTTTTAATTTCAAAGGACTATCCTCAATTTAAATACTAAACATGTTCGGTTTGCTTCCGAGACCCGCACACCTTAAGTCGCGAATGTTTCAGCGTGATGAAGGTTGTGTGACAGTTGTGTTACAAAGCAACAAATCAGCTTTTTTGTTGTTTACATGCAACAAACGACAATGGCGGAGAAGGCGCTTGAGATTTGGTTTTCCATCCCCATCTGATATGGCTGATACGTAATCAGGATTACCTTATGTTTCGGTTACTTTTTTTATTGTTTTTAATCGTCCCAATCGTTGAGCTGTTTGTTTTGATCGAAGTTGGCGACGTGATTGGTGCTGGTTGGACCGTATTACTTGTTATCGGTACGGCAGTGCTTGGTGCCTATTTGGTGAGGTTGCAGGGGCTACAAACTTTGCATAGAGCACAGCTTGCGATGCAGCAAGGGCAGCCACCAGCAATGGAAATGTTAGAGGGCGCTGCTTTATTTATTAGTGGTTTCTTACTGCTGATACCTGGGTTTGTTACTGATGCGATTGGGTTTGCTTTATTAATACCCCGTTTGCGACGTAGCTTACTGATGCCGATTATTGCCAATAGCAAAATGGTGTTTCGCAGTCGTACTAACCAACGCTACCGTTCAACATCTGATGATGTGATTGAAGGGGAGGTTGTCGAGGATGATGAGAATCGTCATCTTCGCTAACTCGTAAAATTTTTTGATTACAACTCTTGAATTCGATTGAAATAGCCCCATTACTGGGGTTCAAGCTTTTCACTGAATAACTTTTATTATTTTTTTGGAGGATAAAACCAATGAACCTTCGTCCACTTCATGATCGTGTGATTGTTCGTCGCATGGAAGAAGAAACCACTACTGCCGGTGGTATTGTCATTCCTGACAATGCAGCAGAAAAGCCATCGCGTGGCGAAATCCTTGCTGCAGGCGCTGGCAAAATTACCGATTCAGGCGAAGTTCGCCCTCTGGCCGTTAAAGTCGGCGACAAAGTACTGTTTGGCAAGTATGCCGGTACGGAAGTCAAAGTCGAAGGCGAAGAGCTGTTGGTCATGCGCGAAGACGATATCGTCGCGGTTATTGACGCATAAACCTTTCCCCCGATTAACGATTAAACGAAGTATTTAAGAGGAACAAACATGGCTGCTAAAGAAGTCAAATTTGGTGCTGATGCCCGTCAACTAATGGTCAAAGGCGTTAACACGCTGGCCAACGCGGTAAAAGTAACATTAGGTCCTAAAGGCCGTAATGTTGTTTTAGATAAAAGCTACGGCGCCCCAACCGTGACCAAAGACGGTGTTTCAGTTGCGAAAGAAATTGAACTGGAAGACAAGTTTGAAAACATGGGTGCCCAAATGGTTAAAGAAGTAGCTTCTCACACTTCTGATGCTGCTGGTGACGGTACTACAACTGCGACAGTTTTAGCACAAGCAATTCTGCGTGAAGGTATGAAATCAGTCACTGCGGGTATGAACCCAATGGATCTGAAGCGCGGCATCGACAAAGCCGTTCAAGCTGCTGTTGAAGAGCTGAAAAAAATGTCTTCTCCATGTGATGATGACAAAGCGATTGCCCAAGTAGGTACTATCTCTGCTAACTCTGATAAATCAGTTGGTGACATCATCGCTGAAGCAATGCAAAAAGTTGGTAAAGAAGGTGTTATTACCGTTGAAGACGGTCGTGGTTTTGAAAACGAACTCGACGTTGTTGAAGGTATGCAATTCGACCGTGGTTACCAATCACCATACTTTGTTAATGAACAACAAACGATGACTGCGAATCTTGAAGATCCGTTTGTTCTGTTGTTTGACAAAAAAATCTCAAACATCCGTGAACTGCTGCCAGTTCTGGAAGCAGTCGCTAAATCAAGCCGTCCACTGTTGATCGTTTCAGAAGACGTTGAAGGTGAAGCATTAGCAACTTTAGTTGTGAACAACATGCGCGGTATCGTTAAAGTTTGTGCAGTCAAAGCGCCAGGCTTTGGTGACCGTCGTAAAGCAATGTTAGAAGATATCGCGGTTCTGACTGGCGGTACGGTTATTTCTGAAGAAGTTGGTCTGAGCCTTGAAAAAGTGACTCTGGATGACTTAGGTCAAGCGAAGAAAATCACTGTTAGCAAAGAAAGCACAACTATCATTGATGGTGCTGGCCGTGCTGATGAAATCACTGCTCGTGTTGATCAAATTCGTGCACAGATCGCTGAGTCTTCATCTGACTACGATAAAGAAAAACTGCAAGAGCGCGTTGCGAAACTGGCTGGTGGTGTTGCGGTTATCCGTGTTGGTGCCGGTTCTGAAATCGAAATGAAAGAGAAGAAAGCACGTGTAGAAGACGCGTTGCATGCTACTCGTGCTGCGGTTGAAGAAGGTGTTGTTGCTGGTGGTGGTGTTGCATTGGTTCGTGCTGAAATGAACCTGGGCACCCTGAAGGGTGACAACTTAGATCAAGACGCTGGTATTGGTATTGCTCGTCGTGCAATGCAAGAGCCATTACGTCAAATCGTTACAAACTGTGGTGATGAAGCGTCAGTTGTTCTGAATGAAGTTGCTGGTGGTACAGGTAACTACGGTTACAATGCGGCAACAGGTCAATATGGCGATATGATTGAAATGGGTATTTTGGACCCAACAAAAGTAACGCGTACTGCATTACAAAATGCGGGTTCAGTTGCTGGTCTGATGTTGACTACTGAAGCAATGATCGCTGAATTGCCGAAAGAAGACGCTCCTGCAATGCCTGACATGGGCGGCATGGGCGGTATGATGTAAGCCTGAACTTATTGTTCAAGCTTTACCCAAAAGCCCCGGCATATTTGTCGGGGCTTTTTTATTTCCAGCCAAGCACCACATCAGCCGTTGAGTGTTAAGCTTAAGCTTAATTAGGCAAAGGACAGTTTATGGCCAAACAGTCTCTCAATATAAATGTTGAAGGTATGCACTGCGCATCTTGTGTCAGTCGTGTTGAAAGTGCGCTGTTAGGGGTGGCTGGTGTTGATAAAGCGAATGTAAATCTAGCCAAGCAGTCAGCTAGATTAGAGATAACACGCGAGGACGCTGAACTTTGGCAAGCGCTTCATGATGCGCTTGAAAAGTCTGGTTATCAGTTATTCAATAAAGATACAGATCCTGCCGTACAGCAAGCCAAAGCCTACGCGAAGTTAAAACGCGATCTTATTATCGCATTGGTCTTGGCTTTGCCTGTGGTGGTTATGGAGATGGGAGGGCATCTTTATCACCCTTGGCATATGTGGCTTAACAGCGTCTTGGGGCAGCAAGGCAACTGGATAGTGCAATTTGTTTTAACGACAGCTGTGCTGTTTGGGCCAGGCTGGCGCTTTTTCAAAACGGGTATTCCAGCCATGTTACGGGCAGCACCAGAAATGAATGCTTTGGTGGCTTTGGGCACTTCAGCTGCTTGGGCATATTCTTCTGTCGCAACTTTTTCACCAGCAATATTACCTGCTGGCAGTGTGAATGTTTATTTTGAAGCGGCAGTGGTGATTGTCGTACTAATTTTATTGGGGCGGTTACTAGAGGCGGGTGCAAAAGGCCGCAGTAATCAGGCCATACGTCACCTGCTGGATTTACAAGTTAAAACGGCAAGACGTTTGGTTAATGGTCAACCTCAGGATGTCGCCGTCGATACGCTTAATGTGGGCGATATTGTGCTGGTTCGACCGGGTGAAAAAATTCCACTGGATGGCGAAGTAACTGATGGTAGTGGTTATATCGATGAATCAATGGTGACAGGAGAACCTGTTGCTGTTAGTAAGAAAGCGGGTGATAAGGTTATTGGTGCAACCCTTAATCAATCTGGTTCATTAACCGTTAGCGTGACCCATACAGGTCAGGAAACCTTATTGTCCCAAATCATCGCCATGGTTGAAGCAGCGCAGGGCAGTAAGCTGCCTGTGCAGGCATTAGTGGATAAAGTGACGGCTTTGTTTGTTCCTGCGGTCATGCTTTTAGCGTTAATAACACTTGGCATCTGGTGGTGGTTAGGGCCAGAACCTGCTTTTAGCTTTGCATTAGTAAATGCGGTAGCGGTGTTAATTATTGCTTGTCCTTGTGCAATGGGATTGGCAACGCCGGTTTCAATAACTGTGGCGACAGGGCGGGCCGCACAGTTAGGTGTGTTGTTTCGGCATGGCGAAGCGCTCCAGCATCTACAGCAGGTCGATACGATCGTGTTAGATAAAACTGGTACTTTGACTGAGGGAAAGCCAAAGGTGACAGATTTTGTTGTCATAGATGGTTATAGCGAAAATACCGTGCTGACATGGATTGCTTCTATCGAGAGTTATTCAGAGCATCCGCTTGCTTTGGCTATTGTAAACCACGCCCAAACACGCGCTATCGATTTACAAGCTGTAACTAATGTTCAGACATCACCCGGCGAGGGCATAAGCGGTGAGGTCGAGGGTAAGACAATCCGCATCGGTGCTGCTCGAGCTTTTGATGCGAATGTCATTGCAGATTTACGTGAACAAGCTCAGCAACTGGCAGCATCTGCTAAAACCCCTTTATACGTCACTGTAGATGATGAAGCGGTGGCCTTGGTTGCTGTGGCTGATACTGTTAAATCGACTAGTGCGACGGCTATTCAACAGCTGCATGAACGAGGTTTCCAAATTGCGATGTTGACTGGGGATCACAAAGCTACTGCTGAGGTCGTTGCCAAAGAGTTGGCTATCGACCAAGTTTATGCGGAAGTCATGCCGAGCGACAAAGCTGAGCAAATTGCGAAATTACAATCGCAAGGGCATAAAGTCGCTTATCTGGGTGATGGTATTAATGATGCGCCCGCTTTAGCGAAAGCTGATGTTGGCATTGCGATGGGTAATGGCACCGATATCGCCATTGAGAGTGCCGATGTGGTGTTAATAAAAGGCGACTTGGCAGCAGCAGTCAAAGCGATTGGTTTGGCGCAAGTAACAATGCGAAATATCAAACAAAACTTGTTCTGGGCGTTTGCGTATAACGCGGCATTAATCCCGGTTGCGGCTGGTGTGCTTTATCCATCATTTGGCATATTGCTGTCACCCATATTAGGTGCCGCAGCAATGGCATTATCAAGCGTGTTTGTGGTGAGTAATGCGTTACGTTTAAATCGATTTGGTCATGCTTAAAAAGTATTCCAAAACGGTAGTAAGGTTAGTAACAAGACAAAACACACTAACAAAATAATGCCAACGAAGCGGAATGGGTGTTGCAAAATCGCTTGACCAAAACCTGGTATCTCACCATTAGCGCGAAGCTCATCATAATGCTGTCGTTGAATAATGGCGCGATTGGCTTGATATTCGTCAATAACGGCTTTGGCTAATAACAGTTGATTGTCATTGGTTAGCCAAATCGCGGCAACGCCTAAGCCAAAAAATCCGCCATGGGTTTCGTAATACTCGAGTCCCTTTTCATTGAGAAGTTGCCGAATATCATCGGCCTCGTCTTCAGGAACGTCATTTAATCGGTAAAGTAATGTCGCCATTTTGCTTCCTTGTCTAACAGCGTCAATGTGTTGGTGTGGCTAAGCCATTTATTGGCTCACTGATCTTGCAAAATATTCGCAAAATTATGGTTTACATCGCGATGGCCAGCTTCATCATCGCGCACAACCAAAATAATATCACGAAGTCGCGCGTCACTGGGTAACTGCCAGTAATCTATAGCAATTTGTGGTGCTGGAATATTGTCATAGGTACCGTTATCAACCCCGCTAAGGTATTCGGTATAGCTATAAACGGCTTCTTCTTCAAGATAACCAACAATACGGTGTGCAACCCGAGAAGAGCATAAATACAGTAAGAAAAATAAGTTATAGAAAACGCCTTGCGCAATGATGACGATCATTCGCTCCAGCCAGCTAGGTTGGGCAATATGAATGAAGGTTAATAAATGCATGCGTTCGTTTTCGGCTTCTTCTAATAAAGTATGTATCCAGCCATTATCTTGCTCCATGCGGCGTAAAGACCGAAGGTGTTGTAAAGCGCCGCCAACCATACCCGGCACGGCTGCCACGGTTTCTAATACGACAGCACGATGACCATATCGGCCTGAAAAAAACACGTCAGCAAAAAAGCGCATGAATTTCACCACGCGATAGGCCACACGGTCAGAAAAGCAGGTTGGCTCGTGGTGTGGGTGTTGATAAGAATCGGCTGACATGGGTACTCCAAGATTTGCTAGGCATGAACTATGTGCTGAGCATACGCAATTTTCAGATAGGCAGACAAGCCATTTTCAAACAAATGAAAAGGATTGTTTCGCGCTGATTTCTGGCTTCTGGTAGTTTAAGCTGCCATACAACAAATACTTTTTAGTCATCACCACTTGGCAATGAGGGCAAGATGCAGGACAAGGTCTTTTCGGAAAACTGGCAAAATATTTTACAAGCGCACCCGACGATGGCTGACAGCGCTCGTACGGTGCTGGCTGGCAGTGATTATGTTGTGCAGCAAGGTGAGCGAAAACCCGACATTCTCAAAGCATTGTTGGAGAGTGGTGATATTGAGCGTGTGTTTGACGATGTAACCCTATCAGATCAACTTAAAGAGCAGCTCCAATCAGTTACGGATGAGGTAAGTCTGCATCGTCAGTTACGTTTGTTTCGCCATCGCCATATGGTGCGAATTATCTGGCGTGATTTAGCCGGTTGGTCAGATCTGGCTGAGACAACGAGAGATTTATCAGCACTGGCTGATGCTTGTATCAGTATTACTTTAGATGTTTTGTATCAATGGCAAATAGAGGTGCATGGCACACCATTCGATAGTCAGGGGCAGGCACAACAGCTTGTTGTCCTTGGTATGGGAAAACTAGGTGCCGGGGAGCTCAACCTTTCATCTGATATCGACCTTATTTTTTGTTACTACGAAGATGGTGAGACACAAGGTGGCCGTCGTAATTTAACCCACGAAGAATTCTTTGTGAGACTTGGCCGAAAGTTAATTCAGGCTTTAGACAACGTCACCGCCGATGGTTTTGTTTTTCGTGTGGATATGCGTTTACGGCCGTTCGGCGACAGTGGTGCTTTGGTCGCGAGCTTTGATGCGATGGAAGAGTATTACCAGACGCAAGGTCGTGAGTGGGAACGTTATGCCATGATCAAGGCGCGACCGATTACAGGCAGTGAGGCTGCACGTAAAGGTATTAGTGAGTTACTGCGACCATTTGTTTATCGACGCTATCTTGATTACGGCATGTTTGATTCGCTGCGTGAAATGAAGTCCATGATCGCTGGGCAACTTCATACCAAAGGTATGGAAGACAATATCAAGTTGGGTGCTGGTGGTATTCGCGAAATTGAGTTTATCGGCCAGATTTTTCAGTTGATTTATGGTGGCCGTGATAAGCCACTACAACAACGACCAATTTTGACCATTTTGACTTTGCTTGCCGAACGTAATTTATTGTCCAAATATGCCGTTCAGGCTTTAAAAAATGCTTACGACTTTTTGAGACGTGCTGAACATCGAATTCAGGCTTATGCCGATCAGCAAACACACTTATTGCCACAAGATGATGAAGGTCGTCAGCGTTTAGCTAAGATGATGGGCTTTGATAGCTGGCTAAGTTTTTTAGCTGTGCTCGAAGATCATCGCCAGCAAGTTCATGAACATTTCCAACAGCTGTTAACTGCACCGCAGGCGGATGATGAGCCTGAAGATGCGATTTCATTATTAACTGCTAGTGAAACTGAAAAATTAAGGTATCTACAAAACTGTGGTTACCAAGATCCCGAGGCCACACTCGAGACGCTGGATAAGTTGCTTAATGGTCATGCGTGTCGAAATTTAAGTGGGACTGGCCGTAACCGCTTGAAAAAGCTACTGCCGTTGTTAGTACAGGCAGCGGCGGGCACCGAACATCCTGATGCTTGTTTGGCTAGACTGATGCCATTACTAGAAGCCATTATGCGCCGTTCGGCCTACATTGCTTTGCTGGTGGAAAATCCGTTGGCATTGTCACAGTTGATTAAGTTAGCTGCTGCCAGCCCACTTATCAGTCATCAGTTAGCACGCTACCCATTATTGCTGGATGAACTGTTAGACCCACGATCGTTGTATGAGGTCCCTGATCGACAAGAGCAGGCGCAACGATTAGCCCAATATCTCGCTTCTGCTGAAGAAGGGGATCTAGAGCAACAGATGAACCGGTTACGGGAGTTTCGGCAGATTGCTTCTTTGCATGTCGCAGCCGCTGATGTGACTGGCGTGCTGCCACTGATGCAAGTGGGCGATCAATTAAGTGAGCTGGCTGAAATCCAGTTGGAGCAGGTGTTAAAGCTAGCATGGCAATATCTTGTTGAGCGGCACGGTCATCCACCCGCAGCTGTGGCAGAAGATTTATCTGATTGTGGTTTTGCCGTTTTGGCTTATGGCAAGCTAGGTGGATTAGAGCTTGGTTATGGGTCAGATTTGGACTTAGTGTTCATTTTTGATGATAGCCGAGAGGGGTATACAAATGGTGATAAACCTGTTGATTTAATGGTGTTTTATACTCGGCTGGCACAACGTATGATTCATGTTATGTCAACGGTAACATCCGGTGGTGCCCTATACGAAGTTGATACCCGTTTGCGACCTAGTGGTAATTCTGGGTTATTGGTAACACCGCTTAGTGGCTTTGCCGAATATCAACATAATGAGGCTTGGACTTGGGAGCATCAGGCGCTGGTTAGAGCACGCTGTGTTTTGGGGGATCAAACATTGGCCAGCAAATTTTCTGATATTCGTCAGCAAGTATTAGGTAAGTCACGTGATACGGCTGCACTGGCTGTTGAAGTCGCTGATATGCGCCAGAAAATGCGTCAGCAGCTCGATAAATCGACCGATACGCTGTTTGATTTAAAGCAGGGTGTTGGCGGCATCACAGATATTGAGTTTTTGGTGCAATATGCGGTGTTGGCTTGGGCGGCAGACTTGCCTGAATTGATGGTTTACACCGATAATATCAGGATTTTGGATGCATTGGCTGCGACCGGTAAACTGACCGCAATGGAGCGTGATGTGTTGGCAGATGCCTACCGTTTCTATCGTAGTGAAGCAAACCACTGTGTGTTGCAAGAACAACCAACTTTGGCGCCAGCCGCCATGCTTGATGACTTCCGACCACAGGTGCAAACAATTTGGCAGCGCTGGCTTGGCGAAAGTCAGTCTTAATTTAAATACATAACGGAAAAAATTATGGCAGCAGTAACAATGGCAGATCGGGATGGCGTTATCTGGTTAGATGGCGAATTCGTGCCTTGGCGTGAGGCTAAAGTCCATGTCCTGACCCATACATTACATTACGGCATGGGCTGTTTTGAAGGCGTTCGCGCATACAAAACCGATGCTGGTACTGCAATTTTCCGTTTACAGGAACACACCAACCGTTTGTTCCGTAGCGCCAAAATTTTGGGCATGAAAATGCCATTTGATGCTGAAACCTTAAACAAGGCACAGCGTGATGTCGTTCGTGAAAACAACCTTGAGTCAGCTTACCTGCGCCCAATGGTTTTTTACGGTTCAGAAGGTATGGGTATTCGTGCTGATAACCTTAATACACACGTTATGGTTGCTGCATGGCACTGGGGTTCGTACTTAGGTGAAGAAAACATGTCTCGTGGTATTCGTATCAAGACATCTTCATTCACGCGACATCACGTCAACATCACCA
The DNA here is from genome assembly GCF_026319325.1 of Methylophaga sp. OBS3. Classification (GTDB taxonomy): domain Bacteria; phylum Pseudomonadota; class Gammaproteobacteria; order Nitrosococcales; family Methylophagaceae; genus Methylophaga. Next base: position 479,150 of record NZ_JAPDMU010000002.1, read on the forward strand.
TGTGTAAAGCCAAAGCAAATGGTAACTACATGAACTCGATGATGGCATTACAAGAAGCCGTTAACGATGGTTATGACGAAGCTTTATTGTTAGATGCGCAGGGTTTTGTAACCGAAGGCAGTGGTGAAAACTTCTTTATGGTACGTGATGGTGTGCTTTACACACCAGAACTGACGTCAGCACTAGAAGGTATCACGCGCGATACAGTTATTCGTTTAGCTAACGATATCGGCCTGAAAGTGGTTGAAAAACGTATTACGCGTGATGAAGTTTACATTTGTGATGAAGCGTTCTTCACCGGTACTGCTGCTGAAGTAACGCCAATTCGTGAACTAGATAATCGTCCAATTGGTAACGGTAGCCGTGGCCCAATTACTGAGCAATTACAGAGCATGTACTTCGACCAAGTTTATGGTCGTAGCGAATACTACCGTGATTGGAATACGTTAGTTTAAAAGATAGAGATTTACAGAGGTTACACATGGCAGGTCATAGTAAGTGGGCAAACATTCAGCACCGTAAAGGCGCTCAAGACGCTAAACGGGGTAAGCTGTTTACCCGACTGATTCGTGAGATTACCGTTGCTGCCAGAATGGGCGGTAGTGATCCTGCGACCAATCCGCGTTTACGGGCGGCGATTGATAAAGCTTTAGGCAGTAACATGACTAAAGATGTCATCGAGCGAGCGAGCAAGCGTGGTGCGGGTGAGCTAGAAGGTGTGGCTTATGAAGAAGTTCGCTATGAAGGTTACGGCCCAAATGGTATCGCTATCATGGTTGATTGCATGACCGATAACCGTAACCGTACCGTTGCTGAAGTTCGTCATGTCTTTAGTAAACGCGGTGGCAATATGGGTACCGATGGTTGCGTTGCGTTCATGTTTAATCAAAAAGGCATTATTAGCTTTGCGCCGGGGCTGGATGAAGACAGTGTCATGGAAGTCGCTTTAGAAGCAGGCGCTGAAGATATCATTGCTAACGATGATGGCTCGATTGATGTCTTTACAACGGCCGACGAATATTCAACTGTTAAAGATGCTTTGGATGCAGCCGGTTTTGAGGCTCAGTCTGCAGAAGTCACGATGCATCCAGACAATACTGTCAGCCTTGACGTTGAAGACGCACAAAAAGCACTCGCATTAATTGATGCATTTGAAGAGTTGGACGATGTTCAACAAGTATACTCAAATGCTGATTTCTCTGATGAAGTGATGGCTGAGCTTCAAGGCTAGCCATCACCATTATGTCTCGTATCCTTGGTGTTGATCCTGGCTCTCGCAAAACCGGCTTTGGCATCATTGAGTTACAGGGACGGCAAATAAAACATGTCATCAACGGCCGTTTATTGGTCGGTGATGGCGATTTTGCCGACCGTCTTAAGCAAATTTTTGATGGGTTAAGTGATCTTATCGAGCGATATCAGCCGGAGATCATGGCCATAGAAAAAGTGTTTTTACACAAAAATGCCGATTCAGCATTGAAACTCGGCCAAGCCCGTGGCGCCGCTATATGTGCTGCGGTGAATCATAATCTTCTCGTTCACGAATACTCCGCGACCCAAATCAAAAAAGCCGTTGTTGGAAATGGCCACGCCAAAAAAGACCAAGTGCAGTATATGATGTCAGTCATGCTTCAGTTGGCTGAGCCACCTGCAGAAGATGCGGCTGATGCATTAGCCTGTGCTATCACACATGCCAATCACAGTAGTTTGGGGATTGCCAGTAAACTCCCTGAAGGAATGCGCACTAGTCGACGTAGAGGAGGACGTTACAGCCGATGATCGGACGTTTAAGTGGAATTTTGATTGAAAAACAACCGCCAGAATTGGTGTTGGATGTTCAAGGTGTTGGCTATGAACTGTCAGCGCCAATGTCGACTTTTGTGAACCTGCCCGCATTGAACGAAGCCGTCAGTCTGTATACTCACCTTGTCGTCCGTGAAGATGCACAACTACTATATGGTTTTGCGACAACACGAGAACGTTTGTTATTTCGCAGCCTATTGAAAGTAAATGGTGTGGGTGCCAAGTTAGCATTAACCATTTTGTCAGGTAGCGATGTCGATACCTTTGCCCGAAGTGTGCAGGAAGGCGATACAGCCAGCCTGACACGTTTACCAGGTGTTGGTAAAAAAACCGCTGAACGCTTAATTATTGAAATGCGTGATCGTCTTAAAGAGGTCGGCAGTGCTATGGGACTCGATACCAGTGTTACCCAAGCCATGCCGAGTAGCTCTGGCGCGCGCAACGAAGCAACGGAAGCATTGGTTGCATTAGGGTATAAAGCAGCAGAGGCAGATAAAATGATTCGCAGTATTAATGCCGACGGTATGACCACGGAACAACTTATCCGACAGGCCTTACAAAGAAGCTAATTAATGGAAGATCGCTTTATTACGCCAACAGCAATGAGCAACGAAGATCGCCAAGACCGCGCGATTCGACCTGTTCGTTTGGGTGACTATATTGGTCAGCCAACCGTTCGCGAGCAGATGGATTTATTTGTCTCGGCAGCGCGAAATCGTAAAGAAGCATTGGACCATACCTTGATTTTTGGTCCGCCAGGGCTTGGTAAAACCACACTGGCGCACATCATTGCTAACGAAATGGGCGTTAATCTCAAGCAAACATCTGGGCCGGTATTAGAGCGGCCGGGTGATCTCGCAGCATTGCTGACTAACCTTGAGCCTAACGATGTGCTGTTTGTTGATGAAATTCATCGCCTCAGCCCGGTCGTCGAAGAAGTCCTGTATCCAGCGATGGAAGACTACCAAATCGACATTATGATTGGTGAAGGGCCTGCGGCAAGATCAATCAAGTTAGATTTAGAGCCATTTACTCTTGTTGGTGCAACTACGCGTGCTGGCTCGTTAACATCGCCACTTAGGGATCGTTTCGGCATTGTTCAACGGTTGGAGTTCTATAACGTTGAGGATTTAAGCACCATCGTGCAACGTAGTGCCCGTATTTTAGAAGTGCCATTAGACGTCTCTGGTGCCAGCGAAATCGCCCGTCGTTCAAGGGGTACGCCGCGCATTGCCAATCGATTATTGCGCAGAGTACGTGACTATGCCGAGGTGAGATTTGATGGCGCAATTAGTGCTGAAGTAGCTCGCCAAGCCTTGGATTTGCTCGATGTCGATGACTATGGTTTCGACATGCTGGATCGCAAGTTATTACTGGCTATTATCGAAAAATTTGCGGGCGGGCCTGTGGGTCTGGATAATCTCGCCGCCGCGATAGGTGAAGAGCGTGGAACTATTGAGGACGTTCTGGAGCCCTACCTTATTCAAGAAGGTTTTATCATGCGTACACCACGCGGTCGGGTAGCGACCAAAAGGGCGTTTCTACATTTGGGGCTAACACCGGATTTGGATTTAGTAGGCGAGTAATGAAGTATTTTGACTGGCCTATACGTGTCTATTACGAGGATACAGATAGTGGTGGCGTGGTGTATCACGCTAACTACATAAAATTTATGGAACGTGCGCGGACTGAGTGGCTAAGGCGGCTGGGGTTTGAACAAAATCAATTGCGATCAACGCAAAGTATTTTGTTTGCTGTGCATTCCATGCAGTTAAATTTTCGTAAACCTGCTCGGTTTAACGATCAATTATTGGTACGCTCATCACTTAAAAAGGTCAGTGGTGCCAGTATAAAGTTTGAACAACAAGTGTTGCTGGACGCGACATTACTATGCGAGGCAACAGTCAAAGTTGCCTGTCTCAATGAAGAGACTTTTCAACCCTGTCCAATACCTAATTTTATCCTGACGGAGATGCAACGTGAGTGCTGATATGTCTTTGTTTGCGCTAATTTCAGAAGCCAGTTTATTGGTAAAGCTGGTGATGTTAGTGCTACTGCTGATTTCCCTGTATTCGTGGACACTGATTTTTAAAAAGCGCGCTGAGCTCGCGCAAGCATTAAAAGATGCTGATCATTTCGAGGATAAATTCTGGTCTGGAAATGAATTGAATAAATTGTATGAAGATATCTCAGCACGGCCGCATGCCAGCCGAGGTATGGAAGGTATTTTCGAAACTGGTTTTAAAGAATTTATTCGCCTGAAAAAGAATGTACCTGATTCAAATTTTGTTCTAGATGGTACCCAACGTGTAATGCGTATTTCTCTGGCACGTGAAATTGATCAGTTAGAAGTATCGTTACCATTCTTGGCAACCGCAGGTTCAACCAGTCCTTACATTGGTCTGTTTGGTACGGTGTGGGGGATCATGAACTCATTTCGTGCGTTGGGTGAAGTGCAACAAGCGACGCTTGCCATGGTTGCGCCAGGTATCGCCGAAGCCCTTATTGCAACAGCGATGGGTCTGTTTGCTGCGATTCCGGCGGTTATTGCTTATAACCGTTACTCACACGAAGTTGAGCGATTGATTAATCGCTACGACACCTTCGTCGAAGAGTTTTCATCAATTCTGCAACGCCAACAAAGCTAATTTTCGGAGCAGTGTATGGCTGTTTATAAAAAAATGCGTATGCGGCGTAAGCCAATGGCGGATATCAACGTCGTACCGTATATCGATGTTATGTTAGTGCTGTTGATCATTTTTATGATTACGGCACCCTTATTGACTCAAGGGGTTAATGTTGATCTGCCACAGGCTGTCGCGAATCCTGTCGAGACGCCAGATAATGCTGAGCCACTGATTGTTTCGGTCGATGCTAATGGCAACTATTACGCATCCATTGGTGAAACACCTGACCAACCGGTTGAGCCTACATTATTGGCTAATCGTGTTGCGGCGGTGATTCGTAATAACCCGCAAGTACCTGTCATGGTTAAAGGTGATGCGAGTGCGAATTACGGGCAGGTGGTTGGCCTGATGGCATTGCTTCAGCAGGCGGGTGTACCGAATGTCGGTCTTATTACCAAACAACCTGAAAGTCAGCCGGCAAACTAAAACATTATGAAAAATCCGATTTGGCAAAATTTTTTGGCGGGCGGTTATTCCACAGTGCTGCATTTGGCACTGGTGTTTTTATTGTTATGGAGCTTTGAATTACCCAATAAGCCAATCAAACTGGGCACGGGTGACAAAAAGGACATCGTTCAAGCAGCCGTTGTAGATGAACAGCAAATCATCCAAGAAATGGAAAAGTTACAACAGCTTGAACAAGCTGAACGTGACCGGGAAGCTGAAAGACAGCAGCAACTTGAAGATGAGTTGCAGAAACAACAAGAAGCGATTGCTGAGAAGCAACGTGAAATGGAAGCGTTAGAGCGTAAAGAGCAGCAAGAAGCTGAGCGTCGTCAACAAGAAGCTGAAGCCGAACAGCAGCGTCTTGAAGAGATAGAAAAACAACGCGAAGCCGCCGAAAAAGCGCGTATTGAAGAAGAAAAACGCCTTGAAGTTGCTGAACAAGCTCGTATTCAAGAAGAAAAGCGTCAAGCTGAGTTAGAAGCAAAACGTAAAGCTGAGGAAGAAGCTAAGCGTAAGGCGGAAGAGGAAGCCAAACGGAAAGCAGAGGAAGAAGCTAAACGTAAGGCAGAAGAGGAAGCAAAACGTAAAGCTGAGGAAGAAGCCAAGCGTAAGGCGGAAGAAGAAGCTAAAGCTAAGCGTAAAGCAGAGGAAGAAGCTAAGCGTAAAGCGGAAGCAGAAGCAAAACGTAAAGCCGAAGAAGATGCCCGTCGTCGTGCTGAGCAAGAGTTACAACGTCAACTTGATGCTGAAGCCAATCAGCGTGAAGAGAGTCGCATCGCAGGTGTATTAAATGTTTACGCCCAGCAGATCCAACAACGTGTGAAACGTTATTGGTCAAAACCAGCTAATTCACAGCCTGGCCTTGTGGTTACGCTCGAGGTGAAACTGATCCCTGGCGGTGATGTGAAAAGTGTTCGTGTGATTAAAAGTAGTGGTAATAGCTTGTTTGATAGATCGGCGGAAAATGCCGTTTATAAAGCAGCGCCAATGCCTATGCCTTCAGATGCTGGTGCGGCAGAACGCATTATCCGCGAAGGCATTCAATTCGAATTTAAACCTGAATAAGAGGATTTAATATGGTCCCCAAGTTTATGCGATTACTGCTGTTAACAGTGGCCTTTATCTTGCCGCTGCAAGCGCAAGCCGTTCTCAAAATTGAAATTACAGGTGGTTCCGGTGCTGCACTGCCGATTGCCATTGTGCCATTTGGGGAAGATGGCTTGGCGCCACCTGAAGATATTTCTGAAGTTATCAAAAATGACTTGGCGAGTACTGGGCGTTTTGCACCGGTCGATAAACAAGATTTGATTTCACAACCTCATGATCAAGCTGATATTAACTTCTCAGATTGGCGTTTGCTTCGTTCAGAAGGGTTGTTAATCGGTAAAGTTAGCAGTCAAGACGGTGAGAACTATCAAGTTCAATTCCAGTTATTTGATGTGTACAAAGGCGAGATGCTGGCGGGTAAACGATATAACGTTCCTGCATCAGGTATGCGTAATTTGGCTCACCAAATTGCGGATATCGTTTATGAAACCTTAACCGGTGAAAAAGGTATTTTCTCAACACGTTTAGCATTTGTTACGCAAACAACCGCGACAGATGGCAAAAAACGTTATGCCCTACAAATCTCGGATGCTGATGGTGCAAATCCTCGCACGGTTCTGCAATCAACGCAGCCAATCATGTCGCCAAACTGGTCACCTGACGGCGAGCAATTGACCTATGTGTCATTTGAAAATGGCAATACGGAAATTTTTGTTCAACAAATGCGTAGTGGTCAACGTAAGTCAGTCGCGTCATTTGAAGGTATTAATAGCGCACCAGTTTGGTCACCAGATGGCAGAAAGCTGGCTTTAACGTTATCAAGAAATGGTAATCCAGAAATTTATGTCATGGAGTTAGCGTCTGGCGATTTGTTACGTATTACTAACAATTCGCAAGCGATTGATACTGAACCTGCCTTTACCCCTGATGGTCGCAGCATCATTTTTACATCAGACCGTGGTGGTAACCCACAAATTTACAAAGTACCTGTCAATGGTGGACGTGCTGAACGTCTCACATTCGAAGGGAATTACAACGCTTCACCAGATATTTCACCAGACGGTGAAAAAATGGCTATGGTTCACGCCATGGGCGGAAAGTTTTATATCGCTGTGCAGGATCTGCGTAGCGGAAATGTACAGGTATTGACCGAAAATGGCCGCGATGAGTCGCCTAGTTTCGCGCCAAATGGCAGCATGATCCTGTATGCTACCGAGCAAAAAGGTCGTGGTGTATTAGCTGCGGTCTCTGTTGATGGCCGGATCCATCAACGTTTGAGCGAGTCCGGGACTATGGTGCGTGAGCCAGCTTGGTCACCACTTAAGCAATAATTTTTTCCAGGAGTAATAGTTATGAAAAGTTTAAAGTTATCCGCGTTGCTGTTAGCTGCTTTGTTGCTCGGCGCTTGTAGTAGTAACACCACTAAAGATGGTCAATTAGCTGGTGATGACGTATTAGTTGAAGATCTGGGTGCACAAAGCTCAGGTGTAAACGGTACTAACGCTAATGGCGAAGACATGGGTGCTGAAGCGCGAGTTGTTGTGGGTGAAGACAACTATTCAGGTAACGAACTGAACGATCCAAACAGCCCATTATCAAGCCGCGTGATTTACTTTGATTACGACAGTGCAAGCGTACGTGCTGAAGATCAACCAATTCTTGAAGCACATGCAGAATATTTAGGTAAAAACACCAACGTATCAGTACGTTTAGAAGGCCATACTGACGAACGTGGTTCACGTGAATACAACTTGGCACTTGGCGAGCGTCGTGCATTGTCAATTCGCCAATTACTGATGTTACAAGGTGCAACTGCCAGCCAGTTCCGTGTTGCTAGTTTCGGTGAAGAGCGTCCAGCAGTTGATGGTAGTAACGAAGCTGCTTATGCACAAAACCGTCGCGTAGAAATTGTTTATACAGGTCGATAAGACATGACAAAAAAAAGCCAAAAACGATTTGTGCTGGCTTTCATGGTGGGCGTCCTTGCGACGCCCGCTATTAGCTTTGCTGAAGATAACGCAGCCTTAACACAACGTGTTGATCGGCTAGAACGTATTATTCAAGGACAAGGCCTTAGCAATTTGATCACGCAAGTCGATCAGTTGCAGCGTGAAGTGCAGCGCTTGAATGGCACCAATGAAGAATTACGCCACGAGTTGGAAAAGATGCAATCTCGCCAACGTGAGCAATATATTGATTTAGATGAGCGTATTGAAGCGCTGGGTGTTCAACCACCGGCACCAGCTCCATCAACGGGTTACGTTCCATCTTCTGACTCAGCCGATAGCGCGAGTCAAGCTGCAGAAGCCGAATTAGCGGAAACTTCAGAAACAAACAATGCTAATGATACCGTTGCTAGCAATGGTCCCGTCTCTGTTGAAGATGGTGAAGCAGCTTATCAAGCTGCGCTACAAACACTACGCAGTGGCCAATACGAAGCAGCTATCGTTGCATTAGCAAGTTTCCCACAGCAGTACCCACAAAGTAGCTACTTGCCGAATGTGTATTACTGGCAAGGTGAAGCAAATTACGTTGTCCGTAAATTTAATCAAGCAGTGACTGCCTTTCAGATTGTTCTGGATCAATATCCAACCAGTAATAAAGTGCCTGATGCATTATTAAAACGTGGCTTTAGTGAGTATGAGTTGGGTGATGCAGCGAAAGCGACAGCAACACTTAACCAGGTTTTAGAGCAATTCCCAGATAGTTCAGCAGCGCGACTGGCGAGAGTACGACTGGATCGTATTCAACAGTCACAGTAATTACCGACCGCAGTTTTATTCAAAATGGCACAGTGTCGTATTACTGAGATCTTTTATTCCCTTCAAGGTGAAACACGAACGGTAGGCTTGCCTACCGTTTTTGTTCGTTTAACCGGGTGCCCACTTCGCTGTGGTTACTGTGATACGGAATATGCTTTTTATGGCGGTGAAAAACGTGAAATCAGTGACATTGTTGCTGAAGTCGCAAGTTATAACCCACGTTATGTCACCGTTTCAGGTGGTGAGCCACTGGCGCAAAACACTTGCCGAGAATTATTAACGGCATTGTGTGATTTGAATGTAGAGGTATCACTTGAAACAAGTGGCGCTATGGACATCAGTAATATTGATCCTCGTGTCATTAGGGTCATGGACTTAAAAACCCCAGCTTCCGGTGAAGAAGCCAAGAATCGATATAACAATATCGACTTGTTAACGTCTTCAGATCAACTCAAGTTTGTCATTTGTAATCGCGAAGATTACGACTGGTCGGTCGCAAAGTTAGCAGAGTTTGATTTATCCAAGCGTTGTGAGGTTTTATTCTCGCCAGTGCATGGGGATTTAGATCCAAAAGATCTTGCAGAATGGATCATTGAGGACAACCTGCCAGTCAGAATGCAGATCCAGTTACACAAATATCTTTGGCAAGATGCGCAGGGCAAATAATGAGTGAGCGTCGCGCTGTAGTTTTGTTATCTGGTGGTCTTGATTCTGCGACCGTTTTAGCGATTGCACAATCACAAGGTTTTGCCTGTCATACCCTTAGCTTTGATTATGGGCAACGCCATTCAGCAGAGCTTAAAGCCGCAATAGCATTATCAGAGGAAATGAATGCTGTAGAACATAAAGTTGTAAAAATCGATTTACGTACCATCGGTGGTTCAGCATTAACAGCAGATATTGATGTGCCAGAGCACCAATCGGAAGGTATTCCGGTTACTTATGTACCGGCTCGTAATACAGTTTTCTTGTCGATTGCTTTAGGTTGGGCAGAAGTATTGGAAGCCGATGCAATCTTTGTTGGGGTTAACGCGGTTGATTATTCAGGTTATCCAGATTGTCGTCCGGACTATATCAGTGCCTTTGAAGTTATGGCTAACCTAGCAACTAAACGTGGTGTAGAAGGGAATCATTTACAAATCCATGCTCCTTTAATGAAACTGAGTAAAGCCGACATTATTCAGCAGGGCACAAAGCTTGGTGTTGATTACAGTAAGACGATTTCTTGTTATCAAGCTGATAGTCATGGCCGCGCATGTGGACGTTGTGACTCTTGCCGGTTACGTCAGCAAGGCTTCCTTGAGGCAAACGTTGTCGATCCAACCTTATACCAGGGTTAATTTATATATATAGTTAGGCCCGATTGACCATTAGCGCATCCAGTTAAATATCCATCATCAAAACATGGGTAACAAGGCAAATTGGCATGACTAAGAATCAGTTATATATGACCCGCTAAACTGTTTGGTCATAAAATTGAAAAAATACGTATTCAGGGCTTGCCATTTTTTTCAGATCTAGTATTATGTCGCGCTTGGTTTGGGCCGTTAGCTCAGTTGGTAGAGCACCGGACTTTTAATCCGATGGTCCTGCGTTCGAGTCGCAGACGGCCCACCAAATTTCTTTCACTTTTCAGCTTTTAAGAATCTTTCATAAAACTGTCATATTGTGATTGACACTGAACCGAGAGTGCGTATAATTCTCGCTTCTTTGCTGGCTTAGCTAGCAACGCTCTTTAACAAAACGGTATCAAGTAATTTGTGTGGGTACTTGCGTGGAAATGTTTCTTGAAAATATTTTGACGCTGAGTATTCGCTAAGAATGCAAACGTCAATCAAAAGTTATTGTCTCTGACTTATAGAGACTAGAAGTCAAAATTAAACTGAAGAGTTTGATCATGGCTCAGATTGAACGCTGGCGGCATGCCTAACACATGCAAGTCGAACGATGATTACTAGCTTGCTAGTATGATTAGTGGCGGACGGGTGAGTAATGTATAGGGATCTGCCTGTTAGTGGGGGACAACAGCCGGAAACGGCTGCTAATACCGCATACGCTCTACGGAGGAAAGTGGGGGATCTTCGGACCTCACGCTAACAGATGAACCTATATCAGATTAGCTAGTTGGTGGGGTAAAGGCCTACCAAGGCGACGATCTGTAGCTGGTTTGAGAGAATGATCAGCCACACTGGGACTGAGACACGGCCCAGACTCCTACGGGAGGCAGCAGTGGGGAATATTGGACAATGGGGGCAACCCTGATCCAGCAATGCCGCGTGTGTGAAGAAGGCCTTCGGGTTGTAAAGCACTTTAAGTTGGGAGGAAAAGCTGAGGGTTAATAACCTTTAGTGTTGACGTTACCAACAGAATAAGCACCGGCTAACTCCGTGCCAGCAGCCGCGGTAATACGGAGGGTGCAAGCGTTAATCGGAATTACTGGGCGTAAAGCGCGCGTAGGCGGTTTGTTAAGTCAGATGTGAAATCCCCGGGCTCAACCTGGGAATGGCATTTGAGACTGGCAGGCTAGAGTGTGGTAGAGGTGAGTGGAATTTCAGGTGTAGCGGTGAAATGCGTAGAGATCTGAAGGAACATCAGTGGCGAAGGCGACTCACTGGGCCATTACTGACGCTGAGGTGCGAAAGCGTGGG
>NZ_JAPDMU010000007.1 GCF_026319325.1 Methylophaga sp. OBS3
GGTCATGCAGACCAGTTTTCAGGTTTACGCCGTTTGACCAGTTAACTGCTGGGTCATATTTTTCTGCAACCAGCAATTCACCTGATTCACGATCCATGGTGTAACCGAAACCGTTACGGTCAAAGTGAACAGCAGTTTTACGCATTTTGCCGTTGATTTTTTGATCCGCAAGGATAACTTCGTTAACACCGTCGTAATCCCACTCATCGTATGGTGTCATTTGGTAGACCCATTTCGCCATACCAGTGTCTAAATCACGACCCCACAGAGACATTGTCCATTTGTTGTCGCCTGGACGTTGTACTGGGTTCCAAGTAGATGGGTTACCGTTACCGTAGTAGAACAGGTTCAGGTCTGGATCATAAGAATACCAACCCCAAGTTGTACCACCACCGATTTTCCATTGGTCACCTTGCCAAGATTTCAGTGAAGAATCCTTGCCAACTGGTTTCAACATAGACATTGTTTTGTCTGGGTCAACCAACATTTCTGCATCAGGACCAGTGCTGTACGCTTTATATTGAACGTTACCGTCTAAGTCGTATGCTTGAACATAACCACGAACACCGAACTCACCACCTGAGATACCAACGATGATTTTGTCTTTGAATACGTGAGCAGCAGCTGTGCTAGTCGCACCAACTTTTGGATCATCACGTTTGTCAGACCAAATCGCTTCACCAGTTTCAGCGTTTAAAGCTACCAGAGTAGTATCCGCTTGGTTCAGGAAGATTTTGCCGTCAGCATAGCTCAGACCACGGTAAACAGTGTCACAGCACATAACTGGCACAGTTTCGTCGTAGTTTTGGCTTGGCTCATATTTCCATTTGATAGCACCGTCGTTGTTTAAATCCAACGCGTAAACGATGTTAGGGAATGGCGTGTGAACGTACATAGTGCCGTCCATGACCAAAGAGTTACCTTCGTGGCCACGCAGAACACCAGTTGAGAAAGACCAAGCCATGTTCAGATCTTTGACATTGTCTTTATTGATTTGCGTCAAAGTGCTGTAACGAGTGTTTGAGTAGTTACCAGCAGGCATTACCCAGTTGTTTTCATTTTTTTGCAATGTAGCAAGTTCATCTGCAGCAACCAGACCTGGTGCTACTAAACCCATCATTGCAATTGATAATGTTTTCAGCTTCATAAAGTTATCCTCTATATTTTTTGTGTTCATGATGTTCAGCAGTGACTGCTTATTCATGAGGTTGTGACTTTATTCCGGTTTTGCCCCAAAATCATTAGGAGGTAATCACTATGTAATTGGGATTTTTTCCCGAACCAGCCTGTAAACCTTATAAAACCTTAACTAACACAAAAAACAAGAACGGGAAAAATATCCCGATTAGTCATTATTGATGACGTTGTACTTTATGGCTAAACGAACCAATTCAACCGATGAAGTAAAGCCAAGCTTATGTTTCAAAACGGTTTGATAGTTTGCAACGGTTTTATGTCCCAAACTGAGCTTTGCGGCAATTTCATCAAGTGGCAGCCCCTCAGCCAACAATCGGAACACTTCAAATTCCCTAACACTCAAACGGCGAGTCGGGTCATCATCACCTGACACACTCTGTAATGCGATGCGTTGTGCCATGTCAGAACTAAGATATGTTTTCCCCGTTGTAAAGACATGTCTGATGGCCGCTAATAATTCATTTGCATCACCAGACTTAGACACATATCCGACAGCACCGGCTGCCATCGACTGCACAGCCAATGTTGCGTTTTCATGCATGGAAAACATGATGACCCTTGCTTGTGCATAACGCACTTTTATTCGGCGTAATGCTTCAAGGCCACCAATCCCCGGCATGGTCATATCCATCACCACAACATCAGGATCGAGCTCGGTATACAACTGGTAGGCCTGTTCCCCACTTACCGCCTCACCGACAACTTCCATATCCTGATGACGCTCCAACATGCGTGCCAGCCCAGATCTGACAACTTCATGATCATCCGCTAATAATATTTTTATTGTATTCATATCGATACCCACTACAACGGTATACTCAACATCAGCTTCATCCCAGTCCCTGGTGATGATACTACCGTAAACTCACCCGATAGAGATTCAACTCTCTCCCTCATTGCCAAAAGACCATAACCGTCACTCACCTCATCAAGATCACAACCGTAACCATCATCACTTACGGTCAAGGTGACTTTCTCTGGTGTTTTCAGCAAATGTATTTTGACGGTTACTTTGTCTCCGGCATGTCGGAAGCTATTGGTAAGTGCTTCCTGTACCGCGCGATATACCGTCAAGTTTATCGTATCGGTTAAGCCGGCTAATTCGCCGTCGATACGAAGTTGGATATCCTGTCCTGGGTGACGTTGTCGTGAGTCATCGACGAGGTCAATCAAACTTGCTGCCAATCCAGCCGTCTCGAGAGACGGTGGTCGCAAACGTTTTAACATTGAGCGGACAATACCCGTGAGTTGCCGATTAATTTTATCGATCGACTCGCCCGCTTGTTTTGCTTCATCCAGATCTACCGCGGTTGCTATGGTCGCGGTATCAAATCTAATTGCCGTTAAATGCTGACCAATTTCATCATGTAGTTCGGCGGAAATACTTTTACGTTCATCTTCATGCAAGGTCAGTAGCTGTTCATTCAATTGACGTAATTGTCGATTGTAACGCTGCAATTGTTCGCCAATTTTATCGAGCTGGGTACCCGCGGTAATAATACCGGTCATCCCGGCTAATCGGCGGTGCTTCACAGGCTGGTTTTCAGTCATCTGGCGACTGATTTTTAATAATTTTTCGACCGGTTTAAAAATAAATGACGCTAAAACAGCAATCAGCAAACTACCGATAAGAAACATCAACATCAGCGGGAAAATAACTTCGGTACTGGTTTGCCAAACCTCGTTGATGACACTATTAAGATTATGGGTAATCCGGATCTGACCAAGTTGCTTACCGCCAAGCTTTACTTCTTTTTCGATAGGCTCGACATAAAGGTAGTTAGCCAGCATGTCGTAAATCCAACTTGGAATTGCGCTCGATTGGTCGATATTGAGCGGTTTATTGGCATCTAGTAACTCGCCCGATGGACTAATGAAATGCACATCGAGATGCTCAATGTTATGCATCCGTTTAAGATCAAAGATTCGCTTTATTGCGCGATCACTGGGGTACATGCCAGTTTGTTGAAATTCGGCTTGAAGTGCAACGGTCTGCAATTCGACAAGATAGTCTGTCAGCGCCGTTGTCATTTCCATATCGGCTTCGACTTGAGTATGCACATCCCTAAGTGCCATATACTCAGCAATGACAAGCCCTACCAGCAGTATGCCCATAGCGATGGTATTAATTCGGAGTAACAATCCCATGTTTACTGCCCAATGAACATGCTTGAATGACCTTGCTGCTAAATGGATTCTTATTTTAAATATACTTAGCTGCGTGAAAATATGAAAATGTGATCATTGATTATCTTACGACAGACAAAAAAAAGCCCCGAACTAATCGAGGCTTTTTTATTAAATGCGTTATCTGCGATTAACGATTGCAGATGTACATGGTTACTTCAAAACCGAAACGCATGTCTGAATATTCTGGTTTAGTCCACATGGTAATCACCTCCCAATTTATTCGGCCAATTCCGAATTACGATTACATGATAGGACGCAGCGTCAAATGACCACAGAGAAATTTACGCGTTAACACTCAGGATTTTCCTGAATGGTCAGGCATCTAGCAAACCACTACGAATTGCAAGGCGTGCCAGCTCTGCTGAGTTAGAGACATTGAGCTTTTGTTTGATATTGGTGTGATGCGTACCGACGGTTTTAGGGCTTAAACTCAAAATATCTGCGATGTCATTGACTGTTCTGCCCTCAGCCAATAATCGAAATACTTCAAACTCCCGCTGACTCAACACATCTAAAGGATTTTCTGAGCCGGTAAGTTTTTGCATGGCTATCTGCTGCGCGATTTCTGGTGCGATACAAGTTCGACCTTGTGCAACTAACTCTACGGCCTTCAGCATTTCTTCAGGTGCACTGCGCTTAGGAATAAAACCGAGTGCGCCTGCTTGCATAGCTCGCGTCGTAAATACGCTATCTTCATGAACACTTAACACCAAAATCTTGGCTTTGGGCTCACGGGCAATAATCCGCTCAATGGCACCGACACCACCAATACCCGGCATGGAAATATCCATGACCACCACATCGGGATGATGTTTGCCAAAGTCCTGTACTGCTTGCTCGCCACTGCCCGACTCACAAATCACCTCAAACTTTTCGCCATCTTCGAGTAAACGACGAAAGCCGGCCCTGACCAATTCATGATCATCAACAAGCAACACTTTAGTTTTGGTCAGACTCATGTCAGTTTTTTACTCCCAGAGGTATTACAACAGTCAGGTTTACACCTTCACCTAAACGACTGTCTAGGGTAAATGAACCACCCAGACTTTCCGCGCGCTCACGCATTCCCAACAAGCCAAAATCTACATCAGAATGAAAATCATGTACTTCCATCCCTTTACCATTGTCACGAATATTGATTTCTAATACGTCGCCACTATCAATGGTTTCACGATGAACAGCAATACTAATACGACTTGCACTAGCATGACGTACGGCATTGGTCACAGCTTCTTGTACAACTCGAAAAACTGTCATATTCGTTGATTCATTCAAGCCGCTGACATCACCCTGTACATCAAGGCTGAAAGTAATATCCGACTGACGTTCTTGCCAATTTTTCACGGTCTCTTCGAGCGTTGCTAGCAGGCCCAAATCATCTAAAGGACTTGGCCGTAAACGCGTAATCATATTATGCACAACATCATAAATATGACTTGCCGTATCAATGATTGCCTGCGAGCTTTGATATAACTTAGGCTCAGTATCTTGTGTTCGATTACGAATCAATACCGCATCCGTTTTAATCGCTGTCAGACATTGTCCCAACTCATCATGTAACTCCCGAGCAAGATGGCGACGCTCCGCTTCTTGGGCCTCATCCATATGTTTGGTAAGCATGCGAGTTTCATGTAATTGCGCACGGGCTTTTTCGGCTTGGCGATGTTCGGTGATGTCACGCAGCGTACAAATCACGCCGATCACACAACCATCTTTTTCAAGCAGCGGCACTGTCGACATTAACAAAGCGATTTTTTCACCGTCTGGTTGTACCAAACTGGTTTCCAGATTTTCTACCGCGCGGCAGCCTTCGATAACACTGATAATTTCATTACGATTTTCTTTTAAACCCAATGTCGCCAATGATTCACCAATCAACATCGGTGTTTGCCGAGAAAACATCCTTTCAGCGGTGGCATTACAGAAAGTGATATAGCCAGCGTGATCTAAAGACAAAATCGCATCACCGGACTGTTTTACCAAGGTGGCTAAACGACGGTTTTCTGCACTACTTAACTCTAGCGCTTCACCAACTCGATTAAATGTCTGACTGATTTGATCCATTTCAGCTAGTGCAAATCGCGGCAAGCGTAAATGTAAGTCACCACGCTCAAACCCTGATAAAGCATCGAGCAGACGTTGCAAAGGTCGCATTAACCAACCAACGCCCCAATACAAAAAAGCCGCTAGTAAAATAAAAATCACAATACCCAGCGCCATAATGTCGCGAATGTCGCGCCAGCGCTCGGCGATTTCTAACATTGGCGCGGCATAAATCACCATGTGACCATCACCAAAACGACGCGATAACGGTTTTATTTCTGGAAATAAATAAGAAACGAACCAATCCGGTGGGGTATCTTGCAGATTTTTATCAGGTTGGCCTTCAAACATCAGACCTTGTTGATCAAACATCAAAATATGCAGGCTACGCATTTCACTTAATGCCATCACCAGCTCTTTCATGTGTTCGCTCACTTCACGATCACGATTTAATCGTGCACCCGCCAAGGTCACGGTAATGATGTGAGCGGTGGTGTCCATGGTGTCTTGAACTTCCACTTTCACCGACTGTTTGGCATTGACCATCAATACCAAACTGCTTGCTACCACTGACAACAATAAAATCAGGGCAAAGAACAGATTTACTTTGAGCTTAAGACTCATTGCACCTCAGTTTCCGTCGTACCTTTGGCGCCCATATTATCGACCCAACGCAAACGAATAACATCGCCTTGTTTACCACCTTTTAACTGAAATGCAAAAAATGGATTTCGTGATGTCGCCGTACCACATTTGATGGTCAGCACTTCCTTATCATTCCGCCAGCAGCGAATATCCTGAATAAATTCAGCCGGAATCAATTCATCATCAGCATTTTTTGCCCTACCCGTGTGCATTGGATGCGCCAGCAAAATACGCACTAAGGTATCGCCATTTTGTAATTTGGCTCGGATCCGATCTTTACCGCGAACAGCCATTAAGCACAGCCTCCGATATCAATTTCGACAAAACGACGCGTGACATACAATTTATCGTCAGCTCGAATAACTGCCAACATATCAGAATCTTCGGCAACCTTGAGCATGGTTTTAAATGGCAACATCACATCGTCATTTGGCTCAAAACTCATTGCCAATGGTGAAGGATTTTTTTCCACCAACAATGCAACGTGCTTGATATTTTCCAGCGTTGTATTAATTTCAACCGGCACAGTTGCACCATTAATGGCATAAGTCGGTGGTGAGCCAACACTGAAATGCACGGCATCATCATCGATTAAATCTGCTTCCCCCAACAACGCCAGTAAAGCATCTTCAACGGTTTCAGCTTTAAACGCATCTCGCGGCCAATGGGCTAACACTTGTCTTGGTAATAACAAACCACTGCTCGCCACCATTGCCAACGTGGCTGCCGAAACGCCTCGTTTCAGCCAATACCGCCGTGCTTCATCAAATTCGTTGCTCATTAGAAGTTTTCCATCGTTGCCAATTGCGTTTCGATTTCACGCAAACGCGCACTGATTTTGGCACGTTGAAACTCATCTCCGCGAGCATAATCTGCTGCAATCCTTAATTGGTCTGCCGCGGCAGCCAACTGACCACTTTCATAATATGACTCTGCTAACCAAACATGAGATTCACTCAGATTACCCATTCGTTCATGGGCTTTAGCCAATAAACGATACAATTCTCGTGAGCTTTCCCCCACGTCTAATTGGCGCTGCAAAACCGTTACCGCTTTACGTGCTTGCCCAGCCCGTAATAACGCTTCAACTTGTTTCAAAGAAAGCGCCCGGTCATCAGGGTATAAACGCTGAAAATCATCGTAAATATCTAACGCCGCCGTTGTGTTACCAACAGCCATCTCAATATCCGCTAATGCCAGTTGATAAGCCAAGCGGTCACCATCTTTTTCAATCAATGGCATTAATACTTTACGCGCCTCAGTATGTTTATTACCGCGCATTAATGCCTGTGCCAAACCATAGCGGGTAATATCTGCATCATCGCCGTTTTCAGCCAATTTTTTACGATATTCATCTGTTTGTTCACTGAGATTATCAGTCATCATCACCCGCAGCTTTTCACGCATTAAATAAAACTGCTTGGTGTCACGACGATTTGTCGGCACCGGATAATTCTCAGCTCGGGCACGCGTTTCGGCGATACGTGATCCCGTGATGGGATGCGTTCTTAAAAATTCAGGAACATGACCACCACCATAAAACCGGCTGGCAACCTGTAATTTTTCAAAAAAGCTTGGCATTGCATAAGGATCAAACCCTGCATTCACCAATGTTTGCATGCCTAGATTATCAGCCTCCGCCTCATGAGCGCGGGTGTAGTCGATTTGCATCTGAATCGCCCCACCTTGCACCGCCATAATCGCCGCACTACCCGCGCTTGGATCGGCAATACCCAATAATGCCGCCGCAATCATGGCGGCCGTCATTGGCACACTTAAGCGTTCAGTTTTTTCATAACTACGAAGGATATGACGTTGCGTAACGTGAGCGATCTCATGCGCTAGAACAGAGGCCATCTCATCTTCGGTATCTGCCGTTAACATCAAACCACTATGAATACCGATAAAACCACCGGGTGCAGCAAAGGCGTTGATCGAGGCTTCGGGGACCATAAAAAAGTTATAAGGTCGGAGTGGCGCATCACTACTGGCTACCAAACGATTACCCAGATTTTTAATGTAATCGTTGATTTCAGGGTCTTGGACTAGGTCAACCTGTTGCTGTAACTGCCAGAAAAAGCGCTGACCAACCTGATATTCCTCGATAGGTGAAACAAGCGCACCGGCACTATCGCCCATATCGGGAAGCTGAATATTAGGGTTTGCATGGCTCAACATTGCTGTCAGCGCCAATACCGACATCATAATAAGTTTTTTCATAGTACTTTTAGACTCTGACTGTTAAGTCCGGTTCCAGCATTAGTGCCATGCGAAAATGCTGCAATGTGTTTATCATGACCGTCTGAAGTTTAATTTTGGAGACCCAAGTATGTCAGATTTTTCTGCAGAAATTGACACTTCCGGACTGAATTGTCCGTTACCAGTGCTCAAGGCCCGCAAAGCGCTCTCCACTCTGACAGCCGGACAACGATTACACCTTATCGCAACCGACAAAGGCGCAAATAAAGACATACCTGTATTTTGTAAGATGACTGGGAATCCACTGATCTCAACGCACGAAACCGACGAAAAACTTTACTTCATCATAGAGAAAGGCTGATAACGTCACAGAACCGTGTTGGGATATTCCGCGATACTAATGCCGGTTTCGGTATCCAATAAAACAACATCATAAACTCAACCAAGTGGATTCGTTTCCATATTGATGCTGAACAAAAGCTGCATACCAATAGCGGTAACCATGATCGCACTGCAAGCTTTGAGCATTTTCTTGCGAAGCCAACCTATAAATATAGGCCGATAGGAGGCCCAACATGGATTTTATCTGGAAAACATTTTTAAAAGGGCTTGCAGCTCTTTTGCCTGTTGGCCTGACGTTATATCTCGTCTATTGGCTGGCACTGTCGGCTGAAAAAGCGATAAGCCCGCTTATCAAAGCGTTTATTCCAGATCATTTTTACTGGCCTGGAATGGGCTTGCTGGCAGCCATCGGCCTTATTTTTGTTATTGGTATTGCCGTAAATGCTTGGTTAGTACAACGCCTGTTTGCCATGGGTGAGTCGATGATTGAGCGTATCCCACTTATCAAGTCTATCCATGGTGCGTTGCGTGACTTTATGCATTTTTTCTCGCGCGACAAACAAAAAGATAATCTCAATAATGCTGTTGCCGTCACGATTGGTGATATCAAACTAATTGGTTTTCAGGTGCGCGATAACGTTACCAATATTCTTGATAGCAATGAGACAGATACTACTGACAAAGTCGCGGTTTACCTGCCAATGAGTTACCAAATCGGTGGCTATACCGTGCTCATTCCTCGCGAGCAAGTTCAGCCATTAAAAATGGGCAATGAAGATGCCATGCGTTGGATATTAACGGCAGGACTTTCAACCAATGATAAAGATACCCGCCAAAAACCGGTAATCGAAATTCACCAGTAACTGAAAGGTTATTGCGCCTCACCACGGGTAAATTTATAAAACAGGTTAGGCTCACTCACAATATACACAGCATCATCAGGGCCGATGGCAAGTCCTTCGGCCTGTGGAATGCTTGCCTGTAGTCCATGTGCACCACGACGCAGATTAAGAAAGCTCACCGCCTCACCCGCTAAATCATACTCAACTACCATTTTTGACTCATCACTAAGAAACACAAGATGCCTTGCATGTTGATCGTGGGTTACTGATGACAAATCTCTGAGCCATAGCCGGCTTTTTCGTTCGGTATGCAATTGTTGGATGACTAATTTATTAGTGCTCAAAGTCCCTTCAATCAACCCCGTTATTGCCATTACACGAAGTGGATTACGTTCCTGCACCAATAACATACGCTGGTTATGTTCATCCCATGAAATACCTTCAAGACCTTTATTTCGCTTTCCAGACAAAGCCAAGCTCATCGAGGGCGCATCGGCAGTATCAATATTTGTCGTTGCTGAATCTATGGTGATCCACAACAAGCGCTGATCTCTTTCATCAATAATGACAAAAAGATTGTCGTGTACATGGCTAATCCCTTCCATATCTTCCACACCTTCAACGGCGATTTTTCGTAGCAAATTGCCACTATCATCCAGCTCAACAATATAAGGCTGACCATTCAACACCGAAAATAACGTACCGGTCTCGTGATTAAAGGTCAGGCCAGATAAATCATCAATATCGTCAATAGGCTTTGCATCAATGTCTACTTGGTAACTATTAAGGTTAAGTTCTGATGCAGCATTATGCTCATTTAATGAGTACCAAATCAGCGCTTCGAGCTTAAGCGCGTAGATAGTGCCAGCAACCACCGTCAACAAAGTAATCAAGATAAGAAACAGCTTTCTCAGCACAGGTGCGCCCTTTAGATAAGGTCTAAAAAAATTGATTAATTTATATGGCGAAGCTGAACAACAGCTTAAAAAGTGGAGTATGTGACGTGATAACAAACTGGCGTCCCCGGCAGGAGTCGAACCTGCGACCTTCCCCTTAGGAGGGGGATTTCACATACTCTATCACAGCCCAGAAACAAAATAATAAATAAACTATATCAATAGCTTAAAAATAAACACCTGTCTTATTGAGTTGCGTTAAGTCGCATACTTTCTTGCCATATGTTTACTGATTTGTTTACTGATTCCTGTTAAAATTTTGCCATACCCTACAGGAGGATGGCCGTGGGCAAAAGCATTACTACAGATACCCAAATACGCTCTTTGAAGCCCGGAAAAACCCCATACACCAAGACAATACAGAGCAGTAAATTAGATAAAGGTACGCTTCTGTTAATCGTTAATCCTGGCGGTAAGAAATCATTTAAAACTCGTTATCGTTATGATGGTAAACAAAAAGGCTTCTATATCGGTTCATACCCAAGCACTTCGCTTGCTGAAGCAGTGAAGAGACATAATGAAGCTATGAAGGCCCTGGATGCTGGTCAGGATCCCAAAATATATTTTGCACATAAACTTGCTGACCTGAAGAATAAAATTAATCTTCAGCAACTTTTCGAAAAATGGCTTGAAGCAAAAAAAACTGACAAAAATCTCTCTCTTCAAACTATATCTCGCCATAAGTGGAGGTGGGAAAAATATCTCAAAGACGAACTGGCTATCCTCCAAGTTGACGCAACTCAGCGACAACACCTCACAAACACTCTTGAAAAAATTAGAAAAAAATCAAAAGAAGAGTCTAGAAAATCACTATCAACACTTAACATGATGTTCAATTATGCTGTCAGTGCGGGGTACATTAGAGACAATCCATTGTTAGGCATAAAGGCCAGTGATCTTGGCTTGCAAGCATCTAAACCTCGCAACAGATGGTTGAACCTGAGCGAACTAGTGAAACTATGGAAATATCTGGGTGACTTCAAAAACAAAATATCGATCCAATCCAGAATCGCAATAAAGATTGCTATTTTGACCGGTGCCAGAAGAACAGAAATAACCCAAATGGAGTGGTCAGAATTGGATTTTGATTCACAAATATGGACTATCCCAGCGCACAGAGCAAAAAACAAAATTGAGCATGAAATCTTCTTATCAGACCTAAACATTTCTCTTCTGAAACAAATTAATGAAACTACTGAGGATTACAAATACGTTTTTGTATCGCCACAAAAAGCTTCTAAAGGGATTGATGAACCGCTAAGTAAGGATGTTTTATCGAGAGTGATACTTAAACATCGAGATGAATTAAAAATTCCCGCGTTCACTTTCCATGATTTAAGACGCTCTGCTGCCACTAACTGGGCAGAAGAACTTAAAATTAATTCTGATGTTATTGAGTTAATGCTCAATCACAGACCCCAAAATAAGCTTGTAGCTACATATCAAGCGGCCAAAAGAAGTTCTGAACAAAAAGCAGCATGGATAGAATGGGGTAATTTTTTAGAAAAGAAACTCCTAAGTTAATACAAGTTTTCAAAGAATGGGTTCTCTTCTCATACGTACAGCAAACTCGTTGCGGCAACGTTGGTTCGCTTGATATTTCAGGGTGACTCCCTAGCTAAGAACCGTAAGTGCAAAAAGAAAATTAGATCCTGAAACTATAGTAATAACTAGGCTATACATAATTCACAGGGCTTGCCTGGATAAGCTGGTATTGATAATCAAACTTACCAAATACTATTGAATCTATCTCTAGATTAACTGTCTTAGTAAAATTTCTTCTAATGCATAGACAACGTAACTCATTGAATAATATTGTGATAGTTTAGAAGAGCAATCATGGCGTGCAATTCATGCTTAATCTAGCACTCAATCTAATTCAACCAGTGTTCTTACGGATAACGCTTTACAATGGACTATTAATTCAGCGCATAAATTGGAGAAGGGATGTTTCATTTATTGACGAGATTTAGGGGATGGGGTGATCACTCAGGCACTGTTATGACAGATAGGATGCATATCAAAGATAACGATCCTCTAGTCAGTCCCCTCTTAAAAAATGGCAAAACCGATTTGGAGTAGATCAGGCGCCACCCTGCTTTACTTGTCCAGGAACCGCAGGTTGCCAATCCACAGCCAGCAAGAGTGGTGTACATAGCCGATATTAAAGAGGTCGGGGGCGAATACCGGCTTGATTATTATCCTGCAACGGGTATTGATCCGATTCCTGCAAACCGAGCAGTTGAACTGCTACAGGAGACAGGATATTTATGCAGGCGTGCAGAAGACATCTGGGTGAACCAGCACATTATTCAGGATGTAATGGATTTGATTGCGAAGGCCGAATATGTAGTGTGTGATTTGACCGGTAAAAACCCGAATGTCTTGTATGAAGTGTGAATTGCTCACTCTTTGGGAAAGAGGGTCATCTTGCTGGCATAGTATATTCAGGATGTACTGCTTGATTTAAGAAGTATTCGTTGCCTAACCTACCATAACAACGATCAAGGGCGTGAGGAATTAAAAGCGAAGCTTCGAGGCAAGCTGTTGGAAGAGAGTTTTTTTAGGAAACAAGTGCGATGAATATGAAGTTAACCTTCGGTCTGTTTATTACATCATTACTGCTGCCCCTGGTAAGTCAGGCGGAGTCTGCTGAGTCATTTGTAGGGGTGAAGCCAGACAAGGAAAGCTGCAATCACGATAACAATGAGTTTTCCGCTTTACCCTCTATTACTGAAGAGAAGGCACCTTTTATTGATTTGTATGCCGAGGATCTCAATCAACGAATAAACAAAAACATTGGTGAGACGTGTCAGATAGACGGGATAGGCATCAAGGGAAGGATTTCAAAAGAGACTTATTTCACCATCAAGCTGGCGCTGGCATTGATAGATAAGAGGCCGGAAAGCAAGCGTTCGCTAAAAATCTGGCTTGAGAGTCCTGGCGGTGTTATTCGGGATGCCATGAACATAGGGCGGCTGGTATCAGCGAACAACATGGAAGCTATGATTCCATTTAATGGTGGCTGTTATAGTTCCTGTGTACTGATCTACGCGGCAGCATCATCACGTTGGGGTATCGGTGAGTTAGGAATACACAGGCCTTTTTCCTATGAGGTCTCGACCAAAGAAATAACGCATGAGGAATACCTATCACATTACGAGGTGATCTCAGAAGAGATGAGAACTTACCTGGCCAGTTACGGCGTCTCCCCCGGACTTGTAGATGAAATGAATGTGATTCCCTCTGATGATATTAAACTCATTGAACTGGGGCAACGAGACAAGTATGGGCTTGGTATCGAGAACATCGCTTTTGTCGAATACGATAAAGCAAAAACCATCGAGTTGTGTGGTCGGGACTATTATGAGCAACACCTGGCGCATAGTCAGTATTTGAAATCCTGTCGTGAACGTCTCCAGGTAACAGGGTTTGATAGTGATGCGCCATGCTGGGAAGAGGCCAAAACGGCCTTTCCTGAGTATAGACAAGACTTTCAAGGCTGCCAGGTTAAAAAGCACGAAAGGTTTCAAGGCCGTTGAGAATGTGAGGTGGTTTTAGTAAGCGGTAAATTTTGCCTTGGGATCGATAAGATATGGATTAAAGTGTATCAAGAGAAGATTGCAGACGACTGCTGAAAAATACTATAAATCAATAGGTTTGTGGCCTATTCAAATTTGAATTAAACAATTAGCTTTGAGAGAACCTCATTCTTATATTTCTTGAAATGTGCTTGCTTATAGGCCCTATTAACATACATAGGGTGATAAAAATGGTTCTCAGAGAATTTTCTCTTGTAAATAGTGCGAATTTTTTTTGAAGAGTTTACAAAGATATTCTCAGCCACATTGTGTAAGTAATGGTTTTTCAAAACATCTTTTCCAAAACCAAAATATGTAGGCTTGTCATTGAAGCGAGTGTATATGTTCTCAGAAAACATAAACTCCGATGAACTGGATGTTTTTTCTATTGCCTCGTGGATATTTTGGTTCTTTAAATTAAATGTGTTGAATAATTGAATTACGCCATCGAGTGATTGAGTTTTCGCCAAATACCAGCCATTAAATAATTTCTCAATAAACCCCATAGTTGAATCAACAGAAAACTCATACCACCAATCGCACATTGGCTGTTCATCGAATCTATTTTCATCATAAAAGCCAGAAATTAGACCGAAATTCTGCTTTGATATTTTCATCAAAGGCTCAGCACTACCGGGGTTGGCTAGGACTACATTACCAATTAAATTCCAACCTTTTCCAAACTGTAGAAGTGTATTTCTCCTGTAACTTAATCCATCAAGTTCAAAATATTCAGCGAATACTTTCAAAAACTCCCCCTTTCAATTTGGACAAGTAAGGACCATTCTAACTCAACTCTGAGTAAGTAGAACTTCTCTGCTTCTTTGTACTGTAGATGGAGCACATCCAACAATCTCAGCAGTCTTTCTGACACTAAAGCCTTTTTTTATCAATTCATGGATTTTTTTGTGCATGCTTTCATTCAGAGGCCTCCCTTTATACCGCCCTTCAGATCTAGCTTTCTCAATGCCCTGCTTCTGACGTTCTTTCCTTTGTTCATAATCCTTACGAGCAATAGCTGCAAGCATATCTAACATCATGTTATTGACTGCATCTAACATCCTGGAAGTAAATTCATCTGAATTTGCAGTCTTCATAGCTGCATGACTTGTAGGTAAATCAATAGAAACAACCCTTAGACCTTTCGAATTAATACTAGCCCGTAATGACTCCCAGTCATCACGTTTAAGACGGCTGAGACGATCTACAGACTCCACGAGAATAATGTCACCTTTCATTGAGTCTTTTAATAGTCTCAACAACTCAGGTCGATCTGATTTCGTTCCAGATTCGTTTTCAATAAACCAACTGGCAATCTTCTGGTTCGATTCTTTTGCAAACTGTTCTAAAAGGGATTTTGCACGGGCGGCATCTTGCTCTAAGGTAGATGCCCTAAGATAAGCACGAATGAACACTAGAATACGCTCCTGTACCGATTTGGGCTGTATTCATTATACTGTACTCGTATGGATAATAAAATTTATTTATCGATACACCATATCGGATAAATTTGGTGTATTCGTTAATGCATACCCAAAAAGAACAGTAATTTTGGTGAAGACTTTCGTCTTATGCTTTTAAGCCGTTAAAGTCTTTTTCGATAGCTTCGTAATCGACTTTATTCGCCATATCTTTGGTGAATGAATCTGATAGCACACTAGTCAGAGCAGCTTTAAATGGGTACCCCTGATCCATCAAATCAGCAGTTTGTGCTGCAATATGGTTGTACTCATCAAAACACTCGTTTTCTTTACAACACGTTCCCATAGGATCGTTTTCATACAGTGTTTGGCATAGATTATTGAATAGTGTATCCATCACATTTTTCCCTACTACATGACAAGCCTAGATGAATTTTCTTTCAACCAGTCACGACAATTTTGATAGTCAGGCATAACCCTGGCCACTTCATTCCAAAACTCAGGTGAGTGGTCGTTTCTGATTAAGTGA
This sequence comes from Methylophaga sp. OBS3, assembly GCF_026319325.1. Taxonomy (GTDB): domain Bacteria; phylum Pseudomonadota; class Gammaproteobacteria; order Nitrosococcales; family Methylophagaceae; genus Methylophaga. The sequence continues at coordinate 15,946 of NZ_JAPDMU010000007.1, forward strand.
CAGAGTTCATGAATCACAACGTAATCAACCATTCGATTGGGAGCCATCATGATCTGCCAGTTGAATTCCAACTCACCTTTTGGCGTACAACTTCCCCAACGAGATTTGAAGGTTTTAACGCCAACATTAGGCACTTGAACGCCAACAATCGGTGCAAACCTTTTCACTTTCTCAACAAGCTTTTGTTCAGCTTGTCGCTTGAACCATCTAACAAGAGCATTACGAATGATATGTGGCTGATTACCATCTTGGGGTACGGTAACAATCAAACGCCCATTAATTAAACGAACTGGTGTAAAGCTTCCACGTTCGACTTTCAGACGGTAATTTCGTCCTAGGTAGGAAAATGCCTCTCCCGACACAAATTGCTTGTCACTAACCGGTGACATTTCTCTTTGTAGCGTTATTTTGTGTTTAATCCACTGACGCTTCGACGATAACAGTTCATCAATTTTTTCTAGTGACGTAGAGATGGGAACAACGACTGAAACAGCACCCTCTTCCACTTTGATATCTGCAGACTTTCGACGGTTGGTACGAATGACTTCTGCAATAAAGCCATGACCATCAAGGTATTCTGGTTTATGGATCACCATATTGGATTAACCAAACTTCGTTTTTGCTAAATCAACAAATTTATCCTGGATGGCATTAATTATTGTTTTGTCAGCAAATGAACAGTCAATCAACGTTCGTTTTATTTCTTTTCTTGCATGCTTAACCTGGTTTGGTTTGTTAAAGAAATCGATAATTTGTGTCACTTCATCAAACATCTTCACCAGTGCTTGCGAAGCAGTTCTGACTTCTTCAACAACACCATCATCGACAATATCGCTGTCATTATCTCGCGTCACTTCAGCCATTAACGCGTTATAAAACGCATATTCGGTATCACTCAAATTTAAGTCTTTCGCTTGCTGGCTGTATTCTGTTTTGATGTTGTTGAGCATATCTTTGAGCATTTCTAACTGAACCTCCCATTTGCCATCAGTTTTCTCAATGATGTCACGCAGACGCAAACTCAATGATTTGTAGTACTCAGGATCTTCTTCAAGATTGACTGTGATGTGGTGCTTGATAGCACTCTCTATTTCAGAAGCGCGTGACTCTTTGGATTGAATCTTTTCCAGACTCTCTTCAAAGTTTGCGGCCATCAAATCAACCGGTGGGATTTTTGGATCAATCCCTGTACTGATAATGTGCTCATCCACAAGCCTTTTCACTTTTTCACCAGCATCACTAATATTGAGGCTGTCATCGCGATATTTGTTTCTCGCCGCGTTCTGAATTTTGCCCCAAAGTTTTAAGTCGGGGATAAATGGCTTAGCAGAAGCATCTGGCAAAATGATGTCGATTTGCTTGGCAAAACGTTTAAACAAAATATCAAACTGATGCCGTAAATCTTCATCTTTCAGATACAACACATAATCATCTACATCATTTCCAGTTACAGGACTCAGAAATTGTTTGATCTTGGTCTGTGCTGCTTTCAGTTTCGGGACTTCATCTTTCAGCGAATAATACGTGCCTTCAACATCGTCATTACTAAATGATTTAAGAGCACTGCTGAGATCATCTGACAATCCGTAGTAATCAACAATGAAACCAGCGGACTTGCCTTTATATGTTCGATTTACCCTGGCAATGGCCTGCATGAGAGTGTGATCTTTCAAACTTCTATCGATATACATGACTTGTGCAATAGGCGCATCGAAGCCCGTCAGTAACATATCTTTGACTATTAAAAAACTCAGCGGACTCTTGTCTAATGGCTTTTTAAAACTCTCAACCGCGTTGTCTTGTGAAACTTTGTTTGTGTGCTTAGCGATATATTCAAGGTCATTGTGATTACCCGAAATAATAACTTCTGAAGGAGGTGCCTTTAACAAATCCAACTGTTTCTTGTATTCAGTTGCTGCGTGGCGGCTACCAACTACAATCATGGCTTTAAAACCATTTGGCTGAATATGCTCCCTGTAGTGCTTCAGCAAATCCATACATACCCAACGGATTCTAGCGGGCGCTTCTCGCACAGCCCGTTCAACACCATACTTTTTCTTTATCTCAAGCTTTTCTTCTTTGCTTTTATCTTTGAAGTATTCTTCGAATAAGGCATCCAGCGAACTACCAACGACGTCCGTTTTTACCTGGCGACCTTCATAGATAATTCTAACTGTAGCCCCATCTTCAACAGCTTCATGGATTTTGTAATGATCAATATAGTCACCAAATGCCTGATCCATTTTCTGGCTTTTCAGCAATGGAGTTCCTGTGAAACCAATCTTAGGAGCGTTCGGTAAAGCAGCGTTAATGGTGGCACCCAAATTACCAAATTGGGTTCGATGTGCTTCATCCGCCAGCACAATAATTTTGTCACTGGGGTTTAAATCAGTGAAATTACCCTCTTCTTCTGCATCCTGAAATTTCTGCACAGTGGCAGTGACAATATCTGAAGCATCACTCTTTAGTAATTCTCTAAGCTTACTGACAGATTTTGCATTTTTAATGGTTTCATCTTGGGCATTCGCAAAAGTATCCGTTAGCTGACCATCAAGTTGTGTGCGGTCAGTGACAAAGACCAATTTGTATTGCTGTAATAGAGGATCTCGGCGGACTTTTAACGCCAGCATCACCATAGTCAGAGACTTACCCGAGCCTTGTGTGTGCCAAACCACACCTGATTTATCTTTTCGTGACTCACCTGTCTTTAAACGTTCAACAACTTTCCTGACCGCTCTGAATTGCTGGTACCGAGCAAGCTTTTTAATCAAGCGACCTTCTTCAAGTTCGTAAACAGTGAAGTTAAGGATTAAGTCGAGAAAAATCTCAGGCTTGAACATCCCCATCAACAAACGTTGTTGGGCGTTGATTTCAGGCTTATCTTTATCCAACTGAAAAGCCACTTTTTCAGCATTGGTTAGATATTCTGCTGATGCGACATCTTGTAGGTTTTTGGTTCCATTCACATTGCTGTTTTGATCATTCAGCAAATTGTTGATGTCACTGTCAGTGAATGGGTAAGGATCTTTCCAGTCACTATAAAATTGCGCGGTGGCGCTGATAGTACCGACTTTGGCATGATCGCGAGACATCGCCACCATCATCTGGTTATACCAAAACAGCTTCTGCGCACCCTCATCGTTTTCTGGCTGACGCAGGTTGGCATAGCGACGAAGTTGGTCAATACCCTCAGCAATGGGGTTACTAGCAAGGTAAGGTGATTTACATTCAATGACCGCTAGAGGCAATCCATTCACGAAACAGACAATATCAGGAATGATGGTTTGATTAACGCCCTCAACCTTGAACTGGTTGGTACAGATAAATTCGTTATTCTCAGGATTATCAAAATCGATAATTTTGATCGTCTGATCTTTACGGCCTGTTCCCAGATCTTGAGGTTTGGAGGTGTAATGAACCAGCAGCTTATAGATGGACTGGTTGTATTCCATCAAGCCTGCGTGATTCGGATGCGTTATCTCACGTATCGTTTTACGTAAGTTTTCGTCACTAATCCATGGGTTCAGGCGAACTATAGCCGCTTCCAGACGCTTTACCAGCACCACGTCTCGGTAATAACCTCTTTCACCTTCAGAGGTGCCGTCAGCAAACAACGTCGGGGCAAGTTCAGCACCGGGTACATATTTCCAGCCAAGTCGCGTTAGTTGCTCAATGGCGGGAAGTTCAACTTTTTCTATTTCATCCTGAAACATGACGTGCATGGATGCACTAATGCCGCGAGCGCATGGATGCGCAGGAGCGGCGACTAGACAGCCACTCGACCCTCCAAATTATTATTATCGAGTTTGACCCGGACTTTACCGGTTAATAGGTCTTGCATTAAGGCTTTTTTTATTTTCTCGAACTGATTGAATCTATCATTTGCTAATTCAAGTTTCGATTCGACCGATCGCACTACTGATGCAATCTGCTTTTGCTCATGACCAGATGGCATTGGCAAATAAAGCCCCTTGATGATTCCAATTGTAAGTTGGGGTTGCGCACTCCCAAATGCTAGTAGTTCTATTTGTTCACGTAATACAGGGGCATTCATTAAAAGATGAAGGTACTCAGGAATAACCTTTTCTGAACCATTACGTATGATAGCCATGCCTGAGTTAATTCGGATATGCGCATATGGAACGTCATCACCGTAATACGCAATATTTCCCACAGTACCCCTTGTTGTTATCACTATATCGCCACGAATCAGTTTTCCTTTTCGCAAAGCATCATCTTTATCCTTGATAAGGAACATTTTTTCTTCAAAAACAAAACCGCGCTTGGTTACATTCTTTGCAGACAAAAACAAGCAATGCTCCCACTGGTAAAAATCTTTCTCCTTCGGATATTCACTTCCGCGATCACCATCTAAGACTTCGATATCAAATGAATCGATAGTGCCAACATCCCACCCCACCGGTATCCGCCCCACCGGCGAATCCTTGAACTCAGTATGCCCTATCCCTTTGGTCAACAACTCTTGCATCATGCCTGTCTTAAGGTCTTTCAGCTTGTCGATCTGTGCGCGGGTCTTTTCGATCACGTCATCGACGGTGGACAGGATGGCAGCGATTTTTTCTTGTTCGGGAAGTGGGGGGAGCGTTACACGTATTTTCCTAACATTTGAGGACGAAATTTCGGCAAAGGTACTCCCGGCTGAAACTTTTTCAAGTTCACCCCGAATCCAAGTAATGTATTGATACAAGTATTCTGCTAGTACATCATCCTTACACCGCAAAGACTGAAACCCTTGATTGGTTGTCATTGGCACAGTATTAATCGCTACATACCCGATACTAGCCCGACTGGTCATCAATACTGTACCCGGCGGGTGTAGCTTGGCGGAACTTTTATCTAGCCCAAACTGAGTTATGTATTCCTTCGTACCTGATATGTATTTTGAAGTTCGAGAAGTAATTTCACTCGGTGACACCCAAGGAATTTCACCGCCCCAATATTCACCTACCGACCTATCTGGGGTTCCGCCACCGACAACATCACAGAATGTGGCAAGTTCAGCTGAAGACCACCCTTCAGGAACTGGATTACTCATACCCCAACTCCGTCAGATACACCTTCATCACTTCTTCAGCTTCTGCCACTTGTGAATCCAGTTCTTTCAACGACACCCGGTATTTGTCCCACCACCGTTCAAGCTGGGTTATGACCTTGGCATCAACATCACCAACAAATTCTCGAATCTGCTCCTTGGATTCTATTGCGGGATTAAAGTCATAGTAGTCTTCATCGCGTTTGATAAAGACACCGCTGACATCGGTCGCTCCCGGCGTCCTGCCTCCCGCGACACTCGTACATCCCTGTACATCGAACTCTTCCAGTATTTCTTCGCGAATATATTCGCTCTCGACTTCTCGAACCGGAATACCACCATGCAAAATCGCCCGTACATCAAAAATTTCTGGTGGTGGGCTAGTGTCGGCATAGCGGCGAATATTCAGGTTGTAGTCTTTTTCGGCAATATTCTCCAAAGTCACGATCTTTGAATACCGTTTGATTTCTTCAAAGCCATCAAAGGTCTGAACAATCTTTTCAAGATCTTGTGGGCGAAGTTTGTTTTGGTTTTTGCCTTCTTCAAATTCCAGTTCGCTGTTGATAAACAGCACCTTGCCCTTGCGTTCAGCCGGTTTGTTTTTATTGATAATCAGCAAACAGGCAGGGATACCAGTCCCATAGAACAAAGCTGCAGGTAGACCAATCACAGCTTCTAACAGATCATCGTCAAGAATGCCTTTGCGAATAGCTTTTTCACTGGAGCCACGGAACAGCACACCGTGAGGCATTACTACCCCCATCATGCCCTCTGCATTCAAGCTGGCGATCATGTGCTGAACAAAGGCAAGGTCACCGGCATCTTTGGGAGGTGTACCATAGGGGAAACGTCCATAAGAATCAGCGTCGGCTTCATCCTTACCCCATTTTTTAAGGCTGAATGGTGGGTTGGCAATGACCCTATCAAAGGTCATCAGTTCGCCATGCTGAGTATGTTGAGGTTCTCTTAGCGTATCGCCCTTTTGAATGTCAGCACTGTAAACACCATGCAAGAACATGTTCATCTTGCAGATTGCCCAGGTATTCAGGTTCATTTCCTGACCAAACAGGGATAGGTTAGACGGGTTTTCACCATGCTTAGCCAGATAATTACGTGTTTGCACCAACATACCGCCAGAACCGACTGTAGGGTCGTAGATACGCATACCCGCATGCGGTTTGAGCAGTGAAACCAGTAAGTAGACCACCTCTGATGGCGTGTAGAATTCACCACCTTTTTTACCCGAACTATCAGCGAACATTTTGATGAGATACTCGTAAGCCGTACCCAGTAAATCTGGTCGTTCGAAATCTTCATTACGCAGACGGTAGCGGCTGAAGTGAGAGAGCAAATCTCTCAGCTTCTTATCAGACAGTTTGTTTTTGATATTGAAATCAATCGATACCAACACACCTTCCAGTGTCGGATTGTATTCTTCAATCGCTTCAGTGGCTTTGTTTAACTCTGATCCGATATCGTGTTTGAGATCTTTGATGGTTTCCCAACGGGCAATGGGCGGAATGTAAAAGGTTTTGTCATATTCGTCTTCATCATCCGCCAGTTCTTTTGCTTGGGCTTCTGATTTGCCCTTGTCCATGTAGTAACGAATAACACCTTCCTGAGCCTCTTCAAAGGCATCTGAAAGCCGTTTGAGGAACATCATGCCGAAGATGTAATCCTTATACTCTGAGGCATCCATATTGCCCCGAAGAATGTCAGCGGTTTCCCAGAGAAAAGACTCTAGTTGTTGTAACGTAATCCCATGACTCATCAATACAAATCCATCTACTTTAGTTTTGATTGTTATTTAACTTTGCGATAACACATTGTGTTGCTCAATATGCCGCAAACACAAAAACGCCAAAAATACCTATAAACATTAACCCTTTAAACCACAGCCTGAAAGGTGCCCAAAATCGTCTCTGACAGAGTCTTTCTATGTTTTTACGCTGGTCATCAGGTATCTCTTCGAAATCGCCCACATTGAATTCTAGAGCCTTATTAGTCTTCAACTGGGCATTGGCAAAAATGGCATAAACAATCCAGGCAAGGCCGCCCCAAAACATTATTGCTGTCCACAGTATTGCCACGAGTGGTGGAATACTTCTAAAGTCTTCAAACATCACCCTTCCACCCAGACAAAATTATCCTCAGAAAGGACATGCTCGCCATCCCAACGATAGGCACAGAGTTTACCCTTATGGCCAGATGATGTGTGTTGGGCTGCGATACTGTAATCGAGAATGGCAATGTGATCGGTTCTCGGCTTTGGTGTTCCCGTTAGCCAGTAGTGACCTAAGAAAAGTGGCTTGTCACCTTCATAACCAGGAAGGAGATCATCCGCGATGGGATCGTGGGGCACCTTTTCAATCACATCATCAGGAACAATTGCTAAATCTCTGTAGGTGAACTTGTCTGTTTCCCACCAGCGTGTACGAATATTCATTCTGTGATTGTTATCTTTATCAAAGAATCCTTCACTATCAGCCGGCAATGGAATTTCCAAGCCTTTCAACAGAGTTTCTGCAGCCTCGAATGCATCCGTTCCTTTTTCGGTGACGTCATACCATGCCAAATTCTTCAGTGTGTTATCTGATTTCAATAGTGGCTTTATGTTCTTCAGAGATTTTTCATCCCAACAAGCATGAATGACTCTGAGGCCTTCCAAATCCAAGAAAACAGGTAATGTTTTAAACCAAGAGATGAACTCATGATGAAGCTGACTCCCCTCCCCAACCTGGTCGAGAAAAGCTGCATGTTGGTTTTGATTTTTTTCTGAATGAGGACGAAGGTACTCACCCTCGTTTTTAGGGTCTGGTGTTGCATAAGCCACTGCGTTGAATTCATGGTTACCCATCACCGCAAGTGCAGTGTTGTTTTCAACCATGGCTTTTGCAATGAGTACGGAATCGATTTGCTCTGGGCCTCTATCTACAAAGTCACCGAGGAAAATCACTTTCCTTGTAGAGTGTGACCAGTACTGGCCATTGTGCTGATAACCGAGTTTTTCTAGGAGTTTTTTGAGGGGAGTTGCATAACCATGAATATCCCCGATGAGGTCGTACATCACTTTCTCCATGTGATCATTACTAAAACTAACGCTGAGTTATGCCAAGCTTCTCTGATGGTATATCGTTTTCCCAAAACAAAGCCTGTGTTTTGATTTTCCCTTTGTCAGGAAGTGTAGTTAGTTCAATTTGGCCAAGGTGTTCATCCTCTAATTCGAGGAAAAGCTGATGGACGTAATCCAGATCGTAGTAACCATCTAGCTTTTCGACTAGGACAGCTTCACCATCATGGACATCAATATAGCTGTATTTCGACTCACTTGAGTAAGGCACAGAGACATCATCACCACTAACAAAACCACCAACGGATGCTCTGATATTTTTGATTGTTCTGCCACTGTTATTGACCAGGTATATTTCTTCGCTTCCACCGGAAATCCAGATAGTTGCTTTACCTAGCTTTTGGCTAATGAGTCGATGAGGTAATTCGGGGCTTGGTATTCGTTCAGCCATGTCATGACATCCTTGTGTTTTCGTTGTTATCATCGCATTTTAAAGCCGTAAGCGACATATGTTGTCGCCAATGAATTAGATAATCTTGTCGAGATTAACAGAGAAAGGGAAAGTATGTCTGATACATCATTACGCTATCTTTACATGCTACAAAGTATTCCAAGACACCCAAACTCTGTAAGCACTCTAGAACTAAAAGAAAAATTAGCTGATGCTGGATTTGAAATAAATCTGAGAAGTATTCAACGAGACTTAGAAAAACTCTCTGTTAACTATCCGCTGTTTTGTGAGGAGCAAATACGACCATACCGGTGGTCTTATTCTGCTGACGCTTCTGTACAGTTTTTACCTGCATTGGACTTACCTTCAGCGATTACTTTAGAACTTGCTAGAGCCTACCTACAGCCTCTTCTTCCGCCAAAGCTGCTAAACCACCTAAAACCACACTTTGATGAGTCTCAGGCTGTTTTAAGACGAAATGGTAACCCGATCTCACACTGGCCTGAAAAGATCCGCTTTTTAAGTCGTGGCCTGATTGGTAAACGCCCCGAAATCGAAGCAGAACATTTGGAAATACTCGCTGAAGCGATTCTTAATAATGAAAAATGTCTGGCCATTTATCAAGCAAGAAAATGGAAGGAAAAGGAAGAAATTATTATTTCACCACTAGGATTAGTGTTTAGAGATCCTAACACCTATTTGATTGCTAAAGTTGATGGTAAAGACAACATAAGACAGCTTGCTCTACACCGCTTTTCACTCGTTGAGAAAATACAACAATCTTTTGTAGATAGCTTTGATATTGATGATTTCATTGACTCTGGTGAGATGCATATTCTTCACTCAAATAAGCAAGTACATCTAGAACTTATTTGTGACAAACCAGACATGAATCATTTACTCGAAACACCTTTAGACATAAGCCAGACAATCACACATGAAAAAGACGATAAATTCCATTTAAGCGTTACGCTACCGGATACGACAGATTTGAGGTGGTGGCTAATTGCTCAATCGGCACATCTAAAAGTTGTTGAACCGATATGGCTTAAATCTGAAGTTATTACACTCCTGGAAAAAGGGCTGAATAAACAGAAGTAATTTCTCCCATAAATACATTAACGACAGTATTTGTCGCTTTGTATGTAAAGCTGTAATTATCAGTAAAGGAGATTCGAATGGACTTCAAACAACTGCTAGAAAATGAAATTGCTCATCTTGGAAACCATTACATTCTCTCCAAGCTAGGTTACCTAAAACCAACAATCAAACAACAGAGTCGTTTGAGTAGCGTTATTTCATCCCCCCACCTAGGCATTGACGATACTCTATTTGATATTAAATACAGTAATAAAGACTACATCTATAAACTTGCTGAGATATGCGGGATTAATAAGAATCTTGCAAAAGAGTTTATCCAAAGTGCAGAAGTTGCTTTAGAAAAAGAAGCGAATACTTTTAAACCCTATATTTTTATTAATACTGGTTTCAAAAGGACTTCTCAGCCTGTTTTTGCACTAGCAGCGAGCGAGCATTTGAGATACCTAACGTTACCCAAGGACTTAATCAATAAACCTGCCCTAGAGCAACTATCAATAGTTCATGAAAAGATTGATTTACACCTGACTCACTCTCAAGGAGTCGTGGGAATATGGGGTAACGTAATTTCCTATTTCTACGTTTATGATCGTGGGGCTGCACTTGAAATATCACCTGCAGGGAAAATACTGAGTAGTCATGACGACTATGAGCCTGACTCGCATGCACAGCTTTCAATCAAAGGTAGAGAACTTAAATTTGGATAATGCTACGAAGTTTGAGATTTAAAACCTTCATATACTGGTTTTAGTCTGCAGTGTAAAAAAGCTTCCAGAAGATTCAGGACAAAAACCCCATAATTTGCATCAACAAATAAACTGGTTCGTGCCGTATTATTTTTTATCCAGTCAGCAATATTCTTCTCGTTCACATTATGAGACTTCGCAAACTCTTCATCATTCACTAATGACCTAGCTAATGTGCTTTTTGCAGCTTTCGCAGAGTAGTGCTGACTGGTAAACCGTAGTTTACTTTTACTCCCTGCCTTACCAATTTTTAATACGCTATCACCATAGTGAAAGATATAAATTGCCGAAAAGCCATTCCGCCATTTTGGTACTTGATGGGGAACACCAGTGACTTCAAAGTGAATAACGTAATCACCCGGGTTCAAGCCAGATAGTTCGAGTACTTTTTTGAAATCATTAATCAATAACTCGATCATTCAGTAACCACTGGATATACAGCACTTCCCCATAACTCACTTGGATTTGTCATCATTAAAGAAATCACCAAAGGAACAACCTCTTTCATGATTTTCACTGCGTCCAAAATTTGAGATCGATTCACTTTACCCTGCCAAGTTGAACCACCGTGTACTAATTGATTTCTCAAAATATATAAGCGACTAAAAATAATTGATAGAACAGAAAGAATATCGTTAGAAGCCAACGCTTTATTAGCAGCATTCTTACTTAATGCAAACTTATTTTTAAACTCATCTTCAGTAATAACGTTATTTTGAAACTGCCAAAATGCTGAAAAAACGTATGGGTTATCAATCAACACTCGGATAGCACCAGAGTAATGCTTCCAAATCAGTGAATAAAAAAGTTTATCTTTATCTAATGAGACTAACTTTTCTAGAAATAGAACAAAGTGCTTTTGTTCTGAAAACTCTCGTGAATCTATTTCAGATGCATATGCTGCATTGAATGCAATCCAGAGAAAAATGAATTGTGCATCAGGATCATCAGATTCATTTTCAGCTTTGTCGAGCCAACTCAATGCACGGTGAACTCGTAAACCTAGACTTTCAGGAAAGCTATCACGATGTAACCTTTGATAACTCTTTAATTCTTGATGCTTCATTGAAGATCCCTTTCATTGCTGTAAAACATAATCCATGTTCTTTATTAACAAACTTTCTAACGAAGTTTATATGTCTTCATCAACAAACTCATGATCATAACTGACAAAGATATAATCGCCCTCTCTATCGACGGATATTAGCCCTGATGCTGACTTTGACAGCGCCTTTCGTACTTTGGCTTCTAATTGTTTATCTGTGTGATGCCCCATTTTAGAAGCTTCAATACTCATGCAACAAACTTTTAAATCTTTATGAACTGATTCATTAGGTGATTCTGCCAGCATCGGCTTTGAACATCTTAAATACTCAATAATATTGCATTCATGGCCATCGAGTGTTGAGACACTGTCAGATAACTTTTCCCAATATGTAGTTGTTAAGTTTGGTTCGAATTGCTTTGAGTACATATGAAGCATCCTTCATTAAAAGGTTAATATGCTTCGAATATAGCTACACTTAACGACAGAAATTGTCGTCTTACTTATTTGCTAAACCTTTCTTTCCCAAAGAGAACATTATCAATTCTATCGCCCGATATGTTGTCACCTCGTAATTTAAAATAGAACTGACTAACTTTTTTAAATAGTCATCATTTTGCATATCATCTTGAGCAAGCTTACAGAGTAGATTCATGTAATTTGTGAAGTTTTTAGGATTATTTAAGTAATATTGTGACGGTTCTTTATTTTCATTAGATAGTAAATAACGTGCAACGCGACTATCCCAAATGGCATATTTATTTGGTGCAATAAAGTGAAGTAACTTAGATACGCCAACCAAGCTGTTATTGGTGACTTTACTCAATACCAAAACTTCCTCAATGCTAAGTTCATCTGCTTCTTCAGAACCTCTCATTCGGTTAATGCTGATTTCAATATCATCACTAACCTCACAAGCCGTTTTGTTTATAGTTGGCATCCAGGCATAGGTAAAGTTTGCCCCAATGAAAATATCACTTTTCGTTAAATACGCTTTACTATCAAAAAACTTCAGAAATTCAATATATGTAAAGTGGTAACTATCATTTGAGTTAAGCAGTTCCGTTGCTTTGTTTGAATCAGCCAGCAAATCCTCGTATGTGATCATCTCTCACCAACTCACAAAATGTAATAACGAACGCGATTATAGATATCTTGAATATTTTTTATATAGATTATTCATCAAGATACCAACAACTAACAGACACAAATAAACTAAGTGATAACACCCCAAATTTTTTATCAAATTTTAGACTAGTCAACTTTTGACCGAATGTTAATCGCGAAAGTACGATGATCTAGTCTTTGTTACTGATCCCAATAAAATTCATCAAGATCTTCAAAAGAAACGCCCATTTCCTTAACTAAGTAATCAAAAAAGTTGTACCCACTTGGTAAAGAGTAGTGGTTTTGAATATCAATTTGTCTTGAGTTAGTACTTTCTTTCCAAATTGATTTTATTGCACTTTTTAATTTAAACCCTTCTCTAAAGGTTGGAACTGACGGATATCTAACCCTCAGGTGAAAGTGAATCTGTCTCTTGTATTCCAAACCAAACTGGATTGCTACATCACTTGGTTTTTCTTTTCTAATTTTTTTTAATGCGTTCTTACCAAATGCTTTTTTCTGCAATTTTGAAAAAAATTCATTCAAACAAAAAAATGCATAATTCTTACCTACTTTGTATGGAAAAGTTAAGGTAACTGAATAAACATATCCATACTCATCACTGAATTCTTTGTATGCTTCCTTTGTTGCCTGATTTAAGGATTGAATACTGTAATTTGAGACATTGGGACTCAACATTTTCCCAATGCCTCTTCTTGCCAAGCTAATACTTCTGACTCTAGCCACCTAACAGTGTTAGAGGCCAATTGTTTTCCCCGTGGAAACTCTTCACTCTCCATCCATCTATATATAGTGCTTCTTGAAACACTGAATATTTTTGTCAAATCTTTTGCTGTCAGTAATTTATCGTTCATCTTTTTCCTTCTTATTCTTATTATTTTTTTGTGAACATTTATATTTAGTAACATCCATTTTTAAACATTGAAGACGGATGCAATTTGTTGCTGCTGCATAGTTATTTATGTGACAAAAATTCAAAATCTCATTATTTTTTAACGCTTTTTACGATTAAAAATAAATAAACAATCTATTATTTCGATAGAAATACGCAAAAAGAAGCCTTTGAGAACAAAAGTTCATCACCTTGAACACCAGGAAAAGGAAAAGGAAAAGGAAAAGGAAAAGGAAAAGGAAAAGGAAAAGGAAAAGGAAAAGGAAAAGGAAAAGGAAAAGGATGGTAATTGTTTACTAAAATGTTTACTGATTTTAATTCACTAAACTAAAAATAAAATCAGAAAGCAACCAGACCCTTATTTATACTGGCGTCCCCGGCAGGAGTCGAACCTGCGACCTTCCCCTTAGGAGGGGGACGCTCTATCCAGCTGAGCTACGAGGACAATGGCTGGGCATTATAACAGGCGATGAAATCGGCTTTGAGTCGCATTGTATGAACCGGCTGCTAAACGGCGGTTGGTGATGGACACAATGACATGCCCCCTCTCCCCCTGAATCTATGCCTGAAAAAGCCAACACCTCGAAATCAGGGCTTATCACGCATATTTGATACCTTTTTTGTTGCCCGAAACAAGCTTGCAGCGAAGAGATGGCTTTGTTAGTTTAATTGAAGCTTGGCCTGCCATTGTGTGCCCGCCATATGGAAATGAATCTTACCTAAAAAGGAGGCGCACTAATGCGCAATGTTATGCCCGTCAGACATCCACCAACACTACTCTCCATTGCCATCTCTATTGCCCTCAGCGCTCCGGCCTATGCCGCTAGTTTTACGATTGAAAATGGTGAGACAGTTACGAGCGGACAAACCCTCAACGACAATGAAACCGGCACTATTGAAGCAGGTGGTGAGCTCAGCACATCGGGCATCATCCCTATTCTGGTCCCCGGCGACAATGTTATTATCGAGAACAATGGCAGCATCAAAACTAGTGGTGATTATGAAGAGGCCATTTATTCATATTCATCAAGCGAAAATACCACTATCCATAATAGCGGCAGCATAACAACCAGTGGTAATTATGCGCGTGGCATTTACTCACAAGGCAGCAATGCCACCATCAACAATAGCGGCAAAGTAGAAACCTTTGGCTATTTTGCTAATGGTATTGAGTCCCGCGGCGAAAATGGGATTATTTCAAACAGCGGTAGTATATCAATCAATGACGAGCTAGGAGCCGGCATCTTTGTCATAGGTATCAACAGCACTATAGACAACAGCGGCAATATTACAAATAGCGCCTATAACAATGATGGAATTTATACATCTGGTTCAAACGCCATCATTAGCAACAGCGGCGATATTTCGATGGGCGGAGTACAATCTAATGGCATAGTGGCCTTTGGTAATGACAGCAATATTCATAACAGTGGCAAAATCACTACTACCGGCTCATTTTCAAGCGGCATTGCTGCATTTGGCGAAAACTCAGTAACTAACAATTCAGGCACCATCATGACCAGCGGTAACGATGCACGAAGCATTTTATCAACTGGCAACAACGCCATTATCAATAACAGCGGCCTTGTGTCAGCAACAGGCGTTGATTCCTATGCCATTCTGGGCGATTCCAATGACATCACGCTTAATCTTTTGTCTGGCTCTCAAATCATTGGCCGAATTGATTTGGGTGATGATGGTGGCGATAACGATACCGCCAATGTTTATGCCGATGGCATATCTTCTCAACTCACTTTTGAAAATACCGAAAACATTAACCTGTTCGGCACCGGTGTAGTATCGGGCAATACGGTTATCAGCGTCGACCCTACAGGTGAATCCACCCGCGGTGTTGCCCTGGCCGGTATGACTTCATCTATTCATAATGTGATTGGTCAGCGTATGTCTCAAACCGCACCACTCAAACCCGTACAGCTGGCAGCGCTTGAATTATCGCCCGGTATGTACTTTGAAGAACATAAACCGGTCGCTTGGGCACAGGTTTTTGGCGGCAGGTTTGACCGAGACGCCGAAGGCAGCGCCCTTGGCTATGACCATAACCATGTCGGGATGAACTTCGGTTATGAGTGGGATATAAGTGGTCACCGGGCAGGTTTAATGGGTGGTATTGTTCGTAGCAAGACAGATACCCAGACCGCATCATTTGAAACGGAAGCAGATAACTATTACATCGGCGCTTATGCCAACCGTAAAACCCATGGTTTGAATATCACTGGTTCCTTGATTGCCGGTTACGGCGACCATGAAAATGACAGGCTTGTTGTAGATAACCTGAATGGTTTTGAAACAGCCAAGTCTGACTTTAATAGCTGGTTTATCAGTCCCGGTGTCACTCTTGGTTCTGCCTTTACCGTTAATGAACGTATTGAGCTACGCCCATCTGTCAGCGTCAATTACAGCATTGCTTGGCTGGATGGTTACCGTGAGTCAGGCACCACCAGTTCCAATCTGAGCATTGATGACAGAAAAGCCAAGGCATTAACCGCCCGGGCACAACTCGCCGCCGCCTATCAGTTTGATGAGGCCAGTGAGTTTGAATTCCGGGTGGGAATGAACTCACGCCATACCAATGATGATGACAGCAAAGTCAGCATTGCCGGCAGTCAGTTCAAGTTTGCAACAGCAGGTGATGAGAGTGTCACTGGTGGTTTTGCTGGGGCGAGCTTACGTGTCGCTACTGAGAACAATCTGAGTCTGATTGCCGATATGGAGTTCGGTGGTAACAGTGATGAGAACTACGCGGCAGGCAGTATCAGTCTGGAGTATGTGTTTTAAACCACCAACACATTATTGAATAGAGCCTCAACAATGTTGGGGCTTTTTTATGTCAGCGCTCTATCCAGCTGAGCTACGAGGACAATGGCTGGGCATTATAACAGGCGATGAAACCGGCTTCGAAGCTGGTGGTTTTAGCCGGCGGCTGAGCGACGGTTGGGCAGAGGATACTAAAGACCCTTGATAGCTATGTTTTTATTAAAAATAGAACTGTTGCCAAGTTGAATGTAATTTAGTCAGTATTCAAGATTCATTTACAACGGAAAACTGCGAGGCAGATTCTACAAGTTTAATGATGTCCTTGGCTTTTGTAAGTGTCTGCACAAACTTACTCCGAGAGAAGTCATCCTCGAGATTATAATCAGCATCTACCCTGTTATTTCTACAGAGCTGAAGTCTATGACCTATTTTCTTTTCATGGGGATCGTTGGAAGCTTTTAGGGTGTTAATTAATCTGGCATGTGTGCCTTGGTTGGGGAATCTAGCTTCATCTGCTTGGTGACAGTCACGCACTGCATAGTATGCTGCATAATAAGACCGGCCCGCGAGGATACGATAATCAAGCTCACATTTTGAGTTAGGTTGCTCCCTATCTATCCACTCAATAAGATCCTTGTAGCTTATTGCCATCAAACTCTCCGTGTCATTCCGAAGGTATAAAACTTCCGCTGAAGCTGGACAAGAAATTATCGCTAAACTCTAGCTCAACGAGTTCATCGATTAGTTCGTCATTAAGCTTTGAGACAACTTCCTCATCAGCTTTCACAAGTATATCCCTTACCAAGTTTTCTTCGGGAGAAATCCACTCATTGAGTATTGATGGGAGTATATGGGCACTTTTGAGAATGGTATTCATAACAGATGCGTAGAGCGTGACTTCGGACTTTTGCAATTCCTTAGTATCGATCAGCTCGTATACTCTGATTATGTTCTTCATCTCAGCAACATCAAGAGGTTCTGCTCCCTCAATCTCGTCGAGAAACCGACTAGAGAATTGACTTGCAAGTTGATAATCACCAGTAAATGCTTTGTTATAAGCCATTTTCCTGAGACTGTTTGCATAATCGATGTGATTCTCAATCATCACATGCAGAACATCGGATTGTTCTTCAAGCAGATAACTGATTGCCAAGGAAGAAGCGAAATTTGACAGCACAAAAGTATCAAGTGGCGCTAGCCTCTTGGCCTTCTCGTGAAAATCAATCATGCCATCGATATTACCGCACACGCACTCGATTGCTCCTAGGACTGTGTATCCCTCTGCGGGGTCTGCTTTCAATAGAGCGTTAGCGTCTTTTTTCAAGCTCGCAATAAGAAGTTCGTTGCGAGAATCGTCTAAGAATGCTTCATTAAGCCGATCAATCAGCTTATTGCCAATTGTTTGGGCAGCTTGTGCCATCGCGAATAAAATCCGTTTATGATTACTAAACAAGTATAAGATACTACGAAGCAAAGATTCGTTTCAAAAAATCTTTACCCTTGGCTTCCTACCTTGGCTTGCTAAACTGGCCTTAAAACCAGCTACAGAGTCGTTTAATGGACTATAAACAGAAGCTAACACCCGCCCTTGCTACTCAGATGAGCAAGACGCAAACAGACAATCATTTTGAAGTCACTGACACAGTTATGGCTGGCTTCAAATTGAAGCGTTACATTTCGGGCACAATGACATTCAGCCTGATTTACACCGCCCCTGATGGCAAGCGTCTACGTTATACGATGGGTAACTACCCTGCCCTGTCTGTTCCGGCTGCCCGTAAGCTTGCTGAGCAGCTATATGCACAAGTTAAGCTTGGTCGTGACATCCAACGTGAAAAACAAGCTGCCCGAAATGTAAAACCAATGCCAACGCTTGGCGATTTCATCAACGAAACGTATCTACCTTGGTTCATCACTCACCACAAAGCGCCCAAAGCCAAACTACCTTTCAATCAGTTCAAACATCTGTTTAAAAAACGCTTAGATAAAGTCACAGGGTGGGAAATTGAAAGCTGGCGGTCGAAACGACATAAGGATGGACTTAGCGCTTCCACGTCAAATCGATACATCGGCACACTTAAAGCCATGTTCAATCGTGCGGTTGAATGGGAAGTGATTGAGCAAAACCCGCTCAATAAAGTCAAAAAACAGAAGTCTGACAGCCGCGCTATCATCCGTTATCTATCTGTTGATGAAGAACAGCGCCTGAGATCCACCCTGCGATCGCGTGATCGTCGTTTGGCTCAATCTAACCCATTCTATGCTGGCGGTCGTTTTACACGCTTAGAAGCGATCCTAGGCGGTTTTCCCGATCACGTTCACCCTATGGTGTTGTTACTAATGAATACCGGCATGCGTCGTGGTGAGATGTTTAACCTTCGCTGGCAAGATGTCGACTTCACCAACAAACGTATTACCGTCGTTGGCAACACGTCAAAAACAGGCCAAACACGATACATACCACTCAACGAAGAGGCGTTTCGCGTATTGGATATTTGGCATAAACAAACCCAACGCCATTCCGGTCATATTTTTGTTGGTAAGAATGGTAAACGCTTTACCAACATCGACAAAGCATGGAAGGTGCTTTTACGTGATGCCAAGATTGCTGATTTTCGACTGCATGACCTTCGCCATCATTTTGCAAGCCGCTTAGTGTCTGCCGGTATTGATTTGAACAGCGTCCGTGAGTTGTTGGGCCATTCAGACATCAAAATGACGCTTCGTTATGCTCACTTATCACCAGCACATTTACACGATGCTGTTGCAGTGTTGAACCGGTAACAAATGAGCCGAACCGCTGTATTGATCACAGAGCCTTTTACAAAGCATCTAAGCTACCCTACTTAGGGTCAGTGCAAGATAGTCGCTCAGACGATCACACAGATCGTTTTACGACTATATTTCCACCCGAACCTGGCTCACCGACTAACCATCAAACTTGTTACCGTCTAACTTTTCGCCCTTTCATTCTTACGTTTGTTTTATCAAATATGAACCGATCCACTCAGCTCATTTTTAAACCGTCGTGACAGTTTGTGTATAGGGTAGCTTGGGTCTGACTGAGAAAACTGATCAGAACGATCTACAGTGCCATATAGGTACCTTCCAAACCGCTATGTAAACCCATGCACGTCCACAACGCCCGCGTAATGAAATATTCAAACCGTGCCGCCCATTTTTCACGAACAACTAAACTTGCCATACCCCTCGCGCGTTCGCATATGCATGGTTATTAATTAATTTCTTTTTTTAAGTTATTTATTACGTAGAACTCACACTTTTACCCGCACTGAGAAAACCATTGAATTTAAAAGACAAAACCTCGGTTTGGGAAAATTGGAAGTCCTAGAAAAAACCGTAAGGTGCGTGGGGGATGCGTTTTAAATAAACTGGCTTTCCCGATTCGTCCTTATACAGGCGGAATTTGATGATGCTGATGCTGATGCTGATGCTGATGCTGATGCTGATGCTGATGCTGATGCTGATGCTGATGCTTAGCTATCTTAAAGTATTAATTTTTTTAAATATTAACTCTGATGAGAGGCAATATTTCCCTAACCCTGTGTGCTTACACAGGGTTAGTTGAACCTGCCCAAATGAATCTATCTCTGCATAAGGGGACTCGACTTCATCACATTTTGTGTTGTTAATGCCCCTAGTCGTGACGGCTCAAGACATTAACTCACCAGCCCGACTGTGATGACCTCTCTCGAGGCAACTCCGTCTGTGCACCCTATTGCTGGATTCCTTCTAGGTGCTATCACTTTGCGTGATTTATAAACAATACCCGAACGTACAACTATACCGATAAAGTATTGAGTGAATACATCGATATAAGATCACATTTTTGCATTCCGTTCAACAACCATACTTTTACCCAAAACAAGAACACATCAATGAAAGATCAACGGGAGATCAATAGCAAAATGACTGTTTGTTGTGCCCTCCCCCTCGACATGCACGTCAGAAGCAACAGGATCAATTCTGCTGGATCCGTAAGGTCATACCCACGTAACCCTATTTCATAGCAAGTAAAGAGGCTCAGATCGCTTTACAGATCGTCATAGGTTTGCACTCAACAAGTCGTAACTAACAGGTTTGTTGTTTTAAAAATTCACACTAGTCAAAACAGCCTTATACAAGCATTGAATACCGTGTATGTCGTTGGTAGATAAATACATGGTCGTAAGCTATTCTTCTGAAATTGCATTCATGGATGAATTAATGAGATCGCCACTTAAAGATAATCCCCTTCACAACCCAGCCGAATCTTTGGATAAGGAAATTGAAAAGCTGGTTCATGAGGATGCGACCAAATACATAATTATGCTGGTTTTCATGGTCGTGCTTACGCTTCAAGAATGGTGGCGATGGTTTTTTGAACTTAAACCAAATCCAATTATTGTCACTGCGATAGCTTTTATTGTTATTCCATACGCAGTTTGGAAACTTTATAAATTCCGTCTCAAGCTTAAGAACCTGAGGTTAGGCCGTGATGGTGAAAAAGCCGTTGGTCAGCACCTTGAAAGCCTTCGTGAATCATCCGCACGGGTATTTCATGACATTCCAGCATCGAACTTCAACCTTGACCATGTTGTGATTGCGAAAAGCGGCATCTACGTAATTGAAACAAAAACGTACAGCAAACCGGCGTCAGGCTCACCTAAAATTGTTTTTGATGGCACAACGCTCAGAATGAATACAGGTGTAAAAACGGACAAGCCCGTTATACAAGTTCAAGCTGCTTGCCGCTGGTTGAGTGACTTACTCAAGCAATCGACCGGCAAATCGTTTCCTGTGAAGTCTGTGATCGTGTTTCCGGGCTGGTTCATTGAACCAACAAGTGAAGCAAAGAACAGTGATGTTTGGGTTCTCAACCCCAAAGGCCTTCCGACATTCATCAGCAACAGTGCGGATAGGCTAAGTTCTGATGAAGTAAGCATGGCTGCATACCATCTTTCCCGGTATGTAAGAAGTTACAAAGCTTAAATTTTGTAATTCTGTTTTGAGGGTATAACGCCCCTTACACCACCCCTTGGATCAACCATATCGCCATCTCGTCTTGGGATCAAATGCATGTGAACATGCATAACAGTTTGTCCGGCCGATGTATTCACGTTTATACCAATGTTCCAACCAGTAATCGATGCATCCATTTTTTCAAGATGATTTTTCTGCTGTTCAAGCAAAAGATTAAGGCCATTCACTTCTGAACGATACAAGTCAAAATAGTTGGCAACATGCCTCTTAGGAATGAAAAGCGTATGACCTTCTGTAACGGGGTAACCATCATAAAGTGCGTAGGCAACGTCATTTACCAAAAGCTTTTGATCATGTTTCACAAGCCGCTCATGACCATTTTGAAACTGACAAAAGTAACAGCCGTCATCTCTATCATTAAAACTATCGGTTATGGCTCTAAAATCAGTATTATCCCTGTTACCTTTTTGCGCGTTGCACTTACGACATAAAACTTGAAAGTTACTTTCATCATTACTGCCGCCTTTAGACACCGGCTGAATATGGTCAACGTCTAATTGTCGTTCCTGACTACTAATGCCACACAACTCACATCTATTTCCGGCTCGTTTCAGTATTTCAAACCTACTTCTACCGGGAATGTAGCCCCTTACGTTTGTATTGAATGGATCCGTCAGCCCAAGGTAGTCGTCAATTCTATTGCTCAAAATACCTTTAATTTCATCTAATTGGGCATCTGACAAGCCATCAAATATTTTTGAGAGCTTATAACTATTAGCGTGCCTTTCAATCAGCCCTACGCCTTCCAAACGCTTTCCGGGCATAGGGTAAACTCTCTTTTCATATTCTTTCTGCATTCCAGCATCAGCCAATATGAACTCTCTTGCGATTTCAGAAGTTGATGCAACACCGTTGTTATTGATGAGGGTCAATAATAAAACTGGCTTATATACGTGCGACATACGCATTCCAGTTTTGGAACGCAGATAACTTTTAAGCCCTTCAAAATCTTCTAGCATTAACTTTCCTTAGTTCTCATCCTTAGTTAAAACCAACAATATCATTAACCGGATGCTAACCGGAAACTCAGCCACAAACTCAATAAAATCACGGGATTGCCTTGCCGTAGAAGGCGGCTTCGATAATGCACTGGAGGACTTAGGAGGGGGACGCTCTATCCAGCTGAGCTACGAGGACAAATTGTGGGCATTATACATTGCTTCAAATAACCATCACATGGAGACCAGTAAAGCAGCTTCAAACGTCATACGCTATGCATAACATGGCTTGGCTCGACGTCAGAAACAGTATCGATACGCTGCCAAAACTTTTCGTGAATATAGAATGCAACGGTATTAATCGCTGGCTCAACAATCGCCAATGCGCTGCCAAACAAAATACTACCCGTCATCAAATAGCCAACGGTGAATGCCACACTAAAATGGACAACCGCGAAGCTCATTGTTTTAGTCATAATCATTCCCCTTGCACTTGTTGAGAACAATTATCATTAATATTTAAAATTGAGTAAAACGATTAAATCCACTTAATACAATAGAAAAAAACGATAATATTGTTCTCAACAGGTAAACTCAGGCTCGAACAAATGGCCTAATTTTTCAAACAGATTGTGACTGTATGTAACTGCTCACAGGACTTGATGTAGTGCTCAACCATCTGCTGAATCGTTTTAATCAACTCCATGATCGCCATCGCACTTTGAATGGTCAGCGTTGATGACATTGCATAACGTAATGTCTTCGTTTTCATGTTTTGATAAGCCTGTTTATTTTCAGCTAATTTATTCTCAAAAAAAGCCTGAGCATCAGCACCATCAGGATTCGTACTGGCAGCAAGCATGACTCTTGTTGCCCGACAATAATGCTGCAACTCAGTGAATACGACAGGCTCAAGTTCAGCGGCAACATCATCTAAAGTGGCGCTTACATTCAGTGCATGGTCAGCACTCGATAAACAATACTGTTGTGCCAAAATAAGTGTTTCTACTTTGGCCACCAAGTCTTGGGTCAACGTTTGCTTCTCGATAGCGGTAATAAACTGAGCAACTTGATCACCAAGTTGCTCAATCCCCCGGTAATTCGCTACCAATTCAGTGGGATTGTTGTCTTCTGTTTTTAATGCCGCTCTTAACAAACTTTGCAGCAATCCATTAAAACGTAGTAATTCTTTATGTAAAGCAACCACGGCAATTGCTGGGGAGACAGCAACGTTTTTATCGATAAATTGTGGCTTTGAAATAATGTCCTGTTGGCTAACAAAGCGATGTTCCAGAAACGAAGATATTCTGGCTATCAATGGCCAAACCAAAATCACCCCAAGTACATTAAACACAGTATGAAAAAGCGCCAATACCACTTCAGGTGTATCTGCCAAATTTAATAAGTGACTCAGTTGTGCTATCAACCACATCAACAGTGGCAAAACCAAAACTGCCACACAAGCAGTCAGTAAATTAAACACCACATGCGCAGCGGCTACACGCTTGGCATTGGCAGTGGCGCCAATCACTGCCATCACCGCGGTTGAGGTGGTGCCCAAATTTGCACCAATTATCATTAAAGCGGCATCGTTTAAGCCAACCACGCCACCTGCTGCACCAGTCAAAATAATAGCAATTGCAGCACTAGACGATTGGGTTAATAACGTCATCAAAAAGCCGATAGCAACAAAGGTGATCGCGCCACCGGCATGTTCAGATGACAACTGTTGAAAGTCGATCCCTGATGACAAACCATCAAATGCTGTACGCAAAACATCGATGCCAACAAAAAACAAGCCAAAACCGACTAAAGCCCAGCCAAAGTGAGCAAGGCGTTTGCCCGTCCAAAACAGATGCAAAAACATGCCAATCCCAATCATAGGCAAGGCAAATAATTCTATTTTGAATTTGAAACCGATCAGTGCGACTAGCCAGCCTGTCATGGTGGTGCCAACATTGGCACCAAAAACAACCCCTAAAGACTGACGCAAGGTCATCAATCCAGAATTTACAAAACCAATCGTTGCGACGGTGACTGCACTAGATGATTGCACTATCCCGGTAATTGCCGCGCCGCTTAATAGCCCATGTAGTGGCGTATCCGTCCACTTCTCAAGAATTTTTCTTAAAGTACGGCCGGCGACAAGCCGTAAACCATCACTGATGATGCCAACAGCCAACATGAACAAACCCAACCCACCAAACAAAACGGCCAGACTTTGAAGTAATGCCATTAGCAGCTCCTTAGCGTTGAGCCATTACCTAGGTATATTTTCTTAGAAAATGATCTGCTTATCGGATAGTAGGATACGGGCATGGCAAATTTTCAAGTTCTGTAACCATTTGCATCACTTGCTCTCGGGCAGCAGCATCACATTTACCTAATAGGTCTTCTGTTATTGACGTATTTACTTTGCAATATTGCCCTTTCGAGTAATGCATAAAAGACGCAATAGAACGGGGAGCGACTGAAAACGTCTCAGGGTAAATAACCCTAATGTGCCTGCCGCCCCAATCATGGTGTTCGCTGTAAAAACCAATATCACCACAGATAACACGATTATCGTATTCCGCTAAAAGCCGCTCTCGATAACCTTTTTCATAAGCCGCGACCTCTTTCTGATACATATCTTTATTAATGTCATTCAAAAAGGCGATACTGAAGAAAATAGCAATACCATTGGCTGTTAAAACAAGCCATAACGCTTTTCTAAGATGCTTTTTAACAATGCAAAAGAGCGCCAACAGATTCAGTAATAGAACGACAACAATCGATAGTTGCATCGCTTTATCAACAAAGCTGGCAACCGAGCCCAAATAAATGAACTGGGCAAAGATCAAAAATAATCCTGATAGCAATATCAATAAGCCAAGTCCCAGCGACTTTAAAATGTAGTTTTTATTTGTCATTTCTGGCTCACTTAAACCAAAACATCTGAAATCGTAGCTCGCCAACAAGCCAACTTGATTTCAATATAAATGAAAATACAAAACCTGATGATGAATTTATCGGCTTTTATCGCCTCGCCGACATCATAAGAAACCAATTTGCTTGCAACAGGTCATTAACCTAAAAAGGACTCTGGGATGACTTCGATAGCAGTGATAGGCAGTGGCTTGAGTGGACTAACTTTAGCCCATAAATTACGTAGCCAGTTTGAGGTTCAGATTTTTGAAAAGGCACCCAAGCCAGGAGGCCGAATTACCAGTCGATTATCACCACACTTCACATTTGATCATGGTGCACAATTTTTTTCTGTAAAAACCCCAACCTTCGCCGAATTCATCCACCCAATGCTTGAATCAGGGGTGATTGCCGATTGGCAGGCAAGGTTTGTTGAGATTGATGTTGACGAAATTACCAGTCACCGTGAGTGGACAGGTGAATTTCCACATTATGTTGGCACACCATCAATGGCTGCTATCAGTGAGTGGCTCTCCAATGGCCTCAACATTCACTACGATGCTAAAGTGACTCAGCTTATTCAGAAAGATAAGCAGTGGATAGTTGAAACAGAAGATGGCCTTAGATCTCAGCCATTTGATTGGCTCATCACCACCCCACCGGTTGAGCAAGCATCAGCCCTACTGCCAGATCACATCGTTTACAAAACATCATTAGCGGCTATCAAAATGCTGCCTTGTTATGCACTGATGGTGGCATTAAAAGAATCCCCCAACCTTGCATTTGACGCTGCACTAGTTAAAGACCAAAACCTCAGTTGGATTTCGGTCAATCACACCAAACCCGGTCGAAAAGGATTTGGTCTAGTGAGTCATGCAGCAAATACCTGGGCTGCTGAAAACATTGATATCCCGCTGCCCGAAGTAAAAAAGAAGATGTTAGCGACCCTACTTAAAATCACTAACATTTCACCAGAAATAATTGTAGAAACAGATATTAAACGCTGGGTTTACGCCAATATTGCAAAGCAAGATGGTCCGCCCTACTTTATTGATCATGCAAACCGTATTGCCAGTTGTGGCGACTGGTGTATCGCGGGCCGCGTTGAAGCGGCATTTACCAGTGGTTCACTTCTCGCCAACACGATAATTGAAATGAACTCACCTTAAATAAATAAACCGTTAGCTCAACATATTGTAGTTAATGGTCACAATTTAACCATTTACAAAACAGGTATTTGTATGGTCACATTAATCATGCCTGACCGCTGGAGTGCCATGTGAGCGCTAACTTACCTAACTTTGATCAGCTTGCCATCGAAGCCTTACTTGAGGTTGTCAGTGATGGCATCTGGTTTTGGCATGCTGACACGGGATATGTGTATCGCAGTCCTGGCTGGTACACCATGCTCGGTTACAATCCTCACTCGCTAGATAATACGGTCTTCACATGGGAGAGCGTCATTCATACCGATGACTACCCCAAAGTCATGAAGCACTTTGAGCAATATATCGCAGGTTCTATAGACGCTTACCTTATCGAATATCGCTGCCGAACCAAGCGCAATGATTTTATCTGGATAAGAGATCAGGCACTGATTATCGATAGAGCCGAAGATGGTTCAGTGTCTCGAATGATTGGTGCCCACCATGATATCGATGCAGAAAAAAGTCTCGATCAAGTTGATAAATATCAGTCACAAAATCTGCAAAATATTATCGATGAACGCACAGCCGAACTCTATCGAATCAACAAACTGCTGACCCAAAAAGCTGCCGAAGCTGAACGAAATGCCACAACCGACTACCTGACCTCACTTTCCAATCGATTTAATTTTGAAAAGTGTCTGGAAACTGAAATCGCCCGCGCCAAACGTTTTCAGGAAGCTATCGCCTTAATTGTTTTTGATTTAGATAACTTCAAACAAATCAATGATCGCCATGGTCACCCAACTGGCGATGAGGTCTTAATTAGCGTAGGCAAAGTCTTGCATGCCTCCGTCAGAGAAATTGATGTTGCCTCAAGATGGGGAGGTGATGAATTCGCCCTATTACTCCCCAATACTAGCCTTGACCAAGCGATGGCCGTTGCAGAAAAACTTCGGGTATCAATTACTGAGGTAATGCAACAACTCGACTTAAATAGCAGCGCCAGCTTTGGCGTAGTCGAACTTTTAAAAGATGAATCAAAATTAGACTTTTTACGCCGCGCTGATAATGCTCTATACCAATCAAAAAACGCAGGTAGAAATACCGTCTCTACACACGTTTAAAACCAAAACTTCAAACCAGCCACAAAACTCACTCGACGGGCATCTTCGCCCTCTTCTCTCATCAAAGATTTGGTTTCACCGTAGGCATTTTGCCATTCGACGCCAATATACGGTGCAAACTCAGGCACAAACTCATAACGCAATCTAAGCCCTGCTGTTAATGACGAAAAGTCATCACCAATACCTCGGTCAACATCCGACTTGGTGTAATACGTCGCTTCAACACGTGGCTGCAAAATCAGCTTTTGCGTCAGTAATAATTCGTAATCGGCTTCTAAACGAAAGGCCGCTCGCCCCGAGTCTGACACATATGCCGTGGCATCTACCTCAAACCAATACGGTGCCAACCCTTGAAACCCCGCCGCGAGCCATGTGCGATTTGGCCCATCACCACTATCTTGTCTGAGACCAATCTGGGCATCCCAAAAACTCGACACGGCTGAAGAAAAGAGTAATTCGGTACGTGCTTCTTCAAGGCGAGAATCATTTACCTCACCTTCAGCTTTCAGCACCAACCGCTGATAGTCTTTGCCATACCAAGCAAAAACATCATATTCGGTCGACACATCGCCCTGATAAAAGCGCTGCTCTAAGCGATTCACAAACAAAGCCGCAGACGTCATTTCATGCGCCATCGCTGGTCGTTCAACATTTTTACCAAATGCCAAATCACCGGCATAAGCGTGCGGATCACGTAACGATGAGGTATCAACCTCATCACCGTGCGTTGAATGATCATGTTGCATGGTTGGCTGCGATGATGGCTCAGGCATTTCCATCATTTGATGATGCTCATGGTGCATATCACCATGGCCACTATGTTCACCCTCGGCAAAACTAGTCTGAGCAAAACCAGCGATCATCACCGCCAATAACACCTGCCTCATGAAACCACCACCTGACGGAACATGCCCGCTTTCATGTGGTACATCAAATGACAATGCCAAGCCCATTGCCCCAAGGCATCCGCCGTCACCAAAAAACTCACCCGCTGTGCGGGTTGCACCATGATCGTGTGCTGCCTGTTAATCACTTGCTGTTGTTCATCGAGCAAATCACTCCACATTCCATGCAGATGCATCGGATGCGTCATCATCGTGTCATTGTGCAATGTCACTTTCAGGCGTTCGTTATATCGAAAATGAATGGGTGACGAATCGGCAAACGACAAACCATCAAATGACCAGGTATAACGCTCCATATTGCCAGTCAGATGCAGCTCGATTTCACGTTTGGGTTCGCGTTTATCCTCAAAATACCGATCCAACGAATGCAGATCGGCATAGGTCAACACTTTACGACCATTATTTCTTAGCCCGACACCGGGATCATCCAAATTAGTTCTCGGCGTATCGACACGCATATCGACACTTGGGCCAAACTCAGTTGACGCATGCCTCACTACCGGTGCATTCGCTGCCATTGCCTGATGCATGGTGTGATCCATTGAGGTCATATCATGCATCATCGCCCCCATCATATCGGCCATGGTTAACCATTGTGGTGGATCAACATCTGGCACCGATGCTGTCATCTCAGGGTGTGGCGTAAGCGTGCCTCGGGTAAAACCCGAGCGGCCAATTGTCTGAGAAAAAATCGTATAGGCTTGTTCTGAGGATGGCATCACAATGACATCGTAAGTTTCCCCAGAGCCAAAACGAAACTCATCCACCGTCACCGGCTCAACATCAATGCCATCAACCTGCACCACCGTCATTTTTAGCCCCGGAATACGCACATCAAATATTGACTGCGTACCACTACTAATAAAACGTAATCGAACTCGCTCACCTTTTTTAAATAGACCGGTCCAATTTGCCGCTGGCGGCTGACCATTCATTAAATAGGTATAAGTCATCGATGACACATCAGCCAGATCGGTTGGGCTCATCCGCATCTCATTCCACATTTGCCGATCTTTGACCGTTTGTCCTAAGCCTTTTTGCTGCGCCTCATTGATAAAGTCGCCCAAGGTTGGCTTATGCATATTGAAATAATCACTTTGCTTTTTCAGTTTATGAAAAACATCCATCGGATCCTCATCCGTCCAATCCGATAACTGAATGATGTAATCACGATCAGCTTTTATCGACTCCCCCTCAGCGGGATCGATAATGATCGCACCGTACATACCCGTTTGCTCTTGAAAACCCGAGTGCGAGTGATACCAATAAGTCCCCGACTGCTGCACCTTAAAGGTATAGGTAAATTCCTGCCCAGCGCCGATGCCATCAAAACTAATGCCCGGCACCCCATCCATTTGATACGGCAAAATGATGCCGTGCCAATGAATCGACGTACTGGTTTTTAGCCGGTTTTTAATTTTTATAGTGACCGTATCACCTTGTTTCCAACGTAAAGTCGGGCCCGGTATCGAGCCATTAATGGTCGTCGCTAGTCTGGGTTTACCGGTAAAGTTCACGAGCGTCTCATCAATCACCAACTCAAAGTATTGACCAGTTAAAACAGGCGCCGTGCCAATCTCTGTATTAGCAATATTGTTAGTCGCATAACTGGGTTGAAAAATGGCAGTGCCAATCCCAACCGCACCTAAACCTTGTACAAATCGTCTTCTCGTTAGATTCATTTCACTAGTAATCATGATGCCGATAAATCAGCTGACAATTTAAGGCAACACAGGTTCAGATGCTAGCGCTCACAAGTCGCTTAACCTTGCAAATTACAACTTAGATACACCGCTCAATATCTGATAAGCCTATTTTTCGACATCTGTCTATGCCCTATTTAGGTCATATCGGCTTTTTTCTTAACTTTGTATTATCCCCGCTTATCACCACCAACCCAGTGTTTTTGATAAGGATTTTAATCATGGTCTCTCGCCCAAAAGCGGCTTTATGCCCACTCTCTGCCGCTATCTTGCTGGCTATTTCGTCACCAGCTTTTTCAGCCAGCTTTACCGTCGAAGATGGGGAGACCGTTAACTTTCAACAACTAAACGAAGGGGAAATCGGCACCATTGAAGCAGGCGGTACCGTATCAAGTGGCGGAACGGCAGTGGCAATTCATGGCTCAAATACCACGCTAGATAATGCGGGTACAATTTCATCACCTGCTAATCGAGCCATTGCGGTCGACCCCAACCTAAACAATATCGCGCTATTCAATAGCGGTACTATCCTGTCACAAGAAAGCCTTGATTTACATAATGCCTCCGACAGTCAGTTTATTAATAGTGGTTTTATTCGAGTAACATATGGCCACGGTATAAACTCAACTGGAGACAATAATACATTTCTCAATACCGGCCGTATGGAGATCTCATTTGGCAATAGGAGTGTTTTCAACATTATCAATGCCAACAATATTCGTATTGAAAATCAGGGTGAAATAGAAGCTTCAAATAATACTTACGCTCGCGGTATTTTCACCTCAGGCAATAACCACCTGATTCTCAATAGCGGCAGTATCCTCACTTACGGACAATATTCTGAAGCGATTTCGACCAGTGCCACGAATAGTCTGATTGATAATAGCGGCACAATTACCACACGTAATGTTGAATCTCATGGCATTGAGTCCACTGGTGCCAATAACCAAATCATTAATAGCGGTACGATTAACACACATGGTGGTCAATCACATGGCATTGAGTCCACCGGCGCTAATAACCAAATCCTCAATAGCGGTACGATTACAACACATGGTGAAGAGGCCGTTGGTATTGAATCACAAGGCGGTAATGCCAATATCATTAATAACGGCACAATTATGACAAATGGCCGCTGGGGATTCGGCATTGCTTTGAGAGGCAGCAATGCTACCCTCAACAACAGTGGCAGCATCACTACTAGCGCCGACTATTCACATGGTATTTTTTCAACGGACATTAACGCTATCATCCACAATATCGGTAGCATCTCTACTAGCGCCAGAGAGTCCTTCGGCATTTATTCATCTGGCGACAATAGCACCGTTAATAATAGCGGTAGCATCACGACCACTAATGATTATGCATATGGGATTTATTCGTCAGGCAGTAACACTAGCATCAACAATGGCAGCATTATTACCAGTGGCTCCAACTCACACGGCATTTATGCTCAAGAAAACGATGCCACCATCATCAATAACGGCAGCATCTTAACAACGGGCGACCCTGCTAATGGCATCCGCGCTTTAGGTGATAACGCTATTATTTATAACCTCGGCTCAATATCTGTATCCGGTGAGTCTTACGGTATTTCCTCATCAGGTGACAATGCCAATATTTTCAATGCTGGCAGCGTATCAACTGCCGATGATTATTCTTATGCCATTCGATCTTCAGGTGATGATGACAATATTGTTAACACTGGAAATATTTTTACAGCAGGTTTTGAATCCGAAGGTATTCGCTCGACTGGCGACAACGCAACCATTAATAACAGCGGCATCATTCAGACTGATGGAGGGGAAGCAAATGCCATTATCGTTGAGGGTAATAATGTCACTATCAATAACAGTGGCTTTTTAGTCGCTAATGGCATTGATAGTTATGCTGTTTTTGGACGCTCAGGCGCCTCAAACATCACACTTAACATTCTCCCAGGTTCGCAAATGTTGGGTGGTATCGACTTGGGTGACACCGGCGATAATGACACGGCCAATATTTATGCGGGTGGCATATCCGGTTATTTGACCATGGACAATGTCGAAAACATTAATGTCTTTGGTAATGGTGTATTAATTGGTAACACCACCATCACCGATGGCCAAACTACCTCAACACGTGCACAAGTTGTTACCGTGGACCCCACCGGCGAGTCAGCTCGCAGTGTGGCTTTGTCAGGGATGACCTCGTCTATTCACGGTGTGATTAATCAACGTATGAATCATGCAGCACCGTTAAAGCCAGTCCAGTTAGCGTCGCTTGAACTCTCAGACGGCATGT
>NZ_JAPDMU010000003.1 GCF_026319325.1 Methylophaga sp. OBS3
TTGACGTTTGCATTCTTAGCGAATACTCAGCGTCAAAATATTTTCAAGAAACATTTCCACGCAAGTACCCACACAAATTACTTGATACCGTTTTGTTAAAGAGCGTTGCTAGCTAAGCCAGCAAAGAGGCGAGAATTATACGCCAATCGCCAGGGCTGTCAAACTTTATTTCGTATCCTTTGTCGCTTTCAAAGCCGCCGTAATCAACGAAAGAGCGGCATTCTACAGCCTCAGAGCATTAGGTCAACAGGAAGAAATTCCCAACTCTTTAAGACATGCTCTAGGTGCATGAATTCATACGTAATTTATTTTTAAATTTTTATGCTTTTGTTAGTCGGTTAACACCAATTGACGTCTTTAAGCCGGACAATCACTTTGCTTGTTGGCGAAATTCTCTCGGTGAAAGTCCGTATATTTGATGAAAAACTCTGCTGAAATGTGCCAGATTATTAAATCCGCAACGCATCGCGACTTCTGTTATTGAAAAATGTTTATATAGATGACTACTCAGCAATTGATGACTTAAGGCTAACCGCTGCTGGGTTAGGTAACGCATCAACGATGTTTGTTCTTCAATAAATAAGTTATTTATGTAACGAATAGACAAACCAACGCTCTTTGAAATTTGCTGTGCACTCAGTTCGCTATCATCCAGATGATGGGATATGTAATTTTTCACCCTATGTAAAGCCAACTCTCTATGGCGCGATAATCTAATCTCATCACCATTGGCTTCATTTAAAGTCATATTAATAAGCTGTAATACTGGTTCGGCTAAAGCCTGAAACTCAGGTGCTTTAAATTGATTCAACTGATTTAGCATGCTGGCTAACATCGATGTAGTGACTTTGGTTAGATTGGCGCTCTTAGAAAGATTAGTTGCCGTGAGCGTACTTAAATTACGCACCTGACTATCTAATAGATGTCTTGGCACAGAGATCAGCAACTTTGAAAAGGCTGTTGGTATTTCTATCCGATGTGGTTGTGTTGCGTCATACAGAGTTAACTCTCCCGGTTTGAGAAAAACCTCTCTGCCACTCTGCTCTAATTTATATTCACCATTCGTTGGCATCACAATGAAATAACAATCTTGCTCGGCTTTGTCTGGTTCCTGAGCTAGCCGTTGTATAGAAATTGCATTTGAGTGTATCGGTGATACTCGCATGCCGCGTTGCCATGGAAAGAGATACATATCATTAAATAGTTGCATCTCTTTAGGTTGTTGAATATCAACATTGGCATATTCTCGACCAATGACATCTTTAAGCCATGCCAGTCTCTGGCTTTCAGGAAGTTGCTTAGTACACAGACGTTGTCCGCCAAGTTGTAACAAACTTTGTTGGTAACTTGGCATTGTTATAGTCCGTGTATTACGCATATGTAATCACCAATTTAATCAAAATAAAGCGCCAATTCAGGCAAGTTTAGAACAAGCGCTAAAGGCATACTTCTCAAATTAAACTATAACAATAGAGAGAGGAATAAACATGTCTAAAGCAACAGATATCAACACCGTCTTAATTCGTGGTGTTTGTTTATGGATATTGATGGCTTTATTGCTGGCTTGGTGTTTAGTCGGTGTGTACAACCAAGTTGAGTTCTTGCAAGCAATTTTTCCGGGTAAACCTTCAAGGATATTGCAGGCACATATCGACTTTCTATTGATGAGCGCTTTGATATTTGGGTTTTATGCTGCTCGCGTGAGCTTACCTTGGCATGTTCGCTGGGCGATGGTGGTTGGTGCCTTTACTAACTCCAGCCTATTTTTAATGTATGCGATGTTTCCAACGCTTGATCCTGCAACTGAGCTTTATAGCCCCACCGGTTTTTGGTTTGGACTCTCTAATATCTATTTATATAGTAGCTTACTCATTACCAGTTATGGCTTTGGTAAAGGCGCTGTCTTAGTGCTGAAAAATAGCTTGAATACCGATGAACAGGATAAAAATTGTAAAAGATGTGGGCGTGAACTTAAGTAACGCTATGATTACCGGCAGGTATAAGGCCTGCCGGTAATAAACAAAATATGTGTCTATACTAATTAAGAATCACCCAAGCGATTTTCTTTTTACCTGCTTGGATAAGATATTTGCCTGACGCCAACTGCAACGTTGGTTCAATCACTTGCCAATCAACTTTCACACTTCCGTTTTTTAACATATCCCTAGCTTGAGCTGAATTAGCAGCTAGATTTGCTTTGTTAATAACAGCAGATATGGCTAGTTCAGATTGCCCTTCCAGCTCAATCGTAACTTCAGGTGTTCCCTCCGGCACTTCACCTTCGGTGATGACATTGCCTGCACCTTTATGCGCATTCAATGCAGCTTCCTCACCATGAAAACGTGCAACAATCTCACGTGCTAAGTCGATCTTCACATCACGGGGGTTAGCACCGTTTTCAACGCTGGTTTTCAAATCCTCAATTTCTTTTAATGATTTGAAAGACAATAGTTCATACCAGCGCCACATCAGTGAATCAGGGATAGAAACAATTTTTTGGAACATGGTACCTGGCGCTTCAGTAATACCTACGTAGTTACCAAGAGACTTCGACATTTTCTTAACACCGTCCAAACCTTCTAGTAAGGGCGTCATTATCACTACCTGGGCATCTTGTCCTTCTGCTTTTTGCAGCTCACGTCCCATCAATAAGTTAAATTTCTGATCGGTACCACCGAGTTCAACATCAGCTTCTAACGCCACAGAGTCATACCCCTGAACTAGAGGATAAAGAAACTCATGGATTGAAATGGACTGGTTAGCTTTAAAGCGCTTTTTGAAATCATCACGCTCTAGCATTCGCGCAACGCTTAGTTGCCCCGCTAACTTAATCATAAAGTCAGCACCTTTATTGCCAAACCACTCGGAGTTGAAGCGTACCTCAGTTTTTTCTGGATCTAAAATTTTGAATACCTGCTCTTTATAGGTACGGGCATTCGCTTCAATTTCTTCTGAGGTTAGTGGTGGACGTGTGGCACTCTTACCAGTGGGGTCACCAATCAGACCAGTAAAGTCACCGATCAAAAAGATAACCGTGTGTCCCATTTGTTGAAACTGACGTAACTTATTGATGAGAACAGTGTGACCTAAATGCAGATCAGGAGCAGTTGGGTCAAAACCGGCTTTAATACGAAGCGGCTGGCCTTTTTTAAGTTTCTCAATTAGCTCTTCTTCAACCAAAATTTCTTCAACGCCGCGACGAATTTCGGCCATCGCCTCTTGCACAGGGATCATGACAACTCTCCAAGGTTTCAATTTGGGCGCAGATGTTACCACATGCGCAGTAATTTAAGGGGTTTCAATTATCATCAAATACTGAGAGAATTGGACGAATTTATAACTAGCAAGAGACTGTCCATGAAGAAACGTAATAGACTTCTGAGCCCATCACAGCAGACACGTATCTTCAAGTCAGAGCGTTTAGCACCGCACAAAAATCGACACTTTATGTTTGTGTCTGTATTAGCTATTGCGGGTATCTTTCTGACAACAATGGTACTAGCAACCAGTGCCCCAGCACCTACTAGTCAAAGCCAAGTTATCAAACTTCCTGAAATCAAACAGGAAATGCATGCACTTGCATCACCTATCACCAAATCACCAGCAGCTGCCATCACACCACTGACGGTTCAAAGTAAAGCAACTGACGAAACACCTATTTCAGATGTTGAAGCAACCGAACAACTACACCTTCAGACAGGTGGAATTCCAGTGGAATCCCCTGAGAACGTTGCTTTAGTTGCCGAGCCACGTGATAGCAATGTCAATTGGCAGGAAGTTGAAATCGTATCGGGTGACAACTTGTCACGAATTTTCCCACGCCTTGGTTTAACAGCAACAGATGTCTTTCATGTCGCCCAAACTGAAAACATCAAACCATTACTGAATTTAAAACCAGGTCAACTACTTCGCGTTGGTTTGGAGCCTGCTGAAGAAGACGATTCACTTAATCTGATTGCCCTTGAGTTACAACTCGATCCAATCAAAACACTGTCATTGACTGCTGTCGATGATGGCTATATTGCTGAAACGCATGAGCGTGAAATTGAAAAACGCCAGCAAGTTGTTGGTGGCGAAATCCAAAGCTCGCTTTTCCTTGATGGCCAAAAAGCTGGCATGTCAGATAAATTGATCATGGAACTCGCTTATATTTTCGGCTGGGACATCGACTTTGCCCTAGATTTACGCCAAGGCGATAGTTTTAAAGTTGTTTACAACGAAAACTACTTAGATGGTGACAAAATCGATGATGGTGAAATTTTAGCAGCGGAATTTACCAATCGTGGCAAATCCTTCCGCGCGGTTCGCTTTACTGATGATGAAGGTACCAGCCGTTATTACACCCCAACAGGTGATAGCATGCGTAAAGCCTTTACGCGCACGCCTGTGCCAATTTCACGTATCAGCTCAGGCTTTAACCCTAACCGCAAACACCCAGTATTGAAAACTAACCGTCCTCATCGTGGTACAGACTATGCGGCAGCAACCGGTACCCCAATTCTTGCAACAGGTGACGGTAAAGTTAGCTTTGTTGGTAACAAAGGTGGCTACGGACGTACTGTGATTTTGTCTCATGGTGGTAGATACACCACGTTGTTTGCACATATGTCACGTTATAAATCTGGTATCAAAGTTGGTCAGCGCGTTAGACAAGGTGATGTGATTGGTTATATCGGTAGTAGTGGTTTAGCTACGGGTCCACATTTGCATTACGAATTCCGTGTTGATGGCGTTCACAAAGATCCATTAACTGTTGAGCTGCCTAAAGCAGAAGCTTTACCAGCACAATATCGTCAGCAATTTGCAATGCTCTCTGAGCCATTGTTAGCACGTCTGGATAATGTTCAAATTCCAACAATCGCTTTCAATATCGACTAATGGCGCTTTATGTTGGTGTGATGTCAGGCACCAGTGTTGATGGAATTGATACAGCACTACTAGATATCACACCAGGCAATACCCCAAAACTGATCGCGGCCCAAACACTCGACTATCCTGTCGAGATACAGCAAGCAATTCATAACCTCATTAAAGATCAGCACTGTAGTCTTCAAGCTCTTGGAGATTTGGACATGGCGCTTGGTCACCTCTATGCTGATGCCGTTATTGCGTTATTAGACCAAGCTAACTGCCCAGCAGAGAACGTTAGTGCTATCGGCTGTCACGGCCAAACGATTTTTCATTCCCCCGAATCTCCCCACCCATTTAGCATGCAAATTGGCAATGCAAACCCTATCGTTGAGCGAACAGGTATCAACACTGTTGTCGACATAAGACAACGCGATATGGTGTGTGGTGGTCAAGGCGCTCCTATGGTGCCGGGCTTTCATGAAATCATGTTTCGTGATGATTCAGAGAACAGAGTTATCGTTAATATTGGTGGGATCGCCAATATCACAATCCTTCCTTCAGATCCTCAGCAAGCAATACAGGGTTTTGATACAGGGCCAGGTAATACCCTGATGGATTCTTGGATCAATCAATACCAGAGTAAACGCTTTGATGCTAATGGTGATTGGGCAGCAACTGGTAATGTGCAATCTGCGTTACTAGAGACTTTACTAAACGATGATTACTTCGCTCTGCCGCCGCCCAAAAGCAGTGGTCGCGAGCTCTTCCACTTACCATGGTTAAAAGCAGCGCTGGCAAAACACGCTGATAACTTTAAAGCTGAAGATATTCAAGCAACATTGTTAACTCTCACTGCAAAATCAATTGCAGATGCGGTTTTAACTCATGCTAGCAACACCCAGAGGGTGATTATTTGTGGTGGTGGCGCTCATAACTCAGCACTCATCAAGGCTATCCAACATTTACTGCCAGACATACAAGTAGATACGACTGACCAACATGGACTCTCAGCAGACTTAGTAGAAGCCAGTGCCTTTGCTTGGCTAGCTTGTCAGACGATGAACCACCAAACTGGCAGTATTGCGTCTGTTACTGGCGCGAAACACGATAGTATTCTCGGTGGCATTTACTGGTCAAGATAAGCTTGGTATTCGTTATCACCGAGTAATTTTGTTTGCCACGATAGTCCGGGTTGCTCAATCACAAAAAGCCAACCTTCGGTTTCAGGCTGTTGATTTATTAAGGCTACATCTAGAAAAAGCGTTTTGTTGATTTGTTTAAGACGTGCCGAAAATGGCAAGTTTATTTCCGTCAACGACTTTGCTGATTCAAGCGTACATATAGACTCATATGCCTGTATTTCGGTGTTTTCAGCAACACCAAAGCTAATATGGTGTAGGTCAGATAGCTGATCTTGATAAAACTCAGTAATACCTACTTGATAAGCTTCAGCACCTAATCGCCGAAACCATAAATGACTCTTGCTGAATAATGTTGGCATAGACTGGTTAGTCAGCAACCAGTCTTCCATACAGAGCATTCATATCTCTTAATACTTGAGCACAATCAGGTGGCAACATATCCCATTGAAAGCGCCAACGCCAGTTATCTTCAGTCGTACCAGGGACATTCATACGGTGCGCACCATCAAGAGCCAATACATCTTGCATTGGTAATACCGCTAATGACGAAACAGACATAAGTGCCATTCTATTGAGTAGCCATGGCATGCCTTCATCACTATGACCGACATAGGCATGAAGATGATGTTTTGCCCCGTCATCTAAAGTTTGATACCAACCTAAAGTTGTATTGTTATCGTGAGTACCGGTATAAGTCACACTGTCCGTGGTATGTTGATGTGGCAAATAGGGGTTGGTGGCATCACCACCAAAAGCAAACTGCAGAATCTTCATACCGGGCATGGCAAATTTTTCACGCAGTGCATTCACTTCATCGGTAATAATGCCCAAGTCTTCTGCAACTAGAGGCAACTCATCAAACCGCTCAAGTAAAGCATTAAATAATTGCTCACCCGGCGCTTTTGCCCATTGTCCTTCAATGGCTGTTTCACAACTCGCAGGGATCTCCCAACAAGACTCAAAACCTCTAAAGTGATCGATGCGGATCAAATCAAATAGTTTAAGTTGTGTCTGTAAGCGTCTTTGCCACCAATCAAAATTGCTATCGATATGAGTTTGCCAGTGATAAAGCGGATTTCCCCAGCGCTGCCCCGTTTCAGAAAAATAGTCCGGTGGTACACCAGCAACTTTTTCGGGCTCCCCAGTAGCGTCCAGCGTAAATAACTTCGGTTCAGCCCATACATCAGCGCTGTCGTGCGCTACAAAAATAGGCATGTCACCAAACAACTTCACACCACGCTGGTTTGCATAGGTTTTGAGTGCTTGCCACTGTGAAAAGAACATAAACTGCTCAAATCGACGAATATTGAGTGATTCGCTACGTTGTTTACGAATTTCAACTAAGGCGGGCTCTTGCCGATCTCTAAGCGGTGCAGGCCAGTCAAACCAAGCTGTTGAATGCTGAAGTTGACGGATTTCTCTAAATAAAACGTAATCGTCTAACCAGTAAGACTCATCAGCACAAAATTTGGCAAAAGCATTTTTTAGGTCATCTGCCGCATAAGTTGTGAAATGTCGATACGCTAAAGCAATTTGTGCCGCAATCTTACCGCCCGATAACTCTTCTGACTGACACCATGGCTGCTGACGAATTTTTTCCAGGCTAATGAGACGGGTATTGCCAGCGTGTGCAGACAGACACTGATAGGGAGAGCCATCGCTATGTGTTGGCCCTAAAGGCAACATTTGCCAAACGGTGACCCCTGCTTGTTGAAGAAAATCAACAAACCGGTAGGCATCTTTGCCCAAATTGCCGGAAGGTAAACTGGTGACGTGTAGTAACACGCCACTACGACGCTGACAAAAAATATGCGCCTGTTCCATAGTTAACTTCCGCGTCGCATTGTGCCGCCTTGTTCCGCCATACCCCCGCCATGAGATACAACTTCTGACAGTATTTGTGGTACTTCCTGTCCCAGCATTTGATATAGATTAGATAAGTGTAATCGGTACAAGCGCTCGAAATCGCTTACGCTCTCAGCAGAGTTATAATCACCAAACCACCAGAACCAATCAGAGCCCTCGCAAATCGCAAGTTGGCGGTCAATCGCTTGTTGCGTTTCACTGTCAAACTCATTTTCGGCCATCACCTGGTCATAGACCTGTTTGGCATGGCTTAATAAATCCCAACCGCGGTTTTTATCAGGATCACCAATCCAGGTAGAGAAACTGCCATAAACCCAGCTACCAGCAACCATTTCAGGTAACTCTCCAGGTTTTACGCCAGCTTCAAGACAATTGCTGAACGTTGTTAACTCAATATCAGGATGTGCAACCAAACGTTTGTACAGAGACTGTAAGAAATAATACCCATTGTAAGAGTAGTACTCCCAGGCATTCTCACCATCTAAGATAACGGAAACCACACGATCGGCATCGTTTTCTGTATTCGCTTTAATATTCATCAAGTGATGAATAAAATCATTTACCGCATCCTCAGCGCCCCACTTGGTGTAGGTAAAGCCAATCAAATCCGATAAACCATCATCACGGAAAAAGCATGCCGGCGGTTGGTTTTTAACACGATAAGGCTTGTGAATATTGGCATCGTTCATTGCCGACTTATTCAAGCTGTTTCGCAATACATTCTCGCCGGTTGCTACCCAAGTAAAGCCGTGACTTGCAATTAATGGCATCGTCGCAGCCGAGACAGCCCCTTCCGATGGCCAGCAGCCTTTAGGGCGAAAACCAAAGAATGACTCAAATACACGTAAGCCCTCCTCAATATGCCATTGAGCACGCTCAGCACCACCTGGATATGCTTTGATTTCAGGAAGGGGGGCATCAGGCATCGCTTCTAATGTTGAATTAATATCCAACATCAATGGCAAGATTGGATGCGCATAAGGCGTAACAGAAAGTTCAACACGACCTGATTCAGCTAATCGGCGGTAGCGTGGAATAAGGTCGTTAAGAATCTCCCCAATCACTGTCATTAACTGACGACGATCGTGAAACGTGAATAACTGGCCTTTTTTCATTAAGGCTTGAATACGAATATCGCTCCGACGGACCGATTCAGCCATCCAAACCAAGTGATACCAAACTAATAAATCGACCAAAAACTGTTCGTTTAAGTAACGTAAACGTTCAGTTTGTTCCAAAGCCCATCGGGCAATATCCACTAACTTGGCAAACTGAGGAAACGGTGCAATCAGTTTCTCTTCATTGGCGCGTAAACAAGCATTAATCAATTTACGACGCTCACCAGCATGCGTTGGTTGTACTGGTGAGTCTAGCGCGATAAGTAGTGGATCTTTTAATCGGCCAGTACCCTTAAAGCGCCCTTTTAGTTGCTGGTCATAATCATCCAACTGCTCAAGTAGCGTCGGAGCAAAGTTAACAACAGCTTTGGCTTGGGGCACATTTTCAAGGTGCCAAGCCATATCTGCGTAATCTTTAATGGCATGCAAATAGGTCCAAGGCAGCTGATACATGCCGCCCATTGGCTCACTATATTGCGGCTGGTGCATGTGCCAGCATAAAACGACTTTTAATTTAGCGGACATAGCGATAGTTTTGACCTAACATTTCAGGTGTCACTAAAACGACACCATTGGGTGAAACCTCAAATCGTTTGGCATCGGCTTCTAAATCCTCACCAATGACCGTACCAGGGGGAACGATACAGCCTTTGTCCAAAACGACTTTCTTAAGACGACAGTTTCGACCGATACTGACGTCTGGCAAGACCACGCTGTCTTCTACCACACTGAAACTATGTACTTCTACGTTTGAAAATAACACCGAGTGTCGAACAGTGGAACCCGAAATAATACAACCGCCAGAAACCATAGAGTCTACCGCCATACCCCGACGGTCATCATCATCAAATACAAACTTTGCGGGAGGTTGCTGCGCTTGATGAGTCCAAATTGGCCAATCATCATCATATAAATTTAGCTCTGGCGTGACACCAATTAACTCTAGGTTGGCAGACCAGAAAGCATCGATAGTCCCTACATCACGCCAGTAGCCAGGATCATTACCCTGAACGTCTTTGTAAGGGAATGCGATTACTTTGTAATGCTTAATCAAGCTCGGAATAATGTCGTGACCAAAATCATGCGTAGATCTTGGTGAATCGGCATCTTTGATTAATTGTTCATACAGAAATGCTGCGTTAAAGATATAAATACCCATTGAGGCAAGTGCGACATCATCGCGGCCCGGCATTGGGGTTGGTTCAGCCGGTTTTTCATCAAATGCAACAATTCGACGATTCACATCAACAGACATAACACCAAATGCTTTTGCTTGGTCTAATGGCACTTCAATGCAGCCAATTGTCATGTCCGCGTTTTGCGCGACATGCTCTGCCAACATATCACCGTAATCCATTTTGTAGATGTGATCACCAGCAAGAATCAATACATACTCGGCGCCATGATTTCGCAAAATATCAATATTTTGGTAAACCGCGTCGGCCGTACCCGCATACCAGCCTTCCGCCGTACGTTGAGATGCTGGCAACAACTCGACAAACTCGCCCAAAGCACCACGCATAAACCCCCAACCTTGTTGGATATGACGAATTAATGAGTGCGCTTTATATTGCGTTAAAACCCCTACTCGGCGAATACCGGAGTTAACGCAGTTTGATAATGGAAAATCAATAATTCTAAACTTACCGCCAAATGGTACGGCCGGTTTAGCACGCCAATCCGTCAATTGTTTCAGTCGTGAACCACGACCTCCCGCAAGAATTAAAGCGAGTGTATCTCTGGTAAGACGACTGACAAAGCGCGTGCTATTATTTTTGGACATTAGGATCCTCGGCTACTGGCGTGCAAAGTATGTTGTAATGAACTCAAGCCTGCCACAAGCCCGGCCTGCTGAGCAATAAAAAAAATGATGAAGGATAGTATGCCCAATTTTTTTGAAAATAAGTTGACAGCTGATCAGGAAAAAATCATCGAAGCACGCCACCATGATCCTTTTTCCATATTAGGTTTACATGAGCGTAATGGTGAGGCCATTATCACCGCATTTTTACCTGATTGTGAGTCCGTCACACTTGAAAATGGTGAACCCTTAAAACGGTTAGCTGGCACCGACTTGTTTGAATGGCGCGGCAGCATTGGTGAAGTTCAATGGCCCTATGCGCTAAATAAACAATTTAAAAACCAAACGACGTTCAAGCAGTTTGATGCATATAGTTTCGGACCACAGATTTCTGAATATGATCTGCACCTGTTTGCAGAAGGTCGCCATTGGCATGCTTACCGGATGCTTGGCGCACATGCCAAAACCATTGATGGTGTTGAAGGTGTGTTATTCGCCACTTGGGCACCTAATGCGCAACGCGTCAGTGTTGTTGGTAACTTTAATCAGTGGGATGGCAGAAGACATCCTATGCGTGTTCGTGGCAATAGTGGCGTGTGGGAATTATTTATTCCCGATCTAAAACCAGGCGACCTTTATAAATTTGAGCTTCGCAATCACCATGATGGCAGCCTACACTTAAAACAAGACCCGTATGGTCAAGGCAGTGAATTGCGTCCAGGCACAGCTTCAAAAGTGTTTAGCAGCCATTACAAATGGCAAGACCAAAACTGGATGGACAAACGCGAACGCAGCGATTGGTTACACAGTCCACACAGTGTTTACGAAGTACATTTAGGTTCATGGCGACGTCACGCCGATGGCAGTTTTTATAGTTATCGTGAGCTTGCAGACACTCTAGTGCCTTATGTAAAACAATTAGGTTTTACCCATATCGAATTGTTGCCCATTACCGAGCATCCATTAGATATGTCTTGGGGCTATCAAACCACCGGATACTATGCCGCGACTAGTCGCTTCGGCACACCTGATGAGTTTCGTTATTTAGTCGATAAATGTCACCAAAATGATATTGGCGTACTACTCGACTGGGTGCCGGGCCATTTCCCTAAAGATGCACATGGCCTCGCCCGTTTTGATGGCTCAGCACTTTATGAACATGAAGATCCCCGTTTAGGTGAGCATCAAGACTGGGGCACATTGATTTTCAACTACGGTCGAAATGAGGTCCGTAACTTTTTGTTATCCAGTGCTTTTTTCTGGTTAGAAGAGTTCCATATTGATGGTTTACGTGTCGATGCTGTCGCATCAATGCTGTATTTGGACTACTCACGCAAAGAAGGCGAATGGTTACCAAATCGTTATGGTGGTCGTGAAAACCTAGAAGTTATCGAGTTTTTAAAGCAAGTAAACACTGTGCTTCATCAAGCTCATCCCGGCTGTATTGTTGCCGCTGAAGAATCAACGTCTTACCCAATGGTCTCAAGGCCAACAGATATTGGTGGTCTTGGCTTTTCCATGAAATGGAATATGGGCTGGATGCACGACATCTTGGAATACATGAAGCAGGACCCAATTCATCGTCGTTATCACCACAATCAATTGACGTTTGGCCTGCTCTACGCATTTACTGAAAACTTTGTTTTACCGTTTTCGCATGATGAAGTTG
Source organism: Methylophaga sp. OBS3 (assembly GCF_026319325.1). Lineage (GTDB taxonomy): Bacteria > Pseudomonadota > Gammaproteobacteria > Nitrosococcales > Methylophagaceae > Methylophaga. The sequence goes on from NZ_JAPDMU010000003.1 coordinate 12,448, forward strand.
TGCATGGCAAACGCTCAATGCGCTACAAAATGCCTGGTGATGAATGGCAACAGTTTGCCAACTTACGTTTGCTATACACATTTATGTATTGCTATCCAGGTAAAAAACTACTGTTTATGGGCTCTGAGTTTGGGCAAGGCAGCGAGTGGAACTCAGATAACCAATTGGAATGGTATGTTCTTGATTACCCGCCACACCAAGGCTTGCAACAATTAGTCACAGACTTAAACCAGCTATATAAAGAACTACCCGCTCTACATACATTTGATTTTGAATCGCGTGGCTTTGAATGGTTGGACTGCCACGACCATGAACAATCCGTATTAAGTTTAATTCGTAAGACTGAACAAGACTGCATTTTGGCGGTATTTAACTTCACCCCGGTAACCCGAGGTAGCTATCGTGTTGCTGTACCAGAAGCAGGTGCATACCGCGTTATTTTTAATTCCGACTCTGAATTTTATTGGGGCAGTAATTTTGAAACAGCTATTGAAGTGCATAGTGATCCACAGCCATGGGCTGAGCGTGCACATTCTGTGACTTTAAATCTGCCGCCACTTGCCGGGTTAATGCTGCAAAAGATTCGTTAATGAACAAACTGCTGCCCGAGGCAACCTATCGCGAACAAAAGTACTTATTGCAAATTGAGTTGCTGAAAGTACAGCATTGGACGCAAGAAACCGGGCAGCGGATCTTGGTTTTGTTTGAAGGGCGAGATGCCTCAGGAAAAGGCGGCACCATAAAGCGTTTTACCGAACACCTTAATCCTCGTGGTGCGCGTGTTGTTGCACTTCCCAAACCCAGCGATATTGAGCAAGGCCAGTGGTATTTTCAGCGCTATATCCAACACTTACCTTCTGCTGGTGAAATCGTTCTATTTGACCGTAGTTGGTATAACCGTGCTGGTATTGAGAGAGTTATGGGGTTTGCCACTGAACAACAATATCAGCACTTTCTACAACAAGTACCGCAAGTCGAAAAACTACTGATCGATGATGGAATTCAATTATTTAAATATTGGTTTTCTGTCAGCCGTGATGAGCAGGCAAAACGATTTGATGCGCGCCGTAATGATCCGTTAAAACACTGGAAATTGAGCCCTATTGATGAAGCAGCGCAATCTAAGTGGGATGAATATACCGAAGCGAAACAAGCCATGTTTACTGCTACCCACTCCCCTGCTTCACCCTGGACAATCATCAAATCTGATGACAAACGCAGTGCCAGACTAAATTGTATGAAGCACTTTTTACGCGTCTTAGATTATCCAGATAAGAATCTGGAGTTGTTAGAAAAGATTGAGAGTTCGCAGGTGTTTGAGCCAGTATTTAACCAGCCCAAACGCCGCCAATCTGATTAACGCTTATTGACGTAAAGTACGAATCAGTTTGATAAGTTCGGTAGTCGAACTATCATGCGTTGAAATTTCTGCATTATCTTTAAGATCAGGCAAGATTGCTTTAGCAAGCTGTTTACCTAACTCAACGCCCCATTGGTCGAATGAATTAATATTCCAAACAACACCTTGAACGAACACTTTGTGTTCATAAAGTGCCACTAACTGGCCCAACATTTCGGGTGTGAGTTTCGGGAACAATAGAACATTACTTGGACGATTACCTGGGAAAACCTTGTGCGGTAATAAAGCTTCTAGTTCTTTACCTTCAAGTCCACTTGCTACTAATTCAGATCGAACTTCTTCAGCGTTTTTGCCTTTCATCAAGGCTTCAGCTTGTGCAAGACCATTTGCCAACAAAATTGACTGATGATCACACTCTGGGTAATGACTATTGACTGGTAACACAAAATCAACTGGGATCAATTGCGTACCCTGGTGAATCAGCTGGAAATACGCATGCTGACCATTGGTACCCGGCGTACCCCAAATAACAGGACCAGTTTTATAACTAATACGCGCGCCCTGACGGTTAATAAATTTACCGTTACTTTCCATATCCAATTGCTGCATATGGCTTGGGAAACGTGCCAGCGAGTGATCATAAGGAACGATGGCATGTGTTTGGGCATTAAAGAAGTTAATGTACCAAATACCTAACAAACCCATAATCACAGGGATGTTTTTTGCGAACGGTTGTGAACGGAAATGCTGGTCCATTTGATGACCGCCATCCAATAAACGCTCGAAGTTATCCATGCCCACATACAAAGCAATTGGCAGACCAATAGCGCTCCACAGTGAATAACGTCCACCGACCCAGTCCCAAATCTCAAACATGTTGTCGGTATCAATACCGAATTTAGAGACTTCGTCAGCATTGGTTGAAACAGCAACAAAATGTTTAGCAACATCTGCTTGTTGAGCTGACTTCAAGAACCATTGACGAGCTGATTGTGCATTGGTCAATGTTTCTTGCGTAGTAAATGTTTTTGAAGCCACAACAAATAGCGTGGTTTCAGGGTTCAGCTTTTCTAGCGTAGTACTTAAATCTGTACCATCAACATTAGATACAAAGTGAACTTTCAAACCATCAATTGCGTATGGCTCAAGCGCGTCACAAATCATGGCAGGGCCTAAATCAGAGCCACCGATACCAATATTCACGATATCGGTCATAGGCTTACCTGTGAAACCAACCCATTCACCGCTATGGACCTTGCCGCAGAAGTTGGCCATTTTGGCTAACACGGCATTCACTTCAGGCATCACATCTTTGCCATCGACCATTACCGGAGTATTGGCACGATTACGCAAAGCCGTGTGCAGAACAGCACGACCTTCGGTATGGTTAATCGCTTCACCACTAAACATGCAGTCAATCCAACTTTGCATATCCACAGCATCAGCTAATGCAAATAGCTTATCCATGGTTTCTTGCGTGATGCGATTTTTAGAGTAATCCAGCAGTAAATCACCGCTGTATACTGAAAAGTGCTCAAAGCGGCTAGAATCCAGCGCAAATTGCTCACGCATCGACAGATATTTCACATCGGAATAGTGCCGGTCTAAAGATTGCCACTCTGCGATATTTAATGGTGTCATATTTCTACTTATTGTTATTACTGGTGGGCACTTTGACTGAGAAAATCAGCCAATTCCTGCCACGATATAGTTTGTTGTTCGCCGGTTGCCATGGTTTTCACACCAACCTGCTGCTGTGCGACTTCTTCTTCACCAAGGATGAGTGTCCAACGAGCACCACTACGGTCAGCCCGCTTAAATTGGCTTTTAAAACTACCACCACCACAATGGCTAATCAAGCGTAAAGAAGGGAGTTGATCACGGAGTTGCTCGGCAAAAACAGTCGCTGCCGATTGTGCTGTTTCCCCAACGGCAACAAGGTAAGCATCAGGGCCAGTTGCTTCAGGCAAGGCATCGTTGGCTTCTAACAACGCAATTAAACGTTCTAAACCAATCGCAAAGCCAATGGCTGTTGCCATTTTGCCACCTAATTGCTCTACCAGACCATCATATCGACCACCTGCGCAGACAGTACCTTGCGCGCCGAGTTGATCTGTTACCCACTCAAATACTGTCTTGCTGTAATAGTCGAGACCGCGAACTAAGCGTGGATTAACCTCATAACTAATACCCGCTTTATCTAATGTCTGACAAAGCACCTCAAAATGTTGACGTGATTCAGCGTCAAGATGATCCAGAAGTTTCGGCGCAGCATCATTTAATGCCTGCATATCTGGATTTTTGCTATCCAGAATACGCAAAGGATTGCTATGCAATCGACGCTGGCTATCTTCGTCTAACTGTTCATGATGTTGTTCAAAGTAACGAATCAATTCAGCACGATATTGCAGTCGTGCTTCCGTGCTACCTAATGAATTGATTTGCAACGTCACGCCAGTTAAGCCAAGCGCTTTCCATAGTCTTGCCGTTAGCAGAATTAATTCAGCATCAATATCCGGACCATCAAAACCATAAGCTTCTACACCCAATTGGTGAAACTGACGATAACGACCTTTTTGTGGGCGTTCGTGACGAAACATGGGGCCCATATACCAAAGACGTTGGCTTTGATTGAGTAGACCATGTTCCATTGCGGCACGCACGCACCCCGCAGTACCTTCCGGACGCAACGTTAAGCTGTCACCATTTCGGTCTTCGAAGGTATACATCTCTTTTTCAACGATATCGGTTACTTCACCGATTGAGCGTTTAAAGAGTTCAGTTTTTTCCACGACAGGCAAACGAATCTCACGATAACCGTAGCTGCCAAGAACATTTCTGAGCGTTGTTTCAATATACTGCCAATATGGCGTCACTTCCGGGAGAATATCGTTCATTCCCCGTACTGAGCGGATCAATTCTGCCACCTTTAACTGATGTCCTTTATCGGTATTACTTTCTCGGCTTTGTCGCCTTGTTTACGCAGCGCAATTCGCTGCCGAATTTCGCGCTCTAATTCATCGACCAGTGCATCGTTTTCTACCTTATGATGAGGTTTACCATCTTTATAAAGTAAGTTTGGTGTACCACCTGTCAGGCCGATAGCAGCCTCTTTAGCTTCACCCGGACCATTTACAACGCAACCGATAACGGCAACATCCATTGGCTCGATAATGTCATCTAGTCTTGCTTCAAGTGCATTAACCGTAGAAATCACATCAAACTGTTGTCTTGAACATGAAGGACAAGCAATTAAGTTAATGCCTTTACTACGAATACGTAGGCTCTTCAAAATATCAAAGCCAACACGAATTTCTTCAACGGGATCTGCTGCAAGGGAAACACGAATGGTATCGCCAATACCTTCTGCCAACAGCATGCCTAAACCAATCGCTGATTTCACTGAACCGCTACGTAATCCGCCGGCTTCGGTGATACCTAAGTGCAGTGGCTGTTCGATTTGGTCAGCTAGTTTCCGATAGGCAAAGACGGTCATGAAGACATCTGACGCTTTCAAGCTGACTTTAAAGTCAGGAAAGTTAAGCCTATCGAGGATATCAATATGACGCATCGCTGATTCCACCAATGCATCGGGAGTTGGCTCGCCATATTTCTTTTGCAATTCTTTTTCTAAAGAGCCGGCATTCACACCAATACGGATTGGAATATTAAAATCACGCGCTTTATCAACAACTGCACGCACCCTGTCTTCACGTCCGATATTACCCGGGTTGATTCGTAAGCAATCCACGCCTAATTCAGCAACGCGTAAGGCAATTTTGTAATCAAAATGAATATCAGCAATCAGCGGAATACTGGTTTGTTTTTTAATTTCACCAAACGCTTCGGCCGCATCCATTGAAGGAACAGATACACGTACCAAATCGGCGCCAACTTGTTGTAGTCGCTGAATTTGCGCGACAGTTGCCGCAACGTCAGTTGTTTCAGTGTTGGTCATGCTCTGTACAGCAACAGGAGCATCACCCCCAACTGGTACATTACCGACCATGATTTGTCTTGATTTACGACGTTTGATGAGGTGACTGGTTTCCATCATATTTAACTAGTCTCCAAGCGTTAGTCGGGCGACATTTTTTACGCGAAATTCTGCCAAGTCAACAGGCGTATTATTAAATCGCAATGCTGTTCCACCGACATTACCGATGCGTACTGAAAATGGGATAGGCCCAATAAGTTCTATGGTTTCTTGGTCAAGAACACGACTGATGAGGGTATTGCCACCATTGTCTTTAACTTCGATCCAAGAAGGTTCTGTGACCACTAATGTTAATGTAGCTTCACCACTGTTAAGCGTATTGCCTGACTCATCTTCGATTGATAAAGTTTCAGGGCTGACAGCTACGGTTTCAGCATCATTCACTTCAACAGGGTCAACCGGCGCAGTTAAGTTTTCTTGCTCACTACTCGCCATTTCAGCAGGCATCGACTCAATTCGTAGCGGTGCCGTAACGTTATTATCTAACTTACTGACATCACGCGTTTCCTGAGCATTAGTTGGATTTGCTCGAATGCCATCGTCGTCATAAGCAAGGTCCGGTTCGACAACCATATTGTCACTATTGATGCCAGTTGCCGCTTGCTCAACCTCGGTTACAGGTGTTGACCAAAGCTGATAAACAACGAGAGCGATAATAATAGCGACGATAACCAATAAACCACCGCCCCATGGAAATCCTTTATCGTCAGGGAGTGTTTTGGTCATTAATAAATCAGTTGGCCGTTCAACTTCACCATATTGTTCGTTAAACATGGCGAGCATTTCATCACTCGGTAGCCCTAAAAACTTCACATAGTTCAATAAATAACCACGTGCATAGGTACGACTGTGTAATTTTTCCCAATCTTCTTGCTCAAGATGATCGATAGTGGCTCGCGTGAATCGCAATTGGGTTGCAACTTCGGCAATGGTTAACTTCTTTTGTTCACGTGCTTGTTGCAGTTTTAGCCCGATACCAGTTGTCGGGAACATTGCTGAATTATCGCTTTCGTCGTTCACTGCACTCATAGATTTGCGATACCTTGGTTGACCATTTGCATTTCATCAGAATCTGGGAATCGCGAGCGCAAAATCAAAACATAGCTCGCAACGGCATCTTCATCACCCAACTTGTTTTCGATCTTAATGCCAGTTAATAAAGCACGGGGCGTCCAAGTCGCAGCACTGTGGAAACGTTGAATGTATCCACGTGCTTGTAAGTAATTTTGTTGCTCATAGCTGATTTCAGCCATGCGTAACAAAGATTTACCTAGTGTTGGCTGGTATTGAAGTGCGCGTCGAAAATAGCCTTCTGCTTTAGCAAGGTCAGGTTTTTGTAACGCACATAACCCAGCATTCTCGTAGGCTTGAGCGACACTAAGGTATAAAGGATTTTCAACAGCTAATAGGAATTTAGCCTCTGCTTCGTCATAGCGTTGCTGCTGGCATAGATAAACACCGTAGTTATTTTGTGCTTCTGAATAATCCGGCTCTAGAGCGACAGCTTTTTTGAAATGTTTTTCCGCTTTATCGTTTTCATCAAGTCGTTGATACAACAACGCTATGGTGTTGTGTGCACTGGCTAAGTTTGGATCTTGCTGCAAAGCTTTTTCAAGCTTTTCTAGCGCAAACTTGTAATCACCACGCTGCATATAATTAATACCCAAACGCATATTAATTTCTGCGGCCTCACTCCCCCCGGAACTTGACGTCCGGTTACCAGCGCAGGCAGTTAAAGAAATTGAAAACAGTAATACCCAAAAATATCGCTGAACTCTCATTTGACGAAAACCACTTCCTGTTCGGCTAAACGTTGGCTGCGGCGGGTTTTGTCTTTCACTTCACCAGCCAACTGACCACATGCAGCCACAATATCATCCCCACGCGTTTTACGCACGGTGACAACCAGGCCAGCATCCATCAGTTGCTGTTTGAACTTCTCGATCACATTTCGTGATGAACAACGGTAATCCGTTCCCGGAAAGGGATTAAACGGAATCAGGTTAATTTTGGTTGGTAAGTCTTTGAGAATGCGAATTAAATCTTTTGCATCCTGGGCAGAGTCGTTAATACCAGCCAGCATCACATACTCCACCGTGATATGGCGACGTTGCTGACCACCTTCAACATAACGTTTGCAAGCGGCTAATAGTTCAGCAATCGGATATTTGTCATTAAGGGGAATAATCTGACTGCGCAATTCATCATTAGCAGCATGTAATGAAATTGCTAAGCTGACCGGACAGTCCTGTTTTAGCTTGTCAATCATTGGCACCATGCCCGAGGTGCTCAATGTCACTCGGCGCCACGAAATGCCATAGCCGTAATCATCACGCATTAAATTCATCGCGCTAACAACATTGGCATAGTTAGCCAGTGGTTCGCCCATCCCCATCATCACCACGTTAGTGACGACACGGTTTCCCTTGGGATCTTTATTCAATGCACGGTTCGCAATCCATAATTGCGCCACGATTTCAGCAGCCGTTAAATTACGATTAAAGCCTTGTTGTGCTGTAGAGCAAAAAGTACATGTCAGCGCACAGCCGACCTGTGATGAGACACATAGCGTGCCCCGCCCTGCTTCGGGGATAAACACAGTCTCAATGGCATTATTGCCATCCATTCTGATAACCCATTTGCGCGTTCCATCCGCAGAGATATGCTCATGCATGACTTCTGGCACACGAATTTCTGCAATGGCTGCCAGTTTTTCGCGTAATGCTTTGCTGAGGTTACTCATCTCCGCAAAATCAGTGATTTGATACTGATGTATCCATTGTAACAACTGACGCGCACGGAAAGGCTTTTCGCCGATTTCGACGAAAAACGCTTCCATGGCTTGTAAATCAAGCCCCAATAGATTGGTACGGTCAGTTGTCATGGACGTTTACTTATCGCTTAGCGAGTACGTGAGCAAAGTTGATCTTCTGTAAAGAAGTAAGCAACTTCACGAGCTGCGCTAGTTGTTGAGTCAGAACCGTGGACTGCGTTTTCATCGATGCTTTGCGCAAAATCAGCACGGATAGTGCCTGCGGCAGCTTCCTTAGGATTTGTTGCGCCCATCAGATCACGGTTTTTGATAACGGCGTCATCACCTTCCAGAACCTGAATCATGACAGGACCAGAAGTCATAAAACTAACCAGATCACCAAAGAATGGACGTTCTTTGTGTTCTGCGTAAAAGCCTTCTGCTTGGTCTTGTGACAGGTGAACCATGCGTGCAGCAACTACAGACAGGCCCGCTTTTTCGAAACGTGAATAAATTTCACCAATCACATTTTTTGCTACTGCGTCTGGTTTGATGATAGACAAAGTACGTTCAATCGCCATTATTGATCCTCATTGATAAAGTTGTGTTAAACCGACATATTCTAGCATCTTAAGTACAGCTTGTTGGTAGCGTCATGAATCAATCAGTAATACAGGGATTTTGCTTTGGATTTAGTGACAAAACCATTACCATCAGCAAATATTGAGAAACATTGGCATTTAATCAATTCATGAATACCCCTTTTAAGCGCATAGGCCTGTTTATTCGTAAAGATGATCCTGTGATGGAATCTGCCGTCATTGAGGTCAACGAACTGCTGCATGCGCGAAATTTGCAGGTTTGTTGCAACGAACCACTCGCTTTTTTGCCCGAATTGCCGGTTACTTCGATTGCTGACTTTGCATCCGCATGCGATCTCACCATTGCTATTGGTGGTGATGGCACAATGTTGTCAGCAGCACGTGCATTGGCGGGTAGTGAATTGCCTATCGTTGGAATTAATGTCGGTCGTTTAGGATTTCTTGCGGATGTCACCTTAAAAGACTTGCAAGTCCAACTGGGTCGTATTCTGGATGGCCAATATCGTAAAGATCAGCGATATATGCTTCAGGCCCATCACAATGGCAAGTCAGAGCCGCTTAGTATTGCCATGAATGACGTGGTTATTCACTGTCATCAAAGTCTGCACATGATTGAGTTTGAAACCCATATTAATGGCCGGTTTCTTAATAGTCAGCGAGCTGATGGCGTTGTGATCGCCACCCCGACTGGTTCAACAGCCTATGCGATGTCTGCTGGTGGTCCTATTTTAGATGTTGATCTTGATGCATTAGTTATTGCCTCAGTATGTCCACATACTTTGAGCAACCGTCCATTAGTTGTCTCTGCCAATAGTGTCATTGATATTAAAATCAGTGAAAATAATCAAACGACAGCAATGGTTACCTGCGATGGGCGTCCCGGCCATTTACTGCAACCTGGGGACACCATTCGCATTCAAAGACATGCAAACCGTGTCGATCTTTTGCATCTTGAAGATCATGATCATTATTCAATTTTACGTGCCAAGTTGGAGTGGGGTCGCAAACTAACATGCTAATTCGGCTAAGCGTTCGCCATTTGGCGGTAGTAGAAGATATTTCCTTGCAACTCAAGCCCGGCATGACGTCTTTGACGGGTGAAACTGGCGCGGGAAAATCAATGTTAGTAGATGCGCTTGGCCTAGTTTTAGGTGATCGCGCCGATTCTAATATGGTTCGCCAAGGTGCTGAGCGGGCTGAAATTGAAGCAGCATTTGATATTAGCGCCAATCCAGCACTCTCCGATTGGTTAACAGATAATGAGCTAGATGATGACGAACAATGTCATCTGCGTCGCACTATCAGTCGTGATGGCAGATCAAAAGGCTATATCAACGGCCGTCAAGTTACACTCAGCCAATTAAAGCAGGTGGGTGAGTTAAGTATCGACATTCATGGTCAACACGCACACCAATCGCTCCTGCGCCCTGAAACACAGCGAGAATTAGTCGATATTGTTGCTGGCAATAGATCGCTATTAAAACAATTACGCCAACATTATCGTGAATGGCAGCAAAATCAGCAGCAACTTGCTGCTTTAAAAGAACAGGCCAACCAAGGCCAAGCAAGGCAAGAGTTGCTTGCTTACCAAGTTGATGAAATGGCTGCTTTCGCTTTAACCAATGACAAAATCCAAGATTGTCTGCAACAACAGCAACAGCTCGCCAATGCCGCTGAACTGATGCAAAGCAGCGAGAATGCATTGCAGACCATTTTTGACCAAGAAGATGGTGCTGCTTATGACTTAATCGGCATTGCCGTTAGAGACTTGGAAAAACTTCAAGATGTTGAACCGCGTTTTACCAACATTGTTGAAACGCTTAATAGTGCGCTTATCAATCTAGATGAATCAGCAAGCAGCTTGCGACATTATTTAGACCATAGTGAGCTTGACCCGCAACGTTTAGAAGATGTTGAGCAAGAACTTTCACAGCTTCATGATTTGGCACGTAAACATCATGTTGATATCGAACAGCTACCAGATCACTTTCAAGCCCTGTCAGACGAGCTGGCGCAGCTTTCATCGGCTAGCCAAAACTTAGAAGCAATAGAACAACAGGTAGCTGCTGGTCGTGAGGCATGTTTAGCGGTGTGCCAACAAATTCGTCAAAACCGGCAACAATGCATTAGCGATTTATCTAAGCAAATTACGAGCTCCATCCAACAACTGGCAATGCCAGCGGGTAAAGTCGAATTTGTCATCACACCATACGCTGATGGTGAGTTTGCCGAGCATGGTGCTGATCATGTGCAATTAAAAGTGACAACTAACCCAGGTCAACCTGCTGGTGATTTAGCAAAAATTGCGTCAGGTGGTGAATTAGCGCGTATCAGTTTAGCGATACAAGTAGTGACTGCAGGCCAACGAACAGTACCAACACTCATTTTTGACGAAGTCGATGTCGGCATTGGTGGTGGTGTGGCAGAAATTGTTGGTCAGCATCTTCGTTTATTGGCCAGTAGCCAACAAGTGATTTGTGTTACCCATTTGCCACAAGTTGCTGCGCAGGCGCATCAACAATTACAAGTTAGTAAAAAACTCACTGCTGATAATACCCATATTGAAATTGCTGAATTAGATCATTCAGAGCGTATTGAAGAAATTGCGCGCATGTTAGGTGGTATGCAATTGACCCAAACGACCCGACTTCATGCCGAAGAAATGCTAGGTCAAGTGCATCCCTAATACGTTTTAACTAGCTCTTTTGGCAGTTTTTGCAAATGCCGTAGATATACAAACTATGATCGGTCATCTCAAAGCCATTTTCTTTAGCGATGACTTTTTGGCGTTGCTCGATCATTTCGTCGTAAAACTCTTCAATTTTATTGCACTTCACGCAAAACATATGATCGTGATGGTCACCATCTTCAAGTTCGAATACAGCATGACCACCTTCAATGCTCAGTCGAGATACCAGACCTGCACCTTCGAATTGGGTCAGTACACGATAAACCGTCGCTAGGCCAATTTCCTCCCCCAGCTCCAGTAATGCTTTATAGACATCTTCGGCGCTCATGTGGCGCTGTGCCGAGTGTTCCATGATTTCCAGCACTTTAAGTCGCGGTAGCGTTACTTTTAGGCCGGCTTTTCGTAAATCCTGACTTTCCATTATGTTTGTTGCCTCGTAGAAATTGCGCGAATAGAGTATCATCGCATTTTGGTCATCAACACAGATTGAAATACTAAATGAAAAGCCTCGTTATTTATAGCCTTTCGCTAATGATTCTTGTGCTCAGTGGCTGTAGCAAAGATAAAATCCCTGGCGTTTATCGCATTGATATCCAGCAAGGTAATGAAGTGACGCAAGAAATGCTTGCCAAACTTGAACCAGGCATGACGAAAAGCCAGGTCAACTTTGTTATGGGTACCCCGCTGATTATTGACACATTCCACCCGAATCGTTGGGATTATCTGTACAGCTACCAACCGGGTAATGGTGATCGCCAACAGCGTCGTATCACACTTTACTTTGATAATGAGGAAAAGCTTGATTACATCGATGGTAATACGCGTACTGTCGAAAGAATTGAACTTGCTGAAGAAGATCGCACCGAAACAAATATCGTTGTTCCTTTAACTGAACGCAAAACCAGCTTTTTCGGTGGCTTGCTGAATATGATTGGTTTTGGTGACGATGAGGCTGACATTATTGAAGATAACGAGGAAGTTGATCCCGCACTTGAAAAACAGGCAGAATCATTACCAAGTGAATCTGACCCGATGATGGATGATGATATCCCACCTGGAACAGAGTAAAAAATATTGAATAAAAAAATGCCGCTTTTCAGCGGCATTTTTATTTAATCTAGGGTATTTTCAAACTTATCTGTAGTTGGGTTATAACTTAATAACTCACCAGCCGTTAGATCAAAATACCATCCATGCAGCGTAATAGAACCACTTTCAACGCGTTCTTTTACAAAATCAAAGCCAAGCAGGTTTTGCAACGAAACCAATACAGCCCGCTGCTCACACGCTTTTAATTGTACAGCATCACTTTGGTCAGCATGATTAGATTTCACCCACTCCTTAGCTTCTTGAGCAATCGACACCCAACGATGAATAAATTGTGAGTCATTAAGATCTTCGCTTTCCCAAAGGCCTTTGATACCACCACAGTTGGCATGTCCCATAACGATGATGTTTTCAACGCCTAAACCTTTAACCGCAAACTCAATCGCGGAACTCGTACCATGATGATGTTGATCGTTTTCACATGGTGGTACGAGATTAGCGACGTTACGCACTGTAAATAAGTCACCTGGATCACAATCAGTCAAAATTGCTGGATCAACACGGGAGTCACAGCAAGCAACCATCAAGGTTTTTGCTGGTTGACCAGTTTTCATACTGTCGTATAAACCTTGATCATCCCCAAAATAACGCGCTTTGAAACGCTCAAAACCCTCAATTAACACATCTGTTTTTGCCATTGTCATTACCTTAAAAAATGCAGATAGGGATTCGTTTCTAATTCTTTTGAAAGTGTTGTTACAGGACCATGACCACTATGAACACGTAAATGACCGGGTAATGTCATTAGCTTTTTCAAGCTCTCTTGTGTCACTGCCGCATCTCCCATCGGCAAGTCATAACGGCCGATACTGCCAGCAAACAATGTGTCGCCGACAAAAATATCTTGGTCATCATAATAACAACCCTGCCCTGGCGTATGCCCTGGGGTCGAAATAAATTTTAGTTCAGTCTCGCCCAGTTGAACAATATCCCCATCATCTAAAAAATGATCAATGCGACCACAAGGCCGATTAAATGCTGGCTCTCCAAACCAATCACCTTGTTTAGGCAAAGTCGCAAATAAAGGTTGTTCAAGTTTAGGTAGATAGGTCGGCACATCAAAATGCTCTTGTAGCATTGTTAGTGCCCCCGCATGGTCTAAATGCCCATGGGTCAGCAAAATCATTTTGATATCAGGGATAGGACGTAAAGCGATTAACTGACGCATTAACTCATCAGATTCGCCAGTATCAATAATGGCAGATTGATTAGTGCTTGGGTCAGTTACGAGATAGGTGTTAACGCGAAAGGCGCCGACGGTAAAACATTGTACCTGCATTATTTACTCTTCAATGTTTACCGCCAGCACCCCAATTAAACGCTAAAAGACTCTATCTCTAGTCTTGGTTATCCCACTTACTCCGGCTTTCACGAGCAACGCGCATATTATTTTCAAACCATTTACGTTTGACGCTCTGCGTGCGAGCCAAGTTAAGGTTAGCTTCGTACCATTTTTTCTTCAGATCGGCATGAGGATCTGGGTGCAGATTTGCTTCATACCATTTCTGATGACTGATTCGAGCTTGGTAGAGGTTAGCTTCGTACCATTTACGTTTCGCAGCTGTTTTCTCATCACTAAACTCATACCAGTGTTTATCGGTAGGTTTATCGTCCAGATTCGCTTCATACCATTTACGCGTTTGACTGCGAACTTTTTCGATGTTTTCTGCTTGGAAACGTTTTTTCCAATCAGTATCACCTGCTTCTTTAAACTCGTACCAGTGATGGCTTGTTGGCGTGTTATCTAAATTCGCCTCATACCATTTGCTGCGTGTCGCACGGACACTATCAAGTGCTGAACGAAGGTTTGCTTCGTACCACTTTTTCTTAGTATCTAAGTGCTGAACGAGGTTTGCTTCGTACCATGGAGTTTCAACCGGTGCAGTTGGGCGCAAGTTGGCTTCGTACCATTTGCCTTTTTCACGAGCAATTTTCGTATTGTAGGCAAACCAATCCCGCTCAACCTGACGCATACGTGTCAGAGACAAATTCGCTTCATACCATTTTAGTTTGATATCAGCGTGAGGGTTTGGGTGTAGGTTAGCTTCATACCATTTTTGATGGCTCATGCGAGCTTGTGACAAGTTTGCTTCGTACCATTTACGTTTAGCGGCAGATTTTTCATCACTAAACTCATACCAATGTTTATTGGTTGGTGTTGAATCAAGGTTTGCTTCATACCACTTAGCACGGTTTTCCCGAGCTTGGCGTAAGCTCTCTAACTGCCACATACGTTTGGCGTCAGTATGTCCCTTTTCACGATAGTCAAACCAATGTGATTTAACTGGTGAGCTAACGAGATTAGCTTCGTACCATTTACGCGTTGCACGGACACTTTCGACCGCATTACGAAGGTTAGCTTCATACCATTTTTTCTTAGTATCTAAATGCTTAACCATATTAGCTCTGTACCAAGGCGTACCTTGATGCTGAGTTTTCTGGCTATTCGCTTTATACCAAGGGACTTTTTTCATATTCTCTCGCATTGCATTCGCCTTCTGCCACGTGTCACGGATGCTGCTTGTCTCTTGATTGTTAGCGTACCACTTTGATTTGATATCTATTGTGCTACTCATAACGATTACCTCTCCGGGTAGTTTTTTTCAATTTGATAGTACCCTAGATTGAATCCATATAACAAGAAAAAGACATGGAATAAGTCCGTTATTGTCACCTATTCAAAACATAGCTGTTGGGCCTTAAGACGTTGAAGCATGGCAATTTGCTGCTCTACATTTTGCATTCTTCGTGACTCTTTTTCTTCAACCAAAGATGAATAAGCTAAATAGCCAATGCCAAGCCATCCTTCCACAATTGGAATGCTATCAACTGCAATTAATGTCGTTGCTACTTTGTTGGTATTGTCATGATAGAAATTGGGTTTGTAGCTATACCGATAGGGATGCAATGCATTAATCGCACTATCTAATTCATAACAATCATACTGACGCTGATTATCTGATGGTTTAGCGATAGGTGGCTCGAAGTAAATTGGCTCTGTAGGCACTGGCGGTAACGTCATTGCCTGTACCGATGCATAAAGACTGGCGACCGTTATTGCAAACCAAAACAGTTTTCTCATCTTAAGCTCCAATAATCCTCATAACCTTATTAGCGGCTTTATTTAGTAAATATTTAAGTGAATTTTCTTACCTATATCCTAAAGTAACTAACCAAACAATCGCAGCTAAATCATCTAATGCATAGCTAATATTGAACCAATTGAATCATTATCTAGACGCAATACATCGAATTAGCATAGGCTTAACTAAAAAGCTTAATAACCTTCTTGCAGGAGGCCTCGATGGCTGGCAGGGAACATGAAGAAAAGCGACAATTTCAACGAATGCAGTTGGAAAGTCAGTTACAGTTTCGCCGCGAGGGTGGAACAACGCTATATAAAGCAAAAACATTAGATCTTAGCGCCAGTGGTGTCAGGTTCACGACAACAGAGTCACTATTGTCTGATGAACTTTTGCAGATTGTCATACACAGTCAACACCCGCAAATATCGCCATTAGTTGCTGAAGGTAAAGTGAAGCGTGTTGAGGCAGCATCAGAGGAAGAACAACACTTTACCGTATCGGTCGTTTTTTCTAATCTAAGTTAAGTTTTACAGCCAGTAACTGCTGCGGGTCATCACCTTAGAGACGACAGTCATCAATTTTTGTACAGGCAAAGGTAATTCCGCACCACCGGCATTTACCGCCTGTTCCCCATGATGTATCTCATCAACCTGCATTTGTTTTAAAACCGCACGACTTGCCTTGTCACTGTCATCTAATTGGTCAAGATGATCTGCTAAATGGGCCTCAACTTGTTTCTCGGTTTCGGCGACAAATCCAAGACTCCATTTATCACCTGCTTTACCGGCAACCGCACCAAGAGCAAATGAGCCGACATACCAAAGTGGATTTAAAACACTTCGATGACCATCTAATGCAGTCAAGCGTTGTTGACACCAAACTAAATGATCATTTTCTTCCATTGCCGCTTGTTGCATGGTTTCACGCACTTCAGGCAACTTAGCGGTTAACGCTTGGCCTTGATATAAAGCTTGCGCAGACACCTCACCCGCATGATTAATACGCATCAATGCCGCATGATGACGACGTTGTTTATCAGTAAGCTCCGCTTCCGGTATTTTCAATGCCGGATTTTTGCGCCCACTGCCTTTTGGGTTTCCCCAGATTGTTGTTAACGCCTTGTCGAATGCCAAAATCACGGCATCCTGAAAGTCAGTCTGTCTTTGCATAGTCAAAATAATTCAACATCGTTGTCATGGGCGGATGAGCGCGATTCGGTAATTTTACCCTCAGATACAAGGCTATGATAACTGTGTACCTGGTTACGACCATTTTGTTTAGCGTAATACAAGGCATTATCAGCCTGACCGATAACATCCGCAGTCGAGGATTGCAGCGCCACTTCAACAAAGCCAATGCTAATCGTAATTTGATCCAGCTGAGGGAATGTTTGGTTAGCCACAATTAACCTAAGTCGCTCAAAAGCCATAAATGCATCCGCTTCACCGGCCGATTTAAGAAGAACAACAAACTCTTCTCCCCCAAAACGAAACACCAGATCATTATCTCGCAACACACCAGAGGTCATAAGTCTTGAGACGAGAATGATCACTTCATCCCCATATAAATGACCATAGTTATCATTTATTTGCTTAAAGTAATCGATATCAATGATGCCTAGCCAGTCTTTGGTAGCAGCATGACGCCGCGAGTCCTGAGGCTCAACGCTTTTATCCAAAAAGTTATTACGCTGATTATTAAGTACTTGCGAAATTTGTTGATCCAGCGTCTCTCTATTAAAGAGACTGGTCAATTTATCGCGTTGGGTTTTATTAATCAGCCCGAGGTAATTAGCATAGACCTTCAATAACCCAGAAACGAGCCTTTGGTCACTATCAGACAACTTTTCGTGGAAACGGTGTAACAAAATCGCCAAAATCCCCCCTTGACTGTCAAGCGCAGGAATAATGGTAAAAAATTCACCTTGTTTATCGCAGTATTGCTTAATTTCACGGTCGTCAATTGCTGATCTAATGAGCGATTTCAACTCAGGCGACTCATTATCAAACTTACTGTGGGCCTTTGCTGGGGCAACCAAGTCCTTGGCTTCTTGGCTTTTCTCAAGCCTATTCACCTGCAGAATATCCAGACTATGAGCCGGAAACAGTTCGTTAAGCGTTTTAAGCAGACTTTCTTCTAATACATCACGATCTTGATGGCCGGTAAATTCGGCCAGATTATCGATTATTTGATTACTGTTATGAAGGTGCTGCATTCCAGGTTATCCATAGATATAGCATCAGACTAATATTGTTATGTAACTGTATTACTGCCTGTTTCAGCTACACTTCTGAATACTACTCAGTTGACACTCACTTTTTTATTCAGAATTTGTTTGAGAGTGCTTGCCAGTTCATGGGGCTGAAATTTTGAAACATATGCATCAGAGCCTATGCCGCGCCCCATCGCCTGATTTGCAACCGCAGTTAGCGATGAATGCATAATAACGGGTAAATGTGCCATCCGCGGATCAGCTTTAATTTTTTGCGTTAAAACGTAACCATCCATCTCTGGCATTTCAACATCCGTCAGCACAACACTGATTTCACTATCGATTTTTCTACCTTCACGCTCACATTGCGTGGCAATTTTATCAAGCGCTTTCCATGCTTCAGCGCCATTAATCACACTGACATGGTGTACACCTAATCTATCTAAAGTTTGGGCAACTTGTTTTCTAGCAACTGCGGAGTCATCTGCAAATAACACTTTATATTTGCCAGCATTTTCAATTTTATCAATACCCTCAAAAACACTGTCGTCATAAAAACCACCGGCATCAGCCAAGATCTTTTCAACGTCCATGATCATAACTAAACGATTATCAGATAACTCGGCCACAGCAGTAACTAAACCACCAAGGCGCTTTGACAATAGTGCTGGCGGCTCTTTAACTTGCTGCCAACTTAGTCGCTGAATGGTATCAACCGCAGAGACAAGAAAACCTTGTACATGTGTGTTGTACTCAGTGATCATCAAAATTGACGGTTTTTCTTTGGCGTTTAACTTACAAAATTTTTGCAAATTAATAATTGGGACCATATCACCACGCAGGCTTACAAAGCCTTCAATACCTTCGGGCATTTCTGGTGCGCTAGTAATTTCTGGCACATTAAGAACTTCTCTGACTTTAAAGACGTTAATGCCAAAGAGCTCATTACGACCTGTTTCATCGTTGGTGCCAAGACTAAATAAAAGCACCTCAAGGTGATTAGTGCCTGCCAGCTTTGTACGTTCATCAATCGAATCAATTAAAGATGCCATGGCAGTTCTCTTACGCTAGTAGTTATTGGCGTGCTTCCGTTAATCCATTTAACGGCAAAAATAAGCAGAACTTGAGTGCAAGACTGCCTTAAGACCAAGATAGCGCAAGGCTATCGTCTCAGCAAGCAATATTCTTAGAGAAAACTACACCCTGAAATCCCAAAGCAGTTAGAATGGGTCGGGTATTAAAGAAGAAATAATTCGGAATGGTGCCCAGGGGGAGACTCGAACTCCCACGTACATAAGTACACTAGCACCTGAAGCTAGCGCGTCTACCAATTCCGCCACCTGGGCAAGAAGCGCGCACTATATAGATTGAGATAATAACTGTCAATGACTAAAGAACACCCGCACGACCCTTTCGCCGCACGTGAAGCCGAAAAATACGACAACCCTATCGCCAGCCGAGAACTTATCCTCGCACTACTTAAAGACCACAAAGCCCCATTAAGTCAAAAGAATATTGCTCGCCAACTTGGCATTAAAGGTGAAGAAGAGGTTGAAGCATTACGTCGTCGGTTACGAGCGATGGAACGTGACGGTCAAATTCTGCGCAACCGTAAAAACGCCTATGGTGTTGTATCTAAAATGAATTTGATTAGTGGCCGTGTCATGGGGCATCCAGATGGGTTCGGTTTCTTAATCCCCGATGAAGGTGGTGAAGACTTATTTTTAAGTGAACGTGAAATGCGTGTGGTGCTTCATGGCGACCGAGCTTTAGCCCGTGTTGTAGGTACCGATCGTCGGGGTCGTCAAGAAGGCAGTATTGTTGAGGTTATCCAACGTGCCAATGAAAAAGTTGTTGGTCGTCTCCACGACGATGCTGGAATGTTTTATTTAGTGCCACATAATCGTCGTATCAGTCAGGATATACTGATTCCAATACAGGATTTACTAGGTGCTAAGGATGGCCAAATTGTAGAAGCTGCCGTCACTGAACACCCCAATAAACATCGCTCCCCGCTTGGTAAAATCGTTAATGTACTTGGTGACCATATGGCACCCGGTATGGAAATTGATATTGCTCTGCGCAGCTTTGAGTTGCCACACGAATGGTCAGTCAAGGCTTTAAAACAAGCTGAATCTTTTGGTGAATTTATCCCAGAGGCAGCTATTGAAGGTCGATTAGACTTACGCGAACTCCCTCTGGTGACTATCGATGGTGCCGATGCTCGTGATTTTGATGATGCCGTCTATGCAGAAAAACTCAAAAACGGTAACTGGAAATTGTGGGTTGCCATCGCCGATGTTTCTTACTACGTTAAACCTGATGATGCATTAGATAAAGATGCACAAGACCGGGCAACTTCGGTTTACTTCCCTAGCCAAGTTATCCCGATGCTCCCTGAAGCATTATCGAACGGACTTTGCTCACTCAACCCTAAGGTTGATCGCTTATGCATGGTTTGTGAAATGGTGATAAATCCTCAGGGTGAACTGGAATCTTATAAATTCCATGAAGCCGTGATGAACTCCAAAGCGAGACTTATTTACGAGCAAGTTGCTGAAATCCTGGAGACTCCTGAGAGTCCATTGAGAGATGAATTTGCACATGTCTTGCCGGGATTGGAAGACATGTATGCCCTATTCAAGATCATGCTTAATGCAAGAGAATCTCGTGGTGCCATTGATTTTGAAATGACTGAAACGCAGTTCCTATTTGATGAAAACCGTAAAATCTCATCAATCGAACCCCGTCAACGTAATGATGCACACCGCTTAATTGAAGAGTTTATGATTGCTGCAAATGTCTCTGCAGCTAAATACTTATTAAATAGCAAATTACCGGTTTTATATCGTGTTCACGAAACGCCCGCGGAAGAAAAGCTATCCGCATTACGTGAGTTCTTAGGCGAACTTGGCTTATTTTTAGGTGGTGGCGATGAACCTGAGCCACGTCACTATGCTTCTTTGTTAAAAACAGCGAGTAAACGTCCAGATGGCCATTTATTACAAACTGTTATGCTGCGCAGTATGAAGCAAGCTGTGTATAGCCCTGACAACGTTGGTCACTTTGGTTTAGCACTTGAGGCCTATGCTCACTTCACCTCCCCAATTCGCCGTTATCCGGATTTACTTGTCCATCGTGCATTGAAACACGCTATTAGTAAAAAGAAAAAAGCGACATGGCAATATTCGGATGAAGAAATGGTGCAACTCGGTGAGCACTGTTCAATGGCCAGCCGCCGCGCCGATGAAGCAACCCGTGATGTCAGTGACTGGCTCAAATGCGAATTTATGCAAGAACGTGTTGGCGAAGTACACGAAGGCATTATTAGTGGCGTAACAGGCTTTGGTTTATTTGTTGAATTAACCGATATCTACATTGAAGGTTTGATTCACGTCACTTCATTGAAAAATGACTATTACCAATTCGATGCTGCTGGTCACCGTCTCATGGGTGAAAGAACCCGTAAAGTCTATCGTTTAGGTGATGCTTTAAGAGTGAAAGTTGTCCGCGTCGACCTTGATGAGAAAAAAATCGACCTTGAGCTAGCATGATGTGACAGATTTTCCTTGACCGCGCTCAGAAAGGCAGTACAATTATGCCCTTTCCAAATTGCACCGCTGATTCACGCGGTCAGGCGAAAAAAAACCATTTTCTGTGGTGAGTGTAGCTCAGTTGGTAGAGTCCCGGATTGTGATTCCGGTTGTCGTGGGTTCGAGCCCCATCACTCACCCCATTTTCCTGTCATTTAAATCGAATCTTGAACTCGTCAATGACGTCTTGCTCAAGCTCTTGATAATCAAGATCGCTCATATGTAAACGTGTTAACACGTTTTCTTTCTCTAAAACCCACTCTGAATTTTCTTGGCCATAACGATATCGGCTATGGATATTTGCAGCGATTTTCGACATCGCATACAAATCCTTACTCCAAGCACTCACATCATCCGCAGGCAAAAGCTCGTCATCATGGTGACGTAAGATCAGCTCGCAGATATAGTCAGGTAAATGCCAAGAGTTAGCTAAGAAATAACCAACGACTGCGTGATTAGTTTGATAAATCTCATCTTCCACTTCGGTAAAAGGGATTTCAATCTGATTATTCGCTTTGATTAAGGTCTCTTTGTAATCACTAAAACGCATCGCCATCAATGGAATACCGCAATCGCGGAACAATCCAAATGTGAAGCAATCTTCTCGCAGTGATGGATTTTTTATATTTAAATAGCCCGGCAACATCAACATCAAATTTGCTAAATCAATACTATTGTCCCAAAACTTTTCTAAAGAGATACATGCCTTACCAGACATTGCGCGGCGCAACTCAATATAAGTCACTAACATCTCAACGCGTTTTATACCGAGCATAACGATCGCCTGCTCAATATCTAAGATTTTTCTTTTTAGGCCAAATATTGGGGAGTTAATGGTTTTGAGTAACATCCCCGAAAGCGCGACATCACGACCAATACTGTAAGCATAATCATCAGCATCAGAATCTACCGATGCTGAAAGTTGATGAACCTCTAACAATACCGTTGGACTTGCGGGGATCTGGAAATGGCGCATTTCCTGTTCTGCGCGAACTAAATCTACTTGTTTCATTTATTGCTGTACTCCTACATACAAATCCATCTGCAAGAAGAAATATAACACCAATACATTCGTGTTTAACCCCAAGTGGTGCACTAAATTTATGATTTTTAACAGGCTATTCGTCTAGATCAAAATTAACGAAATTGAGGCTTGCTAAGGCCGTACTGCCTCCGTATAATACGCTTCCTGTTGCCGGTGTAGCTCAGTTGGTAGAGCAACTGATTTGTAATCAGTGGGTCGTAGGTTCAAGTCCTATCTCCGGCTCCAAAGCATATTTAAGCCTCAGAAGTTTTACTTCCGAGGCTTTTTTGTTTCTGGCTTTCCTTAAAAACCTAATTCATCCCCCAACCGAAACAAATTTTGAGTAGCAAACCTAACTGTCTTTAAGCAATTAGCCCACACCCAATTCACAACCAGATAAATCGCAGTATTCAAAACACGTAACAAATTCTCTGATGTTTGATGAAGTAAATTTTCTACTTAAGAACAGAATTCGCATTCCAAGGCTGGCCTCGGTAAAATCGCCCTCAATTTGTTTTAAGTCATAACGGAGCCGATATATGGCGCAATACGTATACAGCATGAACCGCGTTGGCAAAATCGTGCCGCCAAAACGCGAAATTCTTAAAGATATTTCTCTGTCATTTTTCCCAGGTGCAAAAATTGGTGTTTTGGGCCTAAACGGTTCGGGTAAATCTACACTTCTGCGTATCATGGCTGGTGTAGATAACGACTATATCGGTGAAGCTCGTCCAATGCCGAACATGAAGGTTGGTTACCTGCCTCAAGAACCTGAGCTTGACGATAACAAAACGGTTCGTGAGGTTGTGGAAGAGTCTGTTGCTGATGTTAAAGGCGCATTGGATGAGTTGGATAAAGTCTATGCGGCTTATGCTGAGCCTGATGCTGACTTTGATGCACTCGCCAAAAAACAAGCTGAATTAGAAAACCTGATCACAGCAAAAGATGGCCACAATTTAGAAAACGCTTTAGAGCGTGCAGCAGATGCATTACGTCTTCCGCCTTGGGATACCAAAGTTGGCGTGTTGTCTGGTGGTGAGCGACGCCGCGTTGCATTATGCCGCTTATTGTTAGATAACCCAGATATGTTGCTTTTAGATGAGCCGACTAACCATCTTGATGCTGAGTCTATTGCTTGGATCGAACGCTTTTTACAAGAATACCCAGGTACCGTTGTGGCCATTACCCATGACCGCTACTTCCTTGATAACGCAGCAGGCTGGATTCTTGAGTTAGATCGTGGTCGCGGTATTCCATATGAAGGTAACTACTCTTCTTGGTTGGAACAAAAAGAAAATCGTTTAGAACAAGAAGCGAAAGAAGAAGCATCACATCGTAAAGCTATCCAAGCTGAACTTGAATGGGTTCGCCAAGGTGCTAAAGGCCGCCAGGCCAAATCTAAAGCACGTTTGAAACAGTTTGAAGAAATGAACTCAAAAGAGTTTCAACAACGCAATGAGACCCAAGAAATTTACATTCCACCTGGTCCACGTCTAGGCGACAAGGTTATTGAACTCAATAATGTCACGAAGTCATATGGTGACAAATTGTTGTTTGAAAATCTGAATATCTCTATTCCACCGGGTGCGATTGTCGGCATTATTGGTCCAAATGGCGCGGGTAAATCGACTTTATTCCGAATGATTAGTGGTGAAGAAAAACCGGATGCTGGTGAAATCGAAATCGGTAGTACGGTGCAATTAGCCTATGTAAATCAGTCTCGTGAGTTAGATGGCAAAAAAACCGTGTTTGAGGAAATTTCTGATGGCGCTGACATGATTACTGTCGGTAACTATCAAACCCCTTCACGTGCGTATTGTGGCCGTTTTAACTTTAAGGGTTCAGACCAACAGAAGTTTGTTAAAGATCTCTCAGGTGGTGAACGTAACCGTTTGCATATGGCAAAGCTGCTTAAAGAAGGCGGTAACGTATTACTGCTCGACGAACCGACCAATGATCTCGATGTTGAAACACTGCGTGCTCTAGAAGAAGCCATTTTGGCGTTCCCTGGCTCAGCCGTGGTGATTTCGCATGACCGTTGGTTCTTAGATCGTATTTGTACCCATATCATTGCTTATGAAGGTGATTCTTCAGTCACATTCTTTGAGGGTAACTATACGGATTATGCTGAGGATTACCGCAAGCGCTTTGGTAAAGATCACCAACCAGAGCGCATTAAATACCGTCGTATGAACTAATCAACGGTAAAGCCCAAAACAAAAAAGCCCCGCTAATTAACGGGGCTTTTTTATGGTGGTTATTTCGTTACTTAAATACGAAGACATCACCATCATCACTATTAAACAATAACCTTTCATTAACGACGGTTGCAGAACCAAATATGGGCCATCCGGCATCATAGCTTGCTAATGCTTGTCCCGTTCTAGCATCAACGATAAACATCTCACCTGCCATTGAGCCAATATAAACTGCATTTTGGGTCAGTAATGGCGATGCAAAAATCGGCGCCTCAGCGTCAAAAGACCATTGTAAAGCGCCCTTTTCTGCACTGACACTCAAAACATCTCCGCCGGTTGTTGCTGCAATGACTTGATCTTCATATGCAGCAATTGACCCAAATATCCGATTTTCAGCTTGATATTGCCAGATAGGCTCAGATTGTCCTGGGGTTAATTTCAATAATAGTCCCAAATCCGTTCCCACATAAAACGTATCACCAACGACAGCAGGAGTCGCATCTACTGCTGAACCAACATCATATTGCCAGATCAACTCACCGGTTTGATTCAGTTGATAGACATGCCCATCATCACTGCCAAACACTAGCGTGTCATTCAGAAGCGCCACTGATGAGTCCACCGCTGCATTCGTTTTAAAACGCCAATTTAATGTCCCACTTTTGGCATCAAGTGCATACAAATAGCCGTCTAAAGAACCAATATAAACGACACCGTCAATCAAAATAGGAGAAGCAAAAACTTTATCATCGGTTTGAAATTTCCATAGCAACTCGCCATCGTGGTTAATGCCATAGACATAACCATCATCACTTCCAAAGAAAATCCGCGTAGACGTCACTAGGGGCGTTGAGAAGATGGCATCATCAGCCTGAAACTGCCAACTGATCTCTCCGGCATCTAGTGAGAGTGCATATAAAACACCATCATAGTGACCACTAAAAACTTGTCCACCATAAACAACGGGTGATGAAGCGGCACCTTCGCCATTCGATGTAAAGACCCAATTAGCTGTCGAAAACGTTATTGGTCCATTCTTATCTACATAACCGCTTCGCTGATTATCAAAGCGAAACAATGCATGGTCAGATTCATATTCAGCGCTTTGCTGACATCCCACCAACAAAAGTAATAGCCCAAACGTTAAAGTTTTATTTGCTCTTTTCATCATGATTCTTTTTTACTTTTGGTTCGCTAATAATAGCAACCTAATTTGCACTATTATTTTGCAGTAAATTGCATGCTATTATTTAATTCATCCTTCACGCTACAAGGAGCATCGCATGTTATACATGCTGTTAGTCGTAGCAATACTTCTCGCCTTTATGTTGGGTATGCTGTTTTGGCAACGGCAACAACGTAAAACTATCCTTTCGACATCCCCCAAACCGCCGAGCAAACATTTTCATGGTGTCAGCATTACGCCTAGTGCTGGTGCCTGTCGTGCAGCCCAAGCTATTGCAAATAAACGTTTTTTATCAAGTGACGCACCTGTACTACCATTAACTGACTGTGACACGGCTTATTGTGGTTGCCGGTATGAACATCATCAGGACCGTCGAGGTCCAATTAATCGTCGGCAAAAGCACGTCGAAATTGAAACGCAAAGTAATGAAAACGATCATCGCCAAACACCAGAAAGGCGTCATGGCCTGAGATAAGGATCCCTAGGTGAAGTTCGGCCAGAGTCTTCTATCATTAATATATAAGCGCGAATATCTTCTTTACTGGCTGTGAGTACAAATGGCGCTATCTCACGCATTGTTTCTTGGATATAGGGCGAGATATCCTTATTTTCTGTAAAAAGCTCACTTCTCACTTCGCAGAATAAAACTATTCCGTCACGAAAATTTTCAAGATCAGACGCTAAGGTCTCATCTTCACCAATTGTCCAGCCACGTGACAGCCATTCTTGATAGCAATCCTGCACTAATAAACTGTTCATTTCAGTTGCACCGGCCTGCCAACCTGAAGATAACAATAAAATACTCAGTATTAATTTGTGCATCATGTTTACCCTGCCATCACGGTGGAACATATTCTCATCTTAAATGACTTTGTTTATCACCCACAATAAAAGCTGCGCTAATAAAGTGCGAACACGCTGTGTATTGGTGCACCAAAATAACACCCCGAACCCACAAAAAATGTAACACATTGATTTTTAATGAATTTAAAAGTTGGCATTCTTAATGCAACACTAAAATTGTAGTTTTTTTCAGTTGCATGTTGTTCTCTCTCTCGCTGCGTGCTGAGCTTTGGGTAGGTCTTTGACCTACCCTTTTTTTTGCTCAATTCTTTTTTAATCTTGTAGCAATATTTAATCGTTATAAATTGGAAAAAGTCAGCCGGTACGAATTTTGCGTTAACCCTATAAATCTTTTTAGGAAGCCCGGCAAATTATGGATATCACAACCCAGCACATACGCAGTTTTCTTGATGCGCACCAGTTGCCACCAGCCTATGCCCAGCAAATTCAGCAATGGTATGCAGCATTAATTAAAGAGCTATTTTTGCACCAGAAAAGTGCAAAACGCCCATTTCTGGTCGGGCTTCATGGTGCGCAAGGCTCAGGAAAAACGACCCTTTCAGCCTGTATTGCACATATGCTTTGTGAGGCATATCAATGTCAAACCATCACTTTATCACTCGATGACTTTTACCTAACTAAAGCTGAGCGACAACAGCTAGCGACTTCTGTTCACCCTCTGCTTGCTACTCGAGGCGTTCCAGGAACACACGATATCCCATTATTCATTAACACTATTGAAAAACTGGTTGATGGAAACTTGCCCGTAGCTATCCCCAAATTTAATAAAGCCAGCGATGATCGTTTGCCAGAGAGCGAGTGGCAAGTTATTACACTGCAACCCAAGGTCATCATTATCGAAGGCTGGTGTATGGGTGCACTTCCTGAATCTATGCAAGCGCTAGCGATTGCCATTAATAGCTTAGAGGCAGATGAAGATCCAGAAGGCTTATGGCGCCGGTATGTAAATAGCCAATTAGCTGGTGCCTATCAGGCTTTATTTGCCCACATCGATTATTGGTTAATGCTTAAAGCGCCAAGTTTTGACTGCATTTATCAATGGCGCTTGCAACAAGAGCAGGCACTCGCAGCCTCTGATAGTTCAACTGACAAGTCCGGCATTATGGACGAAAAGACACTCGCAAAATTTATACAGTTTTATCAACGACTCACTACTCATTGTTTGGAAAGTTTACCCAGCCGCATGGACACCGTAATAGAATTAAATTCAGAAAGACATATCACCAATATTGTTAGGCCTAACCAGCCAACTAGCGATGACGCTAGTGACAAATTACTTATTTTCACTGACCTTGATGGCAGCTTATTAGATCATTATCACTACCGACATGATGAGGCTGATGCCACCTTATGTGAGCTTGAAGAGCAAGGTATCCCAGTAATTCCTATTAGCAGCAAAACACGCTCAGAAATAGAACTACTCCGCCAAACGCTGCGTAACCCGCATCCATTTATCAGTGAAAATGGTGCTGCAGTCTATATTCCAAAACAGTATTTTCCTACTCAGCCTGAAGGCACCGTTGTTAAAGACGAGTATTGGCAAAAAAGCTTTGTTGAAAACCGCCAGCATTGGCTTGCCATTATTAACGACCTCAAACCTGAGTTTGGTAAAGATTTCACCAGCTTCGCTGATGCCGGTATTGATGGCATTATGAGCTTAACGGGTTTAGATGTTCATGCTGCAGCTCGCGCTGCACATCGTGAATACGGCGAAGCAATTGCTTGGCATGGTAGCCCCACCCGACAAAAATTATTTGTTGAAACATTGGAAGCCGCAGGTGCAACCGTGTTGCAAGGCGGCCGTTTTTTACATGTCTCAGGAAGCAGTGATAAAGGCAAAGCACTGCATTGGCTGACGCAACAATATCAACTCAATCATCCCAACAGTCATTGGCAAACGCTTGCCATTGGCGATAGCAATAATGATATCGCGATGCTTAATCAGGCAGATCTTGCCTTACTGATTCCATCGCCTGTTCATGGTTTACCAGAGATAACACAACGTAGTGGTGTCTATATCGCGCCACATAAAGGACCACGAGGCTGGTCGGCTGGCGTCAAAAACATTCTTAATCAAGAACGTCAGTCAGACCTCGCTCAGCTACAGGAGCATGCACATGGCTGATTTTCACCAAAATGGCATCATCACTACACTTCATAACCTTACGCACAGACATCTCGCGGATCTAGAGCAAGACCTTGTTAACTTTAGCCAACAACGGCCAATGGGCTTGCTGCTTCCATCACTTTATTCTGAGCTTGAAGGAGCAGCATTACCCGACATTATTCAGCAACTTAAAACAGTACCTTATCTTTCTGAAATTGTTATTGGGTTAGATCGTGCTGACGCAGAGCAATATCAAAAAGCACTCAGTTTTTTTGGCACATTACCTCAGCATCACCGCGTGCTTTGGCAAGATGGACCACGGTTACGTGCTATTGATGCGGAGTTACAAGAACTCGGTTTAGCGCCACAACAACCGGGAAAAGGCCGCAATGTCTGGTACTGCATGGGCTATATTTTGGCCTCAGGGAAAGCCGAGTCAGTCGCATTACATGACTGCGACATTGTCACTTACTCAACGGAAATGTTGGCAAGATTGATTTATCCCGTTGCCAATCCGTTATTTAACTATGAATTTTGCAAAGGCTATTACGCACGTGTTGCTGGTGGCCGTCTTAATGGGCGAGTTAACAGATTACTCATCACCCCGCTACTTCGGGCATTAAAATCTGTAATGGGTCCGAGTGATTATCTCGACTATATGGATAGCTATCGATACTCGTTAGCGGGAGAGTTCTCCTTCCGCCGTGATGTTCTCAACGATATTCGGATTCCGAGCGATTGGGGTTTAGAAATCGGCGTGTTATCTGAAATGCACCGTAACTACGCCAATAATCGTCTCTGCCAAGTTGATATTGCTGATATTTATGATCATAAACACCAAGATTTATCTGTTGATGATCAACAAGGTGGCCTTTCAAAAATGTCGATTGATATTGCTAAAGCGCTTTTTCGTAAACTGGCGACCAAAGGTACTGTATTTAGCCCTGAGCATTTCAGAAGCATTAAAGCGACTTACTACCGTATTGCTTTGGATTTTGTCGAAACCTATCGCAACGATGCTCTAATGAATGGCCTCGACTTTGATATCCATCAAGAAGAAGCCTCAGTTGAGATGTTTTCTCGAAATATCATGGATGCGGGTCAAATCTTCTTAGAAAATCCTATGGAGACGCCTTTTATTCCAAGCTGGAACCGTGTGCAAAGTGCATTACCAGATATATTCACACGCCTTTATGAAGCTGTAGAAGCTGACCATGCAGAATTTTCTAAGGAGAACGCATGAATACAGCAGCCAATATTCATCCCCTCACCCATCACTTAGATATCATTTACGCCGAACTCTATGATGCTGAAACACGCGGTAACCTAGCTAGTGAGTTGATGGATATCATGCGGCTGGATGCTGATGCGTTAATGCAAAGCAGTACCCAGAATAAATGGCAGGCATCAGATATTGCGGTGATCAGCTATGGCGCGAGTGTCATTAAAGACCATGAAAAACCATTGGTCACACTCAAGCGGTTTGCACAGGAGTTTCTTCAACCCTACAGCAACATGCTGCATATCCTACCTTTCTTCCCTTACTGTAGTGATGATGGCTTTGCGGTTAAAGACTTTATGCAAGTCGATCCTACGCTTGGTGACTGGGAGGATATCAATGCTATCGCCAAAGACTGCATGTTAATGGCGGATTTAGTGATCAATCATGCCTCGACCGAGAGTAAATGGTTTGAAAACTTTCAACGCTGTGAGGGTGAAGGCCATGATTTCTTTTATACAGCTGATGCTAATGCCGATATTGATCAAGTAGTCAGGCCTCGGACCAGCCCATTATTAAGACCAACCGAAACAGCTGATGGACTAAAAAACGTTTGGTGTACCTTTAGTCATACTCAGGCCGATCTCGACTTTAGAAATCCTGCTGTGTTGAAGATGATTATCCGAATCATCCGTTTTTACTTAGATCAGGGCGTGCGCTTATTCCGTCTTGATGCAGTGGCGTTTGTCTGGAAAGAGCCGGGAACCAGCAGTTTAAACCTGCCACAAACACACGAAATCGTTAGGTTACTGCGTTTATTAATCGAACATGCACAGCCTGATGCCATCATTATTACCGAAACCAATATCCCTAATCGGGAAAACCTGAGTTATTTTGGTAATGGTAATGAAGCACACTGGATTTATAACTTTTCATTACCACCTTTATTACTCAACACTATGATGACTGGCGATAGCAGTTACCTACGCCAATGGCTGATGAGTATGCCGCCCGCCCAGCAAGGCACCGCTTACTTTAACTTTATCGCCTCTCATGATGGTATTGGTCTGCGCCCAGCTGAAGGTCTACTTAGCGAACAGGAAATCACCACATTAATTAGCACCATGCAGGGATTTGGAGGGGAAATTTCTTGGCGTGCAAGTGCTAATGGCATCAAAAAACCCTACGAAATTAACATCGCATTATTTGATGCTATGCAGGGTACCGTTAAAGGCCCTGATAACTGGCAAATTCCGCGTTTCTTATGTGCACATGGCATCATGCTGGCACTGGAAGGTGTTCCGGGCATTTATATTCATAGCCTGCTTGCCACGAGCAATGATTATCAACGGGTTGAATCATTAGGATATGCCCGAGCAATTAACCGGCATCAGTGGCAAGATGATGATATTCGTAAGCGATTACAGCAACATGACTCGCAGCATTCTCTGATATATCGTCAATTAACAACGTTAATTCAATTGCGCCGACAACAGCCTGCTTTTCACCCTAATGCAACGCAGTACACACTTCAATTAGGCCAGTCGTTGTTTGGTTTTTGGCGACAAAGCCAAGACCGGCGTCAAAGTATTTTTTGTATTTTCAATATCACTGATAGCAATCAAACTATGTATATCAATGACTTAAACCTTGTCGCAACAGACACATGGCGAGACTTGATCAGTGGTGAGTCCTTAGAAAACTGGCCTGATAAACTGTCTTTGGCCCCTTATCAAATGCTCTGGTTGAGTAATAGTTAACAGACCCCATATTGTGGTCATGGTAATTTAATAACAATCGACTATGCTCCCTTGAACTAAAAAAAGGATAAAAAATGTCTGATACACAACGAATTCGTAAATGTTTATTTCCCGTCGCAGGCTATGGCACACGGTTCTTACCGGCTACCAAAGCGATGCCGAAAGAAATGTTGCCGATCGTTAACAAGCCGCTTATTCAGTACGGCGTAGAAGAAGCAATGGAAGCTAATCTCACTCAGATGGGCTTTATCACCGGTCGTGGTAAACGCGCCATTGCCGATCACTTTGATACGAGCTATGAGCTCGAGCACCAAATCCAAGGAACCTCCAAAGAAAAACATCTGGCGGATATTCGTCACGTAATGGATAGCTGTGACTTTATGTTTATTCGTCAACGTGAAATGTTGGGCTTAGGCCATGCTATTCTCACCGGCGAATCTATTGTTGGTAAAGAACCCTTTGCCGTTATTTTGGCTGATGATTTATGTGCAACACCCGATGATGGGAGTGACCGCGCGCTGAGTCAGTTAGTTGACTTGTACCAACGTCATAATTGCACTGTGATCGCGATTGAAGAAGTTCCGCCTGAAAATACCGGTAGCTATGGTGTTATCGCTGGTGAAGAAATCGAACCCGGCGTCTATCGCATTACCGATATGATCGAAAAACCAAAACCAGAAGAAGCACCAAGCAACTTGGCTATCATTGGTCGTTACGTGTTCACCAATGATATTTTCGATTACATTCGAGACACACCTCCTGGCGCTAATGGCGAAGTACAAATTACGGATGCCATCAAGGCTATGGCACAAGAGAAAACCGTTTTAGCGTATAAATTTAAAGGTCATCGTTTTGACTGCGGTAGTATCGGCGGCTTTGTAGAAGCTACTAATTACTACTATGAAAACGATTACAAAGGCCGTTAAAGCGTTAACTTGTTAAAATAACGTATTGCTTACTGTATACGCCTTTAATGAATACCAACGTTGAACAAGAAAATACCACGCTGATCACGCAGGCGGCTTTTTTAGCAGAAGTCGCCTCGCAGTGGCAGACAGCTATGGACAATGAAGATGCGATTTCATTGTTTTTGATTGATGTTGATGAGTTTGATGGCATTCGCCACAAAAGTGGCTGTGTCCGAAAAATCGTCAAAGCACTCGAAAGTATCCTGAATCGTGAGTCTGACTTCATTTGCCACTTTAGCCGTAAAAAGATCATGTTTTTAACGTCGAATATGACTTATCAACAGACTCGACAACTAGCGGTACGCATACATCAGCATGTCGCTTCGTTATCTTTACGGCAAGTTCAAGATATCAACACGTCGCCACCGGTTACCGTGAGTATTGGACATACCTCCTATACTCCTACGCAAGATGGACAGTATGGCGTGTTAGATATTATTAGCTGTGTATTAAAGCTTTGCCAGCAAGCCAAAGAGGCTGGTGGAAATTGCACAAAAACCCGTCTTCATAGCCGGGTATTAGGCTAATTTTTGCAGTGCAAAAACTAGTCAAAATAAACTTTAGTTGCTATATTCCTTCCATAAAAATTTATTGATGAGAAAGAATCATGCTGAAAAAACTAGATACATTACTGATTGAAAAATTTCCACACATCATCTTGGCATTCACCGTTTTCTGGTTAGGCCTTGTAGCATACGGTTTCTTTAGTTCTTAATCAGAACTAAGAAATATAAAAAAAAACCGGCATCTGCCGGTTTTTTTATGCCTGTTGTTTTTACCGATCCACTTTGCTTTTGATCCAGATCAAAATCCCTAGCGCTTAACAAGCGCATAGTAGAACCGTAAATCAAACCAACCCTATTCGGAGGATTTATGGAAAAAATTAATGAATGGATCATGGCGCACTTTTTCGAACTGATTCTTGTGTTATCAGTTTTTTGCTTAGCTTGGGTTTCAGTAGGCTGGATGCTTACTTAAGCATAAAAGCCTCCCCCGCCAGCACCTGACCGTTAACTCTTAAACGTATCTCGTGCTGGCCAGGGTAAAGCTTGCGGGTACTGAGCTGCTGCATTAGTTGTTTTTTTTGTAGTGCGATGCTTTCACCAGCCGCTAATGTTAGGCGTTGCCAAAAGAACACTTTCGATGACATTGCCCCATTAGCTCTTGGTAAATGCAATTCGTAATCAACTAATAAGCTTTGCGTCTTATCAGACACATTATGTAGCTCAGCAACTAGCTCAACAGCTTCACCAAGCTGATATTCATGCTGGCTCAGGCTAAAGCGGTGGTTAATGGCTAAATATTGTTGATAGCCAAGTATTGCTAAAGCTTCTGGATGAGCTTGTTTTTGCAAAGTTCTTAACGCCCGACCAATGATCCATAAACGCACTGGCGTTGCGTCTTTTTGCCACTCTCGGCAGAGTTGTAAAATTTTCTCAGGATGCGATTTACTAAGGTCATTAAGATGATTAGCCACAGACTTTCTTACATAAAGGCTGTCATCATCTCTAAGTAATGCTAGAAGTTCTAGCGCCTTATCGAGGGGAATGTTATCTAAACGCGTTCCCCAAGGCAGCCTAGGTCTTAGGCCCTCTGAGGCAAGCCGCCGCTTATGTAAATCATCGCTCTCGGCCCAGGCCAACATATGCTGATAGCTGATATCAAAATACTCATTGATATAGAGACGAACCGCAAATTCAGCCGTAAATAATGACGTTAATACCCCTAACACAGGCAAAGCAATCTCAGGCGTTTTAATTCCAGCCTTACCTGCATAAGTAATAATTGGCCAGGCGATATAACTTTCCCAGCCAACGTCACTACCCATTTTTTGCCATTGTTCAGCCAGCAGCAGAAGTTTTGGCGCAACCTGAGCAAAGTCTGTATCAAGTTGCTCGCAAATCAACTCAGCCAAGCAATCGACGCGCTGAGTCAGTGATAAATCATCAATCTCGGCAGAAGCTTGTTTGGTAAATCGCTCAGCATCAAAATATTGAAAGTGCTGCACTAAAACATCGCCGAGAAACTTGACCGCTTCGGTATTAATTAAATACTTTAGCGGCTCAGCCATTAGCGTTTATGAAATACCGCGATAGATTCCACATGGCTGGTATGCGGGAACATATCCATAATGCCAGCTGCATCCATTTGGTAACCATATTGATTCACCAACTCACCTGCATCTCTAGCAAGTGTTGCTGGATTACAAGAAACATAAACAATTTGTTCAGCGCCAAGTGCAGCCAATTGTCCCAGCACTTCAAATGCACCGCTTCGTGGTGGGTCTAATAAAATTTTGTTAAAGCCGGCTTTTGCCCAAGGGTAATCGGCAAGCTCAGTTTGTGTTAAATCGGCTAGCTCAAAAACGGCATTGCTTAACTGATTTTTATCGGCATTACGCTTGGCATGCGCAACCAGTGAGGCATCCCCTTCTACACCAACGACTTCTTTGACTTTTTGCGCCATTGGTAACGTGAAGTTACCCAAACCACAGAACAAATCTAATACGCGGTCTTCAGGCTGTAAATCTAATAACTTCATGGCAAGTGGGATCATTTTTTCATTGATCCCCGCATTCACTTGGGTAAAGTCACCCGGTGCGAAGTCCAATGAAATGCCAGCCACCGGTGAATAAGCTAGCTGTGGATTCTCTGGCCACAATGGACTTACAGTAGCGGGACCGCCCGGCTGTTGGTAAATCCATAAATCATGTTGTTGGCCATAATTAATGAGCTTCTCGATATCCGAGACAGATAATGGATCGAGATTACGGAAAACCAGTGCGGTATTGGTTTCATCCATCGCCACTTCAATCTGGGCAATTCGCTCTCTAGCCTCTAGCCCTTCGATTAATGAAGCCAGTTCAGTCAGTCTCAGTCCAACTCGTGGATCTAACACTTCACATTGGCTCAACTCGGCAATATAAGGCGCAGACTTTTCACGAAACCCCACCAGCACTTTTTGCTTTTTATGTACGTATTTAACGCCTAACCGTGCTTTACGACGATAGCCCCATAATGGACCATCTAAAGGCGGTAACCATTGCTCCGGGGCAAGTTGTCCAAAATGTGTAAACTGCTCTGCTAATGTGTTTTGCTTAAGGCTTAATTGGGCTTCTGGCGCCATATGCATCAAGCTACAACCACCGCAAACACCAAAATGATGACATTTTGCATCAACCCTATCTGCCGAAGCACTCAATACCTCAACAGCTTTAGCTTCATCATATTTACTGTGTAAACGGGTATATTGAAAACGAATGTTTTCACCAGCTAATGCACCATCAATAAAAACAGTTTTGCCCTCAATACGGGCGATGCCACGGCCATCATGTGCCAGTGTTTCGATATCTGTTTGGAAAATCTCTTGGGTGACCCGTTGTTTGCGAGCTCGTCGCGCCATGCTTTTGTTCCTACCAATAAAAAAGTCCGGCCACGCTATGCGTTACCGGACTAGTCAATAAATAAACTTATTTCTGTTGCCAACTACCGTTTTGTTGATACCACCAACCTTTAGCAGCATTACTGATCCAACGACGTGCAAAGGTATCTTGAATGTCTTGTTGCCATTCAGGATGACCATTCGCTCTGGCAATTTCTGCATAAAGTGCATTACGGTCTTGATTCTCAGCAGCAATCAAACCATTGATCGTATTGCGATCTTTTAACGGCACAGCTTTGCCATCTCGCAATGCAATAAGCCCATCTTGGGTTAATCCAACCGCACCACTTTGGTAAAAAGGTTGTAATTGATCATGACGCGCTTTCATTTTGTTTTGTAATGCATTTACCGCTGGCGAGTTGATATTAATATCTGGCTGCGCCTGAGCCGGAGTAACCAGCCAGTTTAATACGCTCATCGCCACTTTACTTGGCATATCTAATTGGCTTTGGGATTCGGTTGGTACTGACTCAGGTGTATTACCTGCATCTTCCCCCCACACGTCTTCAATAATACGATCGGCTGCTTTTTCAGCCGCTGCTGCAGGGAAGTAGATATTAATCGTGACGCAAGATGCCAACAGCATCACGGCAAAAAAACTGCTCACACTGTTCATTAAACGCATGGTTATCATCCTATTCAATTACGGGGCCTTCACTGTGTCTTACGGCTTGTAATCTCGCCAAAAGTTCAGGCCAATCTACCTTATCGGTATAACCCTTCACATTTATCCATGGCGGTAAGCCTCCACCTTTAACAATATAATACCCTTGATCGTCGTCAGCGACGCCGCTCATTTGGCAAACTTCATTTAAAAGTCGGCAACGAATACCCAGCTTTTCGTATGAAAAGTCTTCAAAAAATCGTAAAAAACTTCGTGACATGACACCGCTTGCGCCACCACCAATTTGCGATAAATTATCGACGGCTCTTTGACTTATTCGTCGTTTACCTGGATTCTCTATTGGTGTAGCGAAATAAGCATCAAACTGTACTGGCTGCCAATTAATTAGCTGTAACCCAGCGACTTCACCATCTAATCGGCCAGTGATTTTACCGAAATCAAACGTACTGGTCAGTTGTTCTAAATCAAGCCTTTGCAGATCAATGTTGGCACTTAGTTGAGGCAAACTGCCCAACGGGTTTCGCATAGTGAGATCTTTAATCACTGCCGTGCCATCAAAGACTTTTACTAATAAGGCACCATCAATATCCACTTGCTGTTTTTGATAACTCACTTTAGGAATTACGCCAGATAACTTGCCGTCCATTTCTGGCCATCCCAAAGTGCTCGTCAGCGCCTGCATTGATAATGGCTTTATTAAGCCATCAAACTGCCAACTCGCTCCATCTTGAGCATATTGATAGTTAAAATCATTTATCTGTAGCCCACCATCCAAAATAGGCAGACTGAGCGCCGTTGATGCCACCACCCGGTTTTCTGACACTGATGCTTGAAGCCTACTCGTATCAATTGGCACTGGCCCGACATTTAACTGTTGCCATGTAATATCAATTGGTAATGATTTACTACCCGTTGACCATGCCAACTCTCCATCTAATCCTAATATGGCAAAACGTTGATTGACGTCTTCTATTTTTACTTGGCTTAGGTTTGCATGAAGCGTTAGTTCGTCTTCCAACAACGCCATTTGACCACTGATTTGGCCATCCGTATTTAAGTTTGCGACCGCAGTCCCTGGCACAAAGGGCTGTAACCACCATTGATATAAAGCTGCCAGCGAACTCTCACCGAGCTTGATGTTAATTGCCTGCATTTGTTGCTCATCAAATGTCAGATTGCCTTGTAAAGACATCACTTCGGGTTGGGTAATGTCAAAGTGTTGTAAGTCGATAGCAAACGTATCAGTCACAATATTTCCCGTTGCTTTCAATATAAGTGGGACTTGCTGAAAATCAAGGAAAATCGGCGCCCAATAACTTTGACCATCATCAAGGGTGGCATCGACCTCAAATTGCCATGCTTTATTTTGCAAATCAGCATTTGCCTTAACCTGCATTGATAGTGCTTCAGCAACTTTATCGCCCGTCTCACTACTGAAATGAAGTTGTTCTGCTGTTAGCTCGATATCTGCCGATGTGACAATAGTGTCTTGCCCAGATAACAAAAGCGCTCCGGATACAACTGCTCGTGGCTGCCAATGATTAATAACACTGAGTTGTTCGACATTTACTTTCTCAGCTGCCAAGGATAACAGCTGAGCAACATCAACCGACTTGGGATAAAGCTTTGCCTGCCAATGGCTGCCTACCAGCATCAACGACAATGATGCCGTGCCCTCGCCAATGAGGAGATTACGAATCTCTACAAGATAGCCTGATGTTTGCGGGTTAATGGAAAAACTGACCTGCAATTGTTGTTTGCCTATCAAGGGATGTGTAAAACCTAGAAGCCCTTGCTGACAGTGCCAAGTCCCACTATTTAGAATAATGTCTCGGCAACTAAAGTTAACGTCACTGAGTGTTTCACCAGCAACAATTAACTCATCTGCTGAAGCGTTGAGGATCAGAACTTTTTCGGCAAGCTGGAAAGTTATATCCAGTGCTGATAAATCAATGCCTGCAAAAGTCAGGCTTTCTGCTTCTAGCCTTGTATCATCAACTGCATAACTTACGCTGCTCAATAACAACAGCACAAACGCTATAAGTCTCGACGGACTGAGTAGCGTTGACATTAGGATGCTGGGAATAAGCCCGTCGATAAGTAACGATCACCACGATCACAAATAATGCAGACAATCACCGCATTACTGACCGTTTCTGATAACTGCAATGCAGCAGCCACACTGCCACCTGAAGAGACACCACAGAAAATACCTTCTTCTGCTGCTAATCGGCGCATTGTGTCTTCAGCTAGGATTTGCTCGATATCAATAGTGACATCAACACGTTGAGGCTCAAAAATAGCTGGCAAATAAGCCTCAGGCCAACGTCTTATTCCCGGGATGCTCGAACCATCTGTCGGCTGCACACCGACAATCTGCACATCATTATTTTGTTCTTTTAGGTAACGAGAGACGCCCATAATCGTACCAGTCGTGCCCATCGCACTGACAAAATGTGTGACTTTACCTTGGGTATCACGCCAGATTTCTGGGCCAGTGGTTTCGTAATGAGCCAAAGGATTATCAAAGTTACCAAACTGGTTTAAGACCTTACCTTTGCCTTGGGCTTGCATTTCTATAGCTAAGTCGCGGGCAACTTCCATCCCCTCGACGGAGATGATTTGTGCACCATAAGCACGCATTGAGGCGCGACGTTCATCAGACATATTGGCTGGCATGATTAAAATCATTTTGTAGCCGAGAATTGCCGCCACCATAGCCAGTGCAATACCGGTATTACCACTGGTAGCTTCAATTAACGTGTCACCCGGTGCAATGTCACCACGTGCTTCGGCATGGCGAATCATGCTGACAACAGGTCTATCTTTGACTGAGCCAGCAGGATTATTACCTTCTAACTTAGCCAAAATAATATTACTGGTATCACCGGGCAGTCGCTGTAAACGCACCAGCGGTGTATTACCAATGGTTGACTCAATAGTTGGAAACTCCAGCATATTATTCATCCGTCAAAATCACATACGCAGTTGCATAATCACCATCATCACTAAGACTCAGATGACTGGCAGAAATTTCTCTTTGATTTGCTAACTCAACCGCTCTATCACTAAAAACTAAACGGGGTTTACCTAAATCGTCATTAAGCACACTGATATGCCGAAGGCTCAAACCATCCCGAAAGCCACAACCAAAGGCTTTGGCGGTGGCTTCTTTGGCTGCAAAACGTTTTGCTAGGAAAGCAGTAGGTTTAGCTGCTTGTTGGAAATTAGCGAACTCATCATCACTGAGTATTTTTTGTGCAGCCTTATCACCAAACTTATCTAACATTGTTTGGATTCGGGGCAAAAAAACTAAGTCCGTGCCTATCCCTAAAATCATTAACGACGCGCATCCAACATGAGCTGTTTCATTTCACGTACTGCTGCCTGAAACCCAGTAAATACTGAGCGTGCCACAATCGCATGACCAATATTCAACTCAACTAGCTCTTTAATCGCCGCAATGGGCTGGACGTTATGGTAGTTCAGGCCATGTCCCGCATTTACCTGTAAGCCTTGTTTATGCGCATATTCAGCAGCATCACGAATGACTTTAAGTTCTCGCTTGGCTTCTGCTGGCGTTGTTGCTTCTGCGTATCGGCCAGTATGAAGTTCAATGACTGGCGCACCACAAGCTACTGCAGCATCAATTTGTTTTTTATCAGGGTCAATAAATAAAGAAACCGTCACCCCTGCTGCTGCAAGACGCTGGCAAGCCGCATGCATTTTAGATTGCTGTCCGGCGACATCTAGACCACCTTCGGTAGTCAGTTCTTCACGGCGCTCAGGCACCAAGCAGCAATCTGCCGGACGATATTTTTCTGCAATCGCCAGCATTTCTTCGGTGACTGCCATTTCCAAATTCATTTTGGTTTGTAAGATCTCAGCCAGCAAAGCAACATCACGATCTTGAATATGTCGGCGGTCTTCACGTAAATGTACCGTGATACTGTCCGCACCAGACTGCTCTGCTTCGATTGCAGCTTGAACAGGATCTGGGTAACGAGAGCCGCGTGCTTGGCGCAATGTAGCGATGTGATCAATATTCACACCCAGAAAAATTCGCATATAACTCCTTAAGATTAACTAGCTGGTTTGGCGTATCGTTGCATTTCGGCGAATAAAGCACGGCTTTTCAGCGGTTTGCCTTCCAGATAATAATTTAACACTGTTCGCATTAACTGTTTTATTTCAGCTTGTGCTTGAGCGTCGATACCATCAGCATGGTGAAATTGTAACAAGCTGCTACCGAGCAGTTTTTCGCCTCGGTCTTGTAGTGTTACCGGTATAAAACCTTGCTCTGGTTGATAGCGATATCGCCTTTCAGCATCAATTTCATCGCCATTAATATCATGGTATAAATCAATGCCATAACCAAGGCTATTGAGTAAGTTGAGCTCAAAATAGCGCAAATTGATTTCAATATCATGAGCTTCAGCTAATTTAGCTAGGGTTTGACGATAGAGCGCAAACACGACCGGCTCAGGATGATGTATTGATAACAGTCTTACCAATAACTCATTGATATACAAACCACAAAGAGATGAAGCACCGCGAAGTAAAAAAGCAGGCTCTGTCGTCTCAACTTGGCTTAATGTGACCAAATCCCCTCGGCCAAACCAACTTAACCAAAGTGGTTGATAAAGTTGGAAAGGATTACTTTGCCGTTTTTTTTGTTGCCGAATACCTCTGGCAATCAAACTTATTCGGCCAGACTGTTCGGTAAAAACATCCAGCAATAAACTGGTTTCACGATAAGGTCGGTGATGAAGAACAAAGGCTTGGGTAAGTGCCATAAGCGACTTTAGAGATCGTCGTTATAACCCAAATTACGCAAAATTCGCTCGTTATCTGACCAGCCTTCTCGCACTTTTACCCATAACTGTAAAAAGACCTTACAGCCGAATAATTTTTCCATCTCTTCACGCGCATCTTTACCGACTTGCTTGAGTAACTCGCCTTTTTTGCCGATGACGATAGACTTCTGACCACCTCGTTCGACATAGATAACAGCACTGATTCGGTACAAATTACCTTCTTCTTCAAACTGTTCGACTTCAACGGTCAGTGAATAAGGGAGTTCCTGTCCTAAATGGCGAAACAGCTTTTCACGGACCATTTCTGCTGCAAGAAAACGCGAACTACGATCTGTCAGTTGTTCTGGATCGTAAATCAAGTCACCTGCTGGTAATAACTTGGTAAGCGTTGATTCTAAGGCCTCAATGTTCATACCTTTACGCGCAGAGATAGGAACAACATCAGCAAAGTCATATTTGCCTGCTAATGCCTGAATTCTCGGCAAAATAGCGGCCTTATCGTCTAGTTTGTCGACTTTGTTTAACACCAACACAACGGGCGCTTTAGCATCTTTTTGAATACGGTTTAAAACCCGTTGGTCTTCTTCAGTCCAGTTATGGCCTTCTACTACAAAAGCAATAACATCAATATCTTCAATCGATGCAGCTGCAGCGCGGTTCATATAGCGGTTCATAGCCCGCTTACCATCACTATGCATACCCGGCGTATCAACGTAGATCAATTGCGCATCATCGGTCGTTTTGATACCTAAAATGCGATGTCTGGTGGTTTGTGGCCGGCGTGAAGTAATACATAATTTTTGGCCAAGGATACGGTTAATCAGGGTTGATTTACCGACATTAGGTCGACCAATAACGGCTATGTAACCACTTCGAAATTCAGTTTCGCTCATATATTGCCTTCGATTAGCGTTAAGGCTCGTTCGGCGGCACGCTTCTCTGCTTTGCGGTGGCTGCTGCCTTGAGCAATCACTAATTTATCTAACAGTGACACCTGACAAGATGCCTCAAATACGGGTTGTTGTTGATCCGATTTCAATTCTTTAACGTTATAAATTGGTAACGGTAATTTTCGGCTTTGCAATAATTCTTGCAAACGCGTTTTAGGATCTTTAACGGCTTCTGTGACATCAATATTCTGCAACCGCTCATCATATAAACGCAGAATCAATGTGCGGGCATTGTCAAAACCGCTATCAAGATAAACTGCGCCAAATAAGGCTTCGACAGCATCTGCCAAAATCGATTCACGTCGAAAACCGCCGCTTTTTAATTCACCAGGACCTAAAACTAATACCTCACCAAGGTTAAGTTCACGTCCCAGCTCAGCTAAGGTTTCACCACGAACTAACGATGCCCGCAAACGACTTAACTTGCCTTCTTTAACCTGCGGAAAACGTTTAAATAATGCTTCGGCAATAACCAAACTTAAAATAGCATCACCGAGATATTCTAAACGCTCGTTATTTTTTGGATCGGCACTACGATGGGTCAACGCCTGTTGTAATAAGGCTTGATCTTGGAAATTTACTTGCAGTTTTTTACACAGCTGTTGTTGCTTGCTGCTGGTCATTGAATCGTCCGTGTTGCTGGTTGCTCAATATCAACCTCAGTAACAAAATGGCCAATCAAATCAATCTGTGCGATAAATGGTTTAC
Source organism: Methylophaga sp. OBS3 (assembly GCF_026319325.1). Classification (GTDB taxonomy): domain Bacteria; phylum Pseudomonadota; class Gammaproteobacteria; order Nitrosococcales; family Methylophagaceae; genus Methylophaga. Next base: position 55,713 of record NZ_JAPDMU010000003.1, read on the forward strand.
GCACTTCATAATCAATTGTAATACGGGTGACATAGGCACCGTTTTTACCACGACCCAAATCAATGTTTTCATCCTTAACACTGAAAACGTAACCAGTATTAAAACGTTTATTCAGTAATGATGTGACTTGCTGCTTTGTAAGTTGGTTATTTTTAATCTCAACTTCCATCGAGTCCATGATTTGCAGGACACTATAGTACTCCTGATACATCGGCAGCAGCCGCATAGCAAAGGTGGCAAAAAACGCAATGATACCCAGAACAAACACCCAACCAATTAAGGTCATTCCTTGCTGTTTTTTCATCTGCTTTTCCTCAGTTAATGCCTTTACCAAGCCGTGACCAGACGATACCACCTGCATCTATATCCCAGCTCATCCAAATCATAAACGCTTTACCCACTAAATGGGATTCCGGTACGGGTCCCCACACACGGCTATCGTTACTATTGTCTCGGTTATCACCCATTACGAAATAATGTCCATCAGGAACAATCATTTCACCTTCAGCACTTGGTCGACCATCATCAGTAGCAATCATGTGTTTATGGCCCTCGATATGCTCATAAAACACTTCACTGTTAGGCGTAAGTTGACTGCTCACTTCAGCATCAGCGTTTAGTGGTTGCTGTTCAACTACTTCGCCATTGATATATAAGGTTTTATCAAAATAGCCAACTCGATCGCCCGGCAATGCAACAACACGTTTAATGTAATCAATCTCGGGTTGTTTAGGGTAACGGAAGACAATCACATCTCCGCGCTCTGGCTCGCCCGTTTCCAAAATTTTGCTATTTAGAACAGGCAGTCTCAGGCCGTAAGCAAACTTGTTTACCAAAATAAAATCGCCAATATGTAGTGTTGGCAGCATTGACGCGGAAGGAATGCGAAACGGCTCAGCAACAAATGAACGAATCACTAACACCAGCAAAATGATTGGGAAAAATGACCGAGCATACTCAACTACCGCTGGCTCTTTGCCATCTGTAGTACGTTGTTTTGCCCAAAATAGGCGGTCAACCAGCCAAATAAGACCTGTTACGGCTACTAGTAAAACCATTATTGCTGGAAAACTCACCGTTTATCTCCTTAGTGTTAAGACTTCTTGGACAACTGTAAAACCGCCAAGAATGCTTCCTGCGGAACATCAACCTTACCCACAGACTTCATACGTTTTTTACCGGCTTTTTGCTTTTCAAGCAATTTACGTTTACGAGAAACGTCACCGCCATAACATTTTGCCAAAACATTCTTACGCATTGCTTTAACAGTAGAGCGAGCAATGATGTGACCACCAATCGCAGCCTGAATAGCAATATCGAACATTTGCCGTGGGATCAGTTCCTGCATTTTTTCGACTAATTGGCGACCTCTAGAAACACTGTCGCTGCGGTGAACAACCAGCGCCAGCGCATCAACTCGCTCGCCATTAATGAGAATATCCAATTTCACTAAGTCCGCAGGTTGGAATCTAATGAAATGATAATCCAAAGAAGCATAACCACGACTGACCGATTTAATACGATCGAAGAAATCAATGACGACTTCATTCATCGGTAACTCGTAGCTCAGGGCAACTTGTTTACCCATGTATTGCATGCTCTTTTGCACACCACGCTTTTCAACACACAGGGTAATTACCGCACCTAAATGCTCTTGTGGCACCAAAATATCAGCGGCAACAATAGGTTCACGAATTTCATCAATTGACCCCGGATCGGGTAACGAAGATGGATTTTCAATTTTGACGATTTCGCCCTTTTTGGTAGCGACTTGGAACACAACCGTCGGTGCTGTGGTTATCAGATCAAGATCGTATTCACGCTCTAAACGTTCCTGGATGATTTCCATGTGTAATAAGCCAAGGAAACCACAACGGAAGCCGAAACCTAAAGCTTGTGAATTTTCAGGCTCAAAATGCAAAGAAGCATCATTCAAACGCAATTTACCGAGGGCATCACGGAAGGTTTCATAATCATCACTGCTGACAGGGAATAAAGCGGCATACACCTGCGGTGTAATTTCTTTAAAGCCCGGTAGCATTTTATCGGCGCCATCACGCGAAGTCGTTAATGTGTCGCCGACAGGTGCACCATCAATTTCTTTTACACCTGAAATGACATAACCCACTTCACCACATTTCAGTGCGGTACGTTTGCTACGTTTTGGCGTAAATACACCCACCTCATCAACTAGGTACTCATGACCCGTCGACATAACCCGGATTTTATCTTTGGTGCTTAATTGGCCCTGTTTGATGCGGACCAATGAAATGACACCCACATAACTATCAAACCAAGAATCGATGATCAGTGCTTGTAGCGGTGCATCCGGATCCCCCTCTGGTGCAGGAACACGAGCCACCAGCTCTTCGAGTAGATCTTCAATACCTAAACCGGTTTTTGCACTGCAACGCACAGCATTAAGTGCATCAACACCAATGATGTCTTCAATTTCTTGGGCAACACGCTCAGGTTCAGCTGAAGGCAGGTCAATTTTGTTTAAAACTGGTAATACTTCAAGACCTAAATCGATAGCGGTATAGCAGTTCGCGACACTTTGCGCCTCAACACCTTGCGCGGCATCCACCACCAGCAAAGCACCTTCACAAGCCGCTAAAGAGCGAGAAACCTCATAGGAAAAGTCGACGTGGCCAGGTGTGTCGATAAAATTCAGGTGATACGTTTCGCCATCACGTGCTTTGTAATCCAAAGAGACACTTTGTGCCTTGATGGTAATACCACGTTCTTTTTCGATATCCATGGAGTCCAGCACTTGCTGAGACATTTCACGATCTGAGAGACCACCACAAATTTGAATAAAGCGATCAGCAATTGTTGATTTGCCATGATCGATATGGGCAATAATGGAAAAGTTACGAATATTTTTCATTCAGGTCGAGTTCATTCCGGCGGTTCAGCTTAAGTTGGTTTTGTTAAAAAACAATGGCTTTTCTAAAGACCAATCCAACTTTGCTGATGCGTTGCAAATAGTGCTGCATTATACGCACTTAGCACCATGAACACGACATTTGTCTTAATGACAGGAAATGCATTTACTTGAATAAATATTGGCAGCAGCAAAGTTCTTAAAACTTCACTGCTGCCATTAACTTAAAACTGCCAGGCAACGCTCAAGCGTACGTCTCTACCTGGCTCCTGATACCCCGATAACACCGGCGAGTAATCAGCAACACTTGAGTGATCAATATAGTTTTTGTCGAAGATGTTGCGAACTGTCAACGCAATCTTAATATCCTCAGCTAAAGCAGGTGTCCACTGTGCATAAAAATCATGGATACCAAAACCAGGTTGATCAGCTTCGCCAATCACCGGCGAATTAACTTTGTCACCTTTGACAAAACGCGCATTCCAGCCAAATTGCCATTGACTATCGTACTGATAATCCAAAGACGCAATAAGCGTATCCCCTACCGTGTTTGCAATACCATTATGGTCATAGGCATTGGCTTTAACGCCATCGACTTCGGCATCGTTATAGTGATAACTGACACGTGCCATCAAACTATCCCATCGACGGCCTAACTCAAGGATGTAGCCATCAGACTCTAAGTCACCGAGGTTATCAAACAGTCGACTATTTTCTGGTGACACACCGATCACATCTTGAATTTCAGTGCGATAAGCCTTGGCTGAACCAAACCAAGTGCGAGACTCGTAGGCGACACCAGCTTCCATATTTTCAGCTTTCTCAGGCTTTAAATCCGGCGCATTGCTGGTAAAACCAATTTTGAAAGCATCTTGAGCTAATGGCCCTTTGAATGCTTCTGCATAGGAAGCAAATGTGCTCCAGTTCTCAGTCAGATGATAATTGAAGCCAATATTGGCGCTGACATCATTTTCATCATATTTGGTGTTGGCAAAACCATTACGCGTTTCATAATCGTCATAACGTAAACCGGTACTTACCAATAAAGCATTCGTTAGCTGAATATCATCCTGTAGATAAATCCCTTTTACTTTAGATTCATCAACAGCGTACTCATCAACACCATCTGCAATGGTTTCATCTTCACGATAATCCACACCGTAGGTGATTTGATGGATACCCAAAAATGACGTGTTACGTAAATCAAAGCCTTTACTCTCGCCTGAACCAGTAAATGGACCAAAGCGACCATTTTGGAATAACTCCGTTTCGGTGTGGTAAAGCGTCAAGTCCAGATCAAGATAAGGATTATTTAATGGGTTTAAGTTGTAATTAACGGTGTAGGTTTCACGTTCAGATTCCACTGGATAAAGTGGATTAAAGTCAGCAACCTGCCATTGTGGGCGCTGCGTTCGATCACCTTCATCTTTACGCTTTTCATAGCTAAAGCGAACTGTCTGGCTATCTGTTAAATGACCAACAACTTTGGTGAATAGGTAATCTTGATCTGCTTCCGTACCAATCGCTTCATCACCATCCCCATCGTCATAGTTATCAACGTCTGCTTTAGTAACTGATACCATGGCGCTCCAGTCATCTGTCAGACGACCAAATAACGTAGTATTGGTTTTAAAACTATCGGTGTTACTCGAAAAAGTCCCTTTCAACAAACCACCAAACTGTTGGTCAGGCTTTAATAAATCCTCAGGATCTTTGGTGGTAAACTTCACCGAACCACCCAAAGCTCCCGGCCCTGATAAGGCATTACCTGCGCCAGCATTCACTTCAACTTGTTTGAGTAACTCCGGCTCTATGCTAATACGGCCGGCATGGTGGAATTGTCTCGTCGACTGCTGCGCACCATCAATTGTGATGTTTAACAATTGATCTTCAATACCGCGCACATAGAGTTTTTGGGCAAACCCTGGACCACCGCCAATCGTGACCTCTGGTGATTGGCTAAACAGATCCTGCAAATCGTTTGCCTGTAATTTGGCAATCTGATCAGCATCAACACTATTTAACTCCGGGGTGACCGTATTCGCTGTCACTTTTACCGGCGCTAGCGATACTGCATTTTCATCTGCTGCCTGAACATTGCCATAGGCAATCAAACTCGCCATCAATAGCATGAGTCGTTTTGGCTTGGGTACATAAGCCTGCTTTGTTTTCACAACAACCTCTCTAATAAAAATCATTTACAAATAATAATGATTCTCATTTTAGAAGTTATCTAAGATGCTGCAAGCAAATTTACAATTGTTACATTTAAGCGGCGCTTATTGAGGGCAGACTCGCAACGATTGGCAGAACAACGGTTATTTTTAAACCATGAGGCTTATGTTGTTCAGCATGAACTCGTCCCCTCAACCGGTTTATATAACGCTGGGTTATCGCCAAACCAAGCCCATAGCCTTGACGCTGTTTACTGTCATTAGCCGGTAGACGAAAAAAAGGCCTAAATAAACTAGCCAAATATGCCTCACTAACCCCCGGCCCACTATCGATAATCGTCAATAGGTAGTTTTCGACAGTCTGTTGCAGGGTGATAGTTACCGTTTGAGAGGCAGGTGTAAAGCTCAAAGCATTTCGCAAAATATTCTCTAATGCTTGTCCCAAGAGATCAGACTGACTGTTATCAATTGGTGCATGCTCAGGTAGATCCAGTATCAATTGCCGATCAGGAAACTCAAAACGCGCGTTATCAACCAAACTATCGAGTAAATCTCTAAGGTCAAATGACTCTGCTATATAGCTTGGTTGCTCGCGATCTAACCACGCTAACGTTAATGAGTCATGTACCAAGCGACGCATGACATCACAATCTGAACGAATCTGTTTTAAAGCTTTTTGTGGATCATCCTCAACACTGTCCAATGCCAACTCAATTCTTGTCAGCGGCGTACGAAGTTCATGAGATAAATCTTCGGTTAAATGTCGTTGGTGGGTTATTAAACTGCTGATCCGTTCGGCCATATCATCAAATGTCTTGGCAACTTCAGCAAGTTCATCATGTCGGCCTTTTAAATCAGGCAACACCCGTACATCATGATTTCCATCACTGAATTTTCGAGTCGCTTGCTGTAATTGATGTAGCGGTCGCATGACATGCCGATATATCAGTAGACTAATTAACCCCATGATTAATATTGGCAAAAAGATTTTTAACATCACGCCAGCAATTGGCCAATAACTGCCCGGACGCATCCGCTGTGGTAACAAAATCAAAAAATGTGTGTGTTTATCGCCAAGATTAAGATCCATGATTGGATTTAACTTGAAATACAGATGGATTTTCCAGCTGATATCTCGCCCTAAAACAAACGACTCTATAAACCTTGGTAATAACTGGCTACCAGCAATAGGCTGTACGTCAGATTTCACAACCGCGACCCAGGTTGACTCTTTAACTTGTAACTGTTCGATATAATCCTGCAAAGCATCCATATCACCAGATTGATAAAGTGCTGCTGCATGATTGGCATACTCTTGAAGTGTTTCTTGATGCTGCTTATCGATGAAGCTCATATGCAGCTCAGTACGAACAATTAACCAATGTACCAATAACATTAATACGACACTGCCAATCACTGTAAGCAGTAATAATTTCCACAGCAGTTGCCGATTCATTGCAAACAGTAACCCGTGCCATGAACCGTTAACAATTTATCAGCCGGCATCCCTGCAGCGACCAATTTGCGTCTAACTCGGCTGATATGCATATCTAAACTACGATCATAACGACTGAAGTCTTTCAGCAGTACTCGCCGATATAGCTCAGCTTTACTAAGTGGTTGCTGATAATGTCGAGCCAGCGTCCATAACAGTTTAAATTGCACTGTCGTCAAGGTGATTTCTTGTTGGTTATAAACTACTGAATAAGGTTGTTTTTGTAATCGAAGTGGACCCAGTGTGAGTCGGTTAGGCTCTTGTGACTGAGTATGTTGGCTACTTCTCCGTAATACCGCTTCAATACGTAACTGCAACTCAAGAAAATTAAATGGCTTCCCCAAAAAGTCATCAGCACCATTTTGCAAACCTAATATGCGTTCTGACTGGGCATTTCGGGCAGTAATCAAAATTACAGGCACATCGGATTGTTGCCGAATCTGTTGCAGTAAATCATGACCACAACTATCGGGTAAGGTCAGATCTAATAACACTAAATGAATGGTGTGACTGGAGAGGATTGTTGTTACTGAGTAGGCATCATGTGATTGCCAAACGGAAAATCCCGCCTTGGTCAGCATTTGCTTAAGTTGATCATTTAAAACCTGATCATCCTCAATGATCAAAATGCTGTATTCCATTTTTACCCAAACCCTTAAATGCAAATGATTTTCATTAATGATAAAGGGTTTTCAAGGCAAAAAAAAGCGGCGAATCATTTCTGAGTCGCCGCTATTTGTATAGCTAAAGCTTTTTATTCTTCAATCTTCAACGCTAAGAACTGCGCCGAACCACCACGTTGAACCAGAACTGGAATAGATTTACCAACAGGTAAATTCTTCGCTACCTCAACAAACTGCTTACCATCAGTAATCTGCTCATTGTTTAAACTAATGATGACATCAGTTAAGGTAATTCCCGCTTGCGCAACTGGACCCGCTTCGATTTTCATGACCATAACACCACCAGCTTCAACACCTGTTTCCTGGCGTTGCTGCGGTGTTAATTCAACCACTTCTACAGCCAAGTTATCAGCTCTGAAACGGCCATCTGGCGTTGCGTTCGAGCCACTAGCGATTTTTTCATCTTCAGGCAGCTCTTCAACTTTCACGCTCAGTGTTTGGCGTTTGTTTTTACGCATGATTTCAACTGGCGCTGTTTTACCAACTTCCGTGCTACCAACAATTGGTGGCAAATCAGATGAGGCATCAACATTACGACCATTAAACTTCAAGATAATGTCGCCTGCTTCAAAACCTGCTTTAGCAGCAGGACTATCAGCAATAACTCTTGAAACCAGTGCACCACGTGGTTTAGCTAGACCAAATGACTCAGCTAATTCACGCGTTACATCTTGAATGACAACACCTAACCAGCCACGGCTGACATAGCCTTGTGATTTGATCTGGTTAACTACGTTCATCACAACATCCATTGGGATGGCGAATGACACGCCCATAAAACCACCGGTTCGACTATAAATCTGTGAGTTAATACCGATAACTTCACCGTCGAGATTAAATAGAGGGCCGCCAGAGTTACCTGGATTAATTGCGACGTCAGTTTGAATAAACGGAACATAGCTATCGCTTGGTAGGCTTCGACCTAAGGCACTGATAATGCCAGCAGTGGCTGAGTAATCAAAACCAAATGGTGAACCAATCGCCAGTACCCACTCACCGACTTTAAGATCTTCTGAGTGACCTAGTTTGACTGCTTTAAGATCCAGACCTGAAGCATCAACTTTTAGTAATGCAACGTCACTACGTTCATCACTTCCTAATAGTTCTGCTGTCAGCTCCGTACGGTCGCTAAAACGAACCACAATTTCATCAGCATCTTTGATGACATGGTGGTTGGTTAAAATAAAACCATCTTCGGACAATACAAAACCCGAACCTAGAGAGTTTGCTTGTGGTGGCTGTGGTTGTCCCGGCTGGCCAAAGAACCGTTTGAAGAAATCATCAAAAGGTGTGCCTTCTGGAATATCCATACCTGGTGGCATACCTTGAGCAAACGGAGAGTTTGCAGTCTCATCTTTGTTAACTTTAGTGCTGATATTCACTACGGCATCAGCATTTTCTTCAACTAACTCAGTAAACTCCGGCAGGTTACGTGCCTGCACCGTCATACTGGTTAGCAACCAAGTCATTGCTAAAACAACAATCGCCCAGGATTTGGTTTGTGTCATTTTGTATCCTCTATTATTTGCGTTGGTATGACTGCGTTTTTTTGTTTCAGCCGCGATGCTACCCAGAAAAAACCACCTAGCAATCCCATCAGCCCAGCAAAAATCTGCAAAACTTCAGGTAATGCTAACCATCGCGCCACGCCCGCACCTGCAAACATGGCTAATAACGGTAACAAATACATTAAGAAGGCACCTTGTAACAAAGCATCTTCTGGAATCGCTACCGTCACCTGCTGACCAATTTCCACAGCCTTATTGTTTGGGACAGCAATTCTGTTGAAACGTTTACCAACATGTTTCGCGAGCATTCCCGTACCACAACCTTGACGCATCTGACAGCCGCCGCAGGTAGACTGCCGCTCGGCTTCGACCCAGATGCGATTGGGTTCAATTGCAATAACTGTTGCTTTTTGAGAAATCATAAAGAGTCTGAGAGATTAAACTTAATGCCTGCACTTATCTTTTCAACTGTCACAGGCGGCACTTCACCAACAACTGTCACAAAATGAGAGTGGATGGTAATACCAAAGGCATTCACTGCTCCCATATGAGAATTCCCTTGTAAATGGCTATGTTCTGCTTTCATTGGTTCAATGAATACGGAAACTGAAGTCAAGCCATCACTATAAACTCGCTGCTCAACCAAGCCACCATTTTTAGCTTTTAGTCTATGTTGAGAAGCCACAAGACTAAAACCATCTGGTAACCAATCGGCTTCCCAACGGGAAATCAAATTATCACTAATCGCTGACGGTTTACCTGGCTCGGACTGATGCCAAGTCATTTCCTCACCACGGATCTGTGGTTTCAGATCATCGTCACTAATATAGGTATCAGTTTCAATAGACGAAAAAGCAAAGGTTTCAAGTACATCACCATCAGAAGCCAACAATTCTGATTTCAATAAAAGGTTTGTTTCTTTATCTACCCATAAGCGGTAGCCATAACGATATTCATCAATTGGTTCAATAGACAATTCTTGCGTCATGCGTCCAGCCACACGTTCTTCATCACCTAATGTAACTTCGTAATAAGGTGTTGCTGAGCCTAACCTTCTAGGTAAATCACTTGGAAAGCCTCGACCCAGTGGTCTACGACTAATGTTGATTTGTTTACCGGCTGGATTGATACAGGTCACCATATCATTGGAACGTAACACTTCTCGCGCTTCACCGTTCAATGACATTAAGCGTTCAATTTCACCTTCAGCATCATTACGATGATATATCTGTACTGACTGTAATGTACGTCCGGTTTGGTAAGCAAAAACCCCTTGATAGCTTAATTCTTTACCTGCTTGAATCATGCGTTCCATCAAGTCGACTGCATCGCTTTCTGCCCATGCCACTAAAGGCGCGTAAAACAGTAAGCAAAAAGCCAGAACCTTACGCATCATTACTGCTCCGTACCGTATGAAACCACGCGTCCATAGGAGAACATGCCTGAACCACCTGAATATTCGCTATGGTCAACTAGATAATTGTTTAGGCGCTCTTCCACTTCTTGTTCACCAACAGTCCAACGGTTCATTTGGCTCACTAACTGTGTATCTGTCACGGGTTCAGCAACAGCTAAAGGCATGTCTTGAAATCCAGGGTTAGTTGGTTCATTCATAAAGCCAACAACCGCCATCGCACCAAATGACGCCGCCATTGCCAGACCAGCAGCTTGCTTCCAAACTGTTTTCGGGAATGCCAAGATCTTCGCTTTAGGCAGTAATGATGTATTCGTATATGTTGGTTCAGCCGCTAATTGCGCTGCCAGCTTCTGGGCAAGATCAACCGGCTGCTGACCTGCCGCTCTGGTATAACCATGTAAAACGTCGCTGGTATATTGCAGTCGCAAATACTCTGCTCGCGCCGCAGGGTTTTCGCTGATATACGCGATTGCCTGAGTCAGTTCATCCCCCTGCAACTGGCCATCGACCAGTGCGGATAACATTTCGCGATGATTGACTGTCATGATTTAATCCTCTTCACCCATTACTGCTTTAACTTGAATATCAATGGCTTCACGAGCACGGAATATCCGTGATCTTACCGTTCCAATTGGGCAGTCCATTGCCTGTGCTATCTCTTCGTAACTCATGCCCTCAAACTCACGCAGCTTGATGGCTGTCGCGGTATCTTCGGGCAAATTATCTATCGCCTGCTGGATTGCCTGTTCCAGCTCTACACTCATGAGACTATTTTCTGGGGTCTCAAATTCCTTAAGTTCGGGCGCATCGTAGTAAATAGTTGCATCCATCGCATCGACGTCAGTGACAGGTGGCCTTCTAGAGCTTGCTGTCAGGTGATTTTTCGACGTATTGATCGCAATGCGATACAACCATGTATAAAAAGCACTATCACCACGAAAACCAGGCAGCGCACGATAAGCTTTAATGAATGCCTCTTGCGCAACATCCATCGCCTCAACCGGATCGTGAACAAAGCCCGTGATCACATGGATGATGCGTTGCTGGTATTTCATGATCAACAAGTCAAAAGCCTTCTTATCGCCGGCCTGTACCCGCTTAACCAGTTCTTGATCGATGCTCATCCTAAATTCCGGCCTGCTCCGACATGCCGGAGGTTAGTTTTATTGATAGCTTGATTGACCAATAGCATTTTCTTTTTGTTCCACAATCAGTGCAAAATAGCTGCTGGCATTCTACCCGTTTCCGGATTCATGACCACAACTCTACGTTTTGACTTGCTTATTATCGGCAGCGGCACAGCCGGCTTAACCTTGGCATTAAAGATGGCAGATCATGCCAAAGTTGCCATTTTGTCTAAAAGTCAGCTCGAAGAAGGCGCTTCATTATACGCGCAGGGCGGCATATCTGTTGTACTCGATAAGACCGACACCCTGCAATCCCACATCGATGATACATTAAAAGCCGGCCATGGCTTATGTGATCCTGATGTTGTTCAATTTACTGTTGAACATGCCCGCGAAAGTGTTAATTGGCTCATTGAACAAGGTGTGTCATTTACTCGCGATGAAGAGACAGACAAAAACTATCATTTAACCCGTGAGGGCGGCCATAGCCACCGACGTGTTATTCATTCAGCAGATGCGACTGGTCGTGCAGTTGAAACAACGCTTTTAGATAAAGCCAAAGCTCACCCGAATATTAGCCTTTTCCCCTACCATATCGGTATTGATCTCATCACCAGCCGTAAGCAGCTTGGTACGACAGAAAACCGTGCACTTGGTTGTTATGCATTAGATATCAAAGCTGATAAGCCAATTACTTTTTTAGCACCTGTGACCGTATTAGCAACCGGCGGCGCTGGCAAAGTTTATCTTTATACCAGCAACCCTGATGTATCAACAGGAGATGGTATTGCAATGGGTTGGCGTGCCGGCTGTCGAATTGCCAATATGGAATTTATTCAATTCCACCCTACTTGCTTATTTCATCCCAAAGCCAAATCATTTTTGATAAGTGAAGCACTTCGTGGTGAAGGGGCATTATTAAAATTAGCCGATGGCAGCAGATTTATGCCGGCATTTCATCAACAAGCTGAGCTTGCTCCTCGGGATATTGTCGCGCGAGCTATTGACCATGAGATGAAGCGGCTTGGTCATGATTGTGTTTACTTGGATATTACACATCATTCCCTTGAATTTATTCAGTCACACTTCCCGACCATATATCAGCGTTGTCTGACTTTTGGTATTGATATCAGCAAAGAACCTATCCCGGTGGTACCCGCTGCTCATTACACTTGTGGCGGTATCATGACTGACCAAAATGGTCGTACTGACATCTCTGGATTATATGCTGTGGGTGAAACTGCCCATACGGGTTTACATGGTGCCAATCGCATGGCGAGTAACTCATTGTTAGAGTGTTTGGTATTTGCGACCGCAGCAGCAAAAGATATCCAGCAACAACACTTCCCAGCAGTTCCTAACAATGTCCCAGATTGGGATGACAGCCGTGTTCACCCTGCCATTGAGGCGGTAGCGATCAGTCATAACTGGGATGAACTACGCCGTTTTATGTGGGATTACGTCGGCATTGTCAGAAGCAACGATAGGCTGAAAAAAGCCCAACAACGTCTGAAATTATTAAAACAAGAAGTTGATGCTTATTACAGCCAACATCACATCAGTAACGACTTACTGGAGTTACGAAACCTTGCAGATGTGGCTGAGCTCATCATTTTGTCAGCATTAGCACGTAAAGAAAGCCGCGGCTTACATTACAACCGCGATTATCCTGAAGTAGATGATGAGCAACCCGCACAAAACACGGTTATCCCAGGCTGTTAAAGATCAATGACTTTCTTGAAGGATAAGGCGTAACTGACGCATTGCTTGCGAATCTATAGCCCCTGACACCAGTAATAGCCTGCTGCGGTATTTTGCTTTTTGGTAATTGATAATTATCAACGGCATGCTGATAAAACACTGTTGTATTTTGATCGAATGCCAAGTCTGTTTATCAAACGCTATTTGCCAGCCTTTTTCTTGCTGGTATCGCAATAGCACACCACCACCAGACATTAATTGTCGCCAATAATAAATTGCACTCACAATTAGCAACATGAACATGATTGCTTTCTGCCACCATAGTAATGCTGTCATGACGACCGCGATCACTGATAGAAAATGCATGAGCATGCTTAACCAAGCGACAGCTTTGGGTGACTTCACCGTAAGAGATAAACTATTGTCGGCCATATTGCTTTGGGCTTCATGCTAGTGAAACGTTACAATAGCAGTTTTAAAGAATACCGGGACGCAGTAAATGACCGATAGCCTCAACCACTTATTAACTCAACAACAAGAATTAGATGAAATCATCAATCAAGACGCTTCTGGCTTTGCTGTTTTATCTGATTGGCAAGCCGTTGAAGTTAATGGTGAGGATGCAGAAACCTTTCTCCAAAGTCTGCTTACCAACGATGTGAAAGCCAGTGTCTCGGGTCAGGCACAATTGAATGGTTTTTGCCAAGCCAAAGGACGTTTACTTGCTATTTTCTGGTTAATTCGCAGAGAACAAGGCTTTATCTTAATGTTACCAGTCGATCAGGCTGCCTTTTTAGCCCAACGTCTAAGCATGTTCAAGCTGCGTAGCAAAGTGAATATTACGCCAATGACAGATGCCGCCATTGTTGCTTTTAATCAAGCAGACATGCCAAGCAGTGCGTCAATTGATACAAATCTTACCGTCGTGCTGGTCACCGAAGAAACAGTCACACAATTAACTGAGACAGGTTTAACACAACAGCCAAGCCATGCATGGCAGCAACAATTGCTGCGTGCTGGCTACCCTATGATTTTTGCTTCGTCACGCGAAAAATTCACCGCCCAACAAGTAAATCTCGATATCGCTAGAGGCGTGAGTTTTCGTAAAGGTTGCTACCCTGGCCAAGAGGTAGTTGCTCGCTTGCATTACCTCGGAGAAGCCAAACGCCGCTTATTTATTGGTGAAGTAACCAGCCATGACCTGCCCGAGGCTGGTGCAGATATTTTGACCAAAGACGGTGAGGTTGCAGGTCAATTGGTACAAAGCTGTTCGATTTCTGACACGACTAGCCTTGTTCAGTTAACACTCAAGCTCGCATTGGCCGAACAAACCATGTTTATTAATGACGGTGTTGAAATCACTGAACTACAGCAATTTAGCGAAGCTTAATCGATATCCAGTTTTTTCAATTTATACCGTAATGCCCGGAAGCTGATCCCCAGCTTCTTGGCAGCAGCGGTTCGATTCCAACGGGTCTCCTCAAGCGCTTGTTGGATGATAGCTTTCTCTTGTAACTCCAGATGTGTTTCTAAATCACCTGATGCAGCTGTTAATTGAGCGTTATCCTCGATATCAACAGATTTAGAAACATTCGTTGCTTTATGGTCATTAAACACCGGCAACATAAGATCAGCAGCCTCAATGGTATCGCCCTCTGCCCACGTTAATGCTCGCTCAAGGGTATTTTCTAACTCACGCACATTTCCGGGGAATGGATATTGTTTTAATGCCGAAAGCGCTTTTGCACTTAACTTCGGTTTCTTTTGCTGATTCTTGGCCGCTAACTTTTGAAGGATATGTTCGGCCAGTAATGGGATATCACTTTGTCTATCGCGTAATGCAGCAACCTGAATCTCAATAACATTTAAACGATAAAAAAGATCCTCACGAAAAGTCCCATTTTTAACGCCTGCCGTAAGATCTTTGTGTGTCGCAGACAATATTCTGACATCCACATTAATTTCTTCATGACTACCGACAGGGCGAATCGTTTTCTCTTGAATAGCCCTCAAAAGCTTCACTTGCATCATCAAAGGCAAGTCAGCAACCTCATCGAGAAACAAGGTACCTCCATGAGCTGCTTGAAATAAGCCTTGTTTATCGGCAACCGCCCCAGTAAACGCCCCTTTCTTATGACCGAAAAACTCACTTTCAACCAATTCAGCGGGAATGGCACCGCAGTTAACTGGAACAAATGTTTTATCTTTTCGAGCGCCGAGTTCATGAATTAGCCGCGCCACCAACTCTTTACCCGTGCCTGATTCACCACTGATATAAACTGGTGCCTGACTACGCGCTAACTTGGTCACTTTGCCACGCAGCTCGCGCATAACCTGAGTCTCACCTAATAATCGATCTCGCGAACGACGTTCATGTAAAACAGGTTTTGAAGGCGATAATTTTAAGGCTGCGCCAACAAGCTCTCGAAGTACACGTAGCTTCACCGGTTTGGAGACAAAATCAAATGCGCCAGCTTTTAATGCCTGCACCGCTAAATCCATGTTGCCATGCGCTGTAATCACCGCAACAGGTAAATCAGGATTGTTTTGCTGTATCCAAGTCACTAAATCGATACCATTACCGTCGGGTAATCGCATATCGGTAAAACATAAATCAAAAGACTGTTGTTGTAAGGCCTGCTTAGCCTGAGCAACATTTTCTGCAGTGACACACTCAATATCCATGGCGCCCAGCGTCATAGATAACAGCTCTAGAATATCGGCTTCATCATCGACTATTAAAGCTTGCGGCATCATTGGATCATTTCTCGTCTTTGTAGCGGGTAGCTTATTCTAAAACAGCAATCTGGCGCGGCAAGATAGCTTAAGCGTGCCCCATTAGCCTGACACAATTCACGGGCTAAATATAACCCTAAACCAGTACCACCCGGACGGGCGGAATAAAACGGCTCAAATAAATGTTTTAACGCCTCATCACAGACACCAGGACCATTATCAACAACATCGATAATGACTTCATTAGCCTGAATATCTACAGCCACTTGTAGCGGTGTTGGTTTTACTAAATCGGCATGATGCAGGGCATTTTCTAATAGATTCCATAAAATCTGATGTAATTGCTGGGCATCCATCCACACCCGAGCAAGCGGTGCTTTGATATCCAAAGTCACAATATCAGCATTTAACTGTTTGGTTTCTCTAAACTCCTCAACAAATGTCGACAACCAGCTTGCTAACACGACCACCTGCGGCTCAACACTTTTTCGACGACTCATTTGTAAAATAGTCTCGATAATCGCATTCATGCGACTGCTATGTCGCTCGATAATCCCGGTCAATTTTACTAATGCCTCATCATCAGCGCGCTGCTCTGACAGTAATTCGCCTGCATGACTTATGGCAGCTAGTGGGTTACGAATTTCGTGGGCAATACTGGCCGTTAATCGCCCCAATGACACTAACTTTAACTGCTGCGCTTGCTGAGCAACTTCTGAGGTATTTTCAATAAAGAGTAGAACTTCACCGGAATCTAAACGTGTTGCTCTGGCGCGAAGCTCAGGTAAGTCTGCCCGCGCTTGAAAAGGCTTAAATGCGTCTGGATTATGCTGCTGCCAACTAATCAGCTGTTTTGATAATTCAGGTACTTGGCTTCTTAAACTAAAGCCTGATTGCAAGGTATCAAATCCGAGTAGGCGCTGAGCTGATTCATTCATAAGACTCACTCTGCCAACATCATCAACAACCAATACACCAACCTGCATTCGACTGATGATGTGTTGATTTAACGTTGCCAATTTGGTGAGCTCTGCTGCACGTTCTTCGGCTAAGGTTTGCGAATGCATCATCGTGCGAGACACAAGCTGGGCGAGCATCGCTGTGATAAAGAAGATAGCGCCCAACATACCCGCTTGGCCAAAGTGATTAACGGTATCACTAGAAAAGTGACCATAGCTTGCTTCAAAAAGTACTGCTAGTGTGGCTATGGCAGCAACAAAAGCAGCCATTCGCCCAGGGATGAGCGCGCCACCGGCAACAACAATCACCACTAACAAGGCACCTAGGCCAGTTTGTAAACCACCACTGAGGTGAATTATTAAGGCTAAGGCAATGATATCAATCAGTAGTTGAATACTACATTGGGCAATAAACTCGCCCCACTGACGACTGCTAAAGACCAAAAGCACCACCGCCAATAGCATGTAACCAAAGCTAGCAACTTGGTAAAGCGCAGGATATTTTTGACCTAGAAAATCAGGTGGTAGATGCAAGTAGGCGACAAAGAAGAGTACCGATGCCAGAAACAATCGGTAACCGGAAAATAGTCTTAGCGCCCGCCACGATGCCTCGGTTTGTTCAACAGCACTGGCAATTTCAGACGTTGCCATCAAGATTGTTTCTGGAAGGCCTCAAGGTGTTCCTGACAGCAAAAATATTGCTGCTCACTTCTAATCGCTTCTTCAGGTAATAAATGTAACCCACAATGCTGACAGCGCACCATGCTTGTTTCTTTGGTGTGACTTTGTTGCTCAATACGCGCCTTACGAAACAGATTTCGGAAAATTAAATAGAGCAGTAAGCCAATAGCCAATAAAATCAAAATACGCATAAAAACCTCAAAAAAAAGGGTATTCCAAATAGAATACCCTTTTATGATGCGAAACCGCTAACCTACTAGCCGCGTGACGCTTTTTTACGCTCATGCTCCAGCAGGAATTTTTTACGTAAACGCAAAGATTTAGGGGTAACTTCTAGCAATTCATCTTCACCGATAAATTCCAGAGCTTGCTCCAAACTCATACGAATTGGCGGAACCAGAGTTACCGCTTCATCAGAGCCTGATGCACGCATATTAGTCAGCTGTTTACCTTTTAGTGGGTTAACAACCAAGTCGTTATCACGTGAGTGAATACCGATGATCATACCTTCGTATACTTCATCACCATGACCGATGAACATACGGCCACGTTCTTGTAAGTTAAAGATAGCAAAAGCAACTGCTTTACCAACACCATTAGCAATAAGAACACCGTTAATACGTTTACCAAAAGTACCCGGTTTTACTGGCGCATAGTGATCAAATACGCTGTAAATCAGACCTGTACCCTGAGTTGCTGTTAAGAACTCAGTTCGGAAACCAATCAGACCACGTGACGGGATCATAAAGTCAAGACGAACACGACCTTTACCATCTGGCGACATATCTTTCAGTTCACCACCACGGGTACCCATTTTTTCCATGATGGTACCTTGATGTGCTTCTTCCACATCGATGGTCACTGATTCAAAAGGCTCTTCTTTAACACCGTCGACTTCGCGAATAATAACTTCTGGTCTTGAAACACCTAACTCAAAACCTTCGCGACGCATGTTTTCGATCAGAACTGACAAGTGCAACTCACCACGACCCGATACACGAAATTTGTCTGGATCTTCAGGCAACTGTTCAACACGCAGCGCAACGTTATGAATCAACTCACGATCTAAACGCTCTTTGATTTGACGTGTAGTAACAAACTTACCTTCTTTACCAGCAAACGGTGAGTTATTGACCTGGAAAGTCATGGTGACTGTTGGCTCATCAACGCTCAATGCAGGTAATGCTTCAACAGCACTTGGATCACACAACGTATCTGAAATGTTAAGTGGATCTAAACCAGTAAAGGCAATGATGTCACCCGCTTGTGCTTCTTCAACTTCTTCGCGGTTCAAGCCCATAAAGCCCATGACCTGCATGACACGGCCGTTACGTTTTTTGCCTTCACGGTCCACAACCGTAACAGGTGTATTCGTTTTCACACGACCACGTTCAATACGACCAACACCAATAACACCAACATAGCTGTTGTAATCCAGTGAAGATACTTGCATACGGAAAGGACCGTCTACATCAACATCTGGCGGGCTTACTCTGTCGACGATTTTTTGGAACAGCGGCGTCATATCACCATCACGAACAGACTCATCATCACCAGCGAAACCATTTAAACCTGATGCATAAATAACTTCAAAGTCTAACTGTTCATCAGTTGCGTCAAGGTTAGCAAACAAATCAAAGGTTTGATCCAACACCCAGCCTGGACGTGCACTTGGTTTGTCAATTTTGTTGATAACAACAATCGGTTTTAAACCTAACGCCAATGCTTTTTGTGTAACGAAACGTGTTTGTGGCATCGGACCTTCAGCTGAATCAACCAGCAAAAGAACCGAGTCAACCATAGACAGAACACGCTCAACCTCACCACCAAAGTCAGCATGGCCTGGGGTATCAACGATATTGATACGGTAATCATTCCAACGGATTGCCGTATTTTTAGACAAAATGGTAATACCGCGCTCACGCTCAAGGTCATTAGAGTCCATGACGCGTTCCTGCAGCTCTTCGTGCTCACTGAAGGTACCGGATTGACGCAGCAGCTGGTCCACCAAAGTGGTTTTGCCGTGGTCAACGTGGGCAATAATGGCAATATTGCGCAGCTTGCTGATGTCTTTCGAAAATTCAGTCATAAAAATTCATTTAAATGGGCGTATGCGTAGGCACACAGTTTTAAGAAAGCCTAAAATTATAGGCACTAATTATTTCAAACTATCATTCACAAACGGGTGGATTGCCGCATGTAAATGTTTGTGTAAAACAAGTCCTGAGGCAATGACGTTGCCTTTACCAAAGATTTGGTCACGACCAGTAAAGTCAGTCACGGTACCACCGGCCTCTTCAACCAACAGTAATCCAGCGGCCAAATCCCAGTCTTCCAAACCGATTTCCCAGTAGCCATCAACCCGGCCTGCTGCAACATATGCTAAATCCAATGCTGCACTTCCTGTACGACGGATATCCGCGACTTTAGGCAATACATTGGCAAACATTGCAAGGTAAGCTTCATGATGTTGTGGGTATTTGAAAGGGAAACCTGTAGCAATCAGTGCATGATCTAATTCTTTTCGTTTACTAACACGTAAGCGGCGATCGTTTAACTGTGCACCAGCGCCACGTGTGGCAGTAAATAATTCATCACGCAATGGATCGAAAATAACGGCATGTTCTACGCGACCTTTAATTCGGACAGCGATAGAAACGCAGTAGTGTGGAAAGCCGTGAAGAAAGTTTTTTGTACCATCTAATGGATCGATGATCCATACGGTGTCATTTGCACCGCTGTCACCAGACTCTTCAGCTACGATAGCGTGTTCTGGGTAAGCTTTTTTAATCACACTGATGATTTCTTGCTCGGCTAAGCGGTCAACATCAGAGACGTAATCATTACGTCCTTTGGTAGTAATTTCCAGGTGCTCGACGTGCTGTAATGAGCGCAAGATCAGAGAGCCAGCCTGACGTGCCGCGCGAACGGCAATATTCAGCATTGGGTGCATAGACAGATTTTTCCAGAGCAAATAACTTGTGAATGGGCATTTTTGGCCGATTCGCGACCAACGCACCACTTTAAGGCGCGCATTAGTATACCAACAATTTGCACTGTTTCGCAGAATCAATTCAATCCAATAGACAGCTAATTTTTTTCCTGATAGCTTATATCTGGCTTGCGTTTAACCATATTCCATGGAAATGCCAATCCCAAAACCTTAAATCAAGGAGATTTAAATGAAATCATTAGTAAAACTGGGTGCTGTTGTTCTGCCTTTAGCTATGCTGACTGCATGTGCTAACACAGAAGAAATGAATGCTCTGAAATCATCTGTCGAAACTGCACAATCAACTGCTGATTCAGCAATGGTTGCAGCTCGCAATGCTCAAAGCACTGCTGATACTGCTCAACGTACTGCTACTGATGCAGAATTAGCTGCTATGAACGCTCAAAAAGCAGCTGAAAATGCACAAGCACAAGTTGATGAGTGCTGCGCAAAAATCGACCGTATGTTTGAAAAAGCAATGAGCAAATAAGCTTCAGCTTTACAAACAAAAAAGCCGGGACATTGTCCCGGCTTTTTTTTTGCCTACAATAAACCCTTAAAGCATGGTATCCGGTAACTGCACTGTCCAAACTGGAGTACCGGCAGCCTCAGAAACACGTGCAGCCATGTCATCTGCTTGCTCACGACTTTCAAATGGTCCTAAGACAATTTCACCAACCGTGCCGCCCCGAACAGGCCAGAACAGGTTTTCAATTTGTAGCTGCTTAATTGCGCTATGCATTTTCGCCGGTACTTTTTGGCCTGTACCACCGTGAATAAACCAAATGTCTTCAACGATTGGCGCTTCTTCACCGCTTAAGCTGTGTACGACACCATTACTATCCAGCAGTACATTGTCAGCCTTAGTCCATACATCACCTTCCGGTAATTTATCGGTCACCGCCAACATCGCTTGGATAATAGGCGTCATATTGTAGGCATCTGCATCGCCCTTATCTAAATCGTCCAATTGTTTGTGAGACTCGATGTAAAGCGCATTATTTTGCATACCCGCTTTAAACGGTGAATAAATGATATTCACAGAGGTATTCATTGGGACTTTGCTATATAGGCTTTCAATATCTTCAGGAAAAAGACGAATACAGCCACTACTAACTCGTAGACCAACACCGTAAGGACGATGTGTACCGTGAATCAAATAACTTGGATTAGATAAACGCATAGCACGAGTACCTAACGGATTGTTAGGACCTGCTGGCACAACTGCGGGCAAAATATCACCTTCAGCAGCATGTTCTTTGCGAATTGACTCTGGTGGTGTCCAAGTTGGATTTTCACGTTTTTGGATAATCGAAAATTTACCAAATGGTGTATCGCGACCTTCACGGCCAATACCGATAGGATGTGTTACCACTTGTTGTGGCTGACCTGATACGGCTTTTGGGTAGTAATACAAGCGCATTTCAGGAATATTAATCACGATTCCTTCGCGTGGCGCATCCGGTAAAACAAAACGTGTTGGTACGATAATGCGTTTGTTATCGCCAGGAACCCAAGCATCAATATCTGGGTTTGCGTTAACAATATCGCCATAGCCCAAATCAAAGTTACGCGCGATATCCAGTAACGTATCCTCTTTATTGGTATAGACGACAATATTTTGGCCTACTACTTGTGTTTGTTCGTCAGGTATTTCAAATACAGCTGACTGAGCGGGAATGCTCACGGCACCGGCTATTAGCACGGCGATAACACGTTTGATCATCGAAGTTCCTGTTGTGGGTTCAAAAGCTGCACATTATTGTACAAGGTTTCATTTCAGTAAGTTACCGATTTTAAGGTGCTTTCGGATGCTAAAAAGTCTACAATCCTGCTTTACCGATAACAAACCGCTAGCGTATTCTAGGCCCATGAAAAAAATAACCCTGCCGCTACTTTTAATGCTCTCTCTGAGTGCTTGTTCCATCTTTGGTGATAAAGAAGAAGTCAAAGCTGACGAAAACTGGACTGTAGAACGTATTTACGCTGAAGCGAAAGCGGCACTAAATATTGCCGATTACCGAACAGCGATCGAATACTACGAACAGTTAGAAGCTAGATTCCCATTCGGTGTTTATGCTCAACAAGCCTTACTAGAATCTGCCTACGCACACTATAAAAATGACGATCCTGAGACGGCCATCGCCACCATTGATCGTTTTATGCGCGTTTATCCACTAAACGAAAATATCGACTACGCGCTGTACTTACGTGGCCTAGTTAATTTCCATAAAGATGTTGGCATCTTGGAAAAATACATTCCACGTGATGAATCACAACGTGATCCTGCCTCAGCAGAAAAAGCACTTGCAGACTTCAACACACTGATTTCGCGGTATCCGCAAAGTAAATACTCTGATGATGCAGCGCAACGGGTCGTTTATTTACGTAACCGTTTAGCTCAGCATGAAATCAATGTCGCCAATTACTATATGCGCCGTACGTCTTATGTTGCTGCAGCAAACCGCGCCCGCTATGTGGTTGAGAATTATGCGCGCACGCCTGCTGTGCCTGAAGCCTTGGTTATCATGGCGAAAGCATACAAAATTATGGAAATGGATGATTTATCTGAAGACGTAATGCGCGTGCTTGAATTGAACTACCCAGCTCATCCAGGTATTGCTGACGTTCGTCGTTCAATCTTAGAAGAGTAATGAATCTGGCTGCTGTTATTGCAACAGCAGCCATCTCTCATCAACGGTTTAGATAGCTTCTTCGCCGTTTTCACTGGTACGAATGCGGATTGCTTGTTCCAGTGGTAATACGAAAATTTTACCGTCACCAATACGGCCTGTGTGTGCGGCTTTGATGATGGCTTCAATACAACCATCAACTTGCTCATCAGCCAGCACAATTTCCATTTTTACTTTAGGCAGAAAGTCCACGACATATTCTGCACCACGATATAACTCTGTATGACCTTTTTGGCGGCCAAAGCCTTTGACCTCAGTCACTGTCATGCCTGTCACACCAATCTCAGATAATGCTTCACGCACATCATCAAGTTTGAACGGTTTAATAATCGCTTCAATTTTTTTCATAGTTAATCCCTACTCTATTGTTGATGTTACGGTGTAGCCAGATGTTATCGGGTAACGACGATCTCTACCAAACGCACGACCAGTGATACGAATTCCTGGTGGCGCTTGTCGCCGTTTATATTCGTTACGATCTACCATTTTGATGACCTGTGCAACTGTATCAGCGGCAAAGCCTTCTGCCACTAAATCTTCAAAGCAGCCATCATCAGCAATATAACGTTCCAGAATTTTATCTAGCACTGGATACGGCGGCAAGGAGTCTTCATCACGTTGGTCATCCGCTAACTCAGCCGATGGAGGTCGGGTAATGATCCGCTCGGGGATCACCTGCGAAATCTCGTTGCGGTAATTTGAGAGTGCAAACACTAGGGTTTTATACACGTCTTTTAGTGGTGAAAAACCACCAGCCATATCACCGTATAAAGTTGAGTAGCCCACGGCCATCTCACTTTTATTACCAGTAGATAACACCATTGCACCCGTCTTATTGGAAATCGCCATCAATAATACGCCGCGGCAACGCGCCTGAATATTTTCTTCAGTGGTATCGACTGCTTTGCCAGCAAAGGTTTCACTTAGACTATCTAAAAAGCTATTAAACATTGGCTCAATCGACAGTTCAGAATAGGCAACCTGTAACTGACCCGCCATTTGTGCGGCATCATCCAAGCTCATTTGCGCCGTATATCGTGATGGCATCATCACTGCCTGAACTCGCTCAGCACCCAATGCATCTACCGCCAAAGCTAATGTTAATGCTGAATCAATACCGCCAGATAAACCTAAAACCACACCTGGGAATCGGTTCTTTTCAACATAATCTCTTAACCCCAAAACGAGCGCCTGATAAACACTGGCAAGTGGTGGTAAATCTTCAACAATATGACCCGTTAAGGAAATGCCATTATCAGAGGTTTTAGTAATCACAACAGGGATGAGATCTTCTTCAAATGCAACCGCTTGCATGGCAAGGTTTCCCATTGCATCTAACGCAAATGAACCACCATCAAATACGAGTTCATCTTGCCCCCCAACTTGATTGACATACAAAATGGGTAAATGATTTTCTTGGGAACGTTGGCGAACGGTATTGCGACGTAAAGCAGGCTTACCCTGCTGAAATGGTGAAGCATTGATATTAAGTAATACTTCAGCACCCGCATCTTTAGCCTGTGCTGCTGGCGCTGTAAACCAAATATCCTCACAAATGGTTACGCCAAAGGTGATGTCTTTCAGTGTGAAAG
Organism: Methylophaga sp. OBS3; assembly: GCF_026319325.1. Taxonomy (GTDB): domain Bacteria; phylum Pseudomonadota; class Gammaproteobacteria; order Nitrosococcales; family Methylophagaceae; genus Methylophaga. Next base: position 80,358 of record NZ_JAPDMU010000003.1, read on the forward strand.
TGCTGGGTAAATGACCATCGACAAAATAGCGTTTTTCATCAAACACACTATAGTTTGGCAACATTTGCTTAAAGTATTGGCAAACAATTTCACCATCAGCAATCACACTGGCAGCGTTGTATAGCTCTTGTCCTACTTTGCCTGAGGGGTGGCCGATAACAATATGAACACCGCTCACCTTTTGTTTTAAGGTATCAATCGCTTTATCAATACGTTTTTGTAAACCCGGTCGAAGTAATAAGTCCTCCGGTGGGTAACCAGTCAGACAAAGCTCAGGAAAGACCACGATATCGGCGCCCGACTCGTCCCTACCTTGAGTTGCTGCTGCCAATACTTTGGCAGCATTGCCAGCGACATCGCCAACAACTGGATTAATTTGGGCCAGAACTACCTTTAAGGTCTGGCTAGTCATTATTTGGCTAAAGCCGCCAACATGGCGTCACCAATTTCTGCAGGCGAGCGACAAATTGTTACGCCAGCAGCATTCAATGCAGCCAGTTTGGCTTCTGCCGTACCTTGACCACCACTGATGATGGCTCCTGCATGGCCCATACGTTTACCCGGCGGTGCCGTTAAACCAGCAATGTATGCCACAACAGGTTTAGTGACATGTTCCGCAATATAAGCTGCTGCATCTTCTTCAGCCTGACCACCGATCTCACCGACCATGACAATACCTTCGGTTTGTGGATCAGCTTGGAAGAGTTCTAGGCAATCGATGAAGTTCATGCCTTGAATAGGATCACCACCGATACCAACGCAAGTACTTTGGCCCAAACCATTTAAAGTGGTTTGATGTACCGCTTCATAAGTTAATGTCCCAGAGCGAGAGACAATACCAATTTTACCCGGTAAATGAATGCTGCCAGGCATGATTCCGATTTTGCATTCACCCGGTGTAATTAAACCAGGACAGTTAGGGCCAATTAAATATACGTCACTGCCTTCGAGCGCATATTTAACACGCAACATATCTAGAACCGGAATACCTTCAGTGATACAAGCAATGACTTTAATACCCGCATCAGCCGCTTCCAAAATAGCATCGGCAGCAAATGCAGCCGGTACATAAATCATTGTGGCATTAGCACCAGTTGCTTCAACGGCATCATGTACTGTGTTAAACACCGGACGATCTAAATGGATCTGACCGCCTTTGCCTGGAGTCACACCACCAACAAAGTTAGTGCCATAGGCAATTGCCTGCTCAGAGTGAAAAGTACCTTGTTTGCCGGTAAAGCCTTGGCAAATGACTTTGGTTTCTTTACCTACTAAAATACTCACGCTGACAACTCCCCTGCCGCTGCAACAGCAAGTTTCGCTGCTGCAGTTAAATCTTGAGCAGCTTGTAAATTCATGCCACTTTCAGCCAATAGTTTTCTACCTTGCTCGGCGTTTGTGCCTTCGAGTCTGACAACCACTGGAAGCGACAAACCGACTTCTTTCGCTGCCTGAATGATGCCTTCGGCAATCAAATCACAACGGACAATACCACCAAAGATATTGACCAAAATCGACTTAACCTTGCTATCAGACAAAATCAATTTAAAGGCTTCCGCTACACGTTCAGCAGTGGTACCACCACCAACATCAAGAAAGTTTGCTGGCTCACCGCCTTCTTTCTGAATCAAGTCCATGGTTGCCATCGCTAAACCTGCACCATTAACCATGCAAGCGACATTACCATCTAAGGCAATATAGTTCAGACCGAAATCTCTAGCCGTTACCTCTGCTGGATTTTCTTGGCTAGGATCAAACATTGCGGCCAATTCGTTATGACGAAATAAACCGTTTTCATCTAAGTTAATTTTGGCATCAACGGCTAATAAGTGACCTTCGCCATTTACTGCCAATGGATTAATCTCTACAAGACTTGCATCGTTATCAATGAACAATTGATACAGTCCGCGCATAACCGATTGCAACTGTTTGAAGGCATCACCGGTTAATCCTAAAAAGAAGCCCGCGCGACGACATTGGAACCCTTGCAAACCAACCACAGGATCAACTGCCAACGTTAAAATAGCTTCAGGATTGTTTTCAGCGACTTCTTCGATATCCATGCCACCTTGTGCCGACACCATAAATGTCACGCGTTTACTGACACGGTCTACTAACAAGGCTAAATAAATTTCTCTAACGATTTCACTTGGCTGTTCAATCAAAACTTTCTTTATAGGTAGGCCTGCTGCGGTCGTTTGCTGGGTGACTAATGACGTACCGATTAGGCTTTTTGTCGCTTGGATAACGTCATCTTCACTATCGACGACAAGAACTCCGCCCGCCTTACCACGACCACCACTATGGACTTGCGCTTTAACTACCCAACGCGAGCCACCAAGACGGGTGACCACTTGTACAGCAGTCTCGACATCTTCCGCCACCTCACCGTGCGGCGTGGCAATTCCATAACGATTAAATAACTGTTTGGCCTGATATTCGTGCAGGTTCATTTCAGTAAGCCTTGATTGTGTTTTCTAAACGATCTTAAGGATCAAAAATAAACCGTATATTTTCGCCGATCAGGGCAATAATTACCATCATCAATGCTATAGTGCCGGTCATGTATTCGAACAGGCTTTAAAATGTTGTCTTTTTACCCCGACATTGAACCCTTCCACAGTCAGTTATTACCTCGAGAAACACTGGCAAATGGTAAACAGCACGAGATTTACCTAGAGCAATGTGGCAATCCAAACGGCCTACCCATTTTGTTTTTGCATGGTGGTCCAGGTTCAGGCTGTCGCCCACAACACCGCCGATATTTTGATCCCGAGCGTTACCACATTATTTTGTTTGATCAGCGAGGCTGTGGTCGCTCCCAACCTAGTGGTGAACTTTCCAATAACGATATTGAACACCTTATTGGTGATATTGAAGCTATTCGCCAAAGCCTGAATATTTCTAAGTGGCATTTATTTGGTGGCTCTTGGGGCGCAACCCTTGCCCTTTGCTATGCAAGGGAATATCCACAACATGTTGCATCAATGATTTTGCGTGGCACCTTCCTAGGACGCCAACAAGATATTGATTGGGTATATGGCGCTGGCGGTGCATCAGTTGTATTTGCCGATGCCTGGCAGGCGTTTATTCAAGATGTCCCTGCATCAGAGCAGTCTGCACCATTAAATTTTTATTATCAGCAGCTAACGCATCAAGATCAGGCTGTACAACAAGCTGCAGCGAATACATTGCAGCAATGGGAAGCCACCATTGTTATGATGAGAGATACGCCTTCTTATCAGTTGCCTGAAGACAGTTCGCCAGGCCCGCTTGATCATAGCCGCATCCAATTACACTTTGCTTTGAATAAGTGCTTTATCGAAGATAGGCCAATACTATCTGACTTATCAATGTTGCATGATATTCCTACCATCATCATTCATGGACGTTACGATATGGTGTGTCCATTCCAACAATCATGGTTACTCAAGCAACAGTTACCACAAGCAGATCTGCGTATCGTACCTCTGGCAGGTCACGCTGCTGGTGAGCCGGGCTTGATTGACGCGCTGGTTCAAGCAACAAATGAAATAGCTGAACAGTTTGTATGATTGGCTTAATTCAACGTGTGCGTTCAGCATCTGTCAGTGTCGATAACAAACAAATCGCAGATATAAAACAAGGTATCCTGTTACTGCTCGGAGTAGAAAAACAAGATACCCAAGTACACGCTGATAAGTTATTACAAAAGGTGCTTCAGTACCGCATCTTCTCAGATGACAATGACAAGATGAATCTAAACCTTCAACAGATAAATGGTGGCTTGTTGGTTGTACCACAATTTACGCTGCCAGCAGACACCCGTAAGGGCAGCCGGCCAAGCTTTACGCCAGCAGCTCCTCCCACTTTAGGTAAAGATCTTTTTGACTATTTTTGTGAGCAATCACAACAAGTACATTCAACTACAGGTTTTGGCCAGTTTGGCGCAGACATGCAGGTTAGCCTCATCAACGATGGCCCCGTCACTTTTTGGTTACAAGTATAAGAATTACGATGAAATTACTAATTAAAACTCTCGCAATCATCACACTGGTGTTTATTGGCATTCTGTCTTTAGCCCTAATCCCTTCGCCACAGCCAGATGGACCAAAGCCTTGGGAAATCAGCATGCAGCCAAATGGTGACATCACTGTGTTTGATATCCATTTAGGTCAAGATACTTACCAAGATGCACAAGTACGTTGGCGTGAAAGTGGCGAAGTCGCTTTATTTACAACAGAAGGCGAAGCTACCACCGCTGAAGTGTTTTTTGATCGCATTAACTTGAGCGGCTTATCAGCCAAGATTGTGGCAAACCTCTCAGTACCAGAAGAGACACTTAACGAAATGGTTAGCCGTGCCCACAGTAATAAATTACAACCAAGTGGTTCACGCCGAATTGAGCCAGCTTTTGAAGATAAAGCATTGTTGCTGACGGCACCTATTGTGGCAATAACTTACATTGCCAACTATCGACCAGATCATGACGTGTTATTGGCGCGTTTTGGTGAACCAAATGAAATTACTGGCGATCCAGAAGATCCTCAAGCTGAGATTTGGCAATATCCGGAAAGCCATCTCAGCATTCGCTTACACCCAGATGATAAGCCCGTATTTGAGTATCAGGCGCTGAGCACTCTCTCACGCTGAGCGATATAGTCCATTAAATCAGTTAGGTGCAAGGCTTTACTGAAAAAGTAACCTTGCGCCCGCTGACAATGTTTTTGCTCTAAGAATGAAAGCTGTTCTTCCGTTTCCACACCTTCTGCAACAACTTCTAGACCGAGGCTATCAGCCATCGCCATGATGGCGCCTACAATTGCAGCATCATCTTTATCAATCGTTAAATCACGAACAAAAGCACGGTCAACCTTCAGCACGTTAAGTGGAAACTGCTTCAAGTACGATAAAGAAGAGTAGCCCGTACCAAAGTCATCAATCGCAAGCGTCACTCCAAGGCTACTTAATTCCCGAAGCGTATCAATCGCGGAATCCGTATTGTCCATCAATAAACTTTCAGTGATTTCTAACTCAAGGTTAGTGGCTGGCATTTCAGTTTCGGTCAGTAAGTTTTTGATATAGCTTAATAAACGTCCACCTTTAAACTGTCGTCCAGAGAGGTTCACAGCAAACAAGAAGTTCTCTGGCAAGGCGTGTCGGTTTTCCATAAACACCCGACAAGTCTCACTTAACACCCACTCCCCGACCAAACCGATAAGGCCAGTATCTTCTAAAACAGGAACAAATCGAGCCGGAGAGACTTCCCCCCATTGTTCGGTGTGCCAACGTAATAAGACCTCAGCACCAACGACTTTGCCATTCTCTAAATCAATTTGTGGTTGGAACTGTAAATAGAATTCTTTTTGCTCTACAGCACGACGTAAACTGGTTTCTAACGCCAACCGGTTCGCCGCTTCAGCATTCATCTCAGCTGAGTAGAATTGGAAGTTATTACGACCTGAATTTTTCGCGTGATACATGGCAGCGTCCGCGTTACGGATCAGCATATCAACATCGCGGCCATCAGCTGGATATAAGCTTACCCCAATACTCGGGCTAATATTTACCTCGATATTGTCGATCATGTACGGCAAAGCTGTTGCACTTAAAATCTTCTCAGCCACGCGCCCGACATACTGGGCTGATGAAATATCTTCAAGCACCACGGTAAACTCGTCACCACCTAAACGAGCTACTGTGTCACTTTCCCGAACACAAGAGCGAATTCGCCCTGACACCTCACAAAGTAGTGCATCACCAGCTTTATGACCTAAAGAGTCATTAATATGTTTGAAATGGTCAAGATCGATAAAAAAGACAGCAAGACGGCCACCATTACGTTGTAGCTTATGAATCGCATGCTCTAATCGATCATTGAATACACCACGATTCGGCAATCCAGTTAGCGAATCGACACTGGCTAATCGTGTGAGTCGGTCCTCATTTAAACGTTGCTGCGTTACATCTTCGTATAACCAGATACTACCGGCATCTGGATTCTCACTATCAACAGCCTGACCAGATAATGAACACCAAAAACGCTCGCCATTAAAGCGCTGCATTTCCAATTGAGCTTCAAAGCTTTCACCTTGCATCAAAGCACTTTGTGCCTGCTCACCGAACCGATCAAATGCATCATCGCTGATATGTGTACAACGTAAACTTTTCCCTTCAAGCTGATGCCGCTCCGCCATAAAGAGTTGCTCAAACTTATGATTAACGCGGATCAACTGACGATCTTTTACCAAGGCAATGCCCACTAAGGCATTTTCTAAAATGGCATTCAGCTCATTAGTCGTCTGTTGTAACGCTTGCTTTGTTTGTTTCCAGTTAGTGATATCAGAGACAACGGCAACCCAAACCATATTACTTTGATTAATGAGTGGACTCAGCGATAACCAAAGGAAAATGGGATTGCCCTCAAAATCACACCCTTCAAACTCAAAATCGGTTTTGTTCCGGCCCACCAACTCATCAAAACGAAGGGTATCAGCCTGCTTCACAAACCTTGAAAATGGCTGTCCCTCAATTTCATTTTCTTTCGCGGTAAAGATTTTTTGGGCAGCAGGATTACAAGCGATAATAGTGCCATCAGCGGATAGGGCCAGAATTGCCTCAGGCACATTATTTAATATCGCGGATAATTGCTGCTCGCGATCTTGTAGCTGCAATTTGGCATTATCCAATGCCAAAATTAATTTCTCTGTATTCGCTGCAAACTGATTGAAGTCCTTCGCTAACAAGCCAAATTCATTTTGACCAATTGTCTCAGGTAAACGGGTATCGAAATTTTCAGCTGTCAGCTCCCGCATACCTTCTCTTAAACTCTGTAATGGCTGCTGAATACGTTTTGACAGTGCTGTAATAAACAACAACATCGCAAGTACCAACAAGCTGCCAATCGCCCATACCCATAATTCAAATTTATCAATTAAAGCTGCTGATTTAACCAGTTGAAATTCGTAATGGACACTCACACTATCAGTTAACTGTTTAAGGTTATCGCGAATACTTTCCAGTGAATGTAAGCTCTGGTTAAGCAAAATCTGACGTTGTTGAGAGTCATCGGTTAGCTGTTGGCGTAGGAGTTTTGCAGCTTCTGAAGTTGGGTTTAATGCACTAATTTGCTCTTCAAGCCGCTGCTCATTTTGTGCGAGTTCTAATAGCTGTTGATCAGTAGCTAAAAACTGTTGATAAGCTTGTTGAAGCGGCAATAACAGCTGTTGTTCAATTGGCAACTGATGACTAAGCGTTTGTAATGCTCGCCATTGCTGCTCAAAGCTTTGTTCAAGTTTATTGCGTTTTGGTAATTGGGATAAGGCTTGTCGACTATCAGCATTCAGAATCAACTGCTGCCGAAGAATTAAGTCTGTTGCTAACACGGCAAGTTCACGACTATTTACTTGTAGCGGCAGTAACTCATTCACGAGCATTGCTTGATTATCAGCATATTGCTTGTGATTTCTTAGCGACAACACTGACATGATAACGATAGTGCATACTGCAACTACCGCCCATAAGCGCAGTAAATGACGAAGTTGCCAGCTTTTAAACATTTCGTGAGACGCCGTCGTAGGCAAAGAATAATTTAATTACGAGGTTTCCCAGAAGCGTCTTCATATTGGCTATCGTCAGTTTCGGTTGTGTGACTAACCGGCTCGTCATCATCCATTAACACCCGGTGCGCAGCACCATCCATATCATCATACTGACCATTGCGGACTGCCCAAAAGAACACCGCTACGCCAACAATACCTAGCAATAGCATACCCGGCAATAGTCCATAAATCACTTCCACAACTTACCTCTTAAACAAACGACTAATGCGGGCAGCATTACCAATGACAAGTAATGAGCTAATTGGCATTGTCACCGCCGCTAGCAGTGGACTAACCATTGCCATCATAGCCAGCGGAACCATAATTAGGTTGTAGCTTATGGATAATACAATATTCTGTCTAATCGTGCGTAACGTCCGGGCGGCAAGCTGACGAGCATCAATGACTAGCGATAAACGGTTGTGTGACAGGACAATATCAGCACTTTCTATTGACACGTCGGTCCCAGCAGCAAGGGCAATCCCGACATCGGCTTGAATTAATGCCGGTGAGTCATTAATACCATCCCCTACCATCGCAACTTTCTGGCCTTGTTGCTGTATGTTGATAATGCATTTCTGTTTATCTTCAGGTAATACTTCAGAAAACACACCAACGTGACCGAGTTGTTTTGCAACTGAGGTAACGACTGCTTGTCGGTCACCACTCAAGACCGTGACGTTTATGCCTTGGTCAAGCAGATAACTGACGGTTTCTTTTGCATCTGGGCGAAGCGTATCGCCAAAACCTAGCAAACCAATAACGACTTCATCTCTAACGACAAGAACGGCACTGATACCCTGGGCATCAGCATCTTTCACTAGTTGATGCCAATTATCTGAAATATCTAATCCGTTTTGTTGCAGCCAAACGAGCGTGCCGACTTTAATGGTATGGCCATCAAGTTGAGCCTCTACACCACGTCCGGGTAACACCTTAAATGCTGACACAGCTTGATAACTAAACCGATGTGCTTCAGCGTAATTCAATATTGCCTTTGCTACAGCATGCTCCGAGCCCTGCTCAACAGAGGCGGCTATTCCAACTAATTCCTGCTCATTTAACAAGTCGGCAGGTTTAATAAAATTTAACTGCAAGTCACCTGTCGTTAATGTGCCGGTTTTATCAAATACCACATGATCGACGGCAGACATGGCTTCTAATGCTGCGCCCTGCTTTACTAACACGCCGCGTTGCGCACCAGCACCACTGGCAACCGCAATCGACATAGGTGTTGCCATACCAAAAGCACATGGACAGGTTACAACCAAAACAGAAGCAGCAGCTAATAATGCAATTTCAAAATCTTGCTGGATCCAATAAACAAACGTGATCGTTGCAAGGCATAACGTCACTAAAACAAACCACGGCACAATACGATCGGCAAGGCTTTGGATCGGCGCTTTTGATGTTTGCGCTTCATCCATAAGCTGCAGAATTCTGGCGAGTGCCGTGTTACGTAATACGGCTTCGGTCCTTACTTGAAAAGCCCCTTCACCATTCACACTTCCCGCAACGACTTTATCACCAACTGTTTTCACAATAGCGCGAGACTCGCCACTTAACATTGACTCATCAACACTACTATCGCCACTTATTAGCTCACCATCAACAGGTATTTTTTCACCTGGTCTCACCAAAAGTACGTCACCAGCTTGTAAAGTGCGAACAGGCACAATGCGCTGACCTTCTGCCGTGACCAATGTGGCTAGTTTGGGTTGTAACTCTAATAAGCGTCTTGTTGCAGATAGTGCATTACGACTAGAAATTGCCTGTAAATATCGACCTACCAGAATGACAAATATAAAATTCACTACAGTGTCGAAAAAAACTTCGCCTTGAACGGAGCCTGTCACCGTGATGTATACGGAATAAAGATAAGTTGCCGTTGCACCAATCGCAATAGGCAAATCCATGGTCAAGTGCCAATGACGTAAACCAATCAATGCGTTTCGGAAAAATGGATAGCCTGAATACAGTAACGTTGGCGTAGCTAAAGCCATCCCTATCCAATGAAACCAGTTTCGAAACTCATCTTCTGCTGCACCGGCATAAAGTGCAATCGATACCCACATGATATTCATCATGCAGAAACCAGCAAAAGCCATGCGGTAAATTAAGTCACGATGGCGTCTAGCTAGAGCACCTTCTGCAGTTTCGGGATCAAATGGAACTGCTGCATAACCCAGCTGCGCCAAACGATGAATAACATGAGAAAGTTTTATCTTATCGTTATCCCAACGAAGTCTTAGTCTTTTTGCACTAAGATTAACATCTGCCGCTAAGACACCTGGTAGCTTATGTAATGCTTGTTCAATCAACCAAACACAAGCCGCACAATGAATACCTTCAATAAGTAAATGGATTGTTCGCTGTTGACCATGACGAGTTACATAATCTTGTTGAACATCATCTGAGTCATAAGCTTCTAGCTCACTAGGAACGTCAGGTGGTGGGGCAAGTGTTTCACCAGTTGGTGTTTTTTGATAAAAACTTTCTAGACCAGCAGCAAAAATTGTTTCGCTGACACTTCGACAACCATGACAACAAAACTGACGAGTAACACCACCTATCTCTGCCTCAATGTTGGTTGAGGGAGAAGTCTCTAAGCCACAATGAAAACAATCGTTAGTCGCTTTCGCATTTACTTCAGACAAAAAACAGCCTTTCCCAGCTTTGGACTAAGGGTTAATGTAAATACGGCGTGTGATTAGATACTCGTCTTCGCCACGTTTGGCTTCAACGATCAGATCCCAATTTCCCGGCAGAGTAAATGCAACATCGGCACTATAGCGACCTGCTGACATTTTATTTAAGGGAATACTAAAGTCAGCATCCATATCTGAAGGGCGATATGCAAACAGCGTGACTGAATCCAGATCTAAAGCAACTGAGTTCTTACCTTGAATAAGAACTTCAAAAGGTTGCGCTTGATTTACCCGGCTGTTGGCTGGTGCCATGATGACACCGTTCCAGCCCAACAGTTTCTGTTTATCAACAGCCTCTTCTTTCATAGCGTAGGCTTTGCCACGCTCATAAAAATTATCAACAACTAAATTTGGCGGCTGTCTAAATGCCAAATAGATGAAAACCGTATTCATCGTAATAACAACAAACAGAAAACCAATTACACCTAGAACCCATGGATTTTTGAGTGCTTCATTGCTGTGTTGTGAAATTGCCATTATTGTGGGCCCATAAAAACAGTCTTAGAACGCGTATTTAAGCTAGGGTTCTCGATAACTTCAGCATCAAAATAAAGTGGCGTTGTTGCTGAATCAATATCATCAGTATGAACACGAACTAAAGCCTGAATTGGTACAACATGGCCCGGCTGAATAATAATTGCTTCATCAAACTCATGTAAGACCGCACCATCAATCCCTGATACGTGGTAACGAACGGAAATTGGTTGTTTGGTTTTATTGAGCATTTTCAGCGTATAGCGATTTTGAATCGAGCCATCACTGAGGCTAACATAAGGTGGCTGTCTATTATGCGTCACCTTAAACTCGGTTGGTGACAGGCTGATAAAGCCATAAATAACCCCACCCAGCGCCATCATTAAAATCAACGAATAAATAATAACCCTTGGTCTTAAATACAATGGAACGGCTTTGCCATTGTGATGCAGCTCTTTGTATGAGGCATAACGGATAAGACCACGAGGTTGGTTCGTTTTATCCATGATCGAATCACAGGCATCAATACACATACCGCAGGTGATACAACCCTCTTGTTGGCCTTTGCGGATATCAATACCTGTTGGACAAACGGCTACACAGACTCGACAGTCAATACAACTACCTTTGCTATGCTCAACTTCGCCACGTTTCAATTTACCGCGAGGCTCACCTCGTTCAGCATCATAAGCTGGTAAGACGGTATCTTGGTCGTACATCACGCCTTGCAAACGAGCATACGGGCATAGCCAGAAACACACCTGTTCACGCATAAAACCAGCAAACACATAGGTGCCAGTCGCAAACATACCTAATACAATCCAAGCCGCCATCGAGGCTTGAAGCGTGAAGTAGTCATGCCATAACTGGAATGCATCGGTAAACCATGCGGCAAATGACAAACCTGTCAGTAAGGCAATCGACAGCCAAAGAAAATGTTTGCTGGCAATGCGTACAATCTTGTTTGCATTGAGAGGTGACTGACGAAATTTAAGATTTTTTTGCGGTGTATCGCCTTCGATTTTAGTTTCGATGAAGGTGAACACATCTGTCCAGACTGTCTGAAAACAGAAGTAACCACAAAAAACACGGCCAGCAATACTGGTAACGGCGGCGAGTAATATGGCGAAAAACAGTAACGTCAGCGACAACATCCAAATATCTTGCGGATAGATGGTGACATTGAAGAAGTTAAACTGGCGGTTTGGAATATCAAACAGAACGGCTTGTTCACCATTCCAGCGTAAATATGGGCCTAAAAAGAACACAAGCCATACTGACATGCCATACCATTTCAGCAGACGAAAGCGTCCGCCCATTCTTTTGGCGACGACTTTTTTACCGCCGGCATTTACATCCCAGTCTGCAACTTCACTGTAAATACCTGAAACGTCGATAGGCACGGCTTGTTGATGTTCGGACACGCTGCATTCCTCGCCAATTTAGCCCAAGAATTATAACATAAGCGCTTTGCTATCAGCACTTTAGATACACAAAAGTCAGATAAGAAAAAACCGACATGATGTCGGTTTCTTCCTTGAAAATATCAACGCTTCAATTAGCTTTCGTCGCTGGCATCTTCCATATTTTTAATAATTTTGTAGGCGATTACACCAATCACCGCAATGGTAAGTACTAACGAGACAATTGCTCCAATAACAACCGCATCCATGTTGACTCTCCTGTATCAATAGCGGCCACCGAAGCAGCCGCATAACTTCTATCAGCTTATTGACCACCACCAAGTTGGTGAACATAAACTGCCAGTTTCTTGATTTCTGTTTCACTCAGGCGTTGAGTTTCAGTACCTTCATATTCAGGTTCTTCATCCCACTCTTCTGCCTCAAGACGTACAGCTAACTTCTCATTCCAACCTGGCATGACCGCAATACGTGTTTGTGGATCGTTCATATCGTTAACACCATGCAAGATAGTGTGACGAATCTCAGTTTCCTCACCAGAGAAACGCCAAATTTTATCAGTTAGATTTGCTGAGCCCAGCATCTGAACACCTTTAGCATCGGCGCCATGACAAGCAACACAACCTTTTTCGTTGTACAGCTTCCAACCAGCATCAGTTGCTTCATTGTTAGAACTATTGATAACAAACTGAACTAAGCCATCAACTTCTTCTTCACTCAACATAGTTGCATGAGCAGGCATCATGCCTTGGCGACCTTTAGCCAAAGTTTCTACGATCTTGTTGACTGTACCGCCGTATAACCAATCATCATCAGCAAGGATTGGGTAGCCAGACCCGGTATGGGGTTGTCCACCTGTACCATGGCAAGCCGCACAGTTATCACCGTAAAGAACTTTACTGGAACCGATTGCGTAGTTACGCATTTCTTCATCAGCCAGAATTTCTTCAGCTGTCATTGCTGCAAGCTTATCTTCATAAGGCGCTCGACGAGCTTCAACTTCTGCCAAGTCTTCTTTGTACTCTTTGATCATCGTCCAACCAAGAACACCTTTGGTGCTTCCCGTTACCAATGGTAATGACGGATACAAAATAAAGTAGACAAGAACTAACAAACCACTCAAATAAAGAGCGATGACCCACCAGCGTGGCGGTGGATTAGTCAGCTCAGTGATGCCATCCCACTCATGGCCCGTATCCGGGCATTCATGCGGATTCTTATTGTTATCAGCCATCTTTTTTCTCCGAATAACCCTCGTTGTCGTCATCGTTCAACGGTAAGTTACGATGTGACTCGAGTGTGTCTTTATTTTTAGGGCGTAACACCCAAATATACATACCAAACATCAGTAAGAAGATAATGACGGTCAAGATGGTGCCAATCCAATCATTGGCCGTCATTGCACTCCAATTTGTCTCAAAATAAGACTGGAGTTTACTCACGATAATCTCTACCTGGCTCGAAGTTAATCATGGTGCCCAGTACTTGCAGATAGGCAACCAAAGCTTGCATTTCAGTTTTACCTTCAACAGCTTCCGCAGCACCCACGATTTCTTCGTCAGTATATGGAACACCCAGTGTCTTCATTGCTTTCAGACGAATGACCATATCATCACCACTTACCGTGGCATCCTCTAACCATGGATAGCTAGGCATGATTGACTCAGGAACAACACTACGTGGATCACGTAAATGTTGGATATGCCATGCATCTGAGTATTTACCACCAACTCGCGCCAAATCAGGACCTGTACGTTTTGAGCCCCATTGGAATGGGTGATCGTATTTAGACTCAACGGCTAATGAATAGTGGCCATAACGATCTTTTTCATCACGGAATGGACGAACCATTTGTGAATGACACAGGTAGCAACCTTCACGTTGGTATACGTCACGACCAGCCAATTCTAAAGCGGTATAAGGACGGACACCTTTCAGCTCTTCATACTCTGGGAAGACATCGTCTTCAAACGTTGTTTCCAAATAGAACAAAGGTACGATTTCAACAATACCACCGACTGAAACGACCAGCGCAGTTGCTAATGCCAGTCCCCAAACGTTTTGTTCAACCCACTCTTGGAAGCTAACGCGTTTGTTTTTCTTTTTAGCCATTCCGATGTCCTCAAATATTCGCAGCTGTGGCCATTTCAGCAGACGGTTTTGCGACTGCTCGGCGAATGGTAACGGTCACGTTGTAAAGCATGATTACCGCACCAGTGAAGAAGATGAAGCCACCAACTGCACGCATTGCGTAATATGGATGCATTTGGGCGACTGACTCAACAAAGGTATAAGCCAAGTTGCCGTATTCATCGTATGCACGCCACATCAAACCTTGCATGATACCGGCAACCCACATCGCGGTGATGTAGATAGCTGTTCCAATGGTTGCTAACCAGAAATGTACGTTAACCAGTTTGACTGAATACATACGTGTTGCCCACATACGTTCAACCATGTGATAAAGCGCACCGATAGAAACCATTGCAACCCAACCTAACGCACCTGAATGTACGTGGCCGATTGTCCAGTCAGTGTAATGTGACAAAGCATTAACTGTTTTCGATGCCATTACTGGGCCTTCGAAAGTAGACATTGCGTAGAAAGCTAACGATACGATCAAGAAACGTAAAATATAGTCAGTCCGCAGTTTGTCCCATGCACCACTCAGTGTGAACATACCGTTCAATGCACCACCCCACGAAGGAATGATCATCGCTAACGAGATTGCCGCACCCAATGAACCAGTCCAGTCTGGTAATGCTGTGTATTGAAGATGGTGAGCACCCAACCAAACATAACCAAATACCAATGCCCAGAAGTGAATTACTGACAGACGGTATGAGTAAATAGGACGGTTTGCTTGTTTAGGCACGAAGTAATACATGATGCCAAGGAAACCTGCAGTTAACAGGAAGCCAACCGCATTATGACCCCACCACCATTGGATCATTGCGTCTTGAACACCAGAGAAAATTGAATATGATTTCCACATACCTACTGGAATAGACAGGTTATTCACGACGTGCAGGTAAGTGATCATGATCATCATGGCAAGGAAGAACCAGTTCGCAACATAGATATGCGAGTTACGACGAACTGATAACGTCATGATGAAGTTAAACATGTAGGTCAGCCAAACGACTGCAATCAAAATATCCAGAGGCCATTCTAACTCTGCATACTCTTTAGATTGTGTAAAACCAAGTGGTAATGTGATCAGCGCACCAATCCAAACCAAGTTCCAACCCCAGAAGGTGAACCAAGCTAGTTTGTCACTCCACAAACGTACACCAGAGGTACGCTGAACCACATAAAAGGCAGTTGCCATCAGCGTACAACCGCAGAAAGCAAAAATTACCGTATTTGTGTGTAATGGACGCAAGCGACCAAAGGAAATATAGGGGTTGTCAAAGTTCAGTACCGGCCAGGCTAATTCTGACGCGATCCAGACACCAATGCCCGTACCAATGACCAAATAAACACAGGCCATATAGGCAAACCACTTGACGACGTCATAGTTGTATTGCTCTTGTTTCGCTTGCATAGCGATCACACCTTATTCTGTGAGTTACTCTCTCGACTTCTTTATCAATTGAAATAGAAGTAGACCCATTTCATTGTCAGCTTTAAAGCTTCAACAAAGTTTACCCTAATTCACTATCAACTAGTGCTTACAGTTGATTGATCTATATCAATTAAAGTCAATTTTTTTGGGTTAAAACACGCCAGACTGATATCTAAGCGTGGGAGAATTTTCCTGACTTCAAACATGAGGGTCAAGATTAAGACACGCATTTATTAAGGGATATTTATAGCAACTTATTTAGAAACAGTAACTTGTATCACTGAATTGATGTAGGGATAAAGTCTCAAGTTGAGAATTATTCCGGATTACTCCGCAAAGAACTTATAAGTTTGCCCAAATCAGTGGTTTACGGCCTTCTGCTAGTAATAAATTAAAGGTTCTACATGCTGGACCTAAACTCATAATTTCAGCAGCAATGCCAGCTCTGCGAAAACTTAACATTAGCTCAGCCATATTTTTGTTAATTTGTTCATCAACAATGACAATTAATACATCAAAATTATAATCAGCTAAGAAATTACGACCGTCATCTACATTC
The DNA here is from genome assembly GCF_026319325.1 of Methylophaga sp. OBS3. Taxonomy (GTDB): domain Bacteria; phylum Pseudomonadota; class Gammaproteobacteria; order Nitrosococcales; family Methylophagaceae; genus Methylophaga. Next base: position 96,668 of record NZ_JAPDMU010000003.1, read on the forward strand.
AATGTATTTTGAATATTTGGGGATTGCATTTGCAGTGTTTCACTGCCGAGGAGGAAGTTGCCTGTCAAACGTTGCGTTTGACCATCGGCTAATTGCAGCAGGAGAAAACCGTCACCGTAATCGCGAATTTGGTGCGTAGCGGTGATGGCCTCCTGACTAATTTTCATTCTTTATTAAATTTTTGCCGCGTCATTTACACGGTCACGTAACTCTTTACCTGGTTTGAAGTGCGGTACGTATTTTTCGTCGAGTTCAACCGATTCCCCACTCTTCGGGTTACGGCCAACACGAGGCGGACGATGGTGCAGTGTAAAACTGCCAAAGCCCCTGATCTCAATACGATCACCGCGTGACAAGCTGTCACTCATTTGTTCTAAAATTAATTTGACGGCCAATTCGACGTCACGATAATTCAATAGAGATTGTTTTTCAGATAGGATGTCTATCAAATCAGACTTGGTCATGTATTCAAATTTCCTGGCAAAATGCTGAGTCTTCTAAAGACTTATAAGCGATTGCTCTGTGGCATCGGTTAGAGCAAAAAAACAGGCACCCGACTTATGTCGGATGCCTGCCCATAGACAGTTTTAGCTGTCTTTTTGATCCATTTGCTCTTTGAGCAAATCACCCAGCGTTGTGTTGCCAGATGAAACGTTGCTGTACTCTTTCACTGCATCAGATTCTTCTTGATCATCTTTTGCTTTGATAGACAGATTCAACGTGCGATCTTTACGTGACATGCCAGTAAACTTAGCTTCGACATCATCACCAACACTCAGAACTTTGCTTGCATCTTCGATACGTTCACGCGCAATATCCGCTGCACGAACGTAACCTTCAACACCTTCAGCCAGTTCAATTGTTGCGCCTTTAGCATCAACAGCTGTGACTTTACCAGTTACGATACTGCCACGTGGGTTTTCAGACAGGTAAGCTGAGAATGGGTCGTCTTGGAGTTGTTTGATACCCAGTGAGATACGCTCACGTTCTGGGTCAATTGCCAAAACAACAGCTTCAACATCATCACCTTTCTTGAAGTCACGAATCAGTTCTTCGTTTTCTTCTTCCCAAGAGATATCAGACAGGTGAATCAGACCATCGATGCCACCATCCAGACCGATGAAGATACCGAAGTCAGTGATTGATTTAATCGCACCACTCACTTTGTCGCCTTTGTTATGGGTCATCGAGAACTCTTCCCAAGGGTTAGCTTGGCATTGTTTGATACCCAAAGAAATACGACGACGTTCTGCATCAATATCCAGAACCATAACTTCAACTTCATCACCCAGAGAAACCAGTTTAGATGGGTGAACGTTTTTGTTAGTCCAGTCCATTTCAGACATGTGGACTAAACCTTCAACGCCATCTTCGATTTCAACGAAGCAACCGTAGTCAGCAATGTTAGTAACTTTACCATGCATACGAGTGCTATTTGGATAACGACGTGCGATGTCTTTCCAAGGATCGTCGCCTAATTGTTTCAGACCCAGTGATACACGCTCACGATCTTTATCAAATTTCAGAACTTGAACGTCGATCTCGTCACCGATAGCAACAACTTCAGATGGGTGTTTAACACGTTTCCATGCCATATCAGTGATATGCAACAGACCATCGATACCACCTAAGTCTACGAATGCACCGTAGTCTGTCAGGTTCTTAACGATACCTTTGACAACGATACCTTCTTCTAAGGTTTCTAACAGCGCTTCACGCTCTGCACTGTTTTCTTGTTCCATGATGGCGCGACGTGACACAACGATATTGTTACGTGGACGATCCAATTTAATGAGCTTGAACTCCAGCTCTTTGTTTTCCAGGTGAGAAGTATCGCGGATTGGGCGTACATCGACCAGAGACCCCGGCAGGAACGCACGGATATTTTCCAGATCAACAGTGAAACCACCTTTAACCTTACCTGAAATGATACCGGTAACAGTTTCATTCGCTTCAAATGCATGTTCCAGACGAACCCACGCTTCAGCCGCTTTCGCTTTTTCACGTGATAACTGAGTTGCACCAAAGCCGTCTTCCAGAGATTCCAGCGACACATCGACCAAATCACCAACAGAAACGGTAATTTCACCTTTTTCGTTCAGGAATTCAGAAACTGGAATTGCGCCTTCAGATTTCAGACCGGCATTAACCATCACCACGTCAGGACCGACATTTACAACCGTACCGGTAACGATTTTACCTGGTTGCATTGGTGTGGCGTTTAGACTCTCTTCAAAGAGTTCTGCAAAGCTTTCGCTCATTATTGACATCCTTGATTCCGTCGATGACAGAATCACCCGTTAAACCTGCAAAATGCAGGATAGTTACAAAAAATCTAAATGGACCATCCATTTAGATCACCCAATAGAATTAGAGAACGAATTCTCTAACCCGTTGAAAAACAGCATCAATACCTAAGGCTGTGGAATCGAGTATCATCGCATCAGTAGCGGGTTTTAATGGCGCCACATCTCGTTGCTGATCTCGCTCATCACGCTCAGTGATTTCTGCAATAAGATCGGAAAGGTTACTATCAATTCCTTTTTCTTTCAACTGCTTATACCGACGTTGCGCTCTAACTTCGGCGCTTGCAGTTAAATATACTTTAAATGGCGCATCTTCAAAGACGACGGTACCCATATCTCTTCCGTCGGTGACAAGGCCTGGTGCTTGTCGAAAATCTCTTTGGCGTTGCAATAGAGCCGCACGAACTTCTGGGATTGCAGCAACTTTAGAGGCGGCATTACCCGCTTGCTCACTACGAATGAGTAAAGACACATCTTCACCATTTAGCAGCACGACAAGCCCATCATCTTCAACTTTAAACGTAACCGGCAGCTTCTCAGCCAATGCTGTTAATGCGACCACATTAGAGAAGTCGATATTGGCTTGCAGCGCAGCTTGCGCGAGAACACGATAAATCGCACCACTATCAAGGTAGTGCCAGCCAAGTTCTACCGCTAAACGTTGCGCCAAAGTCCCTTTGCCGGAACCGCTTGGCCCGTCAATCGTTAAAACAGGAACGTCAAACATCCTGCGTCTCGATAGTTAAACCTGCTTGTTGCGCTAACTCGACGAATCCCGGGAATGACGTCGCAACATTGGCGCAATCATTAATTAAGATGCTACCGCCGGCTTGCAGTCCGGCCATTGCAAACGACATGGCAATCCGGTGGTCACCATGACTTGTGACTTCACCACTACCAATAACACCACCTTGAATAATCATGCCATCCCCAGTTGGCTGAGCATCGATACCTAATGCCTGTAAACCATCAGCCATGACTTGAATTCGGTCACTTTCTTTAACGCGCAATTCTTCTGCACCAGTTAACACTGTCTGGCCATCAGCACAGGCTGCTGCAATAAAAATGGCTGGAAATTCATCAATCGCCAATGGCACTTGATCCTCAGGAATTTCAATACCATGGAGTGGTGCGAAGCGAACACGAATATCAGCGACGGGTTCACCACCGGTTTCTTTTTCATTTGATAAAGCAATATCAGCGCCCATTAATCGCAAGATATTAATGACGCCAATACGTGTGGGGTTGATGCCAACGTGTTGTAATGTGATATCGGAGCCTGGGGCAATTGCAGCGCCCACCATAAAGAATGTGGCAGAGGAAATATCAGCAGGCACATCAATTTTGGCAGCCGTTAACTTACCACCACCACGAATAGTTACTTTATTACCATCCACTTTGACGTCATAGCCCATGCCTTTGAGCATCCGCTCTGTGTGGTCACGTGTCGGTGCTGGCTCAGTAACGCTTGTTTCGCCATCAGCGTACATACCGGCAAGTAATAAGCAGGATTTCACCTGTGCACTTGCCATAGGTAATTGGTAATCAATACCTTTCAAGGTATTGCCACTGTGAATGGTGAGCGGTGGTTTGCCTTCGAGCGTATCAATTTTTGCGCCCATCAAAGACAAAGGTTCGGTAACACGTAGCATGGGGCGTTTTGCCAATGAGCTGTCACCACTCATTGTGACACCAAAGGTTTGGCCAGCCAGTAAACCACTTAACAAACGAATTGATGTACCGGAATTACCTACATCTAGATTTTTTTGCGGGTCTTTAAGGCCATGCATGCCAACACCATGAATGGTCACTTTGCCGTTATCAGGGCCTTCAATTTGTACGCCCATGCTACGAAAAACAGCTAATGTTGCTAGCGCATCTTCGCCTTCGAGAAAACCAGTGACTTCAGTGGTTCCTTCAGCTAATGAGCCCAACATAATGGTGCGGTGCGAAATCGACTTATCACCCGGCACACGGATATGACCACTTAATTTGCCACCCGGTTGGACAATAAACTGTAAATTACTTTGTTCGCTCACGATGTAACTTGCTCCATTAAACTTCGCTGTTATCAATTAAGCCTGGTTCAGCAAAGCGGCTGTCTCGGGCACGCTTTGCCCGACTGAAAAAATCTATTAAATAGTCGCCATTATCTTCACGGATGGCTGCCTCAATTTTGTCGAGGCCAACACGATACTGTCTTAACAATTCAAGAATGGCGTCTTGGTTACCCAAACATATATCTCGCCACATCACAGCATCACTTGATGCGATTCGCGAAAAGTCGCGAAAACCACCTGCTGCATAGCGAAGAACTTCATCGCAATCATCCCGCGCGGCCAGCATGCCCACTAAATTAAATGCCAACACATGTGGCAGGTGACTTGTCGCAGCCAGTACTAAATCATGATGTTGTACATCCATCACAAACACTTCAGCACCACAGTGACGCCACATTGTCTGGACTGTATTTAATGCATCGGCGTTGGTCACATCCGTTGGCGTTAATACCACGCGATGCGCTTCATATAATTCTGCAAATGCTGCTGAAGGACCACTTCGTTCTGTTCCCGCAATTGGATGTCCAGGAACAAAGTTTGTGTAGTGCTCACCCAGCGTTGCTTTTGCTGCATCAATCACCTGCTGCTTAGCACTGCCACCATCAGTCACAATAGTACCGGGCTGTAATGACGACGCTATTTCAGCAAAAACAGTTTGCATCGCGCCCATAGGCACCGCGACAAAAACCACATCTGCGTTTTTGACAGCATCCGTAATATTGTCAGCTGCTGTATCGATTAATCCCAATTGCAATGCTTCTTCACGGGCATCAGCAGATCGAGAATACCCCGTTACATGCTCAACTTTGCCAGCTTTTTTTAAAGCCAGTGCCAAAGAGCCACCAATCAAACCAACCCCAATAATGGCGAGGTTTTTAATCATGGTTAAGCACCTTTGTTAACGCTATTAAGCAGCGAGCATTATCTTGTTCAAGGCCGATACTGATCCGCAAATGATTTGGCAAACCGTATCCCGCAACAGGACGAACAATCACCCCTTCACGCAGCAAGCCTTCGTAAACGTCAGCTGCAGAGCGACCAACATCTACGCAGATAAAGTTACCTTTTGATGGAATATAGTTCAGACCTAAAGCTGCAAAGCCTTGCTCATATTGCAACATGCCGGCTTCGTTAATCGCTTTCGCACGTTCGAGATAATCATCATCACCAAGTGCTGCGACCGCTGCCGTCAAAGCTAAACTATTCACATTAAACGGCTGACGCAGACGATTTAACAAATCAGCGACTTCAGGATGAGACAAAGCATAACCAACTCGTAAACCCGCTAAGCCATATGCTTTTGAAAATGTCCGACAGATAATGAGGTTAGGAAACTTCGCTAACCACGTCAGTGTATTCACTGAGTTATCGTTATATTCCAGATACGCCTCATCTAAAACGACCATGACATTTTGTGGCACATCAGCCAAAAATTGTTCAAGTTTGCTATGAGCAACAGCCGTACCGGTTGGATTGTTTGGATTAGCAATAAAAATTAGTTTGGTTTTATCAGTCACTGCAGCGAGCATGGCTGATAAATCATGACCATAATCCACGGCTGGTACTTCAACTGCTGTAGCACCAACTGCTTTGGTGGCTATTGGATACACCGCAAAAGCATGCTGGGCAAACATGACCTCGTCACCGGGGCCGGCAAAACAACGTGCTGTCAGCTCTAAAACATCATTACTGCCATTACCAAGGGTAATTTGTTCTGGTTGTAAGGCAAATTTTGTGGCCAAAGCCTGTTTCAGCTCGAAACCATTACCATCTGGGTATAAAGTTGTTTCACGCACAGCCAAAGCAATCGCTGCTTGAACGGCTTGAGATGGACCAAGCGGGCTTTCATTCGAAGCCAGCTTAACGATATCTTTAATACCGTACTGACGCTGTAACTCAGCAATCGGCTTACCCGGAACGTACGGTTGTAAATCGGCCAGTTGGCTTACGGCTAATGCTTGATAATTCATGCTTTCTCTGCAGGTTTACGGAAACTGTCAATGATGAGTAATACTGCACCCACACAAATAGCAGAGTCCGCGATATTAAATGCAGGCCAATGATTGGTGCCGACATAGACATCTAAAAAGTCGATCACATGACCGTGCATCAGACGATCAACGACATTACCAACTGCACCACCGATAATTAATGCCAAAGAAATTGCTTCAAGTTTTGCAGTTTTAGCAAGCCGACTTAACCAAACCGTCAACACCGTGACAATAACGGCTGCCAAAATCACAAAGAACCAACGTTGCCAGCCACCAGCACTCGCTAAAAAGCTAAATGCAGCACCGGTGTTATAAGCCAATGTCAGGTTGAAAAATGGCATGACTGGAACGGTTTGATACAAGTCCAACCAGTTCAAAATAATGGTTTTGGTTGCTTGATCAGCAACTATTACCGCAAAGCTAAGCCATAAATATTTCAGCATCATCAACCTCAAGCTTTAGGCAAACTGACGGTTTTCACCATCACCAAAAGCGTTATCAACACATCGTCCACAAAGCTCTGGATGATCGGCATGACTGCCAACATCATCAGTTTGGTGCCAGCAACGTTCACAACGTTGATGTTCACTACGCTGAATCGTAATGCGGTAGTCATCACCAGCGGTATCATCAGCAACCAAGGTCAATCCCGACACAATGAATAAAAACTTCTGCTCATTGCCCAGTTTCTGTAATGACTTGCTGACCGGTGCATTTTCATTGGCAAAGATTTGCACATCAGCAGTCAAACCACCTTTGATTTCACCACGGTTGCGTGCATCTTCTAGCTCTTTAGCAACCCGCTCTCTAACATCAAAAATGTTATCCCAATCTGCTGATGAAATTAACGCATCAGTATCTTGTGGCAGAACACCTTGATACCACTCATTGAGCAATACAGAGTCGTTACATTTCCCAGGAATAAACTCCCAAAGCTCATCAGCAGTAAAGCTTAAGATTGGCGCGATCCAGCGAACTAAAGCTTCTAAGATGTGATACATCGCAGTTTGCGAAGAACGACGCCCCAGACTATCCGCCTGCATGGTGTATTGACGATCTTTAGTGATATCAAGGTACGCACTACCCAATTCGTTAGCACAGAAGTTATGTACTTTCTGGTAAATCAGGTGGAACTGATAGTTATCGTAAGCTTTGATAATGTCTTGCTGCATTTGCCATGCACGGTCTAATACCCAGCGATCCAAAGGCAATAGCTCTGATGTCTGTACTAAGTTCTCTTCTGGTAAGAAGTCATTCAGATTCGACAATAAATAACGTGCTGTATTACGAATACGACGGTATGAATCAGCAGTACGTTTAAGGATTTCGTCAGAAACCGTCATTTCTGCACTGTAATCGGTAGCTGCCACCCAAAGACGAATAATATCGGCACCCAGATTGTTAACTACTTGTTGTGGTGCGACGACATTGCCCTTTGATTTGGACATCTTTTTGCCTTCAGCATCCACTGTAAAGCCGTGAGTTAAAACTGCTTTGTAGGGTGCGTGACCTGTTGCAGAAACTGATGTCAGCAATGAAGATTGGAACCAACCACGATGTTGATCACTACCTTCTAAATACAAATCGGCTGGACGTGCTAATTCATCACGACGATCTAATACACAGGCGTGCGATACCCCGGAGTCAAACCAGACATCTAAGGTATCAATCACTTTGTCATAAACTGCTGCATCATCACCAATCAGCGATTCAGCAGGCAGATCAAACCAAGCATCAATTCCGCCCTGTTCTACTTTTTCAGCAACTTGCTCGATTAATGCCGCTGTATTGGGATGTAGTTCACCAGTTTGCTGATGAACAAATAATGGGATTGGCACACCCCAAGTCCGTTGACGAGAAATACACCAATCTGGACGGCCTGATACCATATTCTCAATACGTTTTTGGCCCCAATCAGGTAACCAAGTTGTTTTGGCAATTTCTTGCATCGCCGCATCACGCAGACCATTTTGGTCCATGCTGATAAACCACTGTGGTGTTGCGCGGAAAATGATTGGCGATTTATGACGCCAGCAATGCGGATAACTATGCTGAATATCGATATGACACAGCAAAGCACCTTTTTCATTGAGTGTCTCAATCACCAATGGATTCGCTTTAAACACAGACTGACCTGCAAACAGCGGTGTATCAGGTAAAAACACACCATTACCACCAACAGGATTATCAACGGTTAAACCGTATTGCTGACCGACGACAAAGTCATCTTGACCATGGCCAGGTGCAGTATGCACAGCACCGGTACCCGCATCTGTGGTGACGTGGTCACCAAGAATGACTGGCACTTGTCTGTCGTAAAAAGGATGCTGCAACTGTAGGTTTTCTAATGCCGCACCTTTAACACGCGCAATCACTTCACCTGTTAATTCAAAGCGTTCCAGTGCTTTTTCATAAAGTGCTTCCGCCAGCACTAAACGCTCATCGGCACACTGAACCAAAACGTAATCAAGTTCAGGATGTAAACAGACCGCTTGGTTAGCTGGCAGCGTCCAAGGCGTCGTGGTCCAGATAGCAATATTAATTGCACCGTGACCAGTATTAGCACAAGCAGCATTAAAGGCAGGGTCATCAATAACTTTGAAACGAACATCAATCGCTGGAGACTTTTTGTCTTCGTATTCAACTTCGGCTTCTGCTAATGCTGAACCACAATCAACACACCAGTGAACCGGTTTAACACCTTTGTGCAGATGACCATTTGCAGTGATTTTGCCTAAAGTTCGGATGATGTCAGCTTCAAATTGGTAATCCATCGTTAAGTATGGATTTTCCCAATCACCTAGAACACCTAGACGTTTAAAGTCTTCACGCTGACCGTTTACCTGCTTGGCAGCATAATCACGACATGCTTGACGAAATTCCGCAGCAGAGACTTTGACACCCGGCTTACCGACTTTCTTCTCTACATTGAGCTCAATAGGTAAACCATGACAATCCCAACCCGGTACATAAGGCGTATCAAAACCACTCAGCGTTTTTGATTTGAGAATCATGTCTTTGAGAATTTTGTTAACCGCATGGCCGATATGAATATCGCCATTCGCGTACGGCGGGCCATCGTGCAAAATAAATTTTGGCTTGCCAGCGTTTTGCACACGCAATTGCTTATACAAGTCTTGTTCTTGCCAACGCTTTAGAATCAACGGTTCACGGTTAGGCAAACCTGCTTTCATTGGAAAATCAGTCGCGGGGAGATTTAACGTCTGTTTGTAATCAGCCACAAATTTCTCGTCGTTTGTCGTTACATAAAGCGCATGATTATACGGGTTTTTAAGCGTGACCTGAATTATCAGTGACGCTTTTATTTTATTGACTGCTTCAGCTCATTTAGGAAGCTATTTTCTGAAGATATTGAGAAGCCGTTTAGCAATAACTTTTGCTGTACTTTGACATTGAACAGATTAATCTCCATTAAACGAATTGCAGAGGTAAACAAGCTCTCGAAATTACAGTAAAATGTGCGCTTCAAAAGATATTCACCAATGAAGAGCCTCAGGCAATGTCAGCAAGTGAAAAAGTCATCATCAAAGGTCTAACTGAAGACGGCGGTAAATTTCGGCCAAGTGATTGGGCTGAACGTTTATGTGGCGCCGTGGCGAGTTATGGCCCTGGACGTCGGATCATCTTTCATCCTCACGTCAAAATGGCTTCTGTTGATGGTGTTAAATCTGTCGTAATTAATGCTGAGTTAGAACAGCAAGACGAGATGTTATTTGAGTTTTTGTTAGATTTTGGCCGCGAAAATAAGTTGCAAGTTGAACGGCGCGTTCAACCCCAAGAAAATTAAACAACTATTGTCTGAAATCTATTCCGGCGCATTCTCAGCGTCTGGCCAATTTTGAATGTAATTTTTCAATAACTTATTTTCGAACTTGGCTTTTTTCAGCAATTCTTCAACGATATCGGTTATCGATAACATCCCTTCCAAGCGCCCCTTATAGACCACTGGTAAATGTCGAATATTATGTTCGACCATAATATTCATGACCTCTTCCAAGGTATTATCTGGTTCACAGGTATAAGGATCAGGGGTCATCGCATCCTTTGCTGTCAAAGGACTCCACATCGCGTGTTTTTGATGTAACACTCGAAGCAAATCACGCTCAGACAAAATCCCGATCAAAGCGCCGTTATCCGTTATCACTAACGAACCGATACGATGCTCCATCATAAGATTAACGGCTTTATCCAAGGAGTCAGTTGGGTTTAAGCCAATAACTGGCTTGCCTTTGTTCTTGGTAATGGATCTGACTTTCATGGTGTCTCCCCAAAGACCTGCGTCAAAGCTATTTTGCTTGACGAAACAGTAGGCTGCAAGTGATTTGCTAAGTCATTGAAATAATAGATACTTCAATGACTTTTTAATTAAGCCGCTTGTTGGTCTGCCGACTTTGACAGTTTGATCGCGACAAACTTCGATGTGGGCGTAAAGGTTTTATCACCATAACTTTCTAGCGGCACTAGCGGATTAGTCTCAGGGTAATAGGCCGCCGCTTGTCCTGTTGGAATATCAAATGCTAATGCGGTGAAATTACTGACCCGTCTTTCTTTACCATCATGCCAAAGTGAAACGATATCCACTTTTTCACCATGCTTAATGCCTAAACGCGCGAGATCAGCTTCATTTACAAAAATAACATCGCGCATACCGTAAACCCCACGATATCGGTCATTAAGACTGTAAATCGTTGTGTTGTACTGATCATGTGAACGCATGGTTTGTAAAATCAGTTCTGGTTGCTGCCCCGCATCAATAATTTGCTGGTTGATTAGCGTTGTTGGTAACGCGTGTCGCATAAATTGCGCTTTACCAGTGTCTGTTCGCCATTGACGCTCTGCTGCCGGATTCCCAAGGTAGAAACCACCCGGTTTATCAACGTTTTCATTGAAATTGGTAAAGCCGGGAATTGTGTCAGCAATTAAATCACGAATTCTTGCATAGTCTTCAATCAGCCATAACCAATCAACTGGGTGTTTGCCTAAGGTTGCGTTGGCGATACCCGCAATAATCGCAGCTTCAGATTTAAGTAATGGTGAAAAAGGTTTCAGCTGACCATATGAGATATGCACCATACTAAACGTATCTTCAACGGTGACGCCTTGTTTACCCGACTGTTGAGCATCAATTTCAGTACGGCCTAAGCACGGTAAAATGAGTGCTTCTTTGCCCATGATTAAATGGCTACGATTTAACTTGGTTGAGATTTGTACCGTCAGCCCACAGTTTTGCATTGCAGCATGGGTTCTTGGTGTGTCTGGTGCCGCTTGAACAAAGTTACCGCCCAAGCCAAAAAACACTTTGACCTCACCGCGCTCCATTGCCTCAATCGCTTTTACGGTAGTGTGACCATGCGCACGAGGAACCTTAAATTTAAAGCGAGCTTCCACAGCATCAAGTAAAGCTTCTGGCGGTTGCTCATCAATCCCCATAGTTCGGTCACCTTGTACATTACTGTGACCACGAACTGGCGATAATCCTGCACCAGGTTTTCCGATATTGCCTCGTAGCAATTGCAAACTGATAATTTCTTGAATGGTAGCGACCGAATGTACATGTTGTGTCACGCCCATCGCCCAACACATGATGACTCTGTCAGCTTTACGATACATATTGGCGGCCATTTCGATTTCAGCCAAGGTTAAACCAGACTGATGCTCAATATGCGCCCAACTAGTTTTATCCAGCTCTGCCAAATAATCGTCTAAGCCATCGGTATGTTCGGCAATAAAATCACGATCAAATACTGGTGCAGTATTGTTTTGCAGCGACTCTTGTTCCCATTGCCAAAGAAACTTCGCCATCCCACGAATTGCCGCCATGTCGCCACCTAATGCAGGACGAAAATAGGCTGTATTGGTAGGCTCAGAATCATTTTTAAGCATCTCAAATGGTAATTGAGGATGTTGGAAACGTTCTAAACCGCGCTCTTTTAATGGATTAAAACATACGACTTGAGCACCACGATGCACCGCTTCACGCAGTGGCTCCAACATACGAGGATGGTTAGTACCCGGATTTTGACCAATCACAAAAATAGCATCGGCTTCAGCAAAGTCTTCGAATCTGACCGTACCTTTACCCACACCGACTGATTCTGACATGCCAATGCCACTTGCTTCATGGCACATATTTGAACAATCTGGGAAATTATTGGTACCAAAAGCTCGAACAAACAGTTGGTACAAAAATGCTGCTTCATTACTGGCACGACCAGAAGTATAAAACTCAGCTTGGTGTGGTGAATCCATTGCCTTAAGGTGTTTAGCAACCTGCTTAAAAGCAACTTGCCATGTCACTGGCTGATAAGTGTCGGTTGCTGCGTCATAACGCATCGGGTGAGTGATTCGGCCCTGTGACTCTAACCAATGATCATCATGCTCGAGTAATTCACTAACCGTATGCTTGGCAAAAAAAACAGGATCAACTCGGCGACTCGTGGCTTCCCAATTGACCGCCTTAGCACCATTTTCACAAAACTTGATCATGCCTTTTTCAGGTGTCTCGCCCCATGCACATCCGGGGCAATCTAAACCATGGTCTTGATTGGTTTTGAGCATCGCCTTGATATTGGCTACCGCATTTCGACTGCCTAACCAGCTTTTAGTAACACTGACTAATGCTCCCCAGCCTGCAGCTGGTCCGTTATACGGTTTGTAATGGCTCAAGGAAGGTCTCCACAAACAAAAATCAGAACCACCAGTCATCGCTCGATTATTTAACAAATAATTCGCACTAAAAACTGGCTCTCTAGAACAGAGTTTGGGAGAGCATAGCGGCAGTATTGACTTAAGAAAATATGCTAAAACCCACATATTTACTAACTTTCAGGCCATTACCACCGAGCTATCTAGCTTTATAAATTTTTGCGTATCTAAATATTTCAGAGATGTTCACGTGTTGCCCGGAATTCAATCTCAGGCCAGCGCTCCATGGTCAGATCAAGATTAACCCGAGTTGGGGCAATATAGGTCAGATTATCAGCGCCATCTAATGCCAAGTTAAGAGAGGCTTTACGTTTAAACTCCTCGAGTTTTTTCGCATCATCACAATAGACCCAACGGGCCGTGTGAACTTGTACCGGCTCGTAAGCACACTCAACGCCATATTCACCTTTAAGACGATGAACAACCACATCGAACTGCAGCACACCGACTGCGCCGAGAATAAGGTCGTTGTTATCTAATGGACGGAATAACTGAGTAGCGCCCTCTTCACTCAATTGTTGTAAGCCTTTTAGCAAGGCTTTGTTTTTAAGCGGATCTTTCAGACGAACACGACGGAATAATTCAGGTGCGAAGTACGGAATACCCGTGAATTGCAGATCTTCACCAACGGTAAAGGTATCGCCAATCTGAATCGTGCCATGATTATGCAGACCAAGAATATCACCCGGCCAAGCTTCTTCTGCTTGCTCACGTTCAGCCGCCATAAAGGTCACGGCATTAGCAATCGTCACATCTTTACCGATACGCGTTTGGCGTAATTTCATGCCTTTAGTGTAATGCCCGCTACAAACGCGCATAAAGGCAATTCGGTCGCGGTGTTTTGGGTCCATATTGGCTTGGATTTTAAAGACAAAGCCAGTGAAGTTCTCTTCATTGGCTTCAACGCTACGCGTTTTGGTTTCACGCGCTTGTGGTGCTGGCGCGAACTCGACATAAGCATCCATGAGCTCAGTGACACCAAAGTTGTTCATGGCCGAACCAAAGAAAACAGGCGTCATTTCACCAGCAAGAAAAGCGTCTAAATCAAATTGATCACTCGCGCCACGCACCAGCTCAATTTCATCACGTAGGTCCTGCGCCATGCTGCCAAATAATTCATCAAGGCGAGGGTTATCCAAACCTTGAATTAATTCCCCGGCATCTTTGCTGTGCGGTTCAAATAAACGCACGCTGTCATTGTAGAGGTGAAAAATACCTTTAAAGCCTTTACCCATTCCGATGGGCCAAGTCATCGGCGCACAACGAATATCCAAGATACGCTCGACTTCATCAAGAAGTTCAAGCGGTTCACGCCCCTCACGGTCTAATTTATTAATAAAGGTCAGAATCGGCGTATCACGTAAACGACACACTTCCATCAATTTAATGGTACGTTCTTCAACACCTTTGGCGCTATCAATAACCATCAGAGCTGAGTCAACAGCCGTTAACGTACGATAGGTATCTTCAGAGAAGTCGGCGTGACCCGGTGTATCAAGCAGGTTAACGATTCTGTCTTTGTAGGGAAATTGCATGACAGAAGATGTCACCGAAATCCCACGCTCTTTCTCCATTTCCATCCAGTCAGAAGTGGCATGTTTGTCTGTTTTTCTAGACTTAACACTACCTGCCATCTGAATAGCACCACCGAATAACAGCAGCTTTTCAGTCAGCGTTGTTTTACCCGCGTCGGGATGCGAAATAATGGCAAAAGTACGGCGTTTATTAACCGCTGTTTGCAGGGTTGGATTAGACATATTGGTTTCTTAATTAAACTGCTTAGCGCCGGTTCGGCAAGACCGCGTATTTTCGCTGAAATCTGTTAGCGTGACAAACTGCTAGTCTGCAAGCTCAATACAATTCCGGCCATTTTGTTTGGCGGCATACATAGCCTTATCTGCTCGCTCTACCAAAGCGCGGCGACTTTCCCCTGATTGCCACTGGGCAACACCAATACTAATCGTCACCTGCCCTACGCCTGCGAACTGCACTTTCGCAATATGTTTGCGCAACCGATCAGCCAATTCCCCAGCTTCATTTAGAACGCTATTTGAAACCAGCACGATAAACTCTTCACCACCCCAGCGACCTAAAAAGTCACTGCCGCGCAATAGGCTATGTACTTCAGTTGCCAGACGTTTTAACACCTCATCACCAGTTTTATGGCCAAATTTATCGTTCACTTGTTTGAAGTGATCAACATCAAACAGTAAAACTGAAAAAGGTCGTTGATAACGTGCTGCGGCGGATAATTCAGCATCCATCGCTTGCTCAACACGATAACGATTCCAAACTTGGGTGAGTGAATCGGTATGAGCGATTTCTTGCAGCCTTATATTTGCGGCATTGAGATGCTTATTTAGCAAGTTAATCTCATTAACGCTCAATGCCACCATTAAGTCCTCAGCCAAATCCAGCGCCGCCTTTTTCTCAATTTTTAACCATTCGGCACTGCGGTCATTGATGATTTCAACGCAAACCTCTCGTGGCATATCATCAGATTTTCGTAACTCGCCACTACAGATATTTTTGAGCTCATCATAATGGCCAAGCCACTTTTGTTCTTGCTGCATTGCCATACGAAACATCAACATCCAGCCTTTTTTTGCTGACTCACTGGGCAGGCGGACCGCCATTAAGCCGACGCGATTTCTTAAGTCAACCAAATCATTTAATTCGGTTTGATTTAGTTGGCTGGAGAACCAAATGACATCATCAGGAAAGTTGTGGGTCAGCCACTTAGTAATAATTTCTATTTCATAGGCCGCCAAGGTCTCTGAGAAGCAAGAGACTTTATTGTTGTAACTCAAAGCAAAACCACACAAATCAAACAGCTTTAACCAGCTATCAACATGGCTTTTGAATAATTCATCTGGGCTGCTAAAAATTGTTCGCTCACTGGAAAGTAGCTCACGACTGTCCATGACTTGCTGTAAGAAAGACACATCCTTAATCTGCTGTAAAAGAAATAAGCGTTGTGAGGCCATTCTCACTAAATTAACCGCAGCATCACGCTGTAATGGCGAAAGCTCTTGTGCGGAAAAACTATGACAAACTACTAATCCCCATAAAGTACGATGACTGTGAATCGCAATACTCAACGTGGCTTTAACCCCAATCTCAGTCAAGTTATCTTTATGCATCGAAGATATACGACGTAAATAACCATACGTCATATCGATTTTGGGTAAGTCAGCGGATATAGCAGGTATTAATGGCACTGATGGCGCATCAATATCGGGTACTGAGCGAACCGCATTTTTGCCATATCTTTCACGAACCCACTTAGGGATAACATAAGCCGGTAGGCGATATCCCAATAAGCGACGCTCGGGTTGTTTGCAAGTTTCGGCGACCACCGTCATATTGGCATCACTATCAAACTCGTTTAACACCACCCGTTCAAACCCTGTAATAGCTTGAACACCTTGTGTCAGGGTTTGTAACAAACTGGGGATATCATTTGCATCAGCGAGATAACTTAGCCACTCATTCACGAGTGGTAATAATCGCTGCTCTCCTGCTCGCGATAAAGGCTCAAACTCAACAATAATGTCATCACTACTTCGATAAGCCATAACATAAAAACGCTGGTAATGACCTCGAACTTGGCGGTTGATTACCATTGCTGCCGAGAGGCTTTCACGATTTTTTAATAAGCCAGTAAGCCTAGATAGCAGAATGCTACCGAGGAGATCTTGTGGCGAAGAGGCCAAAGCATCTTCGGGTAAAATGCCGAGAAAGTCAGACAGATTAGCACTGACTTGTCGGACCTTTACCATTGCTGCATCGAAACGCAACAAGCAGCCATTATTTTGAATGACTTGTGAGTCACTTAACGCAGAAGTATTTCCATCAGCTTGCTGCGAGACTAGGTTAGCCATTTGTAAACTCCTGCAACTCGATGCTGCTTGGGCTGCTAACAACACTAGCGTGATTATAAATCTTCAAAGCCACAAATGTGGGGTTAATCATTTTCGTAAAACGCCAATGATCAATTAGAGTCCATTATTCGCGAGTGATTAAAATGTGCTTTAACTTAGTTATAAACTCAGCGTAAAACCAATAATGCAACATCACTCATGCGTAACATCGTCGCAGTATTGCTACCCAGCAATAATTGACGAATACGACTATGACCGTAGGCGCCAATCACCATTAAATCAATTGATTTATGTTGTTGATACTGATGTAAAACCGGCTCTACCGCACCTTGCAGTAAACTTGGTGTAACCGAAAAGCCCGCCGTTAATAAAGTCTTCGCCGCATTGGTGAGCTGTTGCTGATGCTGTTCGGTATTTTCAGCAACCATAACCAAATGACAAGGCAGCCCGGTTAATAACTCACTTGTTGCGACTTTTTCGGTAGCTTTATCTGCCGTAGCACTTCCGTCATAAGCAAGCATAAATGATCGTGGTGCAACAAAATTCGGTAGCGTTACCAATACTGGACGATGCACTGCACGAATGACATTTTCCAGATGACGCCCTAGTTTTCGGCTATCTTGTTCTGAGGTCTCCCCCTGACGGCCGATAACTAGCATCCGCGTGTCTTCTTGCAGATCTTCTAAAGTGCTAATCAGATCACCATGTCTCTGGTGTGTGGTGACCTCAGTGGCACCTTGTTGCTGCACGCGTTGTCGAGCACCTTGCAACATTAATTTGCCATGCTCTAGCGCAAGTCGGCTGCGCTTTTCTTCCAGCTCCACCAGCTGTTGCAATAAATTTTCACGGCTGCCCAAGCCGATATTGCCTGACAGATTTTGTCCTTCACTTTGTTTAATGTATTCCGACTTATCCAGCACATGTAATAAGTCTAAAGGCGCATTTAAACGCTGACAGGCCCAAGCTGCTGCATCACAAGCGGCTTCTGCGGCACTCGATCCATCAATACACGCAATAATTTTTGTCATGTTTTTCTCCTAGTGGCCGCCCAACATTTTTTCGACTTCTTCTGGTTTGTCATGCACGCCAAATTTATCGACAATCGTGGCTGTCGCGGCGTTCATGCCAATCAAATCGACTTGTGTGCCTTCTCGACGGAATTTGATCACCACTTTATCTAAAGCGGTTACTGCGGTGATATCCCAGAAATGAGCCTGACTCAAATCAATGACGACTTTATCCAGCGCTTCTTTGTAATCAAACGCTTTGGCAAATTTATCTGATGATGCGAAAAATACCTGACCCAACACTTGATAATGACGCTCGGTATCACCATCAAGCAAGGCACTTTTTACCACCATAAACTGGCCAACTTTATTGGCAAAGAATAAAGCTGCTAGTAGGACACCCACAAACACGCCAATAGCCAAATTATGTGTCGCCACAACAACAACGACTGTCACCACCATCACAACATTAGTCGATAGTGGGTGTTTACGCATATCGCGAAGAGACTCCCACGAAAAAGTACCGATTGATACCATGATCATGACAGCCACCAAAGCTGCCATCGGGATCTGTACTAATAAGTCATCAAACACCAGAATCATCAAAATTAAAAAGAAACCGGCAGCAAATGTCGATAAACGTCCGCGACCACCAGATTTCACGTTAATGACTGACTGACCAATCATGGCGCAACCTGCCATACCACCAAACAGACCAGCACCAATATTGGCAATCCCCTGCCCTTTACATTCACGGTTTTTATCACTGCTGGTATCGGTAAGATCATCAATAATGGTTGCTGTCATCATTGACTCCAACAAACCCACCACAGCCAAACCAATTGAATACGGGAAAATGATCGCTAACGTTTCAAAGTTCAACGGTACATCTGGCCACAAGAAAATTGGCAATGTGTCCGGTAATTCGCCCATATCACCCACTGTGCGAATATCAAGGTTGAGCACAATCGCAACAATCGTCAGCACAATAATGGTAATCAGCGGTGAAGGCAGCAACTTGCCAACCTTTGGTACGTATGGGAACAAGTAGATAATCGCTAAACCAGCGGCGGTCATGGCATAAACATGCCAAGTGACATTGGTCAGCTCAGGTAATTGCGCCATGAAGATAAGTATCGCTAGGGCATTCACAAAGCCTGTCACCACTGAGCGCGATACGAAGCGCATTAAATCACCAAGCTTTAAGTAACCGGCAATAATTTGGAAAACACCAGTAAGCAAGGTTGCAGCTAACAAATACTCTAAACCATGCTCTTTAACCAGGGTAATCATCAGCAACGCCATGGCACCCGTTGCCGCGGAAATCATACCTGGACGACCACCAACAAACGCGATGATAACGGCGATACAAAATGACGCATATAGGCCAACTTTTGGATCAACACCGGCAATAATTGAAAAAGCGATTGCCTCAGGTACCAGCGCCAGTGCAACGACCAAACCCGCAATTAAATCTGCACGCACATTGCTCAGCCAATCGCGTTTCAGCGTCTGCAGCATAAGAATTTCCTAGTTTTATTTATATTGAGATAGATACCGACGGCAGTATCTTGGACAGCTGTGAAAACAAACGGTTATTTTCGAAGATGGCTTTATTTAGTTCAGCCCCTAAAGAAGGTCAAAACAAAGATTCTAAGCATCTGAAAAGACGGCGATTATAGCCGAATCGAGGCTGTTCACTCAAATGTAAAAGCTAAAAGTCACTGTTACTCAAAGTGATAAAACTGCTGCTACAATCCGCAACTCAATCTCACGGCAATCAAAAGTTATGGAAATCTATCAGGAATTATTAACCCGACTACAGAACCATCCACAGCTATGGATGATTACTGGCGCTATCATCTTGGTGCTTGTTGCCTGGATTGCTAACTGGATTGTTAAACGGATTCTGGTGAGAGGTATCTACAAGTTTCTTCGTACCTCAGCCATCAATAAACATAGCAGTATTGCTGACTCACCATTTATAGCTCGACTGGCAAATATCGTCCCAGCAGTCATTCTATCTTTAGGTGTCAATTTAGTACCAGACTTACCGGAATTTGTTGTCACCGTCGTGCAAAACGTGAGTAGTGCTTTTGTTGTCCTCACCATTGCACTTGCTATCAGTAACTTACTGACTGTCGTTAACACCGCTTATGAAAAACGCCCTGATGCCTATCTAAAACCCATTAAAGGCTATATTCAGGTCATCAAAATCGTAGTATTTGCCATCGCGACCATTCTGGTTATTGCTTCACTTATCGACCGTTCCCCCTTAATTCTGTTGTCAGGGTTAGGTGCCATGGCAGCGGTATTGTTGTTGATATTCCAAGACACCTTGCTGTCATTAGTGGCCAGTGTACAAATCAGTTCTAACGATCTGATTCGTGTTGGTGACTGGATTGAAATGCCACAGCTCAATGCTGATGGTGATGTGATTGATATCGCATTACATACGGTCAAAGTGCAGAACTGGGATAAAACCATCAGCGTTATCCCTACAAAACGTTTTTTGAGTGATCCATTTAAAAACTGGCGTGGTATGAAAGAAGCTGGTGGTCGTCGTATAAAACGCAGTATTTTGATTGACCAACAATCCATTCATTTTCTTAGTGATGACGAAAAGAAAAAGCTCTATCGATTTAATCTACTAAGTCAGTATTTGACCGACAAACAAGCTGATATTGATGGTTGGAATTTAAAGCTTGAACAATGGGGTAAGGAGCCTGTTAATACCCGTCGTATCACTAACGTTGGTTGTTTCCGCGCTTATGTCAGTCAGTATCTAAAGAATCATCCGCATATTCGTCAGGATTTAACGCTCATGTCACGCCAACTGGCACCGACTGCTGATGGTTTGCCGCTGGAAATCTATTGTTTCACGAGCACGATTGAGTGGGTTGAGTACGAAGGTATTGCCTCAGATATATTTGATCACATGCTGGCGATCATGCCGGAGTTTGGGCTTCGCGTATTCCAGCACCCAAGTGGTGTCGATATGCGTGAACTTGGTTCTCGACCAACATTTACGGAAACCTCTAGCCCATAATATGCGTCAATAGACTCACAATAATTCGGGAGCTGCGGGATGGAGTTGTCGTCACGACAAATTAATTTATTAATCTTAATGCTCGCAGCACTCACAGCTATGGCACCATTGGCAATTGATGCCTACCTGCCCGCCATGCCGTCTATTGCCAGCCAACTACATGTGGCAATTCATGATGTTGAGTTATCACTAAGTCTCTTCCTTGGTGGCTTTGCTATGGGCCAGATTATTGGTGGCCCGCTGTCAGATCGTTTTGGTCGCCGCCGCGTTATCTTTTTAGGCATCAGCTTATTTATAATTGGTACAACGGGCATCGCTTTAAGCAACGCAATCGAGTCCATTTGGTTGTGGCGTGTATTTCAAGCCTTAGGTGGTGGTCTTGCCATCGTCAATGCCTCTGCTGTAATTCGAGATATCAGTAGTGGTCGTGATAGCGCACGTCATATGTCACAGATGGCGATTATCATGATGGTGGCGCCTTTAATGGCCCCCCTTATTGGCATGGTGTTGTTACATCTTGCAGGCTGGCGGGCTATTTTTATCTTTTTACTTATCTATGCCCTGTTATTAGGTTGGATGCTGATTCGTTATTTACCGGAAACCCATAAGCGCTCAGCGATCGCCAAAAGTCCCTTTAAACGTTATGCAGAAGTCTTAACACATCGTCATGCGATGGGATTTTTACTTGCCCAGTGCTGCTCTTATGGTGCGCTCTTTACCTTCATTACCGCGTCACCGACGGTTTACATGGGATATTTCGATGTCAGTGAAACGATCTATCCCTTTTTGTTTGGTGCCAATGTGATTGTGATGGTGGTTTTTAATCGCGTGAATATGCGATTACTACATTTCCAACCACCAGCAGTATTACTTGGTATTGGCCAGCTATTACAGTTAACCGTTGGTTTGTTGCTTCTAGCTTATGTGCTATTGAGCACTGATATTCAGCTGTGGCTGCTGGTTGTTGGCATTATGTTGTTTATAGGCTTTCAAGGCCTGACAGTAGCCAATGCGGTCGCCAGCACCGTTGAGTTTTTCCCACATAGTGCTGCCACAGCAACAGCATTATTAGGCTCTTGTGGTTTTCTGACTGGTGCGGCCAGTGGCTGGTTAGTAACCAGTTTGAGTGATGGCAGCCCTTTCCCGATGATTTTAGTGATGAGTCTTTGCGCCGTTTTTGGTTTGGCGTTCAAACGCATTATTCAGTCCGATTACTGGTTAAAAGCAACAAATTAATTTGTTAACCGGTCATTAACCTTCCCCCGATTATTGTCGGTAGCCAATACAGAAATGTTTTCTGGAGCTGATACGTTTTGTTATTCACTCATAACTTGTCAAAACTCATTGTTTCTGCCACTTTGCTGGCATTGGTGGGCTGTAGTTTAAAACCTACACAACCTGACTATAATCAGGAAATTGAGCGCGAAAAGCAGACAATTGCTGATTGGCAAAACGATGTTGATGCCACCGGTGTTAGTGATCTTAATGATTTGATTAATGCGCCAGAAGTAATGCCTTGGGTTGAAACCGCACTCAACAATAACCCTAGCTTGCAGCAAACACTACTAACGCTACTGATATTAGAAAAACAACATACTGTTGCTGAGGCTGCACGATTGCCTATGGTTGGCGCTGGCTTTGGCGCTAATAGAATTCAAGATAGTGATGATAGTTTTAACAGTGAGCTTAGCATCAGCTGGCAAGTGGATTTATGGGGTCAGCTCAGCGATTTAGAACAAGCCGCTCAACAAGATATCGTACAGCAGTCGCTGTTATTACAATCAGCTCGCGACACGCTTGCAGCCGAAGTCATGAGTAATTGGCTGACATTAATCGCTCAGCAACGTGCTGCAGATATCGAGAGTCAAAGACTTAATAGCCTAAAACAAACCGAAGCCTTTATTTTGGCTCGCTATCAACTCGGCCTTGGCGTCTTAGAAGATCTAGATAGTGCTCGCACAGCCGTTGCCAGCTCCGAAGCAAGACTCACCGGCTTACGTGAAAATCAGCGCCAACAGCAAATATTTTTAAGGACATTACTGGGTCAGACCGAATTACCCTCACTAAAGGCATTGCCAGCAGATTATCCAACGGTGTTATTGCCACTCGCGGATTTACCAGAGCAAACCTTAGCGCGTCGCCCTGACCTTCAGGCCGCTTACGTGGCAATCTTAGCCGCCGATTTACGTACCGATGCGGCTTATAAAGATCTGCTGCCACGATTAGATTTTCAAGCCATCTTGCAAGATGCTGCCAGCTCTCCTCGAGAGGCTTTATTTGGCGCACCAGCATGGTCATTACTTGGCCAACTGACCGCGCCGTTGTACGAAGGTGGTCAACGTAAAGCGACCGCCGAAATTAACGCATTACAAACAGCGATTAATTATCAAGCTTATCGTGACCAACTGCTGACAGCCGTTACCGAAATCGAACAAGCACTGAGTTTTGAGCAAGCTCTGCAAAGTCAGCAGCAGTCGGTGGAAAAAGCACTAGCAAGCGCTGAGAACAATTTATTGCAATACCGAGAAAGTTATCAAAATGGTTTAAGAACCATTTTGGATCTGCTGACTGTGCAACAACAAAACTTCGATTTGCAGGCACAACGTGATGATTTGATTTATCAGCGCCTGCTCAACCGCATTAATCTTGGCCTTGCTTTAGGAATGGAGATCAACGCATGACCCGACGACTTCAATGGTTAGCTTTTACCGCCATGGCCATCGTCTTAGTGATTGTCTTCTGGTATAGCCAAAAAACCCGTGATGATTTTGCCAACCGCGAAATTATCAGACCTGAACCGGAAATCATACTTCCTGATGTCTCTGTGGTGAGCGTCTCTACTGATAAATATCAAGCAAGTATTAGTGCTTTTGGTGCGGCTAACCCGCGATTTAATGTCACTTTAAGTGCTCAAGTCACTGGTCAAGTACAAAGCCTATCACCCAGTTTTGATAATGGGCTGCGTGTTAAACAAGGCAGCACTTTGGCAAGCCTTGAAAATAGTGATTATCAAGCCGCCGTCACACAAGCCCAACAACAACTTGCAGAAGCTGAATTATTGTTTGTGCAAGAACAACGTCAAGGTCAGCAAGCCGCCATCGAATGGCAATCATCAGGCCTTAGTGGTGATCCAGATGCATTGGTATTAAGACAACCGCAACTCGCACAAACCCAAGCGGCGGTTAACAATGCCAAAGCCCAATTACGCAGTGCTGAAAAAGATCTGCAGTTCACTCATATCAAAGCACCTTTCGATGCACTGATTGTCAGTCGTGATGTGTCACCGGGTAGTTTTGTTCAGGCGGGTGCTCAAGTGGCAACTTTGTACAGCACTGACCGTGTTGAAATCAGCGTGTCGTTATCAGACCGTGAATGGCAAAGCCTACCTGCTATTGAAGAAATGCAGGCCAAACAATGGCCGGTTTTACTGGAAGCTGTTGAGGGTAATGGTCAATGGCAAGGTTTTGTTTTACGTAGCGAACAACACCTGAATGAAACAACACGCCAACGCGCTTTAATCATTAGCGTTGAAAACCCGCTGGATCAACAACCAATCCTCAACCCCGGCACTTTTGTTAAAGCGACGTTATCGGGTATTGAACAATCAGGTTTATGGCAGTTACCACTGACTAGCCTTAGCCAACGTGGTGATATTTGGTATGTGAATGAACAAAACCAATTAGCCAAATTTCCAAGCACGCCTATTTTTAGTAATGCAGATGCGATTTTTATTCGTCCACCAGAAAAACTTAGCAACGAAACGCAACGTGTTTTGATACAACCGATTGATAGCTATTTAGCTGGTATGCAGGTTTTACCAGTTGATGTGAATACTGATGAGTAGCATGCATCGCAGCGGCGTTATCGGTTGGTTTGCCAATAACCCCGTCGCCGCAAACCTACTAATGGTATTAGTGATCGTCATGGGCTTAATGTCGGTCGGCGATCTGCGTAAAGAAGCTTTCCCAGGCAGCAAACCTGACAGCATCAATATTTCGGTGTCTTATGACAGCGGTTCGGCACGCCAATCTGAAGAAGGTTTGGCTATTAAAATCGAAGAGCAGTTACAAGGTATCACTGGTATTCGCTCTATCACCAGTTCCTCAAATCGCAGTGGTGTCACCGTCACTGTCGAGATGCAAAGTGATTATGACCTCGATACCTTACTGAGAGACGTCAAAGCTCAGGTTGATGCGATTTCTACCTTCCCTGCTGATGCCAAAAATCCGGTTATAAGCAAAGCAGAACGTGAAGAACACGCACTTTGGATCCAACTTTACGGTGACACTGATCGTCAATCACTACAGCAAATTGCTGCGGAGATGGAACGAGATCTATTAAACCAGCCTTCTATTAATCGGGTGACGCTCTCGGGGCATCGTGATCCGATGATGATGATTGAGATTGATGACGGACGTCTGCAATCTTACGGCTTAACACTAACGGATGTTGAACAAGCCGTTAACAACAACTCATCGAATCCGTTAACCGCCGTGTTACGGAATGAATCCATTTATCTACAATTAAAGGCTGCAGAACAAGCTTATTTAAAAAATGATTTTGCCCAAATCCCGCTAGTCACGGGTGCAAATGGTCAACAGGTATTGTTAGGTGACGTTGCCGACATTTTGGACAGTTTTGATGACGATGTATCGGTGTTATCACGCTTTCAAGGGCAAGAAAGTATCGGCCTGCAAGTTGTCACGACCGGTCTAGATGATATCGCCGACTCTGTTGCTGATGCTCGCTGGGTAGTCGACTCTTGGATTGACAACCAAAAACTGCCTGCGGGAATTCATGTTGATACTTGGTATGACCGCAGCACCAGCATCATGGAGCGTTTGCAGCTGTTATTTAACAATGCGCTGATTGGTATGGCATTGGTATTTGTATTGCTGGCCGTTTTTCTTAATCTGACTGTCGCCTTTTGGGTTGCGATGGGCTTACCGTTTGTTTTCCTCGGTACGCTGTTTTTTATGGGAGATAATTGGGCTGGTTTATCCCTCAACTCGTTTACTACTTTTGGCTTTTTGATGGCGCTGGGCATTATCGTCGACGATGCCGTTGTCGTTGGGGAAAGTATTTACAGCGTACGCTCACGTGAAGGCGATACATTACGCAACACCATCAAAGGCACTATGCAGGTTGCCGTACCCACTATCTTTGGTGTGTTAACGACCGTTGCCGCTTTCTTTTCTTTGTCGCAAATTGAAGGCCGGTTGGGCGAGCTTTACGCACAATTTGCAGCCGTAGTCTCCATTGCGCTACTGCTATCAGTGGTCGAATCAAAATTGATTTTGCCAGCCCATATGGCGCATTTAAACACCCATAAAAGACCTACAAAAAATCTGATTGGCCGTGGCTGGCGGAAAATTCAATCGTCAGCTGATGGTGGCCTGCAATGGTTCGCTGAAAACATTTACCAACCAGCTTTAGATTTTTGCTTACGCTTTCGGTATGCCGTGTTAATGGTCTTTATGATGGTGTTTATCGTCGTGTTTTCGATGCCGTTTAACGGCACAGTCAGAATGAGTTTCTTCCCCTCAATTGTCGGCGATACAGTGCGCTCGAATATCCAAATGCATAATGATGTGAGCTATGGTCGTACCCATGAGACCTTACTATTTTTAGAAAAAAAGGCTTATGAAACCGATAAGCAGCTTTCTGATGGAAATGGCAGTGGTATTGCGCATCTGCAAGTCTTATCAGAAGCAGACCACAGTGGCGGTGTAACGGTCGAGCTATCACCTGATGCACCATACAATATCTTTGCGTTCCGCAGCGCTTGGGAAAAAGCGGTAGGTATGCCTGAGGGTGTGGACAGCCTGCGTATTCAAAGCGGTCGTGGTGGTGATGATCCGCTTCGTGTTGAATTACGCAGTAATGATGACAATGTCTTAACCTTGGCGGGTGAGGAAATGGCTGAGTTACTGTCCCCACTTCCCGGCATCATTGGTCTCGAAGATAATCTGCAACCTGGACAACCACAATTACAGTTAAGGCTTAACCAACAAGGTCGTGCTTTAGGCTTAACCACCGATCAATTAGCAATTCAGATTTTGCAGGGTTTTAGTGGTCAGGTCGTACAACGTTATCAACGTAATAGTGATGAAATCGAAGTTAAAGTTCGCTACCCCGAGACTGATAGGCAAAATCCTGCTGACGTTTTAAAATCGCGTGTCCGTCTGGATGATGGCACGGTTATTCCTTTATCTAGTGTTGCAGATGTCACTTATAGTTTTACTCGTGACAGCATCACCCGTATTGATGGCAAGCGCGCGGTATTTCTGTCTGCTGATGTCGATAAAGATCAGTTATCAGTAACCGAATTAGTATCTCGTTTACAAAGTGATGTTGTGCCCAAGTTAGAAGCCAAATACCCTGACTTGGATATCTACTTTGCTGGTGAAGCCGAAGAACAACGTGAAACTGAAGCCAGTATGTTGCACCTGTTTTTACTGGCAATGTTAGCAATCTATGCGCTGCTCGCCATTCCACTCAAGTCTTACAGTCAACCGCTTATCATTATGACGGCAATCCCATTTGGTATTGTAGGCGCCATTTTGGGTCATTGGTTAAATGACTTATCACTTGGGATTTTGTCTCTCAATGGAATCATTGCTTTAAGTGGTGTTGTGGTGAACGACAGTCTACTTTTAGCTGCTCGGTTTAATGAAATCAAACGTGATATGACCGACATTCGTTTAGCCGTGATTGATGCAGGGCGTAACCGACTTAGGGCGGTTCTTCTCACCTCATTTACGACCTTTGCCGGATTGGTTCCGTTATTGGGTGAAACCTCAATTCAAGCACAGTTTTTAATTCCGGCAGCCGTGTCACTTGCTTACGGCATTATGTTTGCCACCATTATTACTTTGTTGCTGATTCCGATGCTGTTGTTAATTCAACATGATTTACGTCAACTGATGCCTGGTCGACAAGATCTATCCTTACCAGCAAGGGGTTAATGATGTTGTCTGTTTTACTGATTGAAGATGATTTAGACCTGGCACAAACTGTCATTGATTACTTACAGCTTGATGGCATTCAGTGTGACCACGCCAGTAATGGCGCTGCTGGTCTGACCTTATTATCACAGCATGACTATGCGGTATTGTTACTAGACTTAAACCTACCGCGTATTGATGGTTTGACTGTTTGCGAAAGACTGCGTGCGGACGGAAAAGATATACCAGTATTAATGCTTACCGCTCGTGATCAATTAGGTGACAAACAAGCTGGCTTTGCCGCCGGTACGGATGATTATCTGGTCAAACCGTTTGCTTTAGAAGAGCTTGTGCTGCGTATTCAGGCCTTATCAAGACGTCGTAGTGGTCAAGTCCAGAAACTTCAAATTGGCGGCTTAGAAATGGATCTCAGCGCCCATGAAGTGAGACGTAATGATGAAATTATCAAACTCTCGCCTATTGGCTGGCAATTACTGGAAATTTTATTACGACATGCGCCTGATGTCGTGACGCGTCAAAAGTTACAAATGGCTGTTTGGGGTGAAGAAGTACCAGACAGTGATAGTTTAAAAGTACATATGCATCGTTTACGTAAAGCGGTTGATGGGCCTTTTGATTTCCCCATGCTACAAACGATTGCCGGACACGGTTTTGCACTTAGAGAAAGTCATGAAAAAACCGATTAGTCTCAAAAAACTTATCTCAATCGGTTTTATCACCTTAGGGCTGGTCATCGTCATTGGCTATAGCCTACTGAGTATGCATTTCTTCATTCGTGGCATGGATAATATTGTCGCCGGCAATATGGAAAATGCCGCCCTAACATTTATCGCCAGCCGTCGAGAATTTGATGCAAATGGTCATGCTTATTTTCGTGGCAATATGGTTTCATCAGACTGGCAGTCCCAACCAGAAACCATCCAACAAGCATTTGAACGCCCGACTGACGCCTCTGTATTGATGAAGCACAACCCGGCGGATTGGTTTGAACGCCCTGATGTTATGTATTTTGTCATGCAAGTCGAGGTAGATAACGAAAAGGTTTATATCAGTCGCACTATTAAAGCCGAAAATGTATCGACGATGGTCGGCAAAAATATGGCTGAAAGCCTGCAAATGCTGCTGCTTTTTAGTGCCATCATTGCCATTACGATGATTGCGTTGGTCTGGCTGATCCTAAGACATATTTCGCGGCCAGTCAGTAAACTTGGCCGTTGGACCCATGCCTTAAGTGCAGAGAACCTTCAAAAGCCAGTCCCTGACTTTATGTATCCTGAACTGAACGAGATGGCCAACTTGATTCACCGTAGTCTATGCTCAGTGCAACAAAGTTTAGAACGTGAACATCAGTTTTTACGTTACACCAGCCACGAATTAAGGACACCAATTAGTGTAATTCGGAACAACATCGAGTTACTGAATAAGTTGCAGTCTCAACCACAACCAGAAAATGCCACTATGCGTAAAGATATTGCAGACCGAATCGACCGTGCGAGTCGCAATATGCATTACCTGACTGAGACATTGTTATGGCTGAGTCGTGAACAAGATGTGCCGCTTCCCGTTAACACTTTCGCATTGGATGGGTTAATTACCCAGCTCTGTGAAGAAATGCGTTATTTGTTGAAAGACAAACAAGTCAGCATTTCAATTGAAACCATTGATTATCAATGTACTGCTTCAGAAGTTGCTTGTCGGATCGTGTTGGGTAATTTGATTCGTAATGCTTACCAACACACTTGGGAAGGTCGTGTCATCATCAGACAAGACGCCAATACCGTCATCATTCATAATCAACAACAAACAATGGAACATGATAACGGGCAAGCGTCAGGATTTGGTTTGGGCTTACAGCTCACCGCACAATTGACCACAAAACTCAGCTGGCGATATGAAAACCAGCCCACCCACAATGGTCACCATGTCACACTTACGATTAAGAATTCTCCGCCAGATGCTGTAAATAAAACTGCTTAGCCGTTCGGCCGCTATGACTCGCACGAGTCATTGCAAAAAACCGTGCTGCCTCATGTAATTTGTCTTTATCAATGTTTTTATCAGCAAACAGGCTGTCTACAATCGCAAAATAATTGTCCCAGGCATTGGGATAAAACGATAACCAAAGTCCAAATCGATCTGAAAGCGCTAACTTGTCTTCAATGCTGTCTGCATAATGGATTTCGCCATCAACAACTCGGCTATTTTGATTTTCTGATTGGCGCTCTGGTAATAAATGACGGCGATTAGAGGTCGCATAAATCCGTACATGGGCAGGCGGCATTTCTAGCCCCCCCTCCAACAAACTTTTTAACGGTTTGTAGCTGTCATCGCTTTCTTCAAATGACAAATCATCACAAAAAATGATGAACTTAAAGGGCCTATCTTCCAAGTCATCCATGATGTCTGGCAGCCACTTTAAATCATCTTTATCGAGTTGCAGCATCCGGAGTCCTTGATCGGCAAACTCATTCAATAATGCTTTAATCAATGATGATTTGCCGGTACCACGACTTCCCCATGACAAAACATGATGGCTCGACTCTCCTTGCAGAAAGCGCTTGGTATTTTCAACCAAAGCCGCTTTTTGTTCTTCCACACCGACAAGTTGAGACAAACGAATTGGATCCAGTCGAGTAACGGCTTTCAGTTTTTGTGAATTACTACGCCAGATAGCAGCGTGAAACTGATGCCAATCGATATTATTCATGGGCTAACTTTCCTACTTTTCATTATCAGGCATAAGATGAATTGCCTCGGTTAATAACGACACACTAACCGTTTCACCAAGCCGAATTTCGTTACGAATAACAACATGTTCCGGAAGATCCATTTGAAAGGACGCATCGCTTGCCTGCGGTATCGCTAACAACATCGTGGTGATACCGCGAAGTGTAATCATTTCTTTAACCACACAGCTTAACGGGTTTTCTTGCTGTCCATTTGATGGCCGGCGTCGCTGATGCAGTAATACTTTACTAGGAGAAATCGTCCACCAAACTTTATCTCCAGCTTGCCAGTCATCAATCTTTGCCGCATCAAAACGCATTCCATGCCAGACCATCCTAGCCTTGCCATCATGATGTTCGACTGTCGCTGGAAATAAGTTTCGCACATCCACTTGCCTTGCTACAGCAAGGCTGCCAGGTTGGTGTAAAACCTCATCTACTGGCCCTTGTTGCAAACTTGTTCCTTGATGAATGACGCACATTTCATCAGCAAGCATCGCAGCTTCATCTAAGTCATGTGTTACTAAAATGATTGGCATCGACAGCTGACGTCGCAAACTATGCAGTTCCAGATAAAGCTTTCTTCTGGTTACTTTATCTACTGCTGAAAAAGGCTCATCGAGCAGTAACACATTCGGTTCGCGAGCTAATGCTCTTGCTATGGCTACCCGTTGTTGTTGCCCACCAGAAAGTTGGCTTGGGTAACGGTCTGCAAGACCATTGAGGTTCACTTGCGCTAATAACGCGGCTATTCGCGCAGACTGATCTTTTACCGTTTCAGGTAAGGCTAATCGTAAATTATCTGCAACGGATAAATGTGGAAATAGCGCGTAGTTCTGAAACACCATGCCTATCCGGCGTTGTTGTGGTGTTAGCTCAATTTTTTGCTGACTATCCAGCCAAACCATGTCCTGACAGGTGATTTGACCTGATGTCATTTTTAATAAACCAGCGATGGCTCTTAAAACACTGGTTTTACCTGCACCCGATGGCCCAACTAAGGCTAATAAGTGGCCAGGTCGACAATGAAACTCGACATCTAATGGGATCGGTGAGGTATTTTGTAAGCGAACAGATAACATCAGATTTGCATCAACCGTCGGTTAAACCGATAAACCAATGTCACCGTTATCAAGGCAATAACCAGCAGCACAACCGACATTTCTTGAGCGGCAGCATGATTAAAAGCCAACACACTGTCATAAATAGCGACAGATAAGGTTCGCGTTTCGCCAGCAATATTGCCACCGATCATCAACACCACACCAAACTCACCTAAGGTATGACAAAAACTCAAAACTAAGCCTGTCACGATACCCGGCCATGCCAGTGGCAGTTCAACTTTTAAAAAAGTTTGCCAACGTGATAAACCGCTACACCAAGCGGCTTCGCGCAGTCCGTAAGGAATTTGCTCTAAGGCACGCAACATTGGTTGTATGGCAAATGGCAGGCTATAAATTAACGAGGCAACCAATAAACCATTAAATGAAAATGCCAGCTGTGAACCCGTTATATGATAAAACCAATTGCCGAGTAAGGCATTTTGATCCATTGCCGTGAGCAAAAAATACCCTAGTACGGTTGGCGGTAATACAAGCGGCAAGACAATCAAAGCTTCAATGAGATATTTACCTGTAAATTGTTGGTGCGCCAAGCCTCTTGCCAATAATAAGCCTAACGGCAACAACACCAGACTGGTGAGTGCTGCGAGCAATAATGAAACCTGAAGTGCCTGCCAATCCATAGTGTTTACTCCGGTATTTTAAAACCGTGTTCAACAAACCGCTGTTTTGCCGTATCGCTGGCTAAAAATGCCACAAAGTCTATAGCAGACTCACCAGCACGCTGGGTAAATACCCCAAGCTGTGGCAATATCACTGGCAGTTTCAAATAGTGGCCTTTACTTTGAATTTCTGGCTGAATAGCGTGGCTGAAAGGAATAAAGCCTAATGCCACATTACCCGTCATGGTGAACTGGGTTAATTGGCCGGCATTTTCAGCCTGTACTAGATAAGGCTCAACCATCGTCCACACATCGTGTTCCATCATGTACTTTCTGGCGGCAATGCCATAAGGCGCATGGATAGGACTCGCTATGGCGATTTTTTTATCGGGTGATGTTTGTAAATATGCTTTTAGGCCAGCCAAAGACTCATCAAGCTTAATATCAGAATGCTTGGCTGCAAACAAAGCCAATTGTGCGTCAGCATAATCAAAAGGTTGACCTTGTGTTAAACCTAACGCAATCAATGGATCGATAAAGCCACTATTTGCTGATAGAAACACCTGATATGGTGCGCCATGCTTAATTTGATTGCTAATCGTGCCAGAGGCGGCATAGGTGACGGCAATTTTATTTTCGGATTGCTTTTCGTATTCAGCAATAATTTCCGGCATCACATAGCGAAGATTCGCAGCCGCAGCGAGATGCACTGTTTCAGCCATAGCCGATGTGGTGAGCATCCATAACGTTACGTGCAAAAGTATTTTTCGCATTGATTAAGTCACACTAGAATAAAAAAAGCCCCGACTAGCGGGGCTTTTAAGTTTAGCCGAAAAGACTCTGTAACGGGGGAAATTAACCCTCGCTTGCAGGCTCTTCGTTAACTGCTTTCATGCTCAGACGGATACGGCCTTGGCGATCAACTTCCAAGACTTTAACGTCAATCACATCACCTTCAGACAGTTTATCGCTGACATTTTCCACACGCTCGTTAGAGATTTGTGAAATATGAACCAGACCATCTTTGCCAGGCAGGATGGTAACAAATGCACCGAAGTCCATCAGTTTAGCAACACGACCTTGGTAGACTTTGCCAACTTCAACTTCTGCTGTGATTTGTTCAATGCGGTGCAGCGCTTCTTGACCTGCATTGTAATCCGCAGAGAAGATCATGACAGTCCCATCGTCTTGAATATCGATTGTTGCGCCAGTTTCTTCAGTAATTGCACGAATCGTTGCGCCACCTTTACCGATAACATCACGGATCTTATCAGCGTTAATTTTAGTGGTGATGATGCGCGGTGCAAACTCAGACATTTCTTGACGGTGTGTGTTGATAACCGCATTCATTTTGCCAAGAATATGCAAACGACCTTCACGGGCTTGTGCCAGTGCAGTACGCATGATTTCTTCGTTGATACCTTCGATCTTGATATCCATTTGCAGTGCGGTAACACCTTTATCGGTACCCGCTACTTTAAAGTCCATATCACCAAGGTGATCTTCATCACCCAAGATATCGCTGATAACCGCATAGGCTTCAGGTTCTTTAATCAGACCCATCGCAATACCAGCAACTGGCGCTTTAATAGGTACACCAGCGTCCATCAATGCTAATGAGGTACCACAAACAGAAGCCATAGAGCTTGAACCGTTTGATTCAGTGATTTCAGAAACCACACGTACAACGTACGGGAATTCTTCAGCAGTCGGCATAACCGCTTGGATACCACGTTTTGCCAATTTACCGTGACCAATTTCACGACGCTTTGGTGAACCAACAAAACCAGTTTCACCTACGCAGAATGGAGGGAAGTTGTAATGCAACATGAAACGATCACGGTATTCACCTTCAACCGCATCAATCGTTTGTGCATCACGTTCAGCACCCAATGTTGCAACAACCATTGCTTGTGTTTCACCACGAGTGAACAAAGCAGAACCATGTACACGTGGTAATACGGTAGTTTCAACAAAAACAGGACGGACAGTTTTGGTATCACGACCATCGATACGTGGTTCACCAGCGATAATACGGCCACGAACCAATTCTTTTTCTAACTTACCGAAAATGCCTTTAACATCTTCTTCAGACCATTCACCTTCTTCGGTAACCAAAGCTGCAACTGCTGCTTCACGAATCTCAGCCAATTGATCCTGACGCATCAATTTATCGCTGATGGTGTAAGCCTGACCGATGCCAGCAAACGCAACGTCTTTCACAGCGTTATACAACGTTTCATCTTTCGCTTCAGCAACCCATTCCCAAGCTGGTTTACCAACTTCGGCTTGTAACTCACGAACTAAGTTAATCGCTGTTTGCATTTGTTGGTGACCAAACATCACCGAACCCAACATGACTTCTTCAGGCAATTCACTTGCTTCCGATTCAACCATCAATACGGCAGTTTCAGTACCAGCAACAACGAGGTCTAATGCGCTTTCTTCCAGTTGTTTTTTAGCTGGGTTTAAGACGTATTGACCATCAATGTAACCAACACGTGCAGCACCCAATGGGCCATTGAAAGGAATGCCTGAAATAGCCAATGCCGCTGAAGCACCAATCATTGCAGGAATATCAGGATCGATGGCTGGGTCAATCGCAACAACCGTTGCAATAACCTGAACTTCATTGATGAAGCCTTTAGGGAATAACGGACGTAAAGGACGGTCAATTAGACGCGATGTTAATGTTTCTTTTTCGCTTGGACGACCTTCACGTTTAAAGAAACCACCCGGGATTTTACCAGCAGCGTATGTACGCTCTTGGTAGTTCACGGTTAATGGAAAGAAGTCCTGGCCCGGTTTTACGTTTTTCTGACCAACTACGGTAACTAAAACGGCGGTATCACCCAAGCTAGCCATAACCGCACCACCCGCTTGACGAGCGATCTTGCCGGTTTCTAGGCTGAGCAGGTGCTCACCGAACTGAACTGTCTTTTTTACTGAATTCACTATTATTTCCTTCTCTTGACGACGCTGCCATTAAACCTTTTCAATGACAGTTTAAAAAACCTATAAATGAAAATGCCCCTGCATCCAGAGGGATTGCAGGGGCATCATTCAGATCACGATACTGCGGACCATCCAGATGACACTCTGGGCGCAGTATTTTGTAATTTTTGGCAAATCACGCAGCCGATTAGCGACGCAGGCCTAATTCAGCGATCAAGTCACGGTAACGTGTGATGTCAGTTTTTTTCAGGTAGTCCAGCATTTTTCTGCGGCTGCTAACCATTTTCAACAGACCTTGACGTGAATGGTGATCATGCGTGTTGTTTTTGAAGTGGTCACCCAAGTTTGTGATACGCGCTGTCAGCAATGCAATTTGTACTTCTGCTGAACCAGTATCGCCGGTGCCACGACCATGTTTGTTAATAATTTCTTGCTTTTGTTCTGCTGTAATAGACATTAAAAACTCCAACTTTTTATTGGGCAGACAATCTGCCTAGTTAAATTCTGTGATAATCCAGCTATAAACCAGATTAACCAACCATTTAAAGCAGTGCGAATTCTACCGACTTTGCCTGTTTACTACAAGAAATTACTGTACTTCTTGTCTGACAAACAGACGTTTTGCCGTAATCACACCATCCTCACCAATATGCGCCAAACCAATAAATTGGTGATTATCATCAAGCAAACGAATATCTGCGCTTACTTGGGGTTCATCATGTTGTACTGGCTGGCCAAAATACAACTGACGGGTTTGTTCGGTATCAAGCGTTATTGAAGGCCAGGTTGGCAAAGCATCAAAGGCAGACAATAATTGCTCATCAATATTTGTTTGCTCAGTGTCAGCCAATGCCTCTAATTCATTTAATGGCAAAGCTTGTGCTAAATCATAACCAGCAGCTTTAACACGTCTGAGCATGACAACATGTCCACAGCTACCCATAGCTGCTGCAATATCCTGAACTAAGGTTCGAATATAAGTGCCTTTGCTACATGACACTTCTAACGTAAAGCTATCTTCAGTGATAGCCAATAAAGTGATGTTGTATATCGTAATAACGCGTGATTTACGTTCGATTTCGATACCTTGTCTTGCTAGCTTATAAAGCGGTTGACCTTGGTGCTTTAAAGCAGAAAACATTGGTGGGATCTGTTCTTGCTCACCAGTAAATTGCTGCAAAAGTATTTGTAATGACTCGGTATCAAAATCAGGAATTGATTTGTGGTCAATGACCTCACCATCACTATCACCACTATCCGTTGCAATACCTAACTTACAGGTAACTTGATAGGATTTATCGGCATCAAGAAGATACGTTGAAAGCTTGGTTGCCTCGCCTAGACAGATGGGTAACACACCGGACGCTAATGGATCTAAGGTACCCGTATGACCCGCTTTGTTGGCATTAAATAAGCGTTTAACGACTTGAAGAACACGATTTGAGCTGACACCAGAAGGTTTATCAACAATCATCATGCCGGTAATATCCCGGCCAGACTTTCTGCGTCGCGCCATAGTGGCTAATTAAGACTCGTCGTCAGTATTTTTGTTATCAGCGTTCGCTTTGCTGATGAGTGCATCCATGTAAAAGCCATGTTCCAAGCTATTGTCATAACGGAACTGTAACTCCGGCATAACACGAAGCTTAACGCGCTTAGCAAGCCCTTTACGCAAGAAACCACTGGCTTTAGTTAGACCTTGCAAACATTCTTCAGCAGCTTCATCACTATCAAAACCATTAAGGCGTGTGACGTAAACTTTGGCATATTTCAGATCAGCCGTCACATCGACATGCGACACAGTAACAAGGCTTACACGCGGGTCGGCCAACTCATGTTGAATGAGTTGGGCCAACTCGCGCTGCATCACTTCACCAATGCGACTGGTACGGCTAAATTCTCTGGCCATTACAAGCTCGGTTTCATTAAGACGCGTTCAAAGACTTCGATTTGGTCACCCGGCTGAACATCTTTGTAGTTTTTCACACCGATACCACACTCAGTACCCGCGTTAACTTCACTGACGTCATCTTTAAAGCGACGCAGTGACTCTAACTCGCCTTCATAAATAACAACGTTGTCACGCAGAACACGAATAGGGTTGTTACGTTTAACGGTACCTTCGATGACCAAGCAACCTGCAATATCACCAAATTTCGGTGAGCGGAAGACATCATCTACACGGGCAAGACCGATAATTTCATCTTTGTAGACAGGCTCAAGCATACCGGTCATGGCTTTAGTCACAACATCCAGCAAGTCATAGATAATGCTGAAGTACTGAACATCTAGACCACGCTCAGCGATAACTTTACGTGCTGTGTTATCGGCACGAACATTAAAGCCAATCAGGATAGCGTCTGAAGCTGCAGCTAACTGCGCGTCAGTTTCATTAATACCACCGACACCCGAACCAACAACACGCACTTTAACGCGATCAGTAGACAGTTTTTGCAGACCTTGACTCACCGCTTCGACAGAACCATGTACGTCACCTTTGATGACCACATTAAGGGTTTTAACATCACCCTCTTCCATCTTGTTGAACATGTCATCCAACTTAGCCGCTTGTTGCTGTGCCATCTTCGCTTCACGCGCTTTCGTTTGGCGGAAGTTAGCAATATCACGAGCGGTACGATCATCTGGCGCAACTTGTAATTCATCACCAGCAGCGGGTGTACCTGACAGACCTAATAGCTCAACAGGCGTTGATGGGCCAGCAGAGTCAAGCTGTTCGCCAGTTTCATTGAACAAGGCACGAACACGTCCATACTCTTGACCAACAACAACGATATCACCTTTATTCAAGGTGCCACGTTGAACCAGAACAGTAATGACCGTACCACGACCTTTATCAAGACGTGATTCAACAACGGTACCATGAGCAGGACCTTGTATAGGAGCTTTAAGCTCCATCACTTCGGCTTGCAGTGAAATGGCGTCTAATAAGTCATCAACACCATCACCAGTCAAAGCTGACACAGGGACAAACTGAACATCACCACCCCAGTCTTCTGGAATGACTTCGTGATTAGCAAGTTCCTGTTTAACACGGTCAGGATTGGCTTCTTGCTTATCCATTTTATTAATGGCGACAATTAATATTGAATCAGCAGCTTTTGAGTGCTGAATCGCTTCAATTGTTTGTGGCATAACACCATCGTCAGCGGCAACAACCAAGACCACAATATCAGTGACTTTAGCACCGCGTGAACGCATTTCTGTAAAGGCAGCATGACCAGGTGTATCTAGGAAAGTAACTTCACCACGACTGGTTTCAACCTTATAAGCACCAATATGCTGAGTAATACCACCGGCTTCACCCGACGTGACTTTCGTACGACGAATGTAATCCAATAGTGAGGTTTTACCATGGTCGACATGGCCCATTACAGTGACAACTGGTGCTCGAGAAACCGCCTCACCTGAATCTTCTTCAGAAACTGCAAGCGCTTGCTCGACTTCATTTTCTTGAACAGGTTTAGCAACATGTCCCATTTCTTCAACAACGATAACCGCTGTCTCTTGGTCAAGTACTTGGTTAATTGTTGCCATGGTGCCAAGTCCCATCAGGGTCTTGATAACTTCAGCAGCTTTAACCGACATACGTTGCGCCAGGTCAGAAACAGAAATCGTTTCAGGCACACTGACATCACGAACAACTGGCGCTGTTGGCTTTGAGAAACCATGTTCAGTTTCCATGACCGGTGTAGACTTTGGCGTCACACCTTTTTTCTTCTTACGACGACCGGACTTACCTTCACTTACGTGGAGTTCTTTACGCTCAAACTCATCATCACGCTGATAGCGACCTTTCTTAGCGGCTTTATCTTTACCGTGTTTAGCATCTGCTTCTTTGCGGTCGGGCTTTTGCTCTTTCGCTTGAGCAGCTGCAGCAGCAAGGCGCGCTTCTTCACGAGCTTTTTCAAGAGCCTCTTCCTCCTCACGCGCTTTACGACGAGCTTCTAGTGCTTTTTCAGCATCTATTCGTGCCAAGTTGGCAGCACGACGTTTCGCATCAGCCTCTTCGAGTTTTTTATGCGCAAGCTGAGAGGCTGTCAAAGCTGTTTCCGCTGGCTTTTTGTCAGTATTTGCCGGTTTATCAGATTTCTTAGGTGCTTTTTGCTTAGCCTCTTCAGCAATCGCCTTTTGCTCTTCTTCTGCAGCCAAACGTGCTTCTTCAGCAGCTTGCTTCTCAGCTTCAACAGCGGCAGCAACCGCAGCAGCTTCAGCTGCTTCAATTTCTTGCTGGCGAGTTAATTGTTCTTGCTGTTTGCGTAATACTTCTTGCTGACGTAATTGTTCTTGACGAGCTAACTCTTCAGCATGTGCTTGGGCTTGCTGTTGTTTTTCAACGTCAACACTTGGTGTGGCTTCAGATTCTGTGGGACGTTTGACGAAAGTGCGTTTTTTACGCACTTCAACGCTAACACTCTTACCACCAGCACGTGCGGAGCCGCCCAGTTTGATTTCACTGACAGACTTACGCTTTAGCGTAATTTTCTTAGGTGAAGCATCACTATCTTCACTTCGGCCATGACGCTGTTGCAAAAATTGCAATAATGTCTGCTTTTGCGCTTCAGTGATTAAATCATCAGCTTTAGAAACACTAATACCTGCTTCGTTAAGCTGTTCTACTAGTTTTTCAGCTGTAATACCGACGGTGCCGGCCAGGTCTTTAACCTTCATATCACTCATTGGTTATTCCCCTGTGTCAGTTGATTCATCGGCAAACCAAGATTCACGTGCTTTCATGATGAGTTCAGCTGCTTTTTCTGCTGTGACACCACCGATTTCAACCAATTCATCAACTGATTGTTCAGCGAGGTCATCAACAGTGACAACACCATGACTTTCTAGTTTGGCTGCTAATTCAGCGTCCATACCCGCCATTTCAGTCAATGCTTGGTCGGCATCACCTGACTCTAATTTTTCTTCACTAGCGATTGCGCGAGTTAACAACACATCACGAGCGCGTGAACGTAGTTCTTGAACGATATCGGCATCGAACTCTTCGATGTCGAGCATTTCTTGTTCTGGTACATAAGCAACTTCCTCTAATGATGAGAAGCCTTCTTGTGCCAGAATCAGTGCGACGTCTTCATCAACGTCGAGGTCTTTCATAAAGGTTTCGATCAGTACGCCGATTTCTTTTTCAGCTTTTTGATCAGCATCAGCTGCTGACATAACGTTTAATTCCCAACCCGTTAATTGGCTGGCGAGACGAACGTTTTGACCACTACGACCAATCGCTTGTGACAACTGGTCTTCTTCAACAGCGATGTCCATGCTGTGTGCATCTTCATCAACAACAATAGATAAAACTTCCGCTGGTGCCATTGCATTAATAGCAAAACGAGCAGGATCCTCATCCCAAAGAATAATATCGACACGCTCACCAGCTAATTCATTAGTGACAGCTTGTACACGTGAACCACGCATCCCAACACAAGCACCAACAGGATCAATACGTGATTCGTGGGCTAAAACTGCAATCTTGGCACGTAAGCCCGCATCACGAGCAGCACCTTTGATTTCAATCAAACCATCGCTGATTTCAGGAACTTCTAAACGGAATAGTTCGATTAACAGTTGCGGTGCAACACGGCTAACGATCAGCTGTGGACCACGACCTTCTGAACGAATTTCTTTTAAGTAACCACGAACACGGTCACCACTACGGAAGCTTTCGCGTGGAATCATTTCTTCACGTGGCAATAATGCTTCTGCGTTGGCGCCTAAATCTAAAGTAACGTTACCACGCTCAACACGCTTAACAGTACCCAAAATCATTTGACCGACTTTCTCGCGATACATATCAACGACTTGAGCACGTTCGGCTTCGCGGACTTTTTGAACAATAACTTGTTTAGCAGTTTGAGCAGCGATACGACCAAACTCTACCGAATCCATTGGCTCACGAATGTAATCACCAACGGCGATGTCAGATTGTTTTTTCTGTGCATCACTGAACAAAATTTGAGTTTCTTCACCTTCAAATTCTTCATCATCATCGGCAACAACTAACCATTGACGGAAAGTTTCATAATTACCAGTGACACGGTCGATAGCAACATGTGCATCAATAGCCATTTCATAACGTTTGCGAGTGGCCATTGCCAATGCTGCTTCAATCGCCTGAAAAATAACTTCTTTGCCAACGCCCTTTTCATTGGACATGGCATCTACTACTAGTAAGATTTCTTTATTGTTCATCACGCCCCCAGTGGATTTTTTGCCGGGAAAAATCCAAGCCAAGTTTTATTTAACCGTTAATAATACGCTTTTTTTCAGGCAATTAGCCGAGCTTTAGCCAGCTTTGCCACAGGTAAGGCATAAACCTCACCATCGACTTCAATCAAAATCTCACCGTTCTCAAAGCCTTGTAATTGACCAGTAAAATTACGACGACCTTCGACTGGTAATTTCATACTGATTTTGGCTTGTGAACCCACAAAACGCTCAAAATCACGTTGTTTGAACAATGGTCGGTCAAAACCTGGTGAAGAAATTTCAAGCATATAGGCTTGTTTGATCGGATCTTCAACATCCAGCACACCGCTCACTTGGTGACTGACCCGCTCACAATCCTCGATACCGATACCTTGATCAGAGTCGATATAAATTCGAAGAACAGGGCTTTGGCCGCCTTGAATGTACTCCACGCCAACCAGTTGGTAACCCAACGATTCAATAGGCGCTTCAATTAATTGTTCAATTTGATCGGTAATGGCCATAAGCAAATCAAAAAAAAAGGGCCATCGGCCCAATTTAAACTCCCTAAAAACAAAAACCCCATTCAGGGGTCTTGTTTCGTAATATTGGTAGCGGGGGCTGGATTTGAACCAACGACCTTCGGGTTATGAGCCCGACGAGCTACCAGGCTGCTCCACCCCGCACCTGACTAAGACGCAAAGTATACATAGCAATGCCCTTGCACGCAAGGCCGATTATCAATTCTCTTTTAATTTTCTGGTTAGGGTATTACGTCCCCAACCTAATAGCTTGGCAGCTTCTTGGCGCTTGCCTGCAGTTTTCTCTAATGCCACTTCCATGAGTAGTTGCTCAACCATAGGAACAACATCTGCCAAAGCGCCCTCTTGGCCGCTTAATGCTTTACCTGCAGCCCATTGTCTAAATAGTTGTTGCCAATCACTATTACGACGCGTTTGATCGCTACCGCCCTCAGCTGATAACTCAACTGGTAGGTCTTCCATTTGCACAACTTGTCCCGGCGACATCACCATCAGCCATCGGCACACATTCTCAAGCTGACGCACATTACCCGGCCATGGCAACTGTGATAAATATTGCTCGACATCTGTCGCAACAGACTTACTGGCCATATTTAATTCACGAGCCGCTTTACTTAAGAAATAAGCGACTAATGCTGGAATATCTTCACGACGCTCTCTTAAAGCAGGTGTATGGATCCGAATAACGTTTAAACGATGGAATAAATCCTCACGAAAATCTCCACGCTCAACACGTTGTTCAAGGTTTTGATGAGTCGCAGCAATAATCCGCACATCCGCTTTCACTGCACTATGCCCACCAACACGGAAGTACTCGCCATCTGATAACACGCGCAATAACCGCGTCTGCAATTCGATCGGCATATCACCGATTTCGTCTAAAAATAACGTACCGCCGTTAGCTTGTTCAAACCGACCTTTGCGAGCGGCATGGGCACCGGTGAAGGCCCCTTTTTCATGACCAAATAATTCTGACTCTAAAAGTTCTCTGGGAATAGCCGCCATATTAAGGGCAATAAATGGCGCACTTCGGCGCGGGCTATGTTTGTGTAATGCATGTGCAACTAGCTCTTTACCCGTGCCCGACTCACCATTAATAAGTACGGTAATGTTAGATCTTGCTAAGCGCCCAATGGCCCGAAAAACTTCCTGCATAGCAGGTGCTTCACCAATAATCTCTGCGCCAAGGTTTACATCATCATTAGGATTTGCATGTTGCTGAAGACGATGATTAATTGCTCTTTGGACCAGCTCAACCGCTTCATCTACATCAAACGGTTTTGGTAAATATTCGAAAGCACCGCCTTCATATACCGATACTGCGCTATCTAAATCGGAATAAGCGGTCATGATAATGACAGGTAAATCTGGTTGACGTTGTTGGATATCGGCCAATAGTTGTAGGCCATCCATTCCTGGCATTCTGATATCACTGACTAGTACATCCGGTTTTGGTTGGGAGCTACGCTTAAGTTGCTCTAATACCAAATCGGCACTTTCAAATGTTTCGACGGTAATATCCACGGCTTCGAGGGCTTTTTGTAAAACCCAACGAATTGACCGGTCATCATCGACTACCCAGGCGATTGCTTTAGCGACCACGATTACTAGACTCCAAAGGAAAAATTACCGAAAAAATAGTCTGTCCGGGATGACTACTACAAAGCACGGTACCGCCATGTCGTTGCACAAGGTTTTGTACAAGATAGAGACCAAGACCTGTGCCATCAGCTCGGCCAGTCACTAGCGGATAAAACAAACTGTCTTGAAGATGTTTGGGAATACCCGGCCCATCATCTTCAATCTCAATTAAGACACCTAAACGATAGAACTGTTTATCAATCGTTAGGTTGCGTTGTATGCGGGTACGCAGTCGAATAATGCCGCGACCATGCATGGCTTGCACTGCGTTTCGAACAATATTTAAAAAGATTTGGATGAGTTGATCTAAGTCTGCCGTTAACTCAGGAATACTCGGATCATAATCAGCAATAAATCTCAGCCGCTCATCAACTTCAATATCAACTAACTGACGAACACGTTGTAAAACTTCATGGATGTTCACATCCATTTTTTCCGTTTGTTGGTAAGGACCCAACATACGGTTCATCAAATTCTGTAAACGGTCAGCTTCGCTGATGATGATCCGGGTGTATTCTTTCAAATCGTCAGAATCGAGCTGTCGTTCTAATAACTGTGCAGCACCACGTAATCCCCCTAGAGGGTTTTTGATCTCGTGCGCCAGTCCCCTTACAACCTGTTGCTGGGTGTGAAGGTTTTCATCGCGGTTTATCCGTTGTTGATAATCTAGTTGAGCAACTTCCAAAAGAATATAAGGCGCTTGCAAGTCGAGT
Organism: Methylophaga sp. OBS3; assembly: GCF_026319325.1. Classification (GTDB taxonomy): domain Bacteria; phylum Pseudomonadota; class Gammaproteobacteria; order Nitrosococcales; family Methylophagaceae; genus Methylophaga. The sequence continues at coordinate 141,172 of NZ_JAPDMU010000003.1, forward strand.
AACTTGACTGAGCAATCGACAACAACTTCACCACTAGCGGGTAGGAATAACGTTATTTCTCGCTCTATCAGCGCTTGACCGCTATTTAATACGCGCTTTAGTGAGGCTAACAATCGTACCTCACCAGGCAACAACATTTGGAATGGGATGTGTTCTGCTTGACGCTGTGAGATCTCAAACATGATCTCGGTTGCGGTATTGATATAACAAACACGGAACTGCTGATCCAAAACAATTACTGCAGTCGTGAGGTTTTCAAGCACGTCACTGCAGGCCAGTAAGTCTTGGTTCATAGGCAATTCATCGCATTTCATGTGATTGCAGTTTGCAAAAACTAATCCAACTTATTTCCATCAGGCCAAAATAACGAATTAAGCCTATGAAGCAAAAGGGATTAATTTTACCAAACACATTTTAAAAAACTGCATTCGGTTAAAAGAGACTGTGTTTGCAAAGATTATACGCACACTTTTGGTGCGTAGCTGATTTTACGATGATTTAACTGAAAGATAATGATGGCTTATGGGCTACCACCAGGAGCTGGTGCTGGATTAGGAGTCGGAGCAGGACTTGTTCGTGGGTTAAGTAAAATGCTATTGCGTTGAAGATGGAATTTAATTTCAGGACTATTGGCCAATACTTCACCATTAATATTCATCACAACAGCAGAAAGTGTATGTGTTCCACGATCAACATTCGGTAAGCCAAAACTTAATGATGGACGTGGATCGCCATAAGGCAAGCCATCCATTTGTAACTGAATCAAATCACCACGCTGCTGATTTAATGCTGGTTGGATCTGAATATTAACGGTCAGATTGCCATCATTGACACGAATGGCTTGGTCATCCTGAGGACTAACAATCTGCAATGCATAACTTGGCGCCGGAGGCATATCCTCACCGTCTAATTGCTCTGACTGATCGTCGAACTCATTAGATGTAATTTCTTCAGGTACATCAACAGGAGTATAAACCGATGCTTGAGGAAGCACTATTTTTTCAGCATTTTCAGCAGGTTGATCAGTAAAAACAACGTTGCCGTTTTCATCGACGGACCGATAAACGCCAGCTGTTGCCGTGATGGCAGTAAATAACAATATTAAAGGCCAATATTTCATAAAGTTAATATAGGCCAGCAATAGCATCGTTGCAAGTGAACATCGTTACAAACAAAAACGCCTCCACAAGGGAGGCGCTTATGCTTACAACCAAGGTTGAATTAGACGCTGTAGTACAGGTCAAATTCAGCTGGGTGAGTTTCCATACGTAGACGAGTAACTTCTTCCATCTTAAGTGCGATGTAACCGTCGATCATATCGTCAGTGAATACACCACCTTCAGTTAAGAAAGCACGGTCTTTATCTAACTCTTCTAGAGCTTGATCTAATGCATGACAAACTTGTGGAATCAGTTTTGATTCTTCTGGTGGTAAGTCATACAGATCTTTATCCATAGCATCGCCAGGGTGGATCTTGTTCTTAATACCATCAAGACCAGCCATCATCATGGCAGAGAATGCCAAGTATGGGTTTGCTGATGGATCAGGGAAACGTACTTCGATACGGCGTGCTTTCGGATTGCTAACGAAAGGAATACGAATTGACGCAGAACGGTTACGTGCTGAATATGCCAACATAACTGGAGCTTCGAAACCTGGAACCAAACGTTTGTAGCTGTTAGTACCTGGGTTAGTGAAAGCGTTCAGTGCTTTAGCATGCTTAATGATACCGCCGATGTAGTACAACGCAGTTTCAGACAAACCACCGTATTTGTTACCTGTGAACAGGTTATCGCCACCTTTCGCCAGAGATTGGTGAACGTGCATACCGCTACCGTTATCACCAACTAATGGTTTAGGCATAAATGTCGCTGTTTTACCGTATGCGTGAGCAACGTTATGAACAACATATTTCAGAATTTGAACTTCGTCAGCTTTACGTACTAATGTGTTGAATTTTGTACCGATTTCGCACTGACCCGCAGTAGCAACTTCGTGATGGTGAACTTCAGTTACCAGCCCCATCTCTTCCATTGTCAGACACATTGCTGAACGAATGTCTTGTAAAGAGTCAACTGGAGGTACTGGGAAGTAACCACCTTTGATGCTTGGACGGTGACCTTTGTTACCGTCTGGGAATACTTTTTCAGTATTCCAAGATGATTCAGAAGAATCGATCTTGTAGAAAGAACCTGAGATATCGCTGCCCCAACGAACGTCATCTAAAATGAAGAATTCTGGTTCAGGACCAAAGAAAGCTGTGTCAGCCAAACCCGTTGATTGCAGGTAAGCTTCCGCGCGTTTAGCAACGCTACGTGGATCACGCTCATAACCTTGCATTGTTGCAGGCTCAACGATGTCGCAACGAATAATCATTGTGCTGTCGTCCATGAATGGATCCATAACAGCAGTTGTTGGGTCAGGCATCAAAATCATGTCAGATTCGTTAATGCCTTTCCAACCAGAAACTGAAGAACCGTCGAACATTACACCTTCAGCAAATGTATCTTCACTGATGCCGTGCGCTGGGTAAGAAACGTGTTGCTCTTTACCACGAGTGTCGGTGAAACGGAAGTCGACGAATTTGACGTCCTCGTCTTTCATCATCTGTAAAACATTTTCGACTGACATGTAATTTCTCCAAATTTAAATTTGCACCGCTGGGTGCCACAAAAAGACAAATCTAATAACAGCACAAAGCTTGCCAACTTAGCAAGACACTGAAATCAACCATTTAGGTGCATACGCACCGCAATAACGCACTATAAAAGTGCGAAAATTACCACAAAAGCACTATTTTGGTGCCTCGCACCAGCGCGGAACAAGATAAACCGTTTTTTGCTGAATTTAACCGCGTAATTATTTAAGCCAGATTCTCACCTAAGCAGCAGTATCTTGCAATGTATACAAACATTTTTATTTGTAACTCACCGTCCCTGACGCAGAGTTATTTAATCAGCTTAAGATGGAAATATTAGAGTATCAGCTACTTAGAATAACAACTAAAGGCAAAATATCGCTTGATTCGCTTTTACACCTAATGCAAAAAGTTTAGGTAAAAAAGTCATGCCAAGCGATTAGGCGGTACCACCCACGGTGAGCTTGTCGATTTTTAATGTTGGTTGACCAACACCTACGGGTACACTCTGACCTTCCTTACCGCAGTTGCCAACACCAGTATCCAACTGCAAATCATTGGCAACCATACTGATTCGATTCATCACTTCTGGGCCATTACCGATTAGCGTCGCACCTTTCACCGGGCGCGTGACTTTACCGTTTTCAATTAAATAGGCTTCACTGCTTGAGAACACAAATTTTCCGGAAGTGATATCAACCTGTCCGCCGCCAAAATTCACGGCATAAATACCATTTTTAACAGAAGCGATGATTTCTTCTGCATCATGTTCGCCCGGCAACATATAGGTATTGGTCATGCGTGGCATCGGGAGGTGTGCATAAGATTCACGACGACCATTACCGGTTGGTCGCATCCCCATTAGACGAGCATTTAACTTATCTTGCATGTAACCAGTTAACCGTCCATTTTCGATCAGTGTTGTCGATTCTGTTGGTGTACCTTCATCATCAACCGTTAATGATCCCCGCAAGTCTTGCAGAGTGCCATCATCCACCACGGTGCAAAGTGAAGATGCGACTTGCTCACCAATACGACCAGAAAATGTTGAACTACCGCGGCGATTGAAATCACCTTCTAGTCCATGCCCTACAGCTTCATGGAGTAATACGCCAGGCCAGCCAGAAGCTAATACTACCGGCATGCTGCCTGCAGGTGCGTCAACTGCTTCTAAGTTTACTAATGCTTGTCTTACCGCTTCTTTGGCATAAGTCTTAGGCATGTCGTTATCAGCAAAAAATGCATAATCTAAACGACGGCCACCACCCGCACTGCCTCTTTCACGGCGGCCATTAGATTCGACGATAACACTGACATTCATTCGAATTAACGGGCGGATATCAGTCGCTAAAGTACCATCACTGGCCATCACCAAGATTTGGTCAACTTCACCAGCTAAACTTACCGTGACTCGTTTAACTCTCGGGTCTTCAGCTCTTGCTGCAATATCAGCAGCACGAAGTAATTCAAGCTTGGCATCAGCTGACATAGTCGAGATAGGATCAATGTTTTGATAAAACTGTGGCGCACATACTTTTGTTGGTACTTTCAGCTTTGCTTGTTGACCGCTTTTAACGACAGCTTGCGCCGCTTCACACGCTTTTAACAAAGCGGTTTTATTGAGCTCATCAGAATAAGCAAAACCAGTTTTTTCGCCGCTGCAAGCGCGAACACCAACGCCTTGATCTAAATGGAAACCGCCATCTTTAATGATGCCGTCCTCAAGCAGCCAGTTTTCAGCACGGGAACGCTGGAAATATAAATCAGCGTAATCAACCCCCGGGCGTAATGTGGCGCCTAAAGCTTGCTGTAAATCTGCTAACTGCAATTCTGCAGGTTGCAGCAACTCACTGTTTAAAATGTCGAAATAACTTGCAGTCATTAACTATCGCACAGAGTTCAAAAACAAAAGATGATAACAGACATTAAGGTTGCTCAGCTGTTTGCAGCTTCATATTCGGCGAATCCCAAGGCCCGGTTAATTGATAACGATACGTAATGATATCGACAATTTCTCTATCGAATAAATTGCTCGCTAATTTATCAACGAGAAAAATAGCGGTTCCCACGCCCAAGCCAATGGGGCCACCAGCCACAGCACCCGCAAGAGGTAATGTCGATGAAACACTAGGGGTTATCTGTACTGTTTGATTATAGGTGCGATCTACTAGGTTTATCGGACCTGTGACACTAATTAATGCACTGTCACCACGCATTTGCAAATTATTCGTAGTCGCCAAACCATCTTTAAAATCAAAGCGACCATTTATCCGGCTAAAACCAAAACCTGAGCCAAACAAATCACTAAAGTCTAACGCTAAGCGTCTGGGGATCGCTGTAAAACTCATCAAACCAAATATGCGGCCAGCAGCCCCCGGCTCAACTTCAGTTAATTCACCTCTACCGACATCAAGCTGCATCTCGCCAATTAAGTTATTAAAACTGAAATCCAATGGAGAACCCGACCATTTCACCTCAGTTTCAACATTCACTTGCCGAGCTGAAATTGACGGCTGATAACCGAGCTCCGTAAACAAACCAGCTAAGTCATCACTATTAACTTGTAACTTAAGGTCCGTATGATCACCTTGGTCAGTTCGGCGCCAATCACCATTAGCTTGCGCTTGTAATGCTTCTGATTGCAATGTGGCTGACACTAACTGCCAACGTAAGCCTTGTCTCAATGCCTCGGCTTGCAGGTGACCAAGCTTCATTTCATCGATGGTGAGCGCGTCAATATTGAGGTTAAAGCTTGGCCATAAGTCTGGTTTGGTGTGTGACTTTTCACCAGCTAGAGCATCATCAGGCAACGCCATCGTAACAAAGTCAAAATTTAGCGAAGGAATATCACCACTGTTGTTTGGCCAAATCACATCACCTTTCAACTGCTCTGCGGATATGGCTATCTGCCATAGTTCTGGCTGTTTTTGAGCGGTTACTGATACATCATTGAACTGCCAGTCCTGCCAATCAAGTTTCGCTGCTGTAAAAACAATAACATCTGGTTGGAAAGCACTATCCTGCGTATTACCACTATTTTCTTGCCACCATTTTTGCCAGTCTGAGATAGATAGGCTGTCGAAACTACCCGTCATAGCGATACCTTGATTAGGTAATTCAGCACGTTGTTGACCAATAGCGATGCCAGCTCTGACATCTTCGTTAGCAAATTCAACAGCAGCGGTTAACCACTCATCGAGATGGATATCAATCAACACTTTATCTTCAGGATGAATGGTGACGTCTAAAGGCAATGATTGTCTTGTTGCTTTGTTAAATGGCTCAGGTAAATCGATAGCAACACCTTGTAAATCAGTCAACAAACCAACAGCAACATTAAAGTCACCTGGTTGGGTTTCTGCAATATCGATATTTGCCTGAATATCACTGTTACCTGAAATACCATCCGGTAAATCAAGCTGCCAACGATTAGCTAGCTCGGCAACATTAAATGCACTATTCACTTGAATACGGGTATTACCCTCAAACGGCATGATATCGACCTTGGCTGGATGACCAGCAAAATTCGCAGCCACATTTTCAGCTGATAACCCATCATTATCAAAATGTATCTGACCGGCCACGTCAGTAAACTCGACTTCTGGCATAGCTTCAAGGAGCAACCCATTACCTGAAAGCAGGATTTCACCATTTACTTCAGTTGCATCGGGATCTAACAATGGCACCATTAAATTGAGTTCTAATTGGTTGTTATTCGATAAACTTAGCCAATCTGCAATCGGACCAAAGCGAGATGCTAGCGGGCTATTTTTCAAAAACAGTAACCCTTGTTGTGCCGGCCCGTTAAGCAAACCATCAACCGTTAAAATGGGTTGGCCGTTCACTAAATTGGTGATGTTTGCATTGACGTTATTAAAGTTAAATCCAGCAGTTTGTCCGCTCGTTGCATTAATAACTAAATCGTTTCCTGAGCCATATATTTGACCATCTACCGATACAAGGTTTGGCCAATCATTCCCATAGTTAAGCTCAACATCATTCACCGACATTTGCATACTGAACGAACCCGCATCAGGTTGTTCATCAAATGGAAACGCTTGCGGGTTACCTTTTAGGGTTAACTCTGCCTGTTCCACTCGTCCTGCGACAAAAGCGGTACGCGCCCATCTCAAAAACTGAGGCTCAAGAACGCGTTCGGGTACATAAGCTAACCAGTTTGCAGCGTTGAAGTCGTCAATATTGAGACGAAGATCGGCATCCAGGGAGTCAGCTTTATCAAGTCTACCGGCGACACTGACGTTTAAATCATCATTCACCAACTGCAAACTACTGATATTTAATTCGCCACCTTGGTTCTTAATCTGCCACTGAAAACCACCACGAATTGAATCTAAATACACACTCTCAGCTAACCAAGCTTGAGCATAAACACCTACATCTCGGCTATCGACTTGGGCATCAATAAGATCTTGATCCCAATTGAGTGAAAAACTGAGCCCTGATATGCCGGGAATGTCGCCATTCTGTTGAAAACCGAGCTCATTTACGTTTGCTTTGGCAAGCTGAACTTGTTGGTTGTTATCGACAATGAGATGTAAATCATAGACATCTCCCACTGGTGCGAAGCTTTTCAGCCAAGCAGGCGCCGCATCACTTAAGCTCACAGCAGCAGTAATATCACTTAATCGCAAATAGTTACTTTGCAGTTCAACTTGTTGGGCATCATCTTGCTGTGCGCGCAACTGTACCTCAGGCCATACTTGGCCATTTACCGCCATATTCAATGACTGTAAGTCTAGCTGCCAACGTTTGCCGATTTGTAACCAATTAAACTGCGTATCAAGACTGTCTATTTGAACTGGGGATGGTTGCTCACCTGAACTTTCAGCATTTAATAGCTGATAAAAACTGCCATTTTGTAATTTCACCAAACCACTGGCAGAAATTTCATCCTCTTGCTTACTCACTGAGACTTTGAGATCTGCTCGTCCCTGCAGGACACCAATACTCGTTACAAACCGATTATCTAGGAGTGTCGCTAATTGCAGCTCGCTGCCATTAACTAGCATTTCCCAAGCTGAAAAATTACCGCCATCACGTTTTACTTCACCATTGACTGATAAAGCTTGTCCCAAATGCTGGGGTAAAATCAGATCAATATCGGCTGACACCCAATCACCTGATTGGTTTAAATCAGCATATTGAAGTTGATAGAAACCGCCAAAATTTGGATTGATAGCATCTTGATAGTCCAGCGAAATACTTTGTAATCGCAAGTGTTCAAGATCATCAAAAACTGACTGCCAAGTGGTGTTTGAGTCTTTTTTTTCGGGTTGCCAATCAAGATTACGAACTGAGAACTGTCCATCAGCATCTCGCATGACGGCCAATTGCAGACCACTAATACTCACCGTATCAATCACGGGTTGCTGCTGCTCAATGCTTTTTAGCACGTCAGCACCAACATATAGTGACACCAATCGAAAAATTGGCCGCTCACTCCCCTGCGTCATGACGTTCACATCAGCAAGCATTAGCTTTGGAATGAAATCTAACCAATATAAACTCGCTTCACCGACTTCAATTTGATAGCCAGTGCGCTCACTCGCCCACGCAGCAATTTCATCTTTACGTTCGGCAACCGCTTTTGAAAGCCATGCACCGCTTCCAATCAGCAGCAGAATGATTGCCGCGGTTATCCCAGCAATAATAACGAGCTGCTTACCAGCAACATGTAAGCTCTTACGCAGTAAAGACATCCTACATCAACACCACGTTATACTGCTCTCGCCCATACTGGGGTTCATTTTGAAAACGAATCGGTTTACCAATCAGTTGTTCGAGCTCGGCGACTTTGGTTGAATCTTCATCATTTAAACGATCGATAACATCTTGTGATGCAAGCACTAAAAATTGCCGAGATTCGTACTGCTTAGACTCTCGCAGGATTTCACGGAAAATTTCATAGCAAACCGTTTCAACATTTTTCGTATAGCCTTTACCCTGACAGCTTGCACAAGGCTCACAAAGAATATGCCCTAGACTTTCACGTGTTCTTTTACGTGTCATCTCTACCAGCCCAAGTTCAGACACGGCGCTGATATTGTGTTTAGCTCTATCCTGCTGCATCGCTTTTTCAAGTGTGCGAAGAACTTGCTCACGATGATTAGCCTCTTCCATATCGATAAAGTCGATAATGATAATGCCGCCGAGGTTACGAACACGTAACTGTCTTGCAATAGCATGGGCTGCTTCGAGGTTGGTTTTAAAAATCGTTTCTTCGAGATTTTTATGTCCGACAAAACCACCGGTATTGACGTCCACCGTGGTCATCGCTTCTGTTTGATCAAAAATCAGATAACCACCTGACTTTAGCGGCACTTTTCGTTCAAGCGCTTTTTGAATTTCGTCTTCGACACTGAACAAATCAAATAACGGTCGCGAGCCTTGATACCATTCGAGACGCTCTTGGCACTCAGGCATAACACTTTCAGCAAAGCCTTTTGCAGCCTCGAAACTATCCAAGGCATCAATACGAATACGCTCAATTTCTGGTGAGAATAAATCGCGTAATGCTCTTAAAGCGAGTGGCAAATCTTCATAAAGTGCTTGGCCACATTTCAGCGTTTTTCGCCGCTCATTTAACTGCTGCCAAAGCCGGTGTAAAAACTTTAAATCAGCCGCGATTTCAAACTCACTGACACCCTCAGCAGCTGTTCGCAAAATATAACCACCACTATCAATAGGTAGTTTTGCTTGTAAACAGCTTTTTAGCCGTTCACGTTCTTCCTCACCCTCAATTTTCAGAGAGATCCCAATGCCTTCGGTTTCAGGCATATAAACGAGATAACGAGAGGACACCGACAATTGTGTGGTCAGCCTCGCGCCTTTACTGCCCATCGGATCCTTGATGACTTGGACTAGCAGCTCCTGCCCTTCACGTAACAAGCTGGTGATAGAAGGTACGACGGAACTGGCTTCTAAATCTCCCGTTTGTCCCTTTGGGATTGAAATATCTGAAGCATGTAAAAAAGCTGCACGACTTAAACCAATTTCGACAAAAGCGGCCTGCATGCCCGGTAAAACACGACAAACTTTGCCTTTATAAATATTGCCGACAAGACCACGTGATTCACTGCGTTCAATAAATACTTCCTGCAACACGCCATTATCAACGACCGCAGCCCGAGTTTCACTCGGCGTAACATTTATTAACAGTTCACTGCTCATCCGCTAAACATTCCTGCAACAATTGACGTGTTTCAAATAAAGGTAAACCCATGATGCCTGAAAAACTACCATCAATATGCTCGATAAATTGTGCTGCCAAGCCCTGTACGGCATAACTACCGGCCTTATCACGACCTTCGCCTGTCGCAATATACCATTCGATATCAGCACCACTGAGATTGGCAAAACGTACCTGATTTAATTGACAACGAACAGTAATGTTTTTATTCGTAGCAAGAACAACTGAGCTTAAAACTTGATGTTGTCTACCGGAGAGTTGCTGCAAAAACGTTTTTGCTTGCTCATCGTCGGTAGGTTTTCCAAAAATAGTATCGTCAACAATGACAGCAGTATCAGCAGCCAAAATTGGACGATAAACTAAATCCGAACGAGATTGGAGCAATGACAAACCGGCTTTAGCTTTATCAACAGCAACCCTTTGGACATAGTCTGCCGCTAACTCACCCGCCAGCACCGACTCATCGACAGAAACAGATAAGACATCAAATTGCACGCCTATTTGGCTTAATAATTCTCGTCTGCGCGGTGAGCCAGATGCTAAATATATCGAAGGTAATTTCATGCGCGGTGATAGGGGTGATTTTGCAGCACCGTCCAAGCTCGATAAAGTTGTTCAGCTAATAACACTCTGACCAATGGATGCGGCAAGGTCAGGTTAGACAAAGACCAACTTTGATTCGCTCGTTGTAAACAGCTGGGATCCAAACCATCTGGCCCGCCGATTAATAAACACACATCTGAACCGAGTTGCTGCCAAGCGGCGAGTTGCTCAGCCAATTGCGGCGTGCTCCAAGGTTTACCGGGCACATCCAGCGCAACAACATGATCGCTACTGTCGATATGGGTGAGGATGCGTTTTCCTTCATCTTGCATCCATTGTTGTGGTTGACTGGTTTTACCGCGTTTAGAGGGAGCAATTTCTGTTAATTGCAGACTACAGTCACGAGGCAATCTTCGAGCGTATTCCTGATAACCATCATTAACCCACTGCGGCATTTTTTGGCCGACAGCGAGTAACTTTAACTTCATTCACTATCAGCCGATGCCGCCTGGACGTTTTCAACACGCCAGAGTTTTTCAAGGTTATAGGTTGCTCTGGTAGGTGCAGTCATAACATGTGTGATGACATCACCTAAATCAACCAGCGCCCACTCACCGATGTCTTCACCTTCAACACCTAATGGCATGACACCAGCAGCTTTTGCTTGGACAACGACTTCATTCGCTAATGCTTTTACTTGGCGAGTTGATTTACCTGTTGCGATAATCATAAAGTCGGTTACATCAGTCATACCCGTTACATCTAATACGGTAATGTCTTCAGCCTTGATGTCTTCTAAGGCATCAATAACCAGTAATTTCAGTTGCTCAGCCTGCATCGGCGACTCCGTTAATTTAATAGTAAATAGTTTAGCGCATGTCAGCGCCGACGTCTGTGTCGGTATGAGCGCCCGGTAAAAATTGCGAGGTTTTTCCCGTTAAATAATAAACTGCCAGTCCAAGCCATTCTCTTAAAGCAAGTTCCAGCGTCTCTAAGTGCGCAAATAACGCGATATCAAATTGGCGCTCGGCTGACCTTTGACTTCGGTAATCAACTGGATATGGAATGACATTTAAACCAAGTCGCTGAGTGATACCGATGGTGCGAGGCATATGAAATGCCGAGGTTACCAATAAATATTGGCCTGATTTGTTAGGTAATATTTGGGTTAAGTTTTTGATATTTTCAAATGTATTACGACTATTTTGTTCAATTCGGATCTGCGTCTCTGGCACACCCGCCATATCCAGTAACCGTCGATGAATCTCAGCAACTTGTTGATGGCTAGCCACACTTAATTTGTTACTACCACCACTCACCCAGACGATTTTATCGGGATAATGTTTTGCTAATACCGCAGCAGCAAGATAACGATCACCACCGTCACCCATTTGTGGCAATTGCCAACTCGTCGAAGACTGTAATTGTTCTCCACCACCTAAAACAATGATGCCATCAATGTCGTTTGGTAATTCGGTTGGCGCTGAGAATCGTGCTTCTAGTTTCTCAAGCAGTACATCACCCATGGGATAAGTCATTAGTACAACAACGGCTAAACATAACCCAAGTAATAATTTTTGGGCGGCTTTAAGATAACCTGCGTACAAAAGCACTAAGGTCAGTAACAATAACCAGCCAAATAATGTGGTTGGGCTAATAAAGCTCCAAGCGAGTTTGGTAACAACAAAAAACAATTCATCCATTAAGATTTAGCCGGATAAAACCCAAGTTGCTCAATGACTGTTAATACTGCTTCAGGTATTAAATATTTTACTGACTGGCCAGCAGCGCGTTGCGCCCGAATATCTGTGGCAGAAATAGCGAGGGCTGTGACAGCTAAAGGCCAGATTTTGCCAAATGCCAGTTGATTATCTTCAGATTGCGCTTGATGCTCAGAAAACCAAGCCTGTAAAGAATCTGAAAGCGTTAATACTTCACCCGCACGTTGTATGACGACAATATGGGCGAGAGTCAAAATCTCAGTCCAACGAGACCACGTTTCAATTTGGCGAAAAGCATCTGTCCCCAAAATCAAATAGATGGGATTATCGGGATACTCTTCACGCAAACTTAGCAAAGTATCAACGCTGTAAGATGGCCCTTCGCGTTGTAACTCACGGTCATCTACGATGAGTTCATCCGTAGTTTTAACCGCAAGCTCTAACAATAATCGCCGCTCAGCAGCTTTAAGTTGTGGTTGTGTACGGTGCGGCGGCACATGACAAGGCATGAGCCGCACATGATCTAAATCAAGCTGATGACAAACTTCAAGTGCGCTTCGTAAATGGCCAATATGGACAGGGTCAAACGTCCCACCAAAAACACCAATTCCGGGTAATTTATCGACGGATTTGACCACTACCCAACACTATCCATTTTTGTGATGTTAAACCATTCAAGCCGACAGGCCCTCTGGCATGCAATTTATCTGTTGAGATCCCAATTTCAGCGCCGAGCCCATATTCAAAACCATCGGCAAAACGCGTCGACGCATTCACCATGACCGAGCTAGAGTCTACTTCACGTAAAAAACGACGAGCTTTATCGTAATTTTGCGTCACTATACTCTCGGTATGTCCTGAGCTGTGGCGATGAATATGTTCCATCGCGGCATCCAGACTATCCACAATCTTAATAGCCAAGATTTTATCGAGATATTCGGTATCCCAATCTTCTTCTGTTGCCGCAACTGCATCAGACAAAATAGCCACAGTTTGGGCACAGCCGCGTAACTCGACACCTTCTTCTTTAAAACGTGCAGCAATGCTTGGTAATGCTTGTTTGGCGATATTTTTGTGAACTAAAAGTGTCTCCATGGCATTACACACGCCATAGCGATGACTCTTTGCATTAAAAGCAATTTCTTCTGCCATTTGGATATCTGCTTCGTCATCAATATAGACATGGCAAATACCATCAAGGTGTTTAATAACAGGGACTCGAGCGTCTTTGCTGATTCGCTCAATCAGACTTTTACCACCGCGTGGCACAATGACATCAACATACTCAGGCATGGTAATAAGTTCACCAACCGCAGCACGATCTGTTGTTTCAACCACCTGAATCGCTGACTCTGGCAAATCGGCTAGTTTTAGCCCTTCTTTGATACAAGCAGCAATTGCTTGATTTGAATACATCGCCTCACTACCACCACGCAAAATAGTGGCATTTCCTGACTTAAGGCATAAACCTGCCGCATCAGCAGTCACATTAGGACGTGACTCATAAATAATGCCAATGACACCTAATGGCACCCGCATTTGTCCCAATTGAATACCTGAAGGACGGTAATTCATATTGCTGATCTCACCAACTGGATCTGGCAAGTTCGCAATTTGCTCAAGTCCCTCGGCCATTCCCTCAATACGCGCATCCGTCAGCGTTAAACGATCTAATAACGCGGCATCTAATCCTTTTGCTTTACCGGCAGCCAGATCTTTTGCATTTTCTTGTTTAAGCGTTTCCGCTGAGGCACGAATTGCAGCAGCCATCGCAATCAATGCGGTGTTTTTTTGATCGGTGCCAGCTCGGGCAAGTGCGCGACTCGCCTCTCTTGCTTGCTGACCTAATGCCTGCATGTATTGCGTAATATCCACTTTAAATCCTCTTAACCTTCCTGTTTAGGAGACTTTGTCCAACAGGTTAACTGCTGCCATTTGTAGGCACAGCCTTTCGAGTAACCGCCAGCCATTATCGCTATCGTTATAACCTTTAGCGGCTTTATCAATTTCAGTCAGTTGGCCAACAAATCCTAACCAACGTCTTGGCGGATGACGTTTAATGGTTTGCATCGTTTGAGCACGCATATTCTCCCACACAGGGGGGCGCATCTGACTGAAAACCTGCTGACTAGACAAACCACTGGCTAATTGTTGAGCCATATCTGCAAATCGTTGCACAGACCAAGATACGGCGGAGAACACGGCCATCAAGTCATTTCCCTCAGCACGAAGAGAACTCAACATTCTCGGTATTTTATCCGCTTGGCCTTGCTGAATCACATCCATTAAACCAAAAGCTTCAAAACGTGCACTATCCGCGACGCTTTCTGTCACTAATTTCTCGTCAACAACATTATCGGCTGCTAACAAAGCAAGTTTATCTATTTCTTGAGCGGCGGCGAATAGGTTTCCCTCTAATCGCTGAGCTAATAATGTTGCCACTGCCGGACTTGCTTTCAGCCCCTTTGCCGTCAGTCTCTGTTGTATCCATCGGGGTAATTGCTCAATCGCAACTGACCAAACTGGCAACGTGATACCAGCTTTATCTAACGCTAAATACCATTTGGCTTTTTGTTGACGGCTATCGAGCTTACCGCTAATTAAAAGCAATGCGGAATCCGAATTGGCTTGCTCAGCAAAACGTCTTAACCATTCACCGCCCTCTTTTCCCGGTGCACCACCTGGCAAACGTACTTCAATGAGCTTTTTACTGGCGAACAAAGATAAACTGGCATCAGCTTTATCAATTTGCTGCCAGTCAAAACGACCATCTGCATGCCAAACATCACGCTCCAAGAAATCCTGAGCCTTGGCTGCTCGGCGAAGAGCATCGGCAGCTTCTTCAACCAACAACGCTTCATCGCCAGAAATTACCGTAACGCGTGGTAGTCCAGACTGAAGTTGCTGATGAAGTTGTTCAACTCTGAGGCGCATGCGCCAGGTTTAATCCAATGCCGATAAACGACGCAAAATAGCTTGGCTAAGCTGCTCGTACATTTCTTGACGTAACAACTCTTCTTCGGCATCTCGCCCCAGCATTTGTTGCGGGTCAAATTGATAATCTCGGCGCGCCTCAAAAAATTCGTTTTCAATTAGCTTATTTTGGTTGGCATCACTGACATCAAACTCAACCTCCAAAATCAGCTCATACTCAGCGACTTTAGCCGTTTGAACACCGACAGTCATGACTCGTCTTTGTAGGCGGTTACGGGTAAAGCTCATCAATGCCGCTCCTTCACGATAATCACTGACCACCGTAATACCATTTCGCGTTAAAGTACGCTTCAGGTTTAAGCCAAATTCATCGCGAATATTCACGCCCTGAATATAAATTGTTTTGACCGTGTCAGGTACGCTAGCCGCACCACGCAACTGAAAACCACAAGCCATCAACATTGCCGCCAAGATGCTGACGAGGCTTAATTTGAAGACTTGCTTTATTTGCATGGCATTTTTCCTTTTAAATCAGCCAACCACAATATTGACCAGACGACCTGGCACAACAATGATTTTACGTACTGTATTGCCCTCAATAAATTTTTGGGCGTTTTCATCGGCAACAGCCAATGCTTCAATATCAGCCTGACTGGCTGAACTTGATACAGAAAGTTTTGAACGTAGCTTACCATTGACTTGAATCATCAACTCAATTTGATCTTGTACTAATGCTTCACTGTCGACTTTTGGCCATGCAGCATTGACTACAGCATCTTCATGACCCAATTGCTGCCACAAAGCATGACTGATGTGCGGCGTTATCGGCGATAACATTAATACTGCTAACTCTAAGACCTCTTGGCGAACTGTTTTTGCAGCAGTATCTGTTTCGCTAAACTTGCCTAATGCGTTTAACAATTCCATTACTGCGGCAATCGCTGTATTAAAGGTATGGCGACGACCTAAGTCATCTGTCACTTTTTGCAGGGTTTGATGCGCCAAACGTCTTACATCTGCCGCTGCAGTTGAAAGTTCAGCAGGTAAAGCTTCTGATGCTAAACCCGTTTCAACATGTTCTTGAACAGCACGCCATAACCGTTTTAAGAATCGGCTCGCACCATCAACGGCACTATCTGACCACTCAAGGGATAATTCTGGCGGTGCAGCAAACATCATGAATAAGCGCGCCGTATCAGCACCGTATTGGTCAATTAATGCTTGCGGATCGACTGTATTGCCCTTTGACTTAGACATTTTGGCACCATCTTTTAACACCATGCCTTGCGTCAACAAGTTTTTGAAAGGCTCATCACCTTTCACCAAGCCTTCGTCACGCATCAATTTATGGAAGAATCGTGCGTACAGTAGATGCAATACCGCATGCTCAATACCACCTATGTACTGATCTACTGGCAACCAGTGATTTGCCCGTTCATCCAGCATAGCTTGATCATTATCGGCACTGGTAAATCGTGCGTAGTACCAAGATGATTCAAAGAAGGTATCGAATGTGTCCGTTTCACGTTTGGCAGGTTTGCCGCACGTTGGGCAACTGCATTCGTAAAACTCAGGCATCGACTTAATCGGTGATCCAGAACCATCAACAACAACATTTTCTGGCAGCAAAACTGGTAAATCAGGCTCAGGTACAGGTACCGCACCACAGTCATCACAATAAATAACGGGAATTGGCGTACCCCAATAACGTTGACGCGAAACGCCCCAGTCGCGCAGACGATAATTTACTTTCCGCTCAGCTTTATCCTGTTGTGCCAAGAAATCAGCTATAGCATCAAACGACTGTTGGAAATCTAAACCGTCGAACTGGTCAGAATTCACTAACGTGCCTTTTTCTACAAAGGCGGCTTTAGTTAAGTCGACATCACTGTTATCAACAGGTTGAATGACCTGTTGAATAGGTAAGTTATATTTAGTTGCAAACTCATAGTCACGCTGATCATGAGCCGGTACAGACATCACGGCACCGGTGCCGTAGCCCATTAGGACAAAGTTGGCGATCCAAATCGGGACATGTTTACCCGTAACCGGATGCTCAGCAAATAATCCTGTTGCGATACCGCGTTTTTCTGCGGTTTCTAACGCCGCTTCTGACGTACCAGTTTGTTTGCACGACTCAATAAACGCATGTAATTCCGGATTATTTTCTGCTGCAGCCAATGCCAATGGATGTTCAGCGGCAACGGCAACGTAACTGACTCCCATTAAAGTATCTGGACGTGTTGTGTAAACCGATAAGACTTCCGTTGAATCAACAACTGGGAAGTTAATTTGTAAACCTTCAGAGCGACCAATCCAGTTTGCCTGCATGGTTTTGACCTGTTCAGGCCAACCATCAAGTTGATCCAGATCTGCTAACAATTGGTCAGCGTAATCGGTGATTTTCATAAACCACTGAGGAATTTCACGACGTTCTACCTTGGTATCACAACGCCAGCAGCAGCCATCGATAACCTGCTCATTAGCTAATACCGTATTGTCGTGTGGACACCAGTTTACTGCGGCAGTTTTGTTGTAAACCAAACCTTTCTTTAGCAGCCGAACAAATAACCATTGTTCCCAGCGGTAATAATCAGGTTTACAGGTCGCAATTTCACGATCCCAATCATAGCCAAGACCAAGACGCTGTAGCTGTGAGCGCATGTAATCAATGTTTTGATATGTCCACTCAGCAGGTGCCACTTTATTTTTAATTGCGGCATTTTCAGCAGGCAGACCAAAAGCATCCCAGCCCATAGGTTGCAGCACATTTTTGCCCTGCATTCGCTGGAATCGAGAAATCACATCACCAATGGTGTAGTTACGCACATGGCCCATGTGCAGTTGGCCACTTGGGTAAGGAAACATTGAGAGACAGTAAAACTTCTCACGTGAAGGATCTTCCACAGCACGAAAAGTTTGCTGGTCGCGCCAGAATTCTTGGGCACTGGCTTCAATAGTCTCAGGACGGTATTCGGTCGACATGGTCACTCTTACAATGGGATTTTTAAAGCGCTAAAGGATACCCTAGCCGCAGGCAGTCATAAAGCACTGGTCGTGCTTTTCGATGATGACTTTGAATGGATGCTTTGCCGCACAAACAAAAACAGCGGCAAAAGCCGCTGTTAGTTTTTCATTTTAAGTAACGCTTCAGACCTTAAAGTCTTCCAGTTTGCGGCCATTTTTGAGTTCATCATTAAGCCAAATTGGGCGTTTACCAAATCCTTTCCATGTTTTGCTGGGGTCTTGAGGATGACGATATTTCACGGCACTTTCTGAGCGAGGTTTACGACTCGCTGACATTGATACCCGCATGTTTTTAGCAACTGCTGATAAAGCTTCTGCAGGGGTTACTTTTTTTTGTTTGGCAAGCTCACGAACAGCATCCGCAACAGCAATAACATCTGAGTCTTTACTATTTAACTCGGTTGTTTTTTTTGTTTTAAGTTTTTTGATTTGCTTTTTCGACTGATTAATAAGTTTTTGTAATTCTTGTTCAGACAAACCATTTAAATCTAATGCAGCAAACTTTGTCATTACGTACTTGCCTTTTAATTTATCAAAACTATTTACTAATCATAACTTTGTGAAAAATAAATTTAAAGGCCTTACTTGCTTGCTGACACCAGAATTTCGTATTTCTTGTAAAGCTGGTCGTGTGTTTCAACGTTGTCAGGATCTTTAGGAATACAATCAACAGGGCAAACTTCAACACATTGCGGTGTATCAAAGTGACCGACACACTCTGTACATAATTCAGGATCGATGACGTAGATCTCCTCACCCTGAGAAATCGCACCATTAGGACATTCTGGTTCACAAACGTCGCAGTTAATGCATTCATCAGTAATAAACAGGGACATACTCGCTCCGGAAAGTTAAATATAAAAACTTATAGATCATAGCTTTAATCCGATTTTTCTGCCAGAAAATCCGTAAAAGCTTGTTGTACACATGGGGCGACAAATTGCGATACATCGCCACCTAATAAACCAATTTGACGCACTAAACTTGAAGATACAAATGTGTATTGTTCAGCTGGTGCCAAAAACAAAGTTTCGACTTCCACATGTAAACGGCGATTAATAGCGGCTAATTGAACTTCGTATTCAAAGTCGGAAACAGCACGTAAACCACGAATAATAACGTTCGCTTGTTTTGATGCTGCAAAATCAACTAATAAACCGCTAAAGCCAACGACTTCGACGTTTGGTAAATCAGCTAATGTGGATTTTGCTAATGCCACTCTTTTATCCAAACTAAATAAGCATTTTTTACCCGTATCTGCCGCCACAGCCACGATAACTTTTTCAAATAAGCGGCTGGCGCGATGCACTAAATCAGTATGACCAAGTGTGACCGGATCAAAAGTACCTGGATAAATCGCCGTAATTGCCATTTAGAAAACCTATTGTCTTGCAAATAAGCAGTATCTTACCTCACCTGCTGATTTATCTTTAATTAGCGTCCAATTTTCAGGCACGTCTGGTAATTCGGCTTTAGCTGGGCACTCCAGATAAATCACACTGTGCGGTAATAAGCAGTTTTGTTTTTCTAGTAAATGCGTGATGTCATGCCAAAGATTCGCACGATAAGGCGGATCGATAAAAACCACATCGTAGGTCTGAGAAGTATTGGCGATAAAAGCTAAAGCCTCTTTGGCGAATACCTGACAATTAGCAGCTTTTAATAACTGCTGATTCGATCTTAATGATTTTATGGCTGCGGCATCTAACTCGAGAAGTTCGACAGATTCCGCACCTCGTGAGGCAGCTTCAAATCCTAACACCCCACTTCCAGCAAATGCATCCAAGCATCGAGCACCACCAATATAGGGTTGTAACCAATTAAATAGAGTTTCACGCACTCTATCTGGTGTGGGGCGCAAATCAGCTAAGTCTGGAAAGCTGAGTTTGCGACCACGCCACTGACCACCAATGATGCGAACTGTTGGACTATTACTTGTTTTCGCCTTTGCCACCAACTATTACCGTAATCATTTTGTCAGGTTGAACACGACGCGTAAAAGCATCTTTAATCTCAGCTTTTGTGACCGCATTAACCCGTTGTTTAAAGTTATCGAGGTAATCCAATGGCAACTGATAAAAGCCGATTACACCGAGGTAATCAGCGATCTTACTATTACTATCCAATCTCAGGGCAAATCCGCCAGTAATATTTTGTTTGGCCGCCTCGAGTTGCTCATCGGTAGGACCATCTTTAACAAAGTCTCGCAATGTTTGACGAAGTACCATTAAAGCCTCTTCAGCCTGTTCATTACGGGTTTGTAAGCCCATTTGAAATGGGCCTGCTTCACGCATAGGACGGAAATAACTATAAGCGCTATAACTTAGGCCACGTTTTTCCCGAATCTCGTCATTGATGATTGAGACTAAACCGCCACCGCCCAAAACATGATTACCCACATATAAAGGAAAATAATCTGCATCGGTACGTGTTACACCCGGTTGTCCAACCAGTAAATGTGATTGGCTAGATGGAAAATTGATCTGCTTTTCGGCCGCTTCTTGTAATGCTGTAACAGCAGGTACCTCTGGTGCTGCTTTTCCCTTGTTTAAGGCAGATGAAATTTTCTCAGAGAGCGCTTTAGCTTCTGATTCACGTAAATCGCCGACAATAACTAACACGGCATTCTGGGCAACGTAATATTTATTGAAAAAAGCTTTTAAGTCAGCAATTTCAATCTTTTCAAGACTTTCTTCATTACCACTTGGCATTTTGGCATACGGATGTTGACCATATAACGCTTCGTAAAATGCTCTTTCAGCAATAGCCTCTGGTGATTGTTTTTGTGCCTGTAAGCCCGTTTTCATTTGGTTTTTTAAGCGTGCAAATGAGGCTTCTGGAAACACCGGCTGACTGCTCACATCAATGAACATATCAACAGCCTGATTCATGGCTTTTTCTTCCACTAAGGTGCGAAGACTTAATACCGCCATGTCACGAACAGATTCACTACTAAACTTTGCGCCAACATCGTCAAATGCGGCGGCAATCTCATCGGTGTTAGCTGATGTTGTGCCCTCATCTAACATCGCATTAGTAAGCAATGCCGTTCCAGGTAAATCACCATCACGTGCGCCACCTGCATCGAATAACAAGCGAATGTCCACCATCGGCAATTGCGGTGCATCAACAAAATACACATTCGTTTCTTGTTGTGTCTGCCAATGAGCGATATTTGGCGTGGCGAAACTACTGAATGTGGCCAGTAATAAGGTAAAAAAGCCAATCAGTTTAGCGAACATGCTTATCTCCTGAAGTCGGTGCTTGAGTTGCATTTGATGTCATTTCAGTTGGCTCTAACTCACCAACGGTTAAGGTGTCGTCAATAAAGTATTTTTGAGCAACTTGTTGAATTTGTTCTGCAGTCACAGCGTGGATGTTATCGACGTATTTTTCACCTAACTGCCAATCAAGTCCGATGGTTTCTAACATGCCAAGCTGCATCGCTTGGTAAAAAACACTGTCACGCTCGTAAACATCAGAGGCAACCACTTGCGTTTTAACTCGTTCAAGCTCAGCGTCACTCACTAAGGTTGTCTTTAATGTTTCAAATTGCGCCTTAATCGCATTTTGTAATTCTTCAATAGACTTTCCTTGAGCCGGTGTCCCACCAACAATGAACATGTCATCTAACCGAGAAAAGTTATTGTTATAAGCACTCACACCAGCAGCAACTTGTTGTTCACGAACGAGTTCGCGTGAAAACCGACTACTACTAGTACCACTTAAAATGCCAGCTAAGACATCCAGTGCATACGGTTCCCAAGCATTTTCCGCGGTGGTCACCACTGGCACTTTCCACCCCATCATTAGATACGGCAATTGAGCAGGTGCTTTTAATTTGATGTAGCGCTCACCACGTTGTTCAACTTCAACTTGGGGTTTAACTGTTGCAGTTTGCTCAGGTTTTAGTGGGCCAAAATATTGTTTAGCCAATGCATAAACCGCATCAGGCTCAACATCACCGACTACGACAACCACGGCGTTATTTGGTGCATACCATTTTTTATACCACTCATCGAGATCAGATTTTTCGTAGTTGTTGATATCACTCATCCAGCCGATAACAGGATGATGGTATGGGCTATTCACAAAAGCTGTTGCATTAAACACCTCACGAAGTTGAGCTTTCGGATCATCATCCGTTCTCATCCGACGTTCTTCAGACACAACATCACGCTCTTTTAATAATTCGGCTTCTTCAACAACCAAATTGCGCATGCGGTCAGCTTCAAGACGAAAACTCACTTCCAAACGTTCTTTTTCCATGGTTTGAAAATAGGCGGTGTAATCACGACCTGTAAAGGCATTTTGACTACCACCATTTTCGGCGATGATCTTTGAAAACTCACCTGGAGCAAGATTTTCAGTTCCCTTGAACATCATGTGCTCAAGAATGTGCGAGATCCCAGTAATACCATTATGTTCATAACTTGAGCCCACCTTGTACCAGACTTGCGATACTGCAACGGGTGCTCGGTTATCAGGCTTCACGAGAAGCTTTAAACCATTATCTAACTGGTATTCACTGACCTCAGCTACTGCTAAAGCAGGTATCCATAAACAAAGTAATAAATATTTTTTTAGACTTCGCATCTGCATCTCATTTTTAATGACGTGATAAGATTTATTATTGAACTGAAACGACAAAAAGTGACTATGTTTAGTTTCCTTAAGAAAAAAACCAAAGAACCTACCCCACAAGACGCTCAAGAACCATCGAAAGTTGCCGAAACACCTGCTATTGTTGAGCCGTCGCCACCTGCTGATACACCTGAGAAACAAGGTTTATTCAGCCGACTCAAACAAGGTCTAAGTCGTTCTAGCCAAAAGCTAACCGATGGTTTCGCTGATTTAATTCTTGGCAAAAAAACCATTGATGACGATTTACTTGAAGACTTGGAAACCCAATTACTCAGCGCTGACTTAGGCATTGAAGCTACGCAAGCCATTATCAACGATTTGACTCAACGAGTTGCTCGAAAACAGCTTGCCGATCCCGAAGCGTTATTTTCAGCCATGCGCGATAACATGGTTGATTTATTAAAGCCGGTCGAAAAGCCACTAACTATTAAGCCTGAAGCAACACCATTTGTCATTCTGATGGTGGGTATCAATGGTGTTGGTAAAACCACCACTATCGGCAAACTAGCCAAGCAGTTCCAAACCCAAGGTAAATCAGTCATGCTAGCAGCCGGTGATACTTTTCGCGCTGCAGCGGTTGAACAACTCCAAGTTTGGGGTGAACGTAATTCAATTCCGGTTGTTGCCCAACAACATGGCGCAGACTCGGCCTCAGTAATTTTTGATGCATTACAAGCCGCTAAAGCACGTAATGTCGACATTTTGATTGCCGATACAGCAGGCCGTTTGCATACACAATCCAACTTGATGGAAGAGTTGAAGAAAGTTAAGCGGGTCATGGGTAAGCTCGATAACGAAGCACCGCATGAAGTGATGTTAGTGGTTGATGCTGGTACAGGGCAAAACGCGCTATCTCAAGCACAACAATTTAACGAAGCCGTAGGTCTAACTGGTATTACATTAACCAAGCTAGATGGTACGGCGAAAGGCGGTATTATCTTTGCGATTGCTAAGAAAACCGGCATCCCTATTCGCTATATTGGCGTCGGGGAAAAAATTGATGATCTTCGTAGCTTTGCAGCTGAAGACTTTGTTGACGCATTACTCGGACGTGATGACACTGCATGATCCAATTTAACGAAGTTTATAAGCGTTACGCTGGCCAACAAGAGGCCTTATCAGGGTTAAGCTTTAATCTCGACCAAGGAGAAATGGCTTTTCTAACTGGCCATTCAGGCGCAGGTAAAAGCACGCTATTAAAGTTAATTGCCTTGATTGAACGTAGTTCTCATGGGCAAGTCATCGTTAACAATCAAAATTTAACGCGTTTACCAAAGTGGAAGATCCCCTATTACCGGCGCAAAATTGGTTTGGTATTCCAAGATCATAATTTGCTACATGACCGCACTGTTTTCGATAATGTGGCCCTGCCACTCATTATTGCAGGTGAAAATCACCGAGAAATTGGCCGCCGAGTCCGGGCAGCGCTCGATAAGGTTGGCTTATTAGGTAAAGAACGTAGTCAACCGATTGCGTTATCAGGTGGTGAACAACAACGTGTTGGTATTGCCCGCGCCGTCGTAAATCGCCCGCCTATTCTGTTAGCTGATGAACCAACGGGTAACCTTGATCCAGAATTATCAGAAGAAATCATGGCTTTGTTTGAGCAGTTTAATCAGGTAGGCGTCACGGTATTTATTGCCAGCCATGATCATGACTTGATTGGCCGTCTCCCTTATCGCTTAATTACGCTAAAAAATGGCAGGTTGGCAGACGAATAATGGCTTTATTTAATGTAGATAATTATTTGCTACGCCATGCCCAAGTTGCACTCGCTAGCCTAGGTAACCTTTGGCGACAACCTGTTGCCAGCTTGATGACTGTTTTGGTTATTGGTATCGCCCTAGCATTACCTGCTGGCCTGTATGTTATTCAAAAAAACATCGAACAACTCAGTGGCCAATGGCAGCAAGCAACCAGTATTTCACTATTTTTAAAAGAAAACGTTCGCGATGGTCGTGGTCAGCAACTAGCTCAACAATTGGTTACTTGGCCAGATATCAAAAATGTCGAGTTTAAATCTTCAGCTCAGTCGCTCGAAGAGTTTAGAGCCCTATCTGGTCTTGGGGAAATATTAGATAGTTTGCCTAAAAACCCATTACCCGCGGTAATCATTATCGAACCTGCCGCGGAAGCAACAGCTAACGAAGCGCATGAAGCATTGCTTTCAAGGTTAGCAGAGCTTAATGAAGTTGAATTGGCGCAGCTTGATATGGAATGGCTTCAGCGCTTAAAACAACTGACAGAAACCGGTGAGCGTGGCATCGCTGTCTTAGCAGCCATGCTTTCTTTAAGTGTTTTATTGGTTATCGGCAATACAATCCGTTTAGCAATTCTCAATAGACAAACTGAAATCAAAGTTATCAAATTGGTGGGTGGCACTAATGCCTTTGTCAGACGCCCATTTCTTTACACCGGCTTTTGGTATGGACTTATCGGCGGGCTAATTGCTTGGATCACATTACTAATCGGCCTAATCATCATTAATGGACCAGTTAACCGGCTTGCGTCACTTTATGAAAGCCAATTTACGCTACAGTGGTTAAGCGGCTCTTTATTTTTAGCCCTACCGTTGTGTGGATTGTTACTTGGTATTTTAGGTGCTTGGCTTGCGGTAGGCCGCCATCTTAATGAGATTGAACCTAGTTAAAACGATGATTAGGGGAACTTTTTCCTAATCGTTATCGTCAAACTAGTTGAATTGAATTGCTTGGTGCTAAAATCAAGAAGCTAAAAGTTTTTAAGGGGAGATAACCCGATAATGACAAGTCAAACAGCCCAATATCAACTGGCGACTGCGCCAATCGGTAATTTAGATGCCTACACACGTTTGGTGCATCAAATTCCGGTATTAACTGCCGACGAAGAATACGATTTGGCAACGCGGTTGCAACAGAAAGGTGATTTGGAAGCAGCTCAACAGTTGGTAATGTCGCACCTCCGTTTTGTTGTGCGTATTGCCAAAGGCTACAGTGGCTATGGTTTGCCAGTTGCTGATTTGATTCAAGAAGGCAATATCGGACTGATGAAAGCGGTTAAACGCTTTGATCCTGAGAAAGGTGTTCGCCTAGTCTCTTTCGCCGTTCATTGGGTTCGTGCAGAAATCCACGAATACGTCATTCGTAACTGGCG
The DNA here is from genome assembly GCF_026319325.1 of Methylophaga sp. OBS3. Taxonomy (GTDB): domain Bacteria; phylum Pseudomonadota; class Gammaproteobacteria; order Nitrosococcales; family Methylophagaceae; genus Methylophaga. The sequence goes on from NZ_JAPDMU010000003.1 coordinate 167,021, forward strand.
TATTGTTAAAATCGCAACCACCAAAGCGCAACGTAAACTATTCTTTAACTTGCGTAGTGCTAAACAACGTCTTGGTTGGTTAAACCAAGAAGAAGTCGCTGCGGTTGCTGAAGACTTGGGTGTAACTACAGCCAATGTTTTAGAAATGGAACGTCGTCTGGCGCAACCAGATATGGCGTTTGATTTGCCATCTGACAATGATGACGATGAAACACAGTTTTCGCCGGTATCGTATTTATCAGCGCCTGATAATGACGATCCATCACAGCAGTTAGAACAAGATAATTACGAAGATTATCAACAGAAAAAACTGGTAAACGCTTTGGCAAGTCTTGATGAGCGAAGCCGAGACATTATCAGTCAACGTTGGTTACAAGAAGACGATAAAGCTACGCTGCATACTTTGGCAGATCAATACCAAGTATCTGCAGAACGTATTCGTCAGATTGAAAGTAGCGCAATGTTGAAATTGAAAAAGTTAATGGATTAATTTTTTCTATCGCTAGAAACAAAAAAGCCCGCTTAAAGCGGGCTTTTTTATGTTTGTCGTTAATGGAATTAACGTTCCAGCAAACTTGTTTTATCTGATTTACCATCCCACTCTTCCGCATCCGGTAATGGGTCTTTTTTCTCAGAAATAACTGGCCATACTTGCGCTAATTCTGCATTGATTTGCAAGAATTCCATTTGCTCATCAGGTAAATCATCTTCAGAGAAAATGGCTTCTGCTGGGCATTCTGGCTCACATAATGTGCAGTCGATACACTCATCCGGATCAATGACCAAAAAGTTTGGGCCTTCATGGAAGCAGTCTACCGGGCAGACATCCACGCAATCTGTGTACTTACATTTAATACAGTTCTCGGTGACAACAAAGGTCATGTGAAATCTCCGTAATCATAAACTTATGCAGGCTATAGCCTGTCAGAATGTCGCATATTCTACACCAATCAGGCCTATTCTGAACAATGTTGATGTGCTGTATCATGGCTAATATCAATAAAGTGTTTTAAAAATGGATATTGCATGATCCGAAAAATCTTTTTTACCGCTATTTTCCTGCTGGCTTTTGTCTGTAGCATTGCTTTTGCGGCCTTTAATACGCAGCCCGTTGCGCTTAATCTTTACCTTGTTGAATGGCAGCTACCCTTAGCCATTTTAATGATTATTGTTCTATTAATAGGTTTAATCATTGGCGCGGCAATTATTTTTATGAGCACATTACGCTTAAGACTAAATAATCGCCGCTTACAGCATAGGCTCGATGTCGCGGAACAAGAGCTAGATAGTTTGCGCACTTTACCAATCCGCGAAAATAGCTAAACGTGCAAGTTCACACCTGGCTATTTCTCCTACTACCTATTGCTGCCCTCTCTGGGTGGTTAATGGCAAGGCGTCATTACAAACGTTGCTACCGGAGAGCTGACTCCAGTTTTAATCCCGCCTATTTCAAGGGACTTAACTATTTACTTAACGAGCAACCAGATAAAGCGATTGATGTGTTTATCGGTTTGTTAGAAGTAAACAGTGAAACGGTTGAAACCCACTTGGCATTAGCGAACTTATTTCGTCGGCGTGGCGAAACAGAACGCGCTATCCGTATTCATCAAAACCTAATTGCACGTCCTTCTTTGCATGGACTTCAACGAACTCAAGCCATGATTGAGTTAGGCATGGATTACATGCATGCCGGGGTGCTCGATAGAGCCGAACATTTATTCTTAGAATTACTGCAATTATCGAATCCCCCTACTGAAGCGGCTCGGCAGTTAATGCGGATTTATCAACAAGAGAAAAAATGGCAACGTGCCATTGATATGGCAAAACTGTTGGATAGCCACAAGCAGGAAAATGTTCAGCCGTTAATTGCACACTTTTTCTGTGAACTCGCTGAGCTATCCTTTAATAGAGATCGCCATGAAAGTCTTAATCTCATCAAAATGGCGTTATTTCATGATGAAAATTGTGTTCGAGCCAGTTTGCTCGAGGCCAAACTTCAACTCGCTTCATCACAACCGCAAAAAGCACTCAAGGCTCTGAAAAGTATTGAACGGCAGAACAACAACTATTTACCAGAAGCCATGCCTCTACTGTATCAGGCTTACCAACAGACAGCTGGGTTACCTGCATTTCGTAGTTGGTTAACGCAACTGATCCAACGTCATCCCAACTTAACTTCAGCAAGATTAATGTTGACGCAGGTCCTTGATGAACTGGATGGTCGCGCTGCAGCCCAACAATTTTTATTTGATGAGTTACATAGACACCCATCTGTCGAAGGGCTGCATAAACTCATTAATCTTGGTGAAAACAGTGAGATTGGACTGGTACCTTTAATTCAAGAAGTAACTGGTGCCATGGTGCATCGAGGTGATCGTTATACCTGTAAAAACTGTGGCTTTTCAGGCAAGGCCATGCACTGGCTTTGTCCTGGTTGTACTCGCTGGGCAACGATTCGACCAACTGAAATTCACCTATCAGCAATTGAAAAACTATTGGAAAACAAGCAATGAGCAAGACCCAGATTTATCATAATCCACGTTGCAGTAAATCGAGACAAACTCTGGCGTTATTAACAGAACACCAAGAAGATATTGAAATCATTGAATATCTTAATAACACACCAACGCCAGCTGAGTTAGCAAAACTCATTGAGCAATTGGGTATTTCACCACGTGCTCTTCTCAGAAAAACCGAAGCTGAATATAAAGAATTGGGCTTAAAAAATGATGATTTTACTGCTCAACAGTTAATCGACATTATGTGTCAGCATCCAAAACTTATTGAGCGACCGATTGTGGTAAAAAATGGTAAAGCGCGCTTAGGCCGCCCACCAGAATCTGTGGCAGACATCCTCTAATGCTGAATATTCTGATTTTGTACTACAGCCAAAGTGGCCATGTTAAACAAATGGCTGAACAAATTGCCCGTGGTGTAGGTAAGGTTAGTCATTGTCAGGCGGTGTTAAGAACCGTTCCTAAAGTTTCAACTGTTTGTGAAGCTTCTGAAGATGACATCCCCAAAGAAGGTCATGTTTATGCGACCAATGACGACTTACGTCAGTGCGATGCCCTAATTCTTGGCAGTCCCACGCGTTTTGGCAACATGGCGGCGGCAATGAAATACTTCATCGATGGCACAAGTGATGTTTGGTTATCTGGTGCATTAGCGGGCAAACCCGCTGCGGTATTTAGTTCAACAGGCAGTCTGCATGGCGGTCAAGAAACCACCTTACAATCAATGATGTTACCGTTACTACATCATGGCATGTTGATTTGTGGCTTGCCTTACAGTGAACCAGCACTGATGCAAACCCAAACAGGTGGCACACCTTATGGGCCTACCCATGTTGCTGGCCCACAAAATCAAAACTCGTTAAGTGAACACGAAATTCAGTTGTGTCAGGCACTGGGTAAACGTGTTGCAGAAATCGCGGTAAAACTCGGATGATTACATTATTTAAGCGACTGACTTTACTCAGTTATTTTGGCTTAGTTGTGACCCTATTAGCATGGATATTGTTAGCCCCTCATAGTGATAACTTTCCAACTGCAGCAATGCTGCTTTTGGGTATTGTTCCCCTACTTTTTCCGCTTAGAGGCTTGCTGTATAGCAAAAGTTATACTTTTGCATGGTCAGGATTTTTAGTGCTTTTTTACATGGCGCACGCTATTGGCGAACTCTATAGCGGTGATGCTTTTTGGGTTTATCCGTTTCTGGAGCTCGTTTTTAGCTTAATTTTTATGATCGCCAGCAATGCCTACGTGCGTTTAAATGGAAAAATGCGTAAAAAGTCACATTCTCAATAACAAAAAATGTGCTTAAATAACTATATATCAACTTAAGAGATTGTTATGAGTACAATTTCTGCAATGCAATCAGCCTATTTAGGCATCCAGTCAGGTGTTCAGTCTGCTGCAAAAAGCAGTGCGCAGATTGCATCAGCCGGCACAAATGGTGGTGATATGGTTACGCCTATTGTTGAGTTACGCCAAGCAGAAATTCAAGTAGCAGCCTCAGCCAAAGCATTACAAGCGAGTAGTGACATGATTGGCAATTTACTTGATATCACTGTCTAAGCATCAATTTAATTTTCGACTGGCTTCCACCTAATAAAAAAAGCTAAACTAGTCGCGTTTTCGCTAGCAAAAGTTTCAACTTGAACCATCCCAACATTACTGCGCTAGATGCGTCGGTTATCCGCTCACAACTCAATCCTACACATACCAATCTTCTTACCGAAGTTATTGTCTGTGATGCGGTAACCTCAACAAATGATGTTTTATGGCAACGCCAGCAACAAGGTTTGTCATCACCTGCATTGTGTGTCGCAAATACGCAAACAGCTGGTCGTGGGCGTCGAGGCAGTAATTGGCAGTCACCAGATAGTGGTAATATTTACATGTCACTACTTTGGCCATGTGCTAATGGTTTACCCCATGAAGGCTTAACCATTGCAATTGGTATTAGCGTCATTCATGCACTGCAAGAGTTTGGTATTTCAGGGTTGAAATTAAAGTGGCCGAATGATGTCTTGATGAATAGACAGAAATTAGCAGGTATTCTTGTTGAATCACGCTTTGGTGAAGGCCACTTTTTAGTGATTGGCCTAGGTGTCAATTTTGCGCTTTCAGATAGCGTGCGAGCAGAAATTCCACAACCGGTTACAAGTTTACAGCAACTGACTGAAGCATTACCGGACCGAAATCACTTGATTGGAAGACTAAGTGATCATATTTTGACGACATTAGATATGTTCATGCATCGAGGCTTGGCAGACTTTCTACCACAATGGCCACAATACGATGCATTGCACGAATGTCCCATACATATATTAACCGAACAAGGCCGCATTACCGCACTTGCCTGTGGTATCAACGAGCAGGGAGAACTGCGTTATATGCATAACCAACAACTTGGCAGCTTATCTAATAGCCATGTCAGTATTCGTTTTGCCTCATGAATTTATTGATCGATATCGGCAATAGCCGAATTAAATGGACAACACTCGACGATAAAGGTCTGAGTGAAACACAATTTTTTGACCGTAAACCAACGGGTTTAAAAACACAGCTCAATAAAATTTGGAAACCACTTAAATCTGTCGAGACTATTTGGGTTAGTAATGTTGCCGGTGACAAAATGGCAACACAACTCACCGAGTGGACTGAAAAAAACTGGCAGCTCACTCCTAACTTCGTTCATGCGGAAACAAAACGATTTGGCGTTGCCAATGCTTACGATAAACCTGAAACACTAGGCGTTGATCGATGGCTTGGCTTAGTTGCTGTTCGTCAGCATCTGAAAAAAGCTTGCTGTATTATCGACTGTGGCACCGCAATCACCGTTGATATCATTACGGCAGATGGCCAACACCAAGGTGGTTTTATATTGCCAGGTTTAGGCTTAATGCGTTCAACACTTGCTGCCGGCACTGACGCACTGACTGAAACCACTGATGATGTTTCATTTAACATGCTAGCAACAAATACCTACAGTGCCATTCAAGCAGGTACCCTGTATAGCATTACCGCAACATTAGAAAATCTAATCCGTGATATTCAACAAAGCTTTGATGACAATATTCGCTTTGTTATTAGTGGTGGTGATGCAGATGCTGTATTGTCATTGTTACCAGACAATGTTGAGCACGATAGCGATATCGTATTGAAAGGCCTTAAGCTTTACGCAAAACAACCGCCAGCGAAAAGCCAAGGCTAGGCCGGCATAACATTGCCAGCGTCAGCGAACTAATATAAGCTTTCGCACCCTTAGGAGAAGTGGCCGAGTGGTTGAAGGCGCACGCCTGGAAAGTGTGTATAGGTTAATAGCCTATCGAGGGTTCGAATCCCTCCTTCTCCGCCAGATATAGAGGCCTGCGCTATCGCAGGCCTCTCATTCCTGACACAGTTCTTAAATCACTATCGTAGTGATGTCATTTTATCCATCAAAGTATTATTGGTACGTACCAAAGCATCCATTGAGGCTGCAGAATACTTCATTGGATCAGCACTAAACACAAACTCACGAGTTTGATTAGTACCACCAAGACCTGTCACGGTATAAACAACATTTTTAGTGGTTTCCAAACCAACTGCCACATCTGATGTTGTATTTTCGATAGTCGCAAACTCAATGTCAGAACCTACTGGTTGACCCAAAGCCAATGTACCCATGTTGTTGCTAAATGAGCCGCCTTGACCAGAAGCAATACCGATCATCGCTTTATCAACAGATAATAGCTGGCCAACTTTCAAACTACTTGAGAACATGCCTTCGCTACCGCCTTTACCGGCAAAGTCGACAAAGTAACTCACATAGATAACAGAAACACCGGTTGACTCACCATAACCTGACACTGCATGTACTGGGTTAGCAAAAGCAAATCCACCCGACTCACCTTCGATTTCCCCCGCAAAGATAGGCTGCTTACTACCGATATCTGTTGGTGAGTAATACATGGCTGTACCGTATGACGATAAAAAGCCTGAGTTATCCATCTTGTAAGGAAACTCGTACTCTTTTGTACCTTTATAAGCTTCATGAGTAACAAAGGTATTGCGGTCAACAACGGTGTAGCCATTTTTTTCTAAATGACTCAAAAAGTCTGCATAAGCTTTGTCAGTAATATCTTGCATCACTTCTGGAGATACGCCTTGTAATTCAACAAGACCTTTTGAAGCGCCGCCAGTACCTCTTGATAACAAACCGCCTGATGCTTTATTTACGAGACGTTTACTATCATTAAAGCCAACTTTAAAACCACCGATGACTACAGTTTGTTTGCCAGCAAAGGCTTTAGGCGTCGTTACCTCAACAGCATCATTTTTAGAAAGTCCTAGCAAACCACCTTTGCGGGTTTCAGTTTGCATCACCCCTTCTTGCGAGGTGACAGCGCACCCCGAAATAAAACTAAAAGTGAATATCACCAACAAAAACTTTTTCATCCATTTCATCCTTGCTAAAAGTGAATACGTAAAAAGTGCGAACTGGATCACACTTTAGCAAGAATAATATATCGGCTGGCTGAAATTGTGTAGCTTTGAAAAGCACATTGTCCCAATCAAAATCTAGCGTGAGGAGAACAAGATTCAATTACGATCCGCAATAAATTGCTGAAAATCTTCTACCGATAGTGGTTGAGAAAAGTAATAACCTTGAAGCCAATCGCAGCCCATTTCAGACAGGATTCGTTGTTGGCTTTCAGTTTCAACACCTTCTGCAACAATACCGATATCCAGCCTCTTCGCCATAATCACAATAGCCTCAATGATGGCACGATCATTTTCATCAATCTCCAAGTCTCGGACAAAAGACTTATCAATTTTCAGATAATCCACGTCGAGCTGCTTTAGATAGGCAAGTGATGAGTAACCAGTACCAAAATCATCGATAGAGATTTTAACGCCAAAATTTCTTAAGTTTCGCAACAGATCACGGCATTCTGCACTTCGTTGCATTAACACACCTTCGGTAATTTCCAGTGTGATTAGACTACTTTCAATGCCATGCGCTTTTAGATGTTCTATCCAATCTAAGCGCCCGTCTAAATTGGCAAAACCATATGCTGAACGATTAATCGACACGGGTATGTCGCCAAATCCCTGTGATTGCCACCGTTGAATCTGCTCACACACCGCAGCAAAAACGTAATCATCAATTTTGGCAATCAACCCCATTCGCTCAGCAACGGGTAAAAACTCCATGGGTGGAATTAAGCCACGTTCAGGGTGTTGCCATCGCACCAACGCCTCAGCACTCAGTTGGCCTGTTTTGGCATTAATAACCGGCTGATAAAAAATACAAATTTGTTTTGCCTTAAGAGCTTGCTCAAGTTCATTAATGATAAAAGCTCTTGAACGCCAAGTAGATTCAAGTTCTGATGAATACAAGGTATAGGCATTGCCACCACTGTCTTTTGCAGCATACATGGCGCGGTCGGCATTTTGCATTAATAAGCCAGCATTTTGGCCATCATCCGGATAAAAAGTTAGCCCAATACTGGTGCTGACACGCACGACTTGATCTTTAATCTTGAGTGGCTTTTCGATGGTTTCGATTAACTTTTTGGCAACTGTAATGGCATGCTGACGTTGCTCAATATTCGTGAGAATAATGGTAAATTCATCACCGCCTAACCGTGCAACCGTATCAACATCACGCAAACAATCTTGGATACGTCCAGCCATATGACGAAGTAATTCATCGCCAGTATCGTGTCCCAGCGTATCGTTGATATCTTTGAAACGATCTAAATCTAAAAACATCAAACACAAATGTGTTTTATCTCGCTGACTATGGCGTATTTCTTGTGCTAGGCGATCATTAAACAAACGCCGATTTGGCAAGCCGGTTAATAAATCATAATTGGCCTGATGTTGGATGGTTAGCTGCGCCTGTTTGGTCTCACTAATATCAGTAAATACCGCAACATAGTTGGTTAACTCGCCCTGTTCATCATGAACGACTGACATCGATAAATAAGCTGAGAAAATTTCTCCATCTTTACGGCGACTTAATATTTCACCACGCCAAATGCCATGACTATTTAGCTCCTGCCATAGATTGGTCGTAAAGACATCATCGTTAAGACCTGCATCTAATAATTGCGGATAATGACCAAGTGCTTCTTCTCTAGCAAAACCGGTGATCCAGCTATAGGCTAAATTCACGGCAATCACATTTTTTTGGGTATCCGTTATCAAAAACCCTTCGCTTGCAGCGTTAAATGCCACATCTGATAACCTCAATGCTGCTTGCGCTTCTTGCATTTCCGTCAAAACTTCTCGAATCCGATGTTCAGATTCGACTGCACGATTAGTAGCGACTGACAATTGTTCCGTTCGACGAGTGACTTCAGAGCTTATCCGGTGTGTTCGACCAGAAATACTCAATACCAATGCGCTTAGTAAACCGGTTAACAGGAAGCCACCAACCATGACAAAAAAAGTCTGATTAGTCTGGTTCTGTTCGATGAATAGTCTTGTTGGTGTAAAAATCAACTGCATAGACCGACCTGCAGCTTCAATATCCACTGTACGACTGAATGGCGGCTCTTCATTCAAAGTATTGGCATAATAAAAATCGCCGCTCAGATTATCGCGCCATTGAATATCAAACTCTGTGAATTCGCGTTTGCCAAGAATGTTTTCCACAAAATCTTCTGTTCTCAACGCTACATTTATAAGCCCAGCAACCTTAGCCTCATGCATATCAAGTGTATATTTGCCCTGCTCATTGGCATAGATAGGACGATAGAGCATTAACACGCGCTTAGACGAGGCTTTTCTTACCATTTGCAAGGGAGGTCTGGCGTAACTACTGCCACTCGCTAAAGCAGTTTGCACTGCCGCATTTGAAATAACTGATGAGGTTGGGTCAAACCCTTGCGCCCGTTTATTACCCTCTTCAGGCTCAAGGTAAGTAATCGGGAAATATTCGTCGCGCTCAGCTGCTGGAACCAATATATTTCCAGGCTGAATGTCAGTAATACTAAAATCTGGGCCGAAGTATGCACGCTGCTCAGCCTCGTACGCTTCACGTTGCTGTTTGGTAATTTTGGGCAACCACTCAATAACTTGAATGTTTTCACTATTTTTGGTCGCCCACCGGACAAACGTCCTAAATTCATCACGAGACACATTATCTGAACTAACAAAAAGCTGCGCTACGCTATCTTGAACTAACTCTTGAGACGTCAAGGCAATTTGAAATAATGTCCCAGCCTCATCAGTACGCAAACGGAAACGATCTTCTAATTGATGCTGCTCAAATTGGTTAACACTTTGGCTTATCATCACAACAACAAAAAATGCCACTAGTGTCGGAATGCCTAGCGTAGCGCGTCTTGGCCGCCATAAAGCTTTTGGATAACTGATAAAGCTTAAGGTGACAGGACCTGCGATTAATAAGCCAAGCGCATCTCCAAGCCACCAAGCTGCCCAGCGACCACTTAATGTCAGTCCATCATCAATCCCAACGGAGTGAAGATAAGGAACACTGATGCTCGCACTAACTAAAGTCAGCACGGGTACCAATAGTAGAAATTTCAGAATTTGACGATCTGTTTCCAGATCTAGCGGCATTTTACAAAAGCGCTGTAACACCCAAACCGCAATCCAGGTCTGAGCAATGCTAGCAATGGCAATAACTAACGCAATTTGCAGTTCAGTTTGGTTAATATTGCTACTAGCTGGTACTAACAATAAGTTAAGTAGGAAAGAGCCAATAAACACACCAGGTAAAGCGCGACGCCAGCCATAGGTAAAGACTGTCATTATCGCTATACCAACAGGTAAGAAAGTAACAGAGGTATATTGTTCGGCGGCACTAAATACCAAGCTAAGCTGCCCGGCAATCAGATAAGCCACAGCCACAGCAGCATTTAATAGCAGTACCTGTTTTATTCCCTGTAAATTCAAGGGCGTAACCTCTTGTTTCCATGTCTGGCAAATAACTTAATTTGATATTTAGCCAGTTTCCTATTATCAAGCTTGATATTAGCACTAGTAAGCCAGCTTGCGCAGTGCTTAAACAACATTCAGATTTATCATGGTAAATCATGCTAAAAACCCTTAGAATGACTCCCTCAATGGTGGCCTGTGCCGGTCTCCTCGCGACGATATGTAGGTTACCCCGTCAGGCCCGGAAGGGAGCAGCGAAGCCTTCGGACTCGGGCGCCGAGACAAGGCTGGTATGGGTTCACCACCCTTATTCAAACAGCAATGGGCAATCGATAGACTGATATGAGCTATCTGGTTCTGGCACGCAAATGGCGACCCAAGACTTTTTCCGAAGTTATCGGCCAACAGCATGTCTTGCAGGCTTTGATTAATGGTCTGAACCAAAATCGCTTGCATCACGCTTTCTTGTTTGCTGGTACGCGTGGTGTTGGTAAAACAACTCTGGCACGTATTCTTGCCAAATCTCTTAACTGTGAAAAAGGTGTCAGTGCGACGCCATGCGGTGAATGTACTAGTTGCCAAGAAGTCGATAGCGGTCGTTTTGTTGACCTTATTGAAGTCGACGCCGCATCACGTACCAAGGTCGATGACACTCGTGAACTACTAGATAATGTTCAATACGCACCCAGTCGAGGTCGTTATAAAGTTTATCTTATCGACGAAGTTCACATGCTCTCCACCAGCAGTTTTAATGCACTGCTAAAAACACTGGAAGAGCCACCACCACACGTTAAGTTTTTATTCGCGACCACAGATCCACAAAAACTGCCCGTGACAATTTTGTCACGCTGTCTGCAATTTAATTTGCGTCGTTTATCTGTTCAGCAAATTGCCGATCATCTTGCCGATATTCTAGCCAGAGAAAATATCAGCTCTGAACCCGAAGCATTGCATCAGCTAGCACACGCTGCTGATGGCAGTATGCGTGATGCGTTAAGTTTATTGGACCAAGCGATTGGCTTTGGTAATGGCAATGTCAGTGCTGAAAGTGTTCATCAAATGCTGGGAAATGTTTCCAACCAGCAATTGCTAGCTATTTTGCAGGCTTTAGCAGAACAAGACGGCCAACAACTACTGAACCAATCTGCTGAGCTAAGTGCATTAGGTCGTGATGTTAGTGTGATTCTTGATGCCTTGATGAATGCATTACAGCGTATCGCAACGTTGCAGTTAGTGCCTGAGTCAGCCAATCCAGAAAGTACCATTGATGCGGCTCTTCAGCCTTTAGTGACGTTACTTGATGCCGAAACTGTGCAATTGCTTTATCAAATTGCCCTTCATGGCAAACGTGACCTGCCCTACGCTGCAGATCCACAAAGTGGTTTTGAAATGACACTGCTTCGGATGTTGCATTTCCAGCCACAAAAAATTGATGCAGAGACACTGGAGACATCGCGAAAAAAGTCGCCAACCACTCCGGCTAAGGCGCCAGAAACTGCGCCCATAGTAGCGGCTGTGCCAGAAATGGTTGAGCCAGTATCTGAGGCGAAACAAACATCTGCTGAAATCGCGCGACATCTAACAACTGAAATTCCAGAGCCAGAGCCAGAGCCAGAGCCAGAGCCAGAGCCAGAGCCAGAGCCAGAGCCAGAGCCAGAGCCAGAGCCAGAGCCAGAGCCAGAGCCAGAGCAGCCTGATGTTGAAACAGCTCAAATACCAGCAGAATTAACATCAAATCTGCCAGATTTGTCGCTGGTTAATTGGACACAATTAGTCGCTGAGTTGAAACTATCAGCGATCACACGCCAACTTGCCGATCATTGTGCTTTTATCGCGTCAGATGACAACCGGATTAGCCTGCTTTTGGCTCAAGATTTAGCACATTTAGCGACTGAAAAAGCCAAGTTACGGCTAGAAGAAGCTGTAAGTAAAAAGTTAGGTTGCGAAGTTAAACTCAGTTTTGAAACCACGGCAAATCAACATGATTCACCATCTACACTCGCAGGTGAACGTGCTCAACAACAAGCAGAGCAACAACAGCAAGCCGTCGATGCCATCCATAACGATCCCGTCGTTGAGATGATCAAAAATACTTTTAATGCCCGTATAATCGACAGCACTATTAAACCCTTGAATTAAGAGGACTCAGCCCATGAAAGGTGGACTCGGTAACCTGATGAAACAGGCCCAGCAAATGCAGGCCAACATGCAAAAAGCCCAAGAAGAATTGGCAAAAGTAGAAGTGACGGGCCAATCAGGCGCAGGCATGGTTCAAGTAACCATGACTGGTAAACATGATGTTAAGCGTGTTCAGATTGAAGACAGCTTGTTTGAAGACGATAAAGAAATGTTGGAAGACTTAATCGCGGCTGCTATCAATGACGCTGTTCGTCAAGTCGAAAAAACGACTCAAGAGCGTATGGCTGGCATGATGCCTCCTGGCATGAAAATGCCATTCTAATTTAAAAGCACTATGGCAAAACTCGGCCCAAACATTGACCAACTTATACAAGCACTTCGTTGCTTGCCAGGTGTTGGTCCAAAGTCTGCCCAGCGAATGACTTTTCATTTGTTGGAACGAGATCGTGATGGGGCAACGCAGTTAATGCATGCCTTGCAAAGTGCTTTGGAAAGCGTCCGACATTGTCAGCGTTGCCGCATTTTGTGTGAAAGCGAGTTGTGTACGCGTTGTAGTGATGAGCGTCGTCGCGAAGATCAACTATGCGTGGTTGAAATGCCAAGTGATGTTTTGGCTATTGATCAGGCCACACATTACCAAGGTCAATACTTTGTTCTCACTGGTCATTTATCACCTTTAGATGGTATTGGTCCTGAAGCGCTTGGTATTCCGTCACTTATCAAATGGCTTGATGAAGGAAAAGTACAAGAGCTTATTCTTGCTACTAATCCAACTGTTGAAGGCGAAGCCACAGCACACTACATTAGTGAGTTGGCAAGAAGTCGACAAATACATGTGACCAGACTTGCTCATGGCATACCAATTGGTGGCGAATTGGAATATGTTGACAGTGGTACACTATCTCATGCATTTTCGGGTCGAGGATCCGTTTGATCTCAGCGTATCAATAGTTAAGGCATCAACATGGCCGAGTACATACCACCATACGACGCACTCAAAACCTTTGAGGGTTTAATCCATCGACAACCCTTATTTATCAATGATCAGTTAGATGTCGATAGTTATCATCTGACGTTTCTTGATAAAAATGGTGAAAAATTAAATGATGACTCTGAGGTACCCGCCTTTCTACAAAAGCTGAATGCGATTTTGCCCGCCATCAGCAATCGTCAAAAAGCATTATTAACGATTCCAGAGTCATGGCGCGCAGCATTATATGAAGTTGATACCGCTGGCCTTAATGTCACGCTTGATATTTACGGTAAGCCCATCACCGAATCTAAAAATCGTCCTTTTGCTTTTGCTGGCCATGCCAATGGAACTGACCAAGATTTCCGAACGTCACTCTTACTTATTGACCTGAATCAATTTGATCCAGCTAGCTTGACTGAGAACTTACCGCATTGGCGTCGTCGACATGATCAGTTATGCGCTACCAATGTGAATGCTTTAGACCAATTTAACTTTTGTCAAAGTCACGCTGTTGATTTATTACAGGGGCATTTTTACACCCTGCCCTCACCAAACGACAGTCATAAAACATCTCCATCAGCACAAACCTTGATGGAGTTATTGGTGAAATTGCAAGACTTGGATGCCGAAGCAGATGAGTTAGCCAAAATCATTAATCAAGATGTGACGCTAAGTTACAAACTACTTCGTTTGATTAACTCGGCATTTTTTGGTTTGCCCAGACAGGTCAACAGTACCCGAGAGGCAATCTTGATGCTCGGCCAAAATAAAATCAAAACATGGGCGAGTTTGCTTTGCTTGTCAGGCATGGAAAATAAACCGAATGAACTTCGTAGTGTTGCGATGATTCGAGCTCGTATGTGTGAGCTACTAGCCAAGTTCTATAAAGGCAATGCAGAACTATTTTTTGCCACCGGTCTATTCTCAACCCTGGATGCTTTACTGGATAAGCCACTGGCTAATCTGTTGGAAAACTTACCACTCACTGATGAACTAAGATACGCATTAGTTGAACATCAAGGCCCAGCAGGACAAGCATTACAGGATGTCTTGCGCTATGAACGTGGTGACTGGCAAGCCATTCATACCTCTCCTCTACCTGCTGAAGTATTGGTTAGAGCTTATCTTGACGCTATCTATTGGGCTAAAGAGTTAAATCTACAGATAACTGACTAATAATGGCTATCAGTTGGCTAGCAGCAAACGATAAGATCAGCTTTCCACCACTAGAGCATGCAACTGAGCATGGCTTATTGGCTGCTGGCGGTGATTTATCCGTAACACGTTTATTAACTGCCTATCGGCTGGGTATCTTTCCTTGGTTTAATCAACAAGATCCTATCCTGTGGTGGAGTCCCGATCCAAGAATGGTTTTGGCACCCAACCAACTAAAAATCAGCAAAAGTCTCAATAAAAAATTACGTCGTGGTGATTTTCAAGTCACCTTTGATACGGCTTTTCACGATGTCATGCTTGCTTGTGCGGCACCACGCTTTAAACAATCAAGCAAAACACATGACACTTGGATTCATGATGAGATGATTTCAGCCTATATCGACTTGCATGAAAAGGGATATGCGCATAGTGTTGAATGCTGGCAGGATGCCAAACTGGTCGGTGGACTTTATGGCGTCGCGATCGGCAAAATGTTTTTTGGTGAATCGATGTTTAGTTTTGTTACGGATAGCTCTAAAGTTGCGCTAGTCGCCTTAGCCCAGCAATTACAACGCTGGCATTTTCCACTTATCGATTGTCAGGTTCATTCTGATCATTTGGCCAGCCTTGGCGCTAAAACATTACCGCGCGCAGATTTTATTCGCTGTATGCAGCCGCTTTGCGATCAAAACGCCGTTGTCGAAAAATGGCAAATTGATAGTGATTTACCGCAACCGATATGAGTCTAGATTTCTATCAAGATCGTTTACACCCCTGCTCTTATTTGGATGACAAACAAGCACGTAACATCTACCCCGATCCATTGCGCGCGATGTCAAATAAACTTTATGGCCAACTTATCCAGCATGGCTTTAGACGTAGTGGTGAGCATGTGTATCGACCTTTTTGCCCTACCTGCTCGGCATGTGTTCCCGTTCGAATAAAAGTTCAAGACTTTCAGCCAAACCGAAGTCAAAAACGCAGCCTCAAACGTAATCAGCATGTCACGATTAACGTGCATCCAGCAGACTTTAATGAGGCGCATTACGAGTTATATTGTCGATACTTACAAAGTCGTCACCCAGGTGGTGGTATGGATCATCCCACCCCACACAGTTATCAACAATTTCTTACAAGTAGTTGGAGTGATACTGGCTTTGTGGAGTTTTTTGATAAAGATCAATTGATTGCCGTCGCAGTCACTGATTTTGTAGATTGCGCAGCCTCCGCGTTTTATACCTTTTTTGAGCCAGAAATGGCTGAGCGCAGTTTGGGTACGTTAGCGGTCTTAAAACAAGTCGAACTAGCCAAAAAGCAAGGTTTACAACACTTGTATCTAGGCTACTGGATAGAAGCCAGCCCAAAAATGAATTACAAAACGCGCTTTGACGCCTTGCAGTATTTCAATGGTGATTGGCACGATTTTGATAAAAAACTTTGAATAATCAGTGTTTTTACGGCAAAATGGATCTTTTGATTTTGGACTGATTAACAGAATTTATGGCAAAAGAAGATCATATTGAATTTGAAGGCACTGTTATTGATACGATGCCTAACACCACTTTCCGCGTAGAACTGGAAAATGGTCACGTCGTAACAGCGCACATTTCAGGAAAAATGCGTAAAAACTACATCCGCATTCTGACTGGCGATAAAGTTACTGTACAGCTGACGCCTTATGATCTGACTAAAGGTCGCATCGTTTACCGCGCTCGCTAAAAAATTCGACGCTGTTTTTTTGCAGCTTTAGCTGCGGCCACCCAAGCCAAAACTATCATCCCCACAAATGCAATAAGTGTCCACGCAGGAATGGTTAAGCCAAGAAACTGCCAAGACACTTCCGCACACTCCCCTGAACCAGTGAAAATCATGCTAAACGCATCGGTCAGCGGGAAATTACCCACGATAAAGTCAAAACCCGGCCCACAGCTGGGTACGGCTTCTGGCGGCAGATTCTGTAGCCAAAGGTGACGTGCTGACAAACCAATCCCCGCAAGTCCCACCAGCGCTATCAAACCACTAAAGATTTTGCTTAATACCGGACCTGGATTGAAGATAAATGCCACTAAAAATATCAGGCCTGCTGCAATAACCGTTATGCGCTGCAAAATGCATAGTGGACAAGGCTCCAACTGCATCACATGTTGCATGTACAAAGCGACACCAAACAACCCAAAACTAAATATAAAACCCAACAAATACAGCTTGCGTGTTGTCGACAAAACGGTTACCTCCGGTTTTCAGATTTGTGCTAAGTTAACTTAAAAACAACGTGCTTTAAAGGACTAATGTCATGAATGAGCCAAAATTTGAAGAAAAACTCATTGCAGCTTATGACCGTATGATGTCACGTGTTCATGAGTTATTAGACTCTGCTGAGTCAAAGGCTATCCCGACACTTCAACAAAGAATTGAAGTTGCCAAGCAACATGCTATTGAGTTGAGAGAAATGACGCATGATGAAGCAGATAAAATTGCTGCCTACGTCGAGCGTGACTTACATGATGCGGCTGATTATTTGGAACGCAGTGGTAAAGAGTTTTCTAGCTGGTTGCAGTTTGATTTACAGCAAGTTGAAAACCGGATGTTTGAGCTATTTGCAACGGTGGCAGACCGTACGCGAATTGAATTGGATAAATTAGCCGCTCAAGCAAAATCAGCTCAGGAATATCATACTGGTGAGATCACGGGAATCGGGACACTGTATTGTGCTTCCTGTGGTGGCCAAATGCAGTTTAAAAAGACTGGCCGTATTCCACCCTGTGGAAAATGCCACCATACCGTCTTTAAACGTCAGCCTCAATCATCCTGATAGCGAGCTACCCATGCGCCCTCTTCCAGCATTATGAGCAATAATGCTGCAATGTCAGCTTGGTTCTTTAGCTGCTGCCAATCATTATCTGTTAACGTCTGATAGGTACATAAAGTAGCCATATCATCAGCATATTGTTTTGATAACTGATGATATTGGCCGGCAATAAAGACATTCACTTCGTCTTGGCCCACATGGTAAGCCAAACGAATAAAGTCACTACGCTCAAGAAAACCACCCTCGGCATACATCGCATCAATTTCTTCAATTGACGTCAGCGGCTCATCTTCCATTTCCAGCCATGGCTCTAACGTAGATTTTGTTTCTGTAACAAGGCGTCCCAGTGCTTTTGCTAACGCATCAGGATGCTGTTCTACTGCCGCCATCAGCATTTTTGCCGCTCTTTGCAGCGCGGCTTCGTTAATCTCGGCTGGTTGATTGGTCGAGGTTAAATCTGCATCACTGTAGAAGATATCAGGCTGCGCTTGCTCGGCAAGGACATCAACAAAACTGTCTAATAACTGACGTTGTGTTGGTGCTCTAAAACCTACTGAAATCGTCATACAGTTGGTTTGAGCAATACCATGATGGGCATATTTTGGTGGCAAATACAGCATATCGCCAGGTGCTAAATCCCAAGATTCTGCAGCATTAAACGTCTTCAAGATCCGCAACTGACAATCATCTAACCATTCGGCTTCTTCAATCGGTGCATCACCAATTTGCCAACGCCGTACACCTTCGGCTTGCAATAAAAACACGTCGTAATTATCGATATGCGCGCCTACTGAGCCACCCGGCACAGCGTAGCTAATCATAATGTCGTCACGTCGCCAGTCTGGGATAAATCGGAATGGCGTGATTAATTCTTTTAATGCCGGCCAGTGTTTATCCATATCCTGAACAAGTAATGTCCAGTCAATTTCAGGCAGTTGACTGAAGTCAGTCTCATCCAAAGGACCCTGTTGTAAGGACCAAGATGCTGGGCCTAACTGCCGAATTAATCTTGACTCGATATCTTCTTCACAAGCGATACCAGCCAATATTTCTGGTGTTAAATCAGTCACTGGTGCATTAAACGCGTTACGGATTAATAACGGTTTTTTTTGCCAATATTGCTCGAGAAATTGCTGCTGACTGAGGCCAGTATTAAAAAATGCCGTCACTATTTCCTAATCTATTTTTTCAACGGTAAATACAACATTATTCAAAGCGGTAATTCGCACTCGGCTACCCGCAGGACAATCTGGTCCTTTTACTTTCCAAGTAGAGTCATCCAGATTGACTTTGCCGACCCCATCAATAATTGGCTGGGCTAAAGTCAGCTCACGGCCAATATAACCCTCACCGCGACGATTTAATAATGGCTCATCAGTTTTGATCGGATGTCGTTGGTAATAGCGGCGCCATGCCACAATACTAATCACTGAAAATACGGCAAATAACAATAATTGCCATTCCCAACCAACAGAGGGCATGAAAAGCAAAATAAAGCCGACCAGTCCCGCAGCAATCGCCAGCCATAAAGCAAAAAAGGAAGGCGCTAAGATCTCAACGATAATGAGCGCGACAGCCAATACCCACCAATGCCAAAAATCGATAAGCGGCATGGTCATTACCCTTTCTTAGTAAAAGCATCTTTAGCCAGTTCAGTAATACCAGCTAACGATCCAATAACATTGCTTGCCTCAAGTGGCATCATAATCACCTTATGATTATCAGCAGACGCCATATCACGCAGTGCTTCTACATATTTCTGTGCGACGAAGTAATTAACAGCTTGAATATCGCCCTTACCAATCGCTTCTGACACCATCATGGTTGCTTTTGCCTCGGCTTCGGCTAAACGCTCCCGAGCTTCCGCATCACGAAACGCAGCTTCTCTACGACCTTCAGCTTCCAATACAGCTGCCTGCTTTTCACCTTCGGCGCGTAAAATTTCAGCTTGGCGGTGACCTTCTGCATCCAAGATATTGGCACGTTTATCACGCTCAGCCTTCATCTGACGGCCCATTGCTTCGACAAGATCCGTAGGCGGCTCAATATCTTTGATTTCGATACGAGTAACTTTAATACCCCAAGGCGTTGTTGCTTCATCAACAACTCTTAATAAACGGGTATTAATTTCATCACGCTTGGACAAGAGTTCATCTAAATCCATCGAGCCCATGACAGTACGAATGTTGGTCATGGTGAGATTCAAAATGGCATTGTCCAAACCACTGACTTCATAAGCGGCTTTGGCGGCATCAATGACTTGGAAAAACACCACACCATCAACACGAATCATCGCATTGTCTTTGGTGATGATTTCTTGTGATGGTACGTCTAAGACTTGTTCCATCATGTTGATTTTGGCACCGATCGTGTCGATGACTGGCACAATTAAATTAAGGCCAGGACGTAATGTACGTGTATAGCGGCCAAAACGTTCTACGGTAAATTCGCGTCCCTGTTGAACAGGTTTTACCCCCATTAAAATAATCACCACCGCCAGTACTGCGATGACAATCACTAAACTTGCAAAACCACCCATGACTTCACTCCTTTGTTCAAATCATTACCGAAACTGATAATAGCAGTATTAACCGTTTTGTCGGATAAATCTTGGACATTTTGTGCTCAGCATTGGACAATAAGGTTAATCAACACAAGGTTAAAACATGATTATTTCCAAACGTTTGAGCATTTTGTTTTTGACTGGTTTGCTGTTTAGCCTACCGGCCCATGCCCAGCAGTGGTACCAAGTTGAACTGGTTGTATTTGAACAACTTAATCCTTCTACAGATGAAGCATGGCCTGCCATGCCACCAAGTTCACCTTCTGTAAGTCCACAAACAAGCAGTAGCAAAGTGCAACCATCTGGAAAACAATTATTGAGTGGTGTGGCTGAGCGTTTACGTAACTCTGCTGGTTATCGCGTGTTAACTCATCAAAGTTGGCAACAAAGCGCCTTGGGTAAACGTGCAAGTGTAGCTGTGACAGTCAGTGGTGAACGCCTGTCAGGAATGATTCGTGTCTTTAAATCTGCTTATCTGCACACAGAGCTGGACTTGTGGTTAATGGATGCCAGCCAAGCGATGGCTAATGATTCATTCCAAGGCCCACGTGCACCTAACCTGAAACAATCTAGACGTATCCGTAGTAAAGAACTCCATTACTTCGACCATCCACGTTTTGGTGCGATTTTACAGTTAACCCCTATTCAAACGCCTGATGCTGTTTTAGCCGCGATGCAGGGTTCTGAAAGTTATGCGTTACCAGATTAATGCTGTGCCATAACGACGGCGGTTATTAATTTCTTCACCTTATCCATGGCCATGGACAACGTCTCTAGAATGGCGTCCATGGTCAACGCTTCATCATTAAGACCGGCAGCTTTGTTGGCAACAACCGCAATCCCGGCATAAGCAACATTAAGTTCTCTGGCAATTGCCGCTTCAGGCATCGCCGTCATTCCCACCATATCAGCACCATCATTTGCCAAACGGCGAATTTCGGCCGCTGTTTCTAATCGGGGACCTTGCGTTACGGCATAAGTACCGCTCGTCACAACTGGCTGACCAATCCGAGATGCAGCATCAATGATTTTTTGTCGTAATAGCCCATCGTAGGGCTCTGTGAAATCAATATGCTTATCAGCACTAAATGTTTCGCTAAACAAGCTGCTGTCCCGGCCCCAAGTGTAATCAATGATTTGATCCGGAATCGCAATGATGCCTGGCAGTAATAACTCATTAATTCCACCCACAGCGGCCACGGCCAAAATTTGCCGAACACCAAGATGGTGTAAAGCCCATAAATTCGCTCGGTAATTAATTAAGTGTGGTGGAATCGTATGGTGTTCGCCATGTCTAGGCAGGAAGACAACTTTCTGCCCATTAAGCTCACCTTTAATAATTGGTGCGGATGGCTCACCAAATGGGGTTTCTAGTTGAATCTGCTCAAGGATCTGTAATCCCGGTAATTGGCTCAGACCACTGCCACCAATAATACCTATCATGATAATTCCTCAGTTAAGGCAAAAATACCCGGTGCATTTCGCCAGTAGCCTTGAACATCCATACCAAAGCCAAACACATAACGATCAGGAACCTGTAAGCCAATATATTCAGGTGGTTGACCAGCTTTATTAGCATGTTGTTTATCAGCCAAGGCCAGACATGCAACTGATATCGCACCTTGTTGCTGACAGTAATCACGAAGTGCGATTAAGGTATGACCTTCATCATAAATATCTTCGATTAACAGCAGGTGCCTATTTGCTATCGCAGTTTGGGGTTGTGCTTGCCAGACCAGTTCACCACCAAACGTTTTATCGCCATAACGCGTCGCATGGATGTAATCAATCTGCAAAGCAAACTCAAGCTTTGGTAATAACTGCCCCATGGTAATAACAGCGCCATTCATCACACATAATAACAATGGATTTTTACCGGCATAATCTTGATTGAGTCTTGCCGCAAGATTATCTAAAACAGCATCAATGTCTGCCAAAGAATACAAACATTCGACCTGCTTGGGCATGGCCTCAGAAATTTTCATCACATGTCCTCTTTTCATTCAGGTCGTATAATAAACAGCTTTACCTTCCCGGGATCAATCATGCATCGTTTCTGGCCGGTATTGCCGATACTGCTGATTTTGCTTTTTGCACTCTGGCAACACCCGGAAAACCACAATGAATCGAACAGTGAAAAAGTACCGGCTCGGATTATTAGTTTAGCGCCGAGCATCACGGAAACTCTTTTTGCGGTCGGCGCTGGTGAGCAGCTCGTTGCCGTCACCAACTTTTGTGTTTATCCAGAAGCCGCCAAATCTCTGCCACGTATTGGTGGGTATATTGATCCGTCTTTGAGCGAAATCGTCGCGCAGAAACCTGACTTGGTGGTAATGCTTGACCGCCAGCAACGATTGAATAAACAACTTTTGCAACTCGGTATCAATACATTACTTGTTGATAGTGCCAGCCTGACAGGCATCATGGATAGCATTTTGACTATTGGAGAGGCTACTGGTCACCAAGTTACAGCGCATCAGTTGCATGATGAACTAAAACAGCAAATCGACGATATCACGAAAAAAGTATCGACTTTGCCCAGCAAAGATACCTTACTTGCCATCGCGCATTACACCAATAGTGAGCAACTTGATATGGTGTACATTGCCGGCCAGCAAGATTTTTATAATGATATTCTGACTCTGGCTGGCGGTAACAATGTCTACCAAGATAGTCGATTAAAAGTCCCTGCAGTATCACAAGAGGGACTACTGCGCATGAACCCTGAAGTTATTATTGATATCTTTCCAGATGCCAGTGCTCACCAAGCCGATCTCAATAATGTTCTGAAGCAATGGCAAGAGTTAGCGCACCTTCGTGCAGTTGAAGCACAACAAATACATTTTATCGAAGCGGATTACGCCACTGTGCCCGGACCGCGTATTGTGCAGTTACTTAAGGATATTGCTGTGCTGATTCACCCAGAAATAAAAACAGAAATATATGCTCATTGAAGTGAAAGACCTGCAGGTCGACGTTGATAATAAAACGCTCATTAGCAACATCCACTTTTCAGTTCGAGCGGGTGAGCATTTGTGTATTACGGGGCCAAATGGTGCGGGTAAAAGCACACTGCTTAGAACACTAAACGGTATGATGCCAGTGAGTAAGGGTGAGATATCGCTTCAACAACAACCACTCAAACACTACTCACAAAAACATATTGCCCAACAGATAAGTTATGTCTCTCAATCAGGTGGGCATGCCCTGCCCTTTATTGTCGACGACTTTTTAAAAATGGCCCGTTATCCACATCAACATTGGCTTGGTAGTTGGCGTGCTGAAGATCAGACTGCTATTGACCGCGCTTTGGATATCACTGAATGCCAAGGCTTTAAATATCGCCAAATGACAACATTAAGTGGTGGTGAATGCCAAAAAGTCATGATTGCCGCAGCTTTAGCACAAGACACCCCCATCATTTTGTTGGACGAGCCAACCAACTCTTTAGATCCACATCATCAGACTGCAGTTCAGTCATTGATAAGAACATTACACGTTGATTACGGCAAAACCATCATTGAAGTAAGCCATGATATTAACCATGCCAGCCAGCATACAGATACGGTTTTGGCGCTTAAAGATGGTCAATTATTATGGACAGGTCCGGCAGAGCAGTTCCTTGATGCCAAGCGCTTACAAGACTTATATCAGCAGGATTTTGTGTTTGTCCCGCATCCCCAAACTGGTCGTAATATTGCCCTGACGGCACAACACTCATGAATTATTTACAGAAAAATCCCAAACAAACATTAGCGGCATTATTGCTAGTCAGCATTGTTGTTTTGTTGGTCAGCCCTTGGTTAGATTTAAGCAGTATTTCATCAACAGAAATCCGCCAGCAGATCCTCTGGGATATTCGTGTGCCACGATTGCTGTTTGCCTTTTTAGCTGGTTGTGGATTGGCACTTTGCGGTTTGGTTTTTCAAGCCATGTTTCACAATCCACTGGCCACCCCATTTACGCTAGGCGTGGCTAGCGGCGCCTCATTAGGCGCAGCATTAAGTGTTTACCTTGGTATCAACTTTTTGATTCTAGGCATTAGTGCACAAACCATCAGTGCGTTTATCGGTGCGATCATCGCAATCAGTCTGGTTTATGGAATTAGTCGCCTTCGCAGCGGCTTTTCAACAGAAACCTTATTGCTTGCAGGTGTTGCCATTAGCTTCTTTTTTTCAAGCCTGATTTTACTGGTTCAATATCTCAGTGATGTTAATGATGCTTTTCAAATCATTCGTTGGCTGATGGGCAGTCTAACCGTGGTTGGCTATGGCGACATTATTCAATTAGCGCCCTTCGTTTTATTAGCTGCCATCGTCATAATTGGTTTTGGTCGTGAGTTAAATTTGTTGATGGCTGGCGATGATATTGCGGTAAGTCGGGGCATTAATGTCACGCGCCTTCGTTATATTTTGTTTGCCATTACGTCATTATGCGTTGCTGCTATTGTCGCACTCTGTGGTCCGATTGGCTTTGTTGGCATGATGGTGCCACACATTTGTCGTTTGCTGATTGGTCAAAATCATCAATGGCTTATCCCCGCCAGCCTGCTTTTTGGCGGCAGCTTTATGATTATTTGTGACACGATTTCTCGCATGATTATTGCCCCGGCTGAATTACCCGTCGGCGTCATTACAACATTACTCGGTGGACCATTTTTCCTGTGGCTACTGATGCGTAGCAAACGTACGCTTTAAGTCTCGCATAAGTATTGTTTGTCAGGCTTTTGACTCTATAATCAGTCAACTTTATTTTGGTAAAAATTTGTTATGACTGACCTTTCCAAGCAACACGTGATGCCAACAGACACAACTAAATCATCACGCCGACAATTGTTAAAAACGGCATTCGGTGTCACCGCAGGCATGTTAGTTGCCCCACAATTGATGGCGGCATTACCGCAAAAACCGGAACGTCATTTAGAGCTATTTAATTTACATACTGGCGAACAACTCAAAACCACTTACTGGGTGGAAGGTCAGTATCAAGCCAAAGAAATAAAGGCTATCAATCACATTTTGCGAGATCACCGCACCAACGAGTTATTTCCAATAGACCGGAAATTAATTGATTTAATGGCGCTATTACTGATGCCATATGGTGATACTCACCCATTAGAAATTATTTCTGGTTATCGCTCAGAATCTACTAACGAAATGCTGCGCAAAACAGGCTCGGGTGGCGTTGCGAAGAAAAGCTACCACACACTTGGTAAAGCGGTTGATATCAAACTAGCTGGCACCAAATTAATCGACTTATATGAAGCAGCTATTGAGCTTAAAGCAGGTGGTGTCGGCTATTACCCAAAAGATGGTTTTGTTCACATCGACACTGGCCCAGTTCGACATTGGCAGGGTTAATCTTCTAATTCCTGGATAATTTGCTGCACGATATCGCGAAATTCCTGCAACTGCTGTTTATGCTCAGAACTAAAATCAGCATGTTGCTGTTCGGACAGTTGATGAAGCGTTGCTAACTTTTTATGAAAGTGTTGCTGTTGATCAATGGGGATATAACTCTCACAAGTTTCAATACAGTTAGGATGCAGCCCACATTCATAACGTCTGATTTGGGCATTGTATTGATTGATTTTAGTAACGTAATGCTGCAAATGCTGCGTTTGCTCTGGTAAGGCATGTTCCAGTTTATGCAGTAAAGCAGATAACCGTTGCGTTTGCTTTGACCAGTTATCAACTTCCTTGAGCCAAAACCCATGGTCATTTCGCCAAGCAAGGTTTTCTTGTTGCCAGCGTTGTTTTTGGTCCATCATCCACCCCAAATACAAGCAAGTCACATACTTATTAATTGATCTATGACAATAGTTTGTCAAGTCATAACCACAGTCTGAGTGAATGTCTGTAAAATAACCCTTTTTATTTTAAGTATTTACCGGTATGTCAGAAATTGTTGTTTGTGCACTCTACAAGTTTGTTTCACTTGATGATTATGAAGCGCTAAAAACCCCATTGTTATCATTAATGCTAGCCGAAAAGGTGCGTGGCACACTGCTTTTAGCAAGTGAAGGCATCAATGGCACCGTGGCAGGTTCTCGTAGTGCTATCGACAAATTACTGGCGCATTTACAAGCTGATCCACGACTTGATCCCATCAGTTATAAAGAGTCATATACCAACACACTGCCGTTTTTACGTAGCCGTGTGAAATTGAAAAAAGAAATTGTCACCATGGGTGTTGAAGGCATCGACCCTCGCCGTTCTGTTGGCACTTATATCAAACCTAAAGACTGGAATCAGTTGATTAGTGATCCTGATGTCTTGTTGATTGATACCCGTAATGATTATGAGTATCAGGTAGGAACCTTTAAAAACGCAGTTAATCCAATGACTGACAGTTTTCGGGAATTTCCGGATTACGTAAAACAACAGCTGGATCCAGAAAAACATAGCAAAGTAGCGATGTTTTGTACCGGCGGTATTCGTTGTGAAAAATCAACGGCTTATTTGAAAGAGCAAGGCTTTAAAGAGGTTTACCATCTTGAAGGTGGTATTTTGAAATACCTTGAGGAAGTCCCAGAACAAGAAACGCTATGGCAAGGTGAGTGCTTTGTATTTGATGAGCGTGTCACCGTAAACCATAAATTGGAAAAAGGTGATTACGATCAGTGCCACGCCTGCCGCATGCCAATTACTGCTGCAGAGAAAGAAAGTGATCAATACCAACAAGGCGTATGCTGCCCACACTGCTACGACAAAACGACTGATGAACAAAAAGCGCGCTTTGCAGAGCGTGAAAAACAAATGCAGTTGGCGCGTGCCCGTGGTGAAGCACATATCGGTGTTGAAACCCAAGAAGTGGCTCAACAACATCGTAAAGAAAAACAACGTCGCCGTGAGCAAGACAGACTGGCTGCCACTCAGAAAAATCGCTAATTTCATGCGTTATTTACGCATTCTGCTACTCAGCTTACCGCTGGTAGCAACTGCAGGTTGTGATAATTCCACCAGCACACATCAAGCTGCAATTGCCAGTGCTCATCCACTGGCAACACAAGCGGGTTTTGAAATTCTCGAACAAGGTGGTAACGCATTTGATGCCGCAGTAGCAGTCAGTGCCGCGCTTGCTGTCGCAGAACCAACCGGTTCAGGATTAGGCGGCGGCGGTTTTTGGTTATTACATGACGCCAAAACGGGCGAAAAAATCATGTTAGATGGTCGTGAAACAGCTCCTAGAAAAGCACATCGTGATATGTATTTAAACGCTGACGGCACTGTAAACCGTGACTTATCTCTCAATGGACCAATGGCAGCCGGAATTCCTGGCACGCCAGCAGGCTTAGTTGTACTGAGTGAAGAATATGGCAAGCTGCCTTTATCCCAATCATTAGCTCCCGCTATTCGCATTGCACGTGAAGGCTTTGAAGTCACACCACGTTATCAGCGGATGATTGGCTTTCGGGGGCAACATTTTAACGATGAAGCCAAAGCCATTTTAATTCCGGATGGAGAAACGCCTGAAGTTGGTACGTTAATACGTCAGACTGACTTAGCGATAACGCTTGAGCGTATTGCGGAGTTTGGTCATGCCGGCTTTTATCAAGGTGATACCGCTGAGAAAATGATCTCAGCTGTTCAGTCCGCTGGCGGTATCTGGGAAGCAGAGGATTTAACTGATTACCATGTAAAAAAACGTCACCCCATAACTGGCGAATTTGCTGGTTACAATGTAACCACGGCAGCCCTCCCCTCAGGTGGCGGCATCCTGCTTATCAATATGCTGAATCAATTGAGTTATCTTGATTATCTCAATGCAGATCCGGCTTTAAGACTTCATTATCTCGCTGAGGTCATGCGCCGTGGCTATCACGAACGCAGTGAGCATCTTGGTGACAGTGACTTTGTGACAATCCCCTCGCATTTAACCGATAAAGCTTTTGCTGAAACTTTAGCCAGCACCATTGATGATAACCAAGCCTCAGTAAGCGAAAATGGCCCTGATGCCTTTCAAGGCAAAGGTCGAGATACCACTCACTTTTCTATTATTGATACTGAAGGAAACAAAGTCGCCGCGACGTTAAGCATTAATTATCCATTTGGCTCAGGCTTTATCGTACCGGGTACCGGGGTGTTGTTAAACGATGAAATGGATGATTTTTCTGCCAAAGCCGGGACACCTAATGCTTATGAATTAGTGAGTGAATCAGCCAATGGCATCGAGCCTGGAAAACGACCACTTTCTAGTATGACGCCAACATTTGTTGAAAATGATAACAATCTTTTGATTGTTGGCACGCCTGGTGGCAGCCGCATCATAACCATGGTGCTGCAAGGTGTTTTACATTTTGTTGATGGTTTAGATGCGTCAGACATTGTTGCACAGCCTCGCCTACATCACCAATATTTACCGGATCAGGTTTCACTGGAAACACCCGGTTTTGATGATGATTTGGTTGAAGCTTTAGCTAATCGGGGTCATGAAATTAATCATCTCAACCGTCAGTTCGGCAATATGCAGCTAATCACTTTAGATAAAACCAATGGCGAGGTAAAAGCTGCTAGTGACCCTCGGGGTGAAGGCCACGCAGAGGTTCGTAGCATTACTAAGCACTAAAGCTTCATATCTTCAGGGCTGATTCCTTTCCTTGCTTGGGCTAAAGCACTGGTTTCAAATGTCAGCAAAACGACCAAAGACAATGACAAAGGTACCAATGCAAACCAGCCAATGACGGCTCGTTGGATAAACTGATCACTGCTACTTGCTGTGTTCATAGTTAAGAGTATGCCAATGAGAAAGATGGTCAATGACACACCATAGGTCATCAACAAATAAATACTGCGGCGCCATGCCAGTTGCCAATGCGCATAAACCAAAGCAGATTTACCGTCAGTTTTCATTGCCTGATTTCTGATACTCAGAAGGATCACAACTGAAGCAAAAAGCGGTATAGTAAATATCAGCCACAGATTTTTTGTGCCGAATAATATCGCCGGGACAAAAAAATGAAATATCGCCAAATTAAACAAAAATCGTTCATGCGGCCGGCTCGCAGCAGCTTGTTCTGTATCGGTCATCACACCCTCCCATTACACGCGCTGTATTTTCTATGTTGCCGTTAATAGACAGCCATTGCCACTTAGATTTCCCTGCATTTGATGATGATCGTGAAACGATCATAGAAAATTGTCTTAATCAGGGAATGACGCATATTGTTATTCCAGCGGTCACCGAGTCACGATGGCAAAGTTTGGTGGAAACTTGCCAGCAATCTTCCATGTTGTTTTATGCATTGGGCTACCATCCCATGTTTATGGATCAACACCCTGAAGATCCGCTCAATAAACTTGAGGCCGCGATTCAGCAATATTCGCCGATTGCGTTAGGTGAAATTGGTCTCGATTTTTTTCTACACGGTCACGACAAAAAAGCACAACTGGCGCTTTTTGAAGGTCAACTTGGTTTAGCCAAGAAATACGATTTACCCATCATTCTACATGTACGAAAAGCCCATGATGATGTTCTGAAGCTGTTGCGTCGTTACCAATTGAAAGGCGGGATTGTGCATGCTTTTAGTGGCAGTCTCCAACAAGCACAGCAATATCAAGAATTAGGTTTTTTGTTGGGTATTGGCGGTGCATTAACCTACCCTCGCGCCCAAAGATTACAAGGTATTTTCAGTCAATTACCACTTGAGCAAATTGTTTTGGAAACTGATGCGCCGGATATGCCACTTTGCGGTCACCAAGGAGAGCGTAATTCTCCTGAATACATTCCGATTGTTGCTGAAACATTAGCCGACATACGTGATGAAAGTCTCCAAGACATTGCGGCACAAAGCACTGCTAACTTGCGAAAACTGCTCAACATCTAATTGAAAAATTCATTTTTTTAAGCATTTAACATTTCATTGTGATTTAGCAATGCTAAAGTTGAACGCATAGGCAAGACTTGTTGTCTTGAGCTATAGCAACGATGCCGACAAAACCATCATCAATTTGAAGTAATCAGGACTATTTATGACGCAGGGCAGCATTGAGCAAATCCTAAATCAACTTAATCAGGTCATTCTCGGCAAAAGTCGTCCCGTTAAATTAGCCCTAAGTTGTTTACTGGCTCGCGGTCATTTGTTGATTGAAGATTTACCCGGCGTTGGCAAAACGACTTTGGCGCATACGTTAGCCACCACCTTAGGATTGAGTTTTCAACGGGTACAATTTACCAGCGATATGTTGCCTGCCGATATTCTGGGTGTCTCAGTCTATGATCGAGATAAACAACAGTTTGTATTTCACCAAGGCCCTATCTTTACTCAACTATTGTTAGCAGATGAGGTAAATCGCGCTTCTCCTCGTACTCAAAGTGCTTTGCTTGAAGCGATGGAAGAACACCAAGTTACGATTGACGGAGAAAGCTATACGCTGTCTTCGCCTTTCTTTGTGATCGCAACGCAAAACCCGACAACACAACTTGGTACTTTTCCACTGCCAGAATCACAACTCGATCGTTTTTTGATGCGTATTGCTATTGGCTACCCAGATCAGATTGCCGAGCGTGCGTTGTTAATGGGGGAAGATCGACGTGAAATGTTGCAAAACCTTAATTCGGTTATTCAACCGGAACAACTGTTAACACTTCAACAAGCCGTGCAGCAGGTTCGCGTTAGTGAAGCATTAGTCGATTACATTCAGGCCTTATTACGTTACACCAGACACTCAGGTCAGTTTCTAACCGGCATCTCACCTCGCGCAGGTTTAGGTTTACTGCATGCAGCACAAGCTTGGGCACTTATTAGTGGTCGTGATTATGTTGAGCCTGAAGATGTTCAAGCGGTATTACCAAGTGTCGTTGGTCACCGCCTACAACCTCTAGGCGATACCTTGCCGACAGACTGGGCAACAAATTTACTTGAGCAAGTCGCGATCCCATAACCATGTTTGCAGCAATTCAGCAGCAATGGCAGCGCTTAAATGCTAAGCGTGGGCGACGTGTTTACATCATTCCAAGTCGGGCGGGTTATGGTTTTGCCCTGCTGATCTTAATCATGCTGCTGGGTGCGATTAACTACAACAACAGTCTCGCCTATTTACTTAGCTTTTTATTAGCGAGTATTGGCCACGTTGTGATGCATCATAGTTATCGCAATGCACGATATATTCAGTGTTTACCAGCTCAACCACAGAGCATATTTGCAGGTCAGAATTTATCACTCGCACTCACTATCGAAAACCCAAGAAATCACGCGCTATCTGCCATCGAAGTCAGTTATTTTGCAGGCAAAGATCATCATCGCTGGAATCCCCTATCTCAGTTCAAGAAATATCAGCCAGTCGGCTTTGTAGAGCATATCGATGGTCAGCAGCAACAGTTACTCACTATTCAATTGCCAACTGAAAAACGCGGTTGGTTAGATCTCGGTAGGCTCCGTTTCTCCAGCGTCTTCCCATTAGGTTTATTTTACTGTTGGTTTTATAACGATTTACATCGACGGGTTTTGCTATACCCAGCCCCGTCCGGTGATATGCCATTACCTGAAAGTGGCAGCCCTAAAGGTGCCAAACAATCCTCAGCCCACCCAACAGGTCGGGATGATTTCTCGGGATTCCAACGCTATCGTGATGGTGATACAAGGCATCAAATCGCATGGAAAGCGCTAGCACGTGATGATGTCATGCGTACCAAACAGTTCAGCTATCCAAAAGGGAATGAGCTATTTTTAGATTGGCAATTACTTGGCAATATTCAAGGCGTTGAAGCCAAGTTATCTCAACTCTGTCAGTGGGTGCTTCAGGCTGATGCAACAGGTCGCCATTACAGCTTACGGTTACCCAACCAGCTCATTGTTAGCGGCCAGGGTAACCAACATCGACATCAATGCTTAACGGCTCTAGCGCTGTATGAACAACAATAATCCACCTAATAATGTGCTAATTGTGTGGCTGATTATTGCGTTGGCTATCGGCGCTATTCCACACCTGGTTTACCAACCTCTGTGGGTAACAGGTTTATTTGTGTTAATGATGGGCTGGCGACTTATGCATCACTGGCGGCAGTGGCCATTACCCGCAGATAAACCTGTTTTAAAATGGCTACATAGTCTTGGGGCAGTGTTTACCATTGTCTTGCTGGTTGCCGACTATGGCATGACCATTGGTCGAGATGCCGGTGTCGCATTATTGACCATTATGCTCGCGTTTAAAGTTGTCGAAATTAATAACCGACGTGACTTTTATCTCGCTTGTTTCCTAGGTTACTTTTTTGTCACCACCAACTTCTTCTATACCCAAAACATGTTGATTTTGCTGTTGATGGTATTGGTGGTTGTCCTGCTAACTGCCTCTCTTATCCACATTAATAGTCCAACACTCCCCCACAAAACAAGACTCAAACTCGCAGGTAGTATCTTGCTGCAAGCCCTGCCAGTGATGGTTGTTTTGTTTATTCTGTTTCCACGTATTCCTGGGCCAATATGGGGGTTACCTGAAGACGCAAACGCAGGCAGCGAGCAATTGCCTGATGGCATGACACTGGGTGATAGCAGTATTAACAGAGGCCGTGGTTCAACTGGCATGTCAGATGAGCTGTTAATGGGCCGCATCAGTGATGTGATTCAATCTGACGCTATCGCTTTTCGTGTTGAGTTTGAAAATGATGAATATCCTCCGAATAACGAACGTTATTGGCGAGGCCCTGTTTTGTGGACGACGGATGGCAGCAGTTGGCAGCCTTTATCTCAATATCGTATTGATAGAAGTTCGGCCAATATTGCTGTTGCCGGACAAGCTTATCAATACACCATGACGCTCGAGGCTCATAATCGAAATTGGTTATTTGCCCTTGATATGCCGGTCAGTCAGCAATCTGATATGCGAACCAAACTGTCTGCTGATGGGCTATTAACCAGCGAAAATAAATTACGTAGCCGCAGTCAAATCACTATGACATCACATACTGCGTATCGCTTTAATGCTGAAGAAGAGCCATTATTGGATGCCGCATTACAACTTCCTAAAAACCAACACCCCCGCACCAAGCAATTGGCAAATGAACTTCGTGATGCCAGTGCTGACGATGCTGATTATGTGCAAAGCGTTTTAAGCTATTTTCGCGAACAGCCTTTTTACTACACATTACAACCGCCGCTATTATCAGGTGATGTTGTTGACCAGTTTTTATTTGAGTCACGCGAAGGTTTTTGCGAACATTATGCAGCCAGCTTTACTGTGCTAATGCGGGCTGCAGGCATACCAGCGAGAATCGTAACCGGCTATCAAGGTGGTGAAATCAATCCCGTTGATAATGTCATGGTGATTCGCCAACGCGAAGCCCACGCATGGTCTGAAGTATGGCTGCCAGAGCAAGGCTGGCTCAGGGTCGATCCCACTGCTGCCGTATCCCCAAATCGAGTAGAAATGGGTATTGCAGATCTCTTACCTTCATCACGAAATGCACCCGCGATTCTCGGTGGCAATACCAGCCTTTTAGACCTGTGGCGAGATGTGAAAAATAACTGGGAGGCACTCAATAATGCTTGGGATATGTGGGTAGTTGGCTATGGGCCCGCACTACAAAAAGCGGTATTAAGTTTATTTGGTATGCAGCAACCCAATTGGCAAAAAATGGCGCTGTGGTTAGCGATTGCTATCGCCATTTTATTTAGCTTAATTGCGCTATTGATGCTCTGGCAAAAACCCATCGCCGATCCCGTCCAACGCTCTTATCAACAGTTTTGCCGTAAACTTGCCAAACAAGGTGTAGTGCGAGAACGCCATGAAGGGCCGAGTGATTTTGCGCAGCGTGCAGTGAAACAACTCCCCACTCAGGAACATGAAATTCTAAAAATTAGCGAATACTACCGGCGACTTCGTTATGCCGATGACACTGCATTAAAAACAACGTTTGTCGATGCCGTAAAACATTTTTCAGCAAAACGTTAATACCGATCTTTGCCAAGCAAGCGGCCAATAGCGGAAAATAATGCCAAATTGTTAGAGGTTAGTTATGGCGAACGCAAATCCTTTGTTTGAACGCACACATATTTTAATTGGCGATACCGGCATCGAGCGGCTACAAAATAGCCATGTTTTTCTGGCCGGTATGGGCGGCGTGGGTTCGTTTACTGCCGAAGCTTTGGCTCGTATGGGTGTTGGTCAACTCACTCTAGTTGATCATGACGTGGTTTCCGCTTCGAACTTAAATCGTCAGCTAGTCGCTCTTCAATCAACTGTTGGTGTGTTAAAAGCTGAGGTTATGGCACAGCGCATTCAGGACATCAACCCAGAATGCCGTGTCCATATTTTGGCGGATTTCCTGACGCCTGAAACCATCCTTCAGATTCTTGATGAGCGTTACAACGTGATTGTAGACGCCATTGATAGCCTGAGCAGTAAAGCCGCTTTAGTCGAAACTGCTTGGCGAATGAAATTACCGATTTTCGCCAGCATGGGGGCCGGCGGCAAGCTCGACCCAACCCAAGTTCGCACCGGTGATTTGATGGATACCTCGATGTGCAAACTCGCTAAACACATGCGATCGCAGTTACGTAAGCGTGGTGTTGGTCGTGGTATTCAAACGGTTTACTCACTTGAATCACCAATGCCACCATTACCGCCAGAACCAGTCAGTCGCGGTCGTGCTAGAGCGGTAAATGGCACTGTTAGTTATATGCCATCAATTTTTGGCCTCACCCTCGCAGGCTTAGTCATTAATCATATTATTGGTGATGCACGACGTG
Organism: Methylophaga sp. OBS3; assembly: GCF_026319325.1. Classification (GTDB taxonomy): domain Bacteria; phylum Pseudomonadota; class Gammaproteobacteria; order Nitrosococcales; family Methylophagaceae; genus Methylophaga. The sequence continues at coordinate 201,749 of NZ_JAPDMU010000003.1, forward strand.
ACATCGATAGTTGAAGATCCCACCAATGTTTTAGTCTGTGATTCGACTTATTTGCCAGCGCTCACCAAATTACTCGAACGTTATGGCATGACTATCATCAATGTCGCAGATGATGAGTTAATCCCAGGTAGTTTTTTTGGGGAGCGTGAAGCAGGCTTAAAAGGCAATCAACTTTATCTTCGAAATGACACACCAATCCATTCCGCATTACATGAGGCGGGTCACTATATTTGTATGGATCCTAAACGCCGCGCCGCTTTAGATACCGATGCTGCTGGCGATTATGATGAGGAAAATGGCGTCTGCTATCTACAAATTCTACTTAGTGACTATCTACCGAATGTGGGTCGTCAACGAATGCAGGAAGATATGGACAGCTGGGGTTATAGTTTTCGTTTAGGCAGTGCCAAAGCATGGTTTGAAGAAGATGCTGAAGATGCCCGAGATTGGTTAATTCAACATCATTTGATTGATGCGCAGCAGCAGCCTACCTTTTTGCTTCGCCAGCAATAATTGCCTAAGCTGTAAATCATTAACAAACTGATTTAAGGAAATCGACCCCACATGTCAGCTATACAATCACCGGTCACCGACTTATTAGACGCAAACAATATCAATTACAGCGTCGTAGAAATTCCGCTCAGTGAAGACAAAAAACCGATTCGCAATCTGGAAGAATTGTTAAGCAGTCAGGGACTGGATCCCCACTCTGTCGTTCGCAGCTTACTCTTTAAAACAGGCTCGGATACGTTTGTTTTATTAGCCGTGGCTGGTGGTGGTCGTGCTGACTGGGCGGTATTACGTAAGCAGCTTGGTGAAAAGAAACTGCGTATGGCCGAGTTTGATGAAGTGCCAGAAGCAACTGGTTATGTTGTTGGCGCAGTGCCACCAATCGCCTTACCTGACAGCATTACCGTATTGGCTGATAGCAGCATTCAAAGTTACCAAGACGTGGTCATTGGCAGTGGTGTTTTAGGTTATGCCTTAGCGTTATCAAGCCAAGACTTACAAAGCCTACTGACTGATGTCGCGATGGGCGAATTCGTTAAAGCGTAGCTTGGAATTGGATCTGGTTACGACCTTCCTGCTTCGCTTGATATAGCAATTTATCCACCTTATCGATAAAGCTTTCTAACGTATCGTTGTGGGTTGGTGTGATAGTCCCGACACCTAAACTGGCGGTCAACACATTACTGACTTTTGATTGCTGGTGAGGTATTTGTAATTTAAAGACATGTTGCCGGCAACGCTCAGCGATTTTGCTGGCAGCATTAGCATCGGTTTCAGGTAACACCAATATAAATTCTTCACCACCAAAACGGGCAAAAAAGTCTTTGCTGCGCGTGGCCGTGCCCGCCAAAGATTGAGCAACTTTGATAAGGCAATCATCGCCCTGCAAATGACCATAGCAGTCATTAAACTCTTTGAAATAATCGATATCGAGCAGAATTAATGATAGCGGTTGTTGATTACGCAGCGCGTGGTGCCACTCTTCTTCCAAGACCTTGTCGAGCATCCGGCGATTGGCGACGCCAGTTAAGCCGTCTTTATAAGAAAACTCTTCCAGCTCTTTTTGTAATAGCAGTAACTTTTCTTCGGTTGCTTTACGCTCGCTAATATCAAACATAAAACCAACCAAAGATTCGACATTACCCTCTTCATCACGCATGACATGGACCACATCACGGATCCAAACATACTCGCCACTTTGGGTCAGTGCACGATAATCGGCCTCGTGATCCGTGCCTGCTTTGGATTGTGAAACGCAGAAATCCACTACCCACTTTTGATCTTCTGGGTGCATACGTGTTGCCCAATCTTCAACGCTGACCCACGTTTCTGGCTTCCAGCCGAGTAATGCTTCGATTTGTGGCCCGATATAAGTAAATTGTAGTGTTGCCCAATCAATCTTCCACGGAATCGCTTTGGTCGACTCCAGTAGTGATTTGTAAACGCTTACGTCGTTATCTAACTCGTTGGCCATGTTCGTTATACCGGTTTTAAATCGTACCCAAGGCTAATCATATCTGAAAAATTCAGAAAAAATATGACACTAACGAATTTTACGAGCCCGGACACTACGATTTTTGATTTTTCCCTCTGCCAAGTAATTTAATGCTTGTCTGACATCATCGTTGGCAATTGCAACATAGCTCGACATATCCAAAATATTAATTTTGCCGATACTGGTGCCCGCCAAACCGGCATCACCAGTTAACGCCCCCAAAATATCACCGGGACGCATCTTTTGTTTTCTACCGGCATCAAGCTGAATGGTTGTCCAGTCAGACTGCAAACTAAAGCTAGCGTCACGGTCTAATGAAGCAGGCACATCACATCGACATGGCTGATTTAAATAGCGTTCGATAGCCGCCATTCTCGGTGCATCAGCTTCTACCGCCAAACTCATCGCCAGTCCTTTTTCACCCGCTCGGCCTGTACGACCAATGCGATGAACATAAACCTCAGGATCACGTGGTAATTCGTAGTTAATCACTAAGTCGATATTCTTAATATCCAAGCCACGAGCAGCGACATCTGTTGCCACTAACACCGGACAGCTCTGATTATCAAAGCAAGCCAGTACCTGATCACGATCACGTTGCTCTAAATCACCATGAATCGCTCTGGCACTAATTCTTTGGCTATTTAACCACTCCGCCACTTCATCACATTGTTTTTTGGTATGACAAAACACAATGACGCTTTTAGGCTGGTAATGCTCAAATAATGCTCTTAGCGTGTTATTACGTTCGTGTTTTTTGATTTCGTAAAACAGTTGTTCGATGACCGCAGGCTGGTGTTCACTTTCGACAGTGACGGTCACGGGGTTCTGTTGAAACTGTCGACTGATTTTGGCGATACCATCAGGATAAGTAGCCGAGAACAATAAGGTCTGACGTTGCTTTGGTGTTTGTCCCAAAATGTCATGCATAACATCAACAAAGCCCATATCTAACATACGATCAGCTTCATCAAGTACAACCGTTTTGACGTCACTCAGATCTAAGGTCTTTTTGCGTAAATGATCTTGTATCCGGCCTGGTGTTCCCACCACGATATGCGCGCCATTTTCTAAAGAACCAATCTGTGGGCCAATTGATTTACCACCACACAACATGACGATTTTTAGGTTGGGAATAAAGCGCGCTAATTTGCGGAGCTCTTTACCCACTTGATCGGCAAGCTCACGTGTCGGGCAAAGCACTAATGACTGCACAGCAAACCATTGTGGTTTGATGTTTTGCAATAAACCAATACCAAATGCCGCAGTTTTACCACTACCCGTTTTAGCCCGAGCAATGACATCTTTCCCCTCTAAAATAGCCGGTAAGGACTGTGCCTGAATGGGTGTCATTGTTTGATAACCCAGGCTATCGAGCACATCAATTTGGGCTTTTGGTAATGACAACTGATTAAAACGTGGTGCGGACATGACGGTTTATCTCTCGGAATGAGCGCGCATGATACCAAAATTGACTGCCGCTGATGATGAAACTTGCCGGAGAAACAAAAAGTTAAATACCGTAAAGTTTTGAACACAAAGCTAAATTTGCTGTCAGACTATTACCAAGCAGTCACAATGTGAGGCGATACACATGACAAGTCATACCCCATCAAAGAGGTGGTTAATCACATCACTTATCGGTAGCAGCTTTTTGTTATCGGCCACCACAATCTTTGCAGATACCAGTATGCAACCCCGAACCTGTAGTAATTGCAGTGGCTTTAGTAATACGCCATCTATTTCTGGCGGTTATTATCCAAGCCCCGGTATTCAAGGCCACAAATCATTTGGCCTGAACTCGGGGCATTACCGTCCACGAAGTTACGATAGTTTTAAACACTCGGGAAAATATCGTGATCATCATGATGGCCAACATAGTTACCGGCCTCATGTGCCCTACAAACACCGTTATCACAATGGCGTGAGTATTGGACTTGTCGCGCCGATCATCTATTCAGGAAGTTATTATCAAAGTAATACGCCAAGACAATATTCCCCATCGGTTGCCAGCCCAAATAGACCTGAAAACGCGATTACACGACCTGCTAATCCACAAATTGATGCTTGGTCTGCCCTAGGTCAATACCAAAGTGATTTGGCTATGCAGGGATTTTCTTATCAAAGCGAACAAAATCCACGTAATGCTTTACCTAAAGTAGGCTATGCCTTGGCAATCGCTGTTGACGGCGATTATGGTAAAGCGGCTTGGGCAATGAATTTGGCATTAACTGCCAATGTCAGTGAATTGCATTACTTTCAAGCCGATACCAATATGCAACTGGTATTAGCTGAGTTAATAACTCACTACCCGACATCGGCCTTTATGCAAGCTACTATCATGTACTTTCAGCAGGATTACCAAGCAGCAGGAGCACAAATTGATGTTGCACTTGACCAATGCCAAGACTGTCGGGCCGAAAATAATCTACAACAGCTAATCAGCCGTAAACTGAATTAATAACCGGCAGACAAATTTCTGTCTGCCGGCTGTTGCTTAATCGCCATCATCAAAATCTTGGTTTTGTTTGGCATTCGTTTCACTTCGTGCATCATCACTTGCTTTTGTTTTTTTATCACTCACTGACTTTGGTGCTTCGATCACACGAATAGGCGCAGCAGGGGCTTCGCCTTGCTTATCTTCTCCAAAGTACAAAGTAAGATGTGGGAATGGAATCTCAATACCCGCAGCATCCAGATGACGTTTAACCAGACGGTTATAAGCCCGACCAATTGCCCACTGACTTCCCGGCAAGGTCTTAATACGAACCCGCACATTTACCGAACTATCTGCCAAGGCTGTCACGCCGTGAACCTCTAATTCATCAGACAGAATCTTCTGACGATTGTCATCATCAGACATCAACTCATCAAAGGCATCACGTAGCTTAATGATGACCTCATCGGTGTCTTCACGATACGCCACACCATATTCACCGACATGATAAGCAAACTCGCGCATGTAGTTAGATACGGTATCAACCGATGAAAATGGAATGATGTGATAAGTACCTGATAAATCACGTAAACCCAGCGAACGAATCGTCAATTTTTCCGCGACACCAGTGATACTGCCAGCTGTGACCACATCCCCCACACTGATAGCATTTTCCATCTGGATAAATACACCAGTAATAACGTCTTGCACCAATTTCTGGGCACCAAAACCAATAGCCAGACCCAATACACCAGCACCAGCCAGTAATGGCCCGATATTGATACCGATTTCAGACATGACAATCATGATCGTCATGATGATTAAGGTAATTGCAGAAGCATTACGGAAAATGGTCAGTAAGGTTTTCTCACGCGCGCTTGGTGCGTTGTCCTCGCTTTGAGGGTTGAGTCTATGCTCAATCCAACTTGCCAGACCAATCCATACAATCATCGCAGTCAGCAAAATAGCGCCAACCGTCAGCAATGTTGCAATGAAATGTACACCCGCCGGCGACACCAACCAATCTTTTAAGTTGAATATATGCCAAGCATCGAGCACCACCGCAACGACACTGATAAGCGTCACGATACGTAGTGTTTGGAAAACCTTGGGCACGAAAGCGTTTAAACGATATTCCAACATCGGATAACGGTTGGTGAGATTTTCACCGATGTGCAGTGGTCGATTTAAATACCAAGCCAGAATTGTCATCAGCAACATACCAACCGCAATTGCAACAACGGTTTGTACCGTTGCAATCAACATCAACGGCAAGGCTTCTTTTGGCTCAAGTAATAATGTGCCAGCCATAACAGCAAAATAAGCAATAGCCAATAAATGCCAGCTACGTGCCAACATTCCCAAACCTACCCGGGTTAGACTAAAGGTAGAGTCTAGTGCCAAGGTTTGGATTTGTTCACGAACATGTGATCGGTTGTGCAGAATCGTTAAGACCGCATAAACAAAGGCAAACAAAACAATCAGCACATTGAGTAATTGCGCCACGGCCGTCGACAATAAATTACTGGTCAGGGGTACAAATAACAGCACACCGTAACCAATAAAGTTAGTTAGGCGATTTAACCAGCTATACCAATAAATCGCTGTCTGGTCCCCCATCGGTAATGGACGTAACGCTGAGTCTTTCGCAGAAAAGACTGTTCTCAATACCACTTTGAAAATCTCAATCATCAAGAAGGCATTGAGGAATAGAGTCTGCGTTACTTCAATTTCGCCACCGCTGCCGATAGCAAACAAAGCAATACCATAGCCGGTGACCCAAGCTAAGATAACCACCAGCAGATCTAATAAAATCGAAGCGCCAATGGCGAGACCACGACGAAATACCGGGTTTGATGTTTCGTTATCAGCCCAGTTATTGATTTTGCTAAACGCTGCTCTGGCAATGCCTCGAACTAACCAAAATACAATGCCTGTGGCAGCAATGACGATAGCCAATTGCGTTAACTCGGCGATGAGTTTTGACCAATCACGGTCACTTTCTTGCGTGCCAATTTCACCCACAGCCTGAAAACTATCACTGACCGTCGCCACTAAATCCTGAGCGATTTCTTGGGTTTGATCTGCAATTTGCCGAGCAAATGATGGTCCTTCTTCCTCTGATTTTTCTTTACTACCGTCATCTTCTTTTTCGCTTTGTAAGTCACGAAGTTTATCGATGAGCTCTTGTCTGGACTCTGGATTTTCCAGAACATCAGCAAGGGTTTCATAAGAGGGTTTACTGTCTGAGCTACTATCAGCACTTGCAGAGGACTCAGCAGCCTGAGTTATAGATGAAAATGCTAAAATAAATGTCAGAATAAATGCGACGAGAGTCGGCATAAAGGCCTGATTCAGGTTAGATTGACGCACAGATCACTCCGTTAGTTTTTGAATTTTGGCTTTGTGGTGCAGAACAGGTTGTACACAAGCAGTATACGAAGACATTGGTTCAGCTTCAAATCGCGGCCATCATAATCCGCTATTTTAATCCGCAATAAATTCACTCAACACCACAGGTTGACCATGCTCATCAAGGCCGACGATATAACCATTACCAGAGTAGGCAAAACCGCCAAGTAATGCCGTTAAATTAACTTGATGAGTAATATAAATGGTTACTTCACCATCATTATTTTTGAGATGCTCAAGAAAACCCGCTGTCGCTTTTGATTCAGCATCATCTTGCGTACTTCGAAAAAAAGAATTGATAGTAGGTAATGGTATCGGCTCACCAAATTCTAATAACGCTGCGGTTTCCATACAACGACACCATTGACTGCTATACACCTTGGTCTTGGAGATGCCCGCTTCACGCAAACGTTCTCCAATCTGCCGAGCTTGTCGCCGTCCTTCGGCTGATAAGTTTCGTTGGGTATCACAATCATTTAAATCGAAATTTGCCGGATCGCCAACGCCAGGCGCTAGGGCATGTCTGAGTAATAAGGCATTTCCCGGTGCTTTAAGTAAATCAAGATCAGCAGCCTGTAGCGGTGACGCAATTAAAACTAAGCTAAAAATGAAGTGTCGTAACACCTGACTTGTCCTGTAAATTGCTACGATACTTTTAGTGACCTTATAAACCGTTTTCGGTTGCAACATTTAACGAGTATAAAATGGCCGAAGGTAAAAACTACAAACGTTTAACACTCATATTACAAGCCATCTTGGTTGTAGGTTTAGCTGGCGCGATATGGGAACAGCAATGGCTGAATGCCGTCATCATCTGTAGTGTGATTGTGCTGAGTTTGTATCCACTTTATCTCGCAAAACACTTCCGGGTTTTGATACCCGCTGAGTTCCAATTGTTAACCATTGGTTTTGTCTTCGCTGCCGTCTTTCTCGGTGAGGTGCACGGTTATTACACCCGCTTTTGGTGGTGGGATATCGTGTTACACACTAGCTCTGGATTTTTGCTTGGCATCATCGGCTTTTTGCTGGTCTATGTGATGAATGAAAGTGAGCGTATTAATCTAAATATGCGTCCCGGTTTTGTCGCTTTCTTTGCGTTTTTATTTGCACTCGGCGCAGGTACTTTATGGGAAATATTTGAGTTCGCCACGGATTCTTTGCTCGGCACCAATATGCAAAAACCGATGTTGGGTGATGACTCGGGCCTTACCGATACCATGTGGGATTTGATTGTTGATGCTATCGGCGCACTTATCATCAGTGTGCTGGGTTATGGCTACATCAAAACCACCAATGAAAGCTCATTTTTGGAGCGCATGATTCAACGTTTTATTCGCAGTAATCCAAGGCTATTTCGTCGCGACAACACGCAAGGCTAATTTGAGGACAAACTCCCTGCTGATTTAAGGTCAAACACCACAGGCAAAATCACACCCAAAGGCTAAAGTGCGCGTTTAACCTTTGAGGAGTATTCAGCATGACCACCCACCGTTATGCCGCCAGCATTGTCGGACTGTTATTGATGGTTTTGCTGTCTGCTTGTGATCAGCAAGATGATGTTCAAAACGTTGATGTACCGCTGAACCATAGTGAAAATCAACTCCCACTTTGGCTTGACGGCGAAGTGGATATGACACCGCAGGAATGGTTGGTGAAACGTAGTGTTGCCACTGTCGATAATGAACATGCTGAAGTACAACGTGCAGCAGAACTATTGGTCGCTGCATCAGAACGTTATGGTGAAAGTCATCGCATGATTGCCAATCGTTCAGCTCAGTTGGAGGATATGTTGCAGGAGCAGCGTTTTAACGAAACTGCAGTCAACTTATTGGATTGGTTTGTGGAATTGCCGGTGACACAATCACCTCATAGTTATTCCGCAATATGTCAGTACTACTTTAACCTTCGTACCAAAGGGCTCGATAAGCTAGCGATTCAAGACAGCCTGTTACGAATGTAAGCAATTTCACACATCCTATACTTTGTGATCTGTATGCTTTTACGTATAGCGCACACTATTAGGAAGTTACATGGTTAAAACTTTAGTCATCGGTGCCAATGGTCAGATAGGCAAATTATTAGTCAAACAGCTACGACAGCAGCAACAACAAGCTGTTCGTGTGATGTTACGTGATGTCCAACAGGCAAGTTTTTTCACCGACCTAGGTGCAGAAGTTGTTGAGGGTGACTTGGAGCAAACACTTCCAGATGACGTATTTACTGGCTGTGACCAAATTGTTTTCACTGCTGGTAGTGGCGGTAAAACCGGTGCTGATAAAACCATATTGGTGGATTTATGGGGTGCCTGCAAAAGCATCGATATGGCGAAAAAGCATCACGCTAAACAAGTCATCATGGTCAGTGCTCAAAATGCCGGCGATCCTGAAAACGGCACACCAGCAATTAAGCACTACAACGTCTGTAAGCATTTTGCAGATAACTATCTCATCGATAGCGGATTGCCCTATACGATTCTGCGTCCAGGCCGCTTAACTGATGAACCAGCAAACGAGCGAATAACGACCCAAAGACCTGCTGATAAAGCTGATAAACAGATCTCAAGAGCTAATGTCGCGCTGACAATCGCTGAAGTTTTGGGTAAATCACGTTACCTCAACCAAATTTATGAGCTTTACCAAGGACAGCAAACCATTGCTGAAGCGCTGAGTTGATTAAAAACCTTATTGAAATGCCAACAGTCAGCGTTAAATCACATACCAAAATGAGCCAGCGAGTTATAATCAAGCAACTGATTTAATTGGAAGTTTGAATTGTCTGCACTGCCGAGACTCACCAAACCGTTGACGATTGCGACAGGCTCACCTGAGTCGCGTACCAGTCGTCGTCGATTACGTGCTTGTCAGGAGTGCGATCTTGTCGTTGCCCTTCCAGCGTTACGTCCCGGAGAGGCTGCAGAGTGTCCTCGTTGTCAGCATACTTTGGTAAAACGACACTTTCGCCCGGTTCAACGCAGTATTTCGCTGGCTATTAGTGCCTTACTCGCTCTTATCGTCGCGGTAAGTTTTCCCTTCGTCAGCTTTTCTGCTTTGGGGATCGGTCGTGAAATAGAACTCACCCAGACCGCAACACAACTTTTAAGCTTTCATCAGCCTTTGGTGGCTCTGTTAGTAGCCTTAACCATTGTGGTTTTACCCGGATTTTATTTACTCAGCGTGATTTGGTTACAAGGCGGATTACTTATAGGTAAACCACTGCAATTTAGCAGAGGCATTGCTAGATCGTTAAAGCACATGCACCCATGGATGATGGCTGATGTCTTTATCATTGGTGCATTAGTCAGCCTATTTAAACTCTCTGGCGCTGCTGAAGTTAGTCTGGGGATTGGTTTTTGGGGTTTTTGCAGTTTTGCCATATTGCTACTCATGACCATGCGGTCCATTGATGATGACTGGATGTGGTTTGCGATAGCGAGTGAACCCCAAGCACCTGAGGGATGCCAAACAGGCAAAACCGCAAGCTCACAAGGCTTATCCGGCTGTCTTACCTGTGGCCTTTTGCAACGCTTATCGGTTGATGGCAAAAGCTTTTGCCAGCGATGTGGCGAGCGACTACAACAACGATTACCACAGAGCCTGCAACGTACATGGGCATTGCTGGCAACTGCACTGGTTTTGTATATTCCGGCCAACCTCTACCCCATTATGTACAACACCAAATTGGGTTTCACCCAACCTAAAACAATTATTGGTGGTGTTGTCGATATGATTAATGCTGGTTCATGGCCTATTGCCTTAGTGATTTTTGTGGCCAGTATCATTGTGCCCGTTGGCAAAATGATTGCCCTGATGTGGTTATGTCTTCGTGCTGGTAAAAGTAGTGAAATTAGTCATCGAAGCCGAACTCGCTTATATCGGATAACTGAGTTTATTGGTCGCTGGTCAATGGTCGATGTGTTTGTCGTCGCAATTCTGGTAGCCTTAATTCGTGCTGGTAGCTTTTTGTCGGTTAATCCTGGCCCCGCCGCACTCGCCTTTGCCGGTGTGGTTATCTTTACCATGTTGGCTGCAATCAGTTTTGACCCTCGTTTAATCTGGGATAATGCAGCCCAAAACAAACCTGCTGTTCTGAAGGAACCGCTTCATGAGTGAGAGTGAAGTCAATTCGCAAAATCAAACCGACCTGAGCCGTGCAACTGCGGTTAAAGCGTCACGATTTTCGCCTATTTGGATCATCCCTATCGTCGCTTTACTGATTGGTATCGGCTTAATTATTGATAACTATCGCAACACGGGCCCACTCATTACTTTAAAAATGGCCAATGCGGAAGGCATTGAAGCCGGCAAAACCAAAATCAAAACACGTAATGTTGATATCGGTCAGGTTGAGGAAGTTAAACTTTCTGAGGATCTTAGCCACACGTTAATTATGGCTCGTATCAATACCGATGCCGTCTCAACGTTGGTTGAAGACACCCGTTTTTGGGTGGTAAAACCACGCATCAGTCGTGAAGGCATCACAGGATTTGGAACTGTTTTATCGGGTGCGTATATCCAAATGCAACCAGGTAATTCAGACGAAGAACAACGAAGCTTTGATGTTCTCGACCAGCCGCCTATCTCTCTTGATGGAAAAGGCATTCGCATCAAACTGATAAGCCAATTAGGTAACTCGCTACGCACAGGCGATCCGGTAACTTATCAAGGCTTTACCGTTGGACGTGTTGAAACCGCTGAGTTTGATAAAGAAAGTCGTCAGGTTAATCATCAACTATTTATCGAAGAACCATACGACGTTTTAATTAGCCCTAGTACCCGTTTCTGGTCAGCAAAAGGTATTCATTTAGACCTGAGTTCAGAAGGCTTTGAAGTTAATATTGCCTCACTTGAAGCGTTGGTCAGTGGCGGTGTGACCTTTGGTGAACTCGCCGATTTACCAAGCACAGAAGCCGTCGATGACACGGAGCGCGTATATCAATTATTTCCTGATGAAGATGCTGCGCGTCAGGGATTGTACAACGACTATATCGAATACGTTTTATTAGTCGAAGATACTGTGCGTGGACTCTCTGCTGGTGCCCCAGTTGAGTTTCGGGGGATTCGTGTCGGTACAGTGAGAAAAGTGCCATGGCGGTTTACCTCACCAGAGCGACCTATTCGAGAACGCTTTGCTATTCCGGTTTTGATCCGTATTGAGCCACAACGCTTAGGTGGTAATGAAAAAGTCGTGTTGGATGAGTGGCGCGAGCGACTATCTAGAATGGTTGAGAATGGCCTACGCGCATCCCTGAAGTCAGGTAACTTGCTGACCGGGGCTTTGTTTGTTGACCTAAATTTTCAACGTGATCTCGCTGGGAAATACAAACAAGAAACCTTCGAGGGACGTAAGGTTATTCCAACTACACCAACGGGTTTAGCTCAGATTGAACAAAAAATCTCCAGCTTGCTTGATAAGTTAAATGCCTTACAAATCGAGCCAGTGTTAAAAGGCATGGATGACAGTGTTCAACAGTCAGAACTATTACTCCGTGAAATTGGTGACTTAACCAACAGCGTTAATCAACTGGTTAATGATCCACAGACACAGAGTGTGCCAAAAAATATCAACGACACCTTAAATTCGTTGCAAGATGCGATTCAAGGATTATCGCCAGACTCTCAGGCTTACCAAGAGCTGAACCGCACTATGCAACGTTTAGAAAAACTCATGCGTGACCTGCAGCCAATCGCACAAACATTGGGTGAGCAACCAAACGCACTTATCTTTAATTCGCCGCCAACGAATGACCCCCAGCCGCCGGCGCCACAACCATAAACATTAGGTGATTACGTGACGATATTAAAAACGAGTCTGGTTATGCTGTTGTTGACGCTGGTGATGGCTTGTAGCAACACCCCACCGGTAGAACGTCATCATTATAGTCTGCCTATTAGTGGCGAAATGCCATCCGCAAAAACCGATGGTTCAGCAAAACTGCTACAAATTCATAATGTGCAGCTTGCTGATTTTCTCGACACTGGCAGTTTAGTCCTGCAAATGGATGACATCACGCTTAACCAAGCGAAAAACCATCTTTGGGCCGAAGATCTTCGTCAGCAGATAAATTATGGCTTGCGAGTTCGACTCAACCAGATGCAACAACAAATCATTGCGGTTAGCCCCTCAACCAAAGGTCAATGGCAACTCACGTTAGAAATCAATGATTTTCAGGGTCGCTTCGATGGATACGCTTTAACCAGCGGCCAATGGCAGTTACGAGATGCAAAAAACGAAATCGTGCAATTCCAAAGCTTTAGTTTCCAATCGCCATTACAAACTACGGGTTATCCGGCGATGGTAAGAGCACTAGGAAATAATTTAGATCAACTGGCTAAGCAACTGTCTGACGCTATCAGTTCGCTTGAATAAAACCGCCAAGACCTCTGTCTCAGCGGTTTTGTTTTAGCGTATTACTTAATCCAAATTTGCTTGGCATTCACAAACTCTTTGATGCCATGAGGTCCTAGCTCACGGCCATAACCAGAGCCTTTTATACCGCCACTTGGCAATCGTGGATCAGTTTTAACAATGCCATTAATGGCGACTTGGCCTGACTCTATCTGCATTGCTAATGACTCTGCTAGTTCCGCGTTTTCGGTCCAGACGCCCGCGCCCAAACCATACTCAGAGTCATTTGCCATTTCCAAAGCTTGGTCAACATCATCCGCTTTGATGAGTACCATAACAGGCCCAAAGGTTTCTTCTCGAAAGGCACACATGGTTGGCGTGACATCAGCCAATAACGTCACTGGATAGAAAAAACCATCTTCATCAGGCAAGTGACCGCCCAACAGGCATTTCGCGCCTGCCGCCACGGTATCTTCAACTTGGCGATGCAGATTTAATTGCAGATCTTCTCGCGCAATGGGACCAACATCCGTATTGGGCTGTAATGGATCGCCCAAAACCAGTTTTTCGAGGCGATCTTTAACCAGTTTCGTGAAACGATCATAAATTGGCTCGGCCACAATAACCCGCTTAGCTGCGATACATGATTGCCCGGCATTGATGATTCGCGATAAGCAAATTACATCGGCAGCTCGCTCTAAATCAGCATCCTCTAAAACCAAAACCGGATCTGAACCACCAAGCTCTAGCACACAAGGCTTAATCTCACTGCCGGCAATGGCTGCAACTTTTTTTCCAGCACCACTAGAACCCGTAAAAGAAACTGCTGCAATACGCGGATCACGAATCGCCAACTCCACCTCCGGCGTTTCTAGGGGTAAATTCACCATGATGTTATCGGGAGCACCTGCTTTTACAAACGCATTGGCGATTGCCTGTGCCGACTGTGGCACATTGGGATCATGTTTCATCACACAAGTATTACCGGCCATTAATGCCGGTGCCAAATAACGAAAGGCCAACCACAAGGGTGCATTCCACGGCAAAATACCAAGCAATGTACCTAATGGTTGGTAGGTCACATAGCTATGGCTTGCGTCAGAGGGCAGCGTTTCATCAGCCAGAAAACTTTCTGCTTTTTCCGCATAAAACTCAGCGCAACTTGCCGCCTTCTCGACTTCCGGTACACCCTCCTTAATTGGCTTTCCCATTTCCAATGCCATTAACTCAGCGATGTCATGCTTTTCGGCACGTAGTTGTTTGGCAATAGCCTTTAATACCTCGCCACGCTCAGTAAAAGTCTTATCACGCCATTCCGGAAATGCTGTCACCGCATCACCAATACGTGCATACATTTCATGTTTATCCAAAGCTGGAAAACGATCGATCTGTTGTCCGTTAAACGGATTGGTAGCTATCAGCATAAATATCCTTAGTGTGATTGTTTGGCAGTTGATTTTTTATCACTTTTACTCGCGTCACCTGACCGAGCACTATCCAAGCTGAGTAGTTTTTTGCCGCTGCTGCCAGGCTTAACGACAAAATCTCTATCCAGACTGAAGAAAGACTCACAGCCATTTTCAGTAATATGAATCGTATCGGAGATACCGCAGGTCTTATCCCCGTCTACACCCCACATCCAAGGAATGATATGAAAAGTCATACCCGGTTTTAACACCGCCGACTCACCTTGCTTGAGACTAACGATATACCCCTCATCCCAACTCGGTGGGAAAGCAATACCAATGGAGTAACCGGAACGAGTCACCAACCTCGCACCAATATCGTTTTTGGTAATGATATTTCGGATCATATTGTCGGCATCGGAGACCGTCATACCTGGCTGAAATTTACTGTGTACCGCATCCAGCGCCATCTTCATAATTTCCTGGGCTTTGTACATTGATGGGCTGAGTTTACCGAGCACAACTGTCCGCATCATGGCTGTGTGATAACGTCGGTAACAGCCCCCCACTTCAAGAAACACATGCTCATCAGGCTGCACAATTCGGCCTTCCCAAGTGGCATGACCAATCATGGTGCGTGGGCCAGATGTCACATAAGGCATGACCGCCGGGGGTTCACCGCCAGCTTTGAACATTGCGGCGCTAATCGCAGCACCAATTTCATTTTCTGTGGCACCAGCTTCCGTTGCCTCAATACCAGCACTCATACCAGCTTCAGTGGCACGAGCCGCATTTTGCATCAAGGCGATTTCCATTGGTGACTTACAAACACGCCCCTCCTCGACAATGCCAAAACAATCCAGCAATTTGCCATCGGTTAAGGTGGTATGAATGCAATCTTGATGGTAGGCCGGGAAGAAATAACTATTTCGCTCGTAACCAACCCGTTTGTTATCTAAACCAAACTCACGAAGCGCATCCACCAGCATTTGAATAGCATCCCCGGTATCTGGGTAAGGTCGTGTCACTTCAACCCAAGTTCGAGCAATGACATTTGACTCTTCAAGCTTACGGGTAATCATGAAAGGCTCGTCTTCAAGCGGGACAACTAATGCCTGAAAAAATGAATATCCCGTGGTCTGATAGTCAGTCAGATACATGATGTTTTCCGGATCAGAAATCACCACTGCATCCATGCAACGCTCGGCAATCCGGTGACGCAATTCACTTAGTCGTCGCTCATATTCCTCAAAAGGAAATGTCATATCATCACGATGTCTCATGCGGCCTCCTGCATCATAACGTTGTCAGTGGCTTTGATGAGGATGTCTAAACCTTCCTCTAAATCGGCTTTAGGTGTAGTTAAAGGCGGAATCAGTTTCACCACTCGGCCGCCAGTACCGCAACTGGCAATCATCAATCCGGAATCAAAACATTGGTCGACAATTTTTTTAGCACGTTCACCACTGCCCACATCGAGACCAAGAATCATACCTTTGCCGGTCACATTTACCTGTGGATGACGATCAGCAAGCGGTCGTAAGGCATCATTCATCATAGCGCCATGTTTTTTGACGGTTTGCATCAGCTCATCATCATCGAAATAACTTAGTGCCTGATCGCCAGCAACAAACGAAATATCTTGGCCTCGGAAAGTACCGGTATGCTCCCCCGGCGACCAATGTTTATCGTATTCGGGTTTAACCAGATTCATTGCCATGGGTGTACCCAAACCACCAATACCTTTAGCCAAACAAATGATGTCAGGCTCGATACCCAAATCATCAAAACTGAAAAAAGAACCTGTTCGGCCAACACCGACCTGAATATCATCAACAATCAATAAAGCACCAACGTCTTTGGCTAGTTTCGCCAAGGCCAAAAGCCAGTCTTTATCGGCAACTTTAACGCCGCCTTCAGCTTGAATTGTTTCCAATAAGAATGCCGCAGGTGGTGCAATACCACTTGAGCTATCAGCGTAAATTGCCCGCATTTGGTTGATGCTATCTTTACCGCAGCCTAACTCGCAGCCCGGACAGGTTTCACCACAACCAAATGGGAAGTGTTTGACGTGTGTTAATGGCACCCCGGCAGCGTTACGAAAATATTGGTTAGCAGTTGCACTCAGCGCACCGAGGGTCATGCCATGAAAGCCATGGCTGAAAGCGACAATATCTTGTCTGCCTGTTGCACGACGTGCCAACTTCATTGCTGCTTCCACCGCATTGGTCCCAGTCGGCCCCATAAATTGCATTTTGTGAGGCATATTGCGCGGCTTGAGAATCGTTTCCGTGAAATGCTCCATAAACTGGCGTTTGGCAGTGGTATGCATATCAAGGCTATGTGTGACGCCGTTAGACTGAATATAGTCAATAACTGCATCTTTCATTCGTTGATTATTGTGACCAAAGTTCAACACACCAGCCCCCGCAAAGAAGTCGATATATTCACGACCATTTTCATCGGTTTGCCGGGCGTTTAACGCCTTATCAAATACCACTGGATACACTCGACAGTAAGCACGAATTGCCGATTCTCGCTGTTCAAATATGCTCATCTAGATCTCCTAACGGTTTACGTCTTGCCGACGTGGGATAGTTCCTCCGGAACAGGTGCGCCTGAAAGACGCGAAAACAGTGCCATGACCAATGGGATCAATCGGTCGTTAAAATCGTAATGGGCGCTATGACAAGGTGCCTGATGCTCAGGCCCATCATCACTACCAATCAAAGCAAAAGCGCCAGGAATCTCTTGCAGGTAATAACTAAAATCTTCCGATGCCATGATCGGTAAGCGAATATCGGTATGCAGACTGCCGAGGCCAAACAAGGATTGCCAATGTTCACGAATAAGTGATGCCTGCATAGGATGGTTTATGGTCGCCTCGTAACGTGGCCAGATTTGTACATCACATTCAACACCGTAACTTGCTGCTGTTTGTTGGCTGACCTCAATAATCAGCTGATTGAGTTCGGCTCTGGTCGCTTTATCAGGTACCCGAATACTGCCACCGATAGTTGCTTGTTCAGGAATAACGGTTGGGGCACTTGGCGCCTCAATTGAAGTAACACTTAATACCGCCGCTTGTTGAGGTGCTAGTCGGCGGCTAATGATTTGCTGCAAATTTAAGGTAATGGCACTGGCTGCGAGAACCGGGTCTCGACATAACTCAGGTTGACTGGCATGACCACCACGGCCTTTCACCACAATCTCGAAAGTGCCGTTACCACACATGACAATCTCATCAGGACAAACGAGTTTCCCAAAAGGAATCGCTGGCCAGTTATGCCAACCAAATATGGCATCCACGCCCTCCAAAGCGCCATCAGCAATCATCTCTCTGGCACCATGGCCACCTTCCTCAGCAGGTTGGAATATCAACGTAACTGGGCCTGGTAATAAATCTTCGTGATATTTGAGCCAACGCGCCGCCGCCAGCAAAGTCGCGGCATGACCATCATGCCCACAGGCATGCATACATCCAAGGTTTTCTGATGACCATTCTTTTTGGGTATTTTCTATGATGGGTAAAGCATCAATATCACCGCGAAGAGCGATAGTTGGACCTTTACCTGCTGGATTAAGCCATGCCAATGTGCCTGTGCCCGCACACGAACGCCAAGCAATATTCAGCGTACTAAGCGTATCGCGAATACGTTCTGCGGTCCGATACTCCTGCCAGCCCAACTCAGGATGCGCGTGTAAATCACGGCGTAACACTTCAGCGTTGGTGATGGTTTCCTGCCAGACATCTGACATGGCCCCTCCCCTTTTTGAATCACGAGTTGTGATTCGATTTTTTTAGCGACTTCCTCTCACAGTGTAAAAATTTTCATTTTATTGCAAGGGAATAGTTAGAGATTTTTATCAACCTAACCTAAACAGAGCAAAAATTATTCCTAGTAACCATGCAACATCACGAGCTAACAGACAATAACTTTAAAATATAATAAGTTAGCGACCATATGATTTTTTCTGCAAGGCAAGTTAACAGACCCGAAATGTCTTTTTTTGGTTCCAAAATTGATTTGCACCATAGCTATGCACAGTTTTAAAGCACTGCAGCCAAAAGACGCTCACCAATATTTTTCGATACTAATATGGCCGGGTTCACGCCGACTATGACGTGTTAATCCTCGAGCTAATAGTGTCTCAGTTGTCTCAAGCACCATATCAGGGTTACCACACAATAAAATTTGGCTATTTGAATCAATCTCATTACCAAGGGCACGTTCAAGCAAACCATTTTCAATCAATCTAGGTATCCGACCGGCAAGTGCATTATCAGCTGCTTCGCGACTGACAATTGGTTGATAGCGAAATTGCTCCGGATGCGTTTGCTGGCAAGTTTGAATATCGTCTTGATAACTCAGTTCTTCAGCATAACGAACCGCATGAACCAGTCTCACTTCTGAAAATTGCTGCCATACGGCTTGGGTTTTAATGATCGACAGAAATGGTCCAAGGCCAGTACCAGTGGCAAACAAAAATAATTTATCTGCTGGTGCTAGTTGCTTAAGAGTGAGTAGGCCTGATGCCTTTGGCGCAACCATAATGTCATCACCTACCTTTAAGGCTTTTAATGTGGGTGACAATGTACCGTCAGGTACTTCAATAAAATAAAAGTCGAGGATAGGATCGTCAGGCGCATTTACCAATGAAAATGGCCGACTCACCAATTCGTCATTAATGGTTAAAGCAAGTCGCGTAAATTGCCCAGCCTCAAATGCTGGAAATGTCGCTTCAACACGTAAGGAATGCAAACGTTCGGTCCATCGCTTATTTTCCAGTACGCGTCCGGTTATCCATTCAGCCATAACTACCTCTCGTCTTATTGACCTTGGTGCCTCCCAACGTTATCAATTTAACCGTGACAGGCATAGTGCTGTTGCCATTAATCACCGGCTAACACCTTATTTGTATTATCATATTGGGTCGAATGTTTTCGTTAACAGGATCACGCATGAGCACTGTATTGAATTTAGCTGCTTTACAAGCAGCACCGGTACAAACAGACCCATTTCCATTTTTCACGGTGGAACGCTCAATTGATGACGTTATGTTGTCTCGCGTATTAACTGATTTCCCAGACATCGGTGATGGTGGCAGCTTTAATGTTGATGACGTCTCAGTTAAAGATGACTTCAAAGCGTTTTTGGACTCGATTGATAGCCCAGCATTTCGTCAAATCATCTGCGATAAATTTGATGTTGAAGTCATGGATCTGCCCATGATGATGACCTTACGTGGTTATTCGCGTAAGAAAGATGGCCGTATTCATACTGATTCAAAAACCAAGTTGGTCACCATTTTGATTTATTTAAATGAATCTTGGCCAGCAAGTAATGGGCGCCTGCGTATTTTGCGTGATGGCCAAGATCTCGAAAACTATGTTGCTGAAATTGCGCCAGGCCCGGGTTCTTTAGTTGCTTTCAAAGTCACTGATAATTGCTGGCATGGTTATCCATTTTACGAAGGCACACGCCGCTCGATTCAAATCAACTTTTTGACCAGTGAAGCAGCTAATAATAAACACCGCTTTTTCCATAAGCTGAGTGCCAAATTAAAAGGCTGGTTGCGTCGACGTAAAGTTAAAGCGGCATAATGTCTTCACTTCAAGATCCGCGGGTTTTATTTGCGGCTGAAAGAACGTTATTAGCCTGGATACGCACCAGTCTGACATTTATTATGTTTGGTTTTCTGATAGAGCGTTCGGGATTACTGCTGGAAATTCTCTCGACAAACCAAACCATGTTAAACACTGAGCTTACTTTTTGGTTAGGCTTGGCCTTTATTGTTCTGGGTGTTTTTTCGGGTCTCTATGCTGGCAATCAGTATCGAAATGTACTGAAAACATTAAATGCTGCGGAATTTCCTGAAGGCTATCGCAGCCACTGGGGTATTTGGATCAGTATGATCGTTGCCGTGTTAGGTAGTGCACTCGCAGCTTGTTTATTGTTTAGCTATCACTGAGTGACAACATGACTAAATGGTTATTTCTAAGTGCCGCAATTATTGCTGAAGTGTTTGGCACTAGCTTTTTAAAAGCCTCTGAAGGCTTTACCAAATTTTGGCCGTCTGTGGCGGTCGTGGTTGGTTATGTTGCGGCCTTTTACTTTTTATCATTAAGTTTGAAATTTATTCCGGTCGGCATTGCATATGCAATCTGGGCCGGTGTTGGCGTCGTACTTATCGCGCTAATTGGCTGGCTGGTATTTGGTCAACAACTGGACTTAGCCGCAATCATTGGAATGGCACTTATTCTTGCTGGCGTAATCACACTAAATGTCTTTTCAGGCAGTGTTTCACACTAATTACAGCAGTCATCAATACGAGTAATACATGCAGCAAAACACCGAAAATCAAAGCGACTATGTGAATGGCCCGCTGATGGATATCAGCCAACTTCGTCATGCAATTAAGTATGTTCTGAAAGGCCGCTTAGCATTACCAGGTGGACACTTACCGCCAGCAGCACACCAAGTGCCAGAAGACTTTATCGGTGTTGGTTTGTCGACCGGTGAAGATCCTGCCATTGATGACTATATTTTGGCTAAGCTTGCCGAGCTTAATCTTAAACAAGTGCGTGTTGATTTCACTTATGACGATTTGGATGCGCCTGTCAGCCGTTTATTAGAAAAACTCCTGACAGCCAAAATCAATGTTTTGCTGCATCTGGTCCAACCATTTAAAGAAGCACAACAAATGAAAACCGCTGAAGCGCAGCAACGCTGGCAGCAGTTTTTAGAAGAAGTGGTTAAACGATTTGGCCATCGTGTTAAAGCTATCGAAATTGGTGCCACCAGTAACCGTCGACATTGGTCTGGTTATGATAAAGAAAGCTTCTATAATGCCTGGCACATTGCCTATGAGCTGCTGAAAGCTGAGCGTATTACTATTGCTGGCCCAAATATTTCAGACTTTGAGCCATTGCATAACATTGCTGCCCTTGCGAAGTTAAATCGCGACCAAGAGCTACCGGATATTCATACCAATAATCTTTTTAGTGAGCGTGTCACTGAGCCAGAACGCTACGACCACCGAATTTTTGGTACACAACTGGCACTGAAACTCAAAGTAAATCTAGTCAAAAAAGCCAGATTACTTCGTAAAATTACTGATGATTTTGGCGTAAAAAACTTTATGTCACCGGCAGCATTTTGGACGCTGCCACGCATTGAACGTCGTTTGGTTGCTATTGAAGATAAACAAGCAGACTACCTCACCCGTTATTTCACCTTGTTGGCCGCCTCAGGCACCATGCAACAAGCTTTTTGGGGCCCATTTTTATGTAGCCGCGAAGGTTTAGTGGATGATGGCAGTGGCATTTACCCAAAACTAGAACGTATCACCCATTATCGTTCGGTTATCGGCCAGCGCATTGATTTTCGTGAACGTCCGGCATTTTATGCATTCCAACAGTTCAACAAACTGATTCCAGGTAGTTTTTATCAAGGCGCACTAGCAACAACCGAAGATTTAGAAGTTCATGCCTTTCGCCGTCAGGATGGTTTGGTCCATGTCGCTTGGACTATCAATGGCAAAGCCATGGCATTGAATAAACTTTATGACCCGACAACGCTTGCTAAAGCGACCTGCTTTAGTCGTGATGGTGAGTTGTTAGCCGAAACACCAGAGTTTGCCGGTGAATCACCTGTCTATCTACGTTGGCCAGCAGGCACATTGGTTAGTTTTAACAACGAACCGACCAAAAACATGGATGCTTGGCATCGATATATGCCGGATAAAAGCTTGTATCAATTTGAACAAGACGGTTGGCGCGGTCTACTACTTGCAGACAATGCCGAAATGGCGAATGAACTGCGTGAAAAGTTACATCCACAACGACTGCCGGAACCAACGCCTGACAACACGCTGCGTAAAGCCAGAAATGTGATCTGGCGTATTACGGATTTACTCAAACAGCCATTTGTTGCCAAAAAACCGCTGAAAATGCATCCCCATAAACGTTTGCTCGATCGCAATCGTCCTTGCAAAGCAAAACGTAGCTGGATTGGCGCTGCCGAATTATTACGTCGTGGTATTCCGACCGCACGCCCTATCGCTTACTTTGAGAAGTTAAACGATAAGAGTTTGCTGAATAACTATTACCTATGTGAACAGGTTGATCATGACTTTAGTGCCCGTGAAATGGTCACCGCTTTCCGTGATGGCGCCCTTAGTTTCGAGGGCGTGAGCGATACCGAGGCATACCAGCAACTCGCTGTATTTTTAAACGAAATGCATGCTCGTGGCGTATTTTTCCGAGATCTTGCTGGTGGCAATATCTTGATTAAAAAGCAGCCTGACGAATCATTAGCGTTTACGCTGATTGATATTAACCGTGCTCGTTTCTTCAATCGCAACTTAACACTAGCGGAGCGTTTGTCAGATATGGCGCGTATTTGCCATAAATTGCATTGGGCGGGACGTGAACAGCTTATGGCGGCTTATTTGTCCCATACCCGAAAATTTGGCAAAAAATTCAATTGGCGGAAAAAAATACCTTTTTATTTGTACGATTTTAAAGTGAACTTTAAGCGTAAATACGGTCGCAAAGCGATCCGTAAATGGTGGCAAGGCCGTAAAAATGGCTAAAAACTAGCCGACAACTTTTTAACGGCGTAAATTGTCTTCATAGCCATTAGGGGTGTGCGCATGAGCTATGACAATTTACAAAGTTTACTGGGCTGGTCAGCGCTGATTAACATTTTGTTACTCACGATTTGGTTTGTCATGTTTTGTTGTTACGCTGACAAAATTTATCGATTACACAGCCGTTGGTTTTCATTATCTGAGTCACAATTTGCCTGCATTCACTACAGCGGGATGGCAATACTCAAGATATTGAACTTTATGTTTTTTGTAGCGCCATGGTTGGCAATGAAAATTATTAGTGGTTAGACGTATGACTTTTTGGCTGAAATTAACGGCCCTAGTTTTTGTGGGTTGGATGTTAACAAGCTGTCAGTCAGACGATGGTGACGATGATATTCTTGATTGGCGCGCTTCGGTAAGCTTCCCAGCTAGTTATAGTGGCACATTGCCTTGTGCTGATTGTCCGGGCATTGATTACCGTTTAAACCTGTTTGCCGATCACTCTTTTTTCTTACAAACGGAATACCAAGAGCGTTCGGTAACACCAAGTTTCACGCTCGGTCATTGGCAGTTACATAACCAAAATACCTTGGTTTTATTAAGCGATGTACAAAACTACCGCTTTGCTATCAATGATCAACGTCATCTCACCCTGCTCAACCAGCAAGGCCAGTTGATAAATAGTGAACTCAATTATCAACTAAACCAAGACAAAACCTATCGAGCAATTTATCCAGCGTTACCAATGCGTGGTCTTTATCGTGAAGATGCAGAAGGTGGCTATTTTAATGAGTGCTTAACAGGTCAGAGCTGGGCTATTGCTGATATTGCAGATTATGAAGCATTAAAAACGCGTTATAACGAACTTAACCAAGACAATGACACTGCTCTTTTAGTCACCTTAAATGGCGCATTGTTAGCTAGTAGCGGTAAATTAAAAGTCAGCTCCTTCACCGGTATTTGGCCAGGTGAAACCTGTGGTCAACCTGGCTATAGTGAAAGTTTGTTAGATACCTACTGGAAACTTACTCGGCTGCATAATCAGCCAGTTATCATCACTGATGGTCAGCGCGAACCCAGTCTAATAATGGCTAGCGGCGATGATCCCAAAGTCACTGGTTACGATGGCTGCAACCGTCTTATGGGAAGCTTCTATCTGAAAGCCAATACACTGAAGTTTCGGAAAATGGCCAGTACCATGATGGCTTGTGAAAACAGTATGGAAACAGCACAACGTTTTCATGAAGCACTCGAAGTTGTTCATATGTGGCACATCAAAGGCCAAAATCTAGAACTCTCTGACAAAGATGGTAATACCCTCGCCCGCTTCCAAGCTGTGCATTTGTGATGCAACGTATTTTTGAAGGGCACAATATCTTAGAGGCGCATATTGTCAGTGGGTTACTCACTGCAAATGGCATTGAAAACCATGTTTCAGGCCATTATCTACAAGGCGCGGTAGGCGACTTACCAGCCAGTGAGTTTGCTCATGTGATTTTGCATAACGATGCGGATGCAGCGATTGCAGAAAAAATTATTGCTGATTACGAAGCAAGAAACTTGGCTAATTAATCTATATCGCCGGCAAAATATTCTTTCGCAGCCGCAATATCTTTATGTATCTGTGCTATCAACGCATCTAGGTTGGGAAATTTTTGCTCCTGACGCAATTTCTCCAAGAAAACCACCTGAACATGGGCGCCATAAATATCTCGATTAAAGTCCAACAAATGGACTTCTAACAAGGCTTTGTCATCACCTATTGTTGGTCTAACGCCGATATTAGCGACACCATTCACTGGCTCACCATCAATACCAAAGAGTTGAACGGCATAAACACCGCTGAGTGGCACGGTACATCTATGCAAATCAATATTTGCCGTGGGAAACCCCATTTGTCGGCCACGTTTGTCACCATGAGAAACACGACCACTCATTCGATAAGGACGACCAAGTAGTTGCTCCGCCAGCGCTAAATTGCCTTCAGCCAAAGCATGTCTAATTCGGGTACTGCTAACTCGGTGTTTATCGATCGCAAAAGTATGCATATTCACGACTTGGAAACCATACTTTCGCCCTGCTTCTTGTAATAAAGCAAAGTCTCCTTGACGGTCTTTACCAAAACGGAAATCATCACCGACGACCAAGTAGCTTACTTGTAGACCATCTACTAACAATCGACGGATAAACTCTTCTGCCGCCATATCAGCCAGCGACTTGTTAAAGCGCAGCACACAGAGTTTCTGAATGGAATAGGCACGTAGTGCCTCAACCTTTTCTCGAAAACGACTTAATCTGGCTGGGGCTTTTTCAGGGACAAAATATTCGTAAGGTTGTGGTTCGAAAGTAATAACGACAGCGGGTAATCCGAGCATATCGGCTTTCATTGCTAGCTGGCTGAGCACCGCTTGATGTCCTAAATGCACGCCATCAAAATTACCAATGGTCGCAACACAAGCGCATTGTGGAACCGGCAAATTGTGTAAACCACGGATAATTCTTGGCATAAGAGACGTACAACTGGACAAAACGTGACAGCATAAGCACAAATGCGTGAACATTCCAGCAGGCAAGCCCCTGCATATTCTTTTATAATGAGTCGCTGTAGCTGTTTTTTTGAGGCCGTAATGGTAGCAAAACGCAAAAAACTGGAATATGAGAAGGCTATCGCCGAACTGGAAACCTTGGTGGAACAGTTGGAACAAGGCGATATTACCCTCGAAGAATCCCTCAAACTATACGAACGTGGTGTATTACTGACTCGTGATTGTCAGGATGCGCTTCAAGCAGCCGACCAAAAGGTACAAATGTTGGTTAAACAAGCTGGCAATACAGAATTAGTTGATTTTGACGCAGATACGGACGCTTCGTGACAGATAACTTTTCGCTGGCCAACTGGATGTTGGCTAATCAACAACGTGTTGCTAAGGCACTGGAAGAAAGACTTGGCCTACAAAGTAATGCCGACATGTTGGTCAAAGCAATGCAATATTCAACACTCGATGGCGGTAAACGCCTGCGCGCTATGTTGGTTTATGCTGCTGGTGAAGCTTGCCACAGTGATCAGCAGGGTTTAGATGCTGCTGCTTGTGCTGTTGAAATGATTCACGCCTACTCATTGGTACATGATGATATGCCAATGATGGATGATGATGATTTACGCCGTGGTCGCCCAAGTTGTCATAAGGCATTTGATGAAGCGACAGCATTGTTAACCGGCGATGCCTTACAAACACATGCCTTCATTAGTCTTTCAAATAATTCACTCCCAGCTGCTCAGCAAATTGCAATGGTTAATACCTTAGCAACTGCCAGCGGAGTTGATGGTATGGCTGGTGGACAGGCGATAGATTTACAAAGCGTCGGTAAAAAGCTGACCTTGTCAGAACTTGAACATATGCACCAACTAAAAACTGGTGCCTTAATTCGCGCCAGTGTCCGCCTTGGTGCCCTTGCTGCCAAAAATGTAAGTGAAGAAGCTTTATCCTATTTAGATCAATATGCGACAGCAATTGGTTTAGCGTTTCAGGTTCAGGATGATGTGTTGGATGTCATTGCTGATACCGAAACATTAGGTAAGCAGCAGGGTGCTGATATTGCACGTGATAAACCAACTTACCCTGCTTTGTTGGGACTTGAGAATGCACAACAAAAAGCTCAGGATCTGATTGAAGAAGCGCTAAATGCACTCAAAAATCTAACCGGTCCAACACAAGCCCTTTCAGGTTTGGCACACTTTGTTGTTCAGCGAGCCTTTTAACGTGAATATCATGAGTCGATTGTTAGATCAGATTAACGACCCACAAGACCTGCGACAGTTATCTCGTAAACAGCTCCCGCAGCTAGCAGAAGAGATCCGAACGCTTATCGTTGAGAGTGTGCAACAAACTGGTGGTCATATCTCGTCTAATTTAGGCGTCGTCGAACTGACACTGGCATTACATTACGTATTTAACACACCAGAAGATCGCTTAGTGTGGGATGTGGGTCATCAGAGTTATGCCCACAAAATTATCACTGGTCGTCGCGATCAAATGCATACCATGCGCCAACCCAATGGTTTATCTGGCTTTCCAAAACGCAGTGAAAGCCCATTCGATACATTCGGTGTCGGCCACTCCAGCACTTCAATTAGCGCTGCACTTGGTATGGCATTGGCAGCTCAAGCCAACAATGACTCTCGTCGTGCTGTTGCCATTATTGGCGATGGTGCATTAACTGCTGGTCAAGCATATGAAGCTCTGGCTCATGCCGGTGACTTGAGTGCAAACCTATTAGTCGTACTCAATGATAATGAAATGTCTATCTCCAAAAATGTTGGTGGTATGGCAAATTATCTTGCACGTCTGCTATCTGGCAATTTCTACGCGACTGCCCGTGCTGGTGGTAAAAAAGTATTAGAAAAAATCCCAACCGCTTGGGAAATTGCCCGTCGTGCTGAAGAACACATGAAAGGCATGGTGGTGCCGGGCACCTTATTCGAGGAGATGGGCTTTAACTATATAGGCCCTATCGATGGCCATAACATTGATACCCTAATCACGACTCTGACTAACCTTCGCCAGCGTAAAGGCCCACAGTTTCTGCATATTGTGACCAAAAAAGGTAAAGGCTTTGCCCCAGCAGAAGAGCAACCATGCAAATACCATGGTGTCAGCCCTGCCGGTAGCCAAAGCAAATCTGGCCCAAGTTACACGCAAGTGTTTAGTGACTGGCTCTGTGATATGGCGGCCAGTGATAAACAACTGATTGGTATTACGCCAGCAATGAGTGAAGGCTCTGGCTTAACTAAGTTCGCTGAACGTTTTACAGAACGTTATTTTGATGTTGGTATCGCCGAACAACACGCCGTCACCCTCGCTGCTGGTCTTGCTTGCGAAGGTAAAAAACCGGTTGTTGCAATCTACTCAACCTTTTTACAGCGTGCCTACGATCAATTGATCCACGATGTCGCGCTGCAAAACTTACCCGTACTGTTCGCTATCGATCGTGCAGGTTTAGTAGGTGCAGATGGCCCTACTCATGCCGGTAGTTTTGATCTGAGTTACCTACGCTGCATTCCGAATATGCTGATCATGACGCCAGCTGACGAAAATGAATGTCGCCAAATGTTAACCACAGGCTACAAACATAATGGTCCAGCTGCTGTGCGTTATCCGAGAGGCACTGGCCCAGGCGCTGCAATTGATAGCGAGCTATCTAGCCTTGCTATTGGTGAATCCGAGTTAAAACGTAAAGGTCAAAAAGTCGCAATTTTGGCATTTGGCAGCATGGTCAGTAGTGCACTTGAAGCAGCTGAACAGCTTGATGCAACCGTTGTAAACATGCGTTTTGTGAAGCCATTAGATACCGCTATGATTGATAAGATGGCTGCTGAGCATGAACTCTTAGTGACCATTGAAGAAAATGCCATCGCTGGTGGTGCCGGTAGTGGCGTTGCTGAGTATCTTCGTGAGACTAACTGCCAAACGCCAATTCGCCATTTAGGCCTACCCGATAAATTCCAAGATCATGGTAACCATCAACAAATGCTTGCTGATGTCGGCTTATCAGCAAATGGTTTAGTCGATTTCATCAATCGTTTTTTTGCGTCATAATGATCTGTTACCCCAGCTAATTCCTGAGTATAATAGTCAACATTATGAGCGCGACCTACACCCTTAAAATCCTTGCTGATTTCGCTTCTGCCCACACCTTGCGTGATTATCCCGGTGATTGCCGACGCATGCATGGCCATAACTGGAAAGTAGAAGTAGAAGTCACTGCCCGCGACTTAAATAATCACGGCATGGGCATGGATTTTAAAACAATCAAAACAGCCACACGTGAGCTGGCAAAGACGCTGGATCATCGTTATCTCAATGATATTCCACCGTTTGACGAAATCAATCCAACAGCTGAAAACATTGCGAAGTATTTCTATCAGCAACTCAGCCCTGTTTTGAATAATGACATCGCCAAAGTTTCTGGTGTAACACTCTGGGAAACTGATCGCGCCTGCGTCAAATACAGCGAGGAATAAGCCACTAATGACCGAACAAAACAAACCGGTAAATGCTGCCGAAATCGAAGACGTTCAAAACATCAAAGACAAACGTCACATTGCCATCGATAAAGTTGGTATTAAAGATATCCGTCATCCGGTGATTGTCAGTGACCGCACTACTGGCGAACAACATACTGTTGCCAACTTCAATATGTACGTGAATCTGCCGCACCAATTCAAAGGTACGCACATGTCACGTTTTGTTGAGATTTTGAATCAACACGAACGCGAAATCACCGTAAAATCATTTCACACCATGTTGGGTGAAATGACTGAACGTTTAGACGCTGAGTCTGGCTACATCGAAATGAGCTTCCCATACTTTGTAAACAAAGAAGCGCCAATTTCTAAAGTTCGTAGCTTAATGGATTACCAAGTAAGTTTTATTGGTGAGATCAGCAAAGGTCAAACGAGCATCACGGTTAAAGTTATCGTCCCTGTGACAAGCTTGTGCCCATGTTCAAAAAATATTTCTGACTACGGTGCTCACAACCAACGCTCACACGTTACTTTAACAGTCAAAACCGATAGCTTTATCTGGATTGAAGATCTGATTGATTTGGTTGAAAAAGAAGCATCATGCCAAATCTACGGTCTGCTGAAACGTCCAGACGAGAAGTATGTCACTGAGCACGCTTACGACAATCCAAAATTTGTTGAAGATATGGTGCGTGATGTTGCAGCGCAGTTAAACGCTGATGATCGTATCAGTGCTTACACAGTTGAATCAGAAAACTTTGAGTCGATTCATAATCACTCAGCTTACGCTTTGATAACCAAAGGTTTCTAAACCTCTTATCAATCTGTTCATAAAGTGCCCGGCTTGTCCGGGCATTTTTTTAGAATTTCTGAATCAGATCTAGCCGCTCACCAGTTCGTTGTATGTCCAGATCTTGTAAAAAGCTCATGCCAAGTAACGCATGCTCAGGCTCCGGCCCATCTAACACTACCGCGCGAACATTAGACCTGTTGATATCCCCAACTTGAACTTGATTTAAAGTCACTTGATAACCGGTACCAGTTCCAGATGCGGTGCGAATACCAATCATCGGTGCGTTCAAATAATCAATACCTAAACGAGTAGCCGTTTCAGCATTCATGGCAACTGCCGAAGCACCGGTATCCACCAAAAAATTAACGCTATAACCATTCACATGTCCATTGGTGAAATACATCCCTCCAGTCGGCCACAAGCTAACCGTCGGTTGTGCTGCCGGTGGTGTAAATGTTCCACTTATCTGTGTGCCTAACGGTAAGGTTTGTTTTACCCCATCAACAGCAACAATCGCCATATTGCTATCAGCTTCAAGAAGTTTTACGCCTTCGGGGCTTTCCTGACCAACTTTGAGAATGTGCTGCTGCCCATTTATTTCAATTACCGCATGATCTCGGAACAAGCCAGTAACCTGTAAACTCAAACTTGGGTTGGCTAAGGCTACGGCTGACCAGATAAACGGTATAATCAGGTATTTGAAAAACTGAACTCGCATGATGTGCAACATCCTCAACCGGAATTTCTATAAATGTTAATGGCAAGTTATCCAACAGTCAGTGGTGTCATTCTCGCTGGTGGGCTTGCTCGTCGCATGGGCGGTGAAGATAAAGGTCTTGTTAATTTTCAAGGTCAACCGCTTATCAAACACGCCATTAACAGGCTATATCCTCAGGTTGATCACTTAATCATCAACGCTAACCGTAATATAGACCGCTATCAACAGTTTGGCTACACCGTGGTCAGTGACACCTTAGATAACTTTCAAGGTCCTCTGGCCGGTATGCTCAGTGGTATGCGTCATGCTAAAACAGACTATATTTTGACAGCACCTTGTGACGGACCGTTACTGAGTAACAAACTCCGCCAGCGCATGATGGAAACTCTGCTAGTTACCGGTAAAACCATTGCCGTTGCAACTGATGGCGAACGTTTACAGCCGGTTTACAGTTTAATGCCTTGCCACCTTCAAGATGCGCTTAACGACTTCTTGTTAAGTGGCGAACGTAAAATTGATAGCTTCTTTGCAAAATACCCTGTAGCCGAAGTTGACTTTAGTGATGAGCCAGACTGTTTTGTAAATTTAAATCATCCTGAAGATTTGGCTGCGTTATCAGTTGCTTGTCCTTTACCGATGCTCGGTATCACTGCATTTAGCGGCACAGGTAAAACCACTTTACTCACTCAGTTATTACCGATGCTGAGAAGTAAAGGGTTACGAATTGCGGTGATTAAACACGCTCATCATAGGTTCGATATTGATAAGCCCGGTAAGGATAGTTACGAAATTCGTGAAGCCGGTGCCAGCCAAGTTGTTGTTGCCTCTAAAAATTTACTTGCACTGATGCAAAAACCCTTAGCTGAACGTGACGAACCTCAGCTATACGAGTGCTTAGCGCGACTGGATTATGAGGCTTTAGATTTAGTCCTCGTTGAAGGTTTCAAACAAACAACCTTTCCCAAGCTTGAATTACACCGCCCGAGTATCGGTAAACCGCTATTGGCAAATGACGATCCACAGATTATCGCCGTTGCCACAGATGCCTATATTGCACTTAATCGTGAACTGCCCGTGCTGAATTTAAACGATATCGGTAAAATAGCTGAATTTATTGAAGAATTCTGCCAAAAGGCCAAATAATCCCATGCGAGATTTTACCCCCGCTGATAGCTGCGCAATGCCAGAAAAGCCCTCTGTTTTAAGGGTAGAAGCAGCACGTCAAAAAATTCTCGAACAGTTGGACAGTGTGCAAAACATCCACATGCAACCACTTCGCGATGCATTGGACAGAGTGCTCGCCGAAGACGTTATTTCGCCATTTAATGTGCCCCAACACCCCAACTCTGCAATGGACGGATATGCGCTGGCACATAAGGATTTAGCATCACACAACAATACCCTTACATGTGTGGGGACAGCTTTTGCAGGTAGTCCATTCACGGGTTCGCTCAGCGCTGGTCAATGTGTGCGAATTATGACCGGTGCAATGATGCCGTCTGATTGCGATACTGTAATCATGCAAGAGCAAGCCAGCGTTGATGACCAAGAGATCAATTTTGCTGGAGAACACCAACTAGGCCAAAACGTCCGGTTGGCAGGTGAAGATATTCAACAAGGCCAAGCAGTTTTAGCTGCCGGTCGACGTATTAATGCTGCTGATTTGGGCTTGCTGGCGTCATTAGGTATTGGAGAACTCAAAGTCCGTCGTAAACTCCGTGTTGCATTTTTTTCAACAGGTGACGAACTCAAATCCATTGGCGAAACCTTAACGCCTGGCGATATCTACGATAGTAATCGCTATACCCTGTTTGGCATGTTGCAAAAGTTAGGTGTTGATATGCTGGATATGGGGGTTGTTAAAGACAGCCCCGATGCCTTACGACTCGCTTTAGAGTCTGCCGCTGCGAATGCCGATATTGTGATTACCTCAGGAGGTGTTTCTGTTGGTGATGCCGACTATATAAAACCACTTCTCGCTGAACTTGGTGAAGTTAACTTTTGGAAAATCGCCATGAAACCTGGCCGACCATTAACCTTTGGTCACATCCAAAACACACCTTTTTTTGGTCTGCCGGGTAACCCAGTCTCAGTTATGGTGACTTTTTACCAATTTGTACTGCCAGCGTTATTAAAAATGGCCGGCAACAGTGCACACAAACCACTTATCTTACCGGCTGTAGCCGCCGCCCCTATTCGAAAACGTTCTGGACGCTTTGAGTTTCAACGGGGTGTGATGGAAAGTCAGCCAGATGGCTCACTAACGGTTCGTATGACTGGTGAACAAGGCTCGGGCATTTTAAGCTCTATGAGCCACGCTAATTGTTTTATTTTGTTGGATGAGGACTGTGAAGGTATTCAAGCCGGCGAACATGTCTCAATCCAACCTTTTGCAGGTCTTATCTGATGTCAGAAGCACAAGCCAAACAACATTTTGAGTTTAATAAATTACGTAAACGTCTGCGTCGTCAGGTCGGTCAGGCGATTGCTGATTACGACATGATTCAAGATGGTGACAAAGTGATGGTCTGTCTATCTGGTGGTAAAGATAGTTACACCATGTTAGATATCCTGCTTAATTTACGTGATCACGCGCCGATTAACTTTGAGCTAATTGCGGTCAACCTTGATCAAAAACAACCTGGTTTTCCAGAGCATGTTTTACCAGAGTATTTGTCTTCTATTGGCGTGCCTTATCACATCATCGAGAAAGACACTTACAGCATCGTTAAAGAGGTTGTGCCTGAGGGTAAAACCACTTGCGGTATTTGCTCTCGTCTACGTCGGGGTAGCTTATATGGTTACGCCAGACAAAATGGTATTACCAAGATTGCCTTAGGCCATCATCGTGATGACATTATCGAAACGTTATTCCTGAATATGTTTTATGGCAGCAAAATTAAAGCCATGCCACCAAAACTATTAAGCGACGACAAAACCAATATTGTCATTCGCCCATTGGCTTACGCCAAAGAAGCCGATATTGAGCGTTATGCTGAAGCCAGACAATTCCCAATCATTCCATGTAACTTGTGTGGCTCACAGCAGAATCTACAACGCCAAGTGATCAAAGACATGCTTCAAGCATGGGAAAAACAATCACCAGGCCGACTCGAGAATATCTTCCGTAGTTTACAAAATGTTGCGCCTTCTCAACTTGCTGACAATGAGTTGTTTGACTTTAAAAATCTTGAGCAACAACGTGTTATGCCAACAGGTGAAGAAGACGAAGCCTATGACGATCAAATTTTCCCAGCTTTGGCACGCTAATTGATAACAATCACGAAAACTTATTCACGTTTTTATGCATATGTTACAGCGACTTTACAGAAGTACGCGCTAAGTCATTGATCTATGAATTTTAACGATAACATATTGATTTTAAATAAAATTTAAAAATGATTAATTTTTAACCAATTTGTAATCGTATGTTAAGAATTAACCACTTAGCGATTTTCACATACATTAACCACAGACTTATCCACAGAAAATGTGAGTAAGTCGCTAAGCTGTTGATTCGATCATTTAAACTACTGAATTACATGCTTTGAGGCGTGAAATCTTCAGAAAACTCCAAGGCATTACCATCAGGGTCACGGCAGAAAAAAGCGGCACGTCCAGACTTACTTCGTGAATATGGCATACCCACTTTGTCAAAGTTTGCAGCGAGCTTTTCTAAGTCTTCCACAACCAAAGCGACATGACGATCACGTCCACCATGTTCTGGACGACCTTCGGCACTATCAGGGTTTGGTAACACCATTAAGTGGATTTGTTGGCCTGCACCTAAATCTAACCAAGCGCCATCAAAAGGAAACTGGGGACGACTCATATTCTGTTTGATTTGTAAGACATTGCAGTAAAAGTCGAGAGACTTTTCCAAATCTGCAACCAAAAAGGTCGCATGCGCAATTGATTTAATCATTTCGCGATTCCTCGTTGTAACGATTTAACTATGAATAATTGATGATGTGTTTAGTTACGTCGCTTTTCAATACGAGCCACACCGTAGGCAGCAGCAATGATTAACATACCTCCGAGCCAATCAACAGCTCGCATGGTTTCTTCTGTTAATAACCATGCAGATATTGCAGCAACGACTAATTCAAACAACATGATGACAGCCGCGTGATAGACCGGCAAACGTGCCAAACCATATAGCACGGAAACGGTCATGGCGACGATGGCGATACCACCAAAGATAATGGTCACAAGCCCCACACTTAGGCTTATATCTGGCAATGGACTGTGGCGTAAGAACATGACGATAAGTGCCACTGCCACAACGCCCCAATAGACCACGGTCGTTTTGATATGCATTGGTACATCAGCAAGTTTACGACTCAACACATTATTTATGGCAAACAATATTCCTGCAGCCAATGCCAACCAATCAGCAGGACCATGTGGCCAAGGCAATCCCATTTCAGGATGCCAAAGCATGATTAAAGTGCCCGTCATAGCGAGAAGTAATAACAAAAATGCCGCTGGAGACAATGTTTCACCCAGCCACCAGCGTCCTAATAAGACGCTCCATAAAGGCGCTAAATAAAACAACAACATCACGCGTAGGACTTCGCCTTCAATTAAGGCGACTAAAAAAGCTAAGTTCGTTGCGCCTGCAGCAAGCGCCAATCCAACTAGCGATATCGGTAATTGTCGCCATGGCCACGGCGCGCTTAAAGCAAGCGGTAAATGCATCACCGCTGCGGCAAGGTAGATGAATAATGTTGTCCAAACGACCGGCAAGCCCACAGCCTCTAATAACCGCATGGGATACCAAATAAGGCCCCACATTGTGGCTGCAAACAATAAACAAATAATGGAAAGGCGTTGTTGTTGAATAGTTGTCAGACTCATAACGATGCTTATAACACGGGTCGGTCGCAAAACGTTATAATGTAGCGTTTTTTTGATCCGGCAACTGCATATATGAACCCAGAACTGGCCAAATTGCACCCATACCCTTTTGAGAAACTGGCCGAATTGCAACAGGGCTGTCAGCCGCCATCGCATTTGCCACATATCGCTTTGTCTATTGGTGAGCCTAAACACCCTACCCCAGGATTTATCACTGAGGCGGTGATTAGCCATCTGCATGGTTTGTCGATTTACCCAACAACCGCGGGTTCACCAGAACTACGTCAAACGATTGCAAATTGGTTAGACCAACGCTTTCAACTTGATGGTCATATCAATCCACAAACACAAGTGTTACCTGTTAACGGCACACGCGAAGCTTTATTTGCTTTTGCGCAAGCTGTCGTTGATCGTGAGACTGATCCATTAATCGTTATGCCGAATCCGTTCTATCAAATTTATGAAGGCGCAGCGATTTTGGCAGGTGCACGCATGCATATGCTGAACTGCACTGAAGAAACCGGCTTTGTACCAGATTTTGATAATGTACCTGGGCATATCTGGTCTCAATGCCAACTTCTGTACATTTGCAGTCCAGGCAACCCTTCAGGCGCAGTAATTGACGCTGAAGCAATGACTCGCCTCATCCAGTTAGCACATGAGTACGATTTCATCATTGCTGCGGATGAGTGTTATTCAGAAATTTATTTCGATGAAATTCTGCCACCGGTTGGTTTATTACAAGCCGCAGTGGCCGCTGGCTACACCGACTTAAGTCGTTGTGTGGTTTTTCATAGTTTATCCAAGCGCTCGAATGCTCCGGGATTACGGAGTGGCTTTGTCGCCGGTGATGCCAAAGTCATCAAAGATTTCCTGCGTTACCGCACTTATCATGGCTGTGCTATGCCGCCAGCAACCCAATCAGCCTCAATTGCTGCTTGGAATGATGAGGCACATGTTGCGCACAATCGCACGTTGTATCGTGAAAAATTTCAGGCTGTCCTTGAAATTCTGCAACCTGTGATGAATGTCAGCCAACCTGAAGCAAGTTTTTATCTCTGGGCAGAAACACCAATCCCAGATACCGAGTTTGCGAGAGAGTTATTTCACCAATTTAATGTCACAGTCTTGCCTGGTCGTTTTCTGGCAAGGGATACGCGGCATGGTAATCCGGGCATTAACCGGATCCGCATGGCCCTTGTGGCATCACAGGAAGAATGTGTGGAAGCCGCACATCGTATCCACCAATTTATCGAATCCTTATCTTAACCGGAGCTTTTTTCCATGAGCGAAATTCAATCAATTATCGAAGATGCTTTTGAGCGTCGTGCTGACATTAACCCAAAAAATGCTGATGCTAGCGTTCGTAATGCTGTTAATGAAGCATTAGCAATGCTAGACAACGGTACTGCCCGCGTTGCCGAAAAACAAAATGGCGATTGGGTTGTTAACCAATGGCTGAAAAAAGCGGTTTTGCTGTCATTCCGTTTAAATGACAACCGTCCGATGGCGGGTGGCGAAACACAATACTTCGATAAAGTTGACCCAAAATTTGCCAGCTTTAGTGAAGATGACTTCAATAAAGCCGGTGTCCGTGTAGTCCCACCAGCAGCAGCACGCCGTGGCTCATATATCGCACCAGGTGTGGTACTGATGCCTTCTTACGTCAATATCGGTGCTTACGTTGATTCAGGCACCATGGTGGATACTTGGGCTACGGTCGGTAGCTGCGCACAAATCGGTAAAAACGTTCACTTATCTGGTGGTGTTGGTATCGGTGGTGTTTTAGAACCATTACAAGCTGGCCCTACCATTATCGAAGATAACTGCTTTATCGGTGCTCGTTCAGAAGTTGTTGAAGGTGTTATCGTTGAAGAAGGTTCAGTGATTTCAATGGGTGTCTACATTGGTCAAAGCACCAAGATTTTCAACCGTATGACTGGTGAAATCACTTACGGCCGTATTCCTGCTGGCTCTGTGGTTGTCTCTGGTAACTTACCATCTAAAGACGGTAGCTACAGCTTGTACTGCGCCGTTATCGTTAAGCAAGTTGACGAAAAAACCCGCGGTAAAGTCGGCATTAACGAATTGTTACGAGATATCTAATTCGTAAATTAAAGTTGTGTCTCAGACATTAGCCTTAATGTCTGAGACTCGCTTTCTGCTTACCAGCTTGATTTAAAACGTTGTAACACTATGATTTTATACGGCATCAAAAACTGCGACACGGTCAAAAAAGCAAAACGCTGGTTAGATGAGCATGCCGTAAATTATCAATTCCATGATTTTCGGACTGATGGTCTAGAACAACAGACGATTGAAACTTGGTTGAAAACCACTGATTGGCAAACGCTGCTTAATAAACGTGGCACAACTTGGCGTAAATTAGATGATCCAAGAAAAGAATCATTAGACGAAGCAACCGCAATCGCACTGATGTTGGAAAACCCAACACTCATTAAACGCCCCGTTATTTCTGAAAAAGATGAGTGCTACGTTGGCTTTAATGAGGAGGAGTACCAAAACCGTTATGGCAACTGATTTGTCCCCTACCGTTCAACTTACGCAAGAGCTTATCCGCCGTGACAGCGTGACACCTGACGATAAACACTGTCAGATCATGTTAGCTAAGCGTCTAGCTGACTCAGGTTTTAATCCTGATTATTTACGGTTTGGTGAGGTAGACAATCTTTGG
The DNA here is from genome assembly GCF_026319325.1 of Methylophaga sp. OBS3. Taxonomy (GTDB): domain Bacteria; phylum Pseudomonadota; class Gammaproteobacteria; order Nitrosococcales; family Methylophagaceae; genus Methylophaga. Next base: position 240,043 of record NZ_JAPDMU010000003.1, read on the forward strand.
CTAAGACGTGGCCACCAAGGCCCATTATTCGTGTTTGCTGGTCATACTGATGTCGTGCCAACAGGTCCATTAGATAAATGGACACACCCGCCATTTGAAGCAGTTATTGCTGACGGTATGTTGCATGGCCGTGGTGCTGCTGATATGAAAGGTAGTATTGCGGCAATGGTCACAGCATGTGAACGCTTTGTTTCACGATTTCCAGAACATCAAGGCAGCATCGCCTTTTTGCTCACCAGTGATGAAGAAGGTCCCGCAACGGATGGTACGGTGAGGGTTGTTGAAACCTTGCAAGCTCGCCAAGAACATATTGATTGGTGTTTGGTTGGTGAACCAACCAGTACTGATAAAGTTGCCGATGTTGTTAAGAATGGTCGTCGAGGTTCATTAAACGGCTATCTGACAGTAAAAGGTAAACAAGGTCATATTGCCTACCCACATTTGGCAGATAATCCTGTTCATCATTTGGCACCAGCCTTAGCTGAACTCTGTGCAGAAGTCTGGGATAACGGTAACGAAGATTTCCCTCCAACAAGCTTTCAGGTTTCAAACCTGAACAGTGGCACTGGTGCAACGAATATTATCCCCGGCCATGTGGATATGATTTTTAACTTCCGTTTTTCGACAGAAGTGACTAACGAACAACTTCAGCAACGTGTTGAAGCTATCCTTGATAAACATCACGTGAGTTACGACATGAACTGGGTGTTATCTGGTCAACCATTCCGAACGGCCGGTGGCAAATTACTAGAGGCAGCGCAACAAGCCATCGAAACAGTGACCGGTTACCAAACTGAGTTATCGACTTCTGGCGGTACCTCAGATGGCCGTTTTATCGCACCTACTGGTGCGCAAGTTATCGAGTTAGGCCCATTGAATGCCACGATTCATCAGATTGACGAGTGCATTTCTGTCGACGATCTAGATATACTGTCGGCGATTTACGAACAATTATTGGTCAATCTTCTTACCTAATCATGCAAATACGCCGTCATCATTTTAAATGGCTATACCTGCTGGCAGCCCTTGTGCTGTCATTGCAGACGTTTGCTATTTGGCATGATACGACGCATCCATTCCACAAAGCCGAAGCACAGTGTGAGCGGCTGGAAGCCATTTCGCATACACCTGTTGTTAATGCGACACCTACCCTAATTGTAGCCACGACTTATGTCGTACTACATTTTGTTTCAGGGGTCGAACAACACTACACGGCAAAAAGCCGTTATTTACCGCAGCTTATCCGCGGCCCACCTGTTTTCTCATAACACCACACAATCCAAAACTAAATTTTTAACTGGATCGTGCAGTTTCGGCTGCCTGCGATCTATTGGTGTTATAAGGACACAATAAATGTTTACCCAGAAAAAATTAGCCGTGTTGCTCACTGCAGCATTGGCTTCGCTGCCTGTTTTTGCCGAGGCAGAAAATGCTGAACCTGTCAGTATCCCAAGCTTAACCGTGACAGCTGATCCGCTTGGTGCCCGTACCCCTGATGAATTAATCACCCCTGTTACAGTTTTATCCGGTGATGAACTTAATCAACAACGTGCTGGCACAATTGGTGAAACCCTAGAAAACGTTCCCGGTGTCACAAATTCGGATTTCGGTCCAGGCGTCGGTCGCCCAGTAGTACGTGGCTTACAAGGTTCACGTGTACAAATGCTTGATGATGGCATGAGAACTGTTGACGTCTCTGGTGAAGGGGGCGATCACGCCATTGGTCTGGATCCAAGTCGTGCAGAACAAATCGAAGTATTACGTGGTCCAGCCACACTACTTTATGGCGGCAATGCCGCGGGTGGTGTTGTTAATGTAAAAAGTGATCGTTTTAACCCAGAGTTTGGCGATGCACCAAGAGTGAAAGGTCAAATGGGCTATGGCTATAACGGTAATGACCGTCAAGGCAATATAGGTCTTGAGTTGCCAGTTACCGATAATTTTGTATTACGTACCGACTATGGCCTGCGTCGTAACCATGACTTTGATATTGATGGTTATCAAAGCATTGGCCAAACCGAAGGTGACAAAGACACGCTGCAAAACAGCAATACATCGACAGACTCTTTCTCACTAACCGGTTTATATAAAAATGATTGGGGTTTTGTCGGATTGGGTTATAGCCGCTGGCGGACTGACTACGGTATTCCGGGTGTTTTCTTGGGTGAAGAACACGAAGAACAAGAACGCATTCATGCTGATTTTGATCGTTACGATCTGCGTTCTGAAATCAATGATCCCCTGCCCGGCTTCCGTACTGCGCGTATTAAGTTATCGCACACCAAGTTTTATCAAACGGAATGGGTCTCGGAGTTTCATGATGGCCTGCTTGAAGAACGTGATGCGGCAACCTCATTTAACAACGATGAAACCAGTGCTCGTCTTGAGTTAGTGCATGATCCGATTGGTGCATGGCAAGGTGTGATTGGTGCTGAAATGGCTTATCGCGACTTTGGTAGTGCTGGTGAAGGTCATAGTCATGCACATGACGATGATGATCATGATGATCACGGCGGTTCAGCGCATACGCACGGCGACCCGAGCTTCTACGTGCGTGACAATACCACCAAAACGTTGTCGATGTTCGTCTTGGAAGAGCGTCCAACTGACTTTGGTCGTTTAGAATTTGCCACACGCTTAGACCATGTTCGTTTAGATCCAAGTGATGTCGGAGAGTTTTCGATTCATTTTGATGATGGCGCTCACGTACATCAAAATGAACAATTGGGTAACCAAGTGTTTAATGCATTCAGCGTATCAGGCGGTACCATCATTGACCTTGATGCCAGCCACCACTTGAGGTTATCACTGTCACGTTCTGAGCGGGCGCCATCACCTGAGCAGCTCTATGCTTTTGGTAGCCACGCGGCATCAAGAACCTTTGAAATTGGTGACCCTAATCTTGATAAAGAAACCTATACCAATTTTGAGATTGGCTTAGATCGTCATGCCGGTGATTTTCGTTTTAACACCAATGTGTTCTACAACCACGTTCAAGACTACATTTTCTTAGAATCAGTTGATGATGGAACAGGACATGTTGTTGAAGCGGAAGGCAGTGCTGTTGTGTTTAACCGTCAGGCAAATGCACGTTTTTATGGTGTTGAGTTTGGTACTGCTTGGGATGCTATCAAAGGTCCTATTCCACTAACGTTACGCGTTGCGGGTGATTACGTTCGTGGTGAACTCAGTGGTGGTGATAATCTGCCGCGTATTAGCCCTGCTCGTTTAGGTGTCGGTTTTGACACAGGTTACCAAGATTGGACCTTCAGCATGGATTATCGCCATGTGTTTAAACAAAGTGATTCAGCAGCATTAGAGACAGACACTGATGGTTATAACTTGTTGTCATTTAATGCAGCTTGGAGTCCAGACATGCTTAAAGGTGCAGAAGTCTTTGTTCAAGGTCGTAATTTGTTGAACGAAGATGGTCGTCGTCATACTAGCTTCCTAAAAGATGATTCTCCAATTATTGGCAGAACCATTATGACGGGAATTCGTTTTGACTTTGGCGGCTAATCGCTGAGTTAGCAAAACCAAAAAGCCTGGCTTCTGCCAGGCTTTTTTTTTTGCCAGTAGATAGTCAAATCACACCGTGTTTGCTACCTTTTAGATATCTTTGAAGGAGACAACCGTGGCACAACAACCTGAAAGCAATCCACCTAAAATCATCTACATTCTTTATATGATTGGTATTTTACTGCCGATCTTGAGTATTGTCGGCGTCGTCACCGCATACGTATTAAGAAGTGATGTGAGTAGTGATATTAAAAGCCACTACACATTCCAAATTCGTACGTTTTGGATCAGTATCTTATTCCAGTTTGTTGGCTGGATGACCGTCTTCATTGGTATTGGCTGGTTAGTATTATTGGCTTGGGTAATTTGGTTATTGGCCCGTAATATCAAAGGCCTACAAATCATTATCAAAAACCAACCTCATCCTAACCCTAAAACGTGGTTGATTGTTTAATTACTCACCACGATAAATTGCCAATGGCCCAGTTGCTTGCTGGGTCGGCATGACTTCCATGGTAGTGACATTAACGTGCTTAGGGGTATTGGCGAGCCACAGGATGGTATCGGCAATATCCTCAGCCGTTAATGGCTGCGTATTGGCATAAATACTATCCGCACGGGTAGCGTTATCTTTAAATCGCACCATCGAAAACTCGGTTTCCGCATTACCCGGTTCAATATTAGTCACCCGTACACCGGTTCCTAATAAATCAGCACGTAGCGCTAAAGTGAACTGCCTGACGAAAGCTTTGGTTGCCCCATAAACATTACCGCCCGGATAAGGCCAGTTACCAGCAACCGAACCAATATTGATGATGTAACCGCGACCACGCTCAACCATCTTAGGTAATAGCAGTCTGGTACAACGCATAACACCTTTAATGTTGGTATCTACCATACGTTCCCAATCATCAAGATCAGTAACTTGAGCCGGTTCCATACCTAATGCTAAGCCAGCATTATTCACCAATACATCGACTGCTGAAAAAGCGTCTGGAATTTGTTGTATGGCGTTTTCTGTTGCTTGCCTACTGCTGATATCAAAATCGGTAATAAAGACTTGCTCAGGGCCACCTAACTCAGCTTGGAGCTTTTCAAGGCGCTCTCTACGTCGTCCAGTAAGAATCAATCGCCAACCTGATTTTGCAAACAATCTTGCCGTGGCTTCACCAAAACCTGCAGTAGCGCCAGTAATCATAATTATCGGTGCGTTATCAGACATGATTCCCCCCTTGAATCTATCAATTAAGCGCCTTCAGCAAAAACAATGGTACGTCGACCACTGATGATAATACGGTGTTCAATATGGGCTTTGACAGCACGTGCTAATACTAAACGTTCAACGTCTTTACCAATCATGACTAAATCAGCCGGACCATCATCATGCTGGGCTCGTGCGACATCTTGCTCAATGATTGGACCTTCATCCAGTTCTGCAGTGGCATAGTGAGCTGTTGCACCAATTAACTTCACACCGCGTTCGTATGCTTGGTGATATGGTTTGGCACCTTGGAAGGCCGGCAGGAAACCATGGTGAATATTGATAACTTTGCCAGCGAATTCTTGGACAAACTCTTCAGATAGAATTTGCATGTAACGCGCCATCACCACTAAGTCGATGTTATATTCGGCCAGCAACGCTTTGATCTGCGCTTCTTGTTGTTGTTTGGTGTCTTTGGTGATGGGTAAATGATAGAAAGGCTTACCAAATTGGCGCGCCATGTCTTCAAGGTCTGGATGGTTACCAATGATAAGCGGAATATCACATGTCAATTCGTTTTCGTATTCACGCAAGAGTAGATCAAATGGACAATGCGATGCTTTCGTTACCAGCAAAGCAACCCGGTAAAGTGTTTCGCTATAACGCACAGACCAAGTCAACGCCATTTCATTCGCTTGGGTTGTAAACGCAGCTTCTAACTCAGCATGATCAAATTGGCCTTCATCTTCTAATTTCAGGCGCATGAAATACTGTGCATTTTCAGTATCAGTATATTGTTGGCAATGCAGAATGTTATAACCGCGACCAGCAAAAAAACCGGTGATCCCCGCCAATAAACCTTTTTGATCTTTACATTGAATAAGAAAAACGATGGATTTCATGGCTGGCTCTGAAAATAATTAAAGCGCAAAGCCTAGCACTTTGCCGATCATTTATGAATATTCGTTGTATTTATCAGCACGCCCTTTCACCTTATCCTTAGGATATTTGGCGGCATTTTTTTGCATCTTGCGAGCAACCACTGCAGGCAAATCAACATCTAAGTCGTGACAAAGGTAAGTGAGATACACAGCGACATCAGCAATTTCATCTTCTAATGCTTCACGCTTTTCGGTTGTCAGCATTGCTTGTATTTCATCTGATGTTCGCCACTGAAACCATTCAAGCAATTCAGCGGCTTCAATTGATAACGAAATCGCCACATCTTTTGGCGTATGAAATTGCTCCCAGTCACGTTCACGGCGAAACGCTATCAACTGCTGCTTTAATTCATCATCAATCATTTCAAAAATCTCGTTACCATTTCAGTGAAATAAGCAGGCTGATCTGCATGCACCCAATGCCCTGCTTTTGAAATCGCTACAATCTGTACATTGGTAAACTGGTTTCTTATTTGTTGCCGATCATCAGCATTAATGTAATCAGAGTCTGCACCGCGAATAAAGAGTGTTGGATTATCGACTTTCGTGTCGAGCGAGACTGGCTGTAATAACGCTGGGTAATTACAAAATAAATACTCAAGATTGATTCGCCACGATAACTCGCCAGAGACAGACACAACGTTCATCAATAAAAAGCTGCGAACGCCACTGTCAGGAATGAATGTTTTTAAGTAGTTATCTATGTCACTGCGTTGCTGATATTGGCTAAGATCAACTGACATCAAGGTTTTAAAAATCTGGCTGTGGCCATCGGCATATTGTCTAGGTGCGATATCTACAACAACGAGCTTATCCAGTCTTTCGGCATATTGTGCAGCAAATTGCATGGCCACTTTACCGCCGATTGAGTGACCCAACAAATGCGTTTTATCGATATTAAGTTTATCCAGTACTTCAGCAATATCAACTGCCATCAAGTCATAACTTTGCTGAGCATGCTGAAAAGAACGGCCATGATTACGTAAATCTACGCTGATAACTTGATAGGATGGGGAAAGCTGCTTGGCGATACCTCGCCAGTTATCTCCGGATCCAAATAGACCATGAATTAGTAACAGTGACGTATCGCTATCGCCGATGATTTGATAATGCAGACTCATAAGGTAAGCAGTTTGCCGTTATAATGGCCAACTTTCAATTCAGAGTAATGAATAATGGATGAAGCAATCTTAATGATGCTGGTTAAGCAATATGCTGACAAATATGGCATTACCTTTAGCTCAAAGCATCTTGATGATGAAGATAAAAAAGCGAAATTAATCAGCCTCATGCAAGAAGCGATTTCAGGTAAACGCGGGCCTGTAACCGACGCTGATTTAGAAGCATAAAAAAAGCCATCCTAGGATGGCTTTTTTATTTGAATATCTAGCTAGATTAAATCTTTTCAAATACTAAGCAGGCATTGGTACCACCAAAGCCAAAGCTATTCGACATAATCGCTTTCAACCCTGCGTTATCTTGACGCTCAACGACAATTGACATGCCTTCAGCTTGAGGATCAAGGTTCTCAATATTTGCTGACGCAGCGATAAAATCATCTTGCATCATTAACAAGCTATAGATTGCTTCTTGGACACCAGCGGCACCCAAAGAGTGGCCTGACAGTGACTTAGTTGAACCAACCCATGGCATATTGCCGTCAGCAAAAACTTGTTTGATTGCATTTAGCTCAGCCAAGTCACCAACAGGTGTACTTGTGCCATGCGCATTAATGTAATCAATTTTGTCATTACGCATTGTAGACATAGCGAGTTGCATACAGCGTTGTGCACCTTCACCAGATGGTGCGACCATGTCGTAACCATCAGAAGATGCACCATAGCCAGTCAACTCAGCATAGATTTTGGCGCCACGTGCTTTTGCGTGCTCATACTCTTCTAATACCAACACACCACCGCCACCAGCGATAACAAAACCATCACGGTCTGCATCATATGCCCGTGAGGCTTTTTCAGGCGTGTCATTGTATTTAGTAGAAAGTGCGCCCATAGCATCAAACAAAGAGCTCATTGACCAATGCTCTTCTTCAGCACCACCAGCAAAGACGATGTCTTGTTTGCCGAGCTGGATTTGCTCCATTGCATTACCAATACAATGAGCACTTGTCGCACAAGCAGACGACATCGAATAGTTAACACCTTTAATTTGGAAAGGCGTCGCTAAACAGGCTGAAGTGGTACTGCCCATTACTTGAGTAACACGATATGGCCCAATACGTTTTAGACCTTTATCACGCAAAATATCAGCAGCTTCTACTTGATTTGATGATGACGCACCACCAGAGCCCATTACTAAGCCTGTACGTGGGTTAGAAACGTCTGATTCAGATAAACCAGCATCTGCAACAGCTTGCTGCATAGCGATATATGCATAAGCAGCGGCGTCACCCATAAAGCGTAAAACTTTACGGTCGATATGCTCTTTAAAGTCGATATCAAAGTAACCTGCGACATGACTTCGGAAGCCCATGTCTGCATATTCTTGTTTAAATTTGATACCTGAACGGCTTAATCTCAGTGATTCACTTACAGTTTTTGCATCTAACCCCAAACATGAGGTAATGCCTAAACCCGTTACTACTACACGTCGCATCGTCATATCCTAAAAATCTTCTGTCGAAGTAAACAAACCAACTCGCAGATCTTTGGCAACATAAATTTCACGGCCATCAACAGACACTGTGCCATCAGCAATTGCTAATACCAGTTTTCTTGCAATGACGCGTTTTAGATCGATTTTGTAAGTTACTTTTTTGGCCGTAGGTAATACTTGGCCTGTGAATTTAACTTCACCGGAACCCAGCGCACGACCACGACCAGGGTTACCATCCCATGCCAAGAAAAAGCCAACCAACTGCCACATTGCATCAAGGCCTAAACAGCCCGGCATGACAGGGTCACCTGGGAAGTGACAGTCAAAAAACCAAAGGTCAGGACGGATATCAAGCTCAGCAATGATCTCTCCCTTACCGTAAGCCCCCCCAGTATTTGCGATATGGATAATACGATCCATCATCAACATGTTTGGGACAGGCAGTTGCGCGTTGCCAGGACCGAACATCTCGCCGTGACCGCACTGCAATAGTTCCTCGTAGGAAAATGATGCTTGCTTACTCATGAAAACTCTTGTTTATCCCTCAATTGAGCCCGACATGATACCACGAACCGTCGCCATGGATAAAAGCAACAATTACCTAAAAAAAAGCCACGGCCGACTGGCCGTGGCTTCTATTTACAATGTTGCTTAGACGAATTTAGTTAGTAGCAACAGTTGTAGAAGCGTCTGGTGCTTGAACTTCCAAGCTTTCCAGTAATAAGCCCATGCTATTTAAAATACGATACATTGCATAACGTTCATCATATTGGGCTTCAATTAATGAAATGCGTGAACGGAACATTTCGTTTTCAGAGTCCAACAAGTCAAGCAATGTGCGCTGACCTAAACTAAATTGTTGTTGGTAAGCATCACGAGTTTTTTCTGCTGCATCAGCGTAAGTTTCAAAATACACCATTTGGTTGCGAACAGTTTGTAATGCGTTCCATGACAAACGTGTACTTTCTTCTACTTGGCGGTGTGTATTATTACGAATCTCAGCCGCTTGATTAATCAACGCAGCAGTCTCTTCACGACGAGCTTGGTCACGACCACCGTTATACAAGTTATAACGTAATCTCAACATCGCTTGGAAGTCACGGTCTGAACCACGCACAGCATCAATATTGTTGTCTTGACGTGCACCAACTTCAAAATCCAAACGCGGGAAGAAAGGTGCTAACGCAGTGTCATGCTGGAAGTGAGCTGACTCAACATCTGCATTCGCAGACTTCAATGTTGGATGATTGTTAATAGCAGTGTTGATTGCTTCTTCAACAGACGCAGGAATCAAACCAGCTGGTGATTCAGGATCAGTTAAAGATGTTGGCATGATACCAACAACACGCATGTAGTTAGTTTCAGCATCGCGTAAATTGCTTTGTTCAGCCATCAAATTGGTTTCTGCCAACGATAAACGACCTAAACTTTGGTCAACATCAGCACGACGACCTACACCACGCTCCGAACGCAGCATGATTTGATCATGAGTACGTTGATGTGATTCCAAGTTGTTTTGCGCCATTTCAACAATCTTTTGTCGACGTAAAACATTCAAATAAGCATTTACAGCTTCAAGTGCAGTATTTTCTGATGCACTGTAAACAGTGTGAGCTCGTGAGTTTGTGCGAGCTTTTTGACGACCAACTTCATTTTTGGTTTGCATACCATCAAACAACATTTGACGTGCATTCAAACTGGCTTCGTTACGGTTATAACCGACACTATCGCCATTTGCTGGATTATTTCTGACTGAAGGGTTACTTGTCCGCTCGTAGCCAGTGCCCAAACCTAAATCTAAAGTTGGGAAATAACCTGCTCTAGCCTGATCAACTTCCTTTGATACAGCATTGCGCTCATGCACAGCTGAAAGTACGTCAGGGTTAGTTTTAAGTGTTACATCAACAGCTTCGCGTAGCGTTTCTGCAGAGGCGACGTTGACGAAAGCAACGATTGGGATGGCGAAAATTAACGTTTTCATAATGCATGTCCTTTACTTATGAGCTGTGTTGCTTGCGGCATCCCCTCACTCAACACAAAATTATCAATTAAACTTATTTTTAAGCTTTTCCATAAACACTGATCTCAAGTATATGCTTAATTTCAGTGTAAAAAAACTAGCGCAAATCGCGGAACACAATTGCCAGCGACAAACGATCAGGTAGATTCATTTTTTGAAAGATAGTTGTTAAATGCGCTTTAACTGTTCGTTCGGTGATATTCATCTTTTTGGCAATCATTTTGTTGGTCGCCCCATGACTAACCAATGTAGCCACCTCTTTTTCTTTTGGTGACAAACTACTCGCCGCTCGTACATGAACTTCATTGATTTTAGGCGTGTGATTAATTTCATCAATTAGCTCAGAAATCAAATGGCGTTCAACCCAGACCTCACCCTGTAAAATGAGGTGGATGGCTGTGCGAAGCTTCTCCAACGACAAAGCTTGATCAAAGTAACCACGAGCACCTTGTTTTAACGCTTCGATCTGCTTGGAGACAGGCTGTTGTGGGCCAATAATCAAGATTCGACTATTCGGCGCGATGCGCTTTAACTCTGCCATGAGCTCAGCTTGATCATCTAAGAGTAAACTTTGCTCGCAAATTAGCATGTCGGCTGGTTGCACGGTTAACGCTTCATGCAGTGCATGGACATCGCGATAAGCAAAACACAGATACTCTTGATTTAACGCTGCACTAATATCTCGTGCTTTATTAGCATCAGCGAAAGCAAGATAAACCCTAGTTTGTTCGGTTATATGCTGATTCATCTCAATACCCATTCTAGCGTTCCCGCATGGCTTCATTCTTGGCTTTCAGTATGGGTTTGAGCAAGTAATCCATCACTGTTTTTTTGCCAGTCAGAATGTCAACCGTGGTCGTCATCCCTGGAATAATTTCCAAATTACCTTTATTACTCTGGATCTGATTATCATTAGTACGAAGATAAATCAGATAAAAACTTTCATCTTTTTCATTAGTAATGGTGTCAGCACTAATGCGTTCAAGCTTGGCAGGTAAACCACCATAAATCGAAAAGTCGTAGGCAGTGAACTTAACCATAGCATCCTGCCCTGGACGTAAAAAAGCAATATCTGCAGGACGAATATGCGCTTCAATCAATAGATTATCTTCTACTGGAACGATTTCAACTAGATCCTCACCTGGCTGAATAACGCCACCGACAGTATTCAGTAAGATACGCTTGATTGTTCCTTTAACTGGTGAGCGCACTTCAGTCCGTGTCACTCGATCTTCAAGTGCTGAAGTACTTTCCTGAGTTCGCGCAAACTCGGCTTTAACTTCACTTAACTCTCTTGCAGCTTCTGTTTGAAAGCGCACTTTCTCTTCAGCAATTTTGCGATTAACTTCGTTTAATGCCGATTGGATTCGTGGAATCGCTAGTCGGTTAGCGTCCATTTCGCCACGCAAATCATTAACTGTTCGTTTAAGACGCAGTAATTCCACTTCTGACATTACGCCTTGTGATACTAAGGGCTCAGACATCTGAAGTTCTTGGTTGCTTAACTCATAACTACGTTGTAGTTGATCTTGTTTAGCACGACGCTCTACTAACTCTTGGCGACGTTGCTGTGCTTGCTGCTCAAAGACGCTAATAGTGCTTTGTAAGTTACGTTGGCGTGAAGCAAATAATGATCGCTCATCCGCGGCTAAAGTAGGCTGCTCAGCGAGTAGTTTTTCTGGCAGTGTTAAATCCTTACCTTCAGACTCGGCCTCTAATCTAGCGACACGGGCCATTAACTCCCAATATTTCAACTGCGTTTCTCTAAAGGACGATGAAAATCGCGTGTCATCGATTTTCATTAGTACATCACCTTTTTCGACCAGTTGCCCTTCAGCAACCATGATTTCGCCGATGATGCCACCCTCGAGATTTTGCACAACTTGCAGGCGACTAGATGGAACAACTTTGCCATCGCCACGCGTCACTTCATCAAGTTCGGTTACTGATGCCCAAACACCTGCACAGATAAAAAAGATTACAGTCAATATCAATAAGATGTGTCCACTACGATGAACTGTCTCAAGCGTTGCTGAGCTAACCTCAGACATGAACTCATAGTCATCAGGATGTATAGAGCGCTTAAACAATCCCATGACTTAACCCTTTGACACTCGGATATGACCGCTTTTTAACGCCGTCATGATTTGTTCACGTGGACCATCGGCAACTAAGCGCCCTTGGTCCATTACCAAAATACGGTCAACCAAACTTAATAACGAAGCGCGATGCGTTACGAGTAGTAAAGTTTTATCTTTAATAACTTCTGCTAAGCGGGCTTTAAACCGTTCTTCTGTACTATTATCCATTGCATTAGTTGGTTCATCTAAAACCAATACCGGCGGATCCATCAGTAATGCTCGGGCAACAGCAACACTTTGACGTTGTCCACCTGACAGACCTTCACCACGTTCACCTACCGGCATATCAAAACCCGCTGGATGCCGATTTACAAAGTCCGTTACACCGGCAACCTCAGCTGCTTTTAATACTGCACTATCTTCGGCAAAGGGTGCGCCCATTGCGATGTTGTCGCGAATACTGCCAAAAAACAGCACTACGTCTTGTGGTGCATAGCCCATGCTAGCGCGTAAATCGACAGGATCAATCTGACGGATATCGGTGTTATCAAAGAGAATTGAACCTTCTGATGGCTCGTATAGACCTAACAGTAACTTCTCAATCGAGCTTTTACCCGAACCAATACGACCAATTACAGCAACCTTTTCACCTGGGTTAATTTTGAAACTCACCTCAGTCAATGCATCCATTGGTTGTTCTGGATAGCGGAAACTGACATTTTTGAATTCCATTCCGCCTTCAAGTTTTGGGCGATGTAAAAATTCACGGCCACTTGGGCGTTCCACGGGCAAACTCATCAATGAATTGAGCGAACTTAGTGCAGCTTTTGAGTGATGATAGCGTGTTAAAATTGATGCCAGTTGACTCATTGGCGCTAACGCTCGACCAGTCAAAATAGTGCAGGCAATCAGGGCCCCCATGGTGATTTCATTTTCACTGATAAGGAAAACACCATAAACAACCACGACGATTGTGGTCATTTGCTGAACAAAGCTAGTCAAGTTAATTGCTGTAGTTGATAGCAGTCGGGTACGTTGACTATATCTCGCAATAAAACCGATATTCTGTTCCCATTTACGCTGAATTGGCGTTTCAGCACCAATACTCTTAATGGTTTCCAAGCCCGTCAGCGTTTCGATTAACGTCGCGCTTTTTTGACCTGAGTGGCGGAATAAATCTTGAACTGCTCGGCCAAGTGGGATTTGAATTAATAAACTAATCAGAATCGTGATTGGAATAACGGCTAATGGAATAAATGCCAATGGCCCGGCTAACATCCAAATCACAGCAATGAATAAGAAGGCAAAGGGTAAGTCAATCAGCGTTGTCATCGTGGCTGATGTAAAGAAGTCACGAAATGACTCAAACTCTTGCATGCTGTTTGCAAATGAACCGACCGAGTTAGAGCGGGCACTCATTTTAATGCCCATTACACGCTCAAAAATTGTTGCTGAAAGCATGACATCGGCCCGCTTCCCAGCAGTATCAATAAAATAACCGCGAAGGGTTCTTAACAAGAAGTCAAACAGGAATACCGTAGAAACACCAATTGCCAACACCCACAAAGTCGATAACGCATGGTTTGGAACCACCCTGTCATAAACATTCATAATGAACAGTGGCGAGGCTAGGGCAAAAGTATTGACCAATATCGAAGCCACGAAGACTTCACTATAGATTGGCCAGAAACGCATGATTGTTCCCCAGAACCAATGACCCGCTCGAGGAACCTTGCTACCTTCAGTACGATTGTCAAAATGATGAGCAGGCTTTATAAAGATTGCGTAACCGCTATATAGGCTCTCAAGCTCATCGACATCGACTTCGCTCTCGCCAGCACCTGTTTCAGGGAAAATCACAGTGGCTTTTTTGCCATCAACAGACTTAAGAATACAGGCTGTTGTGTTATCAAGCAGTAATACGGCTGGCAGAACTAGAGAAGAAATTTTACGTAGTGGGCGTTTGACTGTCTTAGCCGACAACCCTGCGCGTTCTGCCGCACGACTAAATAAGGTTGGTGTTAATTTGTTATCAACTAAAGGTAGGCCAGCAACAAGAGATTCAGCACTGTGCGGTTTGTTAAGCATTTTGGCAAGCAACAACAAACAACCCAATAAAGGGTCATCAAATGTCTGTCGGCCTTGCTCAGTGCTCCATTGCGCTTTATTGCTTTGCTGATTGTCTTGCTCTGCTTCCATCGAAATCCATTAGCCAGATGAAAAATTGTGACGAGTTTCACAGTTTTTGACTTTACTGTAAAGTCAATCACCCTTAATCTCAACATTACTGCATAACATCTCACAATTACAGGGAATAATCTATATGGCTTATGTACGCCGGGATTCGCAAGGACAAATTATTGCTATTTTCGATACAGCACAGCCGGATGCTAAAGAGTTTATGTCACCCAACGCACCGGAATTGCTGAACTTTTTAGGTCAGAGTGAAAATGCAGATACGGCCAGAACGCTGCTGATGAGCTCTGATTTGGCCATGATTCGTGTGCTTGAAGATTTGATCAATACACTGATTGATAAAGGTGTGATTTTATTTACTGATCTGCCGCCAATGGCACGTGAAAAGTTAGCAACCCGCGAAAAGATCCGCGACCATCTAAGCAGTTTAGAAGACTTGATGGACGAGGATCAGGGAATCTTATAATTACTTTTTACGCTGACGACGAGCAGCTTGTTGGCGTTTTTCCTGTTGTTTAGGACTCGCCTGATGCTGCTTTTCACGAAATGGATTATCGCTGGTCTTGAACTCAACCATTACCGGCGTACCGTGAAGCTTAAGTGCTGTACGGAAATAGTTTTCTAAGTAACGACGATAACTTTGTGGTGTCGACTCCGTCTGATTACCATGAATGATAATTCTCGGCGGATTTTTGCCACCCAAATGTGCATAGCGAAACTTGATACGTCGACCATTCACTAATGGTGGCGGATGATCTGCAATTGCATCTTCCAAAGCCCGTGTTAAACGCGGTGTTGGGATCTTGGTTAATGCCGAGCTATAAGCCTGTTTCACAGACTTAAACAACAAACCTACCCCACTACCATGCAGAGCGGAAATAAAGTGTGTTTTGGCAAAATTAAGAAATGGTAGACGACGCTCAATATTTGCAGCAACCCACTCGCGTTCTTGTTTTTCCAAGCCATCCCATTTGTTAACAGCAATAACGACTGCACGGCCACTTTCAACAATTAAGCCTGCTAGATGCAGATCTTGCTCAACCACACCTTCTTGAGCATCTAACACCAACATCACGACATTGGCAGCTTCGACAGCTTGCAGCGTTTTGACGACACTGAATTTCTCAAGAGCTTCAGAGACTTTTGAACGACGACGAACACCGGCTGTATCAATCAAAGTATAGCTAGTGCCATCTTTCTCAAACGGAATATAGATACTATCGCGCGTGGTCCCTGGTTCATCAAAAGCGACGACCCGCTCCTCACCTAAAAGTCGATTAACTAAAGTTGATTTACCTACGTTTGGTCGACCAACTACAGCAAGTTTAATTCGTCCATCGTCTTCGGACTCATCGATTTCTTCATCAACTTTTGCTGCATCAGGCAATGACTTCACCACGCGCTTGATCAGTTTATCTATGCCGCGACCTTGTGCCGCTGAGATAACTTCTGGCTCGCCCATTCCTAGAGAATAAAAGTCTGCCGCAGCGATTTCTTTTTGCTCACCTTCCGTTTTATTGATAACCAGCATGACTGGTTTACCAACATTACGAAGTAATTGGGCAATTTGCTCATCTGATGGTGTTCGACCGTGTCGACCATCCACCAAAAATAAGATCAGATCTGCTTCATCAATGGCAAGTTGCGCCTGCTTTCGCATCAACTCAGCCATGTTATCAGTTTGATCGGTTAAACCACCGGTATCAATTAAGATAAATTCAGCATCATCTTGACGCACGTGACCATAAATACGGTCACGCGTTAAGCCTGCATGGTCTGCGACCAAAGCATCTCGGCTACGTGTTAACCGATTAAATAGTGTCGACTTACCGACATTTGGACAGCCTACCAGGGCAACAACTGATTTCACTTATGGTGTCTCTATGGCAGTTAATCGGCCGTCAGTACTTATGACAAATAATTTACCGTCAGCAACAACTGGTTGACTCACAATTGGGGCTTTGGCAATTTGTTCTCGCGCAACAAATCTACCATCAGAACGCGCAATCCAATGCACATAACCTTCCAAGTCACCAACAACAACATAATCACCAACAATCGTTGGTGCTGTTGCATTCCGTCTTAGCAAACGTGTTTGACGCCACAATGAATCACCAGAGCCCTCTTGGATACTCCAGATGTAGCTTTCATCGTCAGTCAAATAGACAGCTTCACCACCATCAACATCAAAGCCAGTTTTGGTCGAAATATCACGACTCCAAAACTCGTTACCGGTGTCTATATCATAGGCAGCAATTTTGCCTTGAAAAGCGGCAGCATAAACAGTATTACCAATAATCTTCAGGTTGGCATCAATATCAACCAGACGCTCAAGTTCGGTTCTACCACGAGGTACTGCGACACTTTGTTCCCAAATGACTTTACCATCTGTTAATGAAAGCGCGACCAACTTGCCATTATCGTAGCCAGCTAATGCTTTATCTTCGACAATCTCTGGCGCACTCACACCACGCAAGCTCAGTAATGGCACACTACGTTGGTAGTTCCACAATACTTTGCCGTTGTCAGCAGATAAACCTGAAACACGACCATCAGCAGTACGAACCAAAACGACGCTGCTATTTGCTTTCGGTGGAGCCAACACTTCGCTGGTTAATTTTTGGCGCCATAACTCATCACCATTTGCCTCGTCCAGCGCAATAACTTCGCCCTGTTGTGAACCAATAATGACTTTGCCACTACCACCACCAACACCGGTAGCAACACTTACTTTTAATTTTTGGCGCCAAACCTGACGACCTTTGTCAGTTTGATAAGCGCGAACATCACCTGCCGCATCAACGGTATAAATGTTCGAACCTTGAATCCAAGGAGACAGATCTGCGTATGCACTTTCACTTCCATCGCCAGTACTTTCACGCCAAAGTGTTTTGGGTTCAAATTCTGGCGTGAACTCAACTAATGGCTCAGGAGGTGCTTCATATGTTTCTTCAACGAATAAATACTCAATCGCACCACAAGCCGTTAGCAAGTTGATCAATAAAACGACAGGAATCAGCTTTCTGATAATCATTGGACCGCCACATCGTCACGTTTCATTTGCAGTAAACCATAGCGTGGGCCGTTATTTGCCACACTGTTTAAAGCGCTTTGGTATGCTTTATAAGCTTCTTCTTCGTTTTCTTGTGCTGCATAAATATCGCCTTGTAACTCGGCAAAAACTGCAGCAAAGCCAACTGTTTCAGCACTCTCTGTAATTGCAAGCGCAGTATCAAGCTGGTCAGCATCAATATTTAATCTAGCTAAGCGAGAACGTGCCATATCTCTTTGTGCGGCTAATTCAGCGTTATCAATTACCCACTGTAATTGCTCAATAGCAGCATCTAAATTTTCTTTATTGGCTAGTTGTGTTGCCATTTCAATGGCAGCAAATACGGCATAAGGCGTACTCGCAAAGTCACTTTGTAATTCAGCGACATTCGCTTGTGCCAACTGTAAGTCGTCATCATTCAATGTCACTAATGTTTGTTGGTAAAGTACGGCCGCACGCTCAGTTTTTTGGTCTTGGTAACTAAACCAGTAACGGCTACCAAATATCGCAGCAATACCTAATGCAACACCAACAACTACGGCAAGACCATTCTCCCGCCACCACTGTTTGATCGCTTCGCCTTTTTCTTCATCCGATGCGTAAATATCCATCATGACTCCTATGTAGCTGAGCACGCTCAAGCTGATCAACAAAATAAAATAAAGCTGCGATTATACGTGGTTACAACCAGCTTGTGGCAAAGCCTTGCTATATACAACTAATCGCACCAGACAAGTGCATCAATAATTCAAAATGCACTATCTTTGATCCTTATATGCACCATATTAGTTTCTAGAAATATGTATCTAATTGTTTTAAAAGTAAATGTCTAGATTGGTGCAATATTTGCTATTTTGGTGCTGCAGCATTCAAAAACAATTATAAAAGAGGAAACAATCGTGCAAACTTCAACTGACGTTTTATTTATATTACTGGGAGCCATCATGGTCTTGGCTATGCACGCAGGCTTTGCTTTTCTTGAGGTCGGTACTGTCCGCAAGAAAAACCAAGTGAATGCACTGGTCAAAATCATTACGGACTTTGGCGTCTCAACTATTGCTTATTTCTTTATTGGCTACGGTATTGCTTACGGCCTTAACTTCTTACAACCAGCCCCAGCCCTTGTTGATAACAATGGTTATGAGTTAGTGAAATTCTTTTTCTTATTAACTTTTGCCGCTGCAATTCCTGCCATTATCTCGGGTGGTATTGCCGAAAGAGCCAAGTTTTACCCGCAACTTATCGCGAGCTTTTTTATCGCCGGCTTTCTTTACCCATTGTTTGAAGGCATGAGCTGGAATGGTCTATTTGGTATGCAAGACTGGTTAACTGAAACCTTCGGTGCTCCGTTTAATGATTTTGCAGGTTCTATTGTTGTTCATGCCGTGGGTGGCTGGATTGCACTTGCAGCAGTTTTACACCTTGGTCCACGTCATGGTCGTTATGGTAAACAAGGTGAAATTTTTGCACACCCGCCATCAAGCATCCCATTTCTTGCCTTAGGTGCATGGATTCTAACTGTTGGCTGGTTTGGCTTTAATGTTATGTCAGCTCAACAAATTGAAGGTATCAGCGGTATCGTTGCTGTTAACTCATTGATGGCAATGGTTGGTGGTACTTTGGCCGCCTGCTTGATGGGCCGCAATGACCCTGGTTTTGTTCACAATGGCCCACTCGCAGGTTTAGTAGCTGTTTGTGCTGGCTCTAATGTCATGCACCCGCTTGGTGCATTAGCTACAGGCTTAATCGCAGGTGGCTTATTTGTTTACACGTTCACTCTGGCACAAAACAAATGGAAGATTGATGATGTACTAGGTGTTTGGCCATTACATGGCTTGTGTGGCGTTTGGGGTGGTATTGCTGCTGGTATTTTTGGTCAGTTAGCACTTGGCGGTTTAGGTGGTGTTAGCTTTGCTTCACAACTTGTCGGTACTGTAATTGGTGTCAGTATCGCATTTGTGGGAGGTTGGATTATTTACGGCGCGCTTAAATTATTTATGGGGTTACGTTTAACCCAAGAAGAAGAATATGATGGCGCCGATTTGAGTATCCACAAAATCAGTGCAAACCCAATTAACGATTAATCAGGCTAGGCATTATCCGCTAATAATTAGCGGATAATGCCACCTTTTTGAGTATCCAGAAATTCCATAAAACAAACTAATTCGTTTGCTTCTTGAACAATGGTTTCTAATTTACGGCGCGCTTCTTCTAAACGCAGCCCACTTCGGTAAACTAGCTTGTAGGCTTGGCGAATGTTACGGATCTGAACCTCAGTAAAACCACGACGCTTTAAGCCTTCAATATTAATACCAACTGGTTCAGCCATATGTCCAGAAACCAATACATAAGGCGGAACGTTTCTTGAAATAACACTACCCATAGCACTGAAAGCATGCGCACCAATTTCATTAAATTGGCTCACCAAGGTAAAACCACCCAGGATCACATGGTCATCAACTAAAACGTGACCAGCTAGCGATGCATTATTTGCAAAGATATTGTCATTGCCGATGATGCAATCATGGGCAATATGCACATAAGCCATGATCCAATTGTTTGAACCGACTTTTGTAATGCCACCACCTTGAGTAGTACCACGGTTGATCGTTACAGATTCACGGATCAGATTGTTATCACCGATCTCTAAGGTCGTTGCTTCACCTTTAAATTTTTTATCCTGCGGCTCTGCACCAATTGAAGCAAACTGAAAGATACGATTGTTTTTACCAATCTTTGTTGGGCCTTCAATTACGACATGTGAGGCGATTTCACAACCAGCCCCAATCTCAACATCAGGACCAATAATACTGAAAGCGCCGACTTTTACGTCATCTGCTAATTTAGCATTTGCATCAATTATTGCTGTTGGATGGATCACGATGGCATATCTTGATTAACACACATAATGTCAGCACTGACGACAACTTCACCGTCAACACTAGCTTCACCACTAAACTTCCAAAGGTTACGCTTGTTTTTAACCAGTTTAACTTCTAAACGTAATTGATCACCCGGCTCAACTGGCTTTTTAAAGCGAGCATTATCAATACCAGCCAAATAATATAACGCTTCGTCTGAACGAATATGGTCAGCCGTTTTAAACGCTAATAACCCCGTCGCCTGTGCTAATGCTTCTAGAATCAATACACCCGGCATAATGACGCGCTGAGGAAAGTGACCAGTAAATTGTGGCTCATTGAAGGTAATATTTTTTATACCAACCAAATGTTCACCAGGGACGAATTCAACCACCCGGTCGATCAGCAAAAATGGGTAGCGATGCGGTAGCAGGCGCTGAATTTCATGTATATCAATGGTGTTCAAACTGATTTCCTTGCATCAAAGCGGTGTCACATCCGCGTAATATTACTGTCACGCGCTAGTCGGGTAAAGCCTAGCTCAACAAGTTATTTTTCGAGTATCTGTGACTCGAGTTGTTTAATTCGATTTTGAAGTTTATCCATTTGGCGATAGCGAATAACATTTTTATGCCATTCTCTTGTCGGCTCAACAGGAATACCAGAAGAATACGTGCCTGGCTCCGTAATGGATTTCGTCACCATACTCATACCCGTCAATTGTACCTGATCGCAAATTTCAATATGTCCGGCAATGCCTGTACCGCCACCAATGGCACAATATTTACCAATATGGGTACTACCTGCGATACCAACACAGCCTGCGATAACGGTATGTTCACCAATTGAGACGTTATGACCAATTTGAATCTGATTGTCTAATTTAACGCCATTGGCAATAAAAGTATCTTCAATCGCGCCACGATCAATCGTGGTATTGGCACCAATATCTACATCATCACCAATTTGCACACTACCCACCTGAGGAACTTTGATCCAACGACCTTGTGTCAATGCAATACCAAAACCATCTGCACCTATGACGACACCAGGATGGATCATAGCTCGCTGGCCAATTTTGACACCGCGATTGAGTGTGACACGCGCAACTAAAATGCTGTTTTCCCCAATTTGCACATCTTTCTCGATGATACATCCTGGACCAATTTGAACCCCCGCAGCGATGGTTACACCAGCAGCAATATAGGTTTGTGGACCGATCCCCGCAGAGGGGTCGACATTGGCTGATGCGTCAATGACTGCTGAAGGATGAATACCTTGCTCAGCAACCACTTCTTGAGGAAACAATAACGATGCAATATTGGCGTAGGCTACGTAAGGATCGGCAACCACGATTGCATTGCCTACAACAGCATCACTGTCAGCTTCTGAAACAATAACAGCGCCTGCTCGCGTAGTTTGGAGGTATTTTCGATATTTACTATTTGCCAGAAAACTAATGGCATCGGCACCCGCATTTTGCAAGGTGCCGACGTTAGATATTGGGAAATCTGCTAAACCGATCAGCTGGCCATCAACCCGTTCTGCCAGTGCCGATAATGTCCAAACCACCGATTATCTTGCTTTTAATTTTTCCAGCACTTTGCTGGTCAAATCGGCTTTATCGCTAGCATAAATAACGCCTTGGTAAAGAACCAAGTCGTATTTCTCTGCTTCAGCAATCTCTACGATCGTTTTAGCAATTTCTTCTTCCAGCTTACGTAGCTCTTCATTACGACGAATTGACAGATCTTCACTATATTCTTCTTGTAGACGCTTCAACTCGCGTTGGTCACCAATGATTTTGCGTTCTTGAGCATCACGCTCATCGGCACTCAAAATAGCAGCATCTTTTTGTAATTTTTCTTGTGCTGAACGTAACTGGCGATTTTTCGCTTCAAGTGATTTGCTGCGCGAAGAAAACTCATTTTCAAGGCGCTGTAATGCCGCATCTTTTTGTGGAGATTGATCTAAAATTCGGCTGGCATTTACCACACCAATTTTTAAATCATTAGCAAAACTGGCGGGACTGGCAGCCAACAGTGCCAGTGATACCAAAATGACTTTAACTGTCTTCACTTTCTACTCCAGATTAATTAACTAAAATGTTGAGCCCAATGAGAACTGAAATGCTTCAGTTTCATCTTCACTTTGCGCATTAAGTGGCGCAGCAATACTAAATGACATTGCACCAAAAGGCGAAATCCAAATTGCTGATACACCGGTTGAATATCTTAACAGGCCAGCGTCAAAGCTTTGATCAACATCGTATACGTTACCAGCATCAACGAATGCGCTGAGGCGGAATGAGCGTAAGGTTTTCTTCATAAACGGTACCGGGAAAATGACTTCCGCACCACCTGTTACCAGCATGTTACCACCCAGAGGGCGATCGTCTTCACGAATACCCAATGTGTTAGCCCGGAAACCACGTACGCTACGAATACCACCCGCGTAGAAGTTTTCAAAGAATGGTAACTCGCTTGTATCACCATAACCATCGGCATAACCTAAATCTGTTCTTAAAGCAAAAGTGAGGTCATCAGATATAGGTCTAAACCAGTTATTACGGTATCGAATTTTGTAGAACTGCAAGTCACCAACTGGCGTCGCAATCTCTGCACTTATTGATTGTTCCATACCACTTGTTGGTAATAAAGCACTGTCACGTGTATCGCTGGTCCAACCAATCGTCACTGGGATAGCAGTAAATTTATCACCTTCACGATCAATAAAATCGTTATAGCGTTGAATACGATTGAAATCAGATAAATCTAACTCAGTTTGCTCAAAACCTAACGCTAAGCTAATCCGGTTATTTTCTGAAATTGGCACACCAAAGTTGATATCACCACCCAACGTTTCAGTGCGGTAGTTTGCCAAGTTAGCCTCACGGGCATCAGTTTCGCGATAAAACGCATTAAAACCCTGGCTTATACCATCAATAGTCGCAAATGGGTTGGTGTACCCAAAGCTATAAGTTGTGTTGATATCACTGTTATTAAAACCAAGACGGATATGTTTACCACTACCCAAGAAGTTACGCTGAGTAAGGTTGGCATTAAAAATAATACCGTCAGATTGTGAGAAGCCAACACCCGCAGAAATACTACCTGATGCTGTTTCTGTTACATCAAAGTCCAAGTCAACTTGGTCAGTTGTTCCTGTAACTGGAATCGTTTCGACATTAACATTTTCAAAATAACCGAGACGTGAAAGACGCTCGCGAGATTGTTCAACTTTACCCGTATCGATCCACGCTGATTCTTGTTGACGCATTTCCTGGCGTAAAACTTCATCACGGGTTTTGCTGTTGCCCGCGATATTGATACGGCGAACATAAGCCCGACGACCTGGGTCAACGAAGAATGTTAAATCTACTTCACGCGTTTCACGGTCAATATCAGGCACAGCATTCACATTGGCGAATGCATAACCATCATTACCTAATCGATCAGTCAAGTTTTCTGAGCTATCGTTAATCGCTTTACGCGAGAAGACTGAGTTTTTACGAATCGTGACTAGATCGAATAATTCTTCTTGCGGCACGATCAAATTACCAGCCAGACGAACTTCATTGATTTTATATCGAACACCTTCAGTAATATTAATGGTGATAAAAATCTGTTTTTTATCATCACTAATCGTGACCTGTGTCGACTCAACTGTGAAATCAACATAACCACGGTCTAAATAAAAAGAACGGATAGTTTCAAGATCAGCAGATAATTTTTGACGGGAATATTGGTTATCTTTGGTTAAAAACGACAACCAGCCACCTGTGCTTGATTCAATCTCACTGATGATTTCTTCATCATCATAGTTTTCATTACCAACGATGTTAATTTCACCGATAGTGGCAACTACACCTTCTGCCATCGTGATACGAATACCAACACGATTACGAGATAAAGGGGTGACTTCAGATTGAATATCAACACCATACTTACCTCGGCTGAAATATTGGCGTTGTAATTCAAGCTCCACACGTTCAAGCATGGCTTGCTCAAACACTTGACCTTCTGCAAAGCCGATCTGGCTTAAAGACTTAGCGAGTTCATCGCCATCGATGTCTTTATTACCGACGAACTCAATGCTGGAAATTGCTGGGCGTTCGCTAACTTTAATAACTAATACGCCGTCTTCACCGCTGTCAACTTGGACATCATTAAAATATTTGGATTTAAATAATGAACGAATGATGCCTTGCACATCATTTTCGGTTAACTCATCACCAACTTTGACTGGTAAATAGTTAAAAACAGCACCGGCGGAAATACGTTGCAGCCCCTCTACACGAATGTCCTTGATGATAAATTCTTCAGCCCAAGCAGTTGAAGTAATACAAATTAAGGCTAGTGCAGTGAGTAATCGTTTCATTATGCTTATCAGACAGTCCGTCGACGAAATCGTAAGTGTACCTGCAATGCTGAGATTAGCCAAACAGTCTTGTTAAATCATTTGCAAAGGCAACAAACATCAGCATTAGCAATAAGATCAGCCCAATCTTTTGACCTTGCACTTGCATTGTCTCTGATACGGGACTTCCCTTTATCCATTCAATAAAATACATCAATAAATGACCACCATCTAACATTGGAATGGGTAATAAATTTAAAATCCCAAGACTGATGCTGATCATCGCCAAAAAACCAATAAAACTAATTAAACCTTGTTGTGCACTGCTTCCTGCGTATTGTGCAATGCTGATTGGGCCACCAAGGTTTTCTGTCGATACAGTTCCTGACAACATTCCCCAGAAACTTTTAATAGTATTTTTACTAAATGACCACGTTTGTAATACGGCTTCCGGTATTGCTGATAGTGGTCCATAGCGTAATTCGGCCTTAAGCGATTCAGGGAAAACCGCAGCATCCGCCGCAACGCCTGCACCGATAACACCACGCCCTTGGTCATCTGCTTTCGGCGTCATCTCAATCATTTGATATTTACCATTACGCAAGTAGGCAACGCTTAAAGGCTCATCAGCTGAAGATTGAATGAGCGCCACCCATGATTGCCAATCTGGCATATCACGTCCATTCGCGCTTAGTAGTTCATCACCTACTTGTAGTCCCGCCTCATCTGCGGCGCCATCTTCAATGACTTGTCCCAACTTTGCAGGTATTGGCGGGTGATATGCTTGAATACCAACTTCGCGAAATAATGTATTCGCCTTATCTAAACCAATCAACGGCATTTTTAATTGTTTTTCGGTGACAATATCACCACTAGCCACCGTTAAGCTGACCGTTGCCTCATCTTGGGCATAATCTAACCAACGCTGAAACACACTATTCCAAGTTGGTGTCGCCTTGCCGTTTATGGCGATAAGCTCATCCCCTGCTCCCAATTGGGCTAATGCAGCTGGCGAGCCGTCGGTGACTTCGTCAATTATTGGCTTTGTACCAGGGACGCCGACAACCAAAATTAACCAATAGGCAAAAATGGCAAATAACAAATTTGCGACCGGACCAGCAGAGACGATTGCAATACGCTTTATTAATGACTGCTGATCAAAGCTGAAAGGTTTTTCATCATCGCTGACATCTTGTTCACGACTATCCAGCATTTTGACATAGCCACCAAGTGGTAAGGCAGCAAATACAAACTCTGTACCGTGCTTATCCGTTTTTGACCATAAGGCTTTACCAAACCCAACAGAAAACTTATGGACTCTAACGCCACAGCGACGTGCAACCCAGTAATGTCCAAATTCGTGGATCACGACCAAAATACTTAATGCAACAATAAAAAATATTAAGGATTGCATAGCTCAATCAGTTTAGTTGCAGCAAGACGTGCAGCCTTGTCTGCCTGAAGAACAACATCTAAATCAAGTACTGCTGTCGGGCTAATCGTGTTTAATACTTGCTCAATAATTTTGGCAATATCAGTAAAGCGTATTTGCCGGTTGAGGAATGCATCCACAGCCACTTCGTTAGCAGCATTAAGAATTGCCGTCGCAGTACCACCTTGCGCCAATGCCTGATAAGCCAATTTCAAGCATGGAAACCTTGCAAAGTCAGCTTCTGCAAAATCTAAACGCCCAGCTTTAACTAAATCTAAAGGTTCAACACCTGAATCAATTCGTTTGGGCCAAGCTAATGTATTAGTGATAGGTGTTCGCATATCGGGATTACCCATCTGCGCCAATACTGAACCATCAGCATAATCAACCATTGAGTGAATAATACTTTGGCGATGTAAAACCACTTCAATTTGTTCACCAGGCATGCCAAATAACCAATGTGCCTCAATCACTTCGAGGCCTTTATTCATCATGGTTGCAGAATCAACGGAAATCTTTTGCCCCATTGACCAGTTAGGATGCGCTACTGCTTGTTCAGGTGTGACCTTATCTAAATCAGCTATGTTCCAATCTCTAAAAGGACCACCTGATGCCGTCAAAATGATGCGACGGATACCTTTATCAGTGAACTGATAATGTTGTTTGTCACCCACTGGCAAACACTGCCAAATTGCATTGTGCTCACTATCAACAGGCAATAACTCGGCACCACTCTTGACGACGGTTTCCATTAGCAAGGCGCCGCTCATAACCAATGCTTCTTTATTGGCTAACAAGATTCGTTTACCTGCTTTAGCAGCGGCTAATGTCGGTATTAAGCCAGCCGCCCCAACAATTGCCGCAACAACAATATCAGTATCACTTGCGTCAGCAACCTCAACTAATGCTTGCGTGCCACTCCGAACTTCAATATCTAAATTTTCTGCTGAGATTTTTTTTGCCAACGTTGCCGCAGCATCACTATCTAACATGACAGCGATTTTGGGTTTGAATTCACAACATTGGGCAAATAAAGCATCAACTGAACGGTTAGCAGATAATGCGAATACCTGATAATCATTTGGGTGACGTGATAATACGTCGAGCGTACTAACGCCAATTGACCCTGTTGAGCCAAGTACCGTTACTTGTTTCACTAGTTGATTCCTGCCAAGTAAAGTCCGGCAGCGAATACAGGCCCAGCCGCTAGTAAACTATCAATACGGTCTAACATGCCGCCATGGCCGGGTAATAATTGGCCACTGTCTTTGATATGGAAGCTGCGTTTAAACAAGCTTTCAAATAGGTCTCCGACAACAGAAACCAAGGCTGTCACCATGGTAATTAAAAACCATACGCCTGCTGAGATATCACCGGGCAAACCAATGCTAACGCTCACCATATAAGCCAAAGTTGCCAATAAGACGCCGCCAGCTAGGCCTTCCCAGGTTTTATTTGGACTAATTGCGGTTGCCAATTTACGTTGACCAAAACGCTTACCAAAGAAATAACCACCTGTATCCATAAGCCATACGACAAACAACAGGTAAATAACCATTTGTGGTCCGACACCAGATAGCCCATGAAGCCATAAACCACTGTATATAAATCCAGATAATGTGACGGTCATCAATACATGGCTAATCACTTTATTCTGCAATAAATTATCCAAACTATTAGGAAGCGCTTTATGTGCAAAGATCAATACAAAGGCCGTGATAGCTAACCAATAAGTGAGTAACGCCAGAAAGAAATCCTGACTAGAAACCAGCGGTAAACTACCTAATGAAATCAGTACAACAAGCAATACGAGGATTGAACGCCGCAGTGCTGACTTCATACCAGTCATGGTTAACCATTCCCATGCAGCCAAGACTGAAGCTAATACCAAAATTGCTAAGAAACCAATGCTTGGTAAGTAGAGAATAGCGAGAATAATTAGGGGGATTAAAACAGCTGCCGTCAACAAACGTTGCTTAAGCATCTTCAAGTCCTTGCAACTGCTCAGAGGTACGGCCGAAACGACGCTCGCGTTTAGCGTACCAGTCAATAGCTTGGTCTAATGCCTTGGCATTAAACTCAGGCCACAATGTATCCGTGAAATACAACTCGGTATAAGCAAGTTGCCAAATTAGGAAGTTACTGATCCGTTGTTCACCGCCAGTGCGGATAAAGAGATCAGGTTCTGGTAAATCAGCTGTAATAAGCTGTGATGACAAATCATCTTCGCTAAGCGAGTCAACTGAACGTTTGCCATCGACAACGTCTTTCGCCAATTTCTGCATGGCTTGGCTTATGTCCCAACGGCCACCATAATTGGCTGCAATATTAATGGTTAAAGATTGATTTTCGGCTGTGAGCGCTTCTGCATCAGCAATTTTTTGCTGCAAACTATCCGAGAACCGGCTGATATCACCAATAATTTTTAAACGGATATTGTTCTTATGAAGACGTTTTACTTGGTTATCCAGTGCGTGACTGAATAATTCCATCAACAGCTCAACCTCTTTACCTGGACGGCGCCAGTTTTCACTGCTAAACGCAAAAAGACTGAGTACTTCAACACCGGTTGCAACACAGTGTTTTACAATCCCTTCAACGGCACGAACACCAGCACGGTGTCCCATGAATCGAGGTTGAAGGCGCTGTTTTGCCCAACGACCATTGCCATCCATGATGATTGCAATGTGCCGTGGGATATTTCTGGCAGATGCCTGCATATAAAAGAGGTGAACCTTGCGGTTACACTTCCATCAAATCAGATTCTTTTTCAGCCAGAACGTCGTCAATTTTCTTGATAGTCGCGTTGGTCAGCTCTTGAATATTATCTTCTGCTGCGCGTGCTTCATCTTCAGAAATTTCTTTTTCTTTCAACAGATCTTTGACGGTACCGTTAGCATCACGACGAATATTACGCACTGCAATACGCGCATTTTCCGCTTCGTTTTTCGCCACTTTAACCAAGTCTCTACGACGCTCTTCAGTTAATGCTGGGATCGGTACACGAATCGTCATACCGGCACTGTTTGGGTTAACACCCAAGTCAGAAGTCATGATCGCTTTTTCGATGACTGACACCATATTTTTTTCCCATGGTGTCACACTGATGGTACGAGAATCTTCAATACCAACGTTAGCTACTTGGCTCAACGGCACATCCGAACCGTAGTAAGGAACCATGACATGATCTAAAAGACTTGTGTGGGCACGACCCGCACGGATTTTAGCCATTGCAGTTGATAATGCTGCAACACTTTTTGTCATCCGCTCAGCGGCATCTTTTTCAATTTCATCAATCATGTCTGAATCCAAATCCTATTTCACCAGTGTACCGACGTCTTTACCATAGACGATATCAGTCAGGTTGCCTTGTTGGTGCACGTCAAATACACGTAAAGGCATTTGTTGTTCTTGACACATTACGACCGCGGTAGTATCCATAACCGCAAGGCGATTATTAATAACTTCGTCATAACTTAAAGTTGAATAACGAACTGCATCCGGGTTTTTACGCGGATCAGCGTCATAAACACCATCTACTTGCGTTGCTTTCAACATAAGATCGGCACCGATTTCAACGGCCCGTAAACTGGCTGCTGAATCAGTCGTAAAGAAAGGATTACCTGTACCAGCCGCAAAGATGACCACACGGCCTTTTTCAAGGTGGCGGATCGCACGACGGCGCAGGTAATCTTCACAGACTTCATGAATGCGGATGGCTGACATCACACGACAAAATGTGCCGTTACGCTCCAGCGCATCCTGCAAAGCCAACGCATTCATGACGGTAGCCAACATCCCCATATGGTCGGCGCTAACGCGATCCATACCATTTGCGGCCAGACCTGCACCACGGAAGATGTTGCCACCTCCGATAACAATACCGAGCTCAACACCTTGTTTATTGAGTGATGAGATTTCCTCGGCAAAACGAGCAATCACTTCCGGTTGAATACCGTATTCGGCATTCCCCATAAGAGCTTCACCACTTAGTTTCAGTAAAACCCGTTTGTATACCGGCTGATTGCCCGCTGCTGTCATCGATTAATTACCTCGTGCTTGTGCCATAACTTCTTCTGCGAAGTTATCAGCTTTTTTCTCAATACCTTCACCAACTTCAAAGCATGCAAATGCTTCAACGGTAGCGTTAGCTTTCTTGACCAGTTTTTCAACAGTTGTATCTGGGTCTTTAACAAATGGTTGACCCAATAATGTTACTTCGTTGACAAACTTGCTCATGCGGCCTTCAATCATTTTTTCAACGATTTCTTCTGGCTTGCCACTTTCACGAGCTTGAGTCGCTACGATATCACGCTCTTTCTCAATCAGTTCTTGAGACAGTTCATCTGATGAAATAGCTTGTGGACGGCTTGCAGCAACGTGCATTGCCAAATCACGAGCTAAGTCGATATCAGTACCCGTTAATTTAACCATTGTGCCGATACGGTCGCCGTGACGGTATGAACCAATCACACCATTTTCAGCTTGCATCAAAGTAAAGCGACGAACTTGAATGTTTTCACCGATTTTAGCGATCAATGATTGACGTTTAGTATCAATCGTTTCACCACTGTCTAAAGTCAGTTGTAACAAGCTGTCCAGATCAGCTGGTTGCTCCGCTAACACTTTCTTAGCAACGGCATCAACGAAATTGATGAAGTCATCAGCTTTAGCAACGAAGTCTGTTTCTGAGTTAACTTCCAGCATGACAGCTTGTTTACCATCAGCAGTAACTTCAATTGCAATGATACCTTCTGCAGCAACACGATCAGCTTTCTTGTCGGCTTTAGCCAGACCAGACTTACGCATCGCTTCGATAGCAGCGTCGATATCACCGTTAGATTCAACCAGCGCCTTTTTGCATTCCATCATGCCTGAGCCAGTACGCTCACGCAGTTCTTTAACAAGTGCAGCAGTAATTGCCATCTTTAAAACCCTTAATCTATTTGTTTATGGTTGGCCTCAAGGCCACACATACAACACAGGCCCGCCTTGTAGGGCGAGCCTGTTATGAAAGCGTCAGTGATTACTCAGCTGCCGCGTCTGCATTAGTTTCTGCAACTTCAACGAATTCTTCGTTGCTGTCACCAGTCGTTACTGTTGCACGACCTTCTAAAATCGCATCAGCGATGTTAGCAGTGTACAAACGAATCGCACGCATTGAGTCATCGTTACCTGGGATAACGTAATCAACACCATCTGGGTTGCTGTTTGTATCAACAACAGCGATAACAGGAATACCTAATTTGTTAGCTTCTTGAATAGCGATACGCTCATGATCAACGTCGATAACAAATAATGCATCTGGCAGACCGCCCATTTTGCGGATACCACCGATACTTTTTTCCAGTTTTTCTTGTTCACGTGACAGGTTCAAAACTTCTTTCTTTTTCAAACCTTCAGTTTTACCGCTTTCAATCATTTCTTGGATGCTTTCCAGACGTTTGATTGATTGGCGAACAGTTTGATAGTTAGTCAACATACCACCTAACCAACGACGGTTAACGTAAGGCATGTTGCAACGTTCTGCATCTTCACGAATTGCATCTTGAGCGGCGCGCTTAGTACCAACAAACAGAATACGGCCTTTTTTAGAAGCCAGTTTGCTGACAAAATTCAGCGCATCGTTGAACATTGGCAAGCTGCTTTCCAAGTTAACGATATGAATGTTGTTACGTTTACCAAAGATGAACTGACCCATTTTTGGGTTCCAGTAACGTGTTTGGTGACCGAAGTGAACGCCAGCTTCAAGCATTTGGCGCATTGTAATTTTAGCCATGGTTATACCTTTAATAATATGGGGTTAATCCTCCATGTACCCCAGCAATCGACTACGCTGAACTGATTCAGGCAGCACCCCGATAGCTGTGCCGGCACATGTGTGATTTATCCTTGCTGCGACATGCTGCAAGGCGCGCATATTATTCCACAATTACCACACAAAACAAAGTGAATCGCTTCAATCTCAGATAATCTCTGCGTCTGACTGGCATCAGATAGTTTAATACGGCAAACTACTCAGGTTTACATCATTTAAATCAGGATTATCCAGCACCATGGCTGTGACCATCAAAAACGCTGAAGAAGTTGAAAAAATGCGCGTAGCCGGTCGGCTCGCAGGCGAAGTACTCATGATGATTGGTGAGCATGTTCAACCGGGCATCACCACCGATGAACTCAACCAAATCTGCCACGATTATATCGTTAATGTTCAGGATGCTATCCCTGCCCCACTTAATTATCATGGTTTTCCTAAGTCTGTGTGCACATCAGTCAACCATGTGATTTGCCACGGTATTCCCGGCGATAAAAAGCTGAAAGATAGCGATATTATCAACATTGACGTTACCGTGATAAAAGATGGCTACCATGGCGATACCAGCAAAATGTTCCATGTTGGTAAAACATCCATTTTGGCTCAACGCTTGGTAAAAGTCGCTCACGAATCAATGATGATTGGCATCGAAATGGTGAAACCTGGGGTTCGATTAGGGGATATTGGTTACGCTATTCAACAACACGCTGAGAAAGAAAATTTTTCAGTTGTGCGTGAATACTGCGGCCATGGTATCGGTAAAATTTT
This sequence comes from Methylophaga sp. OBS3, assembly GCF_026319325.1. Classification (GTDB taxonomy): domain Bacteria; phylum Pseudomonadota; class Gammaproteobacteria; order Nitrosococcales; family Methylophagaceae; genus Methylophaga. The sequence goes on from NZ_JAPDMU010000003.1 coordinate 272,901, forward strand.
CCATGAAGATCCACAGGTTTTGCATTACGGCACACCGGGTACCGGTATGGCATTACAAGCAGGCATGACTTTTACCATTGAACCGATGATTAATGCGGGTAAACGCCATGTTCGACAGCTTCCTGATGGTTGGACTGTTGTTACCAAAGATCGCTCATTATCAGCACAATGGGAACATACCATTCTGGTGACAGATGATGGGTTTGAAATCCTCACGCTACGTGATGAAGAACGATAATTAAGGCCTAATGAATGACACAGCCCGACCTTACTTCCATTTGGGATCTCGGCAAGGCTGATAGCAGCGTTGCCTGTCGTGCTTTACTGAAAACGGCACAACAAACACTGCATGATAAGTTTATGGATGGACAAGCTGATATTGATTGGCTTGTTCATCAACAAGCGCATTACGTCGACGAAGTTCTTCAAGCGCTCTGGCAAAAACACTTACCTAATGACAGCCCAGTAACGTTAATCGCCGTTGGCGGTTATGGTCGTGGTGAGTTACACCCTTTTTCAGATGTAGATCTCCTCATTTTGTTGGATGAATCCGTTGCTGAACATCCCCCAGAAGCCCTGTCATCATTTTTAACTGAGCTATGGGACATTGGTCTTGAAATTGGTCACAGCGTTCGTAGTTTGCACGAGTGTCGTACCCAAGCAGAGGACGACATTACCATCGCCACGAATTTGCTCGAAGCAAGATTTCTATGTGGTGACGAAGTCTTATTTAAATCTTTACAACAACTGACAGTTTCAAACCAGACTTGGGATAACAGACTGTTTTTTGAAAGAAAGCGTCAGGAACAAATTGAGCGTCATCGCAAATATAACGAAACTGCCAATAATCTTGAACCCAATCTCAAAGAGTCCCCAGGTGGATTACGTGACATCCAAGTTATTACTTGGGTTGCCCAGCAACATTTTGGCGTTCGAAACCTAGCTGGCTTAAATGCCAAAGGTTTTCTCGCACAAAGCGAGTTTGAAAGTTTAGATAAATCCAGACGTTTTTTATGGACTGTTCGTTTTGCCCTGCATCATCTAGCGGGTCGCAAACAAGAAAAGCTGATGATCGACTATCAGCGTCAAATCGCCAAAATATTGGGCTATCAAGATACTGAAGAGCGCATGGCCGTCGAGCACTTTATGAAAGATTATTATCTTTGTGCCCGGGCTGTTGGCCAAATGAATGCCTTACTGTTACAGATCTTCGAAGAAAATATCATCTTGGCGGATGCGCCTAGAGATATCCAACCACTTAATCGCCGCTTTCAATCTCATAATGGTTACTTGGAAACGATCAACTCGGGTATTTTTGCTTTCTACCCCTATGCACTTCTAGAAGTCTTTCTGATTCTGCAACAAAACCCACAATTAAAAGGCATTCGTGCAGCTACCATTCGTCAGATCCATGCCCATTTACATCTGATTGACCGCCGTTTTCGGGCGGATATCAAGAATCGCAGCTTGTTTATGGAAATCATCCGTCAGCCCAAAGGCGTGACCCATGAGTTTCGTAGAATGAATCAACTTGGCGTTTTGGGTGCTTATTTACCGGGTTTTGGCAAAATCGTCGGCCAAATGCAGCATGATCTTTTCCATGCCTACACTGTGGATGAACACACCCTATTCTTAGTCGCAAATTTACGCCGATTCTCTTGTGCAGAATTTAATACCGAGTTTCCGCTTTGCTCAGAGGTGTTTTATCAACTGGCCAAACCGGAGCTGCTCTATATTGCCGGTATTTTTCATGATATTGCTAAAGGTCGTGGTGGTGATCACAGCGTTTTAGGCGTTGCTGATGCCAAAGCTTTTTGTGAGCAACACAGCATCAGCAAATACGACACACAGATCATTACTTTTTTGGTTCGCCATCATTTATCGATGTCATCAACGGCTCAGCGCAGTGATATTGAAGATCCAGAAGTGATAAAGAACTTTGCTGAGCTTGTCGGTAGTGTTGAACGCCTCAACTTCCTTTACCTTTTAACCGTTGCAGACATTCGAGCCACTAACCGAAACCTTTGGAATAGTTGGCGAGACTCGTTGTTGAAGCAACTTTATCACAGCACCAGACAGTGGCTTGAACACACAGAGCAACAGGCCAAAAGCACACAAGAGAAAAGCTACAAAAAATATCAACAAGCTTTGGATGAACTCACTGAACAAGGTTTTAATCCTCAAGATGTGACTACGCTCTGGCAGGATTATGGGCTGGATTATTTTTTACGTCATAGCGTCGATGAACTCGTTTGGCATAGTAAAAACCGGTTGGCCGATCCTCATAAGGAGCCGATGATTATTGTCCGCCAGCATAATGAGCCTTCGACACTAGAACTGTTTATTTTCAGTCGAGACCGTCGTGGGCTATTTGCGGCAATGACATCAACGCTTGAGCAATTACAACTCAATATTTTGGACGCCAAGATCAATACTACTGATGATGGTAATACCCTCAATACCTTTATTGTTAATGGCGCCAGTCAGCGCCATAAAGATATCGTTGAGGCTATGCAATCTCAGCTGGCCAAAGAGACACTCATTAGTGGTTATAAACCCGCTATCATGCCGCGTACCAGCCGATTATTTAAAACAGAGCCAACCATTACGTTTAAAGAGAATAGTCAGCAAAACCATACCTCAATGGAACTTTACACACATGATCGGCCCGGCTTAGTGTCAGCCGTCGCGCAAGTCTTGTTTTCGCAGAACCTACAGTTAATCAATGCCAAGCTGACAACACTGGGTGATCAAGTTGAAGACGTCTTTTTCATCACAAATGATGATGACAATGCATTGAGTGAAAATGAGCAGAAAATTCTATTATCTGAGTTGAAAACAAAATTGATGCAGCAAGCCGAGCAACAACATTCACACCTTGTCAGTTTTTAACTCATAAAAAAGGGATGGCAAAAGCCATCCCTTCATTAAAACATTCTCTAAAACTATCTATTCACCAACGGTGGCTTGCTCAGCCAATTGAGATGCTTTGGCCTCGCCAATACCTTTAACATTAATGGCATCTTCAACTGACATGAAGTCACCATTTGTTTCACGATAAGCAACAATATTCGCCGCTGTTGCAGGTCCAATACCGTCAATAGTTTGCAGCTCATCAACTGTGGCAGTATTGATATTTACTTTATCAGCCGCGAAAGACATACCAGATACCAGCATCAATGCCAGCAATGTAGAAATAATCCATTTCTTGAACATCATCCTTAACTCCTTGTTCTGATTAAATAATGGTTCTCCTGAACCATGTGTGAGATTAATCCAATTAGAAGTCCGTTGACAAGTTTTATTATGAAAGAGCGTCTAAATGATATATCAGGCGTATTGCTTTTCCATGGCTAAAATCAAATTACTGATATCCGATTCTGGAAGTAGATTTATGCCTGCTGCACCAGCCCTGCCACCGCCCGTTGTAAATTGACTAGCAACGCTATCAGCACCACTACGATTAGATAATGGCGCTCTGATGCTGACCATGTAGTTATTAGAATTGACCGGGGTAAGAATTAAATGTGCTCTATCAGGAAACTCATTTGCTAACTCATTACCCCATACGCCACTGACTCGACGTGCCCACTTCTCATCGGGTAACTCAAATAGGGCCACAGCACTCGACAGATAACGTGGTTTTGTCGATTTTGCTAATGCTATATCGTTTGCAAAACCATTTTGGAGAGTTGAGAAAATTTCCGACTCTTTGATAATAAAATCGAAGGGCGACACATACTTAACACAAGCTAGGAATAAATCAGCTGGATGATAAAATAAATCATCTACAGAACTTCCATACCCATTGTAATTCAGTAGTGTGCCAAGGGTTTGTAACTGAGAGATTTGGACTTCTGATAGCAATGCCTCTTCAGCAAGCATTAATCCAGTAGATAGTAAGTTATCACCAAATGCAGCGGTCATTGCCCATAGGTGAAACCTATGGCCCAAGAACCTATCAACAATTAATGCTGTACAAACGTTTGGAGCCAAATCAATTAATGCTTGTAAATTTTTATGTTTAGGAATATCACCTGATTGATGGTGGTCAGCGTAAAAAACTGTGGCGCCCTCACTTAATATTTTGTTGAGTCCAGCCAAATTTTTTTCCATCGAAATATCTAGTGCAGTCACATGATCTGAGGATTGCACTTCAAGTTTCTGCAGCAATTTTATGTCTCGCTTAACCCCTGTCACTAGAGTTGATTGTTGCGGTTCGGCTAGACGCAATTGAACTAAAGAGCAAATGCCGTCTGCATCGCCATTGAAAACATCAAAATAAGCCATGATTTAGTTTTGAATAATATTTTTCTGTTTCAGGTAAGAGATGACTTGCTCTGCACAAGTATCAATATCAAACTCAGCTGTGTTTAAAACTATTTCAGGTTTCTCTGGAGATTCATATGCCGAGTCAATACCGGTAAAGTTTTTGATTTCTCCACGTCTGGCTTTTTGATATAAGCCTTTGGGATCCCTAGTCTCACAAACAGCAAGAGGTGTATCCATATGAATTTCTACAAACTCACCTTCCGGCATTAAATCACGAACCATTTGACGGTCAGATCTAAATGGGGAGATAAAAGCGGAAAGAACGATTAAGCCCGCATCCGAAAAGAGTTTTGAAAGCTCACCAATACGACGAATATTTTCGACCCTATCAGCGTCACTAAAGCCAAGATCTTTATTTAAGCCGTGACGAACATTGTCGCCATCTAGGAGATATGTATGATGTCCAAGTTCAAATAAGCGTTTTTCTACCGCATTGGCGGTGGTCGATTTACCCGATGCACTAAGGCCGGTAAACCACAAGATACATGGGCGTTGGCTGTTTCTTTCAGCCCTTTCCGACTTGGTGATGGTTTCTGCATGCCAGATAATATGTTCAGCCACGTGTTTACTCATCCATTATTAATGACTTACCCGATCACCTTTGCCCTTACCCAAAGCTGTTTGAACGATATAGCTGAAATAGCGTTTGAGGGTTAAGGTGTTTATCATCTCGGCATCGGTTTTTGCCAACAGCTCTGGCGTCGACATATCAATATCATTAATCTGAGCCAATCCGGTAATCCCTGGCTGTACAGCAAAGACATGTCTCATCTCGCGTTGCTCAATCAACTCATGCTGGTTAAACAAGCATGGTCTTGGCCCAACCAGACTCATCTCACCTTTCAGCACGTTCCATAATTGCGGCAGTTCATCTAATTTGGTGCGTCGCAAAAAACGCCCCAATGGTGTGATTACAGAAACATTCGCCAAGTGTGAAGCCATATCTGCCGTGTCTTTTTTCATTGTTCTGAACTTGACCAGCGTAAACGGCTTTTGATCACGTCCAACCCTTTGTTGCCTGAATATCGGTGAGCCAGTATCAAACAACCCTAGCAGATAGATAACGATAAAAACCGGTGAAAGTAACAGCAAGCCAATCACTGAAAAAAGAACATCGGCAATCCTTAAATGGATATGTATTTTCATTTTGTTATGGGTACCAGGTGCCATCAGACTCTATTTTGCTCAACTTTTGCCCACTCATCATTTCTATTTTAGATTTGCTTTCAAACTCATATTTTGATTGGTTCTTTTAATGTTGTCAGATAGTGAGAAGATTTATTCAGCATTTTCTTTTCAATACCATGCCACATAACATAAGCCGTAACTATAACGACTACCGAAGAGAGCAACATTGCTAATAATGGTGATATGACAAAAAATTGATTAGCAATAAAAGCCTGCAATATAGGAAAGTGTAGAATATATACGCCGTAAGAAAAATCACCGTACTTTCCAAAGTTACCTAAGAACTTAAAAATGAAACCAAAGTACACAACTAAAATCGCTAACGAAGCAGCATATAACAATCCTGTGTGGAAAATACCTTCCAATAGATACGCTGCAATAGCAAAGAGTAAAAAGCCTGTGGCATTTTTCTTAAAAAAATCAAACCCATAGTAAAGAGCTCCACCAGCAATAAAAAATATTAATTGTCCGGGAAGTTGCCTTTGCAGTTCAATAAAAATGCCGCCGTGTGTATTTATTAATGTTTGCAGGACAACATTATAAATAATTGAAGAGGCATAAAGTAAAAACAGACCCTGCCAAAGCCCGATCTTACGAAAGAGCCAAACAAAGACAGGTACGCTCAGATAAAACATCACTTCAACTTTTAAAGTCCACAATGCCCCATTGACTGCGGTCATGGAGTTCATGCTGAACACCCCCGGTAAATCTGGCTGAATAAAGTTCAAGAACACTAAATTGGCAGCCAGGTATCGATAAAGCTCAGAGCTTAAAAAGTATTCTTCACTTGAATAAGAACTTAAAAACGAGCCTAAGATGGCACAAACAATTATTACTGAAAAATATGCGGGGTAAATTCGTCTAAAACGTTTTTCAAAATAACGATTCATATTGCTTGAATATTCATAGCTCATAAAGATTAAAAAACCACTTACTACGAAAAAGCATTCCACCGCTACTTTCGATGAAAAAATATCATTAAATAAAGAAAGGCTGGTTGCTTCAGATAATTGATAAGCGTGTACCAAAAAAACAATAAATGCGAAACTGAAACGTAAGAGATCAAGGTTATTATTTTTTGGGATATTAATACGATAGTTTGAGCTTTGATTTTTTTGCTTTTCTTGAAACAAGTCCATTTGAGTTATTTTCCTAGGTTCGTACAGGCGATTGAGTAAATAACCTTAAGGTCACTTTATTTAGCAAAAACGACCTAATCTACTATCCAATGCCAGATTAAATCGTTCAGCTTTTATGGTGCTCAGATGAGCGGAAATAAGTCACAATTTTTTACACCGTTTATGAATTTTCCCTACATTTTTTCATTTGTTCAAACATCGTTATTACTGGCTCCCACTGAAGCTGCATCTTGGCTTTAGTAATATCCAGTGCCAAATTGCCATATAATTGATCTGCCATATTGCCTTTACCCACCAGCTTGAGCAGGTGACGCAATATTGTAGCGGGGAAATAGAATAATGCCGTTTTCAACTGCAATGCCTGAATCAGTGTTGAAAGAAACATCGTTAATGACACATCGTTTCCATCAGAGATAAGGTAAAGCTGGTTTTTAGCCGCGGGGTGTTGCAAAGCAACGTCAATAAAGCTCACCAAATTCTCAACCGCAACAAAAGCCCGTTTATTTCTCACCCCTGCAAACGGCAATGGCCATTGCTTATTTAAAATGCGTTGTAGGGTAGAAAAGTTACCCGGCGCACCTGGACCGTAAATCATGGGGGGACGAATAACCACAACATCCATCTCTGTTTCAGCAGCAAGCTGCATTAAGGCTTTTTCTGCTTCCCACTTCGACTGTGCGTAAGTATTATGCGGATTAGGCTCATCAGTTTCGCTAAACGACTTATCGTTGCTGACATTGCCATTCACCCCAATCGTGCTGATAAAAATAAACCGCTCAACACCCGCTTTTGCAGCCTGCCTAGCTAAATTGATCGTACCTAAGTTATTCACTTCACGAAAACCATCAATTGAACTATCGGCATCACCCTGAAACACATGCACATGAGCCGCACAGTGCACAACATGACTCACCTCCACCAATGCCTCCGACCAATCGGATTGACTGTTTATGGTTATGGCGACATCACGACACGCGGGCTTAGGTGAATCAGTATTAATCTGACGAAAACAGCGAACAAGTTGATGATTATTCTGTAATAACTGGACAACTAAATGCCTGCCGACAAAACCGTTTGCCCCCGTTACCAAAACGCGCATAGGTTTTCCTTAATAGCCATTCTGGAAAAAAAGCCCGTTATCTCTTTATGTTTATTTTTCAAGTTTAAGCAATCCAAACAATAACATTACCAATAAAAAACAGGCATCTCGGGGTCTTCGGCGTAATTGAAAAAAATTCTTCAATAAAAATAATCGATTTATTTTGAAATTAGGAACATTCTTGCCAAACAGCAAAATATATAACTGTATCTGCTCAGCGTACCAATCGTCGCGAATCATGCGTAATCTGGCTAACATCGCTTTTACGCCATAATTAAACCCAACCTGATTTGATGCATGTTGTCGATACATCATTGTTGGTGCTTCATCGATATGCCAGACATAACCATGACTTCTCACAAAGGCATACAGTGTCCAATCATGCAGTTGCAATCGTTTAAAAATGGCTTCATGGCGACACATAAACGCTTTAAAGTCATTCATAACGGCAGTTTTAAGGACATAGGTACAACCCGGCCCAGCGGCTTCGAAAAAATAATCGAACTGTTTCTGACGAAATGATTTTTTCACTAAAACCTGTTTACCACTCGGCCAAAAAGCAGTGACATTTGAAGAAAAAGCATCAACACCTTGTTGATTGATGGCTTTAATCGAAACCGATAATTTATCACTCAGCCAACTATCATCCTGATCGGCCAAAGCGATATAGTCATACTTTTCAAAATTTGCTTCTCGAATTAAGCGAAAAAAGTTAGCTGCCGCACCGCCGAAGCGTTCCCCATATGCCAAAACTTGAATATTCGAATAGACTTTTGCCAGCCGGGTGCATGTCTGATACGTCTCGTCCTTAGACTGATCAACGCTAATCAATACATCCAGTTCAACATTTTTCTGATTCAAAATAGATTGTATCTGCTCCTCAATCCACTCATCCCCATTAAAAGCCGCCAGAAGCACTAATACTTTAGGAACTGACTCATTTGCTGTCATTGCGTTTATCTCAGTCTGACTCATGCATCACCGTCAGGTAATGTTGAAACCACTTACGAGGCGTTTTAAACCGCTCGAAGCGTGAGACACTCAACGCAGAGTATTGTCTATATGTAGACTCATCAAAAAGCGTCTTAATAATAAGATCAGCACACCCCATCACATCATCAGACAGGTAATACAGTCCTGCCTTGCCATTAATAGCATGCGCATATTCAAGATCAGGAACCACGACAGGCAAGCCATAACACATTGCCTCAATTAACGGGTTACCAAATGTTTCAGCTTTCGATGGAAAAATAAATGCATGAGCAGACAAGTAATACTCAACCAGTTCTGTCTGACTAACTTCAGTTAAATTATGAATCGAAACATCACTGTCATTGATCGCTTCCAAAAATGACTTTGCCTCGCCTATCTCCGGGTTAACGGTAACAAAAATAATGTGTTTGATACCACGCTGTGCTAACTCCCTGGATAACTTAACCAAAAACACATGGTTTTTATGCGGGTAAAACCGACTGACATAAAGCAATTTCAAATCGTCTTTAACAGTCGCTTGCCGAGGTGCAATCAAATCCGCAGGGTCATGAGGATGAGCAAAGCTGTAACTAATCGGGTTAGGGATTATTTCAACATCGAAGCTATGCTTTGGATACTTACGTTCCAGCTGCCGAGCCATGTAATCGCTTTGCACTACAATGTGATCGGCATTTTTAGTCGTAATATAAAAGGCCACCCGCTTTAACCACTCGGTAATCTTGCTACCAAATTCCAATTGCTCATATAACCTGTCATCCACCAAATAAGGATGATGCAGCAATACTGTTTTAGTTGCGCGAACGGGGGAAAATAAGAAATTACCAAATGCTAAGAGATGTTTTATTTTATTCCGCCAGACCAAACAAGGAATGAAAAACAACTCCAAATACACGCGAAAAAGCACTTTTAACAAAGTACTACGTGGACAAAACAAACGTATAAAACGCACGTTATCCGTGCTTTGGTAATGCGAATAATTTGAAATATCAGGGATTAAAATAAGGAAAGATAAGCGACTATCTATCGCCTCATTAATAAAGTTGAAAGCAATATTCTTAGGGCCTGCACCTTTTTGGTTGTATAGATTAACTAACATGAAAATTTTCACCTGAGCGGTTTACCACCCAAAAATAAACGCATCATTTCACCCAGCATAATTACTTTTAATAGCCAAAATATCATTACAGCAAAACCCACATCTCGTTTTTTGTGGTTCTTTAACAAAATTTTTGCATAACGAATCGGGGGAATTAGATGCCAGAGCATGTATTTCAGAATACGTTTTTCCATTTTTGCACGCAGAAATCCGCCGCCAGTAATTCGTCTGGATTTACGGATCAACTCTCCAATTGATTTTCTAGCCGGGTGACCGACTCGTGTTTGAGATGAATACGTGAGTCCAAAACCTAGTTCGGTAGCACGTTTATTCCAATCCATATCGCCGCCGGACATAAGGGTTGCATTAAAACTCCCCACTTTATCCAGCACATCTCGACGAACAAATAGATTAGCTGTGACAGAAACACCATTATTAACATTGTACTGCTGATTAAATGCTGTAACAGAATCAAACTTCCAGGCTAACCAAGAGCCACCATTCTCTCTAAAAATAGATATCGCTCCAGCTATGCGGTCAATATTGCTTGAAGTTTGAAATAAATTGGCCGCTGACTCGAGCCAATCGGCTTCAGGCAAACAATCCGAGTCAGTAAACGCTATGATATTTCCCTTGGCATGCTTTAATGCCGTATTTCTCGCCGCATAAGAACCTGGCATTATTTCCGTTAGGATTGTTATGTTCGAGCACAGAGAATCTAACAAACTTCTAGGAGCAAATTCTGAAGGATCATTATTAACAATAATCACCTCGTAATGACTTGCTGGATAAGTTTGATTATTTATTGCTTCGATGCAATTTGAAAGTCTATCCCAATCTTTATAAGTAGGGATTATTATCGAAATAAATGGGGGCATTCTAGTAAAAATCTAATCCTTTGATATCTTGCTAATCGTATGAGGTTGTACTAGTAACAAAAATAGTTATTTATTATCATAAAAACCGACGTAACCCGGTAACTCTTCGGGCTGAACACCTTCCGAAATTTTCATTAAACAGTCGGCGACCAACTGTCCTTCCTTACCATCCCATTCTGTTAAATAGGTTGCACTGTAGTAACGGACGGCATTCTTATTCGACCGCTCATCCTGTTTCACCCTGTCCATAAGCATCAAGACTTCGTTGACTGATGAAGCGGTTAACGCCAGCCCATGCTTAACATAACCATAATAATCAGGCTGATCAGGATCCATTAACTCATAATAAATCGGCATAACTCCAGCGAGTGCAGCTTCTAAATGTATACTGCTGTTACCTGCAATTAACCAGCTAATCTGCTCCATAAAAGTGGATATGGGTTCTTGCTTGGGGTCACTTAACGTTACTTTACTACTCTTAGAGAATGCATCGTGAAATTGCTGTTTCTCTTGATTTGAAAGAGCCGGATGCCACCGAAGACGAACATTCATGCCATGTTCCGCCAGCTCGTTAATAAATGCTATGCCAAGAGCAGCGTCATCAAGTGCATTCAAGGCAATACCTAATATATTGGTTAGTGATTTTTTCACCCTTTTTAGATGCTTTTTTTGCCCCGACAGAATCACGTCAGGAATCGGTGCCCGACGAAAAGTTGATGGCTGATTAAGTTCACATTCTCTATACGTATCAAGTGCTGACTGCCCATCCAAAAATGCATAATTTACTCTTAACGCTGGGAATATATTGCTAACGGAGGCGTGCTGTAAATAGACTGTTTTTATACCAAGATGATGGGCAACCGCCAGCATGCAACGATTAGGAACGCTATGATCATTCGCTGTGATAACAAATTCAGGTTTGTTCTGTGAAAAAGCACTGTGGAAATAGACTAGATACTTATAGACGTTACAAAAATAAATAAAATGCCAACGCACCGACACAGGATGAATGGCTTTTACCATGCGGTATAAACCAATCCCACGCCTGAATAATAACACGGCTACTCTTACTGCTTCCAAAGGAGAGAGCTGCAAGGTTATATAGCCTCGTTGCTCTCGTTCTTTTTCTGAAAGTACTGTTCGGTTAAGAACCACTAAAGATCTCTCACCACTGCGCTCTATTGAAGCTAGCGTTTGCTCCAATGAAGCAAGTTGATTTGCAGAACCCACAAAACTAAAAAATGTTGAGGGATGTAAAGATCTATTTTTTTTAGCAAACCGTGTATCAAGAAATAAAACATATAAGAACTTGACGATTTGGAGAAAGAGACCACTGTGTGGTGGTTTTACTTTGGTATAAAACTTTTGATTATGTAGTTGTTTACCATGCAGATAAGTCAGCCAAGTTTCATTCTCTTCATCCAGAATGCATTTAATATCTTTGTACCAACGAAACATTAGTTGAAATGATCTATTTTCACTGGTGTGTGTGCTGAAATGTCACACAACATTTTTTTACCAATTACTAATGATAAATATTTAGGAGCCAAGCCATAGCCAGGTCTTACACTACGAATGCAATCTTCACTAATAATTTCTCCGGTCTTCATATCTTTTACAAAGTACATTGAGCGACGAAATTGTACGTTCCCTATCTCACTCGATTTACGACCGTAATCAATTTGACCTAATGCTTTCCATGCTGTTTTTGTATCTCGACACAGTGATGCAAGCTCATTCGGCTCAAGGGAAAAACTATCATCAGGTCCTCCACCATTTCGATCAAGTGTAAAATGTTTTTCAATAATTGAAGCACCAAGAGCGACGCTAGTAATGGCCGTAGAGTTATCTAATGTGTGATCAGATAAACCTGTAACCAACCCAAATCGTGTAATCATGTCAGCAATAGTTCGCAAATTATAATCTTCGGGAGGTGCTGGGTAGCCACTTACGCAATGTAAGATTGCCAGTTCCTTACAACCACCTTCTTTTGCTGCCGAAATTGCTTCTTCGATTTCTTCGGCATCGGCCATACCCGTTGAGATAATCATGGGTTTGCCAGTGGCTGCTACATAACGAATCAATGGTAAATCTACGGCTTCAAATGAAGCGATTTTATATGCGGGAGCATTTAATTCTTCCAGCAAATCCACCGCAGTTTTATCAAAAGGCGAACTAAAAATAGTTATGCCAATTTTACGAGCATGATCAAATAAAGGTTTATGCCATTCCCATGGTGTATGAGCTTCTTCATACAATTCATAAAGTGAACGCCCATCCCACAAGCCGCCTTTGATTTTGAAGTCATCCGTATCAGCATTTAAAGTAATGGTATCAGGACGGTAAGTCTGTAACTTTACTGCATCAGCACCAGCACGTTGCGCTTCTTCAATGATACGGATCGCTGTTTCAAGTCTGCCATTATGATTAGCTGATAGCTCAGCAATTATATAAGGTGTTTGATTACAGGATATTTCCCGATCAGCAATTACGATGTTACTTATACTCATCTATCTTCTTCCATTCTGCTGCTAACAATCCAAAACAAATGACATCGTAATAGTTTTGACCATTGAAATATTGTTCTCTTAAACGACCTTCTTCTATAAAACCTAGATTTTTATGAAAAAGAATTGAGCGTTCATTGACACTCATTACTTCGCCAAAAACTTTATGTAGTTTTAATTTATTAAAAGCATATTCAAAAGTAGCTGAAGCTAATTTTCTACCTGTTCCTTTAGGTGCTGAAGGACAGACATAAAACCCCCATTCTGCAACATGTGAATGCTTACTGTAGTTTATGTTTACAAATCCTAATGGTATTTCTTGTTGCTCATAAATCATAAGATGAACACAAGAATTAAGCATCATACGCTCAAACCATTCCATATGTTCTTGCAAGCCAATTTCTTGGCTCGTATACATATACCTTTTTATTTCAGGGTGATTCCGCCACTCTAATACAAGTTCGGCATCACGTAACTGCATAGGACGAAGCTTATAGTCATTCATTGCAAGAGACTATCTTCTAATTTTTTTACAACTCTCATAGCACCTTTACCATCAGTAACTGAAGCTGCTGATTGAGACATTTGAATTCTTTTTTCAGGCTGCAATAAAATTTCAATTTTACTTAGCATTGAATCACTATTGCTCTTTTCTCGTTTTTCCACTATCACTGCGGCTTGATAATCGTTAAGCGCATTTGCAATTAAGCATTGATTATCAGCTAATAAAAAAATCAGTGAAGGTAATCCCAAACAACATCTTTCCCAAGCGGTACTACCTGCAGCACCAATTGATAAATCTGCAACACACATGCGCTCAGCCATATCGGATACGTTTACATTCACTGTTGTGTGAAAGCGAAGCTGTGAAGCCAATTGTTTGACCTCGCGAAGATGAGGAGCTGCTTGCCCCATCACAACATCTAATTGAATTTCCGCGGATAAATCGCTTTGTTCTAAAGTCTTCAATACATCAGATGTGATATTGCCGCTATCCACACCGCCCATCGAGATCAGAATTCGTTTAATTATGGGCTCACGTCTTCGCTGCAGACTTTCTGATCTCAATTGTGCAAACTCAGATCTCAACAGCGCGTAATTCGGCCCGATTAAGATTTTGCACTCAGGTGCAACTAAATTCTCATAATCACAGGTTTTTCGCCCAAGATTTTGATCCAGTAATAAGGAACATACATGCTGGCGATCAGCTAAATCGTCAATGACCATCACCCGTTTAACATGTCTTTCAATTTCTTGTTCCCATCTAGCATCAAGCGCGTAATGGTCAACGATAAGCCAATCGATTTGGTCGTGAGTTAAAACTAGAATTGTCTGCTCTACATCTTCCCGCCATGTCGTTCCCAACCAAGCGGCATGAACAAGTCTTGAATCATCACTTGGTTTAAATTCAGATGTATTAGGAAAAAGATGCAGCTTAAAACCGCTAGCAGCAATATGATCTGCGAGATGACCATCATGTTTTCTACAAATAAAAGAACAGTCATGTCCTAACTTTTGTAATTCAGTGGCAAGAGTCAGGCAACGCATAACATGTCCTGTGCCGATATCAACAGAGGCATCTGCACGGAAAACAATTTTCATTTATTATCACTTTGCAACTTCATCGCTTTAAATAAAAACTCGGCACGAATCCAATCTTCTTGACTATCAATATCCTGCACGCGATATCGAGGTAATTTAACTGCCACGGAATTTACATCGAAAATTGGTCGCTGTTCTAACCAAGCTTCTGCCGTTCCCCAATAAAACTGACCAGCATCATGCCATGCTTCTTCGAGATCTTGTGACCGTGTGTGAAAGCATTCTGGGCTGAACATGCTCACACGTTGATTCTCAGCAATGCGTATAGCGCGTTGAATTGGGAAAGCATAATTGGTTACCGAAAAAGCATAACTACACTCTTCTTTTTTTAAGGCTTCCCATCCTCGACGTAGATCTTGAGCATTAACAAAGGGCGCCGTAGCATAAAGACAACAGGCATAATCCACTTCAAAATCATGCACTCGTAACCATTCGACTGAATGTTTTATTACAGGCAGTGTCCCCGCGTAGTCATCTGCAAGAGTATTTGGTCGAATAAAAGGGACATCAGCACCTAATTTTTTTGAGATCTCTGCAATTTCCATATCGTCAGTCGAAACTATAATTTTGTCGAAACATTCGGATGATATTGCGGCCTCAATGGACCAAGCTATCATTGGTTTACCACAAAAATTTTTCACATTTTTTCGCGGAATACGTTTGCTTCCACCTCGGGCAGGAATGATTGCAACACGGCTCATCTAGCTTTCACTATTCAATGCGATTTCCACCGCTTTTATAACTTCATTTTGTTCTAGCTCTTGTAACCCATGAAACATCGGTAGACTGATAGCTTCTTGGTAGTATTGCATTGCATGTGGATAAGATTCGACTTTAAATCCCATTTTTTGATAATAAGGCTGGGTATGCACCGGTATATAATGCAAATTTACACCTATGCCCTGATTTCTCAGAGACTCAAATATCTGCCGGTGGGTTTTACCTATTTTTTCCAATTGCAAACGAATGACATATAAATGTAGCCCGGAATAACTATCCGGATGTTGCCAAGGTGTTTTTACTGGTAAGTCCTTAAGTAAATTATCATATCGCTCGGCTAGTTCATGTCGGCGTGCAACAAACTCATCCAGCCTATCCATCTGGCTAATCCCCAATGCTGCTTGAAGCTCAGTCATTCTGTAGTTAAAGCCTAGCTCGATTTGTTGGTAATACCATGGGCCATCAGGGTTCTGTGTCATGTAATTAGGGTCTCGCGTCACCCCATGACTTCTTAACAGATTCATTTTCTCAGCAAGATCATCATCATTTGTCAGAGCCATTCCGCCCTCAGCGGTGGTGATGATTTTTACCGGATGAAAACTAAATACAGTAATGTCGCTATAACGGCCATTACCAACAAACTCACCTTGATATTTGCCTCCAATTGCATGGGATGCATCTTCGATAATTCGAAAACCATATTCCTGACTAAGCCTGTAAATAGCTTCCATCTCACAAGGCTGACCGCAAAGATGAACAGCTACAACAACTTTAGGTAAGCAATGATTTTGTTTGGCTCGTTTTAGTTTTTTTTCTAGTGTTATAGGGCAGAGGTTATATGTTTTCGGATCAATATCTACGAAATCGACCCGAGCACCACAGTAAAGACCACAATTTGCAGATGCTACAAAAGTAATTGGCGTTGTCCACAACCAATCACCTTCTCCCAACCCCAGCGCTAAACAGGCGATATGAAGTGCGGATGTGGCACTATTAACAGCTAGAGCGTGCTTGGCACCAACATGTTTTGCTACGGTTTGTTCGAACTCTGGTACTTTGGGGCCTTGAGTCAAAAAATCCGACTGTAAAACTGCAACAACTGCATCAATATCAGCTTGATTAATATCCTGTCTGCCGTAAGGGATCATAATTAAATTTTGCCGATTTCGTTGTAGTTACGGTCTATCCATGCTTGCAATTCAGCATCCTCCATCCATTCAGTATTATTTTCACTTGAGTAGATGAATCCTTCTGGCACTTTTTTACCGTCTTTGATTCTCTTTTTACAGTTACCCCAATTATTAATAGAGGGTAAAATCTTGAAATGCTCTTCGTATTCATAAGTGAAAAATGCATCTTCAGAGCCAATCATTTGCTCATGCAATTTTTCACCAGGTCTTATTCCTACCGTTTCTTGTTTTGCGTTTGGAGACACTACACGCGCTAAGTCCGTCACTTTCATCGAAGGAATTTTTTTAACATAGATTTCGCCACCCAGCATATCTTCGAAAGCATGCCAAACTAACTCAACCCCTTGTTCCAGACTAATCATAAAGCGTGTCATCCGGGTATCAGTAATAGGTAACACGCCCTTATCTTTTATGGACATGAAAAATGGTATAACCGAACCACGAGAGCCCATAACATTTCCATAACGAACAACTGAAAATTTTGTTTCATGACCACCGGCATATGAATTACCGGCCACGAATAACTTATCAGAAGCTAATTTTGTTGCTCCATATAGATTAATCGGGCTACTCGCTTTATCCGTTGAAAGCGCCACTACTCCTTTTATACCCTTGTCAATACAGGCATCAATTAAATTCATCGCCCCATTAATATTTGTTTTTACGCATTCAAAAGGGTTGTATTCAGCTGTGGGCACAATTTTAGTCGCGGCAGCATGAACAACATAATCAACGCCATCTAATGCCCTATATAAACGATCTTTATCTCTTACATCACCAATAAAAAATCGTAACCGATCATCACCTTCGAATAACTTGGCCATCTCCCATTGCTTCATTTCATCACGCGAAAAGATGATGATTTTTTTAGGATTATACTTTTCAAGGGTCATAGGGATAAACTTATGACCGAAAGAACCGGTACCGCCTGTGATAAGAATTGTTTTATTTTCTAACATTGGATTCCTAAGTGAATTTTTTATCGGCTTTTAAAGTTTCATAGTGTTTTATATTACGTTTTTTAAAAACTCTTGCGGGATGACCACCAGCGATTGCATACGCAGGAATATCATTAACCACACAGCTTCCCGCTTGAATTATCGCCCCTTCACCAATAGTGACACCTCCAAGCACAATAACACGGCTTCCTAACCAGACATTGTCAGCAATTGTTATATCTTTCAGTATGTATGTCTTGTCGTAAGGTATTGCCGTTCCAGAATCAAAATTATGATTTTGTGTAATCAAAAGACATTCAGGGCCAGAGTGGAAGTTATCACCAATTATCACCTTGCCATTTCCATTGATCGTCAAACCATTGAAATTAACATTATTCCCTAAGAAGGTATTCTTAGTTACTTGAGTCCGATAATTCGCTGTAACTTTACCTTTAAATGAGCCACACCTTCTTTTTACAATTGACGTCCAGATATATCTAATGATGCATCTAATTGTTTTTTTAAATATTCTAACTATGTAACCCATATTATTACTCAGCTAAATCATTATGTTTCAGTTCTCTATCTTTATCCCAAAAGACCAAATATTGGACTTTCGTATTTACTAACTTCGAATAATATTCTTGATTTTTTTCAAAATTACGCCCTCTATGTATCGTGCCAGGAAGAGAGTACTTTCTATATTTTAAAAGCTTATCAACGTAGTTTTGCATTAAGTATCGCCACACACCAGACTTTGCATAAAGAGATATGGCTGCACCAAATTTTGTATTTTTAGTTTTATATTCATGGGGTACGTTAAGTTTAGATGAATAATTATCATAAATATTCTCTAAGCTACTTTTCATTTTAATACCTAGTAGCGAAAGCATTTTTTCTCTCAAAAATGTCAATCGAATAGCCGATTTTGAATAAGAAATATTTTCACGCTTCGCTTTGGAAAGCTTAATTCTAAGTTCATCAAGTTGGTTTGGATGAATTTCACAAAGCTCTGTTATAAAGTTTAAAGAAGAGAGCCCAGAAATAGACACTACTACCAGCTTGTGAAAGTTTGTACTGTATAAATTGACTAATTTTTCATAATTCAAATCATCAACTTTAAAAATTTCGCAGAGATGAGGTCTAGTAATAGGCTCCATATACTCATAATCAACATCATTAAGAAGAAATTGTTCTGGTTTATTAACACTTCCACTTTGTAGCATTTGTATATAGACGCTAGTTAAATATGACTCGGGATCTCTCAAAGTGATTAAGATCGTCGTATTTTTAGGGAAAATAGCAACATTTTGTTTTAAATTAAAATCCCAAATTGCCGGGTTCCACCCAGCTAAACTTTCAACTGAGATCAAGGTTTTTTCTGGTAGCCGCTCGAAAGAGTTTTTCAGAAATTCTTTTCCTCTTCCTGTATGAATATATTGTCGTAACTCTCCCATTAAGTGTTGAGGGTTATACTCATCAATTAGCCCCATTTTTTTTAACTCAGGAAACACTCCTTTTTGAAGGCTTGTTGTGCCTGTTTTTCCTAGACCAATGTGTACAATCACTATTCAATTACACCTTACATCGCTGATGGGCGGATACCAATTTTTTTGTAAACTAAAAAGCCCAAAATACTATTCCACACCACAATACCCGTTGAAACGGCAATTGCTGCTCCAATTGCCCCCATCTTTGGAATTAATAAAATTGATAAAGCTATGCTTATGAACACTGAAAAAATCTGTGCTTTGAATGATTGTTTTTCATTACCGGTCATTGCCAAAAGATAACCAACAGACCCAAAAAAAACATTAAATAATTGACCAATAACCAAAATAAACATAGGCATATAACTAAGTTCTGAATATTCGCTGCCAAAAAGCAGTGCAATCAATTCCTTACCGAAAATAAGCAGCATTAACCCAATGGGTAAAGCAAAGCAAAAAGCTACACGAGCAGACTGACGAGAAAGCTTTTGTAGAAACAGTCTATTGTCACTTTTATAAGCATTGACGATATGCGGACTTATCACTAAATTTACTATTGTTAAGGAAAGCGAAACAAATTGAGCCCCCCGCTCGGCTACTCGTAATCCGGCAGCTTGCTCATCACTACCAAGCATACCGAGAGCCAAGATACCTATTTGTGAATTAAACGTACCAATTAAATTTAATGCCATAAATGGTGCTAATGCTGCTCCCCAGTATTTCAGATTAACTTCTGCTTTTACTGACTTTGCATCCGTTGGGCTTACTTTTAAAAATATGATAGTCACCAATATTAGTGCAAGCAGGCTACTGAAAATCTGACTTAAAAGAGCTGATTCAATACTAATAGTAAAAATCAAAACTGCTGATGCAATGAAAAAAAGAAATAAAATAGGCTGGATTATCGCTCCCGAAAGCTCAGATATAGCTGGGAGACCAAGTCCCTTGATGGCGGCATTCCTGACAGCCGAAATTCCCATAATTGGCAATAAAATTAAGCCAAGAGGTAAATATGCCCACTTTTCAGAACTTGGAACAACTTTAAACGTGTAAGTTAAAAGAAAATATGAAATATATATAAGGAGTGATATTACAAAAACCCATAAATAGGCTGACCTCATTATTCCCTTGTAAAGTGGCCAGTTTTTATCGTGCTTATATGCCGCTACCTCTCTAATTAAAAGAGTTTTTAGTCCACCAGAAACAGGTATCAATAGTAATGGAATAATAGCCATAATGAATGCGTATTGACCAAACTGTTCGGGTCCAAAAATACGCGCAAGAAGTACACTTGTAACTAACCCAATAGGGATATTGAGTAAACGCATAACCCCTACACCCAAAAAACTTTTTTTCAGTTGTTTTCGGATATTTATAGTCTGGTTATTTTTATTTTGAGTATTAATGTCCAAATGATTTACAACTCAGATTTTTCGTTATTCTGAAATTTCATTTTTAATCAGTTCAATTTCCAGCCTAAGTTTTTCGTACTCACGCACCTTTGCTTTTAAAAAACTCGTCGTAACATTCGCTTTTTCTTCTATGCCACTGGGAGTGAGTTTGTACAGGTAAGCCATTTTATTCTGGCTGTTATGAAAGTTCTTCACTTTCAACAGCCCTTTTTCCATTAACGCTTTCAGGCAATAATTGGTTTTGCCCAAGCTAATACCCAACGCTTTAGCGAGCTGGCGCTGACTGATTTCTGGATTGGCTTCTATCAGTTTTAATATTTTGTATCGATATTCGTCGCTAATCATATGATTACTGCGTTCAACAATTGAACACACTTTATAGTAGTATTTGTTAATTGTAAATCTGAAACCTTACCGCAAGATTTATATGGTTAGTCTAGGAAATTCGTTAGCTTTTGTTGATGTGTTGTATGGATGATTCCATCATGATTTTTTGGGGGGGGGGAAATATGGCTTCCCATGAATTCACGCCGACTTTGGTTTTGAATACTGAATATGAATCGTCATCATGGTGTTGATGACATTTTGTAAGGAATTGTTCGATTTGTGTTGTGTTGTGTTGTGTTGTGTTGTGTTGTGTTGTGTTGTGTTGACTAAGCCTGCTTGCTGAAACAGTTGAAGAGTAGCGGTTGTGCTTGGTCAGCCAGATCTAGATATCGTGCGAAAATTACTGTTATAGCAAACCCATTCGGTTCGGAAAACTCTCTCTTTCAACATCCAAGTTGACTTGGCTAAATGGTTTTGATTCGATAGAAGAAACGTATTCCCTATAGAAGGATAAGAACTCACGATTCTGAAGCACTAAGTTCATTTTTGTTGAGTAAAATTTCATTTATATCTCGTCCCTGTCTGTCTTTATCTGATAGGATGATTTTATGATCAGGAGTAACGCCCCATTTGATAGCTATTTCAGGATCATTCCAAATAAGACACCGCTCATATTCAGGTGCATAAAAATCAGTGCATTTGTACTGAAAATCTGCCGTTTCACTGGTAACCAAAAAACCATGTGCAAAACCGGGGGGCACCCAAAGCATCCGTTTGTTCTCTTCAGATAAATACTCTCCTACCCATTGGCCAAAAGTCTCTGAACCAATGCGTAAATCAACGGCGACATCAAAAACTTCGCCCTGTGTGACACGGACCAGCTTGCCTTGTGGCTGTTTGATTTGATAATGCAGGCCTCGCAGAGTGTTTTTTACTGAGCGACTGTGGTTATCCTGAACAAATTTTGTATCAATGCCTGCTTCCTGAAAAACTTTCTCATTCCACGTTTCCATGAAAAAGCCGCGTTCGTCACCGAACACTCTTGGTTCGATGAGTTTTACGTCTGGAATTTTAGTTGGTGTAATTTTCATTTGACCGTTAGGTTGGTTTATTTGATGAGCTTTTTAAGATATGCGCCATAGCTGTTTTTAGATAGCTTTTCAGCTTCTGATAAAAGTTGCTGTTCACTTATAAAGCGCATGCGATAGGCAATCTCTTCCAGACAGGCGATTTTTAAACCCTGGCGTTTTTCCAGCGTTTCGATAAAGCCAGCCGCTTCGTGCAACGAATCAAACGTACCGGTATCCAGCCAGGCAAAACCACGACCGAGTAATTCGACATTAAGATCACCGCGCTCAAGATAGGCTTGATTCACGCTTGTGATTTCAAGCTCCCCTCGTTCAGATGGTTCAACCTGCTTGGCAATTTCCACGACGCTATTATCGTAAAAATAAAGTCCTGTTATCGCGAAGTCGGACTTTGGTGTTTTAGGTTTTTCTTCAATAGAAATAGCTCTTCGATTTTGATCAAACTCAACTACGCCAAACCTTTGCGGATCGGTCACCTGATAACCAAATACGGTAGCGCCAGACTGTCTTGATACAGCTCGTTGAAGCAAACTGGTTAATCCTTGCCCATAATAAATATTGTCACCAAGAATTAAGCAAACACTGTCATCTCCAATAAACTTTTCACCGATGATAAATGCTTGGGCAAGTCCATCAGGACTGGGCTGTACAGCATAATTTAGGTTTATCCCCCATTGTTCGCCACTTCCTAAAAGCCGCTTAAAACTGTCTTGATCTTCAGGCGTAGTGATAATGAGAATATCTTGTATACCCGCTAACATTAATACTGAGAGCGGGTAATAAATCATCGGCTTATCATAGACGGGTAATAACTGCTTGGATATGCCTTTAGTTATAGGGTACAAGCGAGTTCCAGAGCCACCAGCAAGAATAATTCCTTTCATTATGGTTGCTCCAAAAATTCATTCATCGTTAACACTAACTGGCTTTCCCAATCGGGCAGTTTAATCTTCAAACTATCTTCTAATTTATTGACGTTTAGCCTTGAATTTAACGGTCGTTTGGCAGGGGTTGGATAAGCATCTGTTTTTATTTCATTAACCACAATATTTTGTCTAGCATGCTTAAAAATAGCTTGTGCAAAGCCGGCCCAGCTTATTTGCCCATGCGTGACAAGATGATAAATTCCTGCTTCTAGATTTTGGTGAATCGCAAGCATTGTAACTTGTGCCAATAGTCTGGCAGGAGTTGGCGCGCCGACTTGGTCTGACACGACACTTACCTCAGTTCTTGTCTCAGCAAGCTTTAGCATGGTTTTCATAAAATTATGCCCACGCGAGCTATAAACCCAGCTAGTTCGAAAAATAAGATAATCTACGCCAGATAAGATTATCGCTTTATCACCCGCTAGTTTTGTACGGCCGTAGACATTCAAAGGACTTGTTTTACTCTTTTCTGTCCATGCTATTTCACCATTACCAGGATAAACATAATCACTGCTGTAATGGACTAATCGAACGTTTTTATTAACAGCATAAATTGATAACACTTCAGGTAAATCAGCATTAAGGCGTTGCGCTAAGATTTCATTGTTTTCCGCTGCATCAACTGCTGTCCAAGCAGCAGCATTGACGATTAAATCCGGACGCATGGTTTGTAAATATTGCTCGACAGCCATTAAATCTGACAAGTCTAGTGAGTCTCTGTCAGGGGCTTTAACAACGCCTAAAGTAGACAGCTCACGTTTCAGTTCAAAACCTAATTGTCCTGAGCCCCCTAGAAGTAGAATGTTCAAGCACTCACTCCGAATCGTTCTCTTTGATATTCTCCGTCCTGAATACGTTTACACCACTCTAAGTTTTCTAAATACCATTTGATCGTCCTGCGAATACCCGACTCAAAGGTTTCTTCAGGAAGCCAGCCTAATGTATTTTTAATTTTGGTGGCATCTATGGCATAACGACGGTCATGCCCCGGACGGTCAACGACGTAATGAATCAGCTCTTGATAGGACTTAATGTTGGTTTCTGTATGCCGTTCATCTATGGGTAATAGTTCATCTAAAATTTGGCAGATGGTGTTTACCACCTCAAGATTTTGTTTCTCATTATGACCGCCGATATTATAGGTTTGGCCAATTTCGCCTTCACTAATTACTTTAACCAATGCTCGCGCATGATCTTCAACATGTAACCAGTCACGAATTTGATCGCCTTTACCATAAATAGGTAATGGTTTTGCCTCAATGGCATTTAGAATCACCAACGGAATCAACTTTTCAGGAAACTGGTACGGCCCATAGTTATTAGAGCAATTGGTCATGATGATCGGCAGACCATAGGTCCTATACCATGCTTTAACCAAATGATCTGAGCTGGCCTTTGTTGCACTGTATGGTGAGCTTGGCGCATATGCCGTTTTCTCGGTAAACAAAACTGATGTTGCATTTAAATCTGTATCAGGATGAGGTAAGTCACCATACACTTCATCCGTCGAAATATGATGAAACCGGAAATGTTCTTTTTTTGTATCAGGCAACATTGACCAGTACGTTCTAGCTTGCTCTAATAAATTATAGGTGCCTATGATATTCGTCTCTATAAAGTCTGCAGGCCCATCTATAGAGCGATCAACATGACTTTCGGCAGCAAGGTGCATAACCCAATCTGGTTGATATTTATGAAAAATATTGGCAATGGCATCACGGTCACAAATATCTACTTGTTCAAAGTTGTATCTTTCACAATCTGAAATAGTCGCCAGGTTCTCTAAGTTACCAGCATAGGTTAGCTTATCGATATTTATCACTCGGCACTGCGTATGACCAATGAGGTATCGAATAACTGCAGAACCAATAAAGCCAGCCCCACCTGTCACGACGATTGTTTGATTTTTAATTAACTTCATTTTTGATATCCGAACGAAGCTGCTCTAGCTCAGTTTTTATAACTTGGTATTCTTGCATTTTTCTTTTAAGAAAACGTATTGTGACGGCGGCTTTCTCTTCTATTCCATGAGGCGTTAATTTGTACATATACGCCTTTTTATTTTTACTATTTCGAAAATTACTTGCTTTAAGTGCTCCCTTTTCAATAAGCGCATTTAAACAATAATTTGCCTTCCCCAGGCTAATCCCTAGTTTTTTGGCTAGTTCACGCTGGCTTACTTCAGGGTTTTCTTCGATTAACTTGAGGATTTTGTAGTGATACTCATCAGTTAGCATGATGCTAAGCTCTATGTGTTCATTTATTGAACACAAAATAACTCAGTTATCTTGTCATGTAAATAAAGTACCAACAAACGTGAGTGTGGTTTACATGAGAGGTGGCATGGATGCCGCTGATTATCGCCTCGCCAATCCTTAGAGAATCCGATTATCAGTTGCTTGCGCCTTGGCATCCATGCCAACTAAGAAGTTAGCACCGGCATGCCGTAGTGGCAAGTTATAACTTAGTCATTACCAAAAAGATCACGGGTATAAACTTTATTGCGAACATCTTGAATATCATCAGTTAAGCGATTAGCAATGATAATGTCGGCTTTAGCTTTAAAGTCATTTAGATCTTTTATAACCGCTGAGTTAAAGAAACTAGCTTCTTTCATTGCCGGCTCAAACAAGATGACTTCAATACCCTTGGCTTTAATACGTTTCATCACACCTTGGATAGCTGAGGCTCTAAAGTTATCAGAACCTTGCTTCATCACTAGGCGATAGATTCCAACAACTTTTGGCTGCTGCTTGATAATTTGGCTGGCAATAAAGTCTTTGCGAGTGGTATTAGCATCAACAATCGCTTGAATCAGGTTGCTTGGCACATTTTCATAATTAGCCAGTAACTGTTTAGTATCTTTTGGTAGGCAGTAACCGCCATAACCAAAAGATGGATTGTTGTAATGATTACCAATGCGTGGGTCTAAGCCAACCCCCTCAATAATTTGTCGCGTGTTTAATCCATGCGTCTCAGCATAACTATCTAACTCATTAAAATAAGCTACTCGCATGGCTAGATAGGTATTAGAGAAAAGTTTAATGGCTTCGGCTTCTGTAGCATTGGTAAACAAAACCGGTATGTCTTGTTTTATCGCGCCATCAATCAGCAGCTCTGCAAACACATCTGCTTGTTCACTTTGCTCACCAATAACGATACGAGAGGGATAAAGGTTATCGTATAAAGCTTTGCCCTCACGCAAAAACTCTGGTGAGAAGATAATTTTGGGCAACTGATCAGCAGTTACATATTTTGCTTTGATCGACTCGGTATAGCCTACCGGAACAGTCGATTTAACCACCATGATGGCATTAGGGTTAATGGCCAATACATCTTCGATGACTGATTCAACACTCTTGGTATTGAAATAATTGGTTTCTGGATCGTAATCTGTCGGCGTCGCAATGATTACATAATCAGCGTTTTTGTAAGCCAGTTGTTTATCGGTAGTTGCAGTTAGATTAAGCGCTTTATTGGCAAGGAAATAACTGATTTCAGCATCAATTATCGGTGACTGCTTGTTGTTAAGTTGGTCGACTTTATCTTTAACAATGTCTAAAGCAACGACTTCATTTTTTTGAGCCAGTAATACAGCTAGTGAAAGTCCAACGTAGCCCGTTCCTGCAACTGCTATTTTCATACAAACAATCCATTCCTAACTAACTTACAGTAACTACTGTAAATACTTCCTTAATACCTGTTATTCGTTACTCAACCGTGACAGATTTCGCTAAATTTCTCGGTTGGTCGACATCAGTCCCCTTAATTAAGGCGACATGGTAACTGAGAAGTTGCAGCAAAATATTATAGGTAATTGGTGCCGTTATACGTCCAACATTGGTTGTTGCTTTAACGACTTTAAAGCTGGTTTCTGAGCTTAGATCTGAACGCTCATCTTCAAAGACAATCATTTGTCCGCCACGCGCTTTAACTTCTTGTAAGTTAGATTTCAATTTTTCCAACAAGTCATCAAGTGGTGCTATCGCAATAACCGGCATATTTTCATCAATTAATGCCAAAGGACCGTGCTTTAACTCACCCGCAGGATAAGCCTCCGCATGAATATAGCTGATTTCTTTAAGTTTTAATGCGCCTTCAAGTGCGATGGGGTACATGGTTCCTCGACCTAAAAACAGCGCGTGCTGCTTATCAGCAAAAGCCTCGGCAATTTGCTGAATTTCAGCTTCATGCAATAACGCCTGTTGAATAAGGCTCGGTAATTTTTGTAAACCGTTCGCAATTAACTGTTCGCGGCCAGATGCTAATCGGTTTTGTACTTTACCAATGCTGGTTAGCATCAACGCCAAGGCGACTAGCTGTGTTGTAAAAGCTTTGGTTGAAGCAACACCAATTTCAGGCCCAGCATGTGTTAGAAATACTAACTCAGCCTCCCGCGTCAGGCTACTTTCAGCAACATTACAAATACTTAAAGTTGGAATATTCAGCTCATCAGATTTAGAAAACGCACCATTAACAAAAGTAGGCGTATCTGACTCACGTCTTTGCAGGTTGTTACTTGCTGCGCGGCGTAAGCTCTTAATTTGGTGTAATGCCGCTAAGGTATCGGCCGTTTCACCAGACTGGCTGATCGTAACGATTAACGTATTATTCTCAACAACTGGATTGCGATACCGAAACTCGCTGGCCACCTCAACCTGACATGGCATCCCAATAATGTCTTCTGCCCAATATTTGGCGACCATACCTGCGTGATAACTTGTACCACAGGCAATGATGTGAATTCGATTGATACTGGCAAAAATAGACTCAGCCAAAGGCCCAAAGCTAGATACCAGAACTTGATCTTGCGTTAACCGGCCTTCCAAAGTATCGATGACAGCTTGGGGCTGTTCAAAGATTTCTTTGTGCATATAGTGACGGTGTTCACCTAGCTCAACTGAGGTGATATTGAGGCTTGACTCTTTTACTGGCCGCTCGACTTGCTCACCTGTTTCAACGTTATAGATAGTCACAGACTCTCGCGTCAAAACGGCTACATCACCATCTTCCAGAAAAATGAAGTTTTGTGTGACGGGCAATAATGCAGAGACATCGGATGCAATAAAATGCTCACCGATACCGATACCAATAACCAACGGGCTACCTTTACGGGCCGCGATTAAAGTTTCCGCATCATCATTGGCAACAACCCCAAGTGCATAAGCACCTTCAAAGGTTTTAATCGCCTCCATGACAGCCGGTAACAAATCACTTTGTTTGTTATAAGACTCAGGTCCACCATACATTTGCTGATAAATGGCGTGCGCAACAACTTCCGTATCAGTTTCAGAGGTAAATCGATAACCATTTGCTAACTGTTGATGTTTTAGCGATTGGTAATTTTCGATAATACCATTATGCACAACAGCAACACGTTGGTTACAAATATGAGGATGCGCATTATGTTCCGCAGGGATGCCATGTGTTGCCCAACGCGTATGGGCGATCCCAACTTGTCCTGTAAAAGGCTGTTCAAGCACTTGGATTTTGTTTTCAAGTTGCTTTATTTTGCCTAATGAACGAACACGTTCAATTTTCTGCTCTGACGACAACAATGCAATGCCAGATGAATCATAACCGCGATACTCAAGTCTTCGCAGCCCTTCCATCAAGATTGGCGTTACGTTTCGTTCGGCGATACCACCTACAATGCCACACACAGTATTGTCAGCCTCTTACTTGCAAAACGGGATTATACATCAGTCAGATATGTTAATTCTGATTGAAAATAGGGTTAAAGCTTAAGCCAGTCTTCAATATCACACTGCGGCGCAAAGCCATCCACATGCTCAAGCAAAATTTCACGAACACGCTGGTGATTACCTTGTTCAATAGCATCAGATAATTCAGTCAACATAACCTGTAATATTGGCCATTGGATAATATGCTCTTTGGCGCACATTATTTTTTGATGTTTGGTAACTGAAACGTTAGAACCTATTAACAACTCTTCATAAAGCTTCTCACCATGACGAAGCCCAGTGAATTCTATTGCAATATCACCATCAGGATTTTGCTCATCATTAACAGTAAGTCCACTCAAGTGAATCATACGTTTCGCCAGATTAACAATTTTGACCGGCTCGCCCATATCTAAAACAAAGACATCGCCACCTAAGCCCATTGCCCCCGCCTGAATAACCAACTCTGCAGCTTCAGGAATGGTCATAAAATAACGAATGATGTCTGGATGAGTTACTGTGACTGGCCCCCCATTGATAATTTGTTGCCGAAACAGTGGCACAACGGAACCTGATGATCCCAAAACATTACCAAATCGAACCATGGTAAAGCGCGTATCTTTGGCAGCCTCTGACGCAGAAGCTAAGCCTTGCAGCACTAGCTCTGCCATCCGCTTACTGGCACCCATGGTATTAGTTGGACGCACCGCTTTATCAGTAGAGATTAAGACAAACGTCTCAACCCCACTGTTAATCGCAGCTTTTGCAGCATGTAACGTACCAAGCACATTATTACGTACACCCTCAGTAATATTTCTCTCTACCATGGGTACGTGCTTATAGGCGGCGGCATGATAAATGGTATGAATATCAAACCGCTGGCAAACGGATGTCAACCTCGCTTCGTCAAGAACAGATCCCAGTAAACTGACAATTGGCGTAGTGCTGTTTAATGACTCAAGTTCTTTTTCTATTTGGTATAGCGAAAACTCACTTATTTCATAAAGCACAATCTGCGCGGGTTCTAGCATGATAATTTGCCGACACAGCTCACTACCTATAGATCCGCCAGCCCCCGTTACCAAAACATTTTTATCTTTGATATTACGGTTTAGCAACGTGATATCGGGCTCAACTGGCTGACGACCCAACAAGTCAGCGATATCGACTTCCTGAATATCAGAAACGCTTAACTTTCCCTGCGCAATATCCGTCATATCTGGAAGTGTGCGAACGTGCAATGCGTATGGTTCAAGAGACTGCAAAATTTGATTCCGCTGACACCTTGGAATGGAAGGCATTGCCAGCAAAATTTCGTTAACTTGGTAACGGTCAATCAGCTTTTGAATATCTGCAAAGGCATGAACAGTGATGCCATTAATTTGCTGTTCATGTAAAGCACGATCATCATCAACAAAACCAACTGGCCTTAGTTGGCGTCCCATTTTCAACAATGCCGCCAGTTTCACACCAGCATTACCT
Organism: Methylophaga sp. OBS3; assembly: GCF_026319325.1. GTDB lineage: Bacteria > Pseudomonadota > Gammaproteobacteria > Nitrosococcales > Methylophagaceae > Methylophaga. The sequence goes on from NZ_JAPDMU010000003.1 coordinate 302,992, forward strand.
GCACCGTAGATAATAACGGGCGGTATAAAACTGTGTTTTTTATGACGCCCAGCTTTTCTACTAGATTGCTTAGTAAATAACCATCTAGCAATAAAGCGGCAACCGCCCACCAATATCAATAGAACAACGGCATTAATACCATACACAGTTCTTGGAACAAGGCCGGCTAAGTCCCGTGTTAGGACGACCACCATCATTAATAATAAGGTGTAAAAAAAGATTGCTTTGAGAATCGCCCAAAGTGCATCCATCCCAATGTAACGTATCACTGCGCGATACAGCCCAAGCCTAATAAAAATTGGAATGGCTAATACCGGTGCGGCAAAAAACAACCATAATTGTTCTTGTGGAGGAATATAGAATGTGCTCAAACGCAGAGAGAAAGCGCCCAACAAAGCAAACATCACCGCGACATAATCAACACAGCCTGTGATTAAACGTTTGATGGGTCTTGGCCGTGATAAAAACCAGTTTTCTATACTGGAAAATAGACTTCGCACGATGTTACCTTTCCTTAGCTCATTGCTACTACGGCATGGATTATCTCAGTATGCTGTGTATCCCACAAACCAGAAAGTAATTTTTGCTGATAATTTCCCAACGAGAAAGGGAATAACGAATTAAACGCAGTTAGTTAAGAAGATGCCTGACAACCCTTGCATAAACCATGAAGTTCTAGCTGCCGGCTTTTCAGCTCAAAGTCATTATCTCTAATGCTTTTTTCTAATGCATTTATAAGCATGTTCTCAATACCAATCTCACTAACAGATTGGCAATTATCGCAAATCAAAAATTGGGGTGTCTGATGGCTGTGTGAGCAAGCAATGTGTGAACACGCGATAAACTTATTTGCTGAACTAAGTTTGTGCACCAATCCCTGAGTCATCAAAAAATCTAACATCCGGTAAACTGACATAGCAGGAATCGATTCACCAAGCATTTGTTGATAATGCTCAGCAATCTCATAAGCTGATAAAGGCTGCTGCTTCAACAATAATATCTCTAAGACTTGGCGACGCTTTGGTGTTAAGCGACCACCTTGTTCGAGACAATTGTTTTCTGCTTTTTGGAGGATCTTTTCAATCTTCATTGTTTGCTTAGTCGAGACCTTTCGCATATATCAACAAGATGTTTGCGAATAAATTCTAACAGCAAATATAGCTATCAAGATGAGACTTAGGGGATTTTTGTCTTACGAATGCAGACTAAACGGTCAAATTCAAACTGCGTGATAAGAAAGGAGTGTGAATTGGAAATGGTACGCCTGGCAGGACTCGAACCTGCTACCCTCGGCTTAGAAGGCCGAAAACAAAACATTAAATATCAACAATTTACGCTGAATTCCACTTTCGCCACATCTGATTTTTTTCGATTTTAACCCTCTGTTTTTACTAATTTTTATATTAGATGGCGAAAGTTATTTTAACTCTACGGACAACTATTTTTAATATAGCTTATGGTATTAAACAGACAGAGCCAGATGCGTACAATATTAAATATAACATTCGCAGGGAATATTTATGGTAGCAGCTAACGATCAAAGTGATCTAGACAACTATTTTTACCAAGAAGGGACTATATCAGGTCTAGCTGCAAATGATTCTCAGAGTTCTGAACCACATAGCAAAATCAACGAGTTTTGGGTTTGCAAATCACACGCATTAGCAAGAGCTACAACATCTAAACTCCTTCGGAATGAAATCAGAGTTCTCACATTAGCAATCAGCCGCGTTAATCCAACAGCTGGTTTGGAACAACGAGCACGTAATTATTTTGACGGCACTTTTGCTGAAGAAAGAGTAGTACACGTCATTGCGGAGCAATTTATATCAGCTTTCAACGTAACTAGATCAAGTTCTCTAAGGGCATTTAAAGGGGCTGCTAAAAGTCTTAAGAAACTAGAAGTCTTAATAAGTAATCCTCAAAATGAGGACATTAAAATTAAGGCTATTGAAAATGCCTACTACGACTCCAGCCTTGGATGTATCGAGATCAAGTTCACATCTGAATACTACTCACAGTTAATAAACCTAGTTGACAGGACAAGACCCAACATTAAATACCGTGTTGGGGATGTAGTAAACTTCGATTCTTATAGAACCTTCAAGTTGCATGAATACCTGCTAAGCAAACAACAAACAGGCGTTTATGAAAACACGCGGACGGTGCCGCTCTATGAGCTACGTCAGCTTTTAAACATTCCCGACAAGCACAGCTATAACACCATCAAAAATAAAGTCATTGACGTTACGGTAAGAGAATTAGTTGATGCGGGCTGGCATATCACCTGGAAACCAAAAAGACATGGTAAAAAGTACACAGGAGTTGAATTCAAATACAAAGTAAAGAAATAAAACTATCAAGATTAAAGCTCAAATAATCAATAGACACTGCAGTAACCATAACCATATCAGCTTCTTTTTTGCTATCTCAGAAGACTTTGGTAAGTACAGAGAAGCTGTGGTCATGTAAGGTAATAACTGTCGGAAGAGTTTAACTTGTATCTATCTAGCTATAATTTAAACTTACGTTTAGGAGCTTGTAGTCCTTAATAGATCAATTTCACCAGAAAGCTGCTATGTTTCCTTGTCTATAATATTTATCCCTTTTTATTTCTGTTTACCTCTTGTTTACAGGGAAATCTTGTTTACAGGGAAAAAATATTAAACATATTCAAAAACATAGAGATGCACATCCAACTTTTCCGCTCTAACAGCCAACTTAACTGCGCATTCAAACAACCTTATTGCACTCAAAAACAACTTAATCGCTTTTAAAAACAACTTTTCTGCTTTGCAGATATAGGTGTTTCCTACAGGAAACACCCACCTCAATCCTTGCTATACCTTGATTTAAGGTGCGAAGCTACCCTTGCTGTTTCCTATGGGAAACACCTGTTTCCATTCTGGAAACAGCCCTGATGGTCTTAACCTATTCAAACTTACGATTTGAGCTACCCCGGATTCTGCCTATTCCAGAAAACTTATATTAATCACTTGGTCTCTATTATTAAGTTCAAACAGCACTAGTTATCTATCACGATCAATAGTACTTGTTTGTCATCCGTAAATCGTATTTGCCCCCCTATCTCCAGCCCCACAGAATTTAAAGAGTTTTGTTCTTACACAGCCCTTTTTTGTGTCAACTTAAGCAGGTTGTTTTGAAGGGTTTTCGACATAGCACTACTCCCACTGTTGATTTCTATCTTAATCAAACTAAATTATCCGCTCGCGGTGAACCAATAAAGTAGTTAAATCATGCATCCACAGTAAATACCATTCAAGAACAGCTTATTGAGGTTAGAGGCATCCAAATACAGAACGGCATAGTCTAAATTTCAATCTACTGAATAGCCTGAGCAACTTGATTTGAGGGTTGATTTGAAACTTTATTCAAATGATTAAGTTACCAACCAGTAACCTTCTACAAAACTGGCAATAAATTTTTGGAGATGGTTAATTGATACTAACGAATATGACTTCATCTTTAGCTATTTGATATAACTAACATGTCAAAATCATGTATCCAAAACTAAGGGAGTAGTTTGCGTTGATTAATCTAGATTTATTAGATATTTCTCCAAATATCATATCAGCACAGTCTGAACACGTAATAATAGCTCACCAACCTCTAGTGGCTGGAGAAGTCCAAGAAATCACAGCAGAATTGACAAATCAAATTTTGGATTCATGGAAAAGATGTCTAACTGTTTATCCTGTGGACGCACTTTCCGACGGAGAAAATAGACTCCGACAACCTCAAGTTTCAGCATTATTCGAAATTCTGGGACATCTCACTGGACATAATCCCGGTGATGCAACAGTAGTTATGCCAACCGGAACAGGTAAAACAGAAACCATGTTAGCGACTGTCTGTGGATTACCCGTGCAAAAAGTATTAGTCATAGTTCCAAATGATAGCTTGAGGAAGCAAACCTTCAAAAAATTCTTAACTCTCGGAATGCTTCGAAATCTCTATGCAATCAAGCAAGACACCCTTAATCCAATTGTTGCCTTAATAGAGGGTGGGTTAAACAACAACAATGAATTGAGTTTATCGCAATTAGCTAATGTTTTAGTCACCACCCCCCAATCATTGACCCAAGCAAATGCTGAGCTTCGAAACGCACTGTATAACTCATGCAGTCATCTAATCATAGATGAAGCACACCATGTAGAAGCACGGTCTTGGAGGGAAATAAAGCAAGCTTTCGAAAGTAAGCCGATCCTTCAATTCACTGCTACACCATTCAGACAGGATCAACAAAAAGTCGGAGGGAAAATAATATACAACTTCCCAATATCAAGAGCTCAAGAGCTGGGGTTGTTTAGAAAAATAAGATTTAAATCGGTTTATGAAGTAAATGATATAGCTGGACATCGGCGTGTAGCAGAGCTAGCAATTTCCCAACTTAGGGAAGATATAAGGAATAACCTCGATCACATACTAATGGCACGTTGTGGAAAGCGCTCCGAAGCTAATGATATTGGTGAAATCTACCGAGAACTGGCTCCAGATTTAAATCCGGTCGTCATTCACAGTGGAGTCAGTAAGCTAAAGAGCAAACAAAAAGCTATTCGTGAAAAGCAACATAAAATTATTATCTGTGTAGACATGCTTGGTGAAGGTTTTGATCTACCGGAACTCAAAGTGTGTGCGCTTCACACTATCCATAAATCTCTAGCAATAACTCTTCAATTTGCTGGCCGCTTTGTTCGCCATAGGCCTGACCTTGGTGATCCCACCTTTGTTGCAAACGTATGTGATCAAAATGTCGAGGGTGCTCTAAAACATTTATACATAGAAGATCCTGATTGGAATAAAGTTTTACAGTATACGAGCGAAGCAAACATAAAAAGAGAAATAGAGTTTCAACAAATAATTGAAAACAGCTCGAAGACTGGCAAAGAAATACCTATAGAAAACCTAAGGCCAACTGTTAGTGTGTTAGTCTTTGAAGTAGAAAGTGCAAATATCAACCTCAATATTGAGCAATTTCCCCTTGAGAGTGGTGAAGAGCTTGTTTCATCAATAGTAGTTCCTAACTCCAATCTTCTAGTACTCATTACCAAAGTAGATACCATCACGAAGTGGGCTCCCCAATCAGATCTGACGCAAGCGGATTGGCGCTTGATAGTCCTCTATTATGAACCTAGTGAAGGTTTATTATTTCTCCATGACTCAGCAAAGATAGGCACAAGAAAACGTCTTATTGACCATATTTCAATTGGAGCAAAACTGCTTAATGGAGACAGAGTTTTCAAAAGTTTTGGAGAAATTGAACGTCTAGTTTTACAGAATGCAGGTCTAAATAAAGGACAAAGGGGCAACTTACGCTACGTGATGTATACAGGCACAGATATTGAATCATCTATAAATGAGTTGGCACAAGGTTCCTCATACAGATCTAATATGAGTGGTCGAGGGTACGAGCGAGGAAACAAAGTCGACATTGGTTGCTCCCATAAAGGACGCATCTGGTCTATGAATAATTTAGCGATGTATGACTGGATGGAATGGTGTAAACAGGTTGGTCAGAAACTCAATGATCCAAATCTTGACCCTAACACCATATTAGATAAAGTTTTACGGACAAAAACTATTACTGCACTCCCTGAACTAACTCCAATTGGAATTGATTGGCCGGATTATTTTTTTGAGTATGGTCACTTCAATATTCATCTGACTTGCTCCTCAGGACAGCCATTTCGCCTTGATAGTGCATGTATTGAGATAAAACAGCACACAATTAACTCCATTAATTTCACTGTAACCCTAGATAACAATTCTTGTGATTACGAATACTCAGTCACAGAGCATGGTTATTCAGTCTCTAAAGTTAATGGTGCGGACATCATCATAGTATTTTCTTCGATAAATATGCCTCTGGAACAATATTTTTCGGAAAATGCCTCGCCTGCAATATTTTATGAAGATGGAACGAAATTATTTGAAAATCTGCACATCGTTCGTCCTGATGGTTTCATTCTTCCTAAATATGACCAAGCATCTTTAGAATCTAGACAATGGCAAGTCAATATCCACAAGGAGTCACAAGGACAAAATAAAAATCCTGACTCAATTCAGTACGCAATGATTCAAGAGCTGAAACAAAAGGGCTACTGGATAATTTTTGATGATGACGGAGCGAATGAAATTGCTGATATCGTAGCTTTTAAAGACGAAGGAGAAACTCTGGCTATTGAGTTTTACCACCTGAAATATTCTTCTGGGGATGCTCCAGGATCACGAATCAAAGATTTTTATGAAGTTTGTGGGCAAGTTATTAAAGGCTGTAAATGGGTTGGTGAACTAGAAAAAATCATTACACAGCTAAAAAAACGAGAAAAACTAAGAATGAATACTCAACAAGAAGAGCAGGTTTTGTCTAGAATTGAGCAGGGGGAATTTCGTGAGTTTGATCTGCTCCTACAACACGCAAGCAGACTTCAGAAAGAATACCGCTTCTTCATAGTTCAGCCAGGTCTCACAACAGCAAATGTAAGTGAGGACATTCTAGCCTTACTCGGTTCAATAGACATATATGTAAAAGAAACGACTGGAATTTCTTTGAGAGTTATTGGAAGTCCATAGCTAAAAATGTAGTTTTTTGGTAGTAACTTTACACTTGTTCACCAATATAACTTTGGCGAACATACAGGGAACTGACTTTAAATAATTTGTTTTTTAAGCAAGGCCGGACTAATCTTTGTAATCCGTTGGTCATAGATTCAAGTCCTTTCTCCGGTACCAAGTATCAAGGGTTTACGATAATATCGTGTGCCCTTTTTAATTACTTCCGTAAAATAAACTGAAACATTCACGGCATTTTGTTCTTCGGATACATGTAATCAGAACGGACCATTACCCGCATAGTTGTGTTCCCTTGTGGGAGTGTTACGGCAAGATCAGCAGCTCGAATGAGTATGTAAATTCTTCTCTTGTTTTGATGTCTGGTTAATATCCCTTGAAGGCTTTACCTTTTGAGTCGACACAATCTGGGTGACCATCCCGCCACTCGCTAAAAGTATGACCAAAGTTCTCGGCAGGTACGACATGCTCCCACTCTAATCTTCCAGCACGTTTAATATGCTTTTGTGTATGAAACCCAGCTGGCGGGTTTACGTTCTTATTTGCATCAAAGCCAGCTTCACAGTAGAGAGTTACCCTACTATCAAAGTAGACTTTATCCATCATTATTTTTTTTGCCTTACTAAACGAATCTGTTGGTTCTGCAACAACTGTAAATGACAGCAATGATGCTGCCATTAAGAAAAACGTCTTACTTACTTTCACTACTATTCCTGCTCAATTTTCATAATGCTTAATTCTTGAACGTTCACCTTTTTGAACGATACGGGGCCACCTGCTATGGATTTGTGCATCTTCAAGCTCTGGCTCAATTGTTACTACATACACTCTTCTCTCATTACCCTCTCTAGCTATTAGGCCTTGGATAAACTGTCCTTTTTGTAAGTCATACCAGTGACTCACGCCTTCTAAGTCTTTTTCCATAAAACTTAAAACTGGTATTTTGACAGGCTTAGGAAAGTACTTATCCCATCTGCCTGAATAGATAGAATCGAGTCTTGCCCATCCCGTCATGGGCAAATTGCCAGGCTGCTTTTGCCGTCTTCCCCAAGCAAGCAACTGCTTCTCGCCATTAGCCATGAGAATGGGTAGCACAGCTTTAGGATTGGGATAAAAAATCCTCAGAACATCATCACCATACTGAAAATACACGCCACCACACATCAGATGGTTTTCCTGTGCCCAGTTGGCTTCCAAGCCGGCGCAATTACATTGGGCATTTCACTTCGACCTATAACCCTTGTTGGCGCTACTGTGAATTCACCGAAGCGTTCATTAATGCTATCCAAAGCTTGGTTTAACGCCTCTCGTTTGTGCTTTGAAGCATCATCAATAAATAAGTCTTGCTGCCTTCCATGCAGAGGTGACAATGCTGTAACCTGAACTTGCCGGCACTCTTGCCCAACATAATGCCTATCGACAAAGTCTAGGCAGTGCATATAAATAGTGCCGCCATCATCAGTGGCATTATTCAGCTTAACTTTTGTTGAAATCCACCCAAGCTCTGTCTTAAAACCTATGAAGAAAACATCTGACTGAAACTGGTGCCTTCTTAATCGAATGCCTACCTTTTCAGACATATGCTGAAAATAGGTCAACAGCACACGTTTATCTCTTGTTCCTGGCGGCATAACCTTGCCATGCCCGATTGATTTTGGCTCTTTAACCTCGGTAATTACAGGTTCAGGATCTTTACCCTGAGCCATCAACCATATTCTTCTTCCAGGGTTACCAAAACGTTTAGCAATAAGACTCATCGGCACCTTTTTCATGTCGCCGCATTTATAGATACCATATTGGGCCAAAAAGCTCGCTATTCCCGTATTGATACCACTTAACTCAGTGACATATTCATTAGCTAAGCGAGCTTCAGCTAGGCTTGGCTCTATGATAGTTAAGCCATCTGGTTTATTTAATTTGGCTGCAAATTTAGCTGTTGTCTTATCACCACTAATTCCTACACTGCATGTCAGCCCAGAAACATCACTAATGGTGTCTTTAATAAGACGACCAACTTGCTCGGCATCACGATAGATTGACTGACAATCCGTTAAATCTAGAAATGCCTCATCAACTGAGTAAACTTCAATTGTGGGAGAAATGTTTTGCAGTGATTCCATAATGGCCGATGAAACTGCGCGTATCGGGTAGGTCTACTAGGAGCTTGGATGATACCTGGGCATAAATCTCGGGCTTCTTTAAGTCGCATGCCGGTTTTAACACCATAACTTCTTGCTTCATAAGAAGCAGTGATAATTGTACTGCCAAGCTTTCCGTTGGTAACTCCAACAGGCCTATTTCGCCAATATGGGAAGTCATGCTGCTCGATCTGAGCAAAAAAACAGTTCATGTCGACGAGAGCTATCATGCGATGCCATTTTTTCGAGTTAACGCCAGACATTGATCTAAGACCTAAATTCACTTTTTTTAGAAAATTTATAGAAAATACATTCTACCTTCAAGAGAGATTTGCTCAAACCTTCTTTACAGGTACTCTCAGAGGGGCGTAGTGTTTCAGTAGCGGAGATAAATGCGGATCAAGGAGTGATCGAAATGTTGAAATTAACAAGAAATATTGGTGAAAAGGTTATCGTTAGAGATGACGTTTACATAGAGATTTTGGGTATTCGTGGCTCACATGTGAAAATTGGCATTGAAGCCCCCCCCCCGAGATTCTGATCTATCGTGAGGAGTTACTCTTGCAGTCCAAAAATCAGATAGAGTCAGATTAATTCGTGGCAAGCTTGTTATAAGAGGTGCTATCGCTGCCCTGATTAAGTTATGTTAAGAGGAATTACTTTAAATAAATCTTAAGTACCTATAGCTATCACTTGCTATGTGGTCAAACTAACTCAAATTAGAGTTCATCCAAGTCAACTTCCTTACTAGGCTGTCCGCACCTCTCTCGAACTATTGAAGCAAGTTCAATATCTTCCAACTGCTCCAAAATCAATTCATAGGTCTTTGTTGGAACAACATAAAACACTGGTTCTCTTCGATTTAAAACAGAGCAACTGCCTCACCTTGAGAGCGTTGGATAGCGTCCATTGGATTACGCTTAAATGCACTAATTCCAATTGTTGCTAAGGATAATAACCTGCTTACACTCTTGTTATTCTTCATTATATTTCCCCCAAAACTACCTAACTATTAAACCTTAAGTTGCGGGCATTTATACAACTTTAAAAGTTTAGAAAAGCAGAATTATAAATAGCTCACTGTGTGGTCAAAGAGAAAACATCATATTTCTCTTTATAGCTATCGACACCAACCTTGGGTCAAACCTTAAAGCAAGAGGCTTCAGGACACATGAAATAGCCGAAGGGGACATAAGAGGCAAGACTCTTAGACCTCTGTGGTGATAAACAAACTGCAGATACAGCCACCATACACATACAGTCACTTCAGAAAATGACAGCCGCTACCAAAAACTTTTAACTGAAGAGTTTGAAATGACTTTATTCTTCACTAGGAGGGGTTAAGCATTGAAGTCCATCAGGCTGAATCAATCTTGGTTGTTAACCTCTCTATTACGGAGTTCAGGTATTTCAGCTCTATCAACAACAATCTCTTCTGGAGCCTCTTTACCAAACTTAACTTTAGGTAGAACAGGCCATTTTTAAGGTTTATTAAAAACTTACCCACTAATCTTAATACCCTCTTGTACTGCTTTATTTAAAACATTCATAAGAACAATACTCTGTTTTTCTGAGGGTATTTTATTTGGAATCTGAGAAGCCAGCTTCATTATGCTAGCCTCTTTTTCAGTCAGTATTTCTCTCTGAGAACATTTTTGCAATAAGGTGTGCCACTGTGAGCCTGATATCTCAAGAACTTTTCTCTGTGCTTCAATCCCGTCATCGATTTTTTGAACCTTCCTTGCTTCTTTCTTTTCATTTTTGACAGCATCTTTTGAAACAAGGTTATCCTTGAACTCTGAAGGGAGAGCCTCATCCAGGTCCGTTACTCTCTCTTTAAGCCTTTGCCAGCATCCTTCTTTTTTACACCATTCCGTCACATTAGAAATACCTTGTTGCGGCTGAATGATGTCCTCATGAACCAGTTCTGAGGTAATTTCCAGCGCCCTTTCAAGCTCTGAGGATATAGACTGAGAATTCCAGGTACGCAAAAAGTCTATCGACTTGTTTTTCTGAGATGCATAGAACCCGAGAAGGGCGAGGGTATAAGCGACTACATTAGCTCTGTATCCTCCGTTATACCACGGCTGAGCTGAGACCAGCTTTTCAGTCTTACGAAATATTATTGCTCTGGCTATTGCTCTCTTATAGTAAAACTCGCTGAATGCCTCTGAGGATTTTTCCCATTCGCCTCCTATGCGCCTTGCATATTGAGCAAAGTTCTTTTGTGCCCCAAGATTCACAAACCTCGGATTTTCATCCCATACATTTTCAAACTTTGCGAGGTCAGTTTTCGTAAACATTTGGGGCTTGGGATTTTCGGCCTGGAACCTTTTCTTCTCACCTAGCGTCAATTTGCTTTGGGCATCTGCATACTGTCCCCGCGCACGTTCATAGAACCACTTCGTTTCTCTCTGAGCGCCTTGTTGAGCGGGCGCCCATATACGCCGTGAAAATTCTTCCATCCTGATATGGAATGGATGGTTCGAAAAGAAGTCTGCCGCATTCACCCTATTTTGCGTGTTCGCATACTCGGATATTCTCGGCACAACATCCTCGCTTTTTTCGCTGTCGATCACCGACAGTTTCATCTGCACAAAGATACCTTCCAAAGAAGCTTTGTCTTTGCGGTTAGTATGAAAAATGGATGCTGTCGTCTGACCGCCGTTAACGATCTGAAGATCCTTCATACGAACGAGCTCAAGCCCCTGCTCGCCTTTACGAACCTCAACCTCTTGCGCAGTGGCAGTAATACCGTTGTTATAAGCAAAGAACATTTGTGGCTCATTCATGATCGTCGCTCGGATGCCCTTGTTCACATTCCCCCTTGCCTGCAAAAAACAGCGCACATTCTGCTCTAAAAGCCTTGCACCATACCTTTCGTATAGCGAGGACAGGATTACCGCAGGAATAACTATTAAATAGGATTGATATGCATCAGAACCCAAATGAGCAGGAAGACAGGAAATTCCGCTTCCGTACAGATCCGGAAAGTTGATATCCAGTATCTCTTTATGGCCTCTTGAGCTTCTTTGTCGTTGAAGTCTTGAGATATCCCAGATGTGATATGACGCGTTCGTATTACCGACAACATCATCCTCAAGAGAACTAATTCGACCACTCAAAGCTCTCTCTGAAATCAGGAAAAAATTGACTTTTCTGATTGAGCGACCTCGATCATAAATTTGACGAGATAACCCGTAATCAGGAGCTGTTTCTTCAAGGTCTCGGAACAGCTCTTTATTCTTACTCGCCTCAAAAAAATTACTTAGCCTTTTGAAGGCGCTGTCAACTTCAGTTTTAGTAAGAGATTCCAAAGTTTCCCGACAATCAAAGTCTGCTATAAACAGATCGAGCGCACCCTCATCGTTGAACCAGTAGCCGTCAACCCGCATCCCTCGCTGAGCTCTGTAATGGCACAGCTCAAAACCCTCCAGAAATCCGGTATCGATCAACTCATTTGCGATGGTTTCAACAAACTCTGAAAGCTGAAAGCTGCAACTGGCCTCTGCACCGGCTAACAGCTCCTGCTTAAAGTCATGAAAAAACTCTTGAATAGTTTGCTCCATTTAACTCCCCCCACACTTCCTTGTCAGCGCACATATAGTCTTTAATACTCTCCAGCTTTATCTCATAGCTGACTCTGGCAAGCCCCTCAGGAAGGCCAGACCTGACCACCCTTGGAAAACCCTCTTCAACCCTGTAGGTCTGCTCGTCCGCAACCATGAACCTAGGTTTATCGTAAGCTCTAAGCTCAACATAACCAGCAAGTGCAAGTTTTCCGTCAAACAGCTCAATTGCATCTGCGTCTTTCAAAATACCAGCAACATGTGCCACCAGCTCATTTAGAGATAAGGATTGTTTAGATTCAGGCATATCTATAAGCCTGAACACCTTCAAAAACAGATTATTATTTATGCTTTCGAGTTGATCTTCTGAAGATATCTTCACCGTGTTTCTTTCACGGCCCGATATCGACTTCACCTCAACTGCCGTATTAGAAAAAATGTAATCCTGATGAGAGGATTCAGGGCCTTGCCATGCATCAAGAGCGTCTAATTCTGTACTAGACTCCTTTAGCATTTGCTGCATAAATGTCAGCTCACTAAAAAGTCCCCTGACTTCTTCGACGCTTAAAATCCGGCCTTTCTTTCCGGCCATAAACGCCTTCCAGCGCTTTATTTGAGATAGAGCAACGGAAATCCCAACACTGGGATCAGAAACGTCTGACAAAACGTTGATAAGAGTTTCACAAAGACTATAAAAAATATCTTGATCTATATGCTTTTCAAGAACCAACATCAGTCCTTGGTTACCTGTTGTCTTCAATACTCTAAGATCTATCTTAATTCCATGAATAGAGACGTTATTTTGATTATAGAAAACAGATACATCAGAGCAAAACTCCACCATGAACATACAGCGGCCTGAGGAATCCTTCCCCCAATATAAGGGCAATTTCTCGCCATTGTCGATCAGTCGCACACTAATATCGTCACTAGGTATTTTGATTGTATCCCATGGCAACGCCTCAGACTTCATAATCGTCCTCCTCATCATCAGGAAGATCGTCTATTTCTCCATAAAACTGGTCTAGCCAGACCTTGTTGGCAACAACTTCTACACCTCTCGAATAATCACCAAATGGAAAGCTTATGCCATATGCAGGAACGAAATCCTGACCAGTATTATCTTCCCCCCTCACGTTAATAAGATGAATCATCAGCAGAGGTTTATTTCGTTGCTTCCTAAAATGATGATCAGAAAGTGTTTCAGAGGATTTTACTGATGCTCTTGCTGCCTCCAACTGATCATCACTCAACCCCAGTTTTTCATCTCCTCTACTGGCAACTCTGTACCTACTTAAACGCCAAAAATTATCACCGTTTTTTACACCCTTATCCCTCATCTGAGCACCTAAAATACTTTTAGTGGATGGCTGTTCATTATTATTAGAGATAAAAAGAACATCAGATTTTTCATACTTTTCTGACACTTTTTCTAAATAGGATATTGCCCAGTACTTCATGATAAGGCTTTCGTGAACTCTAAAACCCCTCAAAAACTCTATAACTTTGAATGTAGAAACATCTTTTATAATCCAGCCTTTTTTTGTTGGCTCAAGATCATTATTATCAAATCTCGAATCCCAGTATGATTTTATAAGCTCTCTATTTTCACTGTTAATACTCTCATCAAAAGGCAGTAAATAACTCTCTTTCAGGTCTCCACTGTAGTTCTGGTTAAGCGTCACTTTCTCGCCATTTCTCATTTTATTCGCAGCCGTAACCATAAGCCCTTCTTCATGCGATTGAACATACAATCCAAACTGCAAGGGACTGAGATTGTCAGCTCGCATTTCCGTTATCTGCTGCCGTAGATTTTCTGTAGATCCTGCTATATGTGAGTACCAATCAATAGAGTCCTGCGGAAGATGAATTCGACAAAGGTCCTCGAATCCGAAACGATATCCAAACCATCTTCCCATTTGCATTAAGGTGTCATACATCCTTGTATTCCGGTACATATAGCTAATACATAAACCCTCAATAGTTAACCCCCTCGAAAGACTCAACCCTCCAATAGCTATAGCGGTCAACCCAGATCCAGATTTCTCATATTTTTTGTAATCAAGGATTTCATCTGACTTCTTTTTGTCACTATTTACGACAAATGTCTTCACCGAATCGACCGCAAGGAATAGCTCATTTTTCACAACGTCCCATGTAAACTCACTATTTGAATATTCTTCATCAAAAACATCCTTTAAAAACCTCATATACTCGCTACTTTCAGCCGCCCCATCTGGCATAGCGTAATTAGCTTTAATGGCATCTCTAAGCCTTTTTAAATACAAACCCACTAGAGATTTAACTCGTTTTTGAATATCCACAAATCTGGATACATTTATAAGCATGGAGCAATGCTTATTTCCCTGCCCTCGCTTTATTCTTATAGCCTTAGCCAAAACGAACTGACATACAGCCTTCTCCAATGACGGAGGCAAAGCCACTATATCTTCATATTTTTTATGTTTTAATGGGATATAATTCTCTGCGTCTTTAATCGTTTGAAGTACCTTCTGAGATACCTCGTCATCTAAAAATACTTTCCTTGGTCCGAAATATGTATTTGGAGCGTCAAGGCAGGATATAAAATCCTTCGGAAAAAGCTCTTTTCTTAACTTTTCATCACCATATGCATCTGGATTTATGAGTATGTTGGCATATGGAGTTGCCGTGTATCCCACATAACAGCGCTTATCAAAAAGCCCTAGAATTTCCCTGATTTTTCTATTCGTTTTCGTGGGGTCAACATCTTCTTTCTTCGTGTTTATTGACGCATTGTCAGCCTCATCATCTATCATCAACATAGGTAAATCAGAGATTGTTCCGGCATTATTGGCATTGAGCTCCTTCAACCAAGTGTAGAGAGACTCCAAAGTCCGGACATTCTTTTTGATAACTAAGACAATAGGTTTATTGTGATCTGCAAGGCGCCAATTTTGTGCGGCTGTAGTTTTCTTAAAATCCGATATTGTATTTGTGAGACATGCCGGAGATGGATAATTAGCATTGTCCAAACCGACCCCAACTGGAGATCGTCCGTCTTTCGTCACTGTAGTGCCAGAGAACCCCTCATCAACTCTTTCTTGAGTTTGCCTTCTCAAGTTCTCATGTATCCCCGCTATTATGAGGATAAATCTATAACCTGCATCAGCAGCCTTGGCCACCAAGCCCAAATAGTTAGCCGTTTTACCTGACTGGACATGACCAATTACCAAGCCTCTTCGATCCCATTGCGGTGCATCATCCTTTGGGTTTTGAAGGTGGCCCAGAATACTTTTGGTATCCTCATGTATTGTATTTACAACATCAGGAGCCCATTCATTAAGAAGCAAATGCTTTTCATACGCATTTGAATACACCCAGTTTTCATCAGCGATTTTTTCAACCCACTCGTCGTCGTGCTCAGCCTGAGGATCAACAAGTGAAACTCCCAAATCCATTTTTGTATCAATGTTGTAAAGAACTTTTTTTACCGCTGCTCCAATATCACCATCATAATTCGTGATTGAACTTAACATCTGAGCTAAATCTGTAAGCTGCTCTCTAGTAGGAACATCATCTGGCCATTTATTTTTAGCCGACGTTACCAACGCAACTAAAAAATTCTTTTCTGTAGCTTGATTATTAATTTCCATCCAACTCCCTTGTCATATACTGTTCTATCAAGCTCTTGTATGGCTGAAACATAGGAATCGAGAACACCACTTCCTTTAAAATATTCAGATCAAAAACCTTATCCTCAAAAAGAGCTTCAGAAATTTCTTTCACTTTATCAAGAACAGCAATCTCTTCTAGCTCTCCAATCTGATTTACACTCCTAGGAGCCGTAGAATAATCAGAATAAATCATCTCAACCGGTAGAGATTCCACTACAGCAGCCAAGTAAGTTTTCATACACTTACTCTGTGCTCTAGTCATCATATCTTCCAAAGATATCAATAAAGGGTGAGACATATTCAACTCAAACCTCACCCTACCCTTATCAGCATAACGCTCCCACATGGGCGCCTGGCTCTCTTGGAACAGCTTTTGGCCTCTGCCACGATGAATTCTGGTACTGGTACCGGTTATTCTTGAGATGACTTGCCTGAGCCGTTCCCTGACCTCTTGCGGAGGCCTGGCGCGAGACTTCTTGATATCAATAGTCCAGCTTTCATCTAGAGCATTAGGAAAGTCAATCTGCACGCGTGCCAGTTTCGTGGCCTCACCTTTGGGAACCAGTCTGAACCAGTCTCCCCAAGCCATCAGCCTGCCATTTCTGTAGATGTAGGCTCCCTGATTTGAAATGAAGCTGCTGCGATCTTCATAATAATCATATTCTTCAGCGCTAAGCTTACTGTGGTGCGGCAGAATATAGGGCTGAATATTGACCTCTTTTCCATCCACTCTGACTATCTCTTCTGGCAATACCTGCGTGGCTTTGTTTTTTCGACAAAATGGATCAAAGGGCTCAATTTCATGGCCATTTATACGGATCGACAGCTTAGGATGCGGCTTTACTTCTCCAGCAAGAAATCGATGAAAAACCAAAGAAAGATGGCGATCTACAAGATCCAGCTTTTCAAAGACTATTTCGTCTCTTTTACTGCCGTATTGATCTTCAAACAGTCTATCCAGCTTCCTCCAGACAACTGCAGTGCCGGATTCACCTAAGCGCTCCACATAGGGAATTTCAGCGATGTCTTCATGATCTAATATCGATAAACACCATTCATCTTTTTTACTGACGTAATCCAAATCCCATTCAGCGCCGCTCAGAGATGAGCCATACGAGCTTACGACCGCAAGGTTTCGACATTGCGAGAATGATGCTGTTTTAAGCCCCAGCCCAAATCTACCAAGATCATTAGGTTCTCTAATCTGCTTGGGGTTTGCAGAACCATGTTTCATGGCTTTAAGGAGATCATCTTCGGACATCCCTGCTCCGTTATCTAGGATAACCAATGTCGGGCTGTCACCTGTGAGGTTACAAAAAACCTCTACTTCTGTAGAGCCTGCTGTAATACTGTTATCAATGATGTCTGCTATAGCTGTGGCAAGTGAATACCCCAGATCACGCATTGACTCTGATAAGGATGAAGCACTTGGCGGTAGGTTATATTCTCTCGCCATCAATTTAGTTCCTTTAAAAAGATTAAAATCCGAATTCAATGGTTTTAGTGATAATTTGCTTAGTCTCCAAATCCATGGGCTATGATATTTTTCCGCTAAGTTTTCCTCGGTTAGATTAACTAAAGTTTATTACTTGGTATTTGCTCAAGGATGTCTTTAACAATCGACGCAATTTGTACTGCAAGATATGGGGGCACGGCATTACCTACCTGATGGTACTGAGCCGTTCTAGGCCCCTCAAAGTGGTAGTTATCGGGAAAAGTCTGTAGCCTAGCCGCCTCACGCACACTCAAACTCCTGCACTGTGCTGGATCATAGTGGATAAAGTAGTGACCATCCTTTGATATGTGGGATGTAATCGTGGTACTGACTCGCGACCTGAGCTGAACTCTAAAACGATCAGAAAACATTTTCCCTTCACATCCCTCTTTTACGTTCTTGTGTGCAGGGAGAAGCTCTTCAGGAAAATCATTAAGCTTGGGGGATATATTGAGTGCATTCGCATGCGATGATGCATACAAATAGCGATGCAAATCACTGACCATATGTGATCTAGCTTGGTGCCCGGTGACTACCCTGAGCCGATCATCGGAATACCATGTTCGCATCACATGTGGAGGCTTATAGTCATTCGAATGATTTTCTAATTCCGAGCCCTCTATTTCAATCAAAGCTTTTTTAATTTCTGCCTTTATAAGGCTATGCTCTTTCTTTTCAGAAAGTCTCCATGGTGTACTTTTTATAGTAATTAAAGCTTTCCTCCATTCTTCCAAGGAGTCCTTTCGCCTTGATATACCGCTTCTGATCCTAGGCAAACTTCCGATCACCTGTTCTACACTGGGAGCTTTTGACTTTGTGAGTGTTCTTGGCACAACCTCTATATCAGCACGTATTCCAAGAATAAACATACGATGCCTTGCTTGAGGCACACCATAATCCTCAGCTTTAACAATAAATGACTTTGGTTCTATCTCATCAATTACCTCACCTGCCTGAGACAGTGAATAGAGTTTATATCTCAAACCACTTTTGTTTTTTTCTATAGCCTTTACAGGGCTCCTAAGATCTTGCACGATTTTGTCAACTACAAACTCTCCACATACCTTTGCAGACAGTAGACCTTTTACATTTTCCATTACAAATACAGGCGGCTTGTGGTCAATAATAATTTTCAGGTATTCCTTATATAAAAAATGTCTTTCGTCATCTTCAAACTCAGGATTACCCATCATCCTTGAACGACCGACTAGAGAATATGCCTGACATGGAGGGCCACCTATAAGTGCCCATTTTTTTGCGGAGTTGAGCCCCTTCTTGATGATGTTTCGGACTTCATTGTGAGATTCTTCACCCAAAGAAATTTTTAGCGCTGTATTCTTTGCGTGCTCCCAATTCATTTTATTGCGCGCTATTAATTCAACTTTTTCTATTCTGCCCTCAAGGTAAGAGTAATAGTCTTCTGTAACTTCGTGCCTTGGAAAAGATTTATAGAAATGCCTCAAAAGCAGTGTCTGATGCGCAAAATCGTCACGCTCGATGGATGCTACAGATTGAAAAACTCGGGTATTATTTGAGTTGTAGAGCTCAGAAAATCCCTCTCCCAAACCTCCCGGCCCCGCAAACAAATCAACAACCGGATAAATTACATCCTGATTCCTCATACTCTTACATACTTCACTCTTGGTAGGTTTATTCAAATTTCATCTTCATTCTTCTAAAACACTAAGCACCTAAAACCTCCATATATGGGGTTTTGCATTTAAGTTGGATTCTCATTTACAAGTAGTTTGCCCCTATTTGATGAATTGTGACAATCTTGTGTTTAATGAAAACAAGGGAGATAGATAATGCTTAGCCTTATTATTCATGCACTCTGAAGATGATTATTTGCCCAATAACCCTATTGAATGGCTCGATGATTTATTCTTCTAGGATTTATTGCTCTAGCTCTAGTTTCAATAAATATCACAACAAGGTCGAATATAAACACTCTCGCTTACAACGCTAGTTTGTTTATTGTTATTTGTATTGCTAGCAAGTGTGCATATAAACTTGATAAGAGGAATACACTTTTAGGATCTGGTCATGATAAATCTGATTCTTGAGCTTGATTTGTATAGTTTAAGGACTTGAAAGTATGTTCAAAAAATTTAAAGAACTTCCTTTAGTCAAGAACAATAAATTCTTAATAATGGTTACTCTCACAACCATAATAGCTTTACCACTGATCCCCCCATGTTCTATACGCAGCAGCACTCAGGCTTTGACCAAATAGGTAGGATTTTAATTGCATATATTGGATCGTGCGCCATAGCTTATTATTTTACCGGTCTACGATTGGATAAATACTTTTTCGCGATTGCCTTAGTTAACCTTTTCATAGCGTCTTTAATTTCGCCATTTATATACTTTGGTCTCCAAACGATTTAAATCTAGCCAATGGGGAAAAGTCGCTATGCTTGAGTACAACATTTAGTTCTAACCTAAAAAGGATCTCCCCAGCTCATCATTTAGACTAGCCCATGATTGATTAATAGATATCGACTTACTATACAGCTAGCGATTAGTCACTCAGACATTAGTAAACTTGCGCACAGAAAAATCGGCCACCCGTAAAAATACCCAATTATTACAGAAGGTTATAGTAGATACTGCACAAAAAAGCCTATTATTTTACAACTCTCATTTTCTCTGATTTGATATCAACTAATCAGGGGCGAAAAGCATAACGGTACCGGCAGTTAAACCGGCGGTTACTGATTCATATCATTGCATCCATTTCATAGTTCGGTAATTAAGCAAGCCGCGAGTGTCAGCGAAACTCTGAAGTTTGCAGTTAACGAATACAAAAGCCGAGCATAAAAACATAATGAACATCCAGCCATTGTCAGATCTCCATATGGAGATGATTAAAAACACATTCAGCATCCCTGCGACAGATGCTGATGTCATCGTATTGGCCGGTGATATCAATCTTGGTACC
The DNA here is from genome assembly GCF_026319325.1 of Methylophaga sp. OBS3. Taxonomy (GTDB): domain Bacteria; phylum Pseudomonadota; class Gammaproteobacteria; order Nitrosococcales; family Methylophagaceae; genus Methylophaga. The sequence continues at coordinate 323,385 of NZ_JAPDMU010000003.1, forward strand.
AAAGGCGTTGAATGGGCAAATACAGAGGCAGCAAGGCTTCAAAAGCCCATTATCTACGTGGCTGGTAATCACGAACACTACAAAGAAGACTATTACACGAATGTAATGGCCATGCGCGCAGCTGCAGGAGACAACGTTTACTTCTTAGAGCAAGAAGAGGTCTTGCTCAATGGTGTTCGGTTTTTAGGTGCTACACTTTGGAGTGATTACATGGCCACCGGCCAGCACGACCAGTATCAAAACATGCAAAAGGTGGCGATTCTTGATGATTACAGGCTCATCAGGTTCGGATCACTCTATAAGTTCAGGCCAGAGGATGCCTTGGCTATTCATAAAAAAACCGTTTCATGGCTTAAAGTAAAACTTACAGATGGCTTTGATGGCCAAACGGTTGTTGTGACACATCACGGCCCAAGTCTTAACTGCGTTCATCCAGCGCATGGCATTAATGCAATCAGCAGCTGCTTCTTTTCAGATCTAGATGATTTGGTTGAAAAGGCAGATCTATGGGTTTATGGCCATACACACTCAAACCTAGATACAAAAATCGGCAAATGCCGGTTATTAAGCAACCAAAAAGAGTATCCAGAAGCCATTCCATCAGTAGGAGATTTTCAAGCTGATAAGGTGGTTTCCCTCTAATGAAAAACAATCTAAAAGCTCGAATTAAATTGAAAGCACCACTACTTTGCAAAGGTGACAAGCTACCAAATATCTTTTGTGGTGATGGCTGGTACCAGCTTATTAGTGAAATGATGGATCTTCTTGAGCCAATGGCGCATGACGTTAAGAAGCAGTATTGTAAAGAGCCGAGGCTTTATAGCATCGAACCCAGCAAAGGTTCGATGAAGGTCATTATCGATGATATTGATATGGCAATGGATAATGTAATCGAGCAATATGAGGATAAATCTGGCTCAATCTGTGAAACCTGTGGGGAGCCAGGCATAGCCAATGGCATTGGTTGGATCGAGGTATTGTGTAAACACTGTGCTAAAGCAGCTGGCCGCTAAGACTCGAAGCTACGGCCGAGAACAAAAAAACGCAGATTAGTTAAAACCTTATTCGTTACATATAAATGCCCATAGTATGCTTTAGCTTCACCATCAGTTTAGTTTATATCTTCAGCACATGATGCTGGCTAACGACAGATGGTCAATGTTACCAAAGTCAAACTATGTCTTTTTCAAAAAGGATCAGTAGTTAAACTTCTTCCCGAATTTATTAGATCGATGATTCTCTTGTATCAGGGAGGCATGCTTCCCTGATAAACCCGCTCTATCAGCATAGCTCATCCATTTATCAACCGTGCCTAACACTTCTTCCAAAATCTTGACTGCCTCAGAATGAGACAGGAAGTCTGATGTCGCTGTAATTAAGTCAGTGGCTGAAATACCTTTGAACTTACCATTGACGCTCATCTGATGTGCTGATGTCCAACCATCATTTGGATTAAAGGCATAGATCACATCGAATGCCGGTGCAATTGACCACTCACCTTGCTTATTCATTAAGAAGCTGAAGTTTTTCGTATGGTCATCCTGATTTCTGGCAGCAATGTTTAAAAAGCAACGTCTAATAGCCTGCTCAAGCTGAGAGGCATCCTCTGTGAGAGTTTGAACAGTATGGAAATACTGCTCATAACTGTGAAGATTGTTCATATTGAAGTCGAGCCCTTTCATGGCGCAAAAACTTTGCATATGAATTGAATCTTTACCAGTGCGATCGAAACGCTTAGTCATAAAATGGGCTCGCCCATTTTCTTCAAGTAATTGGCATTGACTCATATCAACACCAGCGTCACTTGCCATCAAATAATAGGCATACTCGATACGGCCATAATTTTCACTTGTGCCAAGCGCATTGTCTTTTCCTACACCGTCAAATTTGATGAGCCATGGCTCATAGCCTTCTTCAGCTGGGAACTGGCCACTCTTCATTTCGCCTGTTTCAGGATTGTAATTAATCACAGCCTTAGCCCTTGCACCACCGGCTGAAATCCCAACAGATAGCATTTTATTAAGCGCTTCCTCAGACTGCTTGTCATTTTTATGCAGGTTTCCAGAAATGGCTTGTCTGGCTGCTGAAACCAATTCCGACAGATTGATAGCGTCCAGCTCTTGCTTGTCCATGTGATCAATCATTGGGTCATAAGTCAGGGCACCCATTGCACGCTCACCGATATAAGCTAGCTTATCCAGTGGCGTCATGTTCGGTACTGTAATGCCTTTTTTATCAAAATAGGCAGTAATGATAGCGTTACCAAACTTATCCGGTAGTGAGTCAGCAATAAACTCAGGTAATCCGGCAAACGCTTCTTCACGACGACCGCGATATATGCGTTCATCAAGTGGCGCCATGAAAGGTGAGACTTCCAGCCCTGAAGCGATAAATTCGTCATCGTAGTTAAAGTTAGCAATGCGCTCATGGTTATCCCATTGGATCGCGCCAACTGTTTTGCCCCATAATTTAACTTCGATGAGATCTAAACTCATGACTTATCCCTGCTTGCTCGCTGTTTTTTGTTTTCCTGCTCTTGACGGCGAAGTTTTAAAAGCTCTGTAGGCTTTAGCGTAATTTCAGGCAAGATCTGCTCTAAATCAGATAGCCTGCCAAGGCCACGCATAACATCGATAAAATTACTCATGTCACAGCCTAGGCCTGACTCCAACCGCTTTATAGTGCTCAGTGAGACACCAGCCTTTTCAGCCAAACGTTTTTGTGAAAAGTCTCGATGCAGCCTATGCTCTCTAAGAGACTCGCCGATCCGTGCAAGAATTTGATTGTTAGTCGCCATATTTGGTTTCACATATGAACTGTTATTCGTGATTTTATCTGTTAAATGTTCATTTGTGAACCTTTATTACAATTTAAGGTTCGACGAGCTTTACTCAGTGCAGAGACGTATCCCCCCCATCCGTGCGAATTTATTGCAGGCCATACAAACATCCACTGTTTAACCCAATCTCGCATGTGAAATATAAACTGGATAAAAATTTAGATAGCAGGCTTTTAGTGGACTAGATATTAGTTCCATCATAAGGTAATTACTCTATCAATCTTGTTCTTAAATTAACCAAAAGCACGGCGCCCTCGTCCGGGCTTTTGCTCATTAATGTCGCCTGCGGTTTACCTGCAGCGACATGCAACGAGCGCATGCGAGTGGGCGTAGGCAGATATTTAATACGGCTTCTTGATTTCATGCTGCGGCACGCAGCCTTCAAAGTTAGAAACATATGAAACTATCCACCCTGACGGCCCCAAAAAGAGTCTTTTGAATTAAGTAGCTTTTATCCGCTGGGGGCTGAAGCTTTAGTTTCAGTTACCCGAATTAAACCAGTAAACCTAAATCATTACCTCAGGGTAGGAGAAAATGAATTCGTTGGCCTTGGGAATCTGTACGTCGCTACCCTAACAATGTTGTTGATCTCATGCTCTGGAATCGCGGGCGTTATGAATATTCCACCTGAAGCAAAACTTGCCGAGCCATACTTTGATATTGAAAACGTTGACTGATGTCCCATCAAAAAAGACATCTGTTTTTCTGTCATTCTGTCCGGGCTATCTCTGTGGAGTTTCTTTAGTTCACTGGCTAACTGGTTTCTGAATGTATAAAGGGTCGGTCGCAGTTTGCGTCTGAAAAATACTTTTTTCGAGAGCTCGTAAACACGGTCTTCTAGTAATTTAGTATTTTTTTCAATACTGTTACCATTCTGTGCCATTTTATTAAGCACTTTCACCGCTCGTTGCATATTTTCTTTTTTCTTTTCATCTACTGTGATGAGCCTGTCTAAACCTCTTGTTGAGAACACTTTCCCGTTCTCACCGGGTAACATCACATCATCTTTTTTTGCACCTTTGATGAAGAAACTTCCTTCCCCCATATCCCTGATCCCCATGAGCTCGATTGGTCTACATCCTGTTAGCTTGCACACTATCAAAGCCGCATGTGTCTCCAAACTTGTCATACGTATTGTGCCATCTTTTTTTCTTACTTTTTGCTTTGCTGCCATCAGCAACATTCGTGCATCTTTCTGATTAATTTTCTTGCAGTACCCTCGTCCTTTTTTTGGTTTTCCATTGGGACTTTCTTTCCACAACACCCTGTCACTTTCGATGCATGCATTCATGGCTAAGGGGTATTCCATAAGCTCCAGTTTTCGGGCCGCCTTGTAGAAGTTTTTTTGGAATTGATCATGTATCAAAGCAGTACGCATAAACCGCCATGTCCCCCTAGTTACTGTTGCTGAGTATGCCTCTAATCTCTTAACCAAGTTTGCCGGTGTTATCTCGAAGCCGCTCATCCATTCCCTGTAAAAAAACTCTGCTCGCTTTCCATATTCTTTAATTGTTTTGTCTGACTTTTCTTTCTTCATTTAGCCTACCCTTTCCTTAGGTTGGCACTCCGCTCATGCATCCGCATTCGCTTCGGCCTGACAGGCTCCGTGACACTTAAATAGTGCTCCGCACTACTTTCGGTCACTACACGGGGGCTTCCCCCCCTCTCGCCTGTCGTATTCTTCCGGATTTTTTTCGGAAGAATACGGGTGTTAATGGGTCAAACTGCTTTCTATTTTGCCTTGGAATATCTCGGCAGTTCATGCTCCGCATTTATGCCTGAAGTCACGATCATGATTGTCGGATTAATGCTAAGTTCAGATTACACAGCACCAACCAACTGTTGAAGGCTATTTGGTAAATTCCCTTCAGATATGATGCTTTTGACTCATATTTGAATCATCATGATTAATTTGACCGTTTTTTACATATTACTGAAAGGACGAACTGCGCAGCCTATGCGTCAATTATAGTTGCACTCATATAATGCACACGCTATTCTCATTTTGTGGCCGCGCAGCCCAGTAGCCCATAGCAAAGCTCATAGCAGCGCATCAATGATTTTTTCAAATTTCGCTTTTTTGTAAACCCAAAGTTTGCAGTTTATGGGCCTGTAAATTAAAAACTTTGGAGTCTACTGTGATAAATTCTGAAATAAGCTTTCAGCATAAAAAATCTGCTTATAAACGCCTAACAAAATCTCTTAAACAAAAGTTAGGAATCAAGACTTCCACGGTGCATAACCTGATTGCATTGACTCACGGATATCACTCTTGGGAAGCTTTTTCTCTACACAAATTTACAAGTCGTAAACCTGAGTGCTACATGGATCACATTGATCTAATTAGTCTTGCTAGCGACTTATCGAACTGGTATCAAACTGAACGTCATAAATCCAAACTTCTACAAAATGATTTTTTCGATGCTACGGTTATCGGGTGCTTAAGGGCTGGCTACTTAAACCTGCTCCCACCAAAAGCTATAGGTCATTTGTCATCATTGATTTGGGAGTCCGGTGACACTATCAATAACCTAGATAGTGTTATCCAATTTTATGGTGACAACATAGAGTTTGTCTTAAAGCAACTCACTTCCGAAGAATACACAAGACGAACTAATGGGCACTTTTATGACGACCTATGTGGAATCAACATTTTCTACAGATTTAAGTTCTCAAAAAATGAACTTCATCTTCACCTTGTAGAAATAGATCCAACCGAGACTATAGATCATCACTTATTACGAAACCTTAATTGGTTTCCAGAATATATATGCGGCTACATTTACCACATACACGGAGTACTTGAGCACTCAAAACTCAACGGTACGCTTTACATTCACAGAGTTCATAATATTGACTTAGCTAGCGTAGTATCTAGATCTCTTTTTCATCCATTAACTCCAATAACATTCAACCCAAATTTTAAAAAAATTGCTCTTAATTTGTTAGAAAACCCAAAATCTCATGGCGTAGTCACAGAAAGGTTAGGATCTGAAATTGTTCCCTGTATTGCCTGGGAATTTTAGTTAAACCAGATAGTTATCTTTTTGATGCTTATATGATGTAGCAAAAATTCTTTAGATAAAAATCACGCTAGACTTTGAATACTTTTCTATTACACCCCAGCTTCGGCTGGGGTAATCATAGAGTTGAAATACGTGGGGATAAATTTATCCCGACAATACCCATTTGCTTATCAATAACTAGAATATCTGTCATTCTGTAATCAACAGGTTAATTAAGTCTAGTTGAGGGCACTATGACCAACAATGACATCACAAATGAATTCCTTACCTCAGAAGAGGTCAGAGAGCTTACAGGGACGGCTCACATCAATTCTCAAATTGAGTGGCTAAAAGATAATGCATGGCATTTCACCGTCAACCGAAAAAACAGGGTCATAATAGGCAGGTGGTATGCCCGAACGAAACTATCCGGTGTGATACCCAAAGAGGTTCAGTTAGATACTGCAAACGAACCATACTTTGATCGAGTGTCTTGATGCCTAAGCCCAAAACAAAGCATCCAGAACTTCCTCCACGCATGGTCAAGCGTGAATGGAAAACACGTAAGGGTGTCAGTACTGCATATTACTACGAACATCCTCGCGATGAGTTCGGTAAAAGAGAGCTAGAACCCTTAGGCACTAGTTTCGCCTTAGCTAAGAAAAAATGGGGGGAAATTGAGGGTATCAAAGTAGAAGAGTTTTCGACTAATACCCTTGGAGATATCTACAACCAATATATGGTCTGGGCTGAAAAAGTACACATATCAAACCTATCCCCTCGCACGATTAAAGATCGCAAAAATTACTGGACACAATTAGCACCAGCTTTTTCTCATCTGCATATAAACAGCTTCAAATCAAATTGGTTTTTAAAATATTATGAACAGAGAAGCTCGCAAGTTGGCGCAAAAAAAGAAATTAAATTTGTTTCTGTCTTGTTTAACTGGGCAAAACTTCACGACTTGTGTCAAATTGAAAATCCGATCACCAACACAATACGCCAGTACAAGGTAAATGAGCATAGAGACATACTCATCACCTTCAGAGAGTACATGGCCGTACATGAATCTGCTGAACCCTTCATTCAGGATCTGATGGATCTACTCTATTTAACTGGAGCTAGACCCCAAGAAGCTATCGACATGAAATTTAGCGATGAGATTGATGGTGAGTTGATATACCGTATGGGTAAAACTAAACGCATCAAGCGCGTTACTATTGGCAAAGATCTTCGTTCACTCATCCAGAAGCGAAAAAAATTACTACGCATAAATAAAGTTATGCTGATTGACCCGCCACTTCTATTCGACAGCGAAGGCCAAGCTTTACAACTCACTGGCAATATTCGCTACTGGTGGAAGAAAGCGCGTGACAAAACCAAGATGAAGCGAAGATGGCAATTAAAAGACATAAGACCTTTCGCTGCCACTCAGAGATACAGAAAAGAGGGTGTCGAGTCCACTCGAAAGTTCTTAGGACATGCAACAGAGGCTCAAACTAGAGCATACATACGCGACTACTTGGGAGAGGACACAGAGTCTCTAGAATTGCTCAAAACCGGAGATATGGCGAAAGTAAAATCCCAAAATGGCGAAAGTAGTTAGCGAACACTACCACTTAAAGCATTTAAGAAATGGTACGCCTGGCAGGACTCGAACCTGCTACCCTCGGCTTAGAAGGCCGATGCTCTATCCGGATGAGCTACAGGCGCATTGTAGGTTAGTCGAGGAGACAGGTGAACTGAAAAGTGGTCGGGGCAGAGAGATTCGAACTCCCGACCCTCTGGTCCCAAACCAGATGCGCTACCAGACTGCGCTATGCCCCGACATTTCGAAGAACAGACATCCTCGAAGAAGGCGAAATAATACGCTGTCACTTCTGCAGAGTCAACAAATCTTAGATATTTTTTGCCGTGCCTTACACAACATGCGATCATAGTCGTTTTTATTTGGCCGGATCTCAGCATGACAGCAAAAATCATTGACGGTAAAGCCATTGCCGCTGACTTAAAACAAAAAATCAGAGCCGCAACCCAGATGCGTTTGGCAACTGGTAAGCGCGCACCCGGCCTTGCAGTAGTTTTAATTGGTAGTAATCCGGCTTCACAGGTATATGTCAGCAACAAACGCAAAAGCTGTGAAGAGGTTGGCTTTAAGTCGGTTTCTTACGATTTACCCGCGGATACCTCCGAGTCAGCCCTGCTCGCTTTAATCGATACGCTAAACGCTGATGATGAAATTGACGGTATTTTGGTTCAGTTACCCTTACCAGACCATATTGCCTCAGAAACAGTGATTGAACGTATTGCCCCGCACAAAGATGTTGATGGCTTCCACCCATATAACATCGGTAGACTTGCTCAACGCATTCCGATGTTACGTCCATGCACGCCTTGGGGCGTCATTACCATGTTGAAAGAAACAGGTATTGAGCTCAAAGGTCAGGAAGCTGTTGTGGTTGGCGCCTCAAATATCGTTGGTCGTCCAATGGCACTGGAATTACTGTTAGCGGGTTGTACTACTACCGTTTGTCACCGAATGACCAAAGACTTAGAAAGTCATGTTCGTCGTGCGGATATTCTCGTAGTTGCCGTAGGTAAACCTAACTTTATTCCAGGTGATTGGGTTAAAGAAGGTGCCATTATTATTGATGTTGGCATTAATCGTTTAGAAGACGGCAAACTGACTGGTGACGTCGAATTTGATAAAGCCGCTGAAAAAGCAGCTTGGATAACGCCAGTGCCTGGTGGTGTGGGTCCGATGACGGTAGCAACTTTATTAGAAAACACACTTCACGCGGCAGAGTTACTTCATAGCAATTGAATATGATTAAAAAAAACGCCTTAACGGCGTTTTTTTTGGTTTAAATATGCGGTGCAGCTTGAAGGAAATGATAAAAACTCATAAATGCGGTGCCAATCAAGACAAGCCCCAAAAAGATAATCAGATAAATTCCCACTGTCGGTAAATAACTAGATAATCGTTTTGCAGCTTTTGATTGTTTTTCCAGCCCAACATTTTTATCAGATGCGCCCATATGTATTCCTCAAAGAGCTAGTTGGATAATTTATTGGCGACGCCAAATTGTTTTACCAGCCTCATCTTCGAGCACTACACCCATAGCGGCAATAGCATCACGAATTTCATCTGCTTTGGCCCAATCTTTTGCCTGACGTGCAGCATGGCGATCAGCAATCAACTGCTCAATCTTGACCGCATCAATTTCATCATCACCTTGCGTTAGGAAAGATTCGGGAGATTGTTGAAGTAGCCCTAAATCCCCCGCCATTGAAATTAATAGTCCAGCCAAATAGCTAGTCTTGCTGGCATCATTAGCTTCTCGCGCTAAATTTAAAGCCTGACGCAGATCACCTAATACGGAAATGGCTAATGCTGTATTAAAATCATCATCCATCGCCTCACGAAAACGTGGGGCAAATTCCGCATCATTTTGCCATATAACATTGCTTTGGGCTTCGACACCACGAAGTGCGTGATAAAAACGAGTAACCGCCGTTTTAGCCTGCTCAAGTTGATCTTCAGCGTAGTTAAGTGGGCTACGGTAGTGACTTGACAAGATAAAGAAACGAACAGCTTCAGCAGGATATTTGGCCAATACTTCACGGACGGTGAAAAAATTGCCTAACGATTTAGACATTTTTTCATCATCAATACGAACAAAACCGTTGTGCATCCAATAGTTAACACTTTTGCAACCATGTGCACCTTCAGACTGGGCAATTTCGTTTTCATGATGCGGGAACTGTAAGTCCATACCGCCACCATGAATATCAAAATGTTCACCGAGGCAATGTGCCGACATAGCGGAACATTCAATATGCCAACCAGGGCGGCCTTGCCCCCAAGGCGACTCCCAAGCAGGTTCACCTGGCTTTGCCGCTTTCCACAGCACAAAATCTAATGGATCTGTTTTTGCTTCATTGACGGCAATGCGTTCACCAGCGCGTAGTTCATCAATTTGCCGGCCTGATAATTTACCGTAACTTTTAAATTCACTGACGTCGTAATAAACATCGCCGTTATCCGCAGCGTAAGCAAAACCTTTTTCAATTAAGGTTTCGATCATACTGAGAATATCGTGCATCGACTCAGTGGCTTTCGGTTCAATATCCGGACGCAAAACACCAAGCGCATCAGCATCTTGATGCATTTCCGCAATATAGCGCTCGGTTAAATCCTGAATCGTTTCGCCATTCTCCGCTGCTCGTTTGATGATTTTGTCATCGATATCGGTGATGTTACGAACATACGTCACGTCATAGCCTAATGCTCTGAGATAACGTGTTACAACATCAAACACCACCATCACTCGCGCATGTCCAACATGACACAAGTCATACACCGTCATACCACAGACATACATATTGACCTTGCCTTCTTGCAAAGGCTTAAACGTTTCTTTCTGTCGAGATAAGGTGTTGTAAATTTTTAGCATGTGACTAATTTTTTGAAGTGTCTTTTAGACCGATGGTCAAATTAAATACGGGGGTTTCTGCACTGTGGTCGAATCGATCACTAACAAAGTAACCTTCACGCTCAAACTGAAATGCTGTTTCAGGTGCACAATTAACAATTTCAGGTTCGGCAATTGCTTTAATAATAGTCAGTGAGTCTGGATTAACATCATCAAGATAATTACCTGTTTCTTTACCCGGCGCTTCTGCAGAGAACAATCTATCGTACAGGCGTAATTCAACCTCACGACCTTCAGTTGCTGAAACCCAGTGAATAACGCCACGCGGCTTCATATCTTCAGGCGGGTTTTGACCGACAGTGTTGGGCACCAAAGAGGCAATGATTTCAATGACATTACCGCTATCATCTTTAACAACATCATCTGCTTTGATGACATAAGCGCCACGTAAGCGAACATAATCACCAATCACCAAACGTTTAAACTTCTTACGGCTCAGTGTGGTGTCTTCGGTAAAATCTGACGCATCGATAAAGATATTTTTAGTAAAGGCTAAACGACGATTACCCATCGCTTCTTGCTGGGGATGATTTGCCACTTGCAACCATTCAGTTTCATCTGCAGCGTTGGTAATTGTGACCTTTAATGGATTGAGTACACACATGGCACGTGCAGCGTTGTCATTTAAGTCTTTACGAATCTCAAACTCAAGCTGAGCAATATCAACCACACCGTCGGTTTTCGCAACGGCAAGACCATCACAAAACGCACGTAATGCTGCTGCTGAATAACCGCGACGGCGCATACCTGAAATGGTCGGCATACGCGGGTCATTCCAACCATCAACGATTTTATCGTCTACCAATTGTTTTAAATTACGTTTACTGGTGACAGTGTAATTAATGTTTAGACGACCAAATTCATATTGTTTCGGTTTCGCCGGAACAGGCAGATTGGCAATAAACCACTCATAAAGTGGGCGGTGATCCTGAAACTCTAATGTACAAATACTGTGGGTAACACCTTCAATGGCATCACCTTGGCCATGTGCAAAGTCATAGCTCGGGTAAATACACCACTTATCACCCGTCTGATGATGTGTTTTTTTACGAATGCGGTACAAAATTGGGTCGCGCAGATTCATGTTAGGCGAAGCCATATCAATCTTGGCACGCAAAACACAAAAGCCTTCATCAAACTCGCCTTGTTTCATTTTTTCGAACAAAGCCAAATTTTCTTCAACGCTGCGATTACGGAATGGTGACTCTTTACCTGGCTTAGTTGCCCAGCCACGATACTCACTGGCTTGCTCTGGACTCAAATCACAGACATAGGCTTTACCTTCTTTGATGAGGTGAATAGCCCATTCGTAGTATTGATCAAAATAACTTGAGGCATAGTGAATATCACCAGCCCATTGAAAGCCTAACCAAGTCACATCTTCCTTGATGGCATCAATGTACTCCTGCTCTTCTTTAGCAGGGTTTGTATCATCAAAACGCAGATTACAATCACCACCAAACTCTCTAGCCAAACCAAAGTTCAGACAAATAGATTTAGCATGACCGATATGTAGATAGCCGTTTGGCTCAGGCGGAAAACGAGTGACCACTTTTCCGGCAATCCTGCCAGCATCTAAATCTTCTTGAATGATTGTGCGAATGAAATTGTGATTAGCAGCAGCTTCTGACATACCAATTGATGAAAGTTATTTAAAACGGGCATTATACGCTGTCCGCACCATCCCGTAACAGCGCTGATTTATCGTGGTTAAATCATAGAAAGTGTTTTCAAGTGTTCACCTTAAAGATCGAGATGCTCTATCATGGGCGTTTTTTCACGCTTTGGACAAATCTTATAATGAAATTACTATACCGCCACTTGGCCCCGCTTTTTATCGCCTCTTTATCAATGACTGCTAATGCAGAGGGTGGCTCTGCCCTACCTAAAGTTAAGCTAACGACTAATCACGGTGAAATCGTTATCGAATTAAACTCAGAAAAAGCGCCAAACACGGTTGCCAACTTCATTCAGTATGTAGAATCAGGTTTTTATGACGGTACTATTTTTCACCGTGTTATCGAAAACTTTATGATTCAAGGTGGTGGGTTTACTGAAGACTTCCAACAAAAAACCACGCAAAAGCCAATTGATAATGAAGCAAATAATGGCTTAACTAATAGCCGTGGCAGTATCGCTATGGCTCGTACCAGCGACCCTCACTCTGCGACTGCTCAATTCTTTATCAATACCGTTGATAACAGCTTTTTAAACTTCCGTGCAGAGACCATGAGTGACTGGGGTTACGCTGTCTTTGGTGAAGTGGTCGAAGGTATGGATGTTGTGGATGCTATTCGCAAAGTACAAACAACCCTTCGTGGCCCACACCAAGACGTGCCAGCGGAGAATGTTGTGATTGAAAAAGCTGAATTACTGAAATAAATCGTTAAGCAGTCAATGTCACATCTGTTTATTTCAGATCTGCATTTAAGTCCTGACCAGCCGGAATTAACCCGGTTGGTCACAGACTTTTTATCACAGCAGAAAAATCTCGAGTCACTCTATATCCTCGGTGATATCTTCAATACTTGGCTTGGCGATGATTTAGTCTTGCCAGAATATTATTCCTTTATGGATAGCCTACTTAAGCTTCGCTCACAAGGCTGCAAGCTTTATCTGATGGTGGGTAATCGAGACTTCATGCTGGGTAAGGATTTTGCTGAATCTGTGGGTGCAGAATTACTACCCGATGCGATAGTGCATACTTTTAACAATACACCTGTGCTATTGATGCATGGTGATAGCCTTTGTACTGATGATGTCAGCTACCAACGATATCGAAAAGTGGTCAGAAACCGCTTCTTACAATGGTGTTTTTTACATTTGCCTTTATCGTTTCGTCAGCGCATCTCTGACAAGATTAAAGACAAAAGTAAAGATAAGAAACAGTATAAGAGCACTGCGATAATGGATGTGAATCCAGATGCTGTTGTGAGATCTATGCACAAACATCAAACAACTATCTTGCTCCATGGCCATACGCATAGACCTGCGATACATCACTTCGAGTCAAACAGCCAACCCTACTATAGAATCGTGTTAGGCGATTGGCATGATAGTCCGAGCTTTTTGATGTTGGATGAAGGCAAGTTCCAACTCGTTGATCCTCGCCTTGAGCAAACGCTAACGCTTAATTTGCCTGCTTAGCATTCTCATCCAAAATTTCCCGCAAACGTTGCGGTGGGACATAGCCAGGTAATACTTGGCCATTTTCTAGGAACAATGCAGGCGTACCTTCAACACCTAAACGTTGGCCAAGTTCAAATTGGGCAACAACAGGGTTATCTTTACAAACACTAGTATTTTTCAAATCACGTTCTGCTTTTGCATCAGTCATGGCTTGTTTTGGATCTTTAGCACACCAAACTTGTACTAGTTTTTTTGCTGACTCAGATTCAACACCAGCTCTTGGGAATGCCATATAACGAATACCAATACCCAGCTTGTTGTACTCATCAACTTCTTCATGCAATTTACGGCAATAAGCGCAATCAACATCGGTAAACACGGTCAGCATGTAATCTGTTTTTTCAGGTGCGAAGATAATTAAATCTTTTGGATCTAAACGACTCAAAATATCGCTCTTAATTTGTAGTTCGCGTGCCTGAGTAATATTTTCACGTGACTCCAGCGATAACACATTTCCCTGAATAAGATATTTAGCGTCTTGGGTAAAGTAAAAAACTTGATCACTAATAATAGCCTCATACAAACCACTATCACCCAGTGCCGTCAGAGACTGGATTTGCATGCCTGGCATATCGGTTTCTAACTGCGCTTTTAGCTTCTCAACAACGGCATCTTGCGTTTCAGCGAATACGCTGCCACAAGCCAACATCAGCATAGCTAAAAAAATGGTTGAAATAGGTTTCATCGAGTCTCTCTTAATCACGGAAATTATTAAATTGCAGCGGCATCTCAATGCCTTCATCACTTCTGAGCAATGCAATGATTTGTTGTAGCTCGTCGCGCTTTTTGCCTGTCACTCTGACACTGTCACCTTGGATAGCAGCTTGTACTTTGATTTTGCTGTCCTTAATGAGTTTGACGATTATACGGCTGACATCTTTATCTAAGCCTTCACGCACAATGACATCTTGCTTACGAAGTTTGCCATCGCCTTTAGGATCTTTAACCTCCAGACATTTGACATCAATACTGCGTTTGACCAGCTTTAAACGCAAAATATCTAACAATTGTTCCAATTGGAAATCGCTATCAGCATACATTGTGAGTACTTTTTCAGACTGCTCAACACGTGCGTCGGTTCCTCGAAAATCAAAGCGGGTGGTTAACTCTCGGTTGGCTTGATCAACCGCGTTGGTCAGTTCGTGTTTATCCACTTCTGAGACGATATCGAATGATGGCATTAGTGCTCCTCCGTAAAATAAATGCTGCGCAGTTTAGCATGACAAACCAAATCATTATCTTAGCTACGTGGGTGATATTGACTATGCAAACTTTGTAATCGGGCTTTTGCAATATGGGTATAAATTTGGGTAGTTGATAAATCACTATGTCCCAGTAATAACTGAACCACGCGTAAATCAGCCCCATGATTTAATAAGTGTGTCGCAAAAGCATGACGTAATGTGTGAGGCGATAAGGGTTTATCAATACTCGCTAACGCCGCGTAACGCTTGATGATGTGCCAAAAAGCCTGGCGTGTCATTGCCGTACCACGACGTGTTGGAAACAAATCATCAGTCGCATGGCCATATATCAATTGCGGTCGGCTTTCCAATAAGTACTGTTGGCAATAATCCAAGGCAGTTTCGCCAAGCGGTACCAGTCTTTCTTTATTACCTTTACCAACACAGCGAATTAATCCCTGGCGCATATTCAACTGCTCAAGCTTTAAACCAACAAGCTCAGATACACGCAAACCGGTTGCATACAGCACTTCTAACATTGTTCTATCACGTAGACCGAGCATTGAATAAATATCAGGCTGTGCCAGTAAATCTTCCACATCTTGCTCAGATAACGTATCGGGCAGATGTTTACCCAAACGTGGTGACTCCAACATGGCAGTAGGATCAGACTCACGTAATGCTTCACGGCATAAATAACGATAATAACGACGCAATGTTGAAATTAACCGTGCATCGCTGGTCTTTTTACTACCGTTTCTTAACCGCGTCACAAGATAGGCTTCGATATGTTGTCTCTCTGCGCTTGGTAATCCAATATCTTGCTTTTGTAACCAAGCCGCAAAGCCAAGCAAATCTCGTTGGTATGCTGCTACCGTGTTTTGACTGAGGTTTGATTCAAGCCACAAACTATCGAGAAATGCTTGAACATAGGCAGGCATTGGTTGATCCGCTGTGGTGTTGGTTTCTGACATGGGCTGATTTTAGCAGTTTGCAGCAGCAATTTTATGGCAAAAAAAAGGACCGCCGAAGCAGTCCTTTAATTTGTACTTTGTAACCGAGATTACAATTTTTCTTTGATACGTGCTGCTTTACCAGTCAGGTCACGTAAGTAGTACAGTTTCGCACGGCGAACGTCACCACGGCGTTTTACTTCAACGCTAGCAATCGTTGGGCTGTGTGTTTGGAAAACACGCTCAACACCAACACCGTTAGAAATTTTGCGAACGGTAAATGCTGAGTGCAGACCACGGTTACGTTTAGCAATAACCAGACCTTCAAAAGCCTGTTCACGCTCACGGTCGCCTTCTTTGATTTTTACTTTAACGACAACGGTATCACCGGCACCAAATTCCGGAATATCGCTTCTCAATTGTTCAGCATTCAGCTGTTCGATAATGTTGCTCATTGTTGTCTCCCCACTAATCCTAATCCTGCCCGCGCTCGGCAATAAATTCTTCCAATAAGGCTGCCTGTTCTTTATCTAGCGTTTTCGCTACCAATAAATCAGGTCGCCGCAACCATGTTCGTCCTAAAGACTGTTTCAGGCGCCACTTTCGTATTGCCTCGTGATCACCACCTAATAAAACCGGTGGAACCACTTCACTGTTTAACTCTTCAGGCCGCGTATAGTGCGGATGATCCAACAAGCCATCTACAAAAGAGTCTTGTACTGCGGATTCCGCATCACCGAGCACGCCCGGAATCAATCTAGCCATACCGTCAATTAAGACCATGGCCGGTAACTCTCCGCCGCTGAGAACATAATCACCAATGGACCATTCCTCATCGACTTGCTGCTGGATTAGTCGTTCATCAATACCTTCATAACGACCAGCCAACAGTATCAAACTATCTTGTTTAGCCATGTCACTCAGTGCTGCTTGAGTGAGTGGCTTACCTTGCGGTGATAGATAAATAACTTTGCTATCACGACCTAACAAGGTTTTGGCATCATCAATTGCCGCCATTAATGGCGCAACTTTCATAACCATGCCTGGGCCACCGCCATAAGGCCTGTCATCAACGGTACGATGTTTGTCATCAGTGAAATCGCGTGGATTCCAAAGACTAACTTTCAATCGTTCGTTTTTAACAGCCCTACCTGTCACACCATAATCAGTGACGGCGCTAAACATTTCTGGAAACAATGAAATCACCCCAAGGTGCATCTCACTGCCTCACAAATAATCAGATTGCCATTCAACCCGAATTTGCTGATTCGCTAAATCCACGTTAAGGACAACTTCATCCATAACAAACGGAATTAGATGCTGTGCTTTTGTACCATCTTGCATCACCACCAGCACATCATTGGCACCGGTTTCGAGTAAGTGGTCAACTTTACCTAGCACTACATCTTCCGCATTGATTACGGATAGGCCAATTAAATCAGCCCAATAAAACTCATCTTGATCAGTAGCTTTGAGCTGTTCACGGCGAATTGCTAACTCACCGCCAATCAACGGTAATGCCTGATCACGATCAGTGACATTACGAATACTCATTACGACAGCTTTACCTTGTAGCTGGCCACCACTGATGTCGATTTCGATCCACTGTCCTTGACGCTTCAAAAACAATGGCTTGTAACGCAAAATATTGTCGCGTGGCTCTGTGTATGAAAACACTTTCACGCTACCTCTGACACCAAACACGCCAGAGATTTTTCCAACCGGGATAAATTCGCCGGCTTCAGCCATGACGAAGTCCTCCGGTTAGTAATTAAGCGGCTTTGCGAGCAACTTTAATAAGTTGTGCAACACGCTCTGAAGTCTGTGCACCTTGGCTGATCCAGTGATCAACACGGTCCAGATCCAGGCGCAGAGATTCTTCTTGGCCTTTAGCAATCGGGTTAAAGAAACCGATACGCTCAATGTAGCGACCGTCACGCTTGCTGCGTGAGTCAGTGACTACGATGCCGTAGAAAGGACGCTTTTTCGCGCCGCTGCGAGTCATTCGAATTGTTACCATAAATCTGCCCGTTGAAAAATCGGATGGAAAATAGAGTTATTTTACGCACATATACTACTTTTGCAAAGCGCTATATGCATCTTAATTAAAAGGGCATGCCACCACCGCCCATTGGCAGTTTACCGCCGAGGCCACGCATCATTTTGGCAATGCCGCCCTTTTGCCCCATTTTTTTCATCATTTTTTGCATTTGCGTAAACTGTTTTAACAAACGGTTTACATCTTGGATCTGTGTTCCTGAGCCTGCGGCGATACGTTTTTTGCGCGAACCTTTAATGATATCAGGCCGCTTTCGCTCTTTTGGCGTCATCGAATCGATCATTGCTTCCATTTTGCGAAGCTCTTTATCGTTGGCTTGGTTTTTAACTGCTTCAGGAATTTGTCCCATACCCGGCAATTTATCCATCAACGCACCGATACCGCCCATTTTACCCATTTGGCGTAATTGCTCACGGAAATCTTCAAGGTCAAAACCTTTACCGGTTTTTAATTTACCGGCTAGTTTTTCAGCAGCACCCACATCCATTTTGCGCTGTGCTTCTTCGACTAGCGACAGTACGTCGCCCATGCCAAGAATACGTGACACCAAACGATCAGGATGAAATGGTTCAAGGGCGGTGGTTTTTTCACCGACACCCATAAATTTGATTGGCTTACCGGTGATATGACGGATAGACAAGGCCGCACCACCACGTGCATCACCATCGGTCTTGGTTAAGATGACACCTGTTAAAGGTAATGCTTCATCAAATGCCTGCGCAGTATTCGCGGCATCTTGACCCGTCATACTGTCGACCGTAAACAAGGTTTCTGCTGGATTTATTGCCGCATGAATGGCTTTAATCTCAGTCATCATATCGGCATCAATGTGCAGACGACCCGCGGTATCGACAATCAAGACATCGGCATATTCTTTTTTTGCCTGTGCCAGAGCATTTTCGGCAATGGTGACGGGGTTTTGCCCGGCTTCACTCGGATAAAACTTGGCTTCAACTTCTACTGCCAGTGTTTTTAGCTGTTGTATCGCAGCGGGACGATAAACGTCAGCACTAACCACCATGACGGATTTTTTGTGGCGTTCTTTTAAAAACCGCGCAAGTTTAGCAACACTGGTCGTTTTACCCGCACCTTGTAAACCCGCCATTAAAATAACTACTGGTGGTTGGTGATTCAGATCAAGGCCATCATTAGCCTCGCCCATTACCGCAGTTAGTTCATCATTAACAATTTTGATGAACGCTTGGCCTGGCGTCAGGCTTCTTAATACGTCTTGGCCCAGTGCGCGCTCTTTAACCTTACTAATGAACTCACGTACTACAGGCAATGCAACATCGGCCTCTAACAACGCCATACGTACTTCACGCAACGTATCTTTTACATTGTCCTCGGTGATTCGTCCTTGGCCACGTAACTTTTGTAATGTGCCGCTTAGACGATCGCTTAAACTATCAAACATATTTTTTCCTAGGAAAACGGTCGATTGCCGGTAAAAATAATTGCGGGTAATTATACCTGATTGGTATCACCATCCCCGAAACATCGTTTATGATGCAAGTTGAATTTATCTGCTGTGTCGGAATAAAGGATTACCTTCAATGGCCATTGCCAACGCTTTAGCCTTTCTGCTTTATCTATGTTGTAGCGTTATTTTAATTCGTGGTTTTGTTAAACGCGATACTAGTCGTCCGGTCAAAAGCCTGCCTATTGGCATTATGTCGGTACTGGCATTGGTGTTTCATGCTGCCCATTTATTTTTTGTCATGTATACCGCTGGTGGCTGGGATTTGAGTTTATTAACAATGCTCTCAATAGCCGCATGGATCATGGCATTTCTGGCATTTATTGGTGGTTTCCGCTGGCCTGACTCTCCTCCTGGGATTGTCATTTACCCACTCGTCGCCATGATGTTGATGATGGTGTTTGAAGCACCGTCAACCAGTGCCAAACAACTTCCAGACCCGGCGTTAGAATGGCATATTTTATTGTCTCTCACCGCATACAGCTTGCTGATGTTGGCTGCAATTCAAGCGATAATTTTGGCGGTTCAGGAAAAACAGTTACGTCAACATAATGCCGCTGGCGTAATGCGCAAGCTGCCGCCAATGCAGTCTATGGAAAAAGGATTATTCCAACTGATTATCAGTGGATTCGCCTTACTGACACTAGGACTCATCACAGGCTTTTTATTTGTCAGTAATTTATGGGAACAGCACCTTGCCCATAAAACCATCTTATCGATCATTGCGTGGGCTGTTTTTGCCAGCTTGTTATGGGGTCGTTATCAACATGGTTGGCGTGGGCAAACCGCAGTACGCTGGACACTATCGGGATTTGGCTTTTTAGTGATGGCTTTTGTTGGTAGCAAAATCGTCCTTGAATATATATTGAAGATTAGCTGAGCATGTTAGAAGAAACATCTTTATTCGTTCTGTTTATGATCTTGCTGGTTTTGCTGTTTATGTCAGCATTTTTCTCCAGCTCCGAAACAGCGTTAATGTCACTCAATCGTTACCGTATGCGCCACTTGGCGCAGCAAGGTCATCGTGGTGCCCTGATTGCCGAGTCTTTACTATCTAGACCTGACCGCCTAATTGGTTTGATCCTATTAGGTAATAACTTCGTCAATATTTTTGCTTCAGCGATTGCAACCGTCATCGGTATCAAGCTACTTGGTGAAAACGGCATTCTGGTCGCCACCTTTGCATTAACACTAATCGTTTTATTGTTTGCCGAAGTATTGCCAAAGACATTGGCTGCATTGCACCCTGAACGAGTCGCTTATCCTGCGAGTTTTGTCTTAAAGCCATTACAATTTATTTTGTATCCTTTGGTATGGATCATCAGCATGATTACTCGCTGGTTGCTTCGCCTGCTTGGTGTTTCCGCAGAAGACGCCAAATCAACAGCCATCAACGTTGAAGAGTTAAAAGTCGCTTTGATGGAAGCTGGCAGCATGATTCCCAGAAGCCATAAAGATATGTTGATGAGTATATTGGAACTGGAACAAATTACCGTTAACGATGTGATGGTGCCGAGAAATGAGATTGAGGGCATCGATATTAATATGCCTTTCAATGACATTGTTAAGCAGCTATCGCATTGTGGTTACACACGACTGCCGGTATACCAAGACAGCATGGATAATATCGTTGGTATTTTGCATGTCCGTAAGGCGCTAAACTTGCTGACGCAAGATAATCTTAATCCTCAAACACTTAATAATATTGTTAAAAAAGCTTACTTCGTTCCAGAAGGTACCTCACTTAATACCCAGCTAATTCAATTCCAACGTAACTTACGTCGTACAGGCTTAGTAGTTGATGAATATGGTGACTTGTTAGGACTTATCACGCTGGAAGATATTTTCCGTGAAATCGTTGGTGAATTTACGGCTAACACTATCGATGATGATAAAGACATTCACCCACAATCGGATGGTAGCTTTCTTATTAATGGGACTGCCACGATTCGTGAGATTAATCGCAATAATCAATGGCATTTACCAACAGATGGCCCAAAGACCATCAATGGTTTAGTTCTGGAAATGCTAGAAAGTATTCCAGACCCTGGTGTTAGTTTGCGTGTTGAAGACTACGTCATTGAAGTTATTCAAACCGCAGATAATATTGTGAAAACGGTTCGAATCCGCAGCATCGAGGCTGAGGTTTCTGAGGCGGAACCAGCGGAAAGCACCTAAAGATGACTTTGCGAATTAAAGCATGTGGTCTTAATGAGGTCGATAAAACCTCGCTCAAATCGATGCTTAACTTAGCAGCGGACTTATTAAGTCACGAATGGCAGCTTAGTGAAGATAGCAGTGCTGAGCTTCATGTTTACTGTTTTGATTACCCTGGGGGTGAAGCAGCTTGGCAAAACCGGTCTACCCACGTTTTTAATGCTTTATTAACCAGTCATGGCAATGTCACTGAAGCGGTCGACATTATTATTAAAAAGCCGCTAAGAACAGCGAACTTTTCTGAGGCTTTAAATCTCATCGACGATAAAGTTCGTGGCCCACAACCTACTAAGGTTAGACAAAACGATCCATCTACGCCGGCTAAAAAAACCGAAGCAAAACCCTCAAAACTGCTTCAATGGTCAAAAACAGTTCAACAGCAATTTCTCTCGCTCAAAAAACCAGCGAGTGACTTGCCGCAGCTAAACCTCGCCATTGATCCACTGACTGAGCAAACAAGTAAAAACGATACTTTTACCGATCCTGTTCTGCTTACATAAGTGGCTTCAACTTTTACCTGAAGACCCTCATCAAAAAATCAGTACCCTGCTAAGTCATCTGCAATCACTCAACGGCTTGAACTTAAGTGTCAGTAAATGTTTGCCACTGCTTGAGGAATATAGGCAAATTTTTAAACCGCTGATTTTTGAGCGTGATACCGCCATGATTCGTGCGGATAATCGTCAGTTAACCGAAAAAAGAAAATATCTACGACAATTGCAGCTCTCGTTGCACCTACTCACTCAATGTTATCTGCGTTATGCCCAACAACGCTTTCAGCGCGGTAAACGGCCTGCTGAAGATCCGGTTTATTTATTGTGTCTGCTTAGAGCCGCTGAATTATTAAGCCTTCAAGTAGTTAATGCCTTTCAGCATTATTATCAGCCACCCGATAAGGCCATCTGGCAATTACACCAAATTTATCTCTACTTAGAGTCTGCAAATTGTTTAAAAAGTCTGCCAGAATTTAAACAGCCAATTGAAGTGACCGACTTCTACACAGTTTATGTGCGTACCTTACTGACAGGTATTGCGGATCCTTACAATATGCCACGGTTTTCAGTGGTAAAAATTTTCCAACTTATGGGGTCACTGACAAACGAAACAGATATTGATCTGATGAGTGAAAAGCAGATGCATATTACCAGTCAGTTTTTACTTACAGGACATTTCTGCATTAACGGTCAGTCAGATCAATTACCACTTGCCATGGCGCGAACGGCAGTTGATATTCGGTCAGCTAGTGATACACGTTTATTAAACGTACAACCCTTATTGCGTCGTTTAGACACCATCATCAAACAGCAAAAAAATATCAGTGCTATTGAGAGACAAGTACTGACTCACGCGATTCCACAACTCAATGGTAGTTATGAGCGCCAAACTGAACGCACAACTTCAATTGAGCGTCGAACTGTTGGTGTTTGTTATGGTCTCAAGGCTATACATCAGATGTTGTCACAGGAAGGTAAAGTAAATGTGCAACCTTGGACGTTGATGAATCAAGGTGATAAAGGCTTGATGTTAATGCGTGAAACCGCAGATTGCCGGGCAATTCAGATCGGTGATCTTATTGCCTTTAAAGAAACACCCGACCATAACCAATTAGGCATCATTCGTTGGTTGCATATTGGCCCTGAGCAAACTCGGATAGGATTATCCGTTTTACAAGGTAAAGCCTCGGCAGAGCAGTGTATCCCCGAAGGTGAAATGGCGGAAATCCCCGTGATTTCATTAAATGATGACGATAAGCCAAGTTTGCTCAGCCAAAAAGGATTATTTAGTCCTAAGCGAAAAATTCACTTAAACACCAGTGAAGTAAAGAGCTTAATCGGAGCCGACCAGCTTCTATCAAGCACGTTGGACTACGATTATTTTAGTTATAAGACCCTGAAAATTTCATAATAGCGGCCCCATGCCTTATTATGTTTTTCAGCTTCTCACAGCATAGGAACTCAACATGCGCAAAATTATCAAAGTCGTCGTCATTATTCTGGTACTGGCTATTGCCGCATTGGCAGCCATTCCCTTTGTAGTTGACCCGAATGACTACAAAGATGAAATTGCGACACAAGTTGAAAAAGCAACTGGCCGTCAGTTGACCATTCAAGGTGATATTGGGCTCTCAGTTTTTCCTTGGATTGCATTAGAACTTGGCCAGTTATCATTGAGTAATGCCAATGGCTTCAAAGCAGAGAGTTTTGCTCAAGTTAATAATGCTCAAATCCGCATCAAACTACTGCCATTACTGAAAAAAGAATTAGAGATGGACACCGTCATTTTAGATGGTCTGGTGCTTAACCTCGAAACTAATAAAAACGGCAGTACTAACTGGGAAGATCTTTCTAACCCAAGTACAGAAACTGAAGCCGAAATCAAAGAAGCTGCACCTGAGTCAGCTCAAGATGCCCCACCTGCGTTAGCCGCAATCAGTATTGCTGGCGTCAGACTAACCAATGCCAATATTCTTTGGTCAGATGACAGTAAAGGGGAAAACTATCAGTTACGAAACTTAAACTTGGAAACAGATCCATTAGTGCCCGGCGAACCTACTGCGCTGAGCATGAATTTCGATTTAATCAGTGCCAAACCTGAAGCCAAAGCTCATGTCACACTCGATACCAGCGTTATGGTTGATGTTGAAAACCAACATTACGCACTTGAAGGATTAAAATTCACGACATTGGCTGAAGGCACAGAACTACCAATTGATAAAGCCAACATTACCCTCAATGCTGATGTTGCTGCCGATATGGTCAAACAAGTCGTTACGTTAAAAGGTTTAAAAGTTGATACGATTGCGAGTAAAGATGATCAAGAACTTACGGCGACCTTGAACGGCCAAGTCGATGCTAACCTTGCAAACCAACAATATAATGTCACTGACTTTGCTTTAAATGGCACTGTAGCAGCGGCAGCCTTACCGGGTGGAAAAGCTGATTTAGAGCTCACCACGGACATTAGCGCTAATTTAGCGCAGCAAACCTTGTCACTTGCTGACCTATCACTCAAGCTTCAAGACTTGATGTTGAATGGCAAAATCGATGCGAGCAAAATTTTGGCTGAAACGCCAGCATTTGCTGGCAACATTCAAATCAAGCCTTTTAATCTTCGTAAATTAGCTAATGATATGAACGTTGAGCTGCCAGAAATGGCGGATAACAGCACACTGGAAACCGTTTCATTACAAGCTCAAATTGAAGGTACAAACAACCGCGTTAATGCTAAAGATCTACAAGTCACATTAGATCAAAGCCAATTGACAGGTCAGTTTGCTGTCGAAAACTTCGCTAAACCAGGTTTTCGTTTCAACCTAAATTTAGATGAAATTGATGCAGACCGTTATCTGCCACCCGTCAAAGAAAAAACAGAGCAACCTAAAGCGCCGCCAGCTGCAGCGGCAGCGGGTGGTGCTAGTGAATTGCCACTAGATACTTTGCGCGATATCAATGCAAAGGGCAGTTTGAAGATCGGTAAATTGAAAGCCAGTGGCATCACCAGTGAAAATATTGTCGTTACCATTGATGCTCAAGATGGCTTGATTAAGCTAAACCCAATGCAGGCTGATTTATACCAAGGTAAATACCGCGGTAATGTCACCGTTGATGCACGCGGTGACGCTTTAAAGCTCGCCATTGATGAAAAACTTGAAGGTGTTCAAGCCGGCCCTTTATTAGATGACCTGACAGGTGAGAGCAAAATCAGTGGTAAAGCTGATGGCAGCATCAAGTTAACGGGTACAGGTAAAGATATTGATGGTATTAAACAAACCCTGTCTGGTAATGGTCAGTTTGCTTTTAGCGATGGTGCAATCAAGGGAATCAATATCGCCCAAACCATTCGTAAAGCTAAAGCCGCTTTATCAGGGCAAAAATTAGCAGATGGTAATGAGCCTGAAGCAACGGACTTTAGTTCTCTGAGCGGCTCATTTACGGCAGATAAAGGTGTCATTAACAATCAAGATTTAGCAATGATGTCACCATTACTTCGTGTCAATGGTAACGGTACTGCTAGCCTGCCTAAGGAAACGATTGACTATAACCTGCGTGTATCAATTGTTGGTACCTCAAAAGGTCAAGGTGGTAAAGAATTAGAAGAGCTTAAAGGTATCAGCATCCCTTTAAAAATTACTGGCACCTTTAGTGAGCCAAAACCAAGTGTTGATCTGGCTGCTATTCTAAAAGAGCAAGCCACTGATGAACTGAAAGGCAAAGCTGAAGAAAAACTCAAAGAAAAACTGGGAGATGATCTAGGTGGTTTATTAGGTGGTGCGCTTGGCGGTAAAAAAGCAACTGAAGCACCAGCGGCTACTGATTCAGAATCAACGGCTGATGAAACCACATCGGAACCAGCACCTGAAGAACAACCTTCAGCCGAAGATCAGCTTAAAGAAGACGTTAAAAATAAACTAAAAAGCTTCTTTTAAACGTATGAGTAATATCTGCCGCAGTGATACCGCTGCGGCAGCGCCTATATGACATCAGCACAAGATTTCAGTCACAGACTATTACAGTGGTTTGATAACCACGGCCGAAAAAATTTACCTTGGCAACAGCCAGCAACACCCTATCGAGTTTGGTTATCAGAGATTATGTTGCAACAAACCCAAGTTGTGACAGTTATCCCCTACTTTCAAAAATTTACCGAACGCTTCCCAGACATTAATACGCTCGCCAATGCCGAAGTTGATGAAGTACTGCAATATTGGGCTGGCCTCGGTTATTACGCACGTGGCAGAAACCTTCACAAAGCCGCCCAAATCATTCAAAGCAAATACCAAGGTGAACTACCGGCTAACTTTGATGCATTAGTTGATTTACCCGGAGTAGGCCGCTCAACAGCAGGGGCGATCTTGGCGTTAGCTTTTAAAAAGCATTACCCAATTTTAGATGGCAATGTAAAACGTGTCTTGGCAAGACATACTGCCGAACCACGCTGGCCGGGTGAAAAACAAGCCGAAATCGATATGTGGCAACTAGCTGAAGAACTTTTACCCAAGCAGCGCATTAATGACTATATCCAAGCACAAATGGATTTGGGCGCCACCTTATGTACTAGAAGCAAACCACGTTGTCAGGCTTGTCCATTACAATCTGATTGCCAAGCTTTTCAACTGGGTACCCCAACGGAATATCCCATTAAAAAACCCAAAAAAGCCGTGCCTCATCGAGAAATTCGTTGGCTTGTTTATGCTGCTAAAGGGCAACTACTACTGGAAAAGCGACCATCACAAGGTATTTGGGGTGGCTTGTGGAGTTTTCCAGAAATGCCTATTGATAACGAAATCAGTCATCTATTATCAAAGAATGACATCATAAGGTTTCAAAATCTTCCAGATATTCAACATGCTTTTACACATTACAAATTAACGATTTCTCCTATATATATAGAATTAGATAACCCAGTTTTCGGTGTTGCCGACAATGACAAGCAATGCTGGGTTAAAATGGATGACATTGCGGCATTAGGGTTACCAGCCCCAACCAAAACATTAGTACAACAATTAGCTAGAGGTTTTTAATGGCACGTACAATTCACTGCATCAAACTTAATAAAGAAGCCGAAGGTCTGGACTTTCCGCCTTATCCTGGCGAATTAGGAAAACAACTGTGGGAATCTGTTTCTAAAGAAGCATGGCAAATGTGGTTAGGCCAACAAACCATGTTAATTAATGAATACCGTTTATCTTTGGCTGATCCAAAATCACAGTCATTTCTGAAAGAAGAAATGGAGAAGTTCTTCTTTGGTGAAGGCTCGACACCACCTGCTGATTATGTCCCGAAATAAGCCTTAAATTGTTTAAAAATCCGCATATTACAGAAATGTGACTGATTTTATTCGTCTTTTCAATTACATCATTGCATGTAATGATTCGTATTAAAAAACAAAGAAATCGCCAATAAAAACAAAACATTAAGACTAAATTAAGGTCTGTTTACGAACATAAAGCAGAAAATTGATATAAAAAAATTTGGCAAAACTGAAAAATAAACGTGACTTTTTGTCTTTTTTTGGGCGTACAATGCAGTTAGCCCCTAATTTATGAAGGGCAGTAATAAAACCGGTTTAGGAGTTAAACCGGTATTAGGTTTTAGATATTGAGGTTGATATGGCAGAGCAAGTTACAGGCACCGTAAAATGGTTCAATGACGCAAAAGGATTCGGTTTTATTGAACGCGCCGATGGTCCAGATGTTTTCGTTCACCACAGTGCAATTAAGTCAGAAGGCTTTAGAACTTTGAAAGAAGGTCAAGCTGTTACGATGGAAGTGACTCAGGGTCAAAAAGGCCCTCAAGCAGAAAACGTCATTCCTGGCTAAGTTCAGTTATGCAATAACAAAAAAGCCGGTTTAAACGCCGGCTTTTTTGTCTTTATAATGTGCTGACGTAACGCGCAATATTTGCAACACCTTTGACGCGATGGATTGAAGAAGATCTTGCGATGAAAAAATTTAGTTTACCGTTATTACTGTTCACCATACTTTTATCCTCACAGGCATATGCTGATTGGGGGAAAATGTTCGATGACCTCAAAGATGCCGGTAAGGCGATGCTTAACGGTGAACCTGCTACAACCAGCAATGGTTTATCAAATAGCACCATGATTGATGGCCTTCGTGAAGCACTCGAGCTCGGTAGCAAACGTGCTATTGAGACTATCGGACAAGAAGGTGGCTATTTAAATAACCCAAAAATTCGCATCCCTCTCCCACCGCGTGTCCAGCAAGCATCCGACCTGATGAAAAAGTTTGGTATGACCCAACTTGCTAATGATTTTGAAACCAGTATCAATCAAGCTGCCGAAAAAGCGGCACCACAAGCTACCGAGATTATGGTCAATGCAATCAAAGCGATGACCATTGATGATGCGAAATCTATTTTGCAAGGCAGTGATGATGCTGCAACCCGATACTTTGAATCTAAAACCAGCAATCAATTAGCCGCCCTTTTTTCACCAGTCATTGATGATTCCCTTAATCAAGTTGGTGCGACCCGCTACTACAATCAATTAGATGATCGCATGCAGTCTGTCCCCTTGGTTGGACAAAGTCTAAACATGGATTTAACAAAGTATGTTACTGATCAGGCACTATCAGGATTGTTTGTTATGCTAGCTGCAGAAGAACAAAAAATAAGAGAGAATCCAGCAGCGCGCACTACAGAATTGCTGAAACAGGTCTTTGCTAATAATTAAAAAAGCGCTACTCAGCGGAAACGCATTGATTTAAAATAAACACAATAATCATAAGGGATATCGACTATGGCTTCATTACACCGGCTTAACCTTGCTAGTCAGGGCACCTCACTCAAAGCGTTATTCACAGGTTACTTAATCGTTGTTGCGGTGGGTTACTTGATGGCATTAGTGCAGATCCAGCTGACGCATGGTCTTGCTGATGGTGAATATGGCCTATCGATTGATGACATTGTTTACAGCTACTACGGTAACCGTAATAACTCACTACTCGAAAACAAACTGCACGGTTCGATGAAACCTATGGCAACTGATGATGAGCGTGATCAAATCATTCAGTGGATCCACAGTGGTGCGACTGAAGATGCTTATGAATCAACGGGTGTCCAAGAAATTTTCGAAGCCAAATGTATTGTTTGTCACAATGCTGATGCCGGTGGTGCGATTCCTGACTATTCAGAGTTCCAAGAAATTAAAGATCGTGCTTTAGTTGATACCGGTGCCAGCGTGACTGCCCTAGCGCGTGTATCGCATATTCACTTATTTGGTATCGCCTTCATCTTCATGTTTGTTGGCCTGATCTTCAGTCTTGCCTCTGGCGTACCAAAAGCATTAAAGGTCATTGTCATTTCAATGCCCTATATCTTCCTACTAATTGATATCTCGGCGTGGTGGTTAACAAAACTGAATCCAAACTTTGCTTGGTTCGTGTTAATCGGCGGTGGCGCAATGGCGATGTCTTTCGCATTTATGTGGATTGTCTCGATGTACGAAATGTGGGTATTGCCACGCATTCGTGAAGATGACCGCGATGCATTGCTTGACGAATAAGCACTAATAAATCTGCTTAATGAAAGCCACAACATTGATTTCTTGTGGCTTTTTTCTTTTTAGCCTCTTGCTTAGCTATCTACTAAGCATCCCCCTGAAAATAATTCTTTCGCTATTCGCTAACTTACGTATGGATTTTTTGCGATATATACCGTAAAAACATATGCAAGGTCTGAATTTGGAGGCGCGGGTGGATATTCTTTGGTTGCTATGCTCAGCTTGTTTGGTCTTCATTATGCAAGCGGGGTTTCTCTGCCTTGAAAGTGGACTGGTTCGCAGTAAAAACAGTATTAACGTTGCCGCCAAAAACATCACTGACTTCACCGTTTCGAGTGCTATCTTCTGGCTAGTTGGATTTGGCATCATGTTTGGCAATAGCATGACCGGCTGGTTTGGTACCAGCGACTTCATGTTTGACGAAACACCCTCCGCCTTTTTAATTACCTTCTTTATTTTCCAAATGATGTTTTGCGGTACTGCCGCCACTCTTGTGTCAGGTGCCGTTGCAGAACGTACTAGCTATATCGGCTACGTCATTATCACCATTACCATTACCTTAGCTATTTACCCTGTCATTGGACATTGGGCTTGGGCGGGGATTATGTCAGGCAACCCAACAGGTTGGCTTGAACAAATTGGCTTTGTCGACTTTGCAGGCTCAACCGTTGTGCATTCTGTCGGTGGCTGGGTGGCACTTGCAGCTGTTCTCATCATTGGCCCACGCATCGGTCGCTACGATACCCCTGACAGACGTATTCCAGGCAGCAACCTGCCAATGGCTGTATTAGGCGGCATGTTGATTTGGTTTGGTTGGTTTGGCTTTAATGGTGGTAGCACGCTGGCTTGGGGCGATGATATTCCAGCCATTTTATTAAATACCCTACTCGCAGCTATCTGGGGCGGTATTTGCACAACCTTACTCAAATACTTCACTGATGGTTATGTCGATGTATTGATGATCATTAATGGCGTGTTAGGTGGCTTGGTTTCTATCACAGCAAACTGTCATGTTGTCACGGCAAATGAAGCTGCGCTCATTGGTATTATTGGCGGCGTCATTGTTTTTTATGGCGATAGATTCCTGGAAGATAAACAAATCGATGATGCGATTGGTGTTATCCCTGTGCATTTATTTGCCGGTATCTGGGGCACATTATCCGTTGCCTTATTTGGTAATCCCGAAAGGATTGGCAATGGACTAAGTTTTTGGCAACAGCTTGGCTCACAGCTCACAGGTATTGTCGCTATCGGCATTTATAGTTTTGTCGTCGCTTATGTAATTTTCCGCGTCATTAATCGTTACTACCCATTACGTGTCACGCCACAAGCCGAGCTTATTGGTTTGAACGTTTCTGAGCATCGCGTAAGTACTGAAGTATTTGATTTGTTGGCTGCGATGCAACATCAGCAACAAGAATCAGATTTTTCTAATCGTGTACCGGTCGAGCCATTCACAGAAGTGGGTCAGATTGCACAACAATACAACCGCGTTATCGATAAAGTTAACCAAGAGATCGAACAACGGGATCAAGCTTTTTCGGCATACAAAGAAAGTGAATTTCGTAAAGGCGCAATCCTTCAAGCAGCAATGGATTGTATTGTCACGGTGAATGAACGTGGCGATATCATCGAATTTAACCCTGCCGCCGAACAATGTTTTGGTATGAACAAAAAATCAGTTCTTGGCCTAAACTTCTTCAAATTATTTATTTCAGAAGGCGCCAGGGCCGCTGCGATGAACAGCTTGGCACAAGGTTTTGTTGCCGGTGATGGTTTGGTTTTGAAACGCCAAAATATTACTGAACTGGCTCGTAGCGATGGTGAAGAATTCCCTGCTGAAGTCGTTATCACACAGACAACCGACAGTTCACAGCCACAGGTCGAATATACCCTGCATATCCGTGATATCACGCAGCAAATTAAATTACAGAACCGACTAAAACAATTGGCTTATAACGATCCGTTAACAGGTCTTTATAACCGCACATATTTCATGAGCAATTTGAAACAACGCATAGCTCAACATCAAAGTTTGCCGGGCTCTGTTGTACTGATGTTTTTGGATTTAGATCAGTTCAAAAAGATTAATGACAACTTAGGTCATAAAGCAGGCGACCAATTGCTTTGTGAAGTTGCCCGCCGCTTGAAAAAAGTCACACGTGAAAGTGACCTTGCCGGCCGTTGGGGTGGTGATGAGTTTGTCGTGGTGTTATCAGGTAACGTCACCATGGAAGTCGCTGAACGTAAAGCCGAAGATATTTTGGCGCAGATGCGTGAACCCGTCATGCTGAATAAACAGTCTCTGATCGTACCAACCAGTATTGGTATTGCAATTTCAGAAAATGGCACAGTAAACCCAGAACGGTTAATGCAACAAGCCGATATTGCGATGTATCGTGCCAAGCAAGCAGGACGAAACACTTATCGTGTCTACATCGAAGAGATGAGCGAAAAAGCCATGCAAACCTTCCAACTGGAATTTGCATTGCCAGATGCCATCAAACATAACCAATTGTTTTTACAATACCAACCCAAAGTGTCTTGCATGACAAATGAGGTCGTTGGTTTTGAGGCCTTGGTGCGTTGGCAACATCCTGAACATGGTCTCATCATGCCGGGTGACTTTATACCGGTTATTGAAGAGTCAAACCTGATCATTGATTTAGGTGAGTGGGTCATCAAAACCGTTATTGAGCAATTGGCTTCATGGCGGATGTTAGGTGTGCCATTGTTACCCATCGCCATTAATATCTCTGGTCATCACCTACACTCTCAAACGTTAACAAAATATGTTGAGAAACTGACGGCTGATCACGATATCGGTGGCGAGCTGCTGGAGTTTGAAATCACAGAGGGTGTTTTAACAGGGAATACTGACGCCAGTTTAGAAGCCCTAAACTCTCTGAAAAAAACACGGATCCGTTTGTCGATTGATGACTTTGGTACAGGTTACTCATCCTTGAGTTATCTCAAACGCTTCCCTGTCGATGTTTTAAAAATCGATCGGGCATTTATTCGCGAGTGCGACAATAACTTTGAAGATGCAGCAATATGTAAGGCCATTATCACCTTAGCGAAAAGCCTTGGCCTGCTTATCATTGCCGAAGGTGTTGAAACCGATGCCCAGCTGAAATTCTTAAAAACAGAACAGTGTGATATCTATCAAGGCTATCTGTTTAGTAAACCCATTCCAGCTGAGAATGTGATTCCCCTGTTAGAGCAAGGGCTGCCTGTTTAGGTCAGCCATTTTGCTTTTCTTCCAATTCTTCCCATAACGCATAGGCGGCTTCTAACTCACTCGTTAGAGTCGCCAATTCATCTTGGGCTTTTTGCATCGCTTCAGCACTTTGCTCATAAAATGCAGGAGATGACATGGTCTCATTCATCTGCATTTGTTGAGCTTCTAAGGTCTCAATCTTAGCCGGCAATGCTTTAAGATCTAACTGCTGTTGGTAAGTTAACGCTGACTTTTTCTTTTCAGGTTTTGCTACCGGTTTGGTACTTGTTGCTGGTTTCGCAGTAGCTGCTTTTTCTGCCAACTCTGCTTTTTGTCGTAGCCAATCATCGTAGCCACCAACGTATTCTCGCAGACTGCCGTCCTCATCAAAAACGATGCTACTGGTCACCACATTATTTAAGAAACTACGATCATGGCTGACCAATAATAACGTGCCACTGAAGTTCGCAAGTAAATCTTCTAATAACTCTAATGTCTCGGCATCGAGATCATTGGTCGGTTCGTCCATAACCAATAAGTTGGCAGGTTGAGTAAATAGTTTGGCTAACAGTAGTCGGTTACGTTCCCCACCCGATAATGCTTTGACCGGAGTCCGCGCCCGCTCAGGGGTAAACAAGAAGTCTTGTAGGTAACCAATAATATGTTTTCGACTACCTCCGACTTCAACAAAGTCCCTACCTTGCCCGACGTTATCAACCACACTTGCCTGCTCATCAAGCTGGCTACGTAATTGATCAAAATAGGCGATCTGTAAATTGGTACCTTGTTTTACCGTACCAGTTTCTGGTTTTTCACGGCCTAATAAAATCGACAATAGTGTACTTTTGCCACAACCGTTAGGGCCAATAATACCGATACGGTCGCCACGCTGAATCAGTGTTGTGAAGTCTTTAAATAAAGTACGGCCATCGTAGGACTGACCAATATCTTCAACCTCAACCACTAACTTACCGCTACGATCTGCTTCTTGCAGTTGCATGCTGACATTACCTTGCAACTCACGGCGTTGGCTTCGTTCTTTACGTAATTTCTCTAAAGCTCTAACACGCCCCTCATTACGGGTACGACGCGCTTTAATGCCTTGGCGAATCCAGACTTCTTCCTGGGCTAGCTTTTTATCAAACTGGGCATTTTGCTCAGCTTCTGCCGCCAGCATGGCTTCACGTTTAGCCAAGAAGTTTTGATAGTCACCAGGAAAACTACTTACTTGGCCACGGTCCAACATCACGATACGCGTCGCCAAAGCTTGTAAAAAGCTACGGTCATGGGTGATAAACAAAAGTGTGCCACCATAACTTTTCAAGAAAGCTTCCAGCCACATGATCGAGGCAATATCCAAATGGTTAGTTGGCTCGTCTAATAGCAAAATATCAGGCGATTTCACTAATGCTTGTGCCAACAACACACGACGTTTCATCCCGCCCGACAAGCTTGAAAACTCAACACTCGGATCGAGTGATAGTTTGGAAATAACCGTTTCGACTTGTTGCTCAAGAGACCAACCATCCACAGCTTCAAGTTGGTGTTGTGCTTTTTCAAGTTTCGCTAGTACCGCTTCACTACTGTCATGTTGTAACTGCTGAACAATGTGATGGTAGTTCACCAATAATGGCGCTATGTCGCCCAGCCCCATGGCAACCACATCATAAATACTGCCTTTAGTACCGGCAGGAACTTCTTGTTCCAGTCTGGCAATTTTTAGGCTATTAATCCCTGCCATCTCGCCAGAGTCAGGCAAGATTTCACTGGCAATGACTTTCATCAACGTAGACTTACCAGCACCGTTTCGACCAACAAGACAAACACGCTCACCTTTATCAATTTGGAAATCGATTTTGTCGAGTAGGTTAGGACCGCCAAAGCTGACAGTAATTTGTTTAAGTTGTAATAAAGCCATTAATCCACTTCTTGCGCTGCGCGCTCTAATTGTTCGTTGGCATCAAGCCAATCTAATTCGGTTTGTTCCATTTCAGCTTTGCATTCCGCTTGCTGTTGTAACAAATTCTTCAATTTATCTTTGTTTGCTGCGTCGTATAACTCTGGCTCGGCCAGGGCAGACTCTAAGGTTTGTAATTGCTGATGCAATTTATCCATTGCCTGCTCAGCGGCTTGCACCAGCTTACGAAGAGGCTGTAATTTTTGCCGCTGTTGCGCCGCAGCTTGTCTATCTGCTTTTTTATTATTGGCTGGTGCGACTTTGTCGACTTCCTCATTGCCTTTGTTTAAGCGTAATAAACGGTAGTCTTCCAAATCGCCATTAAATGGTTCGGCTTTGCCATCCGCCACCAACCACAAGTCATCACTGACATTTCTTAGGAAATAGCGGTCATGGGAAACCACAACCAAAGCGCCTTCAAACTCTTGCAGTGCCATCGTTAACGCCAGACGCATTTCTAAATCTAAATGGTTGGTTGGTTCGTCAAGTAA
Organism: Methylophaga sp. OBS3; assembly: GCF_026319325.1. Classification (GTDB taxonomy): domain Bacteria; phylum Pseudomonadota; class Gammaproteobacteria; order Nitrosococcales; family Methylophagaceae; genus Methylophaga. The sequence continues at coordinate 358,497 of NZ_JAPDMU010000003.1, forward strand.
CAATAACGCTGGTCTTTGATAAACCAATAAAGCCAGTACTAAACGGGCTTTTTCACCACCAGAGAATGGTGCGACTTTTTGTAACGCATTATCACCGTGAAAACCAAAACCACCTAAGAAATTACGTAGCTCTTGTTCAGGCGCTTCTCTATCCAAACGCTGTAAATGTTGTAGTGGAGAATCTTCGGGTCTTAGTTGCTCAAGCTGGTGCTGAGCAAAATAGCCAATTTCAATGTCTTTGCCTTCACGACGCTTTCCCGCAAGTGCCGTTAACTCACCTGCAATTAACTTTATCAGTGTGGATTTACCGGCACCGTTTGGCCCTAATAAAGCAATACGATCCCCTGCACTTAAACTAAGCTGCACATTGTCTATAAGCGGCTGTTCACCATAGCCAACACTGGCTTTATCTAAAGCCAAAATGGGCGTGGTTAATCTTCTCGGTTCAAAAAAGCTAAAGTGAAACGGCGAATCAACATGCGCTGGCGCAATTTTTTCCATGCGTTCTAACGCTTTTACCCGGCTTTGTGCTTGTTTTGCTTTGGTGGCCTTAGCCTTAAACCGATTTACAAAACTACGGATATGCGCAATCTCACGTTGCTGCTTGTCATGTGCTGCTTGTTGATTAGCTAAATGCTCAGCACGCGCTTGTTCAAAGTCACTGTAGTTACCGCTATACACTTTGATAGCTTGTTGCTCGATGTGAGCGATTTGATTAACCACACGATCCAAAAACTCACGATCATGCGAAATCACCAACATCGTGCCTTGGTATTGGCGTAACCACTCTTCCAGCCAGTAAACCGCTTCTAGATCTAAGTGATTGGTTGGCTCGTCTAATAACAATAAGTCACTTCGACACATCAATGCCTGCGCCAAGTTTAAGCGCATTCGCCATCCACCCGAAAAAGCACGCACAGGTTGGGTTTGCTGTTCTGGTGAAAAGCCAAGTCCATGCAATAATTTGGCAGCACGACTACGGCCGGTATAACCATCAATCATGGCGAGTCTGTCGTGCAACAGCGTTTGCTGATGACCATCACCCGCAGCTTCGGCATCAGCCAAAGCATTTAATAGACTACTTAATTCAGCATCGCCCTCTAAAACATAGTCAATGGCCAGGGTATCGACCGCCGGTGTTTCTTGTGCAACATGCGCAATCACCCAACTGGTTGGGAACGATAACTCACCAAGATCGGGGTGTAATTGCCCGCGAATCATCGCGAATAGGCTCGATTTACCCGTACCGTTGGCACCCGTTAAACCGACGCGCTGTCCCGGATGGATCAGCATATTGGCTTGTTCAAAAAGTAGCCGTGGTCCACGGCGAAGAGAGAGTTGGCTAAGCTTAATCATGGCGCGAATTGTAACGGATAGTGCAGTCTATCGCAGGGTGTTTTTTTAAACGCTGACAGGAAGTTGCCAATCAATCGGTGTTTTCCCTGACAGGCGAAGATAATGATTGGCCATACTAAAATGCTTACAGCCTAGAAAACCACGATGCGCTGATAATGGCGATGGATGCGGTGCTTTAAGAACACAATGTTTTTCTGTATCGATCATCGCGCCTTTTTTCTGAGCATAACTGCCCCACAACATAAAGACCACGCTGTCACATTGAGCATTAACGGTTGCAATGATTTTATCGGTGAATTGCTCCCAGCCCTTGCCCTGATGCGCATTGGCGTTACTCTCCTCAACCGTTAACACAGCATTGAGTAACAACACACCTTGCTGTGCCCAGCTTTCCAGATAACCATGATTAACCGGCGTTGCATCTACATCTGTTTTTAATTCCTTGTAGATATTCATTAACGAGGGCGGCACTTTAACGCCCGGCATCACTGAAAAACACAGTCCATGCGCTTGCCCGGGTTGGTGATAAGGATCCTGTCCCAAAATCACTACTTTTACTTTGGATAAAGGGGTAACCTCTAGCGCATGAAACCAATTCTGCGAGTGCGGATAAATCACCTTGTTCGCCTGCTTTTCCTGCTTAAGAAAAGCTTTAAGTTGCTGCATGTAGGGTTGTTCAAACTCGTCATTTAATGCAGTTTGCCACTCAGGGGCCTTTTCAAGCGCCATGTCCATCTCCAAATTAATCAGACGACAATGCTAACACTTTGTTGGCCCTGAAAAATCAATGACGACTAGTCGATAGACAAGCCCGAAGACTACTGTTAGATTTGTATCCATCTCAAGCGACTAGCAATGGATGTTGGTAACTGCGATCGAAGGATATGACCAATGGCTGATTCTGCACGTGTACTGATTGTAGATGATGTACCTGATAATATTCAGGTAGCGATGAATTTTCTCAAGGAAGAGGACTACGATTTATCGTTTGCGACGCGAGGCCAAGAAGCCCTCTCACTGATGCAAGAGCACGACTATGACTTAGTGCTGCTTGACATCATGATGCCTGAAATGGACGGCTATGAAGTCTGTCGCATCATGAAAAAAGACAGTCGTCTTCGCAATATTCCCGTTATTTTTGTTACCGCTAAAGTCGATGTCGACTCTATTTCTCAAGGCTTTCAAGCGGGTGCTGTAGATTATTTGTGTAAGCCTTTCCACGCCGAAGAGCTACTTGCTCGAGTGAAAACGCACCTCAACTTATATCGTGCACAAAGACTCCTGCAACAAAACAACCTCAGCCTACAAAGTAAACTCGAATTCAATCAGCGCCGTCTTCTCAGCGAACTTGAGCATAATCAAATCGAAATGATCTATGTGTTAACCGAGTTGATGGAATCTACTTCCGATGAAACTGGCAAACACATTCGTCGCGTTTCCGAGTGCTGTCGGCTGTTAGCCTTGTATCACGAGAGTTTGACCGACGAAGATGCTGATGTACTTTTTCATGCATCCCCCATGCATGACATTGGCAAAATCACGATCCCGCATGACATTTTGCATAAACCGGGCAAGCTCTCTGCTGAAGAATTTGCCACCATGCAAACGCATACCACCCGTGCTTACGATATTCTCAAGCAATCCAAACGACGTTACACCAAGGCAGCAGCCATTATTGCTCATCAACACCATGAGAGATGGGATGGTTCTGGTTACCCTCAAGGTCTAAAAGGCGAAGCCATTCATATCTACGGCCGTATCGTAGGTATCATTGATGTATTTGATGCTCTCTTACACAAACGTGTCTACAAAGAAGCGTGGTCATTCGATGACACTTTCGATTATTTAGCCGCCAATAGTGGTAGCCACTTCGATCCTTACCTGGTGACGCTAATGTTGGAACACCGGGATGAATTTGCTGCCATCATCAAGCAGTAAGCTCCTCGCTTTTATTTTGTTGTGTTGGCCAGTTCTGGTCAGTGCTTTAACGTTTACTGATAGAGAAGAAGCCTATATTGCTTCAAATCCGGTCATTAAGTTGGGTGCTGATTTCAGCTGGGCGCCTTATGACTTTGAAAATGACGACGGTGAACATGATGGTATTGCTGCTGACATTTTAGCGTTGGTCGCCGAAAAAAGTGGTCTGACGTTTGAAGTCATTCCCGATGTATGGGCAGATACCATGTCACGTTTACAAGCTGGTGAAGTCGTTGGCCTCACCTGCGCGGCCGAAACGCCTGATCGTAGAGACTACCTTAATTTCACACTTCCTTATGTCAGCATGTCCCTAGGGATATTGGTGCAGTCAGATCGGCAAGATATTAAAGGCATAGAGCAACTAAACGATAAAACCGTCGCTTTAAATAAAGGCTCTTACTTGCATGAATGGATGCAGCAAAATTACCCGCAAATTGAGTTATTTCTCACAAGCTCTAATGATGAAGCCATTGAAGCGGTGTCATTTTCTAAAGCTGATGCCTATATCGGCAATATTGCTGTGGCAACAAGAATCATGCAGCAACGCTACCTTTCCAACCTCAAAGTTGTTGGCAAACTGCCGGGATTAACTACCGATACCAGCATCGCGATTGCTAAAAATCACCCCGTGCTGTTTAGCATTATTGAAAAAACATTGGCGTCAATTACAGCCGAAGAAAAACAAAAGATCACAGGCAAGTGGTATTTCAGTTCAAGTGATGGTGAAGCCTTTGAAATATTGTCATCACAACGCGCCAAACTAAGACTAAACGAACGTGAAAAACGTTGGATTGAAGCTAATAGTGTCATAAAAATAGGTGTTGACCCGGCTTGGCCCCCTTTTGATTTTGTTGAAAACGGTATTCACCGCGGGGTTAGTGCAGACTATTTAAAAATCATCAGTGAACTCACAGGGCTAACTTTTCAACAAGCCGACTTAGCGGATTGGACTTCTGTTTTAGCTGCTGCCCGAAATGGCGAGATAAATCTCATTGCCGCATTATCTGAAAATAACGAGCGCAAAACCTTTTTGGATATGTCCCAGCCCTACGCCAATTACCCTATGGCTGTCGCCACATCTCATTATGGCTACCTTACCAGCTTGGAATCTTTTACTGATAAAAGAGTGGCCGTGGTAAAAGACTATTATTCCGAATCATTGCTAAAAAGCTATTACCCCAGCATCCAGCCAATTTATGTCAACAATGCTGCTGAAGGTCTTGAGTTATTGGTTGATAAAAAAATTGATGCCTACTTCGATAACATCGCCTCGATTAGTTTTAATGCTTTAAATCTTGGTCTCAGCCATATCAACACCTCGATCATTGATGAGTTCTCATCCCCTCTCAACTTTGGCGTTATCAAAGGCCAGCCAGAGCTGCTCTCGATTTTAAATAAAGCGTTGCACGTCATCTCAGATGAGCAACATCTTGAAATCAAACAACGCTGGATGTCACTTCGGACCATTGAAACAACTGATTACAAATTATTATTAGAAATCGCCGGTGTCATGTTGCTGTTTTTATTAGCGAGCTTTTACTGGATAAGAAAACTGCATGATGAAGTACAAAAGCGACGAACCTCTGAACAACGACTTCGTGAAAGCCAAAACCAGCTATCCCGCCTTATAAATGCCATGCCCATGACGTTGCTGGTTACAGAGCGCCAGACCGGCGGCATCATGTTAGCGAATGATTTTAGTTACATGGAATTAGGTTTTAATGAGTCTCAACGGCCTGACCTGACCATCAGCGACTTCTACAATTCGGCCGATGAAGCAAAAAAAATCGCAGCCAAGTTAAATCAAAATGGTGAAATCCGTAATGAGATGGTCGAATTAAAACCGCTTTACGGCAATATCATTCACACCTTGCTCACCATTATTAGCATTGATTATCAAGGAATTCCTGCTTATTTGTGCTTCTTTATGAATATGAATGAACGTATTGAGCTTGAGCGTTCATTGATACTGGCAAAGTCTGATGCTGAGGCTGCCAATCATGCCAAATCGCAATTTTTAGCGAATATGAGTCATGAAATTCGTACACCAATGAATGCCATTCTGGGCTTTACTGAATTGCTGGATGAACAAGTTCAAGCACCACGACTCAAATCATTTATTAAAACCATCCAAAGTGCCGGCAATACTTTGCTGATGTTGATTAACGATATTCTCGATCTATCAAAAATCGAAGCTGGCAAATTACAAATCAACAAAACTGCCGTCGATCCGCATCAGTTATTTGATGAAATCACCAATATGTTTGTTTTGCAGGTACGCAATAAAGACTTGTCTTTACAGCTCGAAGTTGATGATGAGTTACCTCATGGCTTACTACTTGATGCCACACGATTAAGACAAGTACTGTTTAACCTAGTGGGTAATGCCGTTAAATTCACTGAACATGGCTGTGTCCGGCTCAGTGTCAAAGCGAAAAATATTGATGATCACTTAAGTAAACTCGATCTCCATATCGAAGTGGCTGACTCGGGTATCGGTATTCCAGCAGACGAAATCCATCATATTTTCGAGTTATTTGCTCAACAATCTGGGCAAGACTATCGAAAATATGGTGGCACCGGTTTAGGCCTGTCGATTACTCGCCGTTTAGTTGAAATGATGGGTGGAACCATTACTGTTACCAGCACCGTTGGCGAAGGGGCTTGCTTTAAAATCATCTTGCCTCAAATTGATATCGCGGCTATCGCACAAGACAAACAGCGCCAGCAAGTGCTGGGCTTTGATGCTAGACAAATTCAATTTAAACCTGCCACCATCCTAATTGTTGACGATATCAGTCATAACCGTGAATTAATCCGTCAGCATTTTATGGACAGTGCGATATCAACTCTTGAAGCAGAAAATGGTCAACTTGCCGTCGAGGCGGTGGTCGCTAACCCGCCAGATTTGGTGTTAATGGATATCCGTATGCCAGTCATGGATGGCTACGAAGCAGCGAAACAAATCAAAGCACACTCACCTCATTTGCCGGTCGTGGCATTAACTGCGTCAGTAATGCGTGATGAACACGAAGCACAAAACTTAGCCTTCTTTGATGGCTATTTACGTAAGCCCGTTTTACGCCACGAACTGATGCAAATGCTCAGTCAGTTTTTAGCTAATGATATGGTGGATATACCTGTTGAACATCATGTCGAAGAAGACTTTGGTGAACTAGACCACCAACAATTGCGTAGTTTAATTGCATTATTGAAAGCCACACCACATGAGCATTGGCTTCGAGCCAAACAAACTAACAGTCTCAGTGATATCAAAGATTTTGCTCGTGAGATTAAATTGGCAGCAGCAACCTATCAAGTGCCCGCTCTCGATAGGTTTGCCAGTCAGCTAAACGAACGAATAGACGCCTTTGATATTCAAGGCATGCAGCAATTGCTCCGTGACTTTGATCAGTTACTGGATAATTTGCACTTGGTGCTTCAGCAACAGCCTATCGAAAAAATCTGAACCACAGCTGCACAATGATTGTCATTGGATTAGAATATGTTGAATCCAACGATGGCAGTTAAAGATGTTAATTAAAGAGCATAAAACGGATGCCGAGTGGCAAAAAGAGCTCACTGCAGAGCAATATCGGGTTACTCGACAAGCAGGTACTGAAGCCCCTTTTTCAGGTCAATATTATCAACATAAAGCCAATGGCCAATATCACTGTATTTGTTGTGATGCGCCGTTATTTAAATCAGATGATAAGTTTGATGCGGGATGTGGTTGGCCAAGTTTTTCATCCCAAATCGAACATGGTGTCGTCACCCATCATGCAGACTACAGTCATGGCATGAACCGTACTGAAGTGCGCTGCCAAAGTTGTGAGGCACATTTGGGACATGTTTTTGATGATGGCCCAGCACCGACCGGTTTACGCTACTGCATCAACTCAGTTGCGATAGATTTTCATGGCAAAGAGTGACTGGACGCTTTACATCATCGAAGCTGAAAACGGACATTTATATACAGGCATCACCACCGACCTAACACGTCGGCTTATACAACATCAAAATAAACGTGGCGGCGCTAAATTTTTTCACAGCAGTGCTGCCAAACAACTGGTTTATCAAGAAAATCATCCCGATCGTAGTAGCGCCAGTCGACGCGAAGCCGCAATTAAGAAGCTCTCCCGACAGGCCAAACTTCAACTTATCGGCAATCATTCAAAGTAGGTATAATGGGCGGTTTTTTCCGCTAAATACCGCTTCCTGCGAGGTTTTTCCGTGCTCAGCACCGCTAATATCACCATGCAATTTGGGGCTAAACCCCTATTCGAAAACGTCTCCGTAAAATTCGGCGACGGCAACCGTTACGGCCTGATTGGCGCCAATGGTTGTGGTAAATCCACATTTATGAAGATTCTTGCTGGCGTTCAAGAGCCTACTTCAGGCAACGTCATGCGTGATCCTAATGAGTCATTTGCTGTCTTGAAACAGGATCAATTTGCTTACGAAGACCAACGTGTTATTGACGTGGTCATCATGGGAGATAAAGCGCTTTGGGAAGTCCATCACGAACGCGATCGCATCTATAGCCTGCCAGAAATGAGTGAAGAAGATGGTCTAAAAGTTGCCGAACTTGAAGGCCAATACGCTGAAATGGACGGCTATACCGCTGAATCACGTGCAGGTGAATTACTCTTAGGTGTAGGCATTCCTGTCGAGCAACATTATGGCCCGATGAGTGAAATCGCACCGGGTTGGAAATTACGTATTTTGTTGGCGCAAGTACTGTTCGCAGATCCTGATATTTTGCTACTCGACGAACCGACTAACCACTTGGACATCAACACCATTCGTTGGTTAGAAGATGTGTTAAGCCAACGTAATAGCACCATGATTATCATCTCGCATGATCGTCACTTCCTAAACCAAATCTGTACTCATATGGCAGATATGGATTATGGTGAATTACGTATTTATCCGGGCAACTATGATGAATACATGACCGCTTCAACGCAGGCTAGAGAACGCCTGCAAGCTGATAATGCGAAAAAGAAAGCACAGATCAAGGAGCTGCAAGAATTCGTCTCTCGCTTCTCTGCTAACGCATCAAAAGCCAAACAAGCGACCTCACGTCAAAAACAAATGGAAAAGATCCAGCTTGAAGACATCAAACCTTCAAGTCGTGTGAATCCTTTTATTCGTTTTAACCAAGATAAAAAATTGTTCCGTAATGCGCTGGAAGTCAGCAGTATTTCGCAAGGTTATGATGGCGAAAGCAAGTTGTTTGATAAATTCAGCTTTATGGTGGAAGTTGGTGAAAAAATCGCGGTTATCGGTCCAAACGGTATCGGTAAAACGACACTGGTAAAAACCTTAATGGGTGATTTAGCACCTAAATCAGGTGATGTGAAATGGTCCGAAAATTCTAATATTGGTTATTACGCCCAAGACCATGATCACTTGTTCAAAAATGACCTTACGTTATTTGAATGGATGAGCCAATGGGCGGGTCCAGAAGATGATGAGCAAGTTATTCGCGGCACACTAGGTCGTTTGCTTTTTTCTGGCCATCAAATCGATAAAAAAGCCAGTGTACTTTCTGGTGGTGAAAAAGGTCGGATGTTATTTGGCAAATTGATTTTGCAAAAGCCAAACATCTTGATCATGGACGAACCGACTAACCATATGGATATGGAATCGATCGAATCATTAAACATGGCACTTGAGCAGTATGAAGGCACGTTAATTTTCGTGTCACATGACCGTGAATTTGTATCCTCTTTGGCCACCCGAATTTTTGATATGGAAGTTGATGGTATTACCGACTTCTCAGGTACTTATGATGAGTACTTACGTAGTCAAGGTATTAACTAAGCCAATAATAAAAAGCCCGCTTCAAGCGGGCTTTTTATATCACTAGATTGGTTTGATAATTAATCTTCCAGACGAAAACCGACTTTAATCGTTACCTGCCAGTACTTCACTTTGCCTTCTTCGATATAGCCACGGGTATCAATCACCTGAAACCAATGCATCATGTGTACAGTTTGCGCAGCTTTCTCAATCGCATTTTCAATCGCTTTATCTGAGCTTTCCGTTGAGCTGCCGGTAATTTCAATATGTTTGTAGGTATGTTCAGTCATGTTTTACTCCTTGTTAAATCAGCACTAAAAACGCAATGTTCTTTTTAACAGCCATCATCACTTTTGACCATAACATCAAGCAAACGCTTCATGGAAAATGGGTCATCAGCTAAACTTCATCACAATCTTTCATCTGTACTTTCACAAAGTGCTACCGAATGAATAAATAAATGATTTTTATATCTTTTACAGCAACCTACCGGTATAATCCGCACCTTGCTTACATCCCAAGACAGTTTTGCTCGCAAAACTGCTTTTCACAGGTTACCCCATGTCTACAGAACAATTCGATGCGACGCCCTCATTCAGTGAGTTAGGGCTGGCCCCCGCTATTTTGCAAGCGGTCCAACAAGCTGGTTACGAAACCCCATCACCGATTCAAGCGCAAAGCATCCCGCCTTTATTAGAAGGCCGCGATTTATTAGGTCAGGCACAAACTGGTACAGGTAAAACCGCCGCGTTTTCTTTGCCGTTATTGAGCCGCTTAGATCTCAAAAGCAAAACAACACAATTATTGGTATTGGCACCCACACGCGAATTAGCGATTCAGGTTTCTGAAGCGATGCAGGCGTACGCCAAGCATCTGAAAGATTTCCACATCCTGCCGATTTATGGCGGCCAAAGCATGGGTATCCAATTGCGTTCTTTGCAACGTAATCCGCAAGTCGTTGTTGGTACGCCAGGTCGTATTTTGGACCATATTCGTCGCGGCACGTTGAAACTGGCCAAACTGCAAGCGCTGGTTCTTGATGAAGCTGACGAAATGTTACGTATGGGCTTTATTGATGATGTTGAAACCATCCTTAAAGAAACACCAGAAAGCCGTCAGGTCGCTTTATTCTCTGCAACAATGCCAGGTCCAATTCACCGTGTTGCTCAGAATTATCTGAAAGACCCGGTTGAAGTCCGCATCAAGACCAAAACATCAACCGTTACCACGATTACCCAACGTTATTGGCAAGTCTCAGGTTTACACAAGCTTGACGCCCTAACGCGTATTTTGGAAGTCGAAGATTTCGACGGCATGATTATCTTCGTGCGCACTAAAAATGCCACTGTTGAACTGGCTGAAAAACTAGAAGCCCGAGGTTACTCTGCAGCTGCATTAAATGGTGATATGAACCAAGCGCTGCGCGAAAAAACTATCGAGCGCATGAAAAAAGGTGGTATCGATATCCTTATCGCGACTGACGTTGCTGCACGTGGTTTAGATATTGAACGCATGAGCCACGTTGTAAACTACGATATTCCTTACGATACGGAGTCTTACGTTCACCGAATTGGCCGTACCGGTCGAGCTGGCCGTAAAGGTGAAGCCATTTTATTTGTTTCACCACGTGAAAAACGCATGTTGGGCGCTATTGAAAAAGCGACCCGCCAAACGATTACACGCATGCAGCTGCCAAGTACTGAAGAAATTGCAGATCGTCGTGTCATGCAATTTATGGAAACATTGACTGAAACTATCGAATCACAAGACCTCGCGTTTTTTGAAACCATGATCAGCCAATACCAGCAAGAGCATAATGCTGACCCAACTGAAATTGCTGCAGCATTGGCATTCTTAGTACAAAAAGATCGTCCATTAAATCCTGTGAAACATGTTAGCGAACGTGCCCCACGTGAAGAACGCGCGCCATCTGAAAAACGTTTCCGTGAAGATCGTCCGCCTCGTGGTGAAGCAAGGCCACCACGCGCACATCCTAAAGAAGCTGATATGGATACCTACCGTGTCGAAGTAGGTCGTGCTGACAATGTTGAGCCAAGAAACTTGGTTGGTGCTATCGCTAATGAAGCTGGTATTGAAAGCCAATTCATTGGTCGTATTACCATCAATGAAGACCACAGTCTGATCGATTTGCCTCAAGGCATGCCAAAAGATATTTTCCAACACCTGCGTAAAGTGTGGGTCGCAAACAAACCAATGAATATGAGTTTGGCGACTGACGAAGATATTTCTGCCAACAACAATAACAACCCACGTAAACGCTTTAAGAAAGATCGTCCAGCAGGTAAAAGCGGCGATAAACGACCGAAGAAATTTAAGAAATAATCGATTAAAAAGTCACTGCTTGCAGTGACTTTTTTTTTGAGCGTGCCACAATAGCCAGCATGCTAAATATTATCTGGATTGCCTTTTTCCTTATCGCCTTTGCCGTTGCGCTATTTAAGCTATTGGTATTAGGTGATACCGAAATATTCAGTCAGATGATGCAGGCCTTATTTGCCCTCTCTAAAACTGCATTTGAAATTGCTATAGGTTTAACCGGCATTTTGGCCTTATGGCTTGGCATCATGAAAATCGGTGAGCGTAGCGGTTTTATTGAATGGCTGACTAAAGGCCTGACACCACTTTTTGTACGCTTAATGCCTGAAGTACCCAGAAATCACCCGGCACTAGGCGCTATGGTGATGAATATTTCAGCCAATGCTTTGGGACTCGATAATGCCGCTACGCCGCTTGGCATTAAAGCCATGCAAGAGCTGCAAAAGTTAAACCCTTTCAAAGATACCGCCAGCAATGCCCAAATATTGTTTCTGGTGATTAACACATCAGCCGTCACGTTATTTCCTGTCACCATTTTCACCTATCGGGCACAGATGGGTGCAGTCAATCCAACAGACGTATTTATCCCATTACTAATCGCGACTTATTGTTCCACTCTAATCGGATTATTAACCGTCGCAGCTGTCCAGAAAATTAATCTACTCGATCGTGTCGTAATGACTTACTTAGTCGGTATCAGTGCTGTGGTTTTTGGCATCTTGGCTTACTTTGCCAGCTTGAGTCAGCAGCAGATGCTGGTGCAGTCTGCCATGATTAGCAATATCGTTATTTTTACGTTAGTTATTGCTTTTATTGCCGCCGCCGCTTGGCAAAAAGTAAATGCCTACGAGGCGTTTATTGAAGGCGCCAAAGATGGCTTTGAAACCGCGGTGATGATTATTCCCTATTTAGTCGCTATGTTGGTGGCAATAGGTGTATTTCGAGCTAGTGGTGCTTTAGATTTATTGGCTGATGGTGTCCGTAATGTTGTTTTATACTTTGGTATGGATGATCGCTTTATTGATGCCTTACCCACCGCTTTAATGAAGCCATTTAGTGGTAGCGGTGCCCGCGCCATGATGATTGATACCATGGAAGTACATGGTGCTGATTCATTTGCTGGCAGGTTATCGTCAATTGTCCAAGGCAGTACTGAAACCACATTTTATGTACTTGCCGTTTATTTCGGCGCAGTTGGTATTCGCAAAGTACGTCATGCTGTTGGCTGTGGTTTAGCTGCTGATCTTGCAGGGATCACCGCAGCAATATTTATCGCTTATTGGTTCTTTGGCTAATCGCGTATTACAGCACAAAATAAAATCTACTTTTTTGTGTGATTTCTGCTACATTTTATCGCCCTTTCAAGGGCTTGGACTTATCAGCATGATGTTGGTAGGCCATTGTGTGATGGAGAAATTGCGCATTGAATGCCCCACTTCTTATCGATCCTGCTTTACTGGATCAGATTGCTGACCAACTCGCTGAAACTGGCTACTGCGTCTTACCGCAGTTATTACCTTTACCGCTAAATCATGATTTGTATCGTCGTGTTGCCAGACTTGATGATCACAACGCATTAAGCCTAGCAGGCATTGGCCGTGAACAAGAGTTTCAACTGAACACCGAAATTCGCAAAGATGAAACACGTTGGTTAACTGATTCTCACCCAATTGATACCGCCTACCTTGCAGCGATGTCGGCATTTCGATTAGCGATGAATGAACGACTTTTTTTGGGCTTATTTGATTATGAAGCCCATTACGCCCATTACGGACCTGGCGCATTTTATAAACGCCACGTTGATGCATTTAAAGGTCAATCTAACCGTATTCTGACAACGGTCTTGTATCTGAATCCTGATTGGCAGTCACAAGATGGTGGCCAACTGGTGATTTACCAGCCAGATAGTGATGCTATAGTGGCGACAGTTGAACCAGAAATCGGTACCTTTGTGGTGTTTTTGAGTGAGCAATTTCCGCATGAAGTATTACCATGCAAAAATGACCGTTACAGCATTGCCGGCTGGTTCCGTACCCATGATCCTATGCAGGCACCACTAATCTAAAATGGCACTTCCAGACTGGCAAATTCTTGAACTTGGTCATCCCAAACTACGTAAGCTCGCACAGCCTGTAACAAATATTCACTCGCTAGAATCGCAAGAGCTGTTGGATGATTTATTAACGTTTGTTGCCCAAAAGCAAGGTATGGGCATCGCCGCCCCACAAGTTGGCATTAATCAACAGATTTTTATCATGTGCAGCCATCCCAACCAGCGCTATCCTCATGCGCCGTTAATGGAACCCACTTGTGTCATTAATCCAATGATTTTGCAGAGTAGTGAAGAGACAGAAAAAGGCTGGGAAGGTTGTTTAAGTATTCCCGGTATGCGGGCGCTAGTGCCGAGATCCACATCCGTTAGCGTGCGTTATATGACGAGAGATGGTGAAACTATAGAAACAACTTATGACGGATTTCTCGCGAGAATTTTTCAGCACGAGAATGATCATCTCCATGGCCGTTTATTTATTGACCGTGCAGAATCGACCTTAGATTTGATGACCGAGAAGCAATGGCGTCAGGCCATTTTGGGTGAACAATAAAACGCTACGCTAAAGTTTAGCGACCAAACATCTCACCAACTGCCACTGTTAAAGCCTCTGAGCGGCTTTCTGAGCGGATACTTTGCATTAATGGCGTTCTGATGCCCGGTAAGTACAATAAATCAGCCAAAAGCTGACTAAAGCCAGGTTGGCCGGCATTATTTTCAGCTAACTGCTCACAATACAACCGTGCAAGTTCCAAATCGGCTAGCCAAGTCCAGCAGCGTCCACCAATGACTGCCAGCACTTCAACATCTTTACTCACATCATGTGTCAGTGTTTGCTCAAGCATTTGATTAACTAAGACCGTTTCTTGACTATGACTGACCGCACGTAAACACGCCGCTATTTTGGGAATATCTGGCTGAGAAGCTTGTAGGGCTTTACTTAAAATTGCTGCAAAAGCTTCAACCAATGTTTTTGGTGTTTGGGTATTTTCCAAAAAACTGCACAAGGTTTGAAACGGCACTGCTGGCAAATTAGCGAGATTATCTGCTAAGGCCTTTACCTCATTTTCTGCAGTTAAACGCACAGCAAAATCGGCCACACCTTGCATCGCCAGTTGTTGCCAATTATCGGCAGTCATTTGCCCTGTGAAGTATTGCTGTGCCAAGTCGAAGTATTGTGAAGGCGGCAACTGTAATTGCGATGTTGCCAAGGCATTAAACGCAGCCATCTTCTCTTCGCGTGGCTTAAATGTGTAAGGGCTATCTTTTAACGCACCCTCAATTTTCTGGCCATCGGCTGCGGCCATCATTGACTCACCAACGCGATCTAACAGCATCATTAAAAATGCATCTCGCGCTTGCGGTATTAATAAACCTTGTTCGTCTAACGGTAATTTTAAAAACCAGACGTAACGATGCTCGATTCGGTTGGCATCCCAAAAAATAACACCAACAAGCGCATGTCGTTGTAAGGGATAGGCATAAGCTTGTTTACAACGCTCAAATTGCTCAAACATTTCTGATGATAGCGAAACCACTCGGCGGCCCATATCGAATAATTGATATTGGGCGCCACTGTGCTGAAAAAAAGCACTTAATGTTGTGATTGGGTTTTCTTGTAAAGGTGGTGCTTCAGACATGTATTAGGTGCGGTACTCAGCGTTAATTTTGACGTAGTCATAGGAAAAGTCGCAGGTCCAAACCAAGTCTTCTGCTTGGCCACGGCCTAAGGTGATATGGATGGTAATTTCACTTTGGTCCATGACTTGCTGACCTTTTGTTTCTGTGTAATCCACATCAGGCTGACCACCCGTGACGATAGCTACATCATCAAGCGCAATATCAATTTTACTTAAATCTAGGTTATCCAAACCGCTACGACCAACGGCAGCAAGAATACGTCCCCAGTTTGGATCAGAGGCGAATAACGCTGTCTTGACTAAAGGCGAATGGGCAATGGTATAAGCCACTTGTCGGCATTCACCGGCATCTGCGCCGCCATGCACATTAATCGCAATAAACTTGGTAGCACCTTCGCCATCGCGAACGATAGCTTCAGCCAAAAAGCGGCTAAGCTTATTGAGAGCCATCATGAATGACTTAGCATCATCACTCTCTAGAGAACCTATTTCGGCATTACCGGCTTTACCCGTTGCTATCAACACGCAAGCATCGTTGGTTGAGGTATCGCCATCAACGGTAATCCGATTAAAAGATTGGTCCATTGATTGTTTAAGAAAGCTATTTAAAACCGTTTCGCTAATCGCAGCATCGGTTGCGATATAAGACAACATGGTTGCCATATCCGGACGGATCATGCCCGCGCCTTTAGCGATTCCCGTCAAGGTAACGGTTTGACCACCAAGCTGGCACTCAACACTTTGCGCCTTGGCAATCGTATCGGTAGTCATAATTGCATTCGCCGCAGCGAACCAATTATCAGCTTGCAAATCTGCGACCGCAGAAGGTAATACTGTTTCAATCTTTTCGACAGGCAATTGTTGACCAATCACACCCGTTGAAAATGGTAAGACCGATTGCGCGCTGACATGGGTTAGAGAAGCCACTGCCTGACAGCTACGTTTTGCGGCCTGCATACCCAAATCACCGGTACCGGCATTGGCATTACCGGAATTAATCAGCAGATAACGAGGGCTAGCTTGTTGTTGATGTTCTCGACATAACACGACCGGGGCAGCGCAAAACGCATTGCGTGTATAAACCGCTGCGGTATGGCTACCCTCTGCAATTTCAATCAGCACCAAATCTTGTCGGCCAGGCTTTTTAATACCAGCACTTGCCGTTGCCAATCTTACGCCCTCAATAGGCTTGAGGTCTGCCGCCACAGGTGGCAACAAATTAACGGCCATTAACTTACCTGTCCGTGACAGTTTTTAAACTTCTTACCACTGCCACATGGGCAAGCTTCATTACGGCCTACTTTGCGACCATCGCGTGTGACAGGTTGACTCGCTGTTGGCAAATCCTGGTCTTCCTCTTCAGCCTGCATAGAAGAGGCATCAGCATGTTGGTATTCAACTTCTGTATTTTGGCTACGCTGTGCTTCGACTGCTTCCACATCAGAAGGTGCACGCACTTGGACGCGTGAAATTAAGCTGATGACATCATGTTTGATACTAGACAACATCGCTGTAAATAGCGAAAAAGCTTCACGTTTATACTCTTGCTTAGGATCTTTCTGAGCATAACCACGAAGGTTAATACCCTGACGTAAGTAATCCATTTGTGCCAAATGTTCTTTCCACTGTGAGTCCAGTGTTTGCAACATGATGGCCTTTTCAAAGTGACGCATTAACTCAGCACCCACTTGCTCTTCTTTTGCTTGGCAAGCTGACTCTGCAGACTCAATGATTTTCTCACGCAATGTTTCTTCATAGAGCGTGTCATCAGACTCTAACCAACCACTGATATCCAACTCTAAGGCAAAGTCTTCACGCAATACTTGCTCAAGGCCTGGAATATTCCATTGCTCATCGATACTGTTTGGTGGAATGTACAGACTAATGACATCGTTCATAACACTACGACGCATGCTAACGACAGCCTCTGACATATCGTCTTTTGCCATCAATTCATTACGTTGCTCGTAAACCACTTTACGCTGGTCATTGGCGACATCGTCAAACTCCAGCAATTGTTTACGAATATCGAAGTTATGACCTTCAACTTTACGCTGTGCATTTTCGATGGCACGGCTTACCCATGGATGTTCAATCGCTTCACCCTCTTCCATACCCAGTTTTTGCATCAGTGCCGCCATACGGTCTGAGGCAAAAATACGCATCAGGTTATCTTCAAGAGACAAGTAAAAACGGGTTGAACCTTTGTCGCCTTGGCGACCAGAACGACCACGTAACTGGTTATCAATACGACGTGACTCATGACGCTCGGTACCGATGATGTGTAAACCGCCGGCTTCTAAAACGGCATCATGACGTTTTTGCCATGCTGCTTTAAGGCTGGCTTTTTGTTCGCTAGTCGCATTTTCGTCCAGTGCATCAAGCTCAGCGTCTAAACTACCACCTAGAACGATATCGGTACCACGACCCGCCATGTTAGTGGCGATAGTGACAGCACCAGGTTGACCAGCTTGGGCGATAATTTGGGCTTCACGTTCATGGAACTTAGCATTCAGAACTTCATGCGGAATTTTGGCTTTGGTCAGCAGTTTATCGAGATATTCAGAGCTTTCGATTGAGGCCGTACCAACCAAAACAGGTTGTTTACGTGCGACACATTCTTTGATGTCTTCGATAATCGCATCATATTTTTCTTTCGCGGTTAGATAAATACGATCTGCTTCATCTATACGTTGCATAGGACGATGTGTTGGAATAACGACAACTTCCAAACCATAGATTGATTGCAACTCGTATGCTTCTGTATCCGCAGTACCCGTCATACCTGACAGTTTGTCGTACAGACGGAAGTAGTTCTGGAAGGTAATCGATGCCAACGTTTGGTTTTCGTTTTGTATCTTAACGTTTTCTTTCGCTTCAACCGCTTGATGTAAACCTTCAGACCAACGACGACCTGGCATGGTACGACCGGTAAATTCATCAACGATAACAACTTGGTTATCTTGGACGATGTAATCAACATCACGTTGGAATAATACGTGTGCTCTTAAAGCCGCAGTCACGTGATGCATCAGACCAATATTGGCTGCGTCATAGAGGCTGGCATCTTCAGCAAGTAAACCAGCTTGGGTCAACAGATTTTCAATCTTTTCATGACCCGCTTCAGTAAAGTGAACCTGTTTATTTTTTTCATCAACGGTGTAATCACCAGGCTTGATGACTTCAAGGGTATCACCTTCGCCTTTGGTTTCTTCTCTATCAAGGCTAGGAATAAGTTTGTTAATTTCTTGGTAACGCTCAGAGCTATCTTCAGCCGGACCAGAAATAATTAATGGGGTACGCGCTTCGTCGATAAGAATCGAGTCAACTTCGTCGATAACCGCAAAGTTGAGTTCACGTTGCACTTTGTCTTCACTACGGAACGCCATGTTGTCACGCAGGTAGTCAAAGCCAAACTCGTTATTGGTACCGTAGGTAATATCTGCAGAATACGATAAACGACGTTCTTCACTACTCATACCACTGACAATAACGCCAGTAGATAAACCTAAGAAACCGTATAGCTTGCTCATCCAAGCAGCGTCACGACGAGCAAGATAATCATTCACGGTAATGACATGAACACCTTTACCCGGTAAGGCATTTAAATATACCGCTAATGTCGCAACCAGCGTTTTACCTTCACCGGTTTTCATTTCAGCAATTTTGCCCTGGTTTAACACCATACCGCCGATGAGCTGTACATCGAAATGACGCATTTCCATCGTGCGTTTACCCGCTTCTCGTACTACAGCAAATGCTTCCGGCAAAATATCATCTAACGATGCGCCATCTGCTAATCGCTGACGAAACTCAACGGTTTTAGCAGCTAATGCCGCATCATCTAATTCAGCATAGATGGGCTCAAGCTCATTAACTTGCGTGACCGTTTTTTGTAATTTTTTAACGACACGCTCATTACGACTACCGAAGAGCTTACTGAAGATATTGCCTACCATGACTAAACTTACCTGTTGATGTACGCAGCGTATGCGGTGAAGTTGATAAATCGCGTGATTATAACGCGGACAGCAGTCAAGATCGAAACCTTGTCTGCTTGTTTATTTGGCGACGAAAAACTGGATTACAAGTGCTTATTCAGTATCAGTGTAACTGTAAGGATTAACTGACTTACCATCTTTAAGCACTTCAAAGTGTACGTGAGGACCTGTAGAACGGCCTGTTGAGCCCATTAGCGCAATAACATCACCTTTAGCAACGCGGTCACCGGCTTTAACTTTGATGGTTTTACTATGTGCATAACGCGTCATGTAACCATTACCGTGATCGATTTCAACTAGACCACCGTAACCGCCTTTCATACCTGCCCAACTGACAATACCGTCAGCTACGCTAAGCACTGAACTACCGGTTTTACCAGCAAAGTCGATACCATCATGAAAGACACGTTTTCCGTTAAATGGGTCTACACGGTACCCATAGAATGATGAAATCCAACCATGTTCGATTGGACGACCTGTAGGAATAGCTGATGTAATGCTCTCGCTGGTCAACAGATATTCCTGCAAAGCGGCCAATGTATCTTGTTGGCTGGCAAACTCTTCGTTCAAACTGGCGATGCCTTTTTCAAGCTCTTCACTAGTTAATAGACTCGCATCACGCTCGATACCGCCCATACCCGGTCCAAGATCGAGTTCAAATTCGGTTGTCTCAAATCCAGCAACTTCAGCAAGACGCTGACTGAGCATTTTTAATCTGATTGCTTCGGCTTGGAGTCCGCCGAGTTGTTGTGCATAAAAGCCTTCTAAGGCTTCATTCTCTGTCGTATTTGAGGAGACTGATTGGTGAATCGCAGGGGTGGAGAGTAAATTTGCAGTCGGGAATGGCGTATTATCTGATGGAGCGGGTGGGTTGAGCCAGTTCATTACACCTAGGGTGGCGCCGGCAATGACTGATGTCAGCATTAAAGCCAGCAAAATTAGTCTCGTTCGACTAAGATGCCAGTGTTTATGGCCCGCATTATTGGCCGGTATAATTATGATCTGCATTGTTTATGCTCAGTCTTGGAAATAATTCATGTCGGACAAACCACGTGCTTTCGCAAAGCTTTGCCAACAACATCCTCGCTTACTACAACTCAACAGTCGCGCTCAGAAGCTAACCCAGTTAGATAGCCTTCTGCAAGCAATTTTACCTAGCAACTTTGCTGGGCGTTGTCGTCTGGTCAATCGCGATGGTGATGAAGCTACCATCATTGCTGAAAATGCGGCAATTGCCAGCTTGCTTCGCTTCCAATCTCGAAAGATATGTCAGCAACTTTCAACACAACTCACCGAACCAGTTAAAAAGGTAAATGTTAAGGTTCGTCCCGAACACCAACTTCAACCAGCCAGACCACGTTTAAAACATCAATTGGCACTTTCACAAGACAGTGCCCAAATAATAGAACAGACCGCTGAGGGCATCAGCGATCTGAACTTAAGAGCTGCACTTCAGCGATTAGCAAAGCGCAGCAATAAATAATTTAGCTAACGATTGATGCTGCTGGACGACTAAACAGAATTGGCGCATCTTTATCATCTTCAAATGTCACCAATTCCCATGCATCTTCTTGCGCTAATAATTTGCGTAATAACCGATTATTAACTTCATGACCTGATTTGTGGCCAACAAAGGCACCAATCAAGCTATGGCCTAGAAGATACAAGTCACCGATTGCATCAAGTACTTTATGACGAACAAATTCATCTTCGTAACGAAGACCGTCTTCATTCAATACTCTAAAATCGTCAACAACGATGGCGTTATCCATACTGCCACCTAAAGCCAGATTCATTTCACGCAGCTTTTCGATATCTTTCATAAAACCGAAAGTCCGTGCCCGGCTGACTTCACGCACAAAGGATGTGGAGGAGAAATCAACATCCACTTGTTGTGGTCTGCCAGAAAAAGCCGGATGTTCAAAATCAATAGTGAAAGAGACTTTAAAGCCTTCAAATGGCTCAAACTTAGCCCATTTATCACCATCTTCAAGAATGACCGGTTTTTTGATACGGATAAACTGCTTGGCAACATTCTGCTCTTCAATTCCCGCAGACTGCACCAAAAATACAAACGGGCCAGCACTACCATCCATGATCGGCACTTCAGCAGCATTGAGATCGATGTAGGCGTTATCGATACCCAAGCCAGCCAGTGCAGACAAAAGATGCTCAACCGTCGAAACTTTCTGACCATGTTCAACCAATGTGGTTGACAGTGCGGTTTCGCCGACATTTACTGCTTTGGCCTCAATTTCCACAACGGGATCTAAATCCACTCTGCGGAAAATTATGCCTGTATTCGGGGCAGCCGGCCGCAGTGTCAAATAGACCATTTCGCCGCTGTGTAAACCGACACCAGTGGCACGAATCACATTTTTTAATGTTCGTTGCTTGATCACCGCGTGACCCCCTTCTACGTCAATTAGCAGATAATAATATCATATGCTTAAGCACTGTCACCTAATTGAAATATTTCGTTCAATCAGCTTGGCGACGTAAAAATGCTGGAATGTCTAAGTAATCCATATTGACATCACCGTTAGCCACTTGTTTCTTCTGTTCGCCATGACGATTACGAATCACTGTTGGTTCGTCATAATCAACTTCAACAGGCTTCTTCACAATTTCAATCTGCGGCGAAGCAGCAGCTTCAACTGGTTTAGCAACGGCAGCACGCGCACCACCCAGACCCGTAGCAACGACAGTGACTCGAAGTTCATCGGTCATATCTGGGTCGATAACCGTACCAACAACAACTGTTGCATCATCAGAAGCAAATTCTTTAATGGTATTACCCACTTCTTCAAACTCACCGATGCTCATATCCAAGCCAGCAGTAATGTTAACTAACACACCACGTGCACCGGCTAAATCTACATCTTCTAACAGTGGGCTTGATACCGCTAAGCGAGCAGCTTCCGTCGCACGGTTTTCACCGGATGCACGACCGGTACCCATCATTGCCATACCCATTTCAGACATCACAGTACGTACGTCAGCAAAGTCGACGTTGATCATACCTTCGCGGGTAATCAGTTCAGCGATACCTTGAACGGCACCAAGTAAAACATCATTCGCTGATTTGAAAGCATTTAACAGGCTCATTTCTTTACCTAATACTTTCAGTAACTTTTCATTTGGAATGGTAATTAATGAGTCAACATGTTGGCCCAACTCATCAATACCAGCTAACGCTGTTTTCATGCGTTTACCACCTTCAAACGGGAATGGTTTAGTTACAACAGCAACCGTCAAAATCCCCATTTCTTTAGCGACTTGGGCAACAACTGGTGCTGCACCAGTACCCGTACCACCGCCCATACCTGCAGTAATGAAAACCATATCAGCACCACTGATTACTTCCATGATGCGTTCACGATCCTCTAAAGCAGCTTGACGACCAACATCTGGATTAGCGCCGGCACCTAAACCTTTGGTGATATCAGTACCCAATTGTAATTGCGTGTTTGCAGCGCTTTTACGTAACGCTTGCGCATCCGTGTTGGCACAAATGAAATCGACGCCTTCGATTTTATTTACCACCATGTGCTCAAGTGCGTTACCGCCACCACCACCAACACCAATCACTTTAATGACCGCGTTCTCGGTATATGTGTCAATTAGCTCAAAAGTCATAACGTTTCTCCCCTCTTCTTTGATACAAAACTTGCTCAGAAATTGCCCTGAAACCAACTTTTCATTCTGGCAAGCATTCCCTTAAAACCTTCCGACAAGGCTGTTTCATTGTTGCCGGTACTTACTTGTTCATTGCCAAACAGCAATAAACCCACCCCCGTCGCATGAATTGGATTGCGAACCACTTCAACCAATCCACCAACGTGTTGTGGTAAACCCAATCTGACGGGCAGGTGAAACACCTCTTCAGCGAGTTCAATCACACCTTCCATCTTGCTACTGCCACCGGTCAGTACTACGCCGGCAGCCAGCATTTCTTCAAAGCCGCTACGACGCAGTTCGGCCTGTACCAGCATCAGTAATTCTTCGTAACGTGGTTCAACAACCTCAGCCAATGTTTGTCTCGCTAATTGGCGAGGTGGTCTATCACCAACACTGGGTACTTCGATGGTTTCGTCTTCACGTGCCAGCTGTGTTAAAGCGCAGGCATATTTGATTTTGATTTCTTCGGCATATTGCGTTGGTGTGCGTAACGCCACAGCGATATCATTTGTCACCTGATCGCCCGCAATAGGAATGACAGCCGTATGACGTATCGCGCCATCAACAAAGACAGCGATATCTGTTGTGCCACCACCGATATCAACGATACAAACACCGAGTTCTTTCTCGTCTTGCTCAAGAACTGAATAGCTTGATGCCATTTGCTCCAGAATGATGCCGTCGACTTCCAGACCACAACGCTCAATACATTTGGTGATATTTTGCGCAGCACTCACGGCGCCAGTAATCAAATGCACTTTGGCTTCCAGGCGTACACCTGACATACCGATAGGCTCACGAATACCTTCTTGGTTATCGATGATGTATTCCTGTGGCAGGACATGTAGCAACTGCTGATCGCCCGGGAAGTGGACTGCACGTGCAGCATCTAACACTCGGTCTAAGTCACCTTGTGTGACTTCTTTATCGCGAATAGCGACCGTACCATGTGAATTCAGGCTTCGAATATGGCTGCCGGCAATACCCGCAAATACTGAGTGGATCTGACAACCTGCCATCAACTCAGCTTCTTCAACAGCGCGTTGAATCGATTGCACAGTCGACTCGATATTGACCACCACACCTTTTTTCATACCACGTGCGGGGTGTGAGCCAATTCCGATAATTTCTAATTTATTGTCCGAGGGGCCGGCATCATGAATTGGTGCCGCTACTATCGCCACCACTTTAGAGGTGCCGATATCCAGTCCCACAATCAGTTCACGTTCGCTTCGTTTTGACATCATACGGTTCCGTTAAAATCAGGTTTCTGGCCATCTTTCCATTGCACAGCAAGGCCATTGGTATAGCGCATATCAACCATCGCGATTTGTTCGCGATACACCGCCAGTTGGTTTCCTAATACGCGAATAAATCTTTGTAACCGTGCGTTACTGTCTGCACGCCCCAGCTCCAGTTCTAATTCATTGGTAAATGTCATACCCCAGCTACGACGTTCATCCATTCTCAAACTCAGGATCCGTAGTTCCAGAGCATTTAATTCTTGCTGCATATCGACTAAGCGACGAGCCATCATTTCACTGCTGCCTTCGGGGCCAAATAACGTGACCAAACCATCAGGAAAGGTTTCTGCGGCTGGGTAAAACACTTGCCCACGGTTATTTACCAGACCATCTTGATTCCAACGTGCTACTGCTTGGTGTTCGGTCACAATCAAATGCAACGTATCAGGCCACACTCTGCGAACCTGGATTTGATCAACCCATGGAATTTCTTTAGCCGCAGTTCGTAAACCTGCAACATCAACATCAATAAAGCTTCCTGTGACGTATGGCTTCACGACTTGTTGTAAATATTGTCTATCGGTGTGTTGCAACTCACCTTCAACCGTTACATGCAAAACTGGCAGCGTGTCGTCTTGGTGCAAATAAAAACCACTGCCAACAATCACCAATAAGGTCAGCATTGTCACAATGACACGCACACGTTGCGCCCAATCAACCGCCTCACGCGGCTTTTGGGGTGCTTTTCGAGTTGCGCCTACTTTGCGACGTTCTGCTCTCACTGATCGCCCTCCAAGCTATACTCAAGTACCCGCCAGCACAGTTGTTGAAAATCTAAACCAGCTTGTTTGGCTGCCATTGGTACCAAGCTGTGATCTGTCATACCCGGCACACTGTTAGCTTCTAATAAATAAAAATTGCCTTTGGTATCGGCCATCACATCGATACGGCCCCAACCACGCATTTGCAGGCTGTTAAATGCTGACAACGCAAGTGACTGACACAGTTTTTCCTGTTCTGACTCAAGACCACAAGGACAAAGGTATTCAGTGGTGTTAGCTTGATACTTCGCATCAAAGTCATAAAACGCATTTGGTGTTTTCAAACGAATCACCGGTAATGCTTCACCATCCAAAATACTTGCGGTGTATTCAGCGCCATTGACCCATTGTTCAGCGATAACGTCATCGTCATATTGCAATGCCGTGGCAATCGCTGCGGTAACTTCTTCACCATTAACAACTTTGCTCATACCAATGCTTGAGCCTTCACGCACTGGCTTAATGACTATTGGCAAGCCGAGATGTTTTACAAGTTCAACGGCATCAGTTTCGGCATTAACATGCTGGAATTTCGGCGTTGGTAAACCTTGTTGTTGCCAGATAAGTTTGCTGATGCGTTTATTCATCGACAGCATCGCACCAGTAACACCGCTACCCGTAAAAGGCATTCCCATTGCTTGTAATAAGCCCTGGATTTCGCCGTCCTCACCACCACGACCATGCAATACAACAAACGCACGGTCGTATTTGCCATGACGCAATGTAATATCCACTTGTTTATCAACATCAATGCCAACAGCATCAATGCCTTGAGCCTGTAGTGCAGTCAAAACAGCATTACCGCTGCGCAGTGAAATCTCACGCTCAGCACTACGACCGCCCATTAATACGGCAACCCGACCAAATGCTTTGGGATCAGTCACACGGCGACTCATGCATGTTCTCCAATAATGTGTACTTCTGGCGTTAACTCGACGCCATGCTGTTCCGTAACTTTTTGCTGTACTAACTTAATTAATGATTCGATGTCAGCAGCGCTTGCAGTACCGTCATTAACAATGAAATTGGCATGTTTTTCTGACACAATCGCGCCACCAATTCGTAAACCTTTTAGTTCTGCCGACTCAATAAGACGACCAGCAAAATCACCCGGTGGATTACGAAATACCGAACCAGCACAAGGTTGGTTAGTTGGTTGACTCGCATTACGTTTACGTAAAAGCGTTTTAATCAAGTCAGCTTCGGTTTGGGCATCACCATTTTCAAACTGCAGTGTTGCCGAAACAAACCACTCATCTTTTGGTGCTTTAACGCTACGGTAATTCACCTCAAACTCACTCGCTTCTCGGTTGTTTAATTCACCTGCGCGACTCACCGTCGTTACTGATTTCACAAACTGCCAAGTTTCGCTGCCATGAGCACCAGCATTCATCGCTAATGCACCACCAAATGTTCCCGGAATGCCTGCCAAAAATGCACCACCAGCTAAACCAGCACGTGCCGATTGTTTCGCAATTTTGCTGCAGTAAACACCAACTTCAGCCGTGACTTCATTACCGTCAATCTCAATTTCTTGAAGCGTCCCAGCCGTTGCGATCACGGTTCCCGCAAAACCACCATCTCTAACTAATAAGTTGCTACCTAAACCAAGCCATAGCACTGGCTCTGTTGCTGGTAATTGACTCAAAAACAAAGCCAAATCTTCAATATCTTTTGGTTGATAGAACCGATGTGCATTACCACCCACGCGCCATGAGGTATGACCCGATAACGATTCGTTAAATCGGAGTTCACCGCGAAGTTGTGATTGCATTGCCGTCATCACACTTCACCTTCCAGCATGCCGTCGAGTTCACGGGCAATAGCACCAATATCACCAGCACCAAGTGTTAACAAAAGATCGCCATCTTGCAGTAAGCCCGGTAATAACTCATAAAGCGCCTGTTTGTTCTCTACAAACACAGGCTCTACCTGACCGCGCAAACGAATCGCACGACATAAACTGCGAGAATCAGCACCCGGAATTTTTGCTTCGCCTGCTGGATAGACTTCAAGCACGACCAATACATCGGCTGATGACAAGACCTTGGTAAAGTCTTCGAACAAGTCACGTGTACGCGTATAACGATGAGGCTGAAATACCACTACTAATCGTCTTTCAGGCCAGCCACCTTTTGCTGCAGCTAAGGTTGCTGCAACTTCGGTTGGATGATGACCATAATCATCAACTAGCAATACGCTGCCGTGGGAAGTTTGTTTGTCACCCAATAAATTAAAGCGGCGCCCAACACCATCAAACTTACTTAACGCCGACTGACATGCTTCAACACTAACGCCTAAATTACGGGCAACGGTTAATGCTGCTGTTGCGTTTAATGCGTTATGTAAACCTGGCATGTTTAACGTAATTGGATACGACAAACCTGTTTGTTGCTCAGTGACAGTAAAGCTAATTTGGCCTTGATGTTGGCTTAAATCAGACAAGCGGTAATCTGCTTCCTCTGATTGGCCATAACGCATGATCGGACGTGTAACATCCGGTAATACGCTGACAACTTCAGGATCATCGGTACACATGACTGCCAAGCCATAGAATGGCAAGTGATGTAAAAATTCAATAAAGGTCGCTTTTAACTTATTAAAATCGCCTTCATAAGTAGCCATGTGGTCATCATCAATATTGGTGACAACGGCAATCATTGGTTGCAAATATAAAAACGAAGCATCACTCTCATCCGCTTCAGCAACCAAATATCGGCCTGTACCTAATCGTGCATTGGTACCAGCACTATTCAAACGACCACCAATGACAAATGTTGGATCTAGCTCACCTTCACTTAACAGTGCTGCGATCAAGCTTGTTGTTGTCGTTTTACCGTGAGTACCAGCAACCGCAATACCGTAACTAAAGCGCATTAACTCAGCTAACATCTCAGCGCGTGGTACCACTGGAATACGCTGCTCGCGTGCTGCTTGAAGCTCGATGTTGTCTTCATTGACTGCTGTTGTGACTACCACTACATCAGTGCCAGCCAGATTTTCTGGTGCATGGCCAATAATAATATTGGCACCTAATTTACGAAGGTGTTGGATCAAAGCGTTTTCTGCCAAATCACTACCACTTACTTGGTAACCCAAGTTGAGTAGTACCTCGGCAATACCGCCCATACCCACACCACCAATACCAATGAAGTGGATATGTTTCACTCGGCTTTGCATTGCTGATGTTAATTTAGCCATGCAACTGCTCCATACAAATATTTGCGATAACTTCCGCACTACCAATACGTGCCTGCTCACGAGCTGACTTAGCCATTGAAAGCAGTCTTGAACGATCGCTGTTTAATTCTTTGATAATGTTTGCCAATGCTTCGACGTTTAAATCAGCGTCTTGGATCAGAATGCCAGCACCAGCATTAGTTAATACTTGCGCATTAACCGTTTGATGATCATCAACCGCATAAGGATATGGCACCAAGATTGAGGCCACACCAGCAGCTGCGACTTCAGCAATAGTTAGTGCACCAGCACGACAGATCACTAAATCTGCTTTGGCATAACTTGCGGCCATATCATCTATAAAGGCTGTAACGTCAGCTTCAACACCTGCTTTTTGATAGCTTTCTTTTGCTGCAGCTAAATGACGCTCACCACACTGATGTAATACGTTTGGACGTTCAGCTTCAGTCATTGTTGCCAAAGCTGCAGGTACGGTCTCGTTCAAACTACGTGCACCAAGACTGCCGCCCAATACCAAAATATTGAGTTTGTTTTCACCGTCTTGATAACGCAGTTCAGGCGCTGGAATATTTTCAATCGCTGCACGAACAGGATTACCCACCCACTGTGCTTTAGCTGACTTAATACTGTTTGCAAACCCCAGTAAGACAGCTTTAGAAAATGGACTTAACAAACGGTTGGTTAGGCCTGCGATTGCATTTTGCTCATGGATAACGAGTGGTGTTTTTGACAGCCATGCCGCAATTCCACCTGGACCAGAGGCAAAACCACCCAAACCTAACACTACATCAGGCGCAAAGTTTTTAAGGTGATGACGTGCTTCTAATACAGCTTTCACCAGTTTGAATGGTGCTGTTAACCAGCCCATTAAGCCGTTACCACGTAGTCCTTGCACAGAAATTAGGTTTAGCTCAATATCCGCTGCAGGCACTAAGCGTGCTTCGATACCTTTCGCAGTACCCATCCAGCTCACTTCATTACCACGTGAACGTAATACTTCCGCCACAGCCAATGCCGGAAATACATGTCCGCCGGTTCCACCTGCCATAATCATCACGCGGCTCATCGTCTGACCCTCGCAGCTGCTGTTTCTGGCTGACGCGTTTCTAGATCGACGCGAAGTAATAAACCAATTGCAATGCAGACAATAATCAAACTACTGCCACCGTAACTCATCAATGGCAAAGTCAAACCTTTGGTTGGTAAAGCGCCCATGTTGACGCCCATGTTGACGCAAGCCTGTAAGCCCAGCCAAATACCAATACCGTAAGCTACTTGGGCGCCAAAACGCTGACCTGCCAGCTCTGCAGCACGGCCAATTGAAAGTGCACGCCAAATCAACATGAAGAACAAGCCAATTACTACTAAGGCACCAATTAGACCGAGCTCTTCAGCAATGATCGAAAACAAAAAGTCGGTATGTGCTTCTGGCAAATAAAACAGTTTTTGCATACTGCTACCCAGACCAACCCCTAACCAGTCACCACGACCAAATGCGATCAAGGCTTGGGTTAACTGGAAGCCACTACCAAATGGATCAGCCCATGGATCCATAAAGCTTTGTAATCGTTGCAAACGATATGGTGCCAACATGACTAATAGATAAAACAAGCCACCCAATACCGAAATCATCATGACGAAAATGCTAACGCGAGCACCGCCAAGAAATAACATCGCTACTACCGTTGAGAGAATGACAACGATAGAGCCCATGTCTGGCTGTAATAACAAAAGGAAAGAGGCGATACCCAACAACATCATCGGCGCTAGGATCCCAGCCATTGCTGTACCGATTTGTCCTTGGTGACGTTGTAAATAGTCCGCGATATAGATGATCGCAAATAATTTCATCAGCTCGGCTACCTGTAAGTTCACAGGTCCTAGCGGCAACCAACGCGCACTACCATTTACTTCACGGCCAATACCGGGGATCAACACCAGTGCCAGCAGGATAATACCCATCATCAACAGTTGCGGTGCTAACTGCTGCCAGCTGAACAAGCGAATTGACATCACTGCCCAAGCAAAGCCTAATCCCATCAATGCATAAACAAACTGTCTGATGAAGAAATATAAAGGCTGACCTGTTTTACTCTCAGCCATAGTGATAGATGCAGAGCAAACCATAATCAGCCCGACCATCAATAAGCCGAGCGCTGCAAACAGCACATGACGGTCGAATTGTTGGCTCAAGCTCATGGTTGCAGCTCCCGAACAGCTTGTTCAAATTGCTGACCACGGTCGGCATAGTTTGCAAACATATCGAAACTGGCACATGCCGGTGACAACAATACTTGCATACCCTCTTCGGCCAATTGGCTGGCCATATTCACAGCCGCTTTAATACTTTCTGCAGTTTGTGTAATAACTTGCTTAGGAATCACTCTGGCAATTTCAGCTGCGGCCTCACCAATTAACACCACGGCATGAACATAGGTTGCTAACACAGCAGTCAATCCAGAAAAGTCTTGGCCTTTGCCAACACCACCCAGAATCATGACCAGCTTGCCAGTACCGGCAAAACCTTCAATTGCTGCGATGCTTGCACCAACGTTAGTTGCTTTTGAGTCGTTGTACCAACGAACCCCACGACGCTCACGAACCAAACGGCAACGGTGTGGTAAACCTTTAAATTCACGCAAGGCTGACAACATCGCCTGCATAGATAACCCCATCACACTACCTAGTGCGAGTGCTGCCAGTGCGTTGGCAATATTATGTTGACCGACGATTTTCATATCGCTAACCGGCATCAACTCATATTGGCCTTCACACAACCACGGTTGCTCATCAATCATACGAACAGCAAAATCTTGCTCTTGAGGCGCATGGATACTAAATCCAATCGTTTGACGGTTATCTTCTGCCATGGCGGCCACAACAGGATCGTCACGGTTAATAATCATGACGCCTTCGCCTTGGTAAATCCGTTGTTTGGCGAGTTGATAGTCTTCAAAGCTATCGTAACGGTCTAAGTGGTCAGGGCTGATATTGAGAATGACCGCAGCAAATGCATTCAAACTACGTACAGTTTCTAACTGAAAGCTGGACAACTCTAATACATAAAAATCGACAGGCGCTTCATCAAGTAAATCCAAGGCTGGTATGCCTAAATTGCCGCCTGTAGCAACTTTCTTACCTGACAACTGAGCCATCAGACTGACTAAGGTCGTCACAGTGCTTTTACCGTTTGAACCGCTAATCGCAACGACGGGCGCGACGGCATAACGAGCAAATAACTCAACATCACCAACGATTTCAATGCCTGCATCAGCTGCAGCCTGAATCTCAGGCATTCTTGGGTCAACACCTGGGCTTAACACGATTTGATCTGCGTGTTGTAACCACTCAATGCTAAGACCACCGGTACGTACCAATACTTCAGGATAATCTTGTTGCAACTGTTGTAAGCCAGGTGGTTGCTCACGAGTATCCATGACAGCTACAGCAGCACCATGCATACGTAAAAAACGGGCACATGACAGCCCGGTCTGTCCCAGACCGACAATAACGCAGTTTTTATTTTGCATCTTGGCCATCAAATAACTCATCTAATTTTCAGTGTTGCCAAACCGATTAACACAAGGAATACGGTAATGATCCAAAAGCGCACGATGATCCGTGGCTCAGGCCAACCTTTTAATTCGTAATGGTGATGAATAGGTGCCATCAAAAAAACACGTTTGCCACGCCATTTATACGAAGCCACCTGAATCATGACCGACAAGGTTTCAATAACAAAAACACCGCCCATGATGAGTAGAACTAACTCTTGGCGAACGATAACAGCCACGATACCCAATGCCGCACCCAATGCTAATGCACCGACATCACCCATAAAGACTTGAGCTGGATAGGTGTTAAACCACAAGAAACCTAAACCAGCCCCAACCAATGCAGCGCAGAAAACGATAAGTTCACCAGAGCCTGGTACAAATGGTATTTGGAGATATCGCGAGAATTCAGCATGACCTGCAACATAGGCAAAAAGACCTAAAGCAGCAGCCACCATTACCGTCGGCATGATCGCCAAACCATCTAGACCATCAGTTAGGTTAACCGCGTTACTGCTGCCAACAATGACCAGATAAGCCAGCAGCATGTACCAGCCACCTAAAGGAATAATGATTTCCTTAAAGAACGGCACGATTAACTGTGTTTCAGCCGGCACTGTCGCTGTTGAATATAAAAATACGGCTGCGCCAGCACCAACAACTGACTGCCAGAAATATTTGTAGCGACTGATTAAGCCTTTTGGATCTTGTCTAACCAGTTTGATGTAATCATCAACAAAACCAATGACACCAAATAACAAAGTCACCAGTAACACGACCCAAACATAGCGGTTACTTAAATCAGCCCAAAGTAATGTGCTAATGGCAATCGCCACCAAAATCAGCGAACCGCCCATGGTTGGCGTGCCTTTTTTGCTGAAATGCGACTCAGGGCCATCAGTACGAACTACCTGACCAATCTGTTTAAAACTTAATTGGCGAATCATTGCTGGCCCAACCACTAAGGCGATACCCAATGCTGTCATTACGCCCAAGATGGCACGTAATGTCAGATACTGAACTACGCTAAAGCCACTGTAATACTGGCTTAGATATTCACTCAGAATTAACAGCATTAGCGCTCTCCTCCGCTTACTAAAGTGTCAGCCAGTTTGTCGAGTTGCATAAAACGTGAACCTTTAATCAGACAGGTCACGCCAGCTTGTAAGTTGTTTTGTAAATAGGCTTGTAAAGCATCTCGGTCTGCATAGTGCTCGGCATTCTCACCAAAGGCGGTTGTTGCTTGTGCGCTTTGCTCGCCAACAGTAAATAAACGGTTTACACCCGCCACTTTGGCATCAAGTCCCATTTGTTTGTGTACTTGCAGACTATCTGGACCTAATTCGCCAAAGTCACCCAATACTAACCAGCGTTGTTCTGGGAAGCTTTTCAATGTCGCCAATGCTTGACCAAATGAACCAGGGTTTGCGTTGTAGGTATCGTCAATCAACACCGCTTTTTGCTTGGTATTTCTCACTTGCAGACGATGTGGCACTGGTTTGATATTGGCCAAACCTTTAATCATTGCAGCAGGGTCAATACCCAGTGCATGACAAATTGTTATAGCAGCCAATGCATTAGCCACATTATGGGCACCAGGTAATGGCAATGTAACAAAGTGGTTTACGCCATCTAATTCCACCATGAAGCTGCTACCCGCAGGCGTTGTTTGGCAGTCTAGCGCCATCACGTCTGCTGAATTTTGCATGCCAAATGTCAGCGTTTTACGCTCGCCAATCAATGGTTTCCAAATCGCTTGATAGTCCATATCGGCATTTACGACAGCCACACCATCAGCTTTCAGGCCACCATAAATAGCGCCTTTTTCTGTCGCAACACCGTCTAAGCTGCCAAAGCCTTCTAAATGGGCAGCCCCAACATTATTGATAACGGCGACTTGAGGTTTAGCCATCGCAACCAGTCTGGCGATTTCGCCCAGATGATTGGCGCCCATCTCAATCACGGCATATTGGTGCTCAGCTTTAAGTCGGGTTAGCGTTAAAGGCACACCCAATTCATTATTCAAATTACCTTGGGTGGCAATAACATGATGCTGTTGTGCCAACATCGCACTGACCATTTCTTTCAGTGTTGTCTTGCCATTACTACCAGTAATCGCAACAATTTTTGCCTGACTTTGTTCAGCCCAATGTGTTGCTAACTTGCCAAAAGCACTAACCACATCCTCAACGACCAACTGAGGTAACTCATCATCTTGTTTACGGCTGACTAAAGCGGCAACAGCACCGGCTTCACGAGCCTGTGCTAAATAATCATGGCCATCAACTTGGCTACCGGTTAATGCAATAAAAATGTCGCCTTTTTTAACTTTACGGCTATCAATAGCAGTACCTGTAACTGCCGTGGCAGCACCTTGGTAATCACAACCGAGCAACTTGGCAATATCCGTTAACACCAGTGGCAAGCTCATAGATTTACTCCAGCCTGTTGTTGGCGCGCTGCCTGCGCTTCCATCACAACGGCAATATCATTAAAAGGTTGTTTCTGGCCTTGTTTTTCTTGGTAGGTCTCGTGACCTTTACCGGCAACAAGAATCATGTCGTCATTAGCGGCTTCGGCAACGGCATAAAAAATTGCTTCGCGCCGATCAGTTTTGACTAAGGCGCTTTCAGGTTTTTGTAGGCCGCTCAGAATGGCTTCGATAATGTTTTCACTACTTTCACTGCGCGGATTATCGTCAGTTAAAACCAATCTATCTGCGTGTTGCTCTGCTTGCTCACCCATTAACGGACGTTTGCCGGTGTCTCTGTCACCGCCACAACCAAACACACACCATAAAGCAGCGCTTTGGTTTAAATGTTGACGCATCGCAGTCAGTGCTTGGGCAATGGCATCCGGAGTATGGGCGTAATCAACAACAACTGATGGGCTGTTTTGTTCACGTAGTAATTGCATACGACCTGTTACAGGTTTTACGGCTGTCAAACACTTGGCGATAACCGCTGACTGATAATCCAATGCACTCAATACGGCTGCGGTTGCTAATAAATTATCCACATTAAAACGGCCTAATAAGGGGCTATTAATATGGGTAGTTTTAGTCTGGCCGGTTAAATCGAAATGTAATCCCTCATTATCACAATGCAATCCACTTGCTTGCCAATCAGCAGTTTGTGTTTGGCTGTAGCTAACATGACTGATATGACTTTTTGGCTGAGCATAAAACTGCTGGCCATAGTTATCATCAATATTGAAAATTGCTGTATTAACAGAAGCAAATGTAAACAGGCGTTGTTTTGCTGCCGCATAAGATGCCATATCACCATGGTAATCAAGATGATCACGACTCAGGTTAGTAAACACTGCAATATTGATATCAACAGCGTTTAACCGACCTTGCTCCAATGCATGTGATGACGCTTCCAAGACAACGTGCTTGATACCTTGTTGTTGCATCTCAGCCAAAACGCGCTGTAATTGCAGCGGACTTGGCGTTGTCATGCCTGTGTCTTGTAGCTGATTGATTCGACCTTGTCCTAAGGTGCCAATCACCCCACATGGGGTTGCCAATGATTCCAAGCTTTGCGCGATAAACTGACTCACCGACGTTTTACCATTGGTGCCAGTCACCGCAATCACGGTCATTGATTTACTTGGCTGACCATAAAAGCGGTCACCTAATAAGCTAATTTTCTGATCTAGCTCTGCAATTTTTAATACCGGCACTGTCGTTTCAACACTATGTGAGTCATCGATAACGATAGCTTTAGCACCGGCGTTAACCGCTTGGTCAACATGTTGCTGACGCATTGCTGATTGTTTGGCACTGGCAATAAATAAACCGGCAGTTTGCATCTCACGGCTATCCATTGAGATACGTTCGATCTCAATATCCAAGTCCAATGGCTCACACAATCCAGCAAGTAATCTATTTAATGAAATCAATGCTTGGCCACCTGTAGTTGTGTGGTTGGCAAAGCATCTGGGGCGATGTTTAACAAACGCATCGCTCCTGTCATGACTTCGGCAAAGACTGGTGCAGCAACCGCACCACCGTAATATTCATCATTACCCGGTGAGTCGACCATAACGACCATCGCTAAACGTGGATCGCTGGCTGGAATCAGACCGGCAAATACTGATTGGTAATCGGCTTTGGCATAACCGCCGGCACGTGCTTTTTTGACCGTACCGGTTTTACCTGCAACACGATAATTTTGCACTGCTGCACGTGTGGCCGTCCCGCCAGGCAGCACAGTCAACTCCATCATGCCGCGAATAGTTTGCATCAGATCTTTGTTAAACATTCGCTTACCAGGCATTGGCTTATCTTGCTTAACAAAAGTAACGTCACGCAAAATGCCATCACTACCGATAACACTGTAGGCACGCGCTAATTGCAATGCATTGGTAACGAGGCCGTAGCCATAGGCTAATGTGGCACGGTCAAGTTTGCGCCAATCGCTGCGGTCTGGAAGATAACCAACGGCTTCACCCGGAAAATACGCACCGGTATCCATGCCCATACCAAAGCTTGCAAAGTCATTCCATAAATCATCTGGCTCAAGTGCCAAGGCAATTTTTGATGAGGCAATATTGCTAGACTTTTGGATCAAGGTCGCAAGGTCAATCTCACCGTAATCACGGAAGTCGGTAATTGGATGGCCCGAAACGCGGAAAACACCCGGGTGGGTGTTGATGATAGTTTTTTCATCAAAGAGTCCTGACTTCAAACCGCTGACCACTGTAAATGGTTTCACTGTTGAGCCGGGCTCAAATAAATCTGTCACTGCACGATTTCGAAAATCGCTGCTACGAAGTCCGGTACGGTTATTTGGGTTAAACGCCGGTTGATTAGCCATCGCCAATACTTCGCCAGTTTTCACGTCCAAAATTACTGCTGTTCCTGCTAACGCACCATGGGTTTTAATCGCATTTTTTAGGGCGTTGTAGCTTAAATATTGCAGTCTTAGGTCGAGACTTAATTGTAAATTTTCACCTGCTTTAGCAGCACGAATTTGCTCACCGCCACCAACAAAATTACCTTTACTGTCACGTACCATACGTTTCAGGCCAGGTACGCCAGTTAGGATTGGCTCATAAGCGAGCTCCAGACCTTCTTGGCCACGGTCATCAATATTAGTGAAACCCAATACGTGACCACTGACTTCTGCCGTTGGGTAGTAGCGTTTGTATTCGCGTTGTAATGCCACGCCCGGAATTTTAAGCTCTTTAACCTTTGCAGATAATGCCGGTGTAATGCGACGTTTAATATAAACAAACTCGCGGCTTGTGTTACTCGCAATACGATCCTGAATGCTGTTTAAGCTGACGTCTAAAATTTTGGCAAGTTTAGCTAAATCAGGCTGATCAACAGGCGTGACTTGCGGGTTAATCCAAACCGAATGTACTGGCGTACTAATAGC
Source organism: Methylophaga sp. OBS3 (assembly GCF_026319325.1). Lineage (GTDB taxonomy): Bacteria > Pseudomonadota > Gammaproteobacteria > Nitrosococcales > Methylophagaceae > Methylophaga. The sequence goes on from NZ_JAPDMU010000003.1 coordinate 395,554, forward strand.
TAAAGGCTCACCATGACGATCCAGAATCATGCCCCTATGGGCAACGACCGGCACATTGCGTAAATGTCTGGCATCACCTTGGTTACGCAAAAATTCGTTATTCAGAATTTGAATATCAACCAAACGCCAAAGCAAGCCCAGCACAATTAATGCAAAGCTGAACCGAACTAGCGTTAAACGCCAGCCATTTACTTGCATCGCTGAACCTTGACGACTCATGGCATCACCATAATAGTGTCATCGTTAGTTGGAGATTTCATTTCCAGCTTATGACGCGCTTGTTGTTCAACACGCCCCGGACTTGCCCAGGTGCTCAGCTCTAATAACAAACGGCCCCATTCTTCATTCAATTGGTCGCGTTGATTTTCTAACTGTTGCATCACCACAAACTCACTGCGGCCAACATGTTTTGTAACCACCACAGCAACGGCTGAAAACAGTAGCAATAACAACATTACGACCATCGGTAAGTCCGCTCTAATGGTCGCAAACATAGCTGATAGGTTCATGCCAGTTTCTCCGCAACACGGAGCACAGCACTACGCGCTCTTGGATTAACAGCCAACTCTTCGTCACCAGCACGAATGGCTTTACCAATAATTTTCAGACGTGGATTTAACTCAGCAGCACGAATTGGGAAATGAGCAGGTAAATCGTCGCCTTTGGCTTCATCGCGGAAATAGCGTTTAACAATGCGATCTTCCAATGAATGGAAACTAATCACCGCTAAGCGGCCACCGACAGCCAGCACATCCATCGCTTTTTCTAATGCAGTGGTTAACTCTTGCAGTTCGTTATTAATAAAAATACGAATTGCTTGGAAAGTCCGTGTTGCAGGATGTTTAAATTTGTCTTTGCTTGGGCTGGCTTTATCAACTAACTCGGCTAATTGTCTTGTCGTTGTGATCGGTGCAACCTGACGCTGTTCAATAATCGCTCTGGCAATACGTTTGCCATAACGTTCTTCGCCAAGTGTTTTGATTACTGTTGCAATTTCTGCTTCTTCAGCATGTGCCAACCACTCAGCAGCACTGATACCACTGCTGGTATCCATACGCATATCCAGTGGGCCATCCTGCATAAAACTGAAGCCACGAGCGGCTTCATCTAATTGCGGTGACGAAACCCCGATATCTAGCAAGATGCCATCTATACGCTGCTGCCAAAGTCGTTGATGAATCACGGTATCTAATTGGGAGAAGGCACAATGCTCAATACTGAAACGTGGATCTTCTGAGGCTAACTGCTGACCAACCGCAATCGCGGCCGGATCTCTATCTAGACCAAGCAGACGACCATCATTGTCTAATTTTTGGAGAATGGCACGGCTATGACCGCCACGGCCAAAAGTGCCGTCGACATAAATCCCTGCCGGCTTGATCGCTAGCGAGGTCACAGTCTCTTCGAGCAAGACTGGTAAATGTTTTGGGAGGCTCTCTGTCATGGTCCACCCTATATGGATAGGCTTTCAAGTTCAGCCGGCATTATTGCGTCGAAGTCTTCCTGCAAACAGTCTTCCATCAAGCTGTTCCAAGTTTGCTCATCCCACAATTCAAACTTGTTACCTTGACCAATCATCACGATGTTTTTATCAAGTCCAGCAAACTCTCTCAGTTTTGCTGGTAATAAAACACGACCATGACCATCCATCGTGCATTCAGTGGCATAACCAAGCAGCATCCGTTTCAAACGACGCACTTGCGGATTAAGACTAGGTAAAGCACCTAGCTTTTCCTCGACCAATTCCCATTCGGGTAAAGGGTAAACCTGCAAACAGTGATCAGCATGATCGATAGTGACAACCAGACGGCCTTCACAACAGACATCCAGCTGCTTACGGAAACGAGCTGGCACAGCCATTCGCCCCTTTGCATCCAGATTAAATGTCGCAACGCCTCTAAACACGCTGAATCCTCAAAAATTAATTGTGATCCACAAAGATCCACTTTTCCCCACTAACCGACACTATAGGAGTGCAGATCAGACAAGTCAAGCATCAAAATCATCAAAATCCTCTTTTTACGACAAGGACTTAGCGACGTTTTGTGAAAGTGGGAGAAAACGGATCGGGTACTTAGGTGAGGACTGTTTTCTTATCAAAAAACTGGCTGACGAAGTTAAAGTAAATTCTAGCTATAGAAAAAATTTGACAGCATAAAGACAGCTCGAAAAAAACTTTCGAACAACGCCAATTAGGTCACATGGAAAAAGTTGAGATGGCCATAAGCCGGGTTCTGTCGTGGACAATCATTCATCTGGGACAGATGTCACCATCTGCCTCAAGCAACCTACCCGGGAACCATGCGGGCCGCATGCCATGCTTTAAAAGCATGTGTTCCCCTATTTGGTCTTGCTCCAGGTGGGGTTTACCTTGCCGTTGCTGTTGCCAGCCGCGCGGTGCGCTCTTACCGCACCATTTCACCCTTACCCTGCATTCTAGATGCTGGGCGGTATCCTTTCTGTTGCACTTGCCGTGGACTCACGTCCCCCAGGTGTTACCTGGCACCTTACCCTGTGGAGCCCGGACTTTCCTCACTAAAAGAATTAGTGCGATTGTCTGGCCATCTCAAGCGCATATTTTACGCAAGCTTGATTATTTCTGCTGAAGTTTCAACGCTAATTGATAGGCGGCATTTTTACTCACCGATAACCACTCAGCGGTAATGGTTGCCGCTTTTTTCACCGGCATCTCTGGTAGCAGCAGATTTAGCATACGTTGCATCGCTTGCTCATCAGCGGACATGCCGTCGACTGCACCAGCAACCAATAAGACAATTTCCCCTTTTTGCTGATTATTATCAGCGGCAACCCACTCTGCTAACTCTGCCAGTGGACGAGTCTCAATAGTTTCATGGATTTTGGTGAGCTCTCTGGCAATACAGGCCTGTCGGTCGGCACCAAAGATTTGCTGCATTTCATTGAGTGTTGCCGCAACACGTTTAGGACTTTCATAAAAGATAAGCGTACGCGTGTCCTCTGCCAGAATTTGCAACTTTTGTTGTCTAGCACCAGATTTAGGTGGCAAGAATCCTTCAAAAGCAAAACGATCGGATGGCAAACCAGAAGCCGATAAGGCGGCAATAAACGCACAACTGCCGGGAATTGGAATGACCTTTATCCCAGCACTCCGCACTAATGTGACTAATTTATAACCCGGGTCACTGATAAGCGGCGTACCCGCATCTGAAATGAGCGCAATGGATTGACCTTCTTGAAGCTTTTCCAGTAACAATTGGCTACGTTGTTGCTCGTTATGGTCATGCAACGATATTGATGGTGTTGAGATGAGGTGCAAGTCGAGTAGATATTTACTGTGACGAGTATCCTCAGCGGCAATAAGATCAACCTCTTTTAAGGTTTCGACTGCGCGCGTGCTCATATCGCCAAGATTACCAATCGGCGTTGCCACAATATACAAATGGCCGGGTTCTGTTACTGACACGATGAATTCCTGAAGTGCGACACGGTTCTGGTCGTAATATACGCTAACAGGTAAGATGATGCCTTTAATCCACTGACAAACGCAGGCCAAGATGCAAAGAATTTCTACTTTTCTGTTGGTAATGCTGGTGATGACATTAGCAGCATGTCAACCAATCGCCGTTGATCGTAAACCACAACTCGTTACGGCGGAAAGCCTAGTCTCAGAAGCAGAAACATCTGGTGATCTTAAAACCGCAGCTGATAACTATCTCAGTAAAGCGGAAGACAGCACTGGCCCGCTCCAATCAGCTTATTACTTACGCGCAGCGACAGTACTTTATAAACTAGAAGACTTTCCTCAAGCCGTTGAAGCATACAAACAAATTAATACCGCGCAACTTAGTGATGGTGAACAAGTTGATGCAGCTTTGTTACGCGCTGATATCGCTATTATTCAACAAGACTCTGCTGCCGCTTTAAACGCTCTTGATAGTATTGATTTAACCAAAACGAATACTGAACAAAAAGTTCAAGCACTTTCATTGCGTACGCAAGCATACGCTTTGAGTGGCAACATGCTGGATAAAGCGCTAGCTCATACAGAACTTGATCCATTACTAGCTGGCCCAGATCAAGCGACTAATCGCGAGGCACTATGGCAAGCATTAATGTCTTTGGATACACAGCAATTAGATTTATTTAACCCTGGTCAACCGCCAGCAGACGATAGCGGTTGGTTTGCACTGGCTTATGCCATGAAAGCTTATGTGAATAATCCCGAAGCATTAGAAGTTGCCTTGGAAGATTGGCAGCGGAGTTATCCAAATCATCCGGCAGATCTTAGTAGTTTGGAAAAAACGGTTAAGCCGGTTTTTAAACTATCTTCAGATCTGAATCATGTGGCTGTCTTACTGCCAGAATCAGGCCCAATTGCAGGTGCTGCTCAGGCTGTTAAACAAGGCATTATTGCTGCCCACTTTAACAACAACAGTGGTCGAGATTTAGCGTTTTATGATGTGCAAAACAATGCCGTAGTCGCTTACCAAGAAGCAGTTGCTGCAGGTGCGAACATTGTTATTGGTCCCCTCGATAAGGCTTCGGTTGAACAATTAGCTAAGCTGGATATGCTACCCGTTCCGGTAATTGCCTTGAACCGCATCACAAATGCACCAGAACACAGTAATTTATTCCAATTTGGTTTAGCCCCAGAAGATGATGCCCGTACTGCTGCTATATATGCTGCCAAACAAGGTTACACGCGCGCTTTGGTACTTGGCCCTCGTAATGAATGGGGTGAACGGGTAACTCATGCTTTTGAAGACGCTTGGCGTGAAGAAGGTGGTAGTGTTGTACGCAGCAATGGTTATCGCGAATCAGCCAATGATTTCGGCGAAGTCATCGTGCCACTGTTCGGTTTAAATGCCAGTGAACAGCGGGCTAAGGATTTAAGAAGCACCTTAGGCCGCACATTAGAATTTGAGCCACGTCGCCGCCAAGATGTGGACTTTATCTTTGTCGTTGCGAAACCACTTAAAGCAAGACAGTTAGTTCCCCAATTCCGCTTCCACCGCTCAGGTAATATGCCAATCATCACCACATCACATGCCTATGATGGTGAAGCAAATGCGCGTCAGGACATTGATCTTAACGGCGCTATTATTAGTGATATCCCTTGGATCATTTCTCCATCAGAAGATGCCATCTATCAAGGTTTGCTGGCCCAAGCACGTGGCGATAAAGGCACCTATATGCGCCTGGCCGCCATGGGTGTGGATGCTTATAACTTAATTGATGAACTGAGTGAATTAAGTCGCTCGGATAATGCTAGTTACCAAGGTGTCACTGGTGACTTGCAGATCAACGAAAAAGGCTATGTTCAACGTTTAATGCCACAAGGTATTTTCAAAGATGGGTTGTTATCCCCTCTTCCTTAAACTATGAGCCGTCGCAGCGGACAACTTGCAGAACAGACCGCTTGCGACTACTTGCAGCAGCAAGGGTTAGTGTTTCTCACGCAAAATTATCACTGCCGGCGTGGTGAAATAGACTTGGTCATGAAAGATGCCGATGTGCTGGTTTTTGTCGAAGTACGTGCCAGGCAGAATGACCGTTATGGCAGTGCATTAGAAAGTATTACGCCAACTAAACAATCGCGTATCATTGCCACCGCTCAACACTACTTACAGCAAAAACAAGAACAGGCAACTTGCCGCTTTGATGTGGTGACCCTGCGAATTCATAGCGAAAAAGATGGTCAAAGCCATCAAGTTTGTGAATGGATCCGTGATGCTTTCCAGCTAAGTTGAGTCTGACAGTCTGTACACTGTCGGTTGTTAAATTCCTCTTGAGGTTATTTTCATGCGTCGTTTTTATCTGATTAGTTTTTTGCTTAGTTTATGTTTACTACAAGGCTGCCCTGCCGTCGTAGTTGGTGGTGCGGCAACTGGCGCCGCAGTCAATAATGATCGCCGTACTACTGGCGCCATGATCGATGATCAAGGTATAGAGTTCAAAGCCAGCTCAACGATTTACAAAAACAAAAAAATCTATGACCAAAGTCATATCAACTTCACTAGCTTTAACGGCGTATTGCTGATCACAGGTGAAACACCAAGTGAAGCCCTGAAACAAGAAGTCACAGAGTTAGTTAAAGATATTCCACGGGTTCGTAAGGTGTACAACGAGCTAGCGTTATTAGCACCAAGTGCAGTGCCATCTCGCACTAGCGATGGTTGGATTACTTCAAAAGTAAAATCAAAACTATTGGCTGATAAAAATGTTAAAGGCCTAAACACCAAAGTTGTGACTGAGCGCGGTATTGTTTATCTGATGGGTAAAATCCGTAAAGCAGAAGCCGACAAAGTAGTGAATGTTGTTCGTAGTACTGGCGGTGTTCAGAAAGTTGTTAAAGTTTTTGAATACATCGACTAAACGATACCAGCTACATCAAAAAAGCCCCGTAAATCGGGGCTTTTTTTTACTTAAAATGGTTTCACAACGGCCAAAATCACTACTGCGATCAAAACGAGTACAGGCAACTCATTAAACCAGCGATAAAACACATGACTCTTGGTATTGGCGTCATTAGCAAAGTGTTTGAGATACCGACCACAAACATGGTGATAAATAAAAAGCAGTAAGACCAGCGTTAATTTGGCATGTAACCAGCCCATCGTTTTCAATGTGGCTAAATCATAAAAGCTCAACAGCCAGCCACCAAAAATGACCGTCAAAATCGCACTTGGCGTCATTATGCCGCGATACAGTTTACGTTCCATGATCTTAAAACGTGCATTACCCGCAGCATCTTCTGTTTGCGCGTGATAGACAAATAAGCGTGGCAAATAAAATAACGATGCAAACCAAGTAACGATAAAAATAAGATGAAATGCTTTTACCCAAAGCATAGATATGTCTCCTAACGAATAAACAGTGATAGTATCGACTCTAACAGCAAAGGAGTTGGCCATGTCAGAATCTGAGCACTCACAACGTCGTTTTCAGCGGATTCCTTTCTCTGCAACCGCAAATGTCCATGCCATCAAAGGTGAGCTTCACCCGCAGTGCCACGTCGTAGATGTCTCGCTTAACGGCCTATTAATTGAAAAGCCGGTCGGCTGGATAGGCGCCATCGGTGACGAATATCACATTGACCTGCTGCTAAATAATGCCGAGCTCGTTATCAAAATGCAGGCCGAAGTGGCACACATCGATAATGGGACGATTGGCTTTCATTGCAGCCTGATTGATTTAGAAAGCATTAGTCATTTAAAGCGTTTAGTGGAACTTAATCTAGGCGATGAGGATTTACTGCACCGGGAACTAGCCGCACTTATTCACGACAGCTAAAGCCAGGCGTTTCTTAAAGCTTCTATCGCTGCAGATAAATGCTGTACTGGAATGACTTTCATATCTTTAATTGGTTTACGGGGTGCATTGGCAGCAGGCACTAATGCATGGGTAAAACCATGTTTTGCCGCATCACGAATTCGCTCTTCACCTGCTTGAACAGGTCGAATCTCACCAGTCAGCCCCACTTCACCAAACATCACCCAATCATGAGGCAACGCTTTATTACGCAAACTTGAAATCACTGCCGCTAAAACCGATAAATCAGCCCCTGTTTCGCTCAACTTAACACCACCCACGACATTGATAAAAACATCTTGGTCATGGCAAGTAATACCGCCATGGCGGTGAAGGATCGCCAGTAACATTGCTAAACGATTTTGCTCTAAACCCACCGATACCCGACGTGGATTGCCAAGCGGGCTTTCATCAACCAATGCTTGAACTTCCACGAGCATCGGCCGGCTACCTTCACGGATAACAGTAATCACACTTCCCGGCACAGCCTGCTCACCACGAGATAGGAAAATCGCCGATGGGTTACTGACTTCGCGCAGCCCCAACTCCGTCATGGCAAACACGCCTAACTCATTCACTGCGCCAAAACGATTTTTCACAGCACGCAAGATCCGATAACGCGTTGAGCTGTCACCTTCAAAATACAATACTGTATCGACCATATGCTCTAAAACACGAGGTCCAGCAAGCGCACCTTGCTTGGTAACATGACCAACCAAGATCATCGTGGTACCACTCGATTTGGCATATCTGACTAATTGCGCGGCACTCTCACGTACTTGGGCAACGGTACCTGGTGCTGATTGCAGTAATTCGGTAAAGACAGTTTGAATAGAGTCGATGACCATAACCTGCGGTCTACGCTGCTGAGCGGTCACAATCATTTGCTCTGCATGTGTTTCTGCTAACAAATCAACAGGGGTTTCTTGTAGTTGAAGTCGTTCAGCACGTAATTTAATTTGTTGTAGTGATTCTTCACCACTGACATACAGCGGGCTGAGTCCACTGGTTTTCGCCATCATTGCCATGGCCTGTAACAGCAAGGTAGATTTACCAATACCCGGATCACCACCAATCAAAACAACAGATCCTGTGACCAAGCCACCACCTAATACACGGTCTAATTCAGGTAAACCGGTAGACCAGCGCACAGCTTGTTCAGAGGTGACTTCTTGGAGTGTTTGAACAACATTTTGCTGCTGTCCAGCATAGCCAGTGTGACGACTTATGGCAGCCTGACTTGAAGCTGGTGCATGTACTTCTTCAGTTAAGCTATTCCATGCACCACATTCGCTGCACTGCCCTGCCCATTGTGGTGTTTGAGAACCGCACTCTTTACAAACATAGACACGTTTAACTTTGGCCATTTTGGTACTTCCTTGTAACTCGCCCAGCCAGCACTGTTGTTAATTCATAGGGGATGGTCTTAGCGCGTACCGCTTGTGATTCGACACTGAGTGATTCATGTCCCCAAATAACAACCTCATCACCGGTTACGGCATCAGGACAATCTTTGAGAAGTACACATACCGTATCCATAGATACACGACCAATCACCGGTACTAACACACCACGAATCATGACTTGACCAGCGTTAGATAATTGACGATTAAAGCCGTCACCATAACCAATACTGACAACGCCCATTCGGCATACTTCTGTTGCTGTCCATTCACCACCATAACCAACTTCATGGCCAGGCGCTAAAACCTGTGTAGCGATAAGTGTCGACTTTAACTGCATAACTGGTTTAAGACCGAGGTCGGCCCCAGTTTTATCAGCAAAAGGCGAAATGCCATATAGCATCAGCCCGGGACGTACCCAGTCGCCATGTGATGTCGGCAAGTTGATAACAGCTGCAGAGTTCGCCATACAAATCGGTAAACCTGATTGTTCAGCTAACTGATGCATGACCGCAATTTGCTTGAAATTTCGATCATCATCGTAAAGATCAGAGTTTGCAAAATGGCTCATCAAGCCCATTTTGTTTCGATAGCTTGTTAACCGCTCGATTGCATCACTAATGACTTTTGAAGGTAAACCGAGACGATGCATACCTGTCTCTAGCATTAACCAACAATAAGGTAAGTCAGTGACGTTTAATAACCATTCGATATGGGCTGGTTGATGAATAACTGGAGCAAGTTGGTACTCAACTGCAGTTTGAAGCTCTGCAAGCGTATGGACGCCCTCAAGTATCGTAATAGCATGATTGAAGCCTGCATTTCTAAGTGCAACACCTTCACTCAATCGCGCAACAGCAAAAGCGTCACTGTCAATAAGTGCCGAAGCTATTTGCGTCACACCATGACCATAAGCATCAGCTTTGATAACTGACATGACTTTACTATTGGGAGCAAACTTACGAACACACTCAAGGTTGTGTTTTAAAGCCTCAAGATTAATGACTGCGTGTGGATAGAGCGTCACGAATGATCATCACCATATTCGTCGTAGTAAGCAGGCGCAAAGTTTTCAAAGCGCGTGTATTTACCTTGGAAGGTCAATGCGACCGTACCAATTGGACCGTTACGTTGCTTACCGATAATGATTTCGGCTTTGCCTTTATCTGCTGAGTCAGCGTTATAGACTTCATCACGATAAATAAAGACGATGATATCGGCATCCTGCTCAATCGCACCTGACTCACGTAAATCTGACATGACTGGACGTTTGTTTGGGCGCTGTTCCAATGAACGGTTTAACTGTGATAAGGCAATCACTGGCACATTTAATTCTTTAGCCAGAGCTTTAAGAGAACGCGATATTTCAGAGATCTCTGTGGCCCGGTTTTCAGACTGACGCCCCGTACTACTACCTTGCATCAACTGGAGGTAGTCGATGACGATAAGACTAAGGCCATGTTCACGTTTTAAACGTCTCGCACGTGCACGAAGTTCGGTTGGTGTAAGACCGCCGGTATCATCAATAAATAATGGCGCATCATTTAACAACTGAATCGCCGAGGTTAGACGCGGCCAATCCTCATCGTTCAATTTGCCGGTACGCAGTCTATGCTGATCAATACGGCCAAGCGATGACAACATACGCATTGCTAACGAGTCTGCCGGCATTTCCATACTAAATACCGCAACCGGCTCTTTTGCCTGGATTGCAGCATTTTCAGCAATATTCATCGCAAAGGTGGTTTTACCCATCGATGGACGGCCAGCAACGATAATTAAATCTGCCGGCTGTAAACCTGATGTTTGCTCATCAAAGTCAATAAAGCCAGTTGGTAAACCGGTAATACCGCTGTCTTGTTCAAATAGTTGGTCAATACGATCAACAACCGTACTCAATACTTCTTTGACCTGAATAAAACCACCACCACGTTTTGCACCTTTTTCGGCGATTTCAAATACATGGCGTTCAGCAACATCCAGCATTTCTTCGCTGTTACGACCTTCTGGCGTAAAAGCCATGTTGGCAATGTTGTTACCAATTTGGATAAGTTGCCGGAGGATTGATCGCTCACGAACGATATTCGCATAGGCTGCGATATTGGCGGCACTTGGGGTATTTCTAGCCAGTGTTCCAAGATAGGCAAGTTCGCCGACCTTGTCTAATTCACCACGTTGTTCGTGGTACTCAGCCAATGTGATGACATCAACTGGCTGGGCTTTTTCCATCAATTGCTCGATGGCTTGGAAAATAAGTTGGTGGTCGCGACGATAGAAGTCCTTCTCGACAAGGACATCGGCGACTTGTTCCCATGCATTGTTGTCCAGCATCAAGCCGCCAAGTACTGACTGCTCTGCTTCAACGGAATGCGGAGGAACCTTCAATGCCTGCGTAGCGTTATCCTGATAATCTTCCGGATAGGTAATCTGTTCCACAGGCAACACCCAGGCTGGTTAAACATAAAGCGACTACTTTTGTAGTCAAAAATAAGACACAGGCCATTATGACCTGTGTCCCATCTTTAATCTAGCAGAGAGGTTTACTCTTGCTCTTGTGCTTTCGCGATAGCTTCTTGCTCTTCGCGGGCTGCATCACGTGCTTTCTTCGCTTCTTCAGCAGCTGCTTTAGCAGCGATTTCAGCTTCAGAAGTGATGTTAACAGCAACGCTTACCAATACATCAGCGTGCAATTGCACGTCGATTTGGTATTCGCCAGTGTGACGCAATGGGCCTGTTGGTAAACGAACTTCGTTACGGTCAACATCAGCACCTTTAGCATTTACCGCATCAGCGATATCTGCAGCTGTGATTGAACCGAACAATTTACCTTCAACACCAGCGTTAGCCATGATGTTAACGTCGCCAGCAGCAACCAGCTTAGCTTTACGTGCTTCCGCTGCAGCCAAAATTTTAGCTGCTGCCGCTTCAAGTTCTTCACGACGTGCTTCAAACTTTTCACGGTTATCTTTGGTAGCAGGTAATGCTTTACCTTTTGGTACCAGGAAGTTACGACCGAAGCCTGCTTTTACACTAACTTCATCACCCAGGTTACCCAGTCTTTGAACTTTTTCCAGCAAAATTACTTGCATCGTTCTACCCTCATTCGCAGTATTTACTGCTTATCAATTGAATCCGCATCCCCTCTCGGGTGTCTGCGAAAATTAATCCATTGTTCCGTAATTCCAAGTGTTGCAAGCAAACTAGCCATTTGAGGCAACATGATGACTAAAAGTGCATACATTGCGACCAACCAACCCATTGATTTTTGTCTTTCACGAACCAAAGCATGCACAACGGCAATACCTTGAAACGCAAACAAAACCAACAGCACTGACAAGAAATCCGTCAGTATTGGCAAACTCTCTGACACTGATGTCATTGATGTCAGCATCAAAGCCGCGGTCACGATTGCTAATGGTTTACCCAAAAGTACATGCGTAAACTCACGACCAAAAGCGCCGTCATCATAGAGTTTGGCCTGCCACGATCTGCCAATTAAAAGCCCGATGATAATATTAAATGTCATCGCTGCTGCCAGTAAGCCGGTCATCATGCCTGCGATACTGTCAAACACTTGCTTCGTATCAGCATCACTCAATTGCCAACCTTCTTGTGTCGTTAACAATTGCATAAATGGCGTCATGGCTTCTTGCCACCATGTTGTTGGATCTGTCACAAACAGATGCACTAACAACACACCGACCAAACCAATACCTGCTGCAGCTATCATTGATTTACCTAGTGATCGGCTATAACCCAGCACTAGCGTTACCAAATATACTGGCAACCACGCTGTCAAAAACAAGAATAATGACAGCCAAACCAACTTAAATAACACTGCAGCAGCGATTGCAAACACGACCAGAGCCGTCAGCAACACTCGCAAACCTTCCCGTGGGCCAGTTCGCAATGTTGCCAAAACAATCACACCACTAGCCAGATAACTTAAAGGTGGTAACAACATCGCTGCTACCGCCAGAAAACTGGCTGTTAATGCTGCTTGCCAGCGACCTTGCATGGCAAATTGAGCGATTCCGCGCAGCATACTTAAAACTTTACACTTGGATTAAACGAAACTGCTTATTTGTGCATGTCGCAATATGGCAGTAATGCCAAAAAGCGCGCGCGTTTCACACAAGTAGACAGCTGACGTTGGTAACGGGCTTTAGTACCAGTGATACGGCTAGGCACAATTTTGCCTGTTTCGGTGATGTAGTTTTTCAACAAATTTACATCTTTATAGTCGATTTGCTTCACGCCTTCGGCAGTGAAACGACAAAATTTTCTACGTCTGAAAAAACGTGCCATGGGAATTCTCCTATTCGCTGATTAAGATGCTTGACGTTCTTGTTTTTCGTCTTCTTTACGCATCATCGGTGAAGGCTCAGTTTGCGCTTCATCCATATTGACGACTAAGTGACGAATAACAGCATCGTTAAAACGGAAAGCAGTGGTAACTTCGTTCAGTTGTTCCACGTCACATTCCACGTTCATCAGCACATAGTGTGCTTTGTGCACTTTGTTGATTGGGTAAGCCAATTGACGACGACCCCAGTCTTCCTGACGGTGAATTTGACCACCGTTGGCAGTCAGCGTTTGTGTATAACGCTCGATCATGCCAGGCACTTGTTCGCTCTGATCAGGGTGGACCAGAAACACAATTTCGTAATGTCTCATTAGAGCTCCTCACGGTTTAATCAGCTTTTGACTTAAATAGCCAAAAGCAAGGAGTTTTTGCCAAAACTTAAAAAGTTTTCAGGCAATCCGACATTTTACTTTATTTTATGGGAGCGTCACAAGTTACGTTGACGTTGTGCTTCAAATAAGCACACGCCGGCTGCAACTGAAACATTGAGACTTTCTGCTTGGCCTTTCATTGGGATATACACAACAGCATCACAATGTTCACGGGTAAGACGACGAATCCCTTTGCCCTCTGCACCTAACACTAAAGCCAGAGGCCCTTTCAGATCGACTTGATACAACGTGCTTTCACTATCACCAGAGGTGCCGACTAACCAAATGCCGCGCTCTTGAAGATCGCGTAATACGCGTGCCAAGTTAGTTACTTGAACAAATGGAACACGTTCTGCAGAACCACTGGAAATTTTAATTGCAGTTGTTGTTAAGCTTGATGCCCGATCCTTAGGAGCGATAACAGCGTGTGCACCCGCAGCTTCAGCGGTACGCAAACAAGCACCCAAATTATGCGGGTCCTGAACACCATCTAATATAAGTAGAAATGGTGGTTCTTTGAGATTGTCGAGTAACTGTTCAAGCCCAGATTCGGTCATTGTCTCTAACGGCGTCACTCTAGCAACACAACCTTGATGGCGCCCTTCTGGCACCATCAGGTCGAGTTCTTTACGGCTAATTTTATGAACGGTGATATCTAGTCGCTGGGCAACAGAGATAACATCATTAACACGCTTATCATGCCGTTCATCAGCAATCCAGATTTCAGCCACACGCGATGCAGGGACATCAAGTGCCGCCTGCACAGCATGTAGGCCGAATAACAGATCTGAATCAGATGCTGGTTTATCAGTAGGTGCCTTACGGCGTTTGGTAGGCTTCAGACTCTTGGCCCTCAACAATCGGTTTTACAATAATTTCTACTCGACGATTTAACTGTCTACCCGCTTCGGTTTCATTGCTTGCGCGAGGCTGCAATTCACCACGACCCGTTGGTATCAAACGGTCAGACAATACGCCACGACTGGTGAAATAGTTTACTACTGATTGCGCGCGTTGCTCTGATAATTTTTGGTTGTAGCTTTCAGAGCCTGAGCTATCGGTGTGGCCTATAACATGCACAACGGTTTTTGGATAACGTTGTAAGACATCGGCTACTTTATTCAATGTTGGCTCGAAAGCAGGTTTAATCGCCGCGCTGTTTAAGTCGAATGACACTTCATTAGAAATATCAATTTTCAGTGATTCATCTTGTAACTGCTGAATTTGAAGCTCATTACGTGCCTGCTCTTCAGCTAATGCAGCTTGCATTTCTTTTTGCTGGTTATCCATGTATCGACCAACACCTGCTCCGGCAAGACTGCCGACCGCTGCGCCTACAAGCACACCGCCAGCACCATCATCTACGGCATAGCCTAATAGAGCGCCAGCAGCTGCACCGACAGCCGCACCTGTTTTAGTGCGCTTATTCGGATCATCAGTTGCACAGGCAGTTAATGTCGCCGCCATTGCTGTTACTAAAATTAATTTTTTCATAACAAACTCCTTTATTGGCTTGAATTTCACAATGCATTCTAGACCGTGACTATCCCCACCACTATACTGGTTTTTGACAAAACGAACTGAGAACCCGTCGGCATGGCAAGCGAATTTATCCCTGTAAACATAGCTGTATTAACGATTTCAGATAGTCGAACAGAAAATGACGATGTTTCTGGAAAACTATTAAGAGAGCGATTATTGGCAAGTGGTCATTTATTGGCTGACCAACAAATCGTTCCGGATGATATTTATCAAATTCGTGCTGTAGTCTCTAAGTGGATTGCCGATTCCAGTGTCGATGTCGTGTTAACGACAGGCGGCACCGGCTTTACAGGTCGTGATGGCACACCTGAGGCCGTCACTGTGCTGTTTGATAAAACTATCGAAGGTTTTGGTGAATTATTTAGACAAATCTCTTACGGGATTATCAAAACCTCAACCATTCAGTCTCGTGCTGTTGGAGGTGTGGCTAATGGCACCTTTATATTTTGCTTACCCGGTTCATCTGGTGCCTGCAAGACGGCTTGGGATGACATACTGCAAGCACAATTAGATGCGCGACATAAACCCTGTAACTTTGTCGACCTTATTCCACGGCTGCTTGAAAAGTAATGCAGGTTTGGCTTTATACCACTGCGGGTTGTCATCTGTGCGATTTAGCATTAGCCCAATTAACTTCTCTACAACAGCAATATCCGCTTGATATTCATCAAGTTGAGATTGGTGATGATGATGATTTAGTGGCGGAATATGGCATTAGAATTCCTGTCGTGAAGACTTCGAATCAGGCTGAATTGGGCTGGCCTTTTGATGTCATTCAATTATTTGATTTTTTACAACTTAATTGCGCGGAACTTTAATAGGTATCAATCTTTCTTATCGATAAGTCTGTGAGTGACGGAGTCGATGCATGATTCGTTTATTACCTTTTTTTTTACTGTGCACTATCGGTGCTACCAGTAACGCTGCTGAGTTTCCTAAGCCACCGGGGCAGAGGTTCGATGTCGGCGGTTATCAACTACACATCAACTGTGTTGGCGAAGGTTCGCCCACTGTTATTGTTGATGTTGGTCTCGGCGATGACTCTACTGATTGGCTGCCTGTTCAGGCAAGTGCTGAAGTGGATAGTCGCATCTGTGTTTTTGACCGACCAGGTTATGGCTGGAGCGACTTTGGCCCTCAACCTCGTAACAGTTACCGAATAGCTCAAGAACTTGAAACCCTACTTCAGCAAGCCAATATTCCCCCTCCCTATGTCATGGTTGGACACTCATTTGGTGGTTATAACATTCGGGTTTTTACGGCCATGCATCCTGAGGCTGTTAAAGGTATGGTGTTGGTAGATGCCTCACATGAGGAGCAATACGATAGGTTTCAAATCAGCTTACCTCAGCATTACAACCGCCGAAGCAATATTCTCGTCGTTCCAAAATCCACTGACGATACGACTACTTATCTAAATAAACCCCAAGTGTTACGTGAGCGTGCATTTCATGCTGCTCGCGCTGAAATCTCATCGCTTAGCGAAAGTGCTAAACAAGTGCAGGCGTCTCCCGAACTACCGAATATTCCTTTGGTTATTGTCACTCGAGGTTTACCGGAGTGGTTTGGTGACATAACGCAGCAAAACAGGGAAAAAACGTGGTCTGATTTGCAACAGCAACTTTATTTATTATCTCCGCAAAGTCAGCAAGTGTTTGCTCATCAAAGCGGTCACGATATTCCACAAAAACAACCACAAATCATTATTGATGCCATTAATAATGTTCTTGAACGCATGCGGAGTATGAATACTGAGGGCTAAAACCGTTATACTGTCTGCTTTTTGCGCGAAATCATGACGGTTTTATATATAGACAACGCTTCGGACCTCGATAACTTTTGTGAGCAAATCAAGCAAAGTGATTGGTTAGCAATTGATACTGAATTTCTGCGTGAAAAAACCTACTTCCCACAGCTGTGTTTAATTCAAATCGCTAATGATGACGTTATCGCCTGTGTTGATCCTATTGCGATAGAAGACCTAACACCGCTGATGGATATCCTCTATCAACCCGGTATGACGTTGGTTTTCCATGCAGCTCGCCAGGATTTAGAGTTGTTACAAATGCTGAGAGGCGAACTGCCTCAACAGATTTTTGATACGCAACTTGCTGCGACCGTATTAGGTATTGGCGATCAAATTGGCTATGGCAATCTGGTTAAACACTGCCTCGATGTTGATTTGGATAAAGCTCACTCACGAACTGACTGGACTCAGCGTCCGTTAAGTAATGAGCAATTAGATTATGCAGCTGATGATGTTCGATACCTTCGTACTTTGTATCATCAAATGTCAGCACAATTGGATGAACAAGAGCGTCGTCCATGGTTGAACGATGACTTTGCATCGCTTTCAGACCCTAAAACTTATACTGCTGATCCTGAAGCAATTTGGCGCAAAATTCGCGGTGCGGGCAAATTAAAAGCATCGCAACTTGTTGTATTACAACAATTAGCAGCTTGGCGTGAACAACGCGCGATCGATCGTAATCGCCCACGTCGCTGGATTCTCAAAGATGATGTCATGCTCGATCTCGCTAGGTTTGCCCCTGATAGCAAGAACCAGCTAGCAAAAATTCGTGGCCTAGAGCCCCGAGATATTGAGCGAAATGGCAGTGATATCATTGAGGTTATTTCTCGCGCTCAAGAAATTCCAGAAGCGCAATGGCCAAAACTGATTAAACCTGTGCCATTAACCAATCAACAAGAAGCATTGCTCGATGCCCTAATGGCATTACTGCGTAAATATTGCGATGAAGAATCGATTACGCCGGTTGCTGTTGCTACCCGTAAAGATATTGAACATTTGGTTCGGGGTGAACGGGATATTTCATTATTAAAAGGCTGGCGTAAAAAAATAGTCGGTCAGAAATTACTCGATTTTTTACATGGTGAACTGGCAATTACTGCCGATAGCCAACAACTTTCAACACAAGAGGTTTAAACATGTCGGTTTTGATTTGTGGTTCATTTGCCTATGACAACATCATGGTATTTCCGGATCAGTTCAAAAATCACATCCTGCCAGACAAAGTTCATATGTTGAATGTTGCTTTTTTGGTGCCTGAACTGCGTCGTGAGTTCGGCGGCTGTGCAGGCAATATTGCCTATAACTTGAAATTACTAGGTGATGAACCTGTCGCAATGGGCACCGTAGGAACCGACTTTGCTCCTTACGCTGAATGGATGGATAAGCATGGTATAAGCCGTCAACACGTCCATGTAAAACAAGGTCATTACACAGCCCAAGCCTATATCACCACCGATATTGATGATAACCAAATCACGGCTTTTCACCCGGGCGCAATGAACCTTGCGCATGAGACACCTATTAGCGAAGCAAAAGACATTAAGTTAGCTATCGTGGCTCCAGATGGTCGTGATGCGATGTTACAGCATGCTCAGCAATTAGCAGATGCCAATATTCCGTTTATTTTTGATCCAGGCCAAGGCCTACCGATGTTTAATGGCGAAGAGTTGCTGCAGTTTGCTAAACAAGCAACCTATATCGCTTTAAATGATTACGAAGCACAGTTATTTATGGACAGAACCGGCCTGACTGAAGAACAGATTGCTGAACATGTCGAAGCTTTGATTATTACCCGTGGTGCCCAAGGCTCACACATTTACACGGACGGTAAACGAATTGATATTCCTTGCCATAAAGCTGAGCGAATTGCTGATCCAACAGGTTGTGGTGATGCTTATCGCGCAGGCTTACTACACGGCATTCTGCACGGCAAAGATTGGGAAGAAACAGGTCGTATCGCATCCATGATGGGCGCCATTAAAATCTCCCATCATGGTACGCAAAATCATATTATTCCTGACAAGTAAAACTCAGGTTTCTTGAAATATTTGCCCCATTGATTGTGAATGAGTTCGAGTTACCTGTTGATGTACATGAATATGGTGTGCCGTTCTTATCGAGAAAAGAAACATTAAACGTAAAGGTTTGGCCATCGGGCACAATACAAGAATAGGTGTTACTGTTTCCAGAACTGATCAATCCACAAAATGGTGTTTCAGCGGTACCAACGGGTTTAAGATTATTTCCCGGCAAGCCAGTGAAGCTTATGGTACCAGTAACACTATAAGAACTTGCTGCTCCCAGAACTGCGACATCAAATCGACTAAATTTTTTATTGACTGGGTCAGGATCATTGGGATTAGTTCCGTTTAAAGATAGTACTAAATCGATTTCGGTGTTCGAATTATCAGTTATACCATCAGTACCGCTTTCTATTGATGCATAAACTGGCCATGGAGCACCATTTTGAGGAGTCTCCTCAAGCCCACGAGCAATGCCTCGTCTGTATAAATTACCAAAATAGCTCTCAGTGACGTCAATGGTCGCCAAGTCTTCATTTAAAAACTCTGGATCTGAAAAATAATCAGGGAGATTCGGCTCATCTGGGGGACGAATATTTAATGCATCCCAATCTGCCAATAAAGTTAAATTAACTTCAGCAAATGGCGTCTGCTCAAGCTTGTCTTCCCCGTCATAGACAGCATAACTTCCTGCCCCCGTTGATAAGCTACCATCAATCGCATAAACATTATCAAGGTAAATACCTCTGGCCTGTAGTTGAACTCCTGTACCGCCTACAGGGATAACCACAGGCTCTATTAGCGCTTCAACATCAGCAAAAGTCGTTACATCATTATCAGGAATGATATAGTCACCCACGTAGCTACTATAAGCAGCCTCTAAAGAAGCGTTATTTAATAATTGCTCGTTCGGTAGAATATTAATTGCCTGAAGCTGCCAATCTTGGAAAGCCCGGAAAACGCCATCGATTCTTTTAAAACGGCATGATTCAGTATAAATTGCGCCAACCGCACTAACAGCATTACCATTATCATCATAATGAGGATGATTACCGGTCACTCCTATTTGTCCGTCATAACGGACAGGACCATTACCATCATGATGATCCCTACAGCAAATTGTGCATAGCCCCTCAACATCTGCAGCGTTATCTCCTGTAGGCACTGCTGTTGTTTTTAGCTCGGTGTTATTAACAGCGTCATATCTATAGGAACCGGATGTGTTCCACTGAACATGGCCTGGAGTGTAACCCACAGCTGAAGTACTGTTTATTCGGCACTCACAAGCAACATTTAAAAACTCTTCTCGAAGATTTACATTAACTTCATTTGAGTTGTTGATTGGACTGTAGGTAATTACATCAAAAGCTACTAAAGTATTTTTTCGTTGACCAGAAGCAACGACTTCAGGGAGAGGTTTTCCGGCCTGTCTTTTTTCACCAGAACCCGTATCAACGTTAACCTGAACCTCATCACTAAGAGTATCTCTAGTTAATGCTGAGTCACCAGCAATATCCGATGCATCTCCATTCGTTGGCGGTAATGCTGTATCTTGGAAATTTGTAGACTCAATAGCACTTAGCAAAATGATAGGGTCATCATTAGTTGTATCACCATCATTATTACGATCCCAATCTATGTTGACCTGAACAATTTTATACATCTGACCATTAGCACCACCTATTTGCCACCCAGCTGGAGCTGTTTCACCAAAGCCATCCAAGCACTGGTCGATATCATTATTGTCGCCATCAACAGTCCGAACACCACCACCAAAGCAGTCACTTACAACCCACGAAACTTCATAGGCGTTATTATATTGGTCTAGCTGTAAAATATCGGCATTTGCATTATCAAATGGAGCCGGATAAGGAGCTTCATAAGTGCCATCATCTATGGCGGCGAAGGTTTGTAAATTTTCGAACGAACGAAAAACTTCCATTGTTTGTTCTGCAACCGAGTATGCTTCGCTTAGTTCTTTTGCTTCTGTTGCATTGGTTATAAGTTCACCTTGAAACTTTATCAAGGCGACCATTCCCAAGCCCAAGATAACTAACGCCACCATCACTTCAACTAAACTGAAGCCATTATTATGTTTTTTTAGCTGTAATAACGCCATATTAAACTCCCGTATAACAGCTAGTTAGCTGGTATTGAATCAGACCAACTACCAGAACGAGGCAACCAAATATCTGTTGCCACATTGATTTCAGAGTCTTCTGACGCTCTGACCGCGTTTAACATATCTGCATCATACATAACCGTCATTGAGCCATTACCAATATCAAGCTCATCATCAGCAAGCAATGCACCATGAATATATGGTGTACCAGTTAATTTAACCTCTGAATTTTCATCGCTGACACCTGTCTGGTTAATGATATAAACAATGCCCCAAATGTGAACTTCTGTACCGGTAACATCCAGATCACCCTCAACAACTAAAATAACAGGGCCTCTTCCACCATTTTCTATAAAACGACTACCTAACTGGCGATCTGGAAAAGTATTGGATCCCAAAGTACAGTTCCCTTCAATCCAAATAATATCCCCAGGATTTGTATCATCGTCTATTGGAGGATTGTTGCTACAAGTGCTATATACTTTTGCGAGATCTTTAATTGATTGCCACTCAGCTCCCGGTACACCAAAAAAGAATTCGAACATATCATCAGGAAAACCCGCATCGCTATCAACAACGTCAGTACCAAAATCATCCTTTGTACTGTAAGGCCTTCTTCGGCCATCTTCATCTGTCCCGGTAGAGTAATTAGTATCGACATTACTACAGTTACATTGATTAAATGAACTCACTGTTCGACTGAAAGGGTCGGCCACTCCCGGCTCTAAACATTGCGCATTACCAACATTACCACCACCATCAAATAGTGCACCGCATGTCTGCATACTTCCTGCACCAGGAAAAGCCATTGCATTACTTGACCATACAGAAATAGGGTTACTCTGACCTGCAATACCATTTGCATTGGGGTTAGGGATAATTGTCATATTCCCACCAATCGACGGAGTGGGTGTCATTATTGGTGGAATTCTGCCTGCAGCACTAGAAAAGAAGTTATATTTTGCAACAGTTTGCGTAACAATTGATGAGGCATTTAGAAAATCAGCATGCCCGTCGGAAACCACCGTAATCGAGGCATAGTTCAACCCCGGAGTCTGAGAAAAATAACGAACACAATAACCTTCCTCGTTAACATTATTGCAATCGTTATTTATGGTATTTAATTCAGCATAAGACCAAGTACTATCAAAAGCAGCCCCGCACGGTGCTTGAGCATCATCAGTACAAGCTACCCATGGCCATGCAATTCTATCAGGGGGTGCAGTTACTTTAAGGTTTGATAGACCAATGTTTAATCCTTGCTCTGCGTTAGCTGATGCAAGTTTTGCTCGGGCATCGTTACCAGAAATACGAAACTCTTGAATGGTTACCCTACCCGAAAAAAGAACAACTAAAGTCACAGCAATAAGTAAAACGATTACTGTAAATAATGCTGCTGCCCCACGTTGTTTACTTTGAAATTGACGGTACAGTTTCATTTTTAATTCCTCACACGTACTGTCTTGATAAGCCTTCTTTGGGCAATATCCCCACCACTAATTTCAGTAGAACCGACAAGGTTAATATCAACTTTAATTTGATCTTCGTCTGTATCGTCAGCTTGTATTGCGTAATTTTGATTTTCCCAACGAGTACCATCAGCCACACTGGTATATAACTTCCATACTGTAAAACTGCTTGTTGAGTAATTATGCTCGGGCATGGTCAACCCTTCTGGGTTTGCACCATTATCAAATACAATAACATCACCATTGATAGCAAAAGATTTGTTATCACCATTAAACGAAAACGCCAAAGTTTGATTGCCGTCAACGGTATTCAATGTAACGTCACATGCATCACAAAGATAAACATTTGGTAAAGCATTAAATGCTGCCTCATCAGCATTTGCCATGCGCAACTCCCTAGTAATTAGAGACATGACGACACGCATTTCTTGGTTTAGCTCAATCATTTTTATATGATCAGCATTACTTCGAACTGATGTGACAAACATACCAATGACACCACCAATTATTAGAATGCCAATTATCATGGCAATCATCAGTTCTATAAGAGTGAGGCCTTTTTGTTTGCTTTTGGACATAATTAATCCATCGTTATCCTGCCAACGGCATTTATGCTAACCATTTTAGAGAAGTTATTTATCGATAAGGTAAAAACACCGCTGTCATTTGGGTCTAGAGGCATTCCTTGGCGAGGGCTAAAAACAATATCGTTTCCATTAAAGTTCTGAACAGTTAAAACGACATCTCGATAGTCGTTACCCAATCCTATTTTTTGTTGGCCTGAAATTGTGCAGTTGGCAGGTTCAGCACTACAATCACAATCACTACCAGCATCATCGATACCATAGCACCATGTATTAGCATCAAACTGAAATTGGACTTGATTGTTTTGTTTAATTGCTTCGGAACGAGCAAAGTGCAGCGCAGCAAAGAGATTATCAGCGGCACCTGTTACTCGGCGCTTCTCTAAGGTAGTTTGAAATGAGGGCAAAGCAATAGCAGCCAAAACCGCTAATACAGCGATTACTATCATAAGCTCTATTAATGTAAAACCTAAACGGTTTTTAAGCGGCATATCAATTCCCTCTTTTGCCTCAGATAAGATTATAGTACTGCTTTTGAAACCTTTCATAGCTTTTGCAATACTTAAATGAAATATTATGTGGGTTAGCACACACTTTATGCATGACTAAACATATTTTTTTTTCTATCCTTATCAATAAACCGAATGAGGCACGCTCATGACATATAGAAATAATAAGGGCTTTACTCTAATAGAATTAATGATCGTTGTAGTCGTTATTGCTATATTTGCTGCAATCGCCATTCCCGCATACCAAAGTTATGTTGAGCGTGCTCGAAGAGCTGATGCCAAATCAACTATACTTGCCATTCAGTTAGCTCAGGAAAAGTGGCGTGCCAACAACCCCGCTTATTCGTCAGATATGACTGATTTGGGTTACACGCAGACTGATAATAATAGTTCTATTGATGGGTTTTATATTGTAGATATCGCTGCTGGTGCGAATGCGACTAACTATACTGTTACTGCGCAACCCACCGGACCTCAAGTTAACGATGTTTGTGGCACTCTTACGCTCACAGTTACTGCAGCTAATGGTGAAGTTTATACTGCTACCGGAGGAGACGCAGCTACCTGCTGGCAACGTTAACAGTTAATTGCATCCCCGCTGCCATCAATTCCTAATGGTGTAATCCTTACGCGAGCCGTTTTACTAACCACGACTGTACGTGCAATTGATGCATCAGCACTAACTGGGCAAATAGTGAATGTGCCATTTTGCGCTAATGTCATGCCTCGTGATGTGAATCGAATATAGTTATTTGAACCAAAA
This sequence comes from Methylophaga sp. OBS3, assembly GCF_026319325.1. Classification (GTDB taxonomy): domain Bacteria; phylum Pseudomonadota; class Gammaproteobacteria; order Nitrosococcales; family Methylophagaceae; genus Methylophaga. The sequence goes on from NZ_JAPDMU010000003.1 coordinate 419,804, forward strand.
GCCACCCAGCCAACAGCTATTTTGTCACTAATTTTACCCTGAGCGATTATTAACTCACCCTCATCAAAGCTTCCATCACTGTCCGTATCGGCAAACATAAGCCAACCATCAGCCCAAAGCCCGCCACAAACTTGACCATCACTGCTTTTACAAATAGTAACAACAGAGTTACGTTTAACGGCTTCACTTCTGGCAAGGTACAACATTGAAAATAGGAGGTTTGCTTGGCCATTTATTTCTTGGCGATTAAGCAAACCTTTAAATGAAGGCATAGCAATCGCGGCAATGGTTGCTGCAATAGCGATAACTATCAACAGCTCAATGAGCGTCAATCCTTTGTTGTGCATGTTGAATATCCTTATTCAAATCAAGCACTTTCAATTTGCCACAGATTTTAAATTGTCGCAATTAGATTATTTAGATCATGAAGGCTATCGCTTGTAAAACGATCAGAGCATAAATACCGGCAATGACATCATCCAACATAATGCCAAGACCGCCATGTAACTTTATATCCGCCAAACTGACGGGCCATGGTTTCCAGATATCAAATATTCTGAACAACACAAATCCCAAAAGTACCCAGAGCAAACCTGCTGGTGCTGCAATCATTGTCACCAATAAACCTACGACCTCGTCCCATACAACTTCAGAAGGATCATCGCGTTTAAAGACTTTAATTGCCTCTGCTGACAACCAAATGCCCACCACAAAAAAGGTAAAGGTTAATATTAAGTAATTAAGCAGAGATAACGGCTGCATGAGTAAATAAAGCGGTATTGCCGCTATAGTGCCAAAAGTACCTGGCGCTTTTGGGATTAACCCTGAACCAAGTCCACAGGCTAATAAAACTGCGGGCTTTTTAATAATTTCACGCGTACTAGGTTTTGTTGAAGTGGTCATAGCCGTGACTTTTGAATGATTGTTCAGGTAAGACGATTAATTCAGGTTCTGCAGTGATTTCACCAATACACTGGATTTTGCTTCCCAATCGTGAAGTCAAAGCGTCAGCTTTCTCTGCAGCTACAGTAAAACACAGTTCGTAATCATCACCTGCAGTCAGAGCAAGTTGAATTGCTTGTTCTGATTTCAGTTTTTGTAATGATGAAGATAAAGGCAAAGCTTCTGTATTAATCACAGCACCAACATTACTTGCTGTCAGTATGTGCTTTAAATCCGCAAGCAGCCCATCCGAAATATCGATACCAGATTTAACCTCGGGCAAGAGCTCTTTTACGAGCTCATTTCGTGGTGTGGGTAACTCCAACCTATCAATCAAGAATTGTTGTTCTTCAGTTGATAGATTTTCAGTGGCTAACTGGTTTTGCTTTATCAAAAGCCCTGTACCCGCATCTCCCAACGATCCTGTGACAAATATCTTATCGCCAGGTCTTGCCGCATCACGTCGTAAAACATTTCCTCTGTCACAAAAACCGGTAACTTGAATGCTTATCGTTAAGGGGCCTCGAGTCGTATCACCACCGACAAGTTGAATATTATGCTGTTTAGCAAGTGCTGCCATACCGGCAGAGAAAGCCTGTAACCATTGTGGATTAGCTTCCGGCAATGTTAACGCCAGCGTAAACCAAGCAGGCGTTGCCCCCATTGCCGCCAGATCACTTAAATTAACGGCTAAGGCTTTATGGCCAAGTCGGAATGGATCAACATCAGCGAAAAAATGGACACCAGACACCAAGGTATCAACGGAAGTCGCAAGGATGTGACCAGCAGGCGGCTGTAACAAAGCACAGTCATCACCAATCCCTAAGATTACATCATCACGCCTATCTGTTAGCGCAGAAAAATAATCTCGGATGAGGGAGAACTCTGTTGAACTGGCCATCACAAATTTTGGCCAGTGGCTTAGCTTTTCTTTTGTTCACGCTTAGTTTTGGCAGCTTGGTACTCAACCTCACGTAAGCGAGCACCCATTTTATCCAAAACACCATTGACGTATTTATGACCCTGCTCGCCACCAAATGACTTGGCAAGTTCTACAGCTTCATTTAAAACAACGCGATATGGGATATCTAAACGATGCATGTATTCAAATACGGCTAAACGCAGTACTGAAGCCTCAACCGGGTCAACCGCTGTTAAATCACGATCGACAGCATGACTTAACTCGCTATCAATTTCATCGATGTTTTTCAGCACGCCAGACACTAAGGTCTGAAAATAGCTTTTATCGATTTTGTTAGCGTACTCCGCCATCACAAAATCTAATTCTGCTTTATCTGGCGCTTGCTCGTTAACTAACGCCTGATAAAGCGCTTGCACTGCAGCGCGACGCGCTTGTGTTCTAGGCAAACCTGCAGCCACTATTTTGTAGCTCCGATTTGACGCAATACGTTCACCATTTCAATGGTGCTCATGGCAGCTTCGGCACCTTTGTTACCGGCTTTTGTACCTGAACGTTCAATTGCTTGTTCAATGCTATCTACAGTTAAAACACCAAAGGCAATAGGCATATCCAGCTCAAGGTTCAGTTGACCAAGACCTTTTGAACATTCACCCGCAACGTATTCAAAGTGTGGCGTACCACCACGAATAACAGCACCTAACGCAATAATTGCGTCATATTTGCCAGTGTTGCCCATACGCTTAACCGCTAATGGAATTTCAACTGCGCCAGGTACACGAGCAATTTCAATATCTTTTTCTTTTGCGCCATGGCGTAACAACGTATCGACGGCACCATTAATCAGGTGATCAACGACAAAATCGTTAAAGCGTCCTGCGACGATACCAACACGCATGCCCTGTGCCGAAAAATCACCTGAAAAGGTTTTGATATTGCTCATTTTTTTATCCTGATAAATTTCTTTGCAGTTATTGTACTGTGTTTAAAAATGAATGCCTAACAAGTACTTATATCTTGTGTTATTTCTTTGTAGCAACTTTGTTACGTGCTGCTGGTAAACCTGCTGGATCAGCCTCTATAGTTGTCCATTGATAAGGGTGTGTATCTATACGGACTGCCGTTAAATGATCACCCCAAACCGCTCCGCTATCGAGTGAAAAGACATTGCCATACTGGCCTGTGCCTAATTGTGACCAATGACCAAACACAATTCGATCATTCACTGTCGCACGCTTTGGCATATCAAACCATGGTTTTTGCTTAGCAGGTTTGTCTTTGGGCGCGCCCTTAAACTTTAATGCCAGCGAGCCATCTTCATGACAGTAACGTAAACGGGTGAAACAGTTGGTGATAAAGCGAAGTCTATCCCAGCCTTTTAAATCAGCAGACCAACGCTTTGGCTTATTTCCATACATATGCTGGAAAAACTCACGCCAATCATCACCTTGTAATACAGCCTCTACTTCAGCGGCGCGTGCTAATGCATCATCAATCGTCCATTCTGGCGGTAAACCAGCATGCACCATCGAAAATTGCAGTGTTGCATCATGATGAAATAGAGGTTGATGTCGTAACCAAGTCAGAAGCTCATCGCTGTCTTCTGCATTAATCACACTATCTAAGGTATCCAAACGATGTTGGTATTCTTTTCCACCAGATGCTTGCGCCAACAAATGCAGGTCATGATTACCTAAGACCACTTTGGCACGATTACCTAGACCTTTAGCAAATCGTAATGTTTCAGCTGATTTAGGCCCTCTGTTGACCAAATCACCTGCCAACCAGACTTCATCTTGCTCAGCATCAAAATGCAGGGCGTCGAGGAGTCTTTCTAACTCATCGAAACAGCCCTGCACATCGCCAATGGCATAAACCGCCATGGAAGTTACTAATTAGCGACGACGATACAGCGGCTCAGGCCGCAGCACGGTAGATTGATAGCTTTCGGTAAACTCATCAAATGCTGCTAAAGCATTTGTTAGACGATTTGGGTTTGCCAATTCGAAGCTATTAAAACCACATTGCGCCATGTTAAACAGTTGATCGTAAAGCACATCACCTTGCGCCCGAATTTCTGCTTTAAAAGCATAACGCTCACGTAGCAGTTTGGCATATGAATAACACCGACCATCGGTAAATGCTGGGAAAATCAACACTACCAATTGAAAACGCGCCAGATCAGGCACGATTTCTTCTAATGGGTCATCGCCAGACAAACGAATACCTAAACCACCTTCATGTTTAACCAGTGATTCATGTTGTTCTTGCCAACGGTTCAGCGATACCGTGATATTGCCATCAGCTAAAGGCGCCTCATCGTCTAAATGCGTCCAGTTATCCTCGACGACTTCGCGATCTTTAATTATCTGCATTTGCATATACCCGATCTTTAAATGGTTCAATGCCTAAACGACGCACGGTGCCTAAGAAGCTTTCATCTTCATGACGCAGTTCTACATACGCATCAAGTAAATGCCCGACAGTGTCTACAACTTCTTCTTTAGGAATGGCACGACCAAGACGCTCACCTAATGAAGCATCAGCTTCTGAGCTACCGCCCAAAGTGAATTGGTACCACTCTTCGCCTTTCTTATCGACCCCCAAAATCCCAATATGACCCACACTTTGGTGAGCACAGCCGTTCATGCAGCCTGAGAATTTGATTTTGATATCACCCAAATCATTAAGGTAATCCAGATCATCAAAACGTTGAGCAATTTGTTTTGATAATGGGATTGAGGTGGCATTCGCCAAACCACAATAATCAAGACCAGGGCAGCAGATAATATCACCCAGCGTGTTGATATTTGGTGTCGCGAGTTCTTCAGCGTTTAGACGCAACCACAAGGCATACAAATCGCCTTTTTTCACATCGGTCAAAATCAAGTTTTGTGTGTGAGTAGAGCGAATTTCACCAAAGCTAAATTCTTCGGCCAAATCAGCAACCACGTCGAGTTGTTCTGAAGTGATATCACCCGGCGCTAAACCTGGTTTTTTCAATGAAATATAAGCTGCACGATAGCCTGAGATTTTATGCTCAACTGTGTTTTGCTTAACCCAACGAGCAAAATCAGCATCTTCAGCCATCATTTCATCAAAGCTTGTGTCATCAGCCGCGTCGGCTTCGTAATCTGGCTCAGTGAAGTGAGACTTAACACGATCAATTTCTTTCTGATCCAGTTTCAGCTGTTCACGGATTTGTACCCATTCAGCTTCAACCAACTCACGAATATGATTAATACCGTGTTCACGAACCGTAATTTTGATACGTGCTTTGTACTTGTTATCACGGCGGCCTAAGCGGTTATAAACACGCAAAATGGCTTCCAAATAAGACAACAAGTCTTGTTTTTCCAAGAATGGGCGGATTTGAACACCGATAATTGGCGTACGGCCAAGGCCGCCACCAACCAATACTTCAAAACCGACTTCGCCTTCAGCGTTTTTAACCATACGCAGACCGATATCATGCAGCTGAGTTGCCGCACGATCTTCTTGGGTCGCGATAATGGCGATTTTGAATTTACGTGGCAAATAAGCAAATTCTGGGTGGAAAGTTGACCATTGGCGAATAATTTCAGCCCATGGACGTGGATCTTCCACTTCCTCAGCGTTAATGCCAGCTAACTGATCGGTTGTGGTGTTACGAATATCGTTACCACTGGTTTGGATAGCATGCATCTGAACGGTTGCCAGTTCAGCCAAAATATCAGGCACATCCTCAAGTTTCGGCCAGTTCAACTGGAAGTTAGTGCGTGTTGTGAAATGCACTGAACCACGGTCGTAACGACGGGCAATATCCGCAACCTTGCGAACTTGTGTTGCTGACATCATGCCGTAAGGAACTGCTACACGCAGCATTGGGGCATGTATCTGAATATAAAGGCCGTTGGCCAAGCGAAGCGGACGAAATTGATCTTCCGTTAATTCGCCGGCTAAATAGCGGCGAGTTTGGTCACGGTATTGCGCTACGCGCTGATCAACCATCGCCTGATCGTACTTATCGTATTGATACATCTAAGATCTCTAAACGGTTTCAATGGACCCAATATTATAACGGGCAGTCGATATAACAGGAAATTATAAATAGCTATATGGTTATTAGCTTGAACACTAAATCCATCATATGAAACAGTGAGATACAGCTGATTAACTGACTTTTATATCGTTGAATGCAAAACAACTTTCCTGTGAAACAATCACCACAAAACGATCAAGTAAGACAATTTGCGCAAACCAAAGCCATAAATTAAACAAATATCACGATTTCTTTAGTGATCTCACATCAGAAAAAAGCAGATGTGGCATATTAAAGCGATTCGGTAATGGAGCCAATGACATGTCAAAACAAAAACGTATGTTGCAGCGCGTTTGGATAATACTTGGTTTTGCTGTAGCACTTTTTGTTGGCAGCTTTTATCAGGCTGAACATGACCGCGAAGCGCTGAATTCACTTACCGCCGAAGTTTTATTCGAGAAACACCAGACGGATGTACAACTCGAAGTGAGCGGCAAAGTCATAAAGACACTAGCAGATGATAATAAAGGCAGCCGTCATCAACGTTTCATCATCGAATTGCCCAGTGGTTTAACACTCCTTGTTGCCCACAATATCGATTTAGCACCGCGTATTGATGCTTTGAAAGTGGGTGATGAGGTCGACTTGTATGGTGAGTATGTTTGGAATAATAAAGGTGGCATCATGCATTGGACACATCATGATCCTGCCGATAGACATCCTCATGGCTGGATCCGCCACGAAGGCACCATTTATCAATAATGTCTGTCCCGCTCGCACATAGTTTTGATTGGTTGGCAAAAAGTGATGCCAAATTACTGATTGTGGGGTCAATGCCTGGTATCGCATCACTACAGCAACAGCAATATTACGCTCACCCTCGAAATGCCTTTTGGCCAATCATGCAGCACATTTTTGGTTGGTCAGAGATGACTTACACTGAGCGTTGCCAAGCGCTAGTTAATGAGAAAATTGCCTTGTGGGACGTGCTTCGACACTGTCGACGACGAGGTAGTTTAGATAGTGCTATCGAGCGCGATACGATTGCCATTAATGACTTTGATGCTTTATTTAAATTTGCCCCAAACATCACGACAGTATGTACCAATGGTGGCAAAGCAAACCAATTATTTAAGCGTCATGTTCAGCTTGCCAAGCACATCAGTATCAAAGTGCTGCCTTCAACCAGTCCAGCTTATGCTGCCATGTCATTTGATAATAAATTGGCGCATTGGCACTCAATCATTACCAAGTCACTTAGCTAACGTTAAAAATAAAAAAGCCAGCCATGAATAATCTCATGACTGGCTCTTATGGTCCTACTTAACGCTGACGATTAGCCGCCGATAAGACCTTTTAGATCTTTACAATCCCAATGTGGGAAATGTTTACGGATCAATGCGTTTAACTCTAATTCAAATTCAGAGTAGTCACCTGAACTGGCTGTTTGGCCATCATGATTAATCGCTTCGGTAATCATACCGGCACCAATGGTAACGTTGGTTAAACGATCAATGACGATGAATGCACCGGTGTGACGATTACGTTTGTAGGCGTCAAATACCACTGGTTTGTTTAACGAAAACTCACATAAACCGATTTCATTCAATTTCAGTTCTGTTGTTTTACGCTGTTCCAGAGTATTCACATCGATTTGGTAATCGACGTCAGTCATAACGCCAGTACTATCAGCCACACCAACTTTGATGCTGTATTGCTTGTTGGCAACCAATGGTTGTTCAGTCATCCAAACTACCATTGCTTTAAAGTGGCTTGAAACATGTGGTTGATGATCACGGTGAACAATCATGTCACCACGACTGACATCAATCTCATCACGCAAGGTGACGGTTACCGCTTCACCTGGTACAGCAAAATCCAGCTCACCATCGTATGTCACTAATGACTTAACAGTACTTTCTTTACCAGATGGAAGAACCGTAATGGCATCACCCGGCTTTAACACACCCGCTGACAAGGTACCGCAATAACCACGGAAGTTAAGGTTTGGACGGTTAACATATTGCACAGGGAAACGTAGGTCATTGGTGTTCGCATCATGGCTAACTTCAATGTTTTCCAACAATTCCATCATCGTGTTGCCTTGATACCAAGGCATATGCTCACTACGATTAACAACGTTATCACCAACCAATGCTGACATTGGTACAAAGTGAATGTCTTCGATTTCTAGTTCACGTGCGAATTCGCTGTATGCAGTGCGAATGTCGTTAAAAACTTGTTCGCTGTAATCCATCAAATCCATTTTGTTAATAGCAACAATAATGTGTTTGATACCCAGCAATGACGCGATAAAGCTGTGACGACGGGTTTGGGTTTGTACACCGTGACGTGCGTCAATCAAGATAACCGCTAACTGACAGGTAGACGCACCAGTTGCCATATTACGGGTGTATTGCTCATGACCCGGGGTATCTGCAATGATGAACTTACGCTTGGTGGTTGAAAAATAGCGGTAAGCAACGTCAATGGTAATACCTTGTTCACGTTCCGCTTGAAGACCATCCACCAGCAAGGCCAAGTCAACTTGGTCGCCCGTTGTACCAGATTTAGCGCTGTCACGAGTAACCGCTTCCAGCTGATCTTCGTAAATCATTTTTGAATCGTGTAACAAGCGACCAATCAGTGTGCTTTTACCGTCATCAACGTTACCGCAAGTCAAAAATCGCAGTAACTCTTTGTTTTCATGTTGTTTCAAATATGCCTCGATATCAGAGGCGATAAGTGCATCAGTTTCGTATGCCATAGTCTGTGCCTGGTATTGAATTCTGTTCGTAAATAGTAATCAGCGAAAAGTTAAGCCTAGAAGTAACCTTCTTGCTTTTTCTTTTCCATTGAACCGGCTTGATCGTGGTCAATTGCTCGGCCCTGACGCTCAGAGGTTGTCGTCAATAACATTTCCTGAATAATTTCTGGCAAGGTATCCGCGTTTGATTTCACAGCGCCTGTCAGTGGGTAACAACCTAAGGTACGGAAACGGACTTTTTCCATGCGTGGCGTTTGACCTTCAGGAATACGCATACGATCGTCGTCGACCATAATGGTCAAACCGTTGTAATCAACGACAGGACGCTCAGCTGCATAGTAAAGCGGCACAATTGGAATCTGCTCTAGGTAAATGTATTGCCAGATATCTAACTCAGTCCAGTTAGATAATGGGAAAACACGGATGCTTTCACCTTTATTCACTTTGCTGTTGTAGATATTCCAAAGCTCTGGACGTTGTGCTTTTGGATCCCAGCGATGGTTTTTATCACGGAATGAATAAACACGCTCTTTGGCTCGTGATTTTTCTTCGTCACGACGTGCACCACCAAATGCCGCATCAAAACCGTGCTTACTCAGCGCTTGTTTTAAAGCATCTGTTTTCATGATGTCGGTGTAACGTGGGTGGTCAAATGGGTTAATACCCGCTTCCGCACCTTCTTGATTGGTGTGAACAATCAGATCCAATCCCAGCTCTTTAGCGCGCTGGTCACGGAATTTAACCATTTCCTTAAATTTCCATGTGGTATCAATGTGCATCAAAGGAAATGGTGGCTTACCTGGATAAAAGGCTTTCATCGCCAAGTGCAGCATAACCGCTGAGTCTTTACCAATGGAATACAACATCACCGGGTTTTCAAACTCGGCTGCGACTTCACGCATGATATGGATGCTTTCAGCTTCCAATTGTTTTAAGTGCGTTAATTTTTTTTCACTAATCATTGATCATTAATCTCTGAATTTTATTTGGCTTTAACGTGCAGACCACATTCTTTACTTTCTGGATTTTCCCACCACCAGCGACCCGCGCGAATATCTTCACCCGGCGTAATGGCACGTGTGCAAGGTGCGCAGCCAATGCTGGCATAACCTTCGTCATGTAACTTGTTGTAAGGCACATCAAAGGCACGGATATATTTCCATACTTCGCCATTTGACCAATCGGTCAATGGGCTAAACTTTTGCAAACCGTGATCTTCGTCCCACTCAGAAACAGGTAACTCTTTACGCGTCACTGACTGAGAACGACGCATCCCTGTTAACCAAGCCTTCTTGTCTTTAAGTGCACGGTTTAATGGCACAACTTTACGAATACCACAGCATGTCTTACGTAAGTCAACACTGTCATAAAAAGCATTCGGGCCATTTTGTGTGACAAATGCTTCAATCGCACTTGCTTCTGGATAATACACATGAACATCACGCTGATATTGCTGCTTAACAGTTTGCATCAACTCGTAAGTTTCTTTTGGCAGACGACCAGTATCCAGCGTAAAAATTTCGATTTCTGGCGCGTGTTTGCAAATTAAATCAAGCAACACCATGTCTTCAGCACCATAGCTGGTAGCCAAGACCGCTGGGGAATAGTTCGCAGCAATATCTTTTAATAAGGCGATGGCATCATCGACCTTAGCTTGAAGCTTTTCACTTATTTCAGTCATTTCTGTTTCACTTCCACAATCGTGGTTAATACATCAGCGTTACCTGCGGTACATTCAAAACCATTGGTATCAAGATGTTTAATTACATTACTAACAGCATCGTTATTGAGCTTGATCCGCATCGATTGCCCTGATTCTAGTAACTCTGCAGCGGCCAAAGCTTTGTTTTTGTGTAACGGGCAGCCCAACATCGACAAGTCTAACGTTTTGTTTAAATCAGACATTTTACCCCCACTGCAATCAAAATCACGGCCAACACAGTACGCATTAGTTTATCTGGAATACGAATACCCAGATGGCTGCCAATATAAATGCCCGGTAATGAACCGATTAACAACCAGCCCAGCAGACTCCAATCAACCGTACCAACAGCAGAGTGACCTAGACCTGCTACTGCAGTTAATGGCACCGCATGAGCAATATCTGTTGCCACAATTTCCACCCCTTTCATACGCGGGTATAAAAAGAGTAAAGCCACGGCACCTAACGCACCCGCACCAACAGACGATAACGTCACCATGACACCAATGACAGCACCCGTAGCAATAGTAGCTAGCGTTTTATGTTGACCATCTTCTCTAAGCTTGTATAAAGCATTAACGACAGGATGCCCTGCTCTTGCCTGCAAGATACCACCCAACCAGCTTTTAAGGAGCAGTGCACTAGACGTCAAAATAAGTGCAACACCTAAAGCATTGGTGATGAGGTCATTGTGTGCACCTTCATCTACGCCGGTACTACTTAAAAACCAGAGCGTTAATAACGTAGCTGGCAAACTACCCGCGGCTAACTTAGTTACGACTGACCATTGCACAACGCCGTGGCGCCAATAAGCCCAAATACCACCAGCTTTGGTGATAGCGGCAAATAATAAATCTGTGCCTACTGCAATTGCAGGCTGGATGCCAAAGCCAAAAATAAGCAGTGGTGTCATCAGGGAACCGCCACCGACACCAGTCATACCGACCATGATACCGACGAACAACCCTGCCAGTAAGAAACCCCACTCCATTTTGTGACCTTACACCAAGAAAATGGCAGCAAGTTTACCAGCTCATAATATTCACACAATCAATAATCACTTCTATTGTTATAACGAAAAGTTATAAAGCTTATTAAATTGAGCTAAAGCAAACTTACAAATAGGCACAAAAAGCCATATTCACGTTTCTTTCACGAATGATCGCCGACAGTCATTTTCCAAAAAGTAATAACAAGGGGAACACCATGAGTCTTTATCAGCGCCTACTCGTCATCACAACGATTGGTTCAGCCTTGTTAACATTTGCCATAATGCAACTGGGTACAAACAGTGCCCCGTCAGTTCATCTGCCACCAGCAAAAGCCATCGAGACGACAACGTCCCCACAACCAATTGCGCCGGCTATGCCTGACTTACCTAAGAAATCGGGGACAATGACATTGGTCTGGCACCCACAGCAGGGTATTTACGTTAATCAAGTGGCTATCCCCCAATCAGATACCGGCATCTAATCGTCACGGCAGAATTGCCATATATACCTAATATAAATAACATGTGCTTATCTTGATAAAGAATATCTATAAGCATGAAACTTCAACAACTTAAGTATGTTCGTGAAATTGCTCGACGTGGTTTAAGTGTTTCTGCCGCCGCTCAAGCCTTGTATGCATCTCAACCCGGCATTAGTAATCAAGTACAAGCACTTGAAACCGAGCTTGGTCTGCAAATTTTTGATCGTCACGGTAAGCGATTAACTGGTATTACCCCGGTTGGTGAATCGGTCCTCGCTATGGCTGAAAGAGTGCTCCAAGAAGTAGATAACCTCAAAGCGCTCGCTGCTGATAGTCGCCATGAACAGAAAGGCACTTTATCTATCGGTACTACGCACACCCAAGCACGGTATGCATTACCAGCAGCTATCAAACAGTTTGCCGCTGACTTTCCTGATGTACATTTAAATATGGTGCAAGGCACACCGCCCGAAGTCGCCGAGATGGCGTCACAGGGAAAGGTTGATATGGCAATCGCGACAGAGGGGTTATCACAATTTGATAACTTAGCCATTCTGCCCTGCTACCAATGGAACCGCAGCATTATCGTACCCCCCGAACATCCCCTATTATCTTTGCCTGAAATCAGTTTGGCCGATATTGCCACTTATCCGATTTTGACCTATGTCATGGGTTTCACAGGACGAGCCCAACAAGATCAGTCATTCACTGAAAAAGGGCTTAAACCTAATGTCGTGTTTACGGCGACAGATGCCGATGTCATTAAAACCTATGTAGAGCTTGGTCTTGGCATAGGCATTATTGCAAGCATGGCATTTGACCCTATCAAAGATGCGCCGCTAAAAGCCATCGATGCCAGTGGTTTATTTCAGCCAAGCACTACGCATATTGGCATTCGTAAAGGTAGCTACTTACGCCGCTACAGCTATGCATTTATCAGCTATTTTGCCCCTCATCTGCAACGCGAAGTAGTTGAAAAAGCCATAGATTTATGAATTTTTCACTTGGCGAGCTTTAACGACCGGTGATAGTTTAGTGCCCGCTGTAATTCAGCAAAACGATGAAATATAAGATAAGGAATAACAATGAAAGCTTTATTTAAAGGCCTGATCACTGGCCTGATGCTGTTACCAGCATTAGCATTCGCTCATGGTGCGTCACGTATCGAGGTGAATGAATCAATTACAATCAACGCTGAGCCAGCTAAAGTCTGGGCAGTTGTTAAAGATTTTGACAGCTTGCACAAATGGCACCCAGCCATTGAAGCAACTGAAGCGACCGGCAACGACGTCGGTGCTACTCGTGTATTGACGCTGAAAGATGGCAGCACAATCACTGAAACATTAAAAAAATTCGATAACGAAAACATGAGCTACATGTATCAAATCGAAGAAATGAGCAAAGTTGGTGAGATTGAGTATGAAGGTCATACTTTTGAAGTACCAGCTGTGCCTGTTAGTAAATACAAATCATGGGTTACAGTAGAAGCTGACGGCGCAGGCACTAAAGTCACTTGGGTCGGTAAATTCTTCCGCGCTTACACTGGTAACCACCATGAGCCAAAAGAACTAAACGACGAAACAGCTAAAGCTGCAATTACTGGCATCTACAAAGCTGGCTTGGAAAGTGTTAAAGCAAGTGTTGAATAATTAATACACTCGCATAACATCACAAAGAAAGGCGCTTTCGAGCGCCTTTTTTATTGGTCAAACATTATTGATATACATAATCACAGTAACACCATTGTCCCGATAACAGGTATCTAACAGTCAACAAAGTGCCATAAAACTGTACAAAAAATAGGCAAATCAATCAGTTTTCTGTATATTCGCCCGTCTTAGCAAATTAAAGCCTCGGGGTGGTCGAAAGGCCTGAGATTCACCAAATGGTGAAGACCCGATGAACCTGATCCGGGTAATTCCGGCGTAGGGACAGGCGGCAACACCTGCTTGCGATCTCACGCAAAGACTGTGATCCCCCTGTCCTTTTTGAACTTAAAAAGGATAGTCATGAAACCCAACTTGCTTTCACTCACTATTGCCAGCGTACTTTTTTCTGGCCCAGCGATAGCTGAAGTGACGCCTGAATCATTACCAACACTGTTAGTAAATGCTGACTTTCGACCAGCAGAAGCCCAAGATATTCCGGTTAGCTTAACGACCTTTGACGATGAAATTATCGAGTCTCGCGGCGCCCAACACATTGAAGATCTGCTCAATCTAGCGCCTAACGTAAATATCTCAAGCGGTGCATCTCGAGGCCAATACTTCCAAATTCGTGGTATTGGTGAGCGAAGTGAGTTTAAAGCGCCACTAAACCCCTCTGTTGGTCTTTATATTGATGGGATTGACTTCAGCCGTACTGGCGGTGCAGCAACCTTATTTGATATTGAACAAGTTGAAGTATTAAGAGGCCCTCAGGGCACACTTTATGGTGCCAATGGTATGGCAGGTACGATTAACCTAAAAAGCAAAGAAGCCACCGAAGACTTTGACTTACGTTTTGAGTCTACATTAGCTGATTATGATACTAGAGCTGTTGGTATTGCTGTTGGCGGACCGATCGTTAAGGATCGCTTACTTGGTCGAATTTCTGTTTATCAAAATAATTCTGATGGCTACATGGATAACGATTTTCTCAATCGTGACAATACGCAGAATCGTGATGAATTGACCACTCGTGCGCATTTGAAATGGTTAGCGACTAGTGATTTAACTATTGATCTAAATTTACTGCACTTAAATATCGACAATGGCTACGACGCATTTACCTTTGATAACAGCCGAAATAGCCTTTCCGATCAGCCAGGTGAAGATAGCCAACATACAAATGCCTTATCTTTAAAAGCGGATTACCGTGTTAATGATGCGGTGCAGTTACAGTCAAATATGACTTATTCAAAGTCTGATCTTGTCTATAGCTACGATGATGATTGGTCATATAAATCTCAGTTTCCATTAGCACCAGAATGTGTGGACGCTGACGACGACAATGATCCTTATACCTGCCCATACAGTGGCTTTGATGAGTATAAACGTGAACGTGAAAATTACTCGTTTGAGCTTCGTGCCTTATCGAATGAAAATGGTCGAATCTTTGCCGATACAACTGATTGGACCATTGGCTTCTATATCGCCGATCAGCGCCAAGATTTAAAGAGAACTTACTTCGCTAATGATATTGAAAGCCCTGCTTTTACCCCTTACAAAGAAAGCAATACCTATGAGACCTTAAACACAGCCATTTATGGTCAACTTGATACTGCAATCACGCAAAAACTGACTTTAATTACAGGTCTGCGTGCTGAGTACTGGACGGCTGATTATGACGCATCTAATAACATTTCTGATGACCCAAATGAAATGATGTACGGCGGTAAAGTTGGTTTGAAATATCAATTTAACGATGATCACCTCGCCTTTACGACATTATCTCGAGGCTACAAAGCAGGTGGTATTAACGTTGATCCCAGAGTCATTGAAAGTAATCGCTCATTTGAGTCTGAGTACCTTTGGAATCTAGAGGCTGGTTTGAAATCATTTTGGCTTGATGGTGATTTAATAACATCATTAACCGCTTTCTATACCTTACGTAAAGACGCACAAATTAAGAGTTCACTCCAAGTACCAAGAGATGGTGGTGGCACTGACTTTATCGACTACTTTGTTAATGCTGAGAAAGTATCAAATGTTGGTATCGAAGCTGAGCTCGACTGGTTGGTAAATAATAATGTGCGGTTATTTGCATCATTAGGTCTTCTTGATGCGACCTTGAATGATTATGAAAATCCTGAGTTGCTAGATGAAGGTATCACCCTGAGTGGTCGTCGAATCGCACATGCACCGTCTTACCAATTTAGCTTAGGCGGCGATTATTACATTACTAATAATTGGACATTAAGCGCTAACGTTGAGGGTAAAGACGAGTTTTACTTTTCAAACAGTCACAATGCCAAGTCGGGCTCTTACGCGCTGGTCAATGCCAGTCTGCAATATGCACGTAATAACTGGAAGTTCACGTTATGGGGTCGAAACTTGTTCGATAAAGATTACTACACACGTGGTTTCTTTTGGGGTATTGACCCTAGTGCTGGTGAAGGCTACGAAGATAGAAAATATGTTCAACTAGGTGACCCACGTGTTATCGGTATGACTGTCTCTTACGACTACTAAGGACAAAACATGAGAATCTCTGTTGATATCAGCCTTTACCCGCTGACGGAACAATATGTTGAGCCCATTTTGACCTTTATCGACAAGTTAGAAGCAAACCCTGCTTTAGTCGTTAAACGTAACTCACTCAGCACCCAAATTTTTGGTGAATACGCTGATGTGATGGCTGCCATGGATAGCGAAATTGAGGCAATATTTGCTGTCATGCCACACAGTGCATTTGTACTGAAATTAGTCGGTACCGATCGCGCAGATGTTGTTGATAAATGAGTGATAACAGTTGGTTTGAGGTCGTTATAAACGGCCTCATGCAAATGAGTGGCTGGGAAGTTTTTGCTGCCAGCCTCGGCATTGCTTACATCTTGTTAGCCGGTCGAGAATCACAATGGTGCTGGCCGATGGCGTTTGTCAGTACTTGTATTTACACCGTACTGTTCTGGCAACACCAGTTACCAATGCAGGCGCTGCTCAATATTTACTACATTGGTATGGCTGTTTATGGTTTTGTATTGTGGCGCCGCCACGAAACCAACGTCGCCGAATTATATATTCATCGTTGGCCTTGGCATTACCATGTCGCTTACCTTCTCACAGGATCAACACTAACGGTATTGGCTGGATTTTATTTATCCGCCTACGACACTCAGTATCCATTTTTAGATGCTGGTGTAATGGTGTTTTCTGTCATGAATACGGTTTTGATGGCGAGAAAAGTCATCGAAAACTGGCTGTATTGGCAGGTTATCAATTCTGCTGCCATTGTCTTATACGCCCTGACTGGTTTCTACGCGACCGTTGTGATGTATAGCATTTACCTATTTTTAGCGATGGTCGGTTTCATCAAATGGCGTCAGCTTTTAAACACGCAATCCAAACCAAATTAAAAATAAGTTGGCCTGTCTAACCAGGCCTGACAATCTGTTTCACCAAAGACAAACATCAAAAAAAGTAACAAACGATATGCTGTTCGCACTTGAGATAAGTCGGGCAGCGTATGACTTTCGCTGTATTTATCACTAAATATTTGAGCTTGTTCTTGGGTTAACAATAACTCAATAAGTACCAGTTCTAACTCACGGGGTGCGATAACAAAGGCATCCAAATCAACGAGCGCTGATAGCTGCCCATCTTCACTTAAAAACTGGTCCCATCTTAAGTCCAACATGACTGGCACTAAGCTATCAGGTTGAATATCTGCTGCTTGTTTTAATGCACTGCCCAAAATAAGCGGGGGAACATCGAGTTCATGATGGCCGGCAAGATGAGATAGGGTTTGCCGTAAACGTGCCGACCATTGCTCAGCATTAAATGCGGGCTTAAGCAGCGCCCCCCATTGTGCTGAGCTATGTTGATGCAGTTGTGCCACATGCTCAGCCAGTGCCAGCACATTTTGTTTAGTGATATTGTCTGCCGTCAGCATACTGCCTGCCACTTGTCGACAAAGAATAAAGTCATGATGGCTGACCAGACACTCTGGAATAACGAGTGGGCTCACACTACTCAGAAATCGCTGTACCTCAGCGGTTTCCGCCAACGATGCCGGAAAGTTGAGCGCAAATAAACGATTCACGCCCTGCCAAAAAACTGAGGCCCTTATCGTCGTTTTATCAGCGACTTTCAAAAACAATGGCCCAACTGTGGTTTCACAAAACCACAGTTGATGACTACTGTCTTCAAATTGGGCGGCTACCGCCTTGGCAGGCTTTACAAGTGGCGGCAGATTTCTTTGCTGATGATGTGTCAGCGCAGGGTACATTACCAAGGCAATATGTCACCATTCATATGCCAAAACGTACCGGTATTTTCGAGGTTTAATGCTGACATGCGAGCGAGCAAACCACTTGCTGATTCATCAGGGTCAACTAAACCACCATGTCCTGTCATATCGGTGCGCACCCAGCCCGGATGCAAAACTGCCACCGCAATGCCTTTATCTTTCAAGTCGATTGATAGGGATTTACCGGCAGCATTTAATGCCGCTTTCGACATGCGGTAAGCGTAACTACCACCTGAATCATTATCCGCAACCGAGCCCATACGACTGGTAATTAACCCGACCTTACTACCGCTATCTAAATGTTTTAATAAAGCTTGTGTCGTAAGCAGTGGCCCAAGGCTATTTACCTCATACATACGTTTAAAGCTTTCTACAGTGTTGGCATCAATATCTGGCAAACCAAGACCACCCGCAATACCTGCATTATTAATCAGCCAGTCAATTTTGCGATTACCCAACTTATCTGACAGATTTTGCAGGCTCACCGGATCACTGACTTCAACATCTTCAATGATTTCAACACCCAACTCATTAAGTTCGGGCGAGCGGTGACGACACGTAGCAATCACCTCAAAGCCACGCTGCTGTAACTGCCGACATAATTCCAAACCAATTCCACGGTTACTTCCGGTCACTAATGCTGTTTGTGCCATCTCGCTCTCCTTATTTGTTTATTTTTAGATTGCCCATTGTATCGACTGAAGGTGACAAGACAACGCCTGATTCCGTTACGATGGCTGTAATAAGTTCAGCCGGTGTAACATCAAATGCCGGATTACTAACGTTAACCCCCTCTGGTGCAACTTGTTTGTCCCCGATATGTGTAACTTCCGAAGCAGGTCTTTGTTCGATAGGAATTTCACTACCCTGTTCACATTGCCAATCTATCGTTGATAACGGTGCGGCCACCATAAACTTTACACCGTGATATTTAGCGAGCACGGCCAGTGCATAAGTGCCAATTTTATTGGCAACATCACCATTAGCCGCAATACGATCAGCGCCAACAATGATCCAGTCTATTTTGCCCTCTGCCATCAAACTGGCTGCGGCAACATCCGCTTGCAAAGTACATGGAATGTTTTCCTGTAACAGCTCCCAAGCTGTCAGCCGCGCACCTTGTAACCAAGGTCTCGTTTCATCTACATAAACATGGCTAATTTTGCCATCAATATTCCCTTGGCGAATCACGCCAAGCGCCGTGCCAAAACCGCCCGTTGCTAATGCCCCAGCATTACAGTGGGTTAATACTTTGGCGTTTTCATTTAATAAATCAGCCCCTAATTTACCCATTGCGTGGTTGGCCGCAATATCTGATTCGTGAATGCATTTTGCAGCTTCAAGTAATGCGGCTTCGGGATTTTCATCGGTTGGTAATTGCTGATAAACCGCCGTCATTTGCTCAATAGCCCAGAGTAAATTCACGGCTGTTGGTCTGGCATTTTTCAAGACGAGCAAGTATTCACTTATTGTTTCTTGCCATTTTTTATTGGATATTTGCCAAGATTGCCGTGCTGCCAATACCACCGCATAAGCAGCCGTGACACCAATAGCGGGTGCTCCACGAACGACCATTGATTTGATAGCCTCGGCAACTTCTAAGCAGTCTTGATATTCCAACCAAACGATTTCTGACGGTAGCCGTCGTTGGTCAAGTAACCATAAGCTTTGCTGCTGCCAGCGAATTGGCTCCACGGTTTTGCTTGTGCTTACCACTGTGTTCTCCTGCTTTTGCCAGTTATAATCGGTCACTATGAAAAAAATCGACCTGCTGATTTATGCCCGTTGGTGTTTGCCGATGACAGCGGAGCAAACTATCTATGAAAATTATGCCATTGCTGTTCACGAAGGCATCATTGTAGCGCTGCTTCCTCAAGCTGAGGCAAGCCAGCAATATACTGCTACCCAGATCCATGAGTTAACGGATCATATCGTGATGCCGGGCTTAATCAATAATCATGGTCATTCGGCAATGACCTTATTCCGTGGTCTAGCGGATGATTTGCCACTAATGCGTTGGCTCAATGATCATATCTGGCCAGCAGAACAAAAATTTGTCGGTGATGCATTTGTTGAAGCAGGTTCTGCCTTAGCTATTGCTGAAATGATTCGAGGCGGTACCACGACGTTCAGTGATATGTATTTTTATCCGGAGGCAACAGCACGCGTTGTTGACCGCAGTGGTATTCGTGCCAGTTTAGGCATGGTGGTTATCGACTTCCCGACCAGTTGGGCAAGTGATGTAAATGAGTACTTACACAAAGGTCAGGCCTTACATGATAAGTATCGCCATCACCCGCGCATCACAAGTACCTATGCTCCACATGCACCGTATACGGTTTCGAATAAAACCTTAGAACAAATCATTGTGAATGCAGAGGAGTTAGATGTCCCCATTCAAATGCATATCCATGAAACGGCTAGCGAAATAAACACAAGTATTGAAGAATTTGGTGAGCGGCCATTATCTCGACTCAAGCAGTTAGGTCTACTCTCTCCGCGTTTGAATGCGGTGCATATGACACAGCTAACACCAGAAGAAATCGAGGACTGCGCGCAAGCGGGTGTTCACATCGCACACTGTCCCGAGTCTAATTTGAAATTAGCTAGTGGTTTTTGTCCTGTGGCAGCGCTCAACAAAAGTGGTGTGAATATCACCATTGGTACTGATGGTGCAGCTTCAAATAACGACTTAGATATGTTTGCAGAAATGCGCCAAGCTGCTTTGCTAGCTAAGGCGGTTGCCGGCGACCCAAGTGTTGTGCCTGCCTACCAAGCCTTACAAATGGCAACAATTAATGCTGCTACCGCCCTAGGTTTAGATCAGGTCACAGGCTCACTCGAAACAGGCAAAGCCGCTGATATTATCGCGGTCAAAACCAGCGACTTAGAAACTCAGCCTATTTATGACATTGCTTCGCAGCTGGTTTACGCCACGAGTCGCGATAAAGTCACTGATGTCTGGGTTGCAGGTAAACACTTATTAAAAAATCGTCAGCTCACTACGCTCGACAGTCACAAAATCATCGCTGATGCTCAACAATGGGCCAGCCAAATCAAGGCAAATGCATGACACACCAAAATGTAGATCCAGCAGAAGTTGCGAAATTTGATGCACTGGCTGATAGCTGGTGGGATCCACAAGGCCAATCCAAGCCATTACATGAAATTAACCCGCACCGACTGCAATTTATTCGTGAACGCACTAATGTAGAAGGTGCCAACATGATTGATGTTGGTTGTGGTGGCGGTATTTTGACTGAGTCTTTA
This sequence comes from Methylophaga sp. OBS3, assembly GCF_026319325.1. Lineage (GTDB taxonomy): Bacteria > Pseudomonadota > Gammaproteobacteria > Nitrosococcales > Methylophagaceae > Methylophaga. The sequence continues at coordinate 440,847 of NZ_JAPDMU010000003.1, forward strand.
GCACTCAGTGGTGCCAAAATGACTGGCATTGATATGGGCCAGCAAGCATTGGAAATCGCCCAGTTACATGCATTGGAAGCTGGTTTAAAAATAGACTATCAACATACTACTGCTGAAGCGATGGCCGCCGAACATGCGGGTGAGTTTGATGCCGTCACTTGTATGGAAATGTTAGAGCATGTACCTGACCCACAAGCCATCATTGAGGCCTGTGCCAGTCTTGTGAAGCCCGGTGGTGATGTCTACTTTTCAACGTTAAACCGCCACCCTAAAGCTTGGTTGTTAGCCATTGTTGGCGCCGAGTACATTGCCAACATGCTGCCTAAAGGCACGCATGACTACGCGCGTTTTATCAAGCCATCAGAGTTATCAAAAGCCTGTCGTCAAGCAGGCTTATCGGTCAATGCGATTGCCGGTATTAGCTATAACCCACTCAGCCGACAATATTCGTTGACCAAAGATGTCGATGTAAATTATCTGCTGCACTGTCGGCGGTTGTAATGGTTATTTCTCCTTTTAATGTGGTGTTATTTGATCTTGATGGCACCTTAGTCGATACCGCGCCCGATTTAGGCTTTGCGCTTAATACATTGCTTCAAGAAGAAGGTCGTGCACCGCTGGATCATGCTCTGATCCGTCCGGTCGCGAGTAATGGTAGTGCTGGTCTTATTAATCTTGGTTTTGGCATTAGCAAAGATCAGCCTGAATATCCCGCATTACAGCAGCGATTTTTACGTTTATATGCCGATAATATCAGTCGTGAATCGGCTTTGTTTATCGGTATGCAGCAAGTATTGGAAACACTGACAGCACATCAAATCCGCTGGGGGGTGGTTACCAATAAACCTGCATTTTTAACCGATCCATTGATGCAACAACTTGGCCTTACCGAGCAAGCCGCCTGTATCGTCAGCGGTGACACCACGGTATATAGCAAACCCCATCCAGCACCAATTCATCATGCCTGTGAGTTGTTATCGATTTCACCTGCTGATTGCATCTATATCGGTGATGCACAGCGTGACATTGAAGCCGCTAAAAATGCCCATATGCGTTCTGTTATCGCGAGATATGGTTACATCCAACACGATGAAGATATCGATAGCTGGCAAGCTGACTGCATCATCAATCACCCACTGGAGATTTTGCAGTGGATTTAATCATTAATTTTTTGGCTACAAATCAATACTTATTACTGACGCTGGTTGCTGGGATCCTGATTGGTATCTTTATCGGCACTTTGCTTCGAAATAACAAAGTGCGTCAGTTACAAGCCGACAACAACACCTTGTCGATGAAGCTGGATTGGGAACAGCAACACAAAGCCGAGTTAGATGAGATTTTGGACCATACCCGCGATCAGCTGGCCAATACCTTTAACCAGTTATCTAATGAAGCTTTAGCCCACAACAACAAGACTTTTTTAAACCTCGCAGAAGAAAACCTAAAACGGTTCCAAAGTGAGGCCAAAGCAGAGTTAGGCACCAAAGAAAAAGCCATTGAACAACTTCTTAAACCCATCAATGAAGCTTTACAAAATACCAGCAAACAAATCCACGAAATTGAAAAAGAGCGTAAAGAAAGTTACGGTAATTTAAGTGCCACCATTGCTCAGATGACCCAAAGCCAGCAACAGCTGCAACTAGAAACCCAGAACTTAGTTCAAGCATTACGTCGCCCAGAAGTGCGTGGCCAATGGGGTGAAATGACTTTACGTCGGCTCGCTGAAATCAGTGGAATGGTCGCGCATTGTGATTTTGATGAACAGACTCACACTCAAACGGATAATGGCAGTATTCGTCCGGACATGATCGTTCATCTACCGGAAAATCGCGATATTGTTGTGGATGCCAAAACGCCTCTAGATGCTTACTTATCTGCCATTCAGGCAAAAGATGATTCAACACGTAAAGCCGAATTAAAACGCCATGCACAGGTGATTCGTAATCGCGTTCGAGAATTATCACGCAAAAACTACTGGGCAGAATACAGTCAGTCACCTGAGTTTGTGGTGCTGTTTATTCCCGGCGAGCAATTTCTTTCGGCAGCTTTAGAAGTTGATCCGGCGTTGCTAGAAGATAGCATGAGCCAAAACATTATCTTGGCAACACCTACCAACTTTATCGCCCTACTTCGTGCAGTTTCCTATGGCTGGAAACAGCAGAAACTCGCAGAAAATGCCGAAGTGATTCGTGAGTTGGGTGAGACCTTGTATAAACGATTAGCCACTTTTGGCGGACACTTAAGTAAGTTAGGTAACAGCCTAGGTCAAAGTGTGAATCACTTTAATAGTGCCGTAGGTTCGTTAGAGCGTAATGTATTACCTGGCGCTCGCAAATTCACTGAAATGGGCATCAGCGTCAAAAGTGAGATAGACGATCTTCCGCCTATCGAACAACAACCTCGACAAGTACAAAATAACAGTGACTCAGACGAATAGTGCCGAGATAAACCAGGCATACGCTTGGTGTTTACAACTAGCACAATCTCACTACGAAAACTTTCCGGTTGCTTCGGTATTATTACCAGCCAAATTACGTCGGCCTATTGCGGCGATATATGCTTTTGCACGAACCGCTGATGACTTTGCAGATGAAGGGGATGCCCCAGCATCGGAGCGAATAGCCAAACTCAATGCTTATAGCCAGATCTTACAGCAAATCGCTAGCAAGCGATATGAAGGTAAAGATCCGGTTTTTATTGCAGTTGCCGATTGTGTCGAGCGTTTTCAGCTCCCCATTCAGCTTTTTGAGGATTTATTGATTGCCTTTCGCCAAGATGTTACCAAAACTCGTTATGAGGACTTTACGACGGTGTTGGAATATTGCCGCTATTCAGCAAACCCAGTTGGGCGATTGATATTACATCTTCAGGGAACACCGACTGAACAACAACTTAAACAATCTGATGCTATCTGTAGCAGCTTACAGTTAATCAATTTCTTTCAAGATGTCGTTCAAGATTTAACCGAACAAAACCGTATCTACCTGCCACAGGATCTGCTCCAAAATGCTGGTTTAAACGATCAAAATTTACTGAAAGCAAGCAGCCAACAAATCGCGCCGGTATTAAAAACCTTGTATAGAAAAACAGCTGAGCTCATGGCGTCGGGCATTCCGCTAGGTGCCAGCATTAATGGCCGCCTCGGGTGGGAAATACGAGCCATGACTTTAGGTGGTCTAAAAACATTAGACAAACTGCAGCAACAGCCTGATGAGGCGATGTTAAGTCGGCCACGTTTAGCACGCAGAGAATTACTTTTACTTCTGCTGAACTCAGCTAAAAAATCGACCTACCTAAAAACAGCCTACAAATTCACGTAACGATTAGCATCAAAGATGCCTGCTTCTAAAGGCTGCTGTTCTCTCTGCCAAGCTGTAAAATCATGGAAGATTTGCCAGAAATCTGGACTCGTTCTGCGAACACCCCAGCGAATCACAATGTCTTCAAAAGCGGATTCGTCTTCAGCCTTAGCTAACTGACTGACAAAGTCTGGTAAATCTGCAGCTGGAACATCGAAGATGAAATTAGGGTAACTACCGGCAATACCTGGATAAATGCTCAAAGTGTCCTTTTCTGGTTGATGTCTTAACGACTCACCGAACAAGAAGGCAACATTACTGTGAGCTCTATTTCGCAATAGTGAGTACATGCTTCGATCTGACTCACCATAACTTACGCGTAAAAATGTTAGCTCTGGAAGATAGCTTAGTCCGGCTAAATCCTCACGCGTTAACCCCGAAATACTGGCTAACTGTTGATCAGACTGCTGAATCCAATCGTCCTGATCTGGCCGGAAACAATCATTACCATTACAACGATTTAAAGGATCATCTCCCATCGCATTTACCGCCGCGAACGTTTCCAATAATCTGCCCGCAAACTCTTGCTTTGGCATATGCGTCGAAAAATCTTCGGTAGTAGGCGTTTCTTCATCAAGCTTGGCATAAGAGATATGGGTTTTTATTGCGCCAATTCCCTCATACCAACTATCTAAAATATCGCCTCTTGTCTCATGTGGCATCAATCTTAAGAAATTATGTTCAGCACCATTTCGAATCAAATCGAAATACAAACGGGTTTGTAACTGGTGTGCCAGGTTGCCATAGACATCAAAGTTAACAACTAACTCGTAATAACTGCGTTCGAAAATTGGGTAATCCATCCACCAAATAGTTTGTGGCACTTTACCAACGAGCCCTTTTAAAACGCTGGCACTGTCAAAATGACGAAATACCGTTAATAACGCATTGGGATTGTGACCATCTCCATCCCAAACAGAACTCAGTGATGCCCACTCTGGCGCATGCTGGCGATAGGCGGCATATCGTTTATCTTGGTAGGCGTTGCGTTTATCACGATATTTATCCCAATTACCGCCGGCTTCAAGCAAGTCATCATTTTGCCCAGGTAAACCGAGTAAGGGCGAAACTTCATCCTGATATTTTTGGTTGGTGATATACAGATCTCTATCAGGATCTTGGTACATCACCCAAAAATTATCGCGAATAACATCAGTCGCTATTTGCCCACGACAAACAGGTCCACGGATAAAGGTTCGTGTGAAGTATTCAGCATGATCCAACATAAATTGATAACGCGCTTTTGCTGGAATCGCAGAAAAAGTCATAAATGGATTTGCTCTATCCGCATAGGCATAACCTGGCAATGTATCCACTGACCATTCATCACTGTAAAACAATGTTTCGATTCGGTTTTGTAACGTTTCACCAAATTGAAAAGTGATATGGCGCTTATGGACAATACTGCCGGTGATGGGTCTTAGTCGGTAGTAGAAATCACTTTCTGGATCATCATTTGGTAGCCTTGTTTGCACAGGCTTGATTGGTTCTCCAGGCGGTGTTGTTGATCTTAATAGTTCAAAAAACTGCGGTCTGAGTGAAGCAGTTTCAAAATATAAATGAGCAAGAAACAAGTGTTCATATAGCCATCTTGCAACTAACTGTCGGCGTTTATCTGGGACATTCAAATAAGCTTCCCACTCCTCAAGCATCGCCTGATCATCAGCACTTAATGCCTTATTTGGGCTATCAACTGCTGCGCCCTGCTCTAACCACCCCATCATTAGTGCATATTCTTGGTCTGTTAAACCAGACACGGCCATTGGCATCCCTTCAAGTGGATGTTTCTTAGCATATTCGTGAAAGTTATCCGGTGTTGGACATTGATTTTGCCGCTTAGTACCGATCGCTAGTTCTGATGGCAGTTTGCTATTACTTTCAAAGGGATATTGTTTGGCCAATGTCAGCATATTGGCCATCAGTGCGGGTTCATCTCGGTAGGCATGAAGCACCGAATAAAAGTCTAATGCTCGCCACTCAGACTCAGAGTGGGCATCAATCCCCAAACGACTTGGCATTTGGGCTTCTGTTCGTGTGCCGTTATACACTTCACGGATGTTGGCACCACGTACAATCCCATCTGATGATTCCATTTTTAACTGACAAGGCGCATCAAAACAGGCATGACAAGCAATACATTTTGTTTCGACAATTGGCCGAATATCTTCATCAAATGAAACAGAACGAGTTTCTGCTTTCGGCACTGGAACAGCATCAGGCACGGGATAATCAGCATCACTACACGCACTGAAAAACAGTACCGCAAACATCAAGTAAATAAATTTAGGCATACGCTATTGTCGCACAGGTATTACGTCACACACCTTACAGATATATAGGTCTTTTTATTGACCAATGCTTGTCTGCTATTCAAGTATTTATGCCGCAAATCAAGCGATAGGTTTTATCTAAATAAATTCAGTCACTTATAAAAATTCACAAACATAAAACACCATTAAATTTCGCCAGTCTATTTTGACTGATTTGTGACTTAAAACAGCAACTCGATAACAGGTAGGAACTTGCCTATTTATAACCAGCAGTTCACCGGCTGCATTTTGCATCATCACTTCATTATGCTAGGTTAAAAATAGGTTTTTAAATTTCCTTAGAAAAATCCGCAACATAACACTTTCAAATCGCCGTTCTGATTTCAGAATGTGATGTAAGAACATCAAACAAAATAACCATAATAAAGGCACGGTAACATGCCCAAAGATACTTTTTTTTCTGCATTTTTACGCCTGAGTTTAATCATAATTTTCTCAGCCCCTCTCTCAGTTGCTAACGCTCAAGATGTTGAATCATTACAGCGTAAAGTCCAGCAATTAGAACAAGAGTTACAAGCCGCTCAACAAGCACTTGTGGATGCCGAAAATCAAAGGGATACCGCACTGAGTCAAGTTGACCAAGCAGAAGAAAAGTTAGCAGCGCTCAACAGCAAAGACGAAGGGATTACCTTTGGGCCACTCAAAGTTGGCGGTGCTATTCGGGCAAATTACGCCATTGGTGATTACCCAGAAAGTGGCAATGGAGCGGCTAGTCGAGCAGTAGAAGACGGCGGTGACTTTAGCCTAGATACATTCCGAGTTAACCTCGACTATCAACAAGGTAAATGGTTGGGTAAGGTCGAATATCGTTGGTATCCGGGCTATAACTTTTTACATACTGGCTGGGTCGGCTATCAGTTTAACGAAGACCGTCAATTACAAGTGGGCGTCAATCGCGTACCGTTTGGCCCTGGACCATACGGCGTATCGCAAAGTTGGTTATTTGATCAGCACTATTACTTAGGGCTCTCTGATGACATGGATCTGGGTGTTAAATTTACCCAGCAATTTGGCAATTTACAGCTTGATACTGCTTATTACCTGACCGACGAAGGTGGCTATAAAGGTGCCAGCAAAGACAGTGCTCGTTACTCCTACGATGTCGTCAATGAAAGCGGCGATGGCTATGAAGAAAAGAATCAGTTTAACGTTCGGGCTATCTATACTTTCGAGGGTGAAACGGTAGAAACGGCATTAGGTCTGTCTCTTCAATATAGCGAGCTTGCCAGCAAAGGCATTCAAAAGGACGGTGATCACCACGCTGCATCAGTACACATGGTGAATAAATGGAACAACTTCACCCTCGCATCACAGCTTACTTATTACGATTACAACGTATCTGCGTTACAACCACTTGGAACTGACAAACTGGTACAGATGGGGGCTTACGACTTCCCAAGTACAGCTGCTGCTGAAGCTTGGATACCGGCGATATCCCTGAGTTATTACCAACAAACTGACAATATTTCTTGGCTGGATTATGTCATTCCGTACATTGAATACAGCTCTATTGTTAAAGCCGAATCTGAGTTTAATGACAGCCAACTTGCCACACTGGGTGCAGCCTTCGGTTATGGCAATTGGTATATCTACACCGATTGGGCTTATAGCACTGGGAATGAATTTGTCGGTGGTGATACCACCTTTGGTGACCGCTTAGGTGCAAATGCAGAGGACGACTGGGAGTCGCGCTTTAACATTAACTTCGGTTACTACTTTTAGAATTTGTAATGTCACTGTCAGCTCATGATGTGGGATTAGATACTGACAAAAAGTAATGCAAATGACTTGGTCTGTTTGACCATTAAATACCTGAGAAACCGGCATTAGATCGGGTATAAAGAGGGAGAGAAATGAACGAAAAACAAGATAAGTACAGTATTGAAAGTACTGATTACTCTGTAGGACAAGACAACTTCACCAAATGGGGGCTGGATATCCACAATCCTGTTTTCGGGATAAGCGCTGGCCTTATCATGGTCTTTTTAATTGCGACACTCATTAGCGATCCCAAAGCCGCCAAAGACCTTTTGGATGGCATTAAGTGGGATATTATCAGTAATTTCGATGCCTTATTCATGTGGGCTGGCAATATTTTTGTCCTGTTCTGTCTTGCATTGATTTTCACTCCGTTTGGCAAAATCCGCTTAGGCGGTGAAGATGCCGTACCTGAGCATTCTATGATTTCTTGGTTGGCGATGCTTTTTGCTGCAGGAATGGGTATTGGACTCATGTTCTGGGGCGTAGCTGAACCTGTCGCCTACATGACTGGTTGGTATGAAACGCCTCTAGGTGTTGAGCCGAATACACCTGAAGCCGCACGTATGGCAATGGGGGCGACCATGTATCACTGGGGGCTACACCCTTGGGCAATATATGCTGTTGTTGCATTGTCTTTAGCCTTCTTTTTTTACAACAAAGGCTTACCACTCTCAATTCGTTCTGTCTTTTATCCTTTATTAGGTGATAGAGCATGGGGATGGCCTGGTCATATCATCGATATACTGGCTGTGCTGGCAACATTATTTGGCTTAGCAACCTCACTCGGCTTGGGGGCGCAGCAAGCAGCAGCAGGTATCAATCATGTGTTTGGCTATGATGGCGATACCGGCTTGCAACTCCTCGTAATTCTGGGTGTTACAGCTTTGGCTATCATATCGGTTATGCGTGGTCTAGAGGGCGGTGTAAAGCTGCTCAGTAACGTCAACATGATCATTGCCTTTGTATTACTGGCGTTCGTTGCCATGGTTGGTTTCGCAGTTGCCTTCGGCAATATACCGACAACAATTGGCTCTTACATCGAAAATATTATTCCACTAAGTAACCCGCATGGTCGTGAAGATGAAGCATGGTTTCAAGGCTGGACTGTGTTCTATTGGGCTTGGTGGATTTCCTGGTCACCTTTTGTCGGCATGTTTATCGCACGAGTCTCTAAAGGACGTACTGTTCGTGAGTTCATTACGGCAGTACTACTGATTCCAACAATGGTGACTGTAGTTTGGATGTCTATCTACGGCGGCATTGCGCTTGATCAGGTCGCTGCAGGTGTTGGTGCTTTGGGTGCTGATGGCCTTACCGAAGTACCACTGGCAATGTTCCAGATGTTTGAACAGTTGCCACTTGGCAGCTTGCTATCCATCACAGCAATTGTCTTAGTACTGGTATTTTTTATTACCTCATCTGACTCCGGCTCTTTAGTGATTGACAGTATCACTGCCGGCGGCAAAATTGATGCACCAGCACCACAACGTGTTTTTTGGGCAACGATAGAGGGTGCGATCGCCGCAGCACTGCTTTGGATTGGTGGCACAGAAGCCATTGAAGCGCTGCAAGCCGGTGCGATATCAACCGGCTTACCATTTACGATTGTATTGTTATTAATGTGTGTCAGTCTGGTGATGGGAATGAGTACCGAAAGACGCTAAGAGTTAGCATGTTCGATGACTATCAATAATCGCCGGATGTTTTTATGCATCCGGCGTTTTTTATGGATCGTTTATACCCATAATTCGCTCACCGGCGTGCTCGGTGAGAAGTAATGCGAGATTTGAGCCTGCAGTAATTCAGCAGTAGCAATTGCATCTGTTAAGGCGTGGTGAGCTTGGTAGTGTGGAAGCTGATACCGTTTTCGACAATCCCCTAACCGTAAAGAAGGTAAGCCACGATTTAGTATGCGCCCCATAACGGTTTTCTGTTTATTTCGTATACGATTTTCAATTTCCATCGTATCGATCACGGGAAAAGCGATACTTTCTTGGATCCGTGACATCAATGATTTGGCTAGAAACTCACGTTCAATCGGATAGTAATGCACAACGACCAGCCTTCCAGCCATAATTGTCAGGACTTCTTCCAAAATCTCATCAAGATCAGGAGCCGATCTAATATCAGAATGGGTAATGCCGTGAATCACAATGGAATCTTGCGCTAGCGCCGTTCTGGGTTTGACGACCCAATGCCCTGCTTCTCGACAATAAATACGTCGTAAAGAGAAAGGGACAATACCAATACTCACAATCTCATCTGTATCGGAGTTTAAGCCTGTTGTCTCAAAGTCCATTGCAACCATAGCTGTGTTGGCAATTTGAGCATCATCAGACATCACTCCGGCGCCATAAAACTGCTGTAGTCTCTCATCCTTGCTGGAAAAAGAAAGCTGCTCAAAGTATTCAGCCCATGACGTACCCGGTGGAGGATATTGGCTCTGGGATGCTATCTGATTTTTAACGGTATCAATCATTTCAACGACGCATTAGCGTTATAACGGTATTTCAAAAAGTTCTGTTCATTACTTACAACTTGAAAAGCCTCTTTCAAATTTCGGCGCTCAAATGAAGAAAGCTGATCAGGATGAATGTTGTTATTTGGTGTTTCACCATTTTCGATCTGCCAAGCCTGATGACGAATTCGCACCATTGAGATGTATTCGAACGCATCACTCAAATCACGTCCTTTACCTGGCGGTAAGACTTTGGCCTCGATGATGTCATCTAGCCGTTTGAATGAATTGATTGAGCGAGAGCCGACTGCCAACGCATGGACCCTAACAACATCTGACAATGGTGCTGTTCCTCGGCGCTTTATGTTAATTGAGTCTTTATGCTGACCGTCTTTTTCCATGACAAACCCTTTGAAGAACCCTAATGGCGGCGTTCGATTCAAGGCGTTTCGTGCAATACATGCCAGAAACTTCTGATTACCTTTAGTCTTACTGGTCACGAATCGATGAAGATCTTTTGCCCACTTGGTTTGACCCCAAACACCATCAAGATCAAAAAATATACTGCTGTTGAGTAATGCTTGAGGTTCGGGTTTATCTATCCAATTGGAGAAATGTGTTTTCCACTCTGATAGTGTTTTACGCCACTCAGGGTTAGTCGCCATAATACCTCCATCACAATAGATATAACCGCACTCTGCTAGACCATCTGAAACAAACCTGGAAAGTTTCTCAAAGTATTCCCCATGCTCCTCTTCGTTGTAGGCATCATCCAAAACCAGCGCGTTATCTTGATCGGTATATATAAGCTGTTCATCTCTCGCCATGGAACCCAGCGCAAGAAAACAGTAAGGGACTGGTGGTTTGCCAAACTCAGCTTCCGCCATTTCTAATAAGCGTTGTTTGAAGCTTCGTCCAATAACAGACATCGCACTGCCGATCATATGCGAATTGGCATCTTCTTTAACCATACGCACGAAAGCGGAAGGAACGTGCTTTGCAAGCTCAGCAAGTTCAGCTACGGACGGCTGAGAAAAAATACTACGGACCAGAAGTATGCTGCTCTGGGATTCATGACGAACGACATCCGATAATGCAATAACCCCAATAGGCTGATGACGGTGCATGATAGGGATATGGTGAATGTTATAACGCAACATGGTTAGTACGGCTTCAAACACGTACGTATTGTCATCCAGGGTAATTAAATCTTTCGTCATCACTTGAGAAACAGGTGTATCAAATGATAATCCTTCAGCCAATACACGCTTGCGCAGATCAGTATCAGTTATCATGCCGATAAGGTCAGATGAATAGCCATCCTCACGGTCTTTACGCTCATCAACAATTAATAATGATGAAACCCGTTCATCCGTCATGGTGATAGCTGCATCGCGTATAGAAATATCACCTTGAACTGTAATCAAATCCCGAAACAATAACGTATTAACTTTTACAGAAGTTAATGCACTATTTTCTTGCTGCTCAGTCAGTACTTTTCTAAGTGGTGACTGATCTTCCCCTTCGAAGTAATCAGCAAAAGACTCATATTTATCTACATAGTCGGTAAAGATAGGAAAAGGAATACAGTAGACGAGCGTGTCTTCAATCGCCTTTGTCGGGAATCGCACACGTTGATGCATGAGCAAGCCCATTTGTCCAAATATGTTTCCTTCATCAAGGCGGTTATGCAACTCGCCTGTGCGACGATAGGTTTCAACAACACCGCTTCGAATAACATAAAGATCATGAATTGCTTCACCAAAATTTAGTACATTGGTACCGGCTTGGTAGTAAGCAATTTCAACTTGCGTAGCGAGGTAATTAAGTGCCTGCTCAGGAAGGCCATCAAAAGGCGGATAACTAGCAAGAAAACCTGCAATCTCAATCTGTTCAGTCTGCATGAATTGGGACTCCCTGTGAGACATATGACTACCTTAACAGATGCAAGGTAACAATAATAAAGAGTCCAAGAGCATATCGGATAGTAGTTTTAACCAGGAAAAAAAAAGCCCGACTCGATTAGAGTCGGGCTTTTTAGTATTAAAGCCTGGCAGTGTCCTACTTTCACATGGGAACTCCCACACTATCATCGGCGCTGAGCTGTTTCACTTCTGTGTTCGGGATGGGAACAGGTGGGACCAACTCG
>NZ_JAPDMU010000008.1 GCF_026319325.1 Methylophaga sp. OBS3
CTGCGTACTCACCACGTACAGGTCTGTTCTATGTACCTACCAACCATGTTTGCATGGACTACGAACCATTCGAAGTTGAATACGTAGCCGGTCAACCATACGTTGGTGCTACTCTGAGCATGTACCCAGCACCAGGTGGTACTCACTTGGGTAACTTCATCGCTTGGGATGCTCGCGTTGGTAAAATCGTTTGGTCTAACCCAGAACGTTTCTCAGTATGGTCAGGTGCTTTAGCAACTGCTTCTGATGTTGTGTTCTACGGTACGCTGGAAGGTTACCTGAAAGCAGTTGACGCGCAATCAGGTCGTGAACTGTGGAGATTCAAAACTCCATCAGGCATCATCGGTAACGTCAACACTTACAAACATGATGGTAAACAATATGTTTCTATCCTGTCTGGTGTAGGTGGTTGGGCTGGTATCGGTATGGCTATTCCTAGCTTAGAAAACGACACAGATGGTCTGGGTGCAGTCGGTGCTTACAAGTCACTGTCTAGCTGGACTAACCTGGGTGGTGTACTGAGCGTATTCAGCCTGTAAGACCAAAGTATATTGTTTGATTAGATATACTTAAGCTCTAGAAAAAGACCCGGTATCGTAAGATGCCGGGTTTTTTTTTACCTGAATTTGGTGTTTTTTTTGATTCGTTTTTGTATTACAAAATACTGGGTATGCATTCAGGAAAATCCCTAATCGCAAGGCGCTAATTCCTGACGTCAAGCGCATTGCAGCTGCGTAATATCCAAATTGTCAGTTAACCGTTTAGCTGGCTTATTTTGATAATTTAATTGAGAGGAATTTATTATGTGGACTAAACCAGAATATTCAGACATGCGTTTCGGTTTTGAAGTAACCATGTACATCTGCAACCGTTAATATCGGTCATGATGTGTACCCGGGGCAGATTGTCCCGGGTATCTTTATTGAACAGCAAATGAGAGTTGCTTGCGTTAACATGGTTAACCAGTTGCAGACAGCTGCGATTTGCTTATCAGTATTTAGGAAAGAAATTTATGCATATACACGTATTGGGTTCTGGTGCTGGAGGAGGTTTTCCACAATGGAACTGCAACTGCGTCAACTGCAAAGGGGTTCGCGAGGGAACGGTTAACGCACAACCACGTACACAGTCATCTATCGCTGTAAGTGCTGATGGTGTTGACTGGATTCTGTTTAACGCCTCACCTGATATCAAAAAACAGTTGGATGATTTTCCAGCTATCCAACCTGCAAGAGAAGTTCGTGATACCGCCATCAAAGCGATTTTGATCACTGATGCGCAGATCGATCACACCACTGGCTTACTCACACTTCGTGAGCACAATAAACCTTGGGATATTTATTGCACTGAAGCAGTACATGGTGATCTGACCACTGGCTTTCCGATTTTCACCATTCTTGGTCATTTCCGTGGCATTAACTGGCATGAAGTCAAAACAGATCAAGTGCCGTTTACTATTCCTGCTGCAGCTGGTCTTGAGTTCACTGCTGTACCATTAAAAAGTGAAGCGCCTCCGTTTTCACCACACCGCCACAACACCGTTCCGGGCGACAATGTCGGTATTAATATTCATGACACTCGCACCGGTAAAAATGTGTTTTATGCACCGGGTCTAGGTGTCGTTGAAGATCATGTTTTGGAATACATGCGTAATGCTGACTGTATTTTGATGGATGGTACTGTCTGGACTGATGACGAAATGTCACGCGAAGGCATCAGTGATAAGCGTGCTACCGAAATGGGCCACATTAACCAATCGGAAGAGGGCGGTTCAATCAGCATTTTGAATAGCCTCGAAAAACCACGCAAAATTTTGATTCACATTAATAACACTAACCCTATCCTTAACGAGGACTCACCAGAACGGCAGATTTTAAACGCCGCAGGCATTGAGCTCGCTTATGACGGCATGGATTTGGAATATTAAAGGATATGAACATGGCAGCTGAAAACACGCCTTGGTCACGCGAAGAATTCGAACAAAAACTACGTGATAAAGAACAGTATTACCACATCAACCATCCGTTTCATAAGTTGATGCATTCAGGTAAGTTGAATCAAAAACAAGTACAAGGTTGGGTAGCAAACCGTTTTTATTACCAAACGGCGATTCCAATTAAAGACGCCGCCATTATGGCGAATTGTGAAGATGCCGAAGTCCGTAAGCACTGGGTACAACGTATTCTTGACCATGATGGTTTTGAAGGTCAGGAAGGCGGTATTGAAGCATGGCTGCAACTGGGCGAAGCCGTTGGTTTAACCCGTGACGAGTTAACTTCATATGAGCATGTTTTGCCGGGCGTACGTTTTGCTATTGATGCCTACGTAAACTTTGCTCGTCGCGCACCTTGGCAAGAAGCGGCTGGTTCATCTCTGACCGAATTATTTGCTCCAAAAATTCACCAAGCACGTTTGGATAACTGGCCTGAAATGTATCCATGGATTGATGAGCGTGGTTATCGTTATTTCCGTAAACGTCTTAGTGAGGCACGCCGTGACGTAGAGCATGGTCTGCAAATTACGCTGGACTATTGTGATACGCGCGAGAAACAGCAAAGAGCCTTAGATTTGCTGCAATTTAAACTGGATATTTTGTGGACGATGCTTGATGCCATGTGGATGGCGTATATTGAAGATCGCCCACCTTATTGCATGGATGTCGAAAAATGAGTGAACGTAGATTTACTGAAAACAGCGTACCGGTGCTTGCACTCGGTTATCGCTTTCAGTGGGAGCCTGCACAAGACTGTCACGTGCTGCTTTACCCAGAAGGCATGGTAAAGCTTAACGGTCCAGCCGCAGAGATCCTTAAACGTATCAGTGAAAAAAAACAAACGGTTAGTGAATTGATTGCTGAGCTAAAAGCCGCATTCAATGGCGCCGACTTAGATGACGACGTCTATCAGTTCCTGGAGGAAGCATATGACAACGACTGGATCAGAGCAGAATAAAGCACCTGGTAGTATTGCTGGCTCTCTGAGCATGCAGGACACGTCCAATATTCGTCAACCTTTATGGTTATTGGCGGAGTTGACTTATGCCTGTCCGCTGCAATGTCCGTATTGCTCAAACCCAATGGATTTTGCTGACATCAAAAGCGAATTGACCACCGAGCAATGGATTGATGTCTTCAAACAAGCTCGGGCAATGGGGGCAACACAGCTAGGTTTATCTGGCGGTGAGCCATTAGCACGTCCAGATATCATTGAGCTAATTACCGAAGCACGCAATATGGGCTTTTACACCAACCTGATTACCTCAGGTATTGGTTTAGATGCCACAAAAGCAAAAGCATTCAAAGAAGCTGGACTAGATCATATCCAAGTTAGTTTTCAGGCCAGCTCAGAAGATTTAAATAACCTTATTGCCGGTACCGATGCTTTCCAACATAAAATTGAGATGGCAAAAGCGGTCAAAGCAGCTGGTTATCCAATGGTGTTGTGTTTTGTTACCCACCGCCAAAATATCGATCAAATCGACGAGATTTTGGATTTGGCCATTAGCCTTGATGCCGATTATGTGGAATTAGCAACAACCCAATACTATGGTTGGGCAATGCATAACCGTGATCAATTACTGCCATTAAAAGAGCAGTTAGTCAGAGCAGAAGCGATTGCCCACGAGTATCAGGAAAAACAAAAAGGCAACATGAAGATTTACTACGTAGTGCCTGATTACTACGAAGTGCGTCCAAAAGCTTGTATGAATGGTTGGGGTAATGTCTTTTTGACCGTCACACCAGATGGTACAGCGTTGCCATGTCATGCTGCACGTAACTTACCTGGTATGGCATTACCAAATGTTCGTGATGTGTCTGTCAGTGAAATCTGGAATGGTTCAAGCGACTTTAACCGTTTCCGTGGTTTTGACTGGATGAAAGAGCCATGCCGAAGTTGTGATGAAAAAACCAAAGACTTCGGTGGCTGCCGTTGTCAGGCGTATATGCTGACTGGCGATCCAGCGGTAGCGGATCCAGTTTGTGATAAATCACCACATCATCACCTGATTGAAGAGGCGATTGCCAAAGGTCGTGATGAAGCTGCTAAACCAGCAGATCAAGCAAAACCATTAGTCTTCCGTAATCCGAAAAATTCAAAGGAAATCTGTGGCCTCTGAGTTTGCGATTGAAAGTCATGGTTTGACGAAAACATACGGTGACACCACCGTTGTAAATCAGCTTGATCTCAAGGTCAAAGCTGGCAATTGTTATGGGCTTTTAGGGCCAAATGGTGCAGGAAAAAGCACCACCATTCATATGCTGACAACAATGACCTCGCCTTCATCGGGTGAGGCATTGATCAGCGGTCAATCAGTCACAGCTAATCCCGTACATATCAGAAGTCAGGTCGGGCTCGTGTTTCAAGACTCCGCCCTAGATCGCCTGATGACGGTTGATGAAAATCTTCAGTTCGCGGCAGCGCTCTATGGTTTGACGCCAAAACAAGCTAACGAACGTATTGAAGAGCTACTTGCTGTTTTTGATCTCGAAAAGAAACGTCACCTGAAATTAGTCGCATTATCTGGCGGGCAACGCCGTGCCGTTGATATTGCGCGTGGTGTTTTGCACAAACCTAAAGTGTTATTTCTTGATGAGCCAACGATTGGCTTAGATTTACCAAATCGCCGCGCCATCTGGCGTTTTGTCGAGCAATTACGCCGAGAGCAGGGCATGACCGTGTTCCTGACCACCCATTATCTTGAAGAAGCTGTTGCCTGTGACCGCGTTGATTTTATTCAACAAGGCAAACTGCAAAAGGGCGGTAAACCTGCCACGCTAATGCGTAATTTGGCGGCATATATTCTTGAGTTGGATTGTGTTGATGGTGAAGCTGTCAGCACACTATTAACCTCGGAGTTTGGCGCGCCACTCATCGAAGACCAACACCTGAGTTTCCGTGTTGAAGATGCCGATACCGACTTTACCGCCTTACAAAAATCACTAGGAACATTAATCAACTCAATGCAATGGCGACGCCCGAATTTAAATGATGTGTATTTATGGACCATGACACATCACAAGGCAGGTAAAAAATGTGTTTTTTAGCGGTTAAAGCAGTCATCAACCGCGAGTTGAGCAAAACTTTTCGCCAGCGTGGCCGTTTGCTCAGCAGTATGGTGCGTCCACTCATTTGGTTATTGGTGATCGGCACCGGTGTCGGCAGTATGTTGGCTGGGGCACAACAAGAAAACTATCTACAGTTCTTAGTGCCCGGTATTGTGGCGATGACCTTATTATTCGCAGCATTACTCTCTGCATTAACGCTCGTCTATGATAAAGAGTTTGGTGTGATGCGAATGATGATGATCGCACCCATCGCTCATGGTTGGATTGTGGTGGCCAAATTAATCGCAGCAACGATTATTGCGTTAGTTCAAGCCGTAATGTTGTTGGCGATATTAGTTATTCTTGGTTTGCTAGATTGGCAAACAGCATTATTAATGGTGTTACCAGCATCACTGACAGCCTTATTATGTGCTGCTATGGGCGCGTTAATCGCCGTTTGGTCGAAGACATTAGATAACTTCGCCGTCATCATGAATTTTGTGATTTTTCCGGTGTTCTTCTTGAGTGGTGCGTTATATCCCGTCACCCAATTGCCAGATTTACTGCGTTACGTCGTGTTGGTAAATCCATTCAGCTATGGCGTCGATTTGCTGAAACATAGTGTTCAAGGCGCCCAAACCGACTTTGCAATTTCTACCGATTTAGCGGTGGTGATTGGCTTTTCAATATTGGCGATACTCATTGCCTGCTGGCGTTTTTCTCGTGAGTCAGTTCATGAGCCATTATTCCGAGGTGGCAAAAAAGGCTAAGCCAACAGCAAGGGCGCAATTCAAATCAAATTGCTGACCTCATGAGTAAACACTCATTTGAGATTGATTATGGGGCTCAGATCCCTCTCGAACCTTGCTTGTGGTGGAAGACTATGAAATATTCTATCCAGTAGCGATAAATTTGATGGTGCTTTTGTTTTAAAGCCCAACTCGCATCATCGACTTAATAGACTGAAGAAATGGAGATTTATGTTGCATGGAAGCGGCCTCATCCCTTATTAAACCAACGCGTATCACGACAATTATCCTTATTGCCGGCTCGTTTTTGTTTTTACAAAAAACAAAAGCAACGTTATTTTTATCATATTTACATAGACTTATCGAGAACGCGCTTTTTATTGTCCAAAAACTAAAAGGCCGCCCGATAATATTTATTATGAGGCCAACGGCCTCATTAACATGCGGTTATGTGTAATTGCTGATGAAGCAGATTTACAAAATCACGTATTTCGCAACTAATAAAATATATATCGGAAAGGTTGCTTACGAGAGCTTCAGATATTTTGGAAGTCCCGATATAGATGTTCTTAACGAAGACTTTCGAAAATTACCAATCGAGCAGCAGAAAGATTACACAGTTCGGAAGGAAATACTCTGGGAATCAGAAGACTGTTCGGATTCGGAATTGGCAGCTAAAGAAGTTGAATTCATCCATAAGTACCAATCCAATAATCCTGCTGTCGGTTACAACAGGTGGCCAAAGTTTAATGCAGAAAACACATAACCAGGCGGTGTTATCGCCTTCGGCTGGGACTGCCATCTCGCTGGCGCTCCATGTCAGCCCCAAACCGCGGCGTTATGCGTAAAGAGTAACTTCATGGAATCGTGGCTAGAGTTTGAAAAAAGATTTAGGGAGTTGGCCCCAAAACTAACTCATGCCCGAATAGATGATCAGAGCGGCGACGCAGGCGAGCATTGGCGAATTGCAGGGACTGCCACAAACAACGAAACAATAAAAGAGTTTGAATTACTCTGTGCCGTCGCCGGTGGAAAACTTGAAAATCTAAAATTTCCCGAAGAAATTCTCAATCACAAAGATCCAAAAGTACGTTGGTATCGACTAATGAAGTCAAATTCAGCGAATTACCAACATGGGCATGTTGGGGAAATGAGTACAAGTTCTGGCGAACATTTAGGTTTTGTATATGGGGGTACCATCCAAGAAATTGGTGTATGTGCGGCAAATCTTTGCCTTGCTCTTCACTCATCACATCCACTTAAAACAAAGTGGTACAAAACAATATACAAAGATTATGGGCCTCAAATTATAGGCGGGGTAATTTTGTTACTAATCGGCGGGGTTCTAGGTAAATGGGTCTTTTAGCGCATAACAAGGCCAAACACTTTTGTGCGCTACGCGCACCGGACTCGCAACAAGTTGCTCGCCCGTGTTGGCGGCGTTATACGTCAATGGAGTTAGTGCGTTGCTTCCAGTAATGAACAATACCAAGTGGAGGGAAATCCAAGAAGCCATGTATGGACTTCAAAATAGTCCGCAGTGGCGCACACGATGCGTAACTAATGGATATGTTTCAAACTGGGATGGTGAGTGGTTTTATCACTTTTCTGAAGGTGGCTTTATCGATATAGAGTGGGTGGAAATAAAAGCAGAGAGTGATGAACAATCGAAAATTGTCTTATCTTCATTGAAATCTATTCACGTACCTGGCATCAAAACCGAAAATGGCTTTAAGGTTTTTGGTTATGTTCGTGAGGGAGAGTCAATTGACTATCTGTAAACCTATAACAAGGCAAGGCAAAATCGCCCTGCGGGCTGGACGCGCTAACGCGCGCCTTTGCTTGCGGCGTTAAGCATAAAAACAAGGGATCGTCGTGCAAGAGCTAATCGAAGCAATTAAAAATTGGCCAGTTATTGTTCAAGGAGCGTTAGGCTCGGCGGCATTTTGGCTACTGCTTGTAGTAATCCAAAGGGTTTATCAGTTTGTCGATCACCGTGTTTCAAAAATATCTCGAAACAACCGCAAAAGTGAATTAATCAACGAACGCCTTAAGCTTGGGTTGAAAATGACTAAGGGAAAAGATCGAGCATTGTTTGCTCCCGTTCTTGTGTACCGAATGTCTCGGCCATTTCTAAAAGCCCTTATATGGCTCGCTCTAGGCTTACTATTCACACCAGCATCAACGGTTCTTTCATCAGTTGGGTACATTGGGAGCATCTACTATTTGGTAAAAGCGCTTGTTGTTGTATCTCCTTTTTCGTTCGAAGGTGATCCGAAAACGCGCATGGAAGAAATTCAAGCAGAATTAGATCGTCTTGAAGACGTAGATGCTTAACAAGCAAATCAAGTCGCGCCTACGGCGCTGGGACGCCGGCTTCGCCGCCGCCCCTTATTACTGGCGTTATGCAATCGCCAGAATGTAGTAGCCAAGGGACTTAATTTGAACATTGATATACAGAACTACTTTGATGCTTTGAATGAGAATTATCTTCTTATTGTTACTTCAAATAGCAAAGAGAAGGATGCCATCAATAGAGTTATTTCCAATAGAAAGAATATTAATGTTCACCTGTCAACGGGTGGATGCAGTATAGGTTTGTTAGATGGTATGTTTGTAATCCATTTAACGGGAACTAGTGGTATATCGACTGAGCGCTCAGCTAGTAGATTGGTAGTGGAATTTGTTAGTCGAAGTAATATCCCCACTCCTGGGATAGTATATTTAGTAGGGTTTTGCTGGGGCAATCCAGCAACAACAAAAGTCGGCGATATTGTAATTGCCAGTACAATTGACTCTCTAAACTCTAGATCAATTAGCGGTGAGGAAACTATTTATAAAGCAATACAATATAGAAGTTCGATCGATCTAGAGTTGATAGCTCAAAAAATAAATCAAGAAATTCCAAATTCAAAACTAGGAGAACTAGCTAGTTTAGAGACTTTGCTATCTAGTACTTCTGAAAGAGATAGGCTGCTTCAACTACATCCACATCTTATTGGCGGAGAGATGGAGGCTTTCGGTTTCGTACCATCTTTAAGGCAGATTCCTTGGGTAGTTATTAAGTCAGTATCAGACTTTGGATGTGATAGCTTTGAGCGTTCAAATCAAGCAAGCTCAGCGGCCTCCTCTGCTTTAGCGCTGCCTACGCTAAATAAATTATTGAAAGAAAGTGAGTTAATTAGCTTTAGTATAGCTAAGCACGATGAGCTTCTTCTTCTGGATTTTTTATTTGGTAATGAAATCAGAGTGTTGAAAAGTGAAGTTAACTCAGATGAGTTGAATGATCATCTGAATGATGAAGTTGGGGTAGTTATAGAGAGGAAGCTCGAGTACTACCTGAACGATAATGGTTATGATCGAAGTTTTCTGCGTTATTTTTGTGATTTAATTCTAGAAGTTATTCAGAACTCCCTAAAACACAGTGGTGCATCTTTCGCCAATGTTAAGTTTTATCCAAACAAAATAGTCATTAATGATGATGGTGAAGAGTATCCTCTGCAAAATCTTGAAGGGGATAAAGGTGGGGCTTCATCGTGGAGGCGTATCAAGTCGTACGGATTGGATACTAATTTGGTCAGTTATACCTTCAAAAAGAAAAGCCACTACTTTGAAATGACTGCATCCAGTAAAGAATTAATGGATGCAGTTAAAAACTGCACAGCTTCAATTATTCCATCAACGATAGGATCTGGGTACGGTCGCCAGGTTGCATTATCTTATAATAAAGATTGCGAAATCATATACTTGGAAGATGGTAATGTTCGCATGACCTCTAGAAGAATAACATTGATTGGTGAAGTAAAAAGGTTGCTGGATGAAGGTAAAAAAGTATACGTAAAGGTATCTGATATTGCGTATGCTGAAGAATACAGGATTGCGTTAAAAGAATATTCAGATAACTTAAGAATATTAACCGAGTAGGCAAATGCATAACAAGTTGCTGCACTCGGAAAAATTACTCGCTGCGCTCCCAATTTTCCGGTGAGCATGGCGTTATACGAACTAATAATCAAAGTTAGGCTGTAGATTCATGGAAGTATCAGGAAGAATAAAGAGATTAAGGGATAACTTAATAAAGGAGCTGCCATTTTTCCCAAACGACAAAGAAACACTTAGTGAGCTTGAAGCCCAAGACATTAATGGTGTTTTTATTCATTATTTGCACTGGAAAACAAGGCATGTTCCATCAAGAGTAAGACGAGTTCAAATTGATCCTGAAGTTACATCAGATCGTAGGTGGAAAGACCTAAAAGAAAATATTAATAAGCTTCTTGATAAGATTAGAAATGGCGAAGATGTATCTCCCTTTTTATCAAAAAGAGCGCATAAAAATGGTTATACCCCTAGGCAGCGAATAATAGATGGTGAAGCTGATTCTTGGGATGATAAGGATCAATTATTAAACACTAAAGGTTTCCACCATTTTCACTTGGATATGGATATCGAGCCGTCAGGTCTTTCTAAGCGTACTGATGACGTGCTTTTCGCTTATGTAACAAGAGACACTTTTCATGCCGTGGGTATATTTGATCATTCTGTATTCGAATCTACCACTGAAAATGGAAGTTTGAATGATGAAAGAGGTCGGATGTGGAGGGTCCATGAAAAGCATGTGACAATGGGAATGGAGCCCGGCACTGCATACATGAGCAATCCGATAATGAGTTCTGGCCATCCAATGTACCTTGTAAGGATGGCAGACCATTACGCTGAAGTGGTTAGAAATACCGACCCCAAATTAGATCAGCGAGAGTTTGTTAATGATATTTACGATCAAGGCAAATTGCCGCGGCCAAACAAGTTTAAGCTCGAATGGCACCTTGATGGACTAGATCTAGGGATAATGGACAAGAAAAACAGCGTTTTATTCAATGCTCTGCAAGGCCCAATCTAGACCCTCGTATAACAAACGCGTCAATTGGGACCGGTTTTCCGCTGGCGCTACAAACCAGCCCATTACGCGGGCGTTAGGCACTACATGGAGTGTTGATGATTTATCCTAAAGTAAAAGATCCAAGTTTGGTTGGTGAATATCCTGCTTTATCAAAAGCAGGTGGTGGCTATGTGTGGGATGAAGTCCTTGAATATAGAGTGTGGTGCCACCCAGAATCAGGTGATGACTACTATTATGCCTTCGAAGATTGTGAAACTGCGATAGAGTGTTCCCAAGAAGAACATGGGGCTAAGGCACCATTGGCTCTTGTTTTACAAAAAGAATATATCGATGAGCCAGAGCCTGGTCAATATATCCATGTAAAGGAAGAAAGAATTACGGAGTGGCCCATAGAATTTCTGAGCCGCCCTCGGAGAAATGAAAACACAATACCTGACTTCGTTTCCCCGAATGCACCAAGTAATAGGCTGGATATTATTCGTGGCTTGGCGCGCTAATATGCCTAACAAGCACATCAAAAACCGCTACACTTCGTTGCGCTGGACGTGGCTGTTGCACCGCCTTATATGTGGGCGTTAGAAGTGTCCAGAAATGAGCAATATCGAATATTTGAGGTTTGAGCATGTAAATCCTGAAGATTTGATGAGTGTCGTAAACGAGGAATCTTTACGTGGACACCTTATTGAGCATCCTTACTTCGATTCAAAAAGTATTAGAGAATGGAGCATGGATAAAACTGAGACAGATGCAATGGATGGCTGTCGAGTTCGTGTGATTTCTATTGCTGGGGAAATAGCGGGTTGGTGCGGTATACAACCGGATGATAACGGTTTTGAAGTTGCCATTGTTATTTCCCAAAAGTTTTGGGGGTCTGGCATGCCCATTTTCAAAACTCTCAAATGTTGGACAAGTGAGCTAGGACATAAAGAAGTGCTATTTCATCTATTAGACACTAGGCGCGAATATAAGGCACTGGCTAAGATGGCTACCAAAGTCTGTCACACTCAACTTTTAGGTCGCAGTTTTACCACCTACTATTTTTCGGTAGGCGAACAAGAATGAGTAAAAATTTTAACAAAAACATCAAAGGCGCACTACGTGCTGGACGTCGCTGATGCTCCGCCTTTTATGTGGGCGTTATACATCAAGGAAAGAACTGTGGTAGTAATTTATGGAGTAGATAGCCAACTAAACCCCATCAAACGTCAATTGTCTGATGTTATCCATTCCTGCATGCAAGGCGTACTGGGACTACCAGAGGATAAGCGTGCACATCGATTTGTTCCTTTATCTGCCGATAACTTTTTCTATCCGGCTGGTCGTTCCGACGCCTACACTGTCATCGAAATCAATATGATGCAGGGCCGTACAGTTGAAACCCAAAAAGCTTTAATCAAGGCACTTTTCAAAAAAATTGAATCTGACCTAGGTATCTTGCCTATTGATATCGAGATCACGATCAAAGAACAACCGGCACATTGCTGGGGCTTTCGCGGTATGACAGGAGATGAAGCCCGCGACCTCAAGTACTCGGTTAATGTCTGATAAGGTGCTGTTTACTATCTAGCTAACTTGCTTAATAAGCACTAATTAGTCCGAATTGATTTTACGACGGAATTTAAAAAACCACGTCATAATATGTCAGGCTAGTACCTGATTCGGGCTTCGCCCTTTAATTCATTTCGCATTTAACCTTTGGATCATCGAATGAAATACATTGGATGGCTGTTTTGTGTGTTGTTTAGTTCGAGCGCATTTGCTGCGGGCGAAGTTGAAATCCCTTTGCTGGCTGATAACGGTCATCTCAAGACTGCGATTAGTCGCGTCCTTGAGTTCGATGCAAACGGTCAAAGCACATTGCGAAATGATGACTGTAATCGGTTTGAGTTATCCGACATGGTTGTGGTGACCAAAGGTGAAAAACTGGCGCTTGATATGGCGTTAAAGGCCACGACTGGCGCTTATGTACTTGGTGCTTGCCGTGGTCCCAAACCTTGGAATGGTCGATTAGCATTAAATTTAACGCCACGTGTTGCTGCATCCGGCCTTGCCATTGAATTTGTCCCCGATTCAATAGAATTATCACGTCCCGATAGTCGTCCGGGTTTATTGAGTAAACCGGTTCAAGTCATTGCCAATGCCTTGGTGATTCCCCGTATTAATCGCCTACAAATTGATTTGGCTGGCCCGTTAAATGGCCTTGATGGTCTGATCGCGCAATTACTCAGTCCTGACCATGTTCAAGGTGGTGAGCAATCGCTTTTGCAACGAACACATATTGAACGTTTGCAGATGGAAGAATCAGGACTCAAAGCTTGGTTAGCCTTTCAGGTGCGTGCCATTGAACCAGTTGAATTACCGCCAGAAGACAGTTTGACTGAAGAAGAATTGGCACAGTGGCAAACCCTCGAAGATGAATTAGATGGCTTTTTGACTACGGTTATTTCAGCGCTTGCTCGCTCGACACATTCTCATTCATTACGCATGGAATTACTTGCGGTATTACTGGATGCGCGTCAGGCGATTGCCGAGGCACTGACGATTGATGATCCGGAGGCAGATCCAGTTCGTGAGCTTTTCTTGAGTACATGGGACAGGCTACGCCCCTTAATGAGTGAGCTAGAAAGCCTAGATACGCCAGGAATGGAGTCTGACTTTAGATTGGCTGGATTTATTGCAGGTGGTGATGCCTTAAAAGCGCTTGATGCTCTGGGACCAGAGTATGGTTTTGAAATCACCCGTGATGGACTGCGCAGGCTTGCGAGATTATTACTTGCTGACGCTGCACCACCAAGTTTTACACCGCTGCCTTTAGAAGTTGATCCTGAGTTTCAAGAGTTATTTGGTTTTGATACCAGTGCCATTGATGGTGAGTTTTCAACGTCAGCATTAACGCAACACATTGTTGATGGTTTTAGCTCAGTTGGCTCTTGGTTTATGCCGACAGCTCATGCTGCCAGTGTTCGACCAGCCGATGCGTTAAAAGGTATGGTGCCGAACCGCGATAATCTCGATGAGTATTTAGATCTGGTTTCGCAATTATTAGCCGAGCAATCCAAGACGTGGCTTTCAGAAAACAATAAGTTACCGAAAAGGCTGAAAAAACGACTCGATCCACTGGTGCGGGCGACAGCATGGAAAGAATCCTGCTGGCGGCAGCTTTCTGGTTCGACCAGTAATCCGCAAGTGTTACGTTCATCAGTGGGCGCTGTCGGCATGATGCAGATAAACGGTCGTGTCTGGCGTAAGGTTTATGATCTCGATCGTCTTGTTGAAGAAGTTGATTACAACGTTAACGCCGGGATCGATATTCTGACGCATTACCTTGTGGACTATGCGATTCGTCGTGGTGAACATGAGCAGCCCGGCGGGGACGATAATTTAATCAAGGCAACTTATGCTGCATACAACGGTGGTCCGGGTCAGTTATCTCGCTACCGTCGTGACGAAACGCCGGGCAGGTTAAAATCCATTGATAATGCTTTTTGGGGCTATTACTCGAGTTTTAAGGACAAAAAGTTTCCTGATATTTCGAGTTGCTACGTGGTGGGTAACTAAGCAAATCTAGTCTGTTAGTGGCAACTGCCGCGCCCTTGTTTTTCTAGGTAACACTGATGATATTCCTCGGCTGGATAAAATGTTTCGGCCGCGGTGATTTCGGTCACAATTGGGCCATCAAATACACCGGTTTCATCTAGATACGTTTTCATAGCAAGGGCTTGCTGGTGTTGACCTTCATCATGATAAAAAACGGCTGAGCGATATTGGGTGCCGACATCAGGCCCTTGGCGATTTAGAGTTGTTGGGTTATGAATGGTCCAGAAAAACTGGAGTAATTCGTCATAACTGACGCGAGTATCGTCAAAGGTGACTTCGATAGCTTCCGCATGACCGGTATCGCCCTGACAAACTAATTTATAGTCAGGATCAACTGTATGACCGGCGGTATAGCCAACGCGAGTCGTAACAACGCCGGGAAGCTGTCTAAACTTGGCTTCTACACCCCAAAAACAACCGGCGGCAAAGGTGGCGATATGTTTCATAAAATCTCCTTAGTTGTCATGGTTGCACGGCTTTTCTAAAGGTCCTATGCTAACTGACTAATAAATCAAGCGGATCTCACATGACAGCGGTAACTTCGACAGCGCATACCAATATGGTTTGGCAGCAGCTCAGACCCAACGATGTTTCAGATCCTGCTGTTTTGCAAGTATTACAAGATACCGACCGTGCAGATTTTGTGAGTGATGAATTAAAGGCTTTAGCTTACGCCGATACGCAACTGCCGATTGGTCACGGTCAGCACATGTGGTCACCGTTGCAGGAAGCGCGTATTTTACAAGCGCTGCAATTAACTGCTGAAGATACGGTGTTAGAAATCGGAACTGGCAGTGGCATATTTACCGCCATGTTAGCGAAGCTAGCGGGTAAGGTAACTAGCGTTGATGTGCATCCAGAGTTTACCGCACTAGCGACGCAGCGTTTACAAGCCAAATCATTAGATAATGTTGCGCTTAAAACGGGTGATGCTTGTCAGGGTTGGCCGCTTGAAGACAGGGTTGATGCGATTGTGCTGACGGCGTCGTATCCCGAAGTGCCAGAAAGTTATTTAGAACAATTACAGGTGGGCGGGCGATTGTTAGCGATTATCGGCCAACCACCAGCTATGTCTGTACAACGAATTCGCCGAGTAGGGGAGACCGAATGGCAGACAGAAAATTTATTTGAAACCGTAGTTGCTCCGATGATTGGGGCTGAACCAAAACCTGAATTTGCTTTTTGATAACGAGAAAATTATGAAACAAATGAATGCCACCGAGCTTGCAGCCTGGTTACAAGATAATGATGCGTTACTGATTGATGTTCGTGAGGCGCACGAGCTAGCTAATGGCATGTTGGAAGATGCAAAACATATCCCGATGAATCATATTCCGGCACGAATCAATGAACTTGAGTCTGCTAAGAATAGTCCGATAGTGCTGATCTGTCGTTCAGGTCAACGAAGCATGCAAGTTGGGCAATATCTTGAGCAGTCTGGTTTTAGCGATCTTATCAACTTGCAAAATGGAATGAATGGCTGGGCTAAAGAGGTAGACCAGTCGATGCGAGTGTATTGATATTCAAATGAAATTTTCAGCGATTGGGCTATTAATGATGGTGGCCCTGCCAGCAAAAGCTGCGCAGGATTTAATGGAAAGTTACGACTTGGCTTTGCAAAGTGATCCGCAATTGTGGGCACAAGCTGCCAATCAACAAGCCACCGCCGAACTCGCTGATCAGGCTGATGCCTTATTTCTACCCAGCATTGGTGTCACAGCTAATGCCAATAAAATCTGGACGGAAACTTCGTCACAGCGTTTTGGTGGTGAAAGTGACTCGATTGATCGCGGCTATACATTAAGTTTGATCCAGCCCATTTATCGCCGTGAAAGCTTTGTCCAAAATCGACAAGCTGATATTGCCATTTCTGGCGCTGCCGCGCAGTTTCGGGTTGTTGAGCAGGATTTGATTGTTCGTGTTGCGGATGCCTACTTTGCCGTACTTGGCGCAGAAGATGATTTGCGATTTGCTGAAGCGGAAAAAGAAGCTATCAGCAAACAACTAGAAGAAGCCCAACAACGCTTTGAAGTAGGGCTTGCCACGATTATTGATGTCAGTGAAGCGCAAGCGGCTTTTGATATAGCCAGCTCTGCTGTGATTGCTGCTGAAAATGCCTTAGCCAATAGCCGAGAGTTTTTGCGTGAGACCACTGGGCAATACCCACAAGATTTGTCGCAATTAGCCCAAGAAGTCCCATTGCTCAGACCTGAGCCAGAAAATCCTGAACAGTGGAGTGAAACTGCTTTAGTGACTAATCCGTCATTACAGGTTGTGGGCTCTGATGTGGACTTTGCTCGCGAAAATATTCAATTACAACGAAGCGGCCATTTCCCAACCTTGGATATCGTGGCGCAGAAAAACTACACCTCACAAAGTGACAGTAACCTGAGCGGTGGTAGTCAAACCCATCAAGAGCTGATTGGTTTGGAATTGAACCTGCCGATCTACTCTGGCGGTGCGGTAAGCTCTCGTACTCGTGAAGCGGGTTACCGACTTAATGAAGTCATGCAAACTGAAGAGCAACAACGTCGTTCAGTAATGCGCCAAACCCGCGAAGCTTATAACAGTGTGCTGTCGGGTATTAGTCAGGTAAATGCCTTAAATCAAGCGGTTCGCTCTAATGAAAAAGCTCTGGAAGCGACGGAAGCTGGGTTTGAAGTCGGCACACGTACAACCGTTGATGTACTTAACGCGAGACGTGAATTATTTAGCGCTAAAAGGGATTATGCGCAGGCGAGATATCAATACATCGTCAACACACTACGCTTGAAACAAGCGGCAGGCATCGTTACAGTCGATGACTTGCAACAAATAAATACTTGGTTAGCGACGAATTAATGTGATGTTAATAAGTAGTAGGAGCAAGTGAGATGATGACGCAAACAGCTGAAAGTCTGCTGGTGGTCATTGATATCCAAGAAAAACTAGTCGATGCGATGCCTAAAGGTGTTCGGGATCGTGTGGTTAATGAGGTCAACACACTCACCACTGCGGCCGGTGCTTTGCAAATTCCCGTTCTGGTTACAGAACAATATCCTAAAGGTTTGGGCGCAACAGAGCCCGCTCTAGCACGGCAATTACCCGAACAAACACAGCGTATCGAAAAAACTGCTTTTTCTTGTGCCAAAGTGCCCGAATTTATGGCGGCATTAAAAGCATCTGGTAGAAAACAAGTCATCCTGACCGGGATGGAAACCCATATCTGTATTTTGCAAACCTCGTTAGATCTGCGCCAAGCAGGTTATGAGGTGTTTGTGGTTGAAGATGGCGTCAGTTCACGCATCAAAGGTAATCAATACAATGCACTTCACCGTATGCGGTTGGCAGGTGTGGTGATTACCAATGTCGAGTCAGTTTTGTTTGAATGGCTTGGTGATGCCCAGCATCCACAATTTAAAACGCTGGCAAAACTTATCAAATAGATTTTAAGCGTGTAACCGCTGACGTTTATTGGCTGTGCCTTGGCGAGCTGGTTTGGTCAGTTGTGGCAGGGCGACAAAATCCGCTTTACCCTTAATGCCATTACGTTCGTAATCAGCTAGTAAAGTTTGCTCAGCAAGTTCGGGTGTAACCCCTAAATCTTCGGTCATCACCAAATACAGTAATTCGAACAAGCGCTTTAATGCGATATGTGCCGTTTGCCCGGTCCGTGAATATAACCCCTCGCTTACCTGCATAAACCGTTCAAAGGCTTTATCGCCAAGGATGATAGGCAGTGAATGCATAAAGCGACCTGAGTTACCGATCAGATCCCAGAAGCGGGCGAAACGATTTACCAACTGCATATCGGTGAAGCTGATATCTCGGCTACATAATAAATTGTAGGGCGGTTGGGGATTAAACCGCAGTTGGTAATTTTCGGTATGACGGTTGAGCGGCGCACCACGCAGACGCTTCAAAATACCCACCTGAATTTCATGCGGATTTAGTGCGACCAATTGATCAAAGCTATCTGCGAAGTTGGCTAGGGTATCGCCGGGTAAACCAAAAATCAGATCGGTGTGTAAGTGCGCACCAGTTTGCTCACGAAGCCACAGAATATTGTGCTTACTCTTGTTGTTATCTTGGCGGCGACTTATTAAGGTTTGGATCTCTGTATCAAAAGTCTGAATACCAATCTCAAACTGTAAACTTTGCGGTGGGAATTTTTTCAGTACCGTCTGCAATTTTTCGGGCAGGTTATCGGGTACCACCTCAAAATGCAGATAGAGATCATCACTCATCCGCTCTAGGAAAAACTCCAAAATCGCCACACTGGTGCTGACTTTCAGGTTGAAAGTCCGATCGATAAATTTGAAGTTACGTACACCACGTTGCCACAGTAAATCCATCTCAGACAAAAACGCATCAAGCGGAAAAGCCGTTGAGGTCTTATCTAATGCTGATAAACAAAACTCACATTTAAACGGGCAACCGCGCGAGGCTTCGACATAAATCAGGCGATTTTTGATGTCTTCGTCATCATAGAATTGATAAGGCAATACCAATTCTTCTAATGGTGTTGCTCGACCTTCGATGTATTTTTCAGCAGGGGATTCGTCGGCAAGTAGTTGCTGGCAAAGTTCACGAAAATCCTGTTCACCAGGCCCTGAAATAACATAGTCGGCCAATTCACAAACTGGCGGTACATCCGGCTGATGGCTAACTTCTGGGCCACCCAAGACAATTTTAATGTCAGGTGAAATTGTTTTGATTAAAGCAACAACGGCTTCGGTTTCTTTAACGTTCCAGATGTAAACACTGAAACCAATGACTTTCGGCGCATGACTCAGCAATTGTTCAGCAATCGTCAGTGCTTGTTCCTGAATGGTGAACTCGGCAATGGTTGCGTGCTCTTGTAACTCGCCCAGATTGGCGTACAGATAGCGCAGCCCAAAAGCGCTGTGCATAAAGCGAGCATTAAGCGTGCTGAGAAGAATTGTATTTGCCATGCTTATTGCGCTGCTTTGAGAATTTGCTGTTTGTTGAGAGCGAATTGTTCTAAATCTACTAATACTTGTTGCTGCTGTGGTGTGAGTGTTTGTTCGCGACTTTCAGCAAGTGCTGCAAAAAAACGCTCAAAGGTGAGCCACGGACTGTCAGTTTGTTGCAGTCGCTGTTTACAGAATTGCAGCCAGTCTTTTTGATCTTCCTTACTCAGAGACTCAGGCCAGTTACGTGCACGGTAACGGAATAACAATTCACCTAAACGGGGATCATTAAACGGCTGGTCAAAGTTTGCTAATGATACCGGATCACTTTGTTGGATTTGCTGCATTTTTTGTTTATCAGCGGTATCAAAAAAGCCGCCACCATAGAGGCTGCCATCGACATCCTCCAATGGAAAATCAGTCGGTGCATTAAAAATATCGTGGATCTTTTTCGCCAGTAATTCGGCATTTTGCAGGCAAAGCTGAAAATGCTGATGGTGCAGGTCACGGTCAATTTGTAAACGCTCCGCCGCTGCATCATCTAATGTTGCAGCAGGCACAACCACCGGACATTTATTGATGTGAACCGTTTTTAATGCCGGTCTTTGTACGCCTTCTGGCAAGTCAGCTGATGGCGTGAATAACCATTGGCGAAGCGTTTCGGCATCTTCGTTTAATAAAGCCTCAGGTGAATAACGTAAGTCATAAACCACAATGCCATTTTGATTACGGGGATCACGGGCAATCGGCATCACCAGCGCGGTATTACAGTATTCCGATGGATACATTCGTGACACATGTAAAACAGGCGTATGGTCGCGCAGATTTAATAATGGCGCGACTTGCTGTTTACGGCGTAACTGATAAACGTGGTCATACAGTTTTGGTTGTTTGGTTTTGATTAAGCGCGCCATATCAATGGTTGCTTTCACATCGGCTAAAGCATCATGGGCGCCAACATGGGCAATATCATTTGCCGCGGTTAATGCTTCTAGACGAAAGCTCGGCAAACCATCCTCACGGTTTGGCCAATTAATGCCCCCAGGCCGTAAAGCCCGCGTTAACCGAACCATATCGATAATATCCCAGCGGGAATTACCGTTTTGCCACTCACGGGCATACGCATCGTAAAAATTACGAAACAAGGTAAAGCGAGTAAATTCATCATCAAAACGCAGACTGTTATAGCCAACCCCACAGGTGCCTGGCTGGGCGAGTTGATCATGAATTTGTTTAATAAATTCTGCTTCTGGCAAACCTTTTTCAGTAGCAAGCTGCGGTGTGATGCCTGTGATGAGCGCCGCCTGCGGGTGAGGTAAATAATCTCCCGCGGGTTGGCAATAAATCATCAATGGCTCACCGACGATATTTAAATCTTCGTCAGTACGTAGGCCGGCAAACTGTAACGGACGGTCATAACGCGGATCAGTACCGCCAGTTTCGTAGTCATGCCAATAAAGCGTATTCATTAAAGTGTTGCCATGACCTTTTTCGCTGCGGCCAATGTGGCTTCGATTTCTTCATCACCATGTTTTGATGAGACAAAACCAGCTTCATACGCTGATGGTGCTAGATAAATACCACTTTCCAACATGCCGTGATAAAAGCGTTTGAAGCGATCCATATCGCATTTTGTCACTTGCTCAAAGAAGGCAATTTCCGGTTCATCGGTGAAGTAAAAACCAAACATACCGCCCACTTGATGCGTCGTGAATGGAATGCCCGCTTCATCAGCAATCGCTTGCAGACCTTCAGTGAGTTTTTTGGTTTGACGATCTAAGTGAGCATGGAAACCTTCTGCTTGAATAAGCTTTAAGGTGGCCAGACCTGCTGCCATCGCAATAGGGTTACCTGACAAGGTGCCAGCTTGATAAACCGGGCCGAGTGGTGCGATGCATTGCATGACTTCGCGTTTACCACCAAAAGCACCAACAGGCATACCACCACCAACGATTTTGCCTAAGGTGGTTAGGTCAGGTGTCACACCATATTTTTCTTGTGCACAGCCTAATGCCACACGAAAACCAGTCATGACTTCGTCAAAAATCAAAACGCTGCCATATTCATCACAAATTTCCCGTAAGGCTTCTAGAAAGCCTGGGACAGGCGGAATACAATTCATATTTCCGGCGACTGGCTCAACGATAATACCGGCAATTTGATCGCCAATTTCAGCAAAACATTGGCGTACAGATTCCGCATCATTAAAGCGTAACGTAATGGTGTGTTCAGCAACTGAAGCAGGCACGCCTGCAGAAGATGGCTCACCTAACGTCAACGCGCCACTGCCAGCTTTAACTAATAAGGCATCGGCATGACCGTGGTAGCAGCCTTCGAATTTTACGATTTTGTCGCGGCCGGTATAACCACGAGCAAGACGAATGGCAGTCATGGTGGCTTCTGTTCCTGAATTCACCATACGTACCATTTCCATCGACGGTACTAATTGGCACAGTAAGTCAGCCATATCGGTTTCGATAGCAGTAGGCGCACCGTAGCTCAAGCCAAATTCACAGGCTTTTTGGACAGCAGAAATAATTTCGGGATGCGCATGACCGGCGATCATCGGGCCCCAAGAGCCGATGTAATCAATATATTTTTTGCCTTCAACATCAGTCAGATAAGCGTCTTTGGCGCTGGCAAAAAAGACGGGATCACCGCCTACACCTTTGAATGCACGTACCGGTGAGTTCACACCACCGGGAATATGTTTTTGTGCTGCTGAAAAAAGTTGTTGATTGCTAAAAGCCTGCATGAACACGGGTCCTGTTTTAGATGTGCGATAATTCTAGCCTATCACAGCAAGAAATCGGTTTTATATGAGTCTAAAACTGCGACTACTCATCATTGTGTCGTTGATTTTGATCATCAATTTCGCCGCAGCCGGCTATTTTCTGGTGCAAAACGCCAGACAAGCGGTTGCAGCGGAAATGGCCTCCAGTACACAGCTGGCACGTGGCTTATTGATCAATGCACTGCCAACATTGCGCTTTTCAAACGACCTAAGTGAACGACTAACGTTAATTGTTGATAGTGTGCGTCATACACGCCACATTCGCGCATGGTTTGAAGATATGAATGGCCAACCTTTGATTGGCCAGGAAGAACGTATGGCGTTTTTCAATAAACCTGATGCGCCGGACTGGTTTATTCGGGTGATGGAGCCTGAAGCGGTCGCGTTTCGTCGTTTAATCACCAAAGGCAGCCAATCTTATGGTTACCTTGTCGTTGAAGCGGATCCCAGTGATGAGGTAACAGAAGTTTGGCGAGATATGCAGGTCCTATTTATTCTCGGTAGCTTTTTCATGACGCTGATTTTATTTCTCGTCTATATGGCGCTTCGTCATGGGCTTCGACCCTTGGGTGATTTGGCAGACGCATTGGCTAAATTGGAAAAAGGCGACTTTACTGCGCGTGTTGATACCGGTGCCGCTAAAGAGCTAAACCCGATTCAAATACGCTTTAATCATATGGCCAGTGTCTTAGAAAAAACCATGGCAGAAAATCATGCTTTGGCTGGAAATATGTTGACGGTTCAGGAATCAGAGCGTCGTGACTTGTCACGTGAGCTTCATGATGAGTTGGCGCCATGTTTGTTCGGTATTCGTGTTGATTTAGCCGAAATTGAACGTATTGCCATTGAAAATAAGCTGCCGGAAGTTGAAGAAAAAGTTAGTTCGGTCAAGATTATTACGACGCATATTCAGTCTCTGGTTCGCAAAATGTTGAGCCGACTCAGACCAATGACACTAGATGATTTAGGTCTGACCGATGCATTACGAGATATGCTGCATAACTGGCGTGACCGCCAACCTGAGATTGATTGGGAATGGGATTTTTCTGGCGATCTTAATGGCTTGCCGGATACTCAGCAGGTGACGGTATATCGCGTAGTGCAAGAATGTACGACTAACTGTGTGCGCCATGCCGAAGCCAGCCATGTCAAAGTAGAGGTGCGCCGTGAGAAAGAAAATATTAAAGTCACGGTCACAGATGACGGTAAAGGACTTGATAACAATTCCGTCATCAAAGGTTTTGGTCTGATTGGTATGCGTGAGCGTGTCTCGGCATTAGGCGGTAAAATTGCCTTTGATACAGAAGAAGGCCTAGGTTTACAGGTTCGGGTACTGATCCCATTGAAGGGTGCAGAATAAATGAAACAAACCGTTACAATTTTAGTGGTCGATGATCACCCAATCGTGCGTGCAGGCTGCCGTCAGTTAATTCAGCAGATCCCAAACGCCAAAGTCG
Organism: Methylophaga sp. OBS3; assembly: GCF_026319325.1. Taxonomy (GTDB): domain Bacteria; phylum Pseudomonadota; class Gammaproteobacteria; order Nitrosococcales; family Methylophagaceae; genus Methylophaga. The sequence goes on from NZ_JAPDMU010000008.1 coordinate 23,452, forward strand.
TTGAGGCGGAAACAGGTGAAGAGGGTTATAAACTGTTTCAGGAAGTCTATCCTGACATGGTTCTACTCGATATTACGTTGCCGGGTGTGGGGGGCTTAGAAGTATTAAGACGTATCCGCGCTAATCGCGATACCGCTAAAGTCTTAATGTTTAGCATGCATGAGGATCCGGTGTTTGCATCACGTGCGATGCAAGCCGGTGCTCGCGGGTACATTACCAAAAATAACGCTGCCGACCATCTGGTTGAAGCAGTCAGCAAGGTGCTTGAGGGTAAAATTTACTTAAGCCCAGACATGGCCCAGCAACTGGCTATGTTAAATATCGACTCAGGTACCAGTGCATTGAGTGACTTATCACGCCGTGAATTAGAGATTTTACGGTTGCTCGGTGAAGGTAAGAGCATGAACGAAATTTCTGATGTGTTAGGGATTAGTTATAAAACCGTCGCCAATAACCTGACCCAAATTAAGAGTAAGCTCGATATTAATAAGACTGCTGAGCTAATGCGCTTTGCAATTAGCCATGGTCTCTCATCTTAAGTGACTGATTTTTACTAATTTAGGAGGAAGATATTACGACTAGGAAGTTCTTCCTGCTGTAATTGGGATAACTCGCTCATGGCAAAAAGTTTGATGCCATCTAACATATGCATCAAGTCCATAGTTAAGTTTCAGCTTCTATAGTCTTATATTTCTCTCTCCTTCTATGAAGGTTTAGCCAGACCCACTCGGTCTGGCTTTTTTTTGCCTGATCGTATTTAAATGCGATTAATTATCATTTAGACTTCCAAAGTATATTTTCTCCTGATACTATGGCGCTTCGCTTTTGAGGCCTGATAACAGGAAAGAAAATATGTCTTTATTTGCCAATGGAACGTCGCCTTGGCGGCCCATAATGTTGGCCGGTTGTCTAATGCTACCTGCAGCTATCAGCTGGGCTGGTGCATTAGATCAAGCTATTGATGAACAAGTCGCAACCGATAGTGCTGCGCAGCGTTCACAACAGCAAATTGATAATCTCGACGATGAAACTCGGGAAATGTTAAACGAGTATCGTGCGGTGATGCGTCAGACGCAAAGTTTGCAGGCTTATAACAATCAACTAGATCAATTGGTCAGCTCACAGCAGCAAGAGCTTGAGTCAATTGACGAGCAGTTGGCAAACATTGATACGACGCAACGCGATATTTTGCCAATGATGATCAAAATGATTGATGTCCTTGAGCAGTTTGTTGCTTTAGATTTGCCATTTCTTCCTGAAGAGCGTTCTCAACGTATTAGTCAGTTAAAAGAACTGATGGACCGCAGTGACGTCAATCTTTCAGAAAAATACCGCCGGATTTTAGAGGCGTATCAGGTTGAAACGGAATACGGTCGTACCATCGAAGCCTATCAAGGTGAAATCGAAGTTGATGGCAATAACCGTAGTGTCGATTTCTTACGTATCGGTCGCGTTAACCTGTATTACCTGTCATTAGATGAGCGTGATGCAGGTGTTTGGGACCAAGCGGAACAACGTTGGGAAACCCTTGACCGTAGTCATAACAAAGCCATTTCTGAAGGTCTGAAAGTGGCTCGTAAACAATTACCGCCGAACCTGCTGGTGTTGCCGGTGA
>NZ_JAPDMU010000004.1 GCF_026319325.1 Methylophaga sp. OBS3
CCCATCCCGAACACAGAAGTGAAACAGCTCAGCGCCGATGATAGTGTGGGAGTTCCCATGTGAAAGTAGGACACTGCCAGGCTTTAATACTAAAAAGCCCGACTCTAATCGAGTCGGGCTTTTTTTTCGCCTGGTTAATAGGTAATCAACACATCACCCCACGCGTAATAATTCTTGCCAGTTAGTTGTATAGCTTTGGGTCTTATGATCTTGTTTCATTTTCCAGGGTCGTGTGAAGCCTTCTCGTGCGATCTTCAACATATCCCTGCCTAATCTATTATTAACATCATCTAATAACATCATCAGATCTGTGTCGATACGACTGTGTGGTTCTGAAAATAGACTTGGCTGTTGCTGATTAATTGACGTTATTTCACTGAGAATAATGCCTGCTTTGGCATAACGTACTCTGGGAAGGTATATTTTATCTAAGGCAAATAGCGCTGCCTTTAATAGCTGCCTTGTGTCATTGGTGGCTACATTTAAAGCAACACAAAGATTACCGTGATAAAAACGGGTATGGTCTTGGAATGGACTGCTACGAATAGATACGTATACCAGCGAGCATAACGATTGTTGCTTCCGGAGTTTTACAGCTGCACGACTAATATAAAGCGTGATAGATTCTGCCAAACTTTGTTTTTCGGTAACGGGAATACCAAAACTCCGCGAACTAAGAATTTGTTTTCTGGGCGGGATCATCTGATCTAATTCAAGACAGGCAACACCGTTGAGCTCTCTAATCGTTTTTGCCATAACAACACTGTATTGACTACGTAAGTTATTGGCTTGGGAATGCTTAAGATCAAATGCCGTTGATATGTTGTTGCTATGATTTAGTTTCTCAGCGAGTTTTCTGCCGATCCCCCAGACTTCGCTATGTGGAATAGTAGCGAGCAAACTATCTAATGATGTATTCGAAAGCTCGTTAAAGTTAGAAACGCCGGCTTGATGTTTTTTGGCACAATGGTTTGCCAGTTTAGCTAACGTCTTAGAAGAACCAATACCTACCGAAACAGGTAACCCCGTCCACTGTCTAATAGTTTCGCGCATCTGCCTAGCGTAGTCTGTAAGATTTAAGTGCTGAAAGCGGGTTAGATCTAAAAAGCATTCATCAATAGAGTAGATCTCTTGATCGGGGCTAAATTGATTAAGGATCCGCATTACGCGATTACTCATATCCGCATATAAAGCGTAATTTGAAGATAAAGCGATAACGTTGTGCTGCTGTGCGAGATCTTTGAATTTAAACCATGGTGCCCCCATTGGTATGCCAATTTGCTTGGCTTCATCGCTACGGGCAACTGCACAACCATCGTTATTGCTGAGCACGACGACGGGACGACCATTTAATTTGGGGTTAAATACACGCTCACAGGATACGTAAAAGTTGTTTACGTCGATAAGTGCGATATGACGAGCTGGTTTTGTCATATCAAAACCGTCGGAATGCGCCAGTCACAACACCCCAAATTTCAAATTGCATACCTTCATTAATGATGATTGGACGGTAGTTGCCACTGCTATTTTCTGGCAATAGTAATGGCCGTCCATTAGCATCTATACCAAGCCTTTTGATAGTAAACTCACCATTCACGACGGCGAGAACGATGTGGTTCTTAACCGGTTTTTTTGAGCGGTCAACGATCGCTTTGTCACCCGGCATTAAACCAACGTCAATCATTGACTGTCCTTCAATCGTGACAAAGAAGGTGGCATCTTGGTTATCGATCAGAAACTCATTTGGATCAAGCCGTTTTTCCATATGCTCATCTGCAGGGGACGGAAATCCGGCTGCGACTTTACTGCTAAATAATGGATAGCTATGGTTTTGTAATGCAGCACTTGGATAACTAATCAGATTATCGTTTAGCGCTACTATTGGCTGCTGGCTTTTATACATCTGAATATAATCACGCACTAACTGTTGTTGGCTTTCAGGAATGCGCATGACAACGGTTGGCTCTTGTGTCGAACTGCCTTTTTTACGACCAGCCCCTAAGCGTTTGCCACCATGTGAAGAACGTTTTTCCACGATATACAACTTGATATATTGAAACAATAAATCAAGTTTAGTGATTATCTATCATGCTGACAAGTATCGATCGCTATTCACACTCTGCATAATTTTCAACGCGAAACCTTGGTGTACAGATCGCTAAAAATATTAAATCTCCAATACCCGTATTGGTCATTCGTTGACGTGTATCTGGTGGAATAACGACAACATCACCAGCAAATACCGTTTGTGCAGGAAGATCGCCGACTTCAACATCGCCTTGCCCTTCCAAAATGACATAACGCTCTGTTGTTGCACTTAATTGGTGCCAATGAGTGGTTACGCCGCGCTCAATACGTGCACGCGCGATAGAAACATCCGGATCTTGCGCGGCATTATGTAACTCATTGATGTAGCAACCTTCAACAAAAAAATATTCTTTGCTGGCTGCAAAACGCTGGATATATGGCTTCATAGCGACATATTAGCGCTGTTTGATGACAGTAAGCAAAGCTGAAAAAGATCGTGCACAACTCACTATGGCACTGTTAATGCAGCATTTTTTGTGAACTCACTTGTGGGAGGCGCGATATGAAACTGTTCATGGTGCTCTTACTCTTTGTTTCGTCGGTTCACGCTCAACCAGAACCGATGCCGTGGAAACGTATGATGTTCACGGGCGGTAACCATATCATTATGGGCTTTGCACCGCCTAATTTGCAGTATGCCGAAACCTTAAATATTTTCATTGAAGGTGATGGCATGCCTGGAACGGCACTGGCTTTAGCACAAAGTACAGGAGGTAACTCGGTATATCTTGCACGGCCTTGCCAATATCTTGAAAGCACACGATTTAATAGCTGTGATAAAGCGATTTGGACATCACATCGCTACTCACAAGAAGTCATTGATTCAATGAACCGTGCAATTACGGCAGTAAAAATTCGCTATCAAGCCAAGTCGGTGCGTTTGATTGGTTACTCAGGCGGCGGTGCGGTGGCCAGTATTATCGCTGTAAAACGTCCGGATGTTGATTTACTACTTACTGTTGCTGGTAACTTAGATCATAAGCGTTGGACCGATTACAACGCGTCACAGCCGCTTATAGGTTCACTTAATCCTGTCGATTTTAGTAAAGCCCTAGAAGCGATACCGCAAATCCATCTAATAGGCGAGCGAGATGATGTCGTGCCAGGCTCGGTACTAGCGTCGTATTTATCGAAGTTGGAAAAATTCGATAAGGTGACTAGCCGTATAATTGTTGGGGCTAATCACACGTGCTGTTGGTCGATGGCAGTTGCTGAAGTGTTAAGCCACTAATTAATCTAGGCTGGCGAGCCACTCATCGTCAGAGCCTTCGTTTATGCCTTCAAATAAATAAGTAGATAGATAGCGTTCACCGGTATCAGGAAGCATCGCTAAAATGACAGCGCCAGGCTCAACTTGCTCAGCCACTTTCATTGCTGCGGCTAATGTACCGCCACATGAAAGTCCAACAAAAATGCCTTCTTCACTGGCTAATCTTTGTGCCCAATGCTTAGACTCTTCATCTGAGACAGTATAAAGCTCGTCATAGACATTTCGGTTAAGCACGTCAGGAATAAAGTCAGGTGTCCAACCTTGAATTTTATGTGGCTGCCAATCGGCACCTGATAATAGGGCTGCATTTTCAGGTTCCGTTGCGATGATTTTGGTTTGTGGGCGTGCTTGCTTAATCATTTCACCAGCACCGGTTAATGTGCCGCCAGTACCCCAGCCTGAAACCCAATAATCTAAACGTTTACCAGCAAAGTCTTTGAGGATTTCGGGACCAGTAGTATTTCTGTGATAGGCTGGATTAGCTGGGTTTTCAAATTGTCGTGCTAGAAACCAGCCATATTTGTTGGCTAATTCTTCTGCCTTTTTCACCATACCCGTGCCTTTTTCTGCAGCAGGCGTCAGGATCACTTTAGCACCTAAGGCACGCATTATTTTGCGTCGTTCTACAGAGAATGTTTCCACCATGGTCGCAACAAATTTATAACCTTTAGCAGCACAGACCATGGCTAGAGCTATACCTGTGTTACCTGAGGTTGCTTCGACAACGGTCATTCCTGGCTTTAAAACACCGCGCTGCTCAGCATCTTCAATAATGGCAATAGCAAGCCGATCTTTTACTGAAGCCATTGGATTAAATGATTCGACTTTAACGTACATATCAACATGCTTAGGCGCGATATGATTAAGGCGAACAATAGGGGTGTTACCAATGGTGTCGAGGATGCTGTTATAAATCATGATGAGCTCGAATGTAATGAATTAGGCTAAGCCTACAAGAAGTTAGTGTTAGAAACAAAAACAGCCGCATGAGCGGCTGCCTATGAACAACAGATCAAGGTATTAAGTTGGGCTGCTGACGTGAATATTTTGTTTGGTTGACTGTTGATGGCTTGGCTTTTTAACCGACTCTGGATTTGCGGTGATCTGCAACGCCTTAAGAATATTTTGACGGGTAATAGAACCGACCAAACGATTTTCTTTAATGACTGGCATGCATTTGTAAGCTGTCTTTAAAAAAATATCGGCTACATCGATGATAGAGGCCTCGAAGTCGATAGTTTCAACGCTGTTGTGCATATATTCTTCAACGCGGCCAGCTGTTTCACCTTGGTAAGCCGCATTTAAAGCTACTTGCATACAGTCTTTTTCAGATAAAAAGCCGATAAGGTTACCGTGATGATCAATCACCGGTGCCCCAGACACCTTAAATTCAATTAACTGATGAATGGCTTTTAATACATCCATGTCAGGCGTGAACGTTAGTTTAGTACCGTTCATGTGATCTTTAACTTTCAGTGATGCCAACATGTTGCTCTCCTCAGCGCGTTAAGCATTTTCCTGCGCATGCTTTCTGGCTGCGCATTCTTCTTTTTCTGCGGCTGAGCAGGCACCACCACAACTTCCTGACAAGCCGACCTGATTAAGGCCACCACAACTGCCTTTGATGGCATTACGTCCAAACAATACGCCAATTGCCATTGCCGCGACAACAACTAATAACAGGACAAAAGCAGCGATAAATGTCGACATTTAGCCCCCGAAGTCATCCAGCATGATGTTTTCACGTTCAACGCCTAAGTCTTCAAGCATTTTGATAACAGCAGCGTTCATCATTGGTGGACCACACATGTAGAACTCACAGTCTTCTGGTGCTGGATGATTTTTTAAGTAATTTTCATAAAGCACGTTGTGAATGAAGCCGGTGTAACCTTCCCAGTTATCTTCTGGTAAAGGATCTGACAGGGCGACATTCCAAGTGAAATTGTCATTTTCAGCCGCCAGTTGATCAAAGTCTTCGGTATAGAACATCTCACGTAGGCTACGAGCGCCGTACCAGAAAGTGATCTTACGCTTAGACTTCAATCGGCCAAGTTGATCGAAAATATGTGAACGCATTGGTGCCATACCTGCACCACCGCCGATAAAGACCATTTCTTTGTCGGTATCTTTGGCGAAAAACTCACCAAATGGACCTGAGATAGTCACTTTGTCACCCGCTTTCAGGTTAAAGATGTATGACGACATAATGCCCGGTGGTACATCATCAGCATTTGGTGGTGGTGATGCGATCCGTACGTTCAGCATGATGATGCCTTTTTCTTGCGGATAGTTCGCCATTGAGTAGGCACGCACAACATCTTCTTTTACGATTGATTTGTAGCGCCACATGTCGTAACGATCCCAGTCGCCACGATATTCATCACCAATCGAGAAGCTCTTATATTCAACAGTATGCGGAGGGCATTCGATTTGAATAAAACCACCGGCGCGGAATTTAACATCTTCACCTTCAGGTAATTCCAGAATCAGCTCTTTGATGAATGTGGCTACGTTGTCATTAGAGCGAACAGTACATTCCCACTTCTTAACACCGAAGACTTCTTCAGGAACCTGAATACGCATGTTTTGTTTAACGGCAACTTGGCAAGAAAGGCGATCACCTTCGGCTGCTTCACGTTTAGTGATATGTGACTCTTCCGTTGGCAAAATTGAGCCGCCACCTTCAAAAATCTTGACCTTACATTGAGCACAAGTACCACCGCCACCACAGGCAGATGAAACAAACAAATTAGCATCTGCTAATGCGCCGAGTAATTTACCGCCTGCAGGAGTGCGAATAGTTTTTTCGTCATTGACGATAATTTCAATATCACCGGTCGCGACTAATTTAGAGCGTGCGCTGAGAATGATACCGACCAGTACTAAGATGATCAGTGTGAATAAAACGATACCAAGTATGATTTCCATTACAGTTGAATCCCCGAGAAGGCCATAAACCCAAGCGCCATCAGACCGGTGGTGATGAATGTGATCCCCAAACCTTGTAAACCATCAGGTACATCAGAGTATTTTAATTTTTCGCGGATACCAGCAATGGCAGTAATTGCTAATGCCCAACCAAGTCCACTACCCACACCATAAACGGCACTTTCTGCGAGGTTGTAATCACGTTCAACCATGAATAGCGTTCCTCCCAAAATGGCACAGTTAACGGTAATTAACGGTAGGAAGATACCCAATGCGTTGTAGAGTGCTGGCGCATATTTATCCATCGCCATTTCAATGATTTGCACCATCGCTGCGATAACGCCGATATAACTGATAAGACCTAAGAAACTTAGATCAACATCAGGTAAACCAGCCCAAGCCAGCGCACCTTCTTGCAGCAGATATTGGTAAATCAAATTATTAGCTGGAACCGTGATGGCTTGCACGACAATAACGGCGATACCCAGACCTAATGCTGTTTCAATTTTTTTCGAAACAGCAAGGAAAGTACACATGCCCAAGAAGAATGCTAAGGCAAGGTTCTCGACAAAAATCGAGCGAATAAACAGACTGAGATAATGTTCCACTTACAGTACCTCCGTCCGGTGAACTTGATGAATTTGATAATCCGGTGATTCCGCTTGTTGTGGTTTCCAACTACGGATAGCCCAAATCATCAGACCAATAATGAAAAATGCACTTGGTGGAAGTAGCATTAAGCCATTTGGAATATACCAACCACCTTCATTGGCTAAAGGAATAATGGTTTGACCAAATACTTTACCTGTACCAATTAATTCACGGCAGAACGCAACCGCCATCAAGATAAGGCTATAACCCAGGCCATTACCTAAACCATCTAGAAAACTCATCATCGGTGGGTTTTTCATCGCGTAGGCTTCAGCACGACCAAGAACGATACAGTTGGTAATAATCAAACCAACAAATACCGATAATTGTTTACTTGCCTCATACGCATAGGCTTTGAGGATTTGGTCAACGATGATTACCAGAGAAGCAATAACCGTCATTTGCACGATAATACGAATGTTGGTCGGGATATGCTTACGAATAGAGCTGATAATAGCGCCCGAGAAAGCCGTAACACTAGTGAGGGCTATCGACATGATTAATGCCGCAGTCATACTCGTTGTTACCGCAAGGGCTGAACAAATCCCGAGTACTTGCAGTGTGATTGGGTTGTTGTCGATTAATGGATCAACAATATTTTTTTTCGCCTGACTTGCCATTAGTTACTCTCCAACTCAGCGCGTAAGTTATGTAAAAACGGACCAAAACCTTGCTCGCCCAACCAATAAACCATCATGTTTGAAACACCTTGACTGGTTAATGTTGCACCCGAAAGGCCATCGATTTTGTATTCAGCATTGCTGGCATTTTCATCTACAAAACCACGAACAACACGTAGTTCAACGGTGCCATTTTCATCGTAGACTTTTTTGCCTTCCCACTTGGCGCGCCAGCGAGGGTTATCAATCTCACCACCAAGACCTGGCGTCTCAGCATGTTGATAAAACCGCAGACCGCTAATGGTATTTAAATCGGACTCAAGGGATATGAAACCGTACATGGTTGACCATAAGCCATAACCACTAACAGGCAGAATGACTTGTTGGACTGCATCTGTTTCGGAATCACGTAATAAATAAATCGTGGCGTATTTCGCACGACTACCAATTCCCGCGATGTCGTTTTCGATATCAACACCATACTCTGGTGTGCCGGCCGCTTTATACTGATCGAAGCTGGTTGGATCGATATCAGTTTCGGCATATTTGCCTTCATCCAAATTAACCAGCTCAACGTCAAAACGCTCAAAAGCAGCATCGATATCCATGCCCGATTCATAAAGACCGGTCACAGCCAGAATATTTTGGCGAATATCATTTTTTTGATTAATTGTCTGTTGACCTCTAAGGGCGACTGCAGCGGTTGATACTAAAACCGAGCAGACCAGACAAAGTAAGACCGCGATGAAAATGGTTTTACGCGGATCGTCATTTGGCAGGGACATTAGCCCACCAAGAAATCCTGATTTTTTAGTCGTATCAGTCATAGTTTAGCTTCGTTGTAGTCTGCGTTTAACGTTAGCTTGCACCACAAAATGGTCAATGAGCGGTGCAAAAATATTGCCGAACAAGATGGCAAGCATGATGCCTTCAGGGAAAGCCGGGTTCACAACACGAATAAGTACCGTCATAAAACCAATCAAAATGCCGTAAATCCAGCGACCTTTATTGGTCATGGCCGCAGATACTGGGTCAGTTGCCATAAACACCATGCCAAAGGCTAAACCACCCAAAGTCATGTGCCAGTACCAAGGCATAGCAAACATTGGGTTCGTGTCACTGCCGATGACATTAAAGAGGGCGCTGGTCAGGAACATGCCGAGGAATACGCCGAACATGATCCGATAAGAAGCCACGCGAGTGATAAGCAAAAAGGTCATACCAAACAAAATGGCTAATGTGGAGGTTTCACCTAATGAGCCAGGCATAAAACCAACGAATGTTTGCCACCAAGTGTAACCAGCATCTGTTACTGCCTGAATACCACCTAATGCAGCCAAGCCTAACGGTGTTGCACCTGTATAACCATCAATCGCTGTCCAAACGGCATCACCTGACATTGATGCTGGATAGGCAAAATAAAGAAATGCACGGCCAGTTAAAGCTGGGTTCAGGAAGTTTTTGCCTGTACCACCAAAGACTTCTTTACCAATCACGACACCAAAGATGATACCCAAGGCAACCTGCCAAAGCGGTGTTGATGGCGGTAGTGTCAGGGAGTAAAGCATTGAGGTAACCAAAAAGCCTTCATTTACTTCATGGTTACGGACGGCGGCGAAGATAACTTCAAAGATACCACCGGCAACAAGGGTGGTGAGGTAGATGGGCAAAAAATACAGCAGCCCGTGGAACATATTAGAAAAAATACTTTGCGGGTTATAAGCAATACCAAAGGTATTCATGATCCAACCGCGCCAGCCTTCTGCAGTCGCCATGCCGAGTTCTGCCATGGCGCTGTTAGCTTGGAAACCTGTATTCCAAAGCATTAACAGTAAAACGGGGAATGTGGCGACAACCACATAACTCATGACCCGTTTTAGATCGATACCATCACGAACATGCGGTGAGCCGCGGGTTGTATCCGCAGGGCTGTAGATAAATGTATCAACCATTTCGTAGAGAGCATAAAACTTCTCATATGGCCCACCTTTTTGAAAGGATGGCTCGATACGGTCAAGGAATCTTCTAAGACGCGCCATGATTAACCTTCTTTTTCAATTTGCGAGAGATTGGCTCGCAATGCTGGGCCGTACTCATACTTACCGGAACAAACATACGAACACAGGGCCAAGTCTTCTTCGTCTAATTCAAGACAGCCCAATGCTTGCGCTGAATCGGTATCACGTACCAATAAAGCCCGCAGTAATTGTGTTGGCAGAATGTCTAATGGCATTACATATTCAAAAACACCGACCGGCACCATGGCGCGAGGGCTACCATTTTGCGAACTAGTCAGTGCCAAGTTTTTCTTACCAAAGATTTTCGAGAAGAAAACATTTAATGCCGAGAATTTATCTTTACCACCTGGGCGGATCCAGCCAAGTAATTCACGTTGATTACCTTCAGCGATCACAGAGATTTGGGTATGGAAACGACCCAAATAGGCTGCCCAGTTGTTAGCTGTATGGCCTTGTAATACGGAGCCCGATACCACGCGAGACTGAATACTTTGCACTTCACCACGCACCAAGTCTTCGGTATTAGCACCAAGACGAGTACGAATTAAGCGTGGTGAGTTAACCAGTGGGCCGGCCATCGCGACGATACGTTCAACCCAATATTCACCAGTGGTAAATAATTTACCGATAGCTATAACGTCTTGGTAACCAATGTGCCAAACAGTTTTCTTGACGCTAACAGGATCAATGAAGTGAACGTGAGTACCTACTAAACCACTTGGATGTGGGCCTGAGAAAGTATGCGTTTCAATCTGTTCGTTGGCAGGTGTTGGCAATGCCGCTTGTGGCGTTTGGCATAAGTTAATTTTGCCTGCAGTGAGTCGGCTTAAGACAGTTAAACCATTTTTGAAGTCGTCACTGTATTCGTTAATGATGACGGCTGGATCGGCTGCTAAGGGATTACTGTCGATCGCCGTGACAAAAATGGAGTGGGGTTCGGTGCCCGGTAGCGGAGACTTGCTATATGGGCGTGTGCGTAAGGCTAACCATAAGCCAGAATCTAACAGTTGCTTCTCAACCGTTTGTTTATCAAGTTGGTTAAGTGCATCGGCTTGATAGCTATTAAAAGTGATGGCGTCATCACCCTCAAGATCGATGACAACAGATTGGAGTGCACGTTTGGCGCCACGGTTGATGGCTTTGACAATACCAGCGCCGGGAGCGGTGAAAAAGACGCCTGGATTTTTCTTATCTTCGAACAAGGGCTGACCAAGTTTGACTCGATCTCCTTCTTCTACCAGCATCGTGGGGCGCATTCCCACGTATTCATTCCCTAGAACAGCGACCGAAGTGACCGAGTTACCATCGCTGATGGTTTGTTCCGGCGCGCCTGCTATGGGCAATGTTAGCCCTTTCTTGATTGAGAAGTGCATATCCCACCTGATTAGTGACAAGCCAATGTTGTCTACAGAGTTCGTTGATTTAATAGCCTCTGATTATAGCTGCTAAAGTAAGGGGAATGGAAGCCAATAAGGCAGATTTAATGCGGGTTTTCAGCCGGTTTTTTGTCGTAAATTGGTTGCTGCTTTAACCAGACATAACCTACCAAGAAGCCAATAAGTGCAACAACCGCTGCAAGCAGGTAGGTGGCTGATGGGCCTGGTTCGAGCCAGAGATAACCGCTAATCAGACTGCCTGCAGCACCGCCGGCGCCGAAGCTGACACTACTATACAAGGCCTGCCCTCGGCCTTGATTGCGACCTGTGAAGTGTTCGTGAACCCATGCGATAGCTGAGGCATGGAACATGCCGTAACTTGCTGCATGTAAAGTTTGCGCAGCAATCAGCATGGGCAGATTTTCTGGAAACAGTGCGATTAAGGCCCAGCGAAGTGCACTTAAAATGCAGCTAGTTAACAACACCAACCGAATACCAAACTTAGGTAACCAGCGGTGCATTAACAAAAAAACACCAATTTCAGCGACGACACCAAGTGACCATAAAATACCGATGAGGCTTCTCTCGTACCCATACATCTCAAGGTAAATACTATAGAACGTATAGTAAGGCCCATGCGCTAGCAGCATTAGAAAACAAATGGCTAAAAAGGCAATGACCGACGGCTGTTTTAAAATCGTTTTTAGCGGGACTTGTTTAAGACTTAAATGTCGACTTGCTGATTCCGGCACTGTCAGGCTGACTAGCCAAATACCTGCTGTGCTGATAAGTAAGGCATACGGAACAACCCCAGCATCATACTTTTCAGTCAACCAGCCCAACAATAAAACAATGACGATAAAACCAATCGAACCCCATAACCGAATTTTGCTGTAGTGGTGGCTGTGTTCACCCAGATGTTGCAGGGTGGTGACTTCAAATTGCGGTAGGGTGGCGTTCCAGAAAAAGCTAAATCCCATCAATACCAAAGCCATCCAAAGATAACTTTGGTCGATAAGAATACCGCTGAAAATGATGACGCCGATAAAGCTTGCCAGACGCACAATCTTCATCCGCTGACCTTGATGATCGGCTATCCATCCCCAGACATTGGGTGCAATGATCCGGCTTGCCAACAATATGGCGGTTAATTCACCAATTTGGCTGGCTGAAAATCCTTCCCACTGCAAATACAGGCCAAAGTAGGGGACCAATACCCCTAATGTGGCAAAGTAGAAGAAATAAAAGCCAGACAGTCGCCAATAGGGGACTTGTGGAAGTGGCATTAATCCTGAGCTTGAGCCGGAATAATTGGCGTGTCAGTTACGACATCCGCATTTTGTGCGCGGTGACGTAGCATATGATCCATTAATACTAGCGCTAGCATCGCTTCTGCGATAGGCGTCGCCCGGATACCAACACAGGGATCGTGACGACCATGAGTCACAACTTCGATTGGATCACCGTTAACATCAATACTTTGGCCAGGAATACGTAAACTTGATGTTGGCTTGAGCGCCATACTGACAACAATATCCTGACCGCTCGAAATACCACCTAATGTGCCACCGGCGTTATTGCTTAAAAAGCCATTCGGTGTCATTTCATCACGATGTTCGGTGCCTTTTTGGGTGACAGAGTCAAAGCCTGCACCAATTTCCACACCTTTAACGGCATTAATACTCATCATTGCGTGAGCGATATCAGCGTCCAGACGATCAAAAATAGGTTCACCTAAGCCTGGAGGTACATTGCGAGCAATTACATTCACTCGGGCTCCAATCGAATTACCTTCTTTACGAAGCGCGTCCATATAATCTTCTAATTGGCTTTCGATAGCCGGATCCGGGTTAAAAAACAGGCTGTTATCAAGGTGTGAGAAATCGAGTGTTTCGGCTTTAATGGGGCCGAGCTGGGCCAAGTAGCCTTGAATCTCAATTCCATAGCGGTCACATAGGTATTTTTTGGCAATACCACCAGCAGCGACACGCATTGCGGTTTCACGAGCTGACGAACGGCCACCACCACGATAATCACGAACACCATATTTGTGATGATAGGCATAATCAGCATGGGCTGGACGGAATTGCTGTGCGATGTTGCCGTAATCTTTAGAGCGCTGATCAACGTTCTCAATTAATAGGCCAATCGGTGTTCCGGTTGTTTTACCCTCAAAAACGCCAGACAGAATTTTGACTGAGTCAGGCTCTCTACGCTGCGTTTCGTGTCGGCTTTTGCCCGGACGACGACGATCTAAATCGCCTTGTAAGTCAGCTTCAGTTAATGCCATTCCCGGCGGGCAACCATCGACAATAGCACCAAGCGCTAGTCCATGACTTTCACCAAAGGTGGTGACTGTGAACAGTTTTCCGAAGCTGTTGCCTGACATAAAAATTTCCGGTCAAAAATTAAACAATAAAAAGCGTAGCAAATCCGAGGAATGCCATAAAACCTACCACATCTGTGATGGTGGTTAATAAAACACTGCCTGAAAGTGCAGGATCAATACCGAGGCGTTTGAGCGCCAGCGGAATGGTGACACCAGCCATTGAGGCGGCTAAAAGGTTGATGATAATCGAAACACCAATTAACACCGCTAAGCCAACTTCTTGGAACCAAAGGTAAGTTACAAAGGCGATCGTAATCGCCCAAATCACTCCATTTAGCGCACCAACGGCAATTTCTTTTTTGAGTAGCCAACGTTTATTTTTATCATTGAGCTGGCCCAGTGCCATAGAGCGAATAACAAGCGTTAACGTCTGGCTACCAGCAATGCCGCCCATGCTGGCAACGATCGGCATTAATACGGCAAGCGCCACTACTTTTTCGATGGTGGTATCAAATAAACCAATGACCCATGCAGCCAGAAAAGCGGTGATCAAATTGATACCAAGCCATAAAGAACGACGATGAACACTTTTCTTAACAGGGGCAAAGGTATCTTCATCTTCACCCAAACCCGCCATACTCAACATTGAGTGCTCGGCGACATCACGGATAACGTCAACCACGTCATCGATGGTGATACGGCCTAGCAAGTGATTATCTTTATCGACAACCGGTGCAGAAATCAGGTCATGTTTCTCGAAGCGGTGCGCAATGTCTTCATCAGACATATTGGCCGGAATCGGCTCAACCTGATGCGACATAACTTCACGCACGGTCATTGAGCGACTGCGACTGACGACTTGCGACAATCTTAGTGTGCCTAGGTATTTGTCATTGTGATCGACGACATACAAGCTATCGGTGTTTTCAGGCAATTCACCAAGCATACGCAGATAACGAAGTACAACTTCCAGCGTGATATCAGAACGAACAGTCACCACGTCGGTGTTCATCAAACCACCGGCGGTGTCTTCTTCATAACCCAAAATCAGTTCGATGCGACGACGGCGTTGACTGTCCATCGCTCGCAAGACTTCTTGCATCACATGATCTGGCAGATCTTGTAATAAGTCGACCACGTCATCGGTGTCGAGATCTTCGGTCGCGCTGAGCAGATCTGCAGTGTCCATGTCGACCATCAAACTGGTACGGACATCTTCACCGATATAGGAGAGGACTTCACCACGCAGCTCTGGATTGATGATAGGCCAGCAAACTTTACGTTCAGGTGGTGGTAACGATTCGAGTAAATGCGCTGTTTCTGCCGGGTGTAGGCTTGCCAGTAATCGACGCATTCGTACAAAGCGACCACTATGCAGCGCTTCAGCGAGGGTATCTAATGATCGATTTAAAGCGTGGTGTTGATCCAGCTCTGACATTTCCGGCTCCACATGGCGTCGGTGTTTGGGGATTGATTTGCCGCGTATTTTAGCTTGTGGCGCCGATACTTGATAGCGTTAAATCTCATGCCGCTTAGTTGATGACAGTCAAACTAGTCGTTTGCAATGGGAATAAAACTCAGATTTATCACCAACAAGCGGAATAAGAAAATTAATGATCGTGCACGGGCGCGTTGATTTGCTCCAGCAACATGTCTGCTTCGAGCGCATCAGACACTTCCATGATCTGCATGGTATTACTTGGCAGTTGGCTCAAGTCTGTTTCGTTGATGATCTGTTTGACTTCAAGCAACGCATTGGGATGCATACTGAAATTTTCTAATCCCATTGCCAACAGTAGACGTGTAAATCGCGGATCACCAGCCATCTCACCACACATCGAAACAGGCACGTTATGACGTTTACCTGCTTCCAAAGTAATGTGAATCAGCTTCAATACGGCAGGATGCAGCGGATCATAAAGGTAGTTCACATGATCATCGATACGATCGATCGCCAAGGTGTACTGAATCAAGTCATTGGTACCAATCGACAAAAAGTCGACATGGCGGGCAAACATATCGGCACATACCGCACTGGCTGGAATTTCAATCATGGCACCGGTTTCGATATGTCGGTCGTATTCCAACCCCTCACGATCTAATTCAACTTTGCATTGCTCAAGCAAATTACGCGCTTGCAGGAGTTCATGCATGGTTGAAATCATTGGGAACATGATTTTGATTTTGCCAAACGCCGAGGCGCGCAAAATGGCACGTAATTGCGTGCGGAACATGGCAGGTTGCGCTAGACAAAGGCGAATAGCACGCAGACCTAAAGCCGGATTGGTCACAACGTTTTGTGATAACTGGCGACCACCGTCAACCGTTTTGTCAGCACCTAAGTCAAAGGTACGGATGGTTACCGGGTGATTATTCATGCCCTCAACAACATCACGATAAGCAGCTAACTGCTCTTCTTCTTCCGGTGGTGTTAATCGGTTCATGTACAGAAATTCGGTACGGTATAGACCAATACCTTGAGCACCTGCTGCCGAAATAGTACTGATATCTTCAGGCAACTCCGCATTAGCCAATAGTGTTATATCTTTGCCATCCCGCGTTTTGGTTGGCTGCGATTTATAGCGGCTTAAAGACGAAATATGTTCGTCAAAGGCAATACGACGTTGTTGGAATTCAGCAGTGACTTTTTCGTCAGCCCCGGCAATCATAATACCGGCTTCACCATCTACAATTAATGGTTCGTTATCTTGGACATAACGTCTGACCGACTCAACACCAATAATCGCAGGAATACCAAGACTGCGCGCCAAAATGGTGGTGTGAGATGTGGCGCCACCATGCTCCGTGACAAACGCGGCAATGCCTTGATGCTGCATCAAAACGGTATCTGCTGGTGTCAAATCTTCAGCAATGATGATATGGCCTTTCAGGCGGCCATCTGGAATTTCGTGATCAGCAACTTCTTGATCGGCCAAGATCCGGTGAACACGGTTTACCACATGGTCAACGTCATCTCTGCGGGTACGCAGATAAGGGTCATCCATTTCATTGAAAACGTTGATGAGTGCATCACGCTGTAACTGCAACGCCCACTCAGCGTTACAACGACGCTGACGAATCATATCGACAGGCACTTTGCTTAATGAGGAATCATTAAGCATGAGAATGTGCGTATCGATAAACGAAATCACATCTGATGGCGCATTCGCCGGAATATGATTTCTAATGGATTTCAACTGCTGCTTGGCTTGCTCAATGGCATCGAGTAAGCGGTCGACTTCTTGCTCAATAGCAAATGCCGGGATTAAGTATTCTCTAACATCGGGCTGATTGTGAAACAGAATATGGGCACGCCCGATGGCGATACCTCGAGAAACGCCTAACCCTTGTAATTCTAGGGTCATTCGCCTTCTCCAAAATAATTGCCGATTAATTCGCCAATGGCTTGTAATGCGTCATCCGCATCTTCGCCATCAGCTTTCACGGTAATTTCTGTACCTTTAGCCGCAGCGAGCATCATGACACCCATTATGCTTTTACCATTGACTTCACGATCTTGGCGACGCACCAAAATATCGGCTTTATACGCTGAGGCGGTTGTGACAAACTTTGCCGCTGCACGTGCGTGTAGGCCTAATTTATTAATGATAGTAAAGGTTTGCTCGGTCATGACAGGTATCCAGAGTGATGACAGCGAACAATACCTTCCTGGCCACCACTGATTGCTTTATTTTCTAATTCTTCTAGGTTCAGTGTCGGATAGTTCAGCACCCGAATCAGCATGGGCAGATTCAAACCAGAGACAATTCGAATGTCATTGCGGTCTGAAACAGCACAAGCAATATTACTGGGAGTGGAGCCAAACATATCCGTGAGGATCAGGATTCCATGTCCTTGATCCAGCCCGACTAAATCGCGATCCAATTGCTTTCGAATAGCATCGGGATCATCTTTGACCTCAATCGAAATGACTTTGGTCGGCAACGGGCAGCAAGACAACATCTGTCGTGCAGTGTTGATAAGCTCAGTACCGATATGGTTATGCGATACGATTAAAATACCTACAGTCATGCGCTGTCTCTGGGCCAGTTTTCAAGGCGGGTAACGGCCTTGAATGTAATGGATAACAAGTGATTTCGCAAATCTCAGCTGTTTTCTGAGCTGTCTCTATAAAGCGCGTTTACAAACTTTTCTTCGGTGTCGGTAAGGCTTTTTTGGCGTAGCCAAATGCTAAGCCGCTCATGTAAAGATAAAGTGTTTTGTGTACACAAGGTCAGTTGCGGTAGAACGACACCAAGTATTGTCATGGTCTGTTGCGGTGAAAATTGCACCGTATCTGTTGGTGTATTGGTTAACAAAACCATGCAATCAATTTCACAGTGGCTTATAAGTTGTTCAACGCCAAATAGCGCTTGGATGTCCAATAGACCAAGTTCTCGATGATGTAAAAAGCCATACGCATTTTGAGGCGCGTTGGCGATAACACTATCTTGCTGTCGATGAAGTTCAACGATGTCGTCAGCGATGAATTGAGCGCCTTGGTTCAGCAAACTCAAGGCAAAACTACTTTTACCAACGCCGGGCTCGCCGCAAATCAGAATGCCTTGTGATTGCCAACGAACCATCACACCATGTTGGTGATGTTTTTCTTCGTTAGACATAGATGGGAGGGTAAGAAGTTGGTAACAGGAAATTAATCGTCGTCGATCGACAATAGGTATTCAAATAAGGCTTCAGCACTACCCGCATTACGGATTTTGCCGCAACAATCAGCATCCCTGAATAAGGTCACAAGACGTGATAAGTGTTGTAGATGATTTTCAGAATCTTCTTCTGGTACCAACAAACCAAACGCGATATCAATTGGCTGTCCATCTGCAGCTTCAAAATCAATGGGTTCTGCCAAGGTCAACATGGCTGCAATCGTGTGGGTTAAGCCCGGCACGCGTGCGTGCGGAATTGCGACACCTTTACCGAGACCGGTACTGCCTAAGCGTTCCCGCTCAAGCAGTACCTGAAACACTTTCTCAGCGCCCAAAGACTCACTGTTGGCCGCCAGCTTATGGCTGAGGTTCTCCAACACCCGTTTTTTACTGGTGGCTTCGTCTTGATAACTAATGTTATCTGCATTCACTAACAGTGCAGCGATGAGCATATGTCAGACCTTAACTCGCGTTGTGCTTTTTCATTGCACCATCGGCTTGATGGTGGTCTTTGATTTTATCTTTGTGTTTGATGATCTGACGGTCCAATTTGGCCACCAGATTTTCGATCGCGGTGTACATGTTTTCATTTTCGTCTGAAGCAAACAAGTCTGCACCACTAACGTGAACAGTCGCTTCTGCTTTTTGACGCTCTTTCTCGACGGACAGAATCACATGAACATTCGTCATATGGTCAAAGTGTCGGGTCAGTTTTTCAAATTTTTTATTTACATGATCCCGAAGACTGTCGGTGATATCTAAATGTTGTCCGCTTAGGTTTAATTGCATAATGCATCACTCCTCTTGGTGGATGAAAACTGGTTTACACCAGTCGCTTACGCTCATTTGAGGGCGCTATCATCAATGTCTCACGGTACTTAGCGATCGTTCGACGCGCTACATTGATGCCCTGTTCACCGAGAATATCAGCAATTTTGCTGTCACTCAGTGGTTTTCTTGGATTCTCAGCCGCTACTAGTTTTTTGATAATGGCACGAATTGCGGTCGCTGAACATTCACCACCGCTTTCTGTGCCGACATGGCTTGAGAAGAAAAATTTCAATTCAAATATACCGCGCGGCGTATGCAGATATTTCCGGGTGGTTACGCGAGAAATAGTCGATTCATGCATTTCGACCGCTTCAGCAATATCTGCAAGCACTAGCGGGCGCATCGCTTCTTCACCATGGTCAAGAAAGTCTCGTTGTCTTTCGACAATGGCTTCGGTGACTTTAATGAGGGTTTCATTTCGGCTTTGTAAGCTTTTCAAAAACCAGCGTGCTTCTTGCAAATTATTTTTTAAGTAAGTGTTTTCGGCACTGCTATCTGCGCGATTAATAAGTTGTGCGTAGTGATCAGCAATTTGTAAGCGAGGCGCGTTGTCAGGGTTCAAAGATAACTGCCAGCGGCCATTAATTTTTTTGGCATAAACATCAGGGACAATATATTCGGTATTGTCCGTTTGAATTGCGCTGCCGGGGCGAGGGTTCAGTAGCTGAATACTGCGGACCAACTCGGTAAGCTCATCATCACTAACTTTTAATGCGCGTTTAATGGCAGCATAGTCACGTTTGGCAAGCGTATCGAGATGTTTATCAATCAGCTCAGTAAGCAAATCGATATGTTGTAATGCGGCAACATCATAGACGCGTAATTGAATTAACAAACATTCGCGAAGATCTCGTGCGCCGACACCGACAGGATCAAAATGCTGGATCCGGTGTAATACGGTTTCAATCTCATCCAACTCAATGTCTGCAAGCTCTTCACCTAGACTTAGCTGAACATCTTCCATTGTGCATTTGAGATAACCGTCATCTTCGATGGAGTCGATGATAGTGGTGGCGATGGCTTGTTCGGCATCGGTAAACGGTGTTAAGCGCATCTGCCATAACAAGTGTTGTTGCAGACTATCACTACTTCCGTCTTGGCCTTCACGGTCAAAATCACCATCCGAATTATTGCTACTGCTGCTTGGATTGGAAGGCTGATGGTCGTAGGTGTCTTCCCACTGTGAATCTACCGGCAAATCTTCAGGTATATCACGGTTGTCCAGTGAACTGATTTCTCGACTGTCGTCGTTATTATTTCGCGCACCCACTTCCGGCGCGTCGTAATCGTAGTCTTCTTCGACTTCCAGCAACGGATTACTTTCGAGCGCTTCCTGAATTTCGGCCTGAAGTTCTAATGAGGAAAGTTGCAACAAGCGAATGGCCTGTTGTAACTGTGGCGTCATAGACAGACTTTGGCCGACACGTAGCTGTAATGAGGGTTTCACTTATTTTGGACGACAAGATGTTATGAGCATGATTCAATGTTACCGCAAAGCAAACGCCGTTGCCTATACAGCTTTTTAAAAATTAATGACTCAATGTTCGTTTGGTAAAGCGCTATACAACGTCTAGCAATGATTTCAGTGATTTTTGAAAACTAAATAAAGCGATATGAGCGCTAAGATTTAGAGCAGTTTTACCGCGCTTGCTTTAAAACTGAGCCATAGCCAGTCACCAATTTGAAACTGCAACTCTTTCAGTGATTCATAACTGATAATGACTTTAAATGTCTCGCCACATTCGATGTGAAGGCGAACCTCATGACCATCCTCAGCGATTTGAGTTAAACGTCCTTGGAGCTGATTTCTAGCACTACTGTCTGAATGTGACTCCCGACTTAGCACGATATCTCTAGGATCGATGGCAATGTGGCGGGCAGATGGCTTAGTTGCGGTGGTAAATAGTTTGATTTTGCCGGTTTCAAAGCATTCACCGGTCAAATGCCCGTGAAACAAATTGAGTAGTGGTGTTTCGGTCAGTTGCCCATGCATTAAATGGATATGCTTAGAGGCAAGGGCATAAGCTTGCAGCCTATCGTGGGTGGTAAAAATAATGGTGCGATTTTCAGTTTGAAAACTTTGTATCAACCTTTCTAACTGTTGGATATGCTGACTATCGAGATGTGAGAAGGGCTCATCAAGCAACAAAATATCTGGACGGTAAGCCAGCACCCGCGCTAAGGCTGCACGTTTCAGTTCCCCGCCAGAAAGGGTCGCTGCATCTTGTTCGGCGAGATGCGTCAGGTTGGTGGCAACTAATGCTTCTGCAATTCGCTCAGCATGTAAAGCTTTAGGGATGTGCTGGCAACGTAACGCTAACGTGATGTTATCGCGAATCGATCCCGGTAATAAGTAGGGTTGTTGTGTGACAAGACCAATACGTTGGCGTTGTAATCTTGTTATCGGCGATGTTGGCTCGCCAGATAATAAAACATCACCAGTGCTTGGTTGGTTGAGTAGTGCCAAAAGCGACAGTAATGTCGATTTCCCCGCGCCATTTTGCCCTAGGATTGCAGTTGTCTCACCTTGTGGAATATCAAGTGTTGGGATTGCCAGCGCACAGTGTGAGCCGTAATTCACCTTTATATTGCGTAGTTGATAACAAGTTGTCATCGGATACGCTTATCCAAAGCTGATAAGGTGAAGTTCAAAACAAAAGCAATCACCAGCAGTACAACGCCCAGCGCAAGGGCTAACTCAAACTCACCTTTGCTGGTTTCTAAAGCGATGGCTGTCGTCATGGTGCGGGTATAGCCCTCAATATTACCGCCTAACATCATGGCAGCCCCGACTTCGCCAATCGCACGACCAAAACCCGTGATAATGGCAATCACGATAGCTAGCCGAACAGTCCGAATGATTTGGAAAGTTTGCTGGCGGCGATCTGCGCCAAGACTTTTTAAGGTCGGTAACAAACGCGGGTCAGCACTTTTCACCGCAGTAATGCTGAGGTTCATCATGATCGGAAAAATCAAAATGGCCTGAGCCAAGATGATTGCTGTCGGGGTATAGAGTAGTCCCCAACTACCGAGAGGGCCCATGCGGCTGAGTAATCCATACAGTAATAAGCCAATCACAACCGTTGGCATGGCCATTAATGTATTTAAGAGATGCTGGAGACCGTTTTTACCGAGAAATGATGAGACTGCCATCAACACCCCAGCAGGTACGGCGAATATCGCTGCAATCAGTGAAGCGACTACGGAAATCGCCACTGAGGTAATGATGATTTGCCAAACAGCGGCATCCAACTGCAATAGCAGTTGTAATGCTGCCATTAAAGAGTCTGCAAAATACTGCATGAAAGAACTGGCTAAAAGGCTAGTCTTCGATTAAGCCTAAGCGCTCACAAACAGTTAATACCGGTTCGGATTTATTCATGCTGTAGAAGTGCAATCCCGGTACTTCAATTTCTAATAATTGTTCTGTGAAATCGGTTAAGAAGTCCGTAGTGAAAGCCTGCATCGATGGAATGTCATCGTAATAAGCTTCCAGCTGTTTACGTAACCAGCGTGGAATTTCGGCGCCACAGCCTGCGGAAAAACGCGCTAATTGTGCGTAATTATTAATCGGCATGATGCCCGGAATGATCGGAATATCAATACCTGATTGCATACAACGGTCGGCAAAGTACAAATACGCATCGATATTGTAAAAATACTGCGTAATAGCACTGTCAGCGCCGGCATCTACTTTGCGTTTAAAGTTTTCAAAGTCACTGTTGGCATCTTGTGCCTGTGGATGAACTTCAGGATAAGCGGCAACTTCAATAGTGAAGTGATCACCCGTTTCCGCGCGAATAAATTCGACTAACTCATTGGCATAACGAAAATCGCCTGGATCACGCATACCGGATGGCAAGTCACCGCGTAAGGCGACGAGGCGCGAAATATTATTATCGCGATAGGTTTGCAAAATACTGCTAATGCGCTCTTTGGATGAACCAACACACGATAAGTGTGGTGCGGCATCAATGCCTGTTTCAGCAGCACGTTGTTGAATAGCGACGACAGCATCAAGCGTATTGTCTTGCGTAGAACCACCAGCACCAAACGTGACCGAATAAAAAGCCGGATTAAGTGCTGCTAGGTCATCTTGAACCATTTGCAGGTTGCTAACGCCTTTTTCCGTTTTGGGTGGAAAAAACTCGCAGCTAATAACAGGTGATGTCGCCATAAGGTTTACTTCTCTACAAAGAAAAAGGGCTAACCGAAAGTTAGCCCTTTTCCGGTTTTAGTAACGGTAATGATCAGGTTTATATGGGCCGTCTTTTTCTAGTCCCAGATATTTTGCCTGATCTGCAGTCATTTCGGTTAATTGTGCACCGATACGACTTAAATGCAGACGCGCTACTTTTTCATCTAAATGTTTTGGTAAGACGTAAACTTTGTTTTCGTAGTTTTGGTGGTTATGCCATAACTCGATTTGCGCCATTACTTGGTTTGTAAATGAGGCTGACATCACAAAGCTTGGATGGCCAGTTGCACAACCCAAGTTAACCAAACGACCTTCAGCTAACAGAATAATACGTTTGCCATCAGGGAAAATGACATGATCAACCTGAGGTTTGATATTTTCCCATTCGTATTTACGCAGAGATGCAACGTCAATTTCGTTATCAAAGTGACCGATATTACAAACGATGGCTTCGTTTTTCATCGCAGCCATATGGTCATGATTGATGACATTGATGTTGCCGGTTGCCGTTACAAAAATATCGGCTCTATCAGCAACTTCATCCATCGTAACAATGCGGTAACCTTCCATTGCTGCTTGTAGCGCGCAAATTGGATCAATTTCAGTCACCATGACTGTTGCGCCCATGCCGCGGAATGCTTGAGCACAGCCCTTACCAACGTCGCCGTAACCCAACACCACACAGATTTTACCGGCGACCATCACGTCAGTGGCACGCTTGATACCGTCTAACAATGATTCGCGGCAGCCATAAAGGTTGTCGAATTTTGATTTAGTCACTGAATCGTTAACGTTGATTGCAGGGACTTTCAAAGAACCTTCACGCATCATTTCATAAAGACGGTGAACACCAGTGGTGGTTTCTTCTGACAGACCACGCACATCAGCTAATAACTCAGGGTAGTCGGTGTGCATTAACATCGTTAAGTCACCGCCATCATCCAAAATCATATTTGGACGCCAGCCATCTGGTCCTAAAATTGTCTGACGGATACACCAAACAGCTTCTTCTTCGGTTTCGCCTTTCCAAGCAAAAACGGGAATACCTTGGTCGGCAATAGCCGCCGCAGCATGGTCTTGGGTTGAGAAGATGTTGCATGATGACCAGCGAACTTCTGCACCTAATTCAACCAGCGTTTCGATAAGAACGGCTGTTTGAATGGTCATATGTAAACAGCCAGCGATACGCGCACCTTTTAATGGTGCTTTGCCGGCATATTCTTCACGTAATGCCATCAATCCAGGCATTTCGCTTTCTGCGATTTTAATTTCTTGATGACCCCATTTCGCCAAATTGATATCGGCGACTTTGTAGTCAGGCACTAAGTTTTCTACGACTGATTCCATGATAAAAAATCCTGTAATTATTTGAGGCCAGCAGCGTCACGAAGGACGGGGGCCAGATCGGTGTTTTCCCAACTAAAGCCAAGTTCTTCACGGCCAAAGTGACCATAGGCAGCAGTTTGTTTATAAATGGGTTTAACCAAATCAAGCATTTTGATAAGGCCAACTGGGCGAAGGTCAAAGTGTTCACGAACCAGTTCGACCAGACGGGCTTCACTGACTTTGCCTGTACCAAAGGTATCAACACTGATCGAGGTTGGTTCGGCAACACCAATGGCATACGACACTTGAATCTCACAACGATCAGCAAGGCCAGCAGCAACAATATTTTTGGCAACATAACGACCAGCATATGCTGCACTACGATCGACTTTTGATGGATCTTTACCTGAGAAAGCACCACCACCGTGACGTGCCATACCGCCGTAGGTATCAACAATGATTTTACGACCAGTCAAACCACAGTCACCGACAGGGCCGCCGATAATAAACTGACCAGTTGGGTTGATATGAAAACGGGTTTTTGATGATAACCACTCAGCCGGTAAAACGGGCTTGATGATGTGTTCCATGACGGCTTCATGCAGATCACTTTGTGTTACATCCGGGTTATGTTGGGTAGATAAGACAACTGCATCAACGCCAACCGGTTTACCGTCTTCGTAAATAAACGTGACTTGGCTTTTCGCATCAGGGCGCAGCCATGATAGCTCGCCTGATTTACGCACTTCAGCCTGACGTTTAACCAAACGGTGTGCGTAGGTAATTGGTGCTGGCATCAAAACATCCGTTTCACTGCTGGCATAACCAAACATTAAACCTTGGTCACCGGCGCCTTGCTCTTCTTCGCTGCCACGATCTACACCCATGTTGATATCAGGCGACTGTTTACCGATGACTGACATCACACCGCAAGTTTGGCCATCAAAGCCGACATCTGAACTGGTGTAACCGATATCACAAATGGTATCTCGAACGATTTGTTCAAGGTCGACCCAAGCCGTTGTACTGATTTCACCAGCAACAATTGCGACACCGGTTTTGATCAGCGTTTCGCATGCAACGCGAGCAGCAGGATCCTGTTCGATAATAGCGTCGAGCACGGCATCGGAGATTTGATCAGCGACTTTATCTGGATGACCTTCTGAAACAGATTCAGAGGTAAAAAGATAAGCACTACTCATAGACTGCATCCTCATTAGATAATGTAGGTACAGATAGACGGACTAGGAGAAAAGTTCAGCAACCTTGTCCATTACTATCAGTGACCTGTTAATAATGAACGCGGTTTAAAGATTTTAGTGGGTAAGCCTAGCAGAGTAATCTCTGTCGCAGCGTTCCTTACCCGAGTGATACATGATAATAGAAAGCCCAAAAAAAACAAGTTGAGCGGGCCTAATCAAGCATTAGTTGCTGGCCATATTGTTTTAGCCAATCTCGGTGCTGACGGTAGTTGGGTTCGTGCGTTGCAACTAATTGCCAAAAGGCGGGGCTATGATTCATATGGCGAAGATGGCAAAGCTCGTGAATGATCACATAATCAACCACTTCCGCTGGTGCTTGAATTAAAAGCCAATTGAGTTGTACTTCACCTCGACTATTGCAACTTCCCCAACGTGCTTTATACCGACGAAGACGAATCGCTTTTGGGGTTAACCCTGTTGCAGTTGCTAATTTTTGGCAGCGATTCGGCAAATAGTCTTCAGCTAATTGTCGATAGCCTTTTAGAAAAGCATTTTTAATCTCAGCTTCTGTTGCGTCATTCGGCAGTTTGAGAGAAAACTGCTGTGTATCAAACATCAACTGACGGCGCTGCGATACGTTTAGATTCAACTGGATTGGATAGTCTTGGCCTAGGTATGGTTGATGACTACTCACTAAAAATTGGCGTTGGGATATTGCTGGCAGTGCGTTAAGTTTTGCTTGTAACCAAGCTTGCTGGCGGGTCGCAAATTGTTTTCCAAGCCATAGTGGCGCGCGCTTTGGCATGAGTAACGATACTTGGCCTGCACGCACTTGTAATGCCATCGTTTTGCGTCTACCACTGCGTTTCACCTTGATGGTGATGTCGTTAAGGGCAAAACTACTCATGTTGAAATTAGGCCAAAAAGATCCATGCGGGCATTTTACCCGCTGATTTGCGAAAATAGCCGATTAACTTTTAAGAAAACTTGCTTGTGAACGCTGAATTAACTTTTGCACACCGATTATCCGTAGCGCCCATGCTGGATTGGACCGACCGTGATTTTCGCTATCTTTGTCGTTTGTTGTCGCGGCATACCTTGTTGTATACCGAAATGGTAACGACCGGTGCTTTATTGCATGGCGATACGCAGCGATTTTTAGACCATGATGCGGCAGAGTATCCATTGGCTTTGCAATTGGGTGGCTGTGAACCCAAAGATTTGGCGGCTTGTGCAAAATTAGCTGAAGATGCGGGTTATCAAGAAGTAAATCTTAACGTTGGTTGCCCGAGTGATCGTGTGCAAAATGGTCAGTTTGGTGCTTGCTTAATGGCGAGCCCAGATTTGGTCGCCGAGGGGGTGGCAGCGATGAAAGCGGCGGTCAATATCCCCGTCACCGTGAAAACGCGATTAGGTATTGATGAGCAAGATAGTTATGCATTTTTGCATCAGTTTGTGACAGCGATAGATAGCGCGGATGCGGATGCCTTAATTTTACATGCACGTAAGGCATGGCTTCAGGGATTAAGTCCGAAGCAAAATCGTGATATTCCGCCATTGGATTATGACCGTGTGTATCAGATTAAGCAGGATTTCCCGAGTCTTCATGTCGATATTAATGGCGGTATTCATACACTCGATGAAGCTGAGGAACATTTAGTGCATATCAATGGCGTGATGATTGGCCGCGCTATTTATCACCAGCCTTATTTATTGGCTGAGGCCGATAAACGCCTTTTTGCTGATGAGCATGCTGTCCTGTCAGAGCATGAGATTGTTGAACAAATGTTGCCGTATATTGAGCAACGAATGCGTGAGGGACGACCTTTAAAATCTATTACGCGTCATATGTTGGGGATGTTTCAGGGTAAGCCCGGTGCGCGCCGTTGGCGCCGCTACTTAAGCGAAAACGCCCATCTCAAAGGTGCTGATACGGACGTTATTCGCCAAGCGCTCAAGCTATTGGTCTAAAGTTTAATTACGCAGGCCAGTGCCTTTATTTAATAAATGTAGTGCATAAATGGTCAGTGCGACAATAAATAACAGAATGATGCCAAAAGCTGTGAATACTGAGACATCTGAAATGCCCAATAATCCATAACGGAATGCATTTACCATATAAAGTACGGGGTTTAGCATCGATACTTTTTGCCAAAACTCTGGCAGTAAAGAAATCGAATAAAACACACCACCCAAATAGGTAAGCGGCGTCAGAATAAAAGTCGGGATAATCGATATTTCATCAAAGCTACGTGCATATACCGCGTTGATAAAACCACCCAAAGCAAACAGCACGGCGCTTAACAACACCATGGTTAACGTTATCCAATAATGTTGAATGGTGAGGTTAGTGAAAAAGAGCGCTACAACAGAAACAATCAAACCAATACATAAACCTCGCGCCGTACCGCCAGCCACATAACCAGCCAAGATTAGATAATTTGGCACAGGGGCGACAATGAGCTCTTCAATATGACTTTGAAATTTGGCGCTAAAAAAAGATGAGGCGACATTGGCATAAGCGTTGTTGATGATTGCCATCATAATCACGCCAGGCGCAATGTATTCCATATAGGTAAAACCATCCATTTCGCCAATACGACTGCCAATGAGGCTGCCGAAAATGATGAAATACAATGTCATTGTAATCGCCGGTGGTAATAGGGTTTGTGCCCAGATCCTTAAAAAACGACGCACTTCACGAGTCAAAATGGTTTGGAATGCAATCCAATGCTGATAGTGACGAGCAGGGCGCATTAATGATTCTCCGATGGTTCAACCAATTTCAAGAATAACTCCTCTAATCGGTTAACTTTATTTTTCATACTGGCGATTTGAACACCACGTTCGGTGAGGACCTGAAATAGACCATTCAGGCTTTCGCTACGATTCAGTTCTACTTCGATGGTGGTGCTATCAATCTGTTGATGCTCAATACCAGCAAGCAAACTGCTGTCAGTAAGAGGTGTTTGCAGATCTAAAACAAAAGTTTCTTTATCAAGACGGTTTAACAACGATTTCATGTCGGTGTTTTCGACAATACGGCCTTTATCGATGATGGCAATATTGCGGCATAGGTTTTCTGCTTCTTCAAGATAGTGAGTTGTCAGAATAATGGTCGTACCTTGTTGATTAATATCACGCAAAAACGTCCACATAGAACGGCGTAACTCAATATCCACACCCGCAGTGGGCTCATCCAGAATTAATAATTTAGGGTTATGGACCAGTGCACGCGCAATCATCAAACGACGCTTCATACCCCCTGATAAAGCGCGAGAAGGGGTGCTGCGTTTATCCCAAAGACCTAATTGCTTAAGTAGAGCATCAGCGCGTGGCTCGGCTTCTTTGGTCGACATACCGTAGTAACCAGCTTGGGTCAGCAGAATATGTTTAACCTGTTCAAAACCATTGAAATTAAATTCTTGTGGTACAAGGCCAATGTAACTTTTTGCCAGCTCGGTATCGGTATCGAGATCGGCATCGAAAATATGGACTTTGCCTGCGCTCTTGGTCACCAATGAGGTTACAACACCAATCGTTGTCGATTTGCCGGCACCATTTGGTCCGAGCAGAGCAAAAAAGTCACCTTGTTCGACACTGAGATTGATATCTTTGAGGGCTTCTAGCCCGTTTCCATAGGTCTTGTTCAGATTTTTGATCGTGAGTGCTGTCAAAATTTTCAGTCCCAAGCAGAATTAGGGGCGTTAGATTATCATGCCCATATGTCAGATGAAATTTTGCCGTCCGTAGTTCCCCCACAATCAGAAGATGAACTGATGCAGCGCTGTCAGCAAATTGCTGGCCAAACACTGGGTCAGTTAGCTGCTCAGGCTGGCATTATCGTGCCAAATGATCTTCGTCGCCATAAAGGCTGGGTGGGAAACTTACTTGAAAATCTACTGGGTGCCGATGCAGGCAATCATGCTGAGCCAGATTTTACTGGGCTTGGCATTGAGCTTAAAACTTTACCGCTGGCAGCCAATGGACTCCCCAAAGAATCTACATATGTTTGCACTGTGAGTATGACGGAAACTGGCGAGCTAAGTTGGCAGGATAGTTGGTTATGTCGAAAGCTTTCAAAAGTGTTGTGGTTACCGGTTGAAGCAGACAAACAAATTCCCCTAGCAGAGCGTTATGTCGGACAGGGGTTTATTTGGCAACCAGATGAAACGCAAACAGCACTGTTAAAACAAGACTGGGAAGAGCTGATGGATGCCTTAGTGCTGCATGGACAAGCTGGACTTACAGCAAGACATGGGCAGGTATTACAAATTCGTCCCAAAGCGGCAAATAGCCGTGTGTTAGCGCAAGCAATTGCTGATGATGGTAGTGTAGAACTTCAGAATCCACGTGGCTTTTATTTACGCAGTGAGTTTACCGCTCAAATTTTGCAAGCTGATAAGGCTTGCCGTAGCCCTGCCTGAAAAGGCAGAATGTGGGCAATGGAGAAGGAATCACCTGTGCCAAAACTCAATGCGCTTGTGGTAGATGCGTCTGCCGAATTTCGTGATAAAGCAAAAAATATCCTTGAATCTGCTGGGTTCAGCGTCGAACTAGCAGAAAACGGTCAGCAAGGTCTGGTATTGGCTAACGCCGCACGATTTCGCTTAGTTTGTTGCAGTGACGATCTGCCTGATATTGCGGGAAGCGAGTTTTGCGGCCAATTGCGAGCAATCAACGGCTATGACTTTGTTGCCGTTCTGGTGCTCACTGAGAATGACACGGCCCGCACTTTAAAGCAGGCCTTACTCGCTGGCGCTACCGATATTTTCAGTAAACATGATGCCAAAGAGCTGGAAACCTATGTTCAACGTTTGGCAGAACGTGAAACTCGACACTTGTCTGGTCGTGTGTTGTTTATTGAGGATTCAAGAGTTCTTCAAACCATCATTATCGACTTGCTGACTGATATGGGCTTGGATGTGGATGCCTATACCTTTGCTGAGGAAGCTTGGGAGGCATTTAATGGTGGCGACTATGATTTGGTTATCACTGACATCATGCTCGAAGGCTCAATGAGCGGTATTTCACTTGTCAGAAAAATCCGTCGCCTGCGTGAAGAATATGCCAATGTGCCTATCATCGCGACCTCTGGGTTTGACAATATTTCACGCAAAATTGAGTTATTTCATTTAGGCGTTAATGACTTTGTCTCCAAGCCTATTGTTCGTGAGGAACTTCGCCAACGGGTTTTTAACCACATCACTAGCTATCAAAATGTACGTGAGCTACGTGCTCAGCAAAACTCTCTATACAGCTTGGCGATGTTGGATCAACTGACACAGCTATTTAACCGTCATGCTTTACGTGAGTTTGCCGGTAAATATTTCAGTGAGGCTTATCGTTTCAAACGAAACTTATCGATGGCTGTACTGGATCTGGATAATTTTCGAGCGCTCAATGATGAGTTTGGTCATGTCAAAGGTGATCAAGTGCTGGCGGAGCTTGGTAACTGGTTTAAGCGCCATGTCCGAGATGTCGACATGGTTGCACGTTGGGCTGGCGAAGAGTTTGTTATGTTGTTACCCGGCTGTGATGCCGCAGCAGCTGTCGGATTGATGGAGCGTATGCAGAAGCGTTTAACGCGCTTTAAACCAGCTAATTTAGATATCACTATCAGTGTTGGTGTGGCTGAACTACGTCATAAAGAACATGACACCTTAAATAGCTTATTTGAGATGGCTGATCGGGCGATGTATCAAGCCAAAATGGCAGGTAGGAATTGCGTTCGACATTACCAACCAGAAAACGATTAACAGACCGGTGGTTAGCCTTTAGCAAACGCTTCGCATTGTTGTTGGGTCAGCATAAAGATGCCGTGACCACCGTTCTCGAAATCCAACCACATAAAGCCCGTTTCTGGCCATTTCTCGGAAACGGCTTCATCACTGTTGCCAACTTCAACAAACAGTAAGCCATCTTTTGTTAAGAACTCTGCTGCGCCACAAATAATCTTTTCAACAAGCGCTAGGCCATTGTCATCGGCGCGCAATGCCATTGTTGGTTCATGCCGATACTCGGCAGGCAGTGTCGCCATTTCATCGTCACCAACATAAGGTGGATTACTAATAATCAAATCGTATTGTTGTGATCTATCAAGGTTTGACCATAAATCAGACTCAATCAAAGTTAAACGATCCGTTAATAGATGTTTGTTTTGATTAATTTTGGCAACAGTTAAGGCGTCACTACTGATATCAACAGCATCCACTTCTGCTTCAGGAAATGCTATTGCCAGCGCGATAGCAATGCAGGCACTACCCGTGCACATATCTAAGATGCGATGTACTTCGGTTTCTTCATGCAACCATGGTGAAAACTGTTCATCAATGAGCTCTGCAAATGGCGAGCGAGGAATAAGGACACGCTCATCTACATAAAATGGTAAGCCAGCGAACCAGGCTTCGTGGGTTAAATAGGGGACAGGAATATGGTTCTCAACGCGCTGTTTTACCAGATCTAAAAAATCCTGTTTTTCGTCAGTCGTTAGACGGGAGTCGAGAAAAATCTCAGGGAGATCATTAACGGGTAGGTTTAGGCAATGCAAAAGCAACTGTGCAGCTTCATTGAAGGCCGAGTCATTTCCATGACCATAAAATAATTGTGCCTCATGAAAGCGAGATGTTGCCCAACGAAGCAGGTCACGCAGTGTAAATAACTGCGTAGCTGCTGCTTGATAATCTACAGCCATTAGTGCGCTGTAATATCAACAAAGTGGCCGGCAACTGCAGCGGCGGCAGCCATTGCAGGGCTTACCAAGTGGGTACGACCACCTTGTCCTTGACGACCTTCAAAGTTACGGTTTGAGGTTGAGGCGCAGTGTTCACCTGACTCTAAGCGATCCGCGTTCATTGCCAAGCACATAGAACAGCCTGGATCACGCCACTCAAAGCCTGCCTCGATAAAGATTTTATCTAAGCCTTCTTGCTCTGCTTGTTGTTTAACTAAGCCTGAACCAGGCACGACCATGGCCTGTTTTAAAGTGCTAGCAACTTTGCCACCTTTAATGGCAGCCGCTGCTTCACGTAAATCTTCAATACGCGAGTTTGTGCATGAACCAATGAATACCCGGTCCAGTTTGATATCCGTAATGGCTTGGTTTGCAGACAAGCCCATATAGGCTAATGCTTTTTGCATACCGTTGCGTTTGACGGCATCTGTCTCAGTGGCAGGATCTGGAATGTTGGCACTCACCGGGACAACCATTTCTGGTGATGTTCCCCAAGTGACTTGTGGTTTGATATCTGCCGCTTTTAAAACCACAACTTTATCAAAATGCGCACCTGGATCTGAGTGTAATTCACGCCAAGCGGTAACTGCTTTCTCCCAATTTTCACCTTTTGGTGCGAATGGGCGGTCTTTTAGGTAATTAATCGTCGTATCGTCTACAGCGATCATGCCAGCACGAGCACCAGCTTCGATGGTCATATTGCAAACAGTCATACGACCTTCAACACTTAATGCTTGGATGGCTTCACCAGCAAATTCAATTGCGTAACCTGTACCACCAGCGGTACCAATTTCACCAATGATAGCCAAGACAATATCTTTAGCTGTGATACCAGGATTCACATGACCTTCAACACGCACTTGCATGTTTTTAGATTTACGTTGGATTAGGCATTGCGTAGCCATAACGTGTTCGACTTCAGAGGTACCAATACCAAAGGCCAAAGCACCAAAGGCACCATGCGTTGAAGTATGAGAGTCACCACAGACAACAGTCATGCCAGGCAAGGTCGCGCCTTGTTCTGGGCCAACAACATGCACAATACCCTGACGCATATCGTTTAAACCAAACTCTGTGATGCCAAACTGCGAGCAGTTTTGATCCAATGTTTCGACTTGTAAGCGCGAGATAGGATCCGCAATACCTTGGTCGCGATTGCTCGTCGGCACATTATGATCTGGTGTCGCCAAGATCGAATTTAAACGGTAGGGCAAACGACCGGCCAAACGAAGACCTTCAAAGGCTTGCGGTGAAGTCACTTCATGGACTAAATGGCGGTCAATATAGAGTAGCGCGGTGCCATCGCTCTCACTGCGAACTACGTGTTGATCCCATAATTTGTCGTAAAGTGTTTTTGCGGTCATATTCGTGCACTACAACTGAGTAAATAAACGAGTCATTATACAGCGATATATGCTGTCGCTCTATGGACTCTTCAAGTCTGCAATGCTTGAGTGTTTTTTCAGGCAAAAAAAAGGCAGCCCGGAGGCTGCCTTTTCTGGCATAGCATTTCAGGAAAGTGATTATTCCATGTTTGCGTGACGGTAACGCATATCTTCTTCTGCAATACCTTTCTCGTGAATCAAGTAAGAAATGGTTGCTTCCAGAAAAATCAATGTCGACAGTTCAAACATAGTACCCATAGGCATGCCTTTGGTTGTCGCAAAGCTGTCATCGTTACCGATTTGAACAGTTTGATCTGCAATATCACCAATCGTTGACTTAGATTTTGAGCAAATCAAAATCACTTTAGCGCCTTCAGATTTAGCTTTATTGGCAAATGACACCAATTGCGTTGTTTCACCAGAACCAGAGATAACGATTAATAAATCGCCACTACGGATGCTTGGCGTAGCAACTTCGCCTTGCACATAGGTTTCATAACCACTATGCATCAATCTCATTCCTAGGAAATTACCTACCAGCTTGGAACGACCCGCACCGGTAATAAAGATGCGTTTGGCGTCATCACACATTGAAACCAATTTGGCTTCGTATGAATCGTCAGTCTGACCAAGGATGTCAGTGATTTTGTTTAAGAGTAGATCACGATGCATTGTATTTTTCCTTATTTCTATAATGCTTAGGCTGCGTCAACCAGTGCACGCAGTTCTTTAGCAGATTCTGCTGGAGAAGGTGCGCCGTAGATAGCTGCACCAACAACAACGATAGCCGCACCTGCTTGTACGCAGCTTTGGATAGTGTCTTTGTTGATACCACCAGCAACAGAAACTTTCAGACCCAGACCTAAACCAGTGATGGTTTTCAGATCTTCAAAAGGAGTTTGACCAGCAGCTTGTGCGTCAAGACCAGTGTGAACACCGATGATGTGAGCACCGTTAGCAGCAGCTTCTTTAGCAACAGCAGCTTTATCTTCAACACCGATCAAGTCGATTTGAGCTTCACCGTTGTTAGCGTTAGCAGCTTTGATAACACCTTTCATGGTAGCCATATCTGAAGCACCCAGAACAGTAGTGATATCACCACCAGCTTCAAAGAAAGGAGTCGCTTCGTATTCGCCAGCGTCCATAGTTTTCAGGTCAACCAAGATTTTCTTGTCTGGGTGAGCTGCTTTAAGCGCTTTAACCAGTTTCAGACCGTTGTACTTGATGCAAGGTGTACCGATTTCCAGGATATCAACGTAAGGAGCGACTTGTTCAGCCAGCGCCATAGTTGCGTCAAAATCCAGTGAGTCCAGAGCCATTTGAATTTCAGCCATGTTTTTTACTCCTATAAATTAAAAAATAATCCCAGCTTTTGTTTAAGGGACTTTCTAATCATCAATTAGAACAGCAGGCTGTTCCAAAAGACTGTTGTTGAGCCGGCAAGACTTTGCTAATCGGCTCAACGAATGCTAATAAATTGCGATTAGCCTTCCAGTTCTGCCAGACGTGTAGCCAGCAGGTCTTCCAGTGTTTCCAACGCTTTAGCAAAACCATCAATACCTTCTGACAGTTTTTCAGTTGCCATGCGGTCTTCAGCATGCATAGCGTCGAAAGTTTCTTTTGTCATTTCGATGCGTTGAACGTCAGATGATTGTGCATCTGCTTCGTTCAATTTACGTGGCAGTTCACCTTCAGTTGATTGCAGCTCATCCAGAAGGCCTGGAGAGATAGTCAACAAGTCAACACCTGCCAATTCAGTGATTTCACCAACGTTACGGAAGCTTGCGCCCATAACTTCAGTTTTCAAACCAAATTTCTTGAAGTAGTTGAAGATTTGCGTAACAGAAACCACACCTGGATCTTCTGCTGGTGCGTATGAATCACGACCAGTGTCTTTCTTGTACCAGTCAAGGATACGACCAACGAAAGGAGAGATCAGTTGGATACCGTTTTCACCACAAGCAACAGCTTGGTGTAAACCAAATACCAATGTCAGGTTAGTGTGGATGTTTTCTTCTTCCAACACTTTCGCAGCCATGATGCCTTCCCATGTCGCTGCGATTTTGATCAGGATACGATCACGTGAAACGCCAGCCGCTTCGTATTGAGCGATAAGGTCACGACCCTTAGCGATAGTTGCTTCAGTGTCGTAAGACAGACGTGCGTCAACTTCTGTAGAAACACGACCTGGAACGATGTCTAGAATTTTCAGACCGAAAGATACAGCCAGGCGGTCAAATGCCAGTGTAGCAACTTCTGTTGCTGAAGCATCAGCACCCAGAGTTTCACGAGCAGCTTTCAACGTGTCATCAACAATGCTTTGGTATTGCGGCATTTGTGCTGCAGCAGTAATCAGTGATGGGTTAGTTGTTGCATCACGAGGAGTGTATTTTTCGATGGCTTGAATGTCACCGGTGTCGGCAACGACCACGGTCATTTGCTTCAGTTGATCAAGTAAGTTCGCCATGTGAGTACCTTTATTACTTAGCTAATTAAATATAGTTTTATTGTCACTGTCGGGCGGGCTCAGTAAAAATTGCCGGCCAAAGCCGGCATTTTTCAGAGCCTAAAAATCATCAGCACATGTTGGGCGTGCCGATAATGGTAGATCTGTTTGTAACGTGCTTAAGCTTTGCTACGGATGTAGCTTTCTACACCAGTCAGCGGCTTGCCGTTAGCATTGCTACGGATGTATTTTTCAACACCGGTCATTGGTTTGTTGTTGCTCATCTTGTTACGGATGTAGCTTTCAACGCCAGTTAATTGTTGACCATTTTGTGCTTGGTTACGGATGTAACGTTCAACACCTGTCAAACCGTCGTTTGCTGAAGCTTTCGCAGCATCATTACCACAGCAGCTTGCGCTACTAGATGATGAAAACAGGCCTTTAAAAAAGCCACAGATTGAAGCTAATAAACCTTTTTCACTCATGAGAAATACCCCTGTTACCTTTATTCGAACCCCATCTGCCCAACAATCCAATGAGGTTGGTGCAACGGGTAAATTACTATTTTAGGTTTATTGTGGCAAGCCAACCCACTTTAGTAGACCTTCAATTATAGATCTGCTTTACGAGATTTGACCACAGTCAACAGATGAGACTTTTGTTGTCTTAACTGTTGCGCATAACCCGGTGTGAATGAACCTTTATAAAAAAAACGAGTGGCTAAAAGCCACTCGTTTTAGTCTTAACGAATTGCGTTAACTCCGCTTATGCAGCGTCAACCAATGCGCGCAGTTCTTTAGCTGATTCAGCTGGTGAAGGTGCACCGTAGATAGCAGCACCAACAACAACGATAGTAGCACCAGCTTGGATTGTTTTCTGGATGGTGTCTTTGTTCAGGCCACCAGCAACAGAAATACGAACACCCAGGTTCAGTGAAGCGATCGCTTGCAGGTCAGCAAATGGAGTTTGACCAGCTGCTTGTGCGTCCAGACCAGTGTGAACACCGATGATTTGCGCACCGTTTTTAGCTGCTTCAGTTGCAACAGCTTTTTTATCTTTAACGCTGATCAAGTCGATTTGAGCTTCTGCGTTGTTAGCGTTTGCAGCTTTGATTACGCCACCCATTGTTGCTTTGTCAGAAACACCCAGAACTGTACAGATATCTGCACCAGCTTCGTAGAAAGGAGTTGCTTCGTACTCACCAGCATCCATAGTTTTCAGGTCAACCAGGATCAGGTTGTTAGGGAATTTGGCTTTCAGCGCGGTAACGATTTCCAGACCGTTGTACTTGATGCAAGGGGTACCGACTTCCAGAATGTCGACGTAAGGGGCAACTTGCTCTGCAAGTGCGATAGTTTGGTCGAAATCCAGAGAATCCAGAGCCATTTGAATAAGTGCTTTTGCCATGCTGACATGCTCCTAAAAATTGATTTAATTTATGGTTTTACGTTGAATTTACGCTCGCAGACTATAAAGCAGTTGCTTTAGACCTGTCAATTTTTAGGGCAATGCGCACTGTTATGGGGCGTGTTGTTGCTGGACAGGTTGATTTCAACTATGCGAGGCTTTGCTGCAAACGAGGTTGGATAAAACAACCTATCTATCAGCTAAATGAGCAATAAGATGACATTAAAAATAGATGATATTGGCGGTTTAATAATCGACATGGATGGCGTGCTTTGGCACGGTAATCATGCATTGCCGGGCTTGAGCGAGTTTTTTCAGACTTTGCGTGAGTTGGATATTCGCTTTGTTCTCGCCACCAATAATGCCAGCCTGACGCAGCAACAATATATCGATAAATTAGCCAACATGTCGGTTGATGTCGCGCCTTCTGAAATACTGACCTCCAGTATGGCGACTGCGCTTTATTTAAAAGAAAATTTACCTGAGGAACATCGACGAGTTTATGTCATTGGTGAAGCAGGATTAACTGAGCCCCTTGAAATACAGGGGTTTACTATTACTGATTTATATGAAGTTAATCAACCAGAAAAAGGCATCACAAATGTTGGCGCTGACATTGTGGTCTCTGGGCTAGACCGAAAGCTGACTTGGGATAAGCTCGCGACGGCGACACTAAATATTCGTGCGGGAGCGGCTTTTTATGCCACTAATGCAGATACGACTCTGCCAACTGAGCTTGGTGAAGTTATGGGAAATGGTGGCGTGATTGCTGCGCTAATCGCAGCGACCGATGTAAAACCTAAAGTAATAGGTAAGCCAGAGCCTATTTTGTATCAACAGGCATTAGAAATCCTAGGCACAAACCAACAGAATACGATTGCCATTGGGGATCGTTTGAATACAGATATTTTGGGTGCAGTTAATGCAGGAATGCGCAGTCTGATGGTGTTAACCGGAGTGTCTAGTGAGGCTGATTTGGCATCGATTGACTATGCACCGGATTGGATTTTGCCTGATTTACCTGCCGTGACAGCCACACTAAAAGCAAGCTTCTAAAGGATTTGACCATGAAAAAAATCATTAACAACGTCGATGAACTGTTGGATGAAAGTTTAAATGGTTTTGCCATTGCGCATCAGAACATTGTTGTTTTTAACCAAACACCGCGCTTTATTCAGCGTAAACAGATTGCGAGTAAACCCAAAGTCGCCCTTGTTTCTGGTGGTGGCAGTGGCCATGAACCATTACACGCAGGATTGGTAGGGCAAGGCATGTTAGATGCAGCTTGTCCGGGGCAAGTCTTTACTTCACCAACGCCAGATCAAATGTTAGCTGCTGCTGAGCAAGTGGAAAATGGTGCCGGCGTGCTTTTCATCGTCAAAAACTATGCAGGCGATGTCATGAACTTTGAGATCGCTGCAGAAATGTTGGACAAAGATAATGCGACAGTTTTAGTCGCCGATGATGTGTCTTTGCCTGCTGATCACAGTACTGGTCGACGCGGAGTTGCGGGGACTTTGATAGTTGAAAAAATCGTTGGTGCAGCCGCCGAACAAGGATTTGACTTGCAAGCTTGCAAAGCTATTGGTGAGAAAGTCGCGAAAAACACGGCATCAATGGGCTTAGCTTTAACCAGTTGTACAGTTCCTGCGGCGGGCAAGCCGACGTTTACCATAGGTGATGACGAGGTTGAAATTGGTGTTGGGATTCATGGTGAACGTGGCCGAGAGATTACAAAGCTGGTTGAAGCCAACCAACTTATCAGCAAGTTAACTGAAACGATTGATAAGGAGCTTCAACCAAAAGCCAGGCAGAAGGTGCTTTTGCATGTGAACGGTCTAGGTGGGACACCACTAATGGAGTTGTATCTTGTCTTTGAGATTGCCGCAAAATATTGGCAAGACAAAGGGGTAGAAATTCACCGTTCTTTAGTTGGTAATTTCACTACCTCCTTAGATATGGCAGGATGTTCGGTGACC
Source organism: Methylophaga sp. OBS3 (assembly GCF_026319325.1). GTDB lineage: Bacteria > Pseudomonadota > Gammaproteobacteria > Nitrosococcales > Methylophagaceae > Methylophaga. The sequence goes on from NZ_JAPDMU010000004.1 coordinate 39,452, forward strand.
TTAACATTGCTCGATGATGAACTGACCGCACTGTGGGATGCACCAGTGCATACTGCCGCATTACGTTGGGGATGTTAGTTAGCTTTTCCGCTAATTACTTCTGAGACCGCTGCCAGTATCAGTTGACTGGTTCTTGCTCCAGCATCGATATGCCCGCGTGCTCTTTCACCCAGGAAAGACGCGCGGCCCTTTGTGGCTAACATCTCTTTCGTCGATAACATTCCGTGTTCAGCAGCTTGGTTCATAGCGGCTAATGCATCGTTCAAAGATGCTTGTTTCTTTACACTCTCATTAAGGCTAGTCATTGCTGGAATAAGGGTATCCAGCATAGTTTTCTCGCCAATATCAGCTTTACCTCGGGCTTTTACTGATTCCACGCCAACGGTAAATATTGTTGCCATATTTATCATATCAATGGGTTTATCTTTTGCTGTTTTCCCCATAGTCACAAACATGGAGCCAAATAAGGAACCGGAAGCACCACCCATCGTGGACATCAATGTCATTCCGACTTTACTAAACGCTGCAGCCAAATCGAGTTTATCAAGTGCATCCGCATCTTTGATTAATGCATCAAGGCCTCTTTGTAAATTGATTAAGTGATCACCATCACCGATGGCTTGATCAAGTTCTGCAACTTCATCTGCATGATTATTTAATGTTGTTTTGATGCTGTTGAGAAAAGAGGAGATAGGTGAGTACATGTATATTCCAAGCTGCTCATATTTCATTTCAAGCTATTAAAAAATAACTATTAGAGCAAGTTTTAGTTAAAAAAAAGCCCCAACCCGAAGGTTGAGGCTTTTTCAGACTTAAGTTTGAATCCTAAGATTCAAAACTATATGGTCTTACCAAGTGATGAAACCACCCAATGTGAACACATCAACTTCTGCATCAGTTCCGTCATGCAGTTCAGTTTCCATCATTGAGTATTCAGCAACCAGTTTCAGGTTAGCTGTAACATCATGATAAATACCAAAAGTTGTCAGTTCATTTTTATCATATGGAGCTGTTGTTGTCAGATCAGTTTCACCTGAAGTGGTATCAAGTGTTGATTCACCAAATGAAACAGATGCAAGTGTGGTGCCTGCAAAACGGTAACCAGCTTGAACAAACCAGCCATCACCGTCACGTTCTTCACCATTAGCATCGACAGCTGAATATGCAAAAGCATCAGCACCGAAGATTTGTTCCAAACCACCAGCAGCACCAACACCTTCATTATCAAAGTAAGAACCTACAAACTCAAATCCTGCAAACTTCAAGTGAGTACCAATTGAATATGCATTTGATTCAACTGATTGTTCGCCAACAACGCCACCGAAATTAGCATCAATTTCTTGGGTCATACCAGCTAACCATAAGTTTACTGAGCCATTGTCAAAAGCAGTTGCATAACTGATTTGACCTTCAAAACGCGGGTCAGCTTCAACGAAATCAGCAGTGTTAGTTTCGCCAGACGGAGTAACATCAACTGCATCCATTACAGCAAAGGCAGCTTTGAAACCATTCATGTCTGGAGTGGTATAACGGATTTGTGAACGCCAATCAGCGTAATCGTAACCGTAACCAATACGACCTAGAGTGGTTGTACCAGAACTTTGACCACCAAAAGCTGTAACGCCAGTTGCACCAACACCAAATAATGTTTGCTCTGCTAGAATTTCGTTTGAACCATATAGACCTAATGCTTTACCAAACAGAACTTGACCAAAGGAACCGTCAACAGTACCAAATGCTTCACGTTGTTCCATCTCGTTCTCACCGGCATTACCAGTAAAGTTGTTAGTGGATGGTGAGATAGAAACACGTGCACCAATTTTCAGACCATTAATTTCTGGTGCTGAAACATTGAAACCGAAAAATGCTGGTAAAAGACCGTTTGCAACTTCATTGTTGTCTTGACCGCCGCCAGCGCTATCTTGATCAGATGCGATGAAGAATTGGTTGATGTTACCGTCAACACTGAATTCGTAACCATTTTCACCACCAACAACGATTGTCGCGTTGGCTGCGCCGGCTGCTGCGAATGCTGCTGCGCCGACCAGTGTAGCTAATGTAGTTTTTTTCATTGTCTGTTCACCTTCTATAGTTGTTAACAGATTACTTTAAGTTTCTCTCGTAACCGGATTCAATCGCGGTTAGAAGTCTATTTTCCACATCCGTTTTCTGTTTGCAACACTTTTACAACAAAAAAACCACAGATTTTGTATCTTTACCAAAAAGTGTGTGTTTTTTACAACAGTTCGGCGTTTTGATGAATACGGATTTGTTGGGTGGTTTTATCTAAGGTTTTGAAAATAAAGTTATTATTTGTGTTTTGGCGGTTTGTTGTGATTTGTGTCGCAAAATAACGATTGATGGTGAATAATCTTTAAGCATTATTTAAAGAGAAAGTTTCAGGCAATAAAAAAGCCCGCTATGCATGCATAGCGGGCTTTGAATTCGATGGTGGCTCGACCTGGAATCGAACCAGGGACACAGGGATTTTCAATCCCTTGCTCTACCAACTGAGCTATCGAGCCAACAAGGTGGCGTATTAAACCTGCTTGCCTTTGGACTGTCAAGCCTCACGGTAATACTTATCAGAGGATAGCTTGTAGCAATATGGGCATCATGTTGTAATGGCGGCGATTTAACTGGTTTTGCATGGATAGAATAATGATAAAAAAACAAAGCTGGGGAGTAGCGATAGCACTAGTGTTAGCGCTAGCTATTGGCATTTTAGTTGGTCCCTTAATCACGGATGTTGATTGGCATCGTCAGCTTGATAGCTGGTTGGTTGCTAATGATGACGATGACGACCATGATGATGACGATGATGTTGCAATTGCGCCAATGACGGTGGTCTTGGATGAAACGGCGCAGCATTTAGCTGGTATCAAGACAATCAATGTAGAGCCAAGTCGTTTTTATCCTGAGAATCGTGCGAGAGCCACGGTTATTAGTATTCAACCGATGCTAAATCAGCAAGCAGAGCTTCGCCAGTTACGGGCAGCCTATGATGTCGCCAAGGTGCGGGCAGAATCAACAAAACAAGAGTTAAATCGCTTACAACGACTGGTAAAAGCAACTGGCAGTATTGCCAATAAAGATGTTTTAGCTGCAGAGGCTGCTTGGCAGGAAGCTAAAGCAGCTCAAAATCAAGCTCAAGTCCAAATTAGCAATGCAGAGCACACCATCCGTCAGCAATGGGAAACCAATATGGCTGATTGGATCTTCAACCCTCAAGACAATGACTTTAAGAGCTTAGTTGAACGAACTGACAGCCTATTATTAGTGACAATGCCTGTCGGCCAACCGTTACAAGCTGATGTTAATGTTATTCGTGTTGCCCCTGAAGGTGATAGATCCCAGGCTCGTAAGGCTCATTACATTGCACCAGCTATCAGTGTAGATAGTAGCTTACAAGGTGAGACTCATTATTTCCGGGTAAATACTGGCCGGTTACGCGCTGGAATGCGTTTGGATGCCTGGGTGCCAGAAAGCCAAGAGCCTGTGACCGGTGTCATGATTCCTGATGATTCAATCATTTGGTATGCAGGACAACCTTGGGCTTACACTGAAATTGATGAAGGTTTATACCAACGTGTTTCTTTACAACACACTTTACCTGCCGCAGAAGGATTGTTTGATGAGCAAGGGCTGATAAATCCAGGTGATTTACTTGTAGTGGATGGTGCCCAAACATTGCTATCTGAAGAGTTCAAATGGCAGATAGTTGAAGAAGATGATGATGACGATTAAGTATCGGCTGAAACGGATTTTAAGTAACTCATTGGTTTAGCCGAGGTTAGCATGTTATCGAAACTTGTCGCTTTTTCAGTACGTTTTCGCGGGGTTGTGATCGCGCTAGCTGTGTTAATGATGGCTTATGGTGTCTATAAGTTATCTAATGCCAGTTTGGATATTTTTCCAGAGTTTGCCCCGAAACAAGTCATTATCCAAACAGAGTCTCAGGGCTTAACTGCCGAGCAAGTCGAAATTCTAGTGACCCAACCCTTAGAGAATGGTTTAGGTGGGCTCCCTGATGTTGAGTTTGTTCGTTCAGCATCGACGCCGAGTTTGTCCGTCGTCACGATTACCTTTAAAGATAGTTCGGATACCTACACCAATCGCCAACTGGTTTCCGAGCGTCTGGTTAGCGTCCAATCAGCAATGCCAGCAGGTATTACGCCATTAATGGTGCCTTTAGAGTCATCTTCAGGAACGATTATGACGATTGGCCTTACCAGTGATCATCATGATTTGATGACGCTGCGTGCATTGGTTGATTACACCTTGTCGCCAAGATTGTTGACAGTGCCTGGTGTTGCCGATATCAACACCTTTGGTGGTCATGAAAAACAATTACAGATCCAAGTTAATCCGCAAGCCTTAAAACGTTACGACCTATCTATAAATGACATTACTCAGATAACGCAAGGCGCGACAGAGCTTCGAGGAATAGGCTACGTCGAGAACCATAATCAACGCATGATGTTGACGGTATCAGGCCAGCCGATGACACCACAAGAAATGGCTAAAGTCGTCGTCCGCAAGCAAGGCGATGATCTTATATTACTGGGTGATGTTGCAGATATCAGATCTGGCCCTGCACCAGCAATTGGTGGCGCGGCAATTAGTGGTGAACCCGGTATTGTCATCATGGTGATCGGCCAATACCAAGCAAATACGTTAGCGGTTACCGAAGGTATTGAGGCGGCATTAAAAGAGTTTAAAGATGGTTTCGCGGCGGATGGCATCACGTTACATGATGATTTATTTCGACCTGCCAACTATATCCAGAACTCGTTAGACAATATCCAGCATCACCTGATGATCGGTGGTGGTTTAGTGCTACTGGTCTTGTTCTTATTTTTATTCAATATCCGTACGGCGCTAATTTCGATTACCGCTATTCCATTGTCTTTGTTTGCTGCGATTATCGTGCTACTCGAGCTAGGTGTGAACATCAACATTATGGTGTTGGGTGGACTTGCAATTGCGCTGGGCGAAGTGGTCGATGACGCCATTATCGATACCGAGAATATATTCCGTAGACTTCGCGAAAATGCGGCTTTGGCTGTACCAAGGCCAACGATGCAGGTGGTATATGAAGCCTCTATGGAAGTGCGTAGCTCGGTGGTTTACGCAAGCTTTATCGTGATGTTGGTATTTATTCCGTTACTCACACTCAGCGGTGTAGCGGGGCGTATGTTTGAGCCGTTAGGAGAAGCTTACATTTTGGCGATTTTCGCTTCTTTGTTAGTGGCGTTAACCGTAACACCTGCGCTTTGTCATATTTTGCTAAGCAAACAAATGCGTCATGACAGCCAAGAACCACCATTAATTCGTAAAATGACGCCGATTTATGGCCGTATTTTAGGGCGAGTAAGTCGTTTCCCTAAATTGACCTTATTTGGGGTACTTATTTTCTGCCTAAGCGGTATTGCAACTTTACCTTTCCTTGGCGGTGGCTTTTTGCCAGAACTTCGCGAAGGTCATTACATTATTCATACAGCAAGTATTCCCGGCACCTCAATTGAGGAGTCATTGCGTGCTGGTGGTTTAATTGAGAAACACGTTGCGGAAATTCCGGGTGTTAGAGCGACATCTCAATGGGCAGGCCGGGCAGAGCGTGGTGCCGATACCTATGGCACGCATTACAGTGAATACGAGGTTGATTTGGAGCCAGGATTAAGCGGACCAGAACAACAAGCCATTTTGGATGAAATACGGGAAATTCTAGAGTCTTTCCCCGGTATGGCATCAGAAGTTAATACTTTCTTAGTTGAGCGTATTGATGAAACGATTTCAGGTTACACCTCGTCGGTCGTCGTTAATATTTTCGGTAAAGATTTAGATGAACTCGACCAAAAAGCCAAACAAGTTGCAGCGGTCATGGCTGAAATCGAAGGTGCGGTTGATATTCAGATCCGTGCGCCTGCAGGCGAACCTCAAATACAGCTTCGTTTGAGATTGGATGAGCTGGCATTCTGGGGACTAAGTCCAGCTGAAGTTACGCAGACATTACAAAGTGCTTATGATGGCGCCCATGTTGGCCGAATCAATGAAGGTAACCGTTTATTTGATGTGGTGGTGGTATTGCCAGAATCACTTCGTAAACAACCAAGACAAATTCTAGATCTGCCATTACGCAGTGCTGATGGCATTATGATTCGTATGGGGGATGTTGTTGAGCTCAACCAGATAGCAGGACGCCATGCCATTTTGCATCAAGGTGGTCAGCGTCTCCAAACAGTCACATGTAGTGTCAGTGGTCGTGACCTCAACTCATTTTTTGCTGAGCTGAGTGAGCGTGTGCATGATGACGTCGACTTTTCTGCCCACCTCTATCCTGAGTTTACCGGGGCTGCAGTGGCACAAGCCCAATCACGTGAAGATCTAATCGTACATTCAACGTTAGCTGGTATTGCCGTTTTACTCTTGCTTTATATGGCGCTTCGCAGTTTGCCGAATATGTTGCTGGTATTAGTTAATCTGCCATTCTCACTAGTCGGTGGGGTTATCGCCGTATTAATGACCACTGGTGTGTTATCCATTGGTTCATTAGTTGGCTTTGTGACGTTGTTTGGTATTACGCTACGTAACTCAATTATGTTGGTCTCGCACTACCATTACTTAGTCGAAAAAGTGGGCATGCCGTGGAATATGGATACTGCGATTAAAGGTGCGCAAGAGCGTTTGCCATCCATTTTAATTACGGCTTTAGTTACCGCACTAGCAATGTTACCGATTGCTTTAAATGCAGATAGTCCTGGACGTGAGATCATGGGACCGATGGCAGCAATTATTATTGGTGGCTTGGTATCCTCGACTATTCTTAACTTGTTGGTCTTACCAAGTGTGATGTTACGTTTTGGTCGATTCCGTCAGGGACAAAATGACGAAATCGCTTATTGAGCTAATCAATAGGGGTTAACCAAGCGATGGCAATGATCAGTAGCACAACGCCGATCATTGCCAGCTCTAACCACATCAGCTGCCAATCGCGAAGGTTTTGACATCATCCCCTCGCTGCTCTGCAAAGAATAGATAAATCTCACGTAACTCATCAGGGCTGAACTGAATCATGATGAGTTGCTGGCCGGGATAAATCAGGTTGGGATCACGACCCATTACATTGGTTTTAAAGTTATAGACATAACTTGTTGTGACTTTATTATCGAGAATTTTGCCCAGAAATGAGCTAAAGCCATCAGGTAACGGTTCATCAGCATCAGCCGGAATAATCGCACTAACGTTAGATTGTCGTCCGACACCTTCAATACGCATTCCTTGACGAAATTTCTCAATCAAGCCGGCATGAATAATGCCCCATAAACCCTGACGGTCAGCATCGGTCACACGATGCAAATAAAGCAAACTATCATCAGTGATGACATCAGCACCCAGGATATCGCGTACGGCGAACTCTTGAGTGCCACGGTTAATGGTGACATGAATTTCCTGTTCATCATCAATGGCCAGCGTTTCTAACTCACCGGCAGTTAACTCACGTTGCAGGTTTTCTGTTCTAAGCTCGGTCACAGGTTGGTCAATATCATCACGATTTAATAATACGTTTAATGGGGCGGTGATGGTTTCACCTGATTCGGTAATGATAGTGACAGGGGCGATATGATCTTCTTCACGCTTACCAATGTCAGCGATCGTTGTTTGCTCGCGAGTTTCTTCAACATAGTTGAGTGTTAATGGCGTGTCATCATCAAGGCTTTTATCCGCCATTAATTTCTTTAATGTCGTGACACGTTCTTCAAGTTGAGGAAGGGCGATTAAACCATCAGGGCGAATGAACTGATCTTGATGTTCATTGATAGTGGTGGCTTCTTGCTGTTCTGGCGCAAGATTATCAACAAAAGCATCCGCCTCATTTTCACGGATTTCTTGCTGGCTAGGCAGATTGTCATCAACCTCTATCGTTTCAAGCGGTAAATCAGGTTCCGCCAGCTCTATTGGTGGATCGACAATCTCTTTTTTAGAGATCGATTCACCATCAGTAAATAGGATATAGCCAAACAACATCAAGATTGCGACTGCCAGCAAGGCTGCCAGCCAGGCTGATCCGGATCTAGCAAACTGAGCCATAATACCGCCTCTGGTTATGGGTGTACCTTCGTCGAGAATAAGTCAGCAAGTGTCGTTTTATCAAGTTGTCGCGCCCAACTAACTTGTTGCCATGAATGATGTTCTAGTTGTTTTATGAGCGTTTCGGCCTGTTGTTGGTTAAATGCTGCTTGCGCTGGCAAGAGCTTTAATAAGGCGCCTTGAAGAGCTGTTAAATTGACTGACGTTGAACTGACAACGGCGATTAAGGCGTCAAATAAAGCGTGTAATGATACTGCGCCAAGTAAGGCTGGAAACTGTCGAATTTGAATACCATTTTGAGTAACGACTAAGCTAAGCGCGCAATTAGACAGTAAATTGGCATGTTCGCTGATGGCTTGTTTTTGTTCATTAGTGGCAGGAAAGTCAATCGGTACCAAAACCGGACGTGCTGTTACCTGTCCAGATTCTAGTGACTTGTGTAATTGTTGTTGGCGGATTTCACGGTCAGCTTGGCCCAAATCGATTAGCCATGTTTCATGCTGTTTTTCGACTAGCGCATAACTATTTGCCACCACTTTTAAAGCAGAATTGGTTATTTCTGGTTTTGCTTTTAGTAGTGGCGGTGCTTGATACGGTTGTCTTTGTTCAACAACTTTATTGGCAGGTTTTGCTTTTTCTGGTGTCGAGACCATCGGCAATGGCAATGTGTCAGTCTCAGCTAGCGCATCTCTAACTGCGCCCGTTATCAAGCCATGGATCAACCTCGCTTCACGAAAACGCACTTCATGTTTGGTTGGATGAACATTGACATCAACACGATCCAGCGGCACTTCGAGGTATAAAACATAAGCAGGATGACGTCCTGCTGGTAGTGATTCAGCAAATGCTTGGCGGACAGCATGACTGATTAATCGATCGCGAATGACACGACCATTAATAAAAAAATGCTGAATATCGTTATGCGGCCTGTGGGCACTCGCTGGTGCTAACCAACCAGTAAGGTGCATAAAGTCGATTTTTTTATCAATTATTAAAGCTTGATTGGCAAAGCGACTACCGCAAAGTTTAGCGATGCGTTGTTGCTTAGCTTTATCGTTATCAGCAATGGGTAGGGCAAGTTTTTGTTGGCCATTAATTTGGCAATCAATGCCTAATTCAAAACGGCTTAATGCAAGGCGCTGCAAAGTCGTCAAAATATGCTGTTGTTCGGTGCGTGCGCTACGTAAAAAACGGCGACGTGCGGGAAGGTTAAAAAATAAATCACGCACTTCAACGGTGGTGCCTAAAGGATGTGCGGTTGGTGAAACTTGGCTGTCTTCTCCTTTAACCTGCCAGCCGCAGTCGCTATCTTTTTGCCTTGAAGTCAGCGTTAAGTGTGCAACTGAAGCGATACTTGGCAATGCCTCGCCCCGAAACCCTAGACTCGCAATATGACTTAAATCTTCGCTGCTGGTTAATTTGCTGGTGGCATGTCGACTTAATGCCAGAGGTAAATCTTCAGGGTGGATTCCTGTGCCATCATCACGAATACTGATGAGCTGACTGCCAGCGCCATCGATACGAATGGTGATTTGTCGGGCGCCAGCATCAAGACTGTTTTCAACGAGCTCTTTGACAACTGAAGCAGGACGTTCGATAACCTCACCGGCCGCAATTTGGTTGGCAAGTTGTAAGGGCAGGGCATGGATGCGTTTGGCTTCAGACATCAGCCTAGTTTAGCAGTTGTCGACTTAATATCGACTTACGGAATTTGTAATACTTCGCCAACTCGGAGCGTTGTACCACGCAAGTTATTGCTAGATTGCAGCTCAGCCATTTTGACTTGGTAGCGTTGTGCAATACCACTGAGCGTGTCACCACTGCTGACAATGTGTTGCTGTGGACGCACTTGCTGGGTAACAGGGTTACGTTGGAAGTAGGTGCGAATACCATTCATCATCGCGGCAGCCAGTTTGTACTGGTGATTACCGTTTTTCAGGTTTTGCTCTTCAGTTGGGTTCGAAATAAAGGCTGTTTCAACCAAAATTGATGGAATATCAGGTGATTTCAGAACCACGAAACCGGCTGATTCAACTTGTTTTTTGTGAACTTTACCAACCCGTTTTAGGCCGCTGAGTACGGTATTACCGACTTCTAAGCTTGCCTCTAAACTCGCTGTTTGAGACAAATCTAATAAGACTGAGGCCAATAAGTCATCTTTATCTTCAAGGCTAATGCCACCAGCTAAATCGGCTGCGTTTTCACGATCTGCCAGAATCTGTGCTGCTTCACTACTCGCGCCGCGATCAGATAAAACAAACACCGATGATCCTCGTGCATTTTTATTCGTAAATGCGTCAGCGTGGATTGAAATAAACATATCAGCACCGTTTTGTTTGGCGCGTTGAATACGTTGGCGTAAGGTCAAGAATACGTCACGGTCTCGCGTTAAATACGCTTTCATGCCAGGTTCGCTGTTGACCAATGTGGCAAGTCGCTTTGAAATTTGCAGTACGACATCTTTTTCGCGAGTACCTGTTGGGCCAATGGCACCAGGATCTTGACCACCATGACCTGGGTCAATCGCGATCACAATGTCTCTGCGTGGCAACACATAGGTGTTTTTTACCGTTTGGTTTGTCGCAGGTGTTGGTGTTGGCGCTACTTTTTCTTCGGTAACTGATGGCACAGAAACTAAAGCAGGTTTTTCTTCTTTGTCAGCTTTTTCTGCTGTAGCTAATTGTGTCTTATCGGCAGCTAAATCAACGACAAGTCTATGAGGGTAGGTGCCATTTGCCGCTAGCTTTTGCGTTTCAAATACTTGGTCTTTGTGTAAGTCCAAGACTAGACGAAGTGTTTTACTATCAAGCTGACCCTGACGAATATTTTTGACTGGCGTATTGCTTAGTGAAGGCAGCTTCAACTGTTTATTGGTTTTACCGCCACTGATATCGATAACCAGACGAGAAGGGTTTTGTAGGGTAAAAGTTTTATAGCTAACTGACTCATCTAAATCGAGCACTAAACGGGTTGTTTTGTCAGTTTGAGACATGCGGATCTCTTCTACCGTCGCCGAATAAGCCGGCAACGTTAGGCCAAACATCATCAGTGAGATGAGCAGATAACGCATTTTTCAGTTTCCGCTTTTCTTGAGTCTTGGCCTAATTGTGAAATCGCTTAGCAGAAAAATCAAGCTTTTTGTTTATTTTTAAACAAGATAGCGTTGAAAGCTTGACTGAGTGTGAAGTTCGTCGCAGATTTTTTTGCCTAACGAACTTTGGCTAATTAATTCAATCTCACGGCCTTCGGTTTGATATTGCAACTTGATCGTCATATCCGGCTTGGGAAGTAAGTCCCCACCTTGTTCTGGCCATTCAATTAATAGCAGTGCCGAGTCACTTAAATAGTCTTCAATACCTAAGTAAAGTAACTCTTCAGGATCGGCGAGTCGGTATAGATCAAAATGAAATACAGTTTTGCTACCGAGCGTGTAGTGCTCAACCAGGGTGTATGTTGGGCTTTTTACATTTCCCTGATGCCCTAAAGCTTGTAAAAGGCCACGAACAAAAGTGGTTTTACCGGCACCCAAATCGCCTTCTAGGTGAATGGTAAAACCTTCAACGGGCAGAACATTGGCCAATAAAGTGGCAAACGCCAGTGTATCTTGTTCATCTTTGAGCCACATAATTGGTCAATCTTTTTGGTTAATCAGTCGTTGCAAAAAAGGCAGTAAATCCAGCGCTAGCAGACCACACTCACCGTTTACTTTGGCGGCATTATCGGCAGCAAGTCCATGCAAGGCAACCGCCATTTGTGTAGCAAGTTTGATGGGAAAATGCTGAGCTAACAGGCCACCAATAATACCAGTCAGACAATCTCCCATGCCGCCAGATGACATACCGGGGTTGCCGAATGGTGATAGCAATAATCCATCTTCTGAGCAAACTAAGCTGCCACAACCTTTTAGCACAACGGTGCCACCATATTTTTTCTGTAAGGTATGTGCGGCCTCAATACGATTATTTTGGACTTCTGAATTCGAGATGCCCAATAACGTGGCAGCTTCGCCAGGATGTGGGGTTAATACCCAATTATTCGGACAACTTGGATGCTGGCTTAGTAGGTTTAATGCGTCAGCATCAACAACCATGGGTTTTTCTGCAGCCAAAGCAGCATGTAAAACTAACTGTGCCCACTCGTCTTGACCAAGTCCGGGACCAATACAAATAACCGTGGCTTTATCGATAAGCGGCGATAAGTCACTGGCTTGGTTAATGCCGTGACACATGATTTCAGGTCGCGATAAATTCAAAAATGCTGCATGACTTGGGTGTGTTGCCACACTGACAAGGCCAGCACCTGTCCGGGCTGCAGCTTGGGCTGCAATATTGACCGAACCTGACATGCCCTCATTACCGCCAATGATGAGCACATGACCAAACTGACCTTTATGTGCGTTTCGCTTGCGAGGGGCAAGGTTTGGCAAAAGCGCATCTAGACTAATGCGATTAGCCAATGGCGATATTTGCGAAAAAATATCTGCTGGGACGGCTAAGTCCACATAGTGAATTTCGCCAGCATGATCGGGGCCATCATGGCTCATCAAGCCAATATTGATACCGATAAAACTGAGCGTCTTATCGGCTTTGACGGCTTTGCCCATGACACTGCCAGTGTCGGCGTTTAATCCTGATGGAATGTCTAACGCAAACACCGGCGTATTGGATAAGCTGTTGATTTTATCTATGGCTAATCCGTAGTCACCACTTACTTCACGATTGATACCCGTACCTAACAATGCATCAACCAGCAGATCTGATTCTGGCCACTCATCTTGAAGGGTTTGAATTTGAATGCCTGATGTCAGCGCGGATTGATAGCTAGCTTTAACGGCTTCAGACATCGAATCAATTGCGCCAACAAAAACAATGTGCGCGCTAAAACCTGCTTGAGTAGCTTGCTTGGCAAGTTCAAAACCATCACCACCGTTATGACCATGACCACAAACAATTAATATGTTTCGGCTAAAAGGCCATTGCTGTTGCAGCATTTTTAGCGCCGCTTTACCGGCTCGCGCCATCAAAATCGGTGACGATAATTGATGTTGTTCAAAAGCGAGTCTATCTAACTCACGTGTCTGCGCTGCACTATAGAGTGCATTTGGCAATATCGACATGATTGACTCCGCAGCCTTATGGTTCATTTCTCTATAATAACGGGCATGGCCGATTTAAATACAGCACAGTCTGCAAACGCATTGTTGAACCAGCTTCAGCAATTGGCTGTGCAATGTGGTTTTCAGCAACTCGGCATTAGTGACATTGATTTAAGTTCAGCCGAGCAACACCTCCAAAGTTGGTTAGCCAAAGGGTTTCACGGTGAAATGAGCTTTATGGCTAAACATGGTGATAAACGTAGTCGTCCTGCTGACTTACTGCCAGATACCATTCGTGTGATAACTGCCCGTATGGATTATTGGCCGGATGAGACTGCAGAACCATGGCAAATTATCGGTGATGATCAAAAAGGTTTTGTCTCACGTTATGCGCTGGGCCGTGATTATCACAAACTCATGCGTAAGCGCTTACTACGTCTATCGCAAAGTATTGAAGAGGTCCTTGGCCCGATGGGCTATCGAGTTTTCTGCGACAGTGCGCCAGTGATGGAAAAGGCACTGGCAGAAAAGTCTGGACTAGGTTGGATTGGAAAACATACCAACGTATTAAATCGCCAGCATGGATCTTATTTTTTTCTCGGTGAGATCTACACCGATATGCCGTTACCGTTAACGTCGCCCGTGTCGGCACATTGTGGTGATTGCACGGCTTGTATTGATATTTGTCCGACGCAGGCGATTGTTGGGCCGTATCAACTTGATGCGAGGCGTTGTATTTCATATTTGACCATTGAGCTACGTGGCATTATTCCGGTCGAATTACGGCCGATGATGGGCAATCGTATATATGGTTGTGATGATTGCCAGTTGGTATGTCCTTGGAACAAATTTGCCAAACCAAGCCGAGAAGATGCTTTCCAGCCACGAGAGGGCTTAGATGCGCCGCAATTATTAGATCTTTTTGCTTGGACAGAAGATGACTTTTATCAAAAACTTGAAGGTAGCCCGATCCGCCGAATAGGTTATAACTGTTGGCTCAGAAATATCGCGGTTGCGTTAGGTAATGCCAAACCCAACGAAAAGATTACACAAGCGTTAAATGAAAAACGTAGCCAAGTCAGTGACATGGTGGCAGAGCACATTGATTGGGCCATCGAACAACATCGTTTGTCATAAATTTGTCACGGCAAACCGCTACCCTCACGCATTCAGAAAGTCTGTAATGAGCTTCGTTTGTGAAATTAATTTTTGTGTCTCGTGCCTTAATAACAGCCATGTTGTTGTTAATCCTCATTGCTGCGGCAGCCGGTTTTTGGGGCTGGCAGCAACTTGATAAACCCTATCAAATCGTCCAGCAGTTCCAGCAATACAAATCCACTTTTGATAGTGATATCAAAGAACTATTAGCGCGCTACTTGGCTTCGGGGGATGCCGAGTTACTTCAACAAGCCGAGACTAAGCTGATTGATTTGCAAGACAGCCGACAATATTGGCTTAGCGATGACGACAATACCTTGATTCAGTCTGAAGTGATTGCCCTGCAAGAAGAGATTGTGAATGTGCGTGCCGCAGGTAAGTTAGCCGGTAATCCACAAGCGTTGTTGGTCAATAACGAACGTGAGCGTGACGGTGAAATAGGCGTATTAACGACCTACGGTTTGCATGAAAATGCGCAATATACTGAAACCCAGCCTAAGTTCTTAGCCAACCTGACACGAATGAGTGCCAGCTTGAATCAAATTGGTCGTTTACGTCAGGGGTATTTGAGTAATCCAACTGAGCAAGCAGAGCAGGCTTTGCTTGCCGAAAACCAAGCGTTTGCTGACTTGCTGAAAGAAATCGAAGCGATGCCACGTTTTGATGTTTTTAAAGAACAAACCATGCCGACTTTGCGACCTGAACCACCAAGTGAAATTGGTGAGACAGCCATTGATTCGCTCAAGTCGCTAACGAATCGTTATCAAAAAGAGTTGCAAAACACGTTGCAGTTTCGTGCTGATCTGCAACAAGGGCGTGACAACCTAAATGCCCGTATCAGTCAATTATCGACGACGTTAGCGCAATTTCAGCAACAAATAGACGATATTAAGCAGCGAATCAGTCAAAGAGTGAAATGGACATTACTCGGCGTCATGTTAATGATCATTGCCACCTTAGCGACTGTTTCGATTTTGCAGCAACGCCTTATCCGCTTTCTGGTTCAGCTCGAAGGCTTTTTCAGTCGCATGTTAAAAGGTGACTATGAGCAAACCTTGCAAGCCGCATTGCCTTATGAAGAACCGCGAAGTGTTGAGCAATCCGCATTACAGCTTCAGCAACATTTAGCTGAATTGGTTAAACAGCTTGGTGAGCAGTCCGTTGCGGTAATGGCAGCGAGTGATGAGGTGATGATGTTGTCAGGCAAAGCGGTCAGTTTAAGTACACAGCAAAAACATGCTAATGACGAAGTCGCCACAGCGATTACCCAGCTGTCATATTCATTTAAAGAAGTTGCTGAAAATGCCAGCAATGCCTCGGATTCAGCAAACTCTGCTTCAGATGCCACACAAGCTGCACGTTCGCAGTTAACAGAAGCGGCCGAAGCCAGCCAAAAAGTGGCGAGCGATTTGTTAGTCCTTGAAACCGTGATGAGCGAGTTAGAAGGCCAGGGCAAAAATATCAGTGCCGTGCTGGAAGTCATTCAAGGCGTTGCTGAACAGACGAATTTATTAGCATTAAATGCGGCGATTGAAGCAGCCCGTGCGGGTGAACATGGTCGCGGTTTTAGTGTGGTTGCCGATGAAGTTCGTCAATTAGCTTCACGCACACAGCAATCAACAGAAGAAATTCGCGGCATCATCACAACCATCATGCGTAGCAGTAGTGAGGCTGCGGTGATCGTTAGAAATCAAAGTGAAGCGGCAAGCCGTACTGCAGAGCAGGGCTTACAAGCCAAATCTGCGATGAAGCCAGTGGTTCAAGCCGTCGAAAAAATTCGCGAGATAAACTCGGCCATAGCCGTTGCGACGCAACAGCAAACTTCAGTCGTTGATGATATCGCCAGAAGCACTGAGAAAATTAAAGTGCACTCCGATAAAGTGAGTACACAAATGGCTGATATTGAGCGTGCTGGTGGTGGTCTGAGTACGGTGAGCCAATCCCTTAATTCGGTGATACAACGACTCAGAGCCTGATTTTCTGATCCCGGAAAGATCGTTATCATGGGCCGTCAAATAAGGAGCCAACGATGTCCGGCAATTTTTTTCAGGATGTATTAGCACAACAAATTCAACGCCGAAAAGTGCTGAAACTCGGTTTAGGTGGTTTGGTAGCGGCTGCGATGCCGAGCTCACTGCAAGCTGCCAAATTACTTACCGAATCAAGCAGTTTGATGGGCTTTAAGCCCGTTCCCGCTGCTGATTTATTAGATACCGTTGTTGTTCCTGATGGCTATAAAGCTGAGATTTTCTATCGTTGGGGGGATCCGATTTCTGATGGTCCGGCATTTAAATTAGATGCCAGCAATAGCGCGGCAGATCAGTTACAACAAGCGGGTATGAACCACGACGCGATGCAATATTTTTCGTTACCAAAAGGCTCAGCAAATAACGATCATGGCCTTTTGGTCATGAATCATGAATATCTAGATTTAGATCTGATTCATCTCGATGGCAGTCATAATCGTTCGCCTGAAACCTACACCGCTGACAAGGTCGCCAAAGAGCAAAATGCACATGGCGTGTCTTTAATTGAAGTGCAAAAAGTCGATAATCAGTGGCAGATCGTTCGTCCATCACAATATGCCCGACGACTGACGGCAAATACCGAAATGATGGTTAGTGGGCCTGCTGCCGGTCATGACTTGTTAAAAACAGATGCTGATCCTGAAGGCACAAAAGTACTCGGCACCTTTAACAACTGTGCCAATGGCAAAACGCCGTGGGGTACTTACCTCACCTGTGAAGAAAACTTCCATTTCTACTTTGTGTTTGATGCCGAAAAAACACGTGATCCCGAAACAACGCGTCGTTGGCAGCGATACAAATTAGGCTTTAGTTATTATGGCTGGCAGCAATTTGATAAGCGGTTTGATTTGGACTTTGCCCCGAATGAAGCGAATCGTTTTGGCTGGGTTGTTGAGTTTGACCCTTACGATCCTAATAGCACGCCAGTAAAACGAACGGCTTTAGGTCGGTTTGCCCACGAAAATGTGGCGCATAAAATTGCCGAAAATGGGCAGATCGCTTTTTACTCAGGTGATGATTCCAAGTTTGAGTACATCTATAAATTTATTACCCGCGATGCATGGGACGGCAGTTTAGGTGCCCATAACGGTAAATTACTGGATGACGGTGACTTACACGTAGCGCGGTTTGAAGCTAATGGCACCGTAAAGTGGATACCTTTAATCTTCGGAGAAAAAGGTTTAACACCTCATAACGGTTTTACGGATCAGGCTGATATTTTGATCCATGCAAGAGCAGCGGCAGATACTGTCGGTGCGACCAAAATGGATCGGCCGGAGTGGATAACCGTTCACCCTGAAACTGGCGATGTCTATGTCTCGCTAACCAATAATAGCGATCGCGGAGTGGATGGTAAGCCGGGTAAAGATGCGGCAAATCCACGTAACCAAAATATGTTTGGTCATATTATTAAGATTTTTGAGACGGATGCCACGGCAACAGATGCAAGCTGGCAGGTTTTTGTTTTGGGTGGCGAGGGCGAAGGCGAACAGTTTGCTAACCCGGATGGTTTATATATTGATGACTGTGGTGTGCTCTGGATTCAAACCGATGTCAGTCCAAGTGTTATGAATGATGGGCCATTTAAAGCCTTTGGTAATAACCAAATGCTGGCGGCTGATCCGAAAACGGGGGAAATTCGACGGTTTTTAACTGGCCCAATTGGTTGTGAAGTCACGGGTGTCATCATGACGCCGGATATGAAAACCATGTGGGTGAATATCCAGCATCCCGGTGAAACATTATCTTTTTTAAGTAAACAAGGTGTTGAAACAACACCAGACAATCCAAGAGCCGTTAGTAACTGGCCAGATCAATTGGCAACTGGACGACCACGTTCGGCAACAGTGTTAATTACCAAAGAAGACGGCGGCATCATCGGTAGTTAAATTAAACGTCTAAAATGTGATTAAAGGGGAGCATTAAAAGCTTTAATTCTTCCTTAAGTTTTCCTTTTGATAATGCTCTCCAACTCACTAGGAGAGCGTTGTCATATGTCATTCCAACCTGCAAAAACACTCGCTTTTTCTGATAAATATGACGAAAGTCATGCTAAAGCGTATTTCTTAAAACATACCCAAGGATTTGCCAGACGTTTATCGAATTGGCGAGATCAGCAAATTGCCCGAAAAGCATTAAAACTTGCCGGGGATCCAAAACAGGTGCTAGATTTGCCCTGTGGTACCGGACGTTTTTGGTCGGTGCTGGCAGAGCGGCCAGACCGAGAAATTTACGCCTGTGATAACAGTCAGCAGATGATTGACATGGGCTTGGCTTACCGATCACCTGAGTTAACAAGCAGAATTAAAACTTTTCAGGGATCCGTTTTTTCTTTATCGGTGCATGATAATTTTGTTGAGACAATTTTCTGTATCCGGCTTTTGCATCATATTGGTGACGCGACTGACCGTTTAAATATACTGAAAGAGTTTCATCGCGTTGCTAAATCAACTGTCATTATTTCACTCTGGGTAGATGACAACTTTAAAGCTTGGCGACGTAAGAAACTGGAGGCGAAAAGAAATGGACGCGCCTACCAGAATCGTTTTGTCATCCCCAAAGAAACGATTGAACAGGAGTTTGCAATGGCAGGTTTTTGTATCAAAGGTCATTTGGACTTTATACCTAAGTGCGCGATGTGGCGAACTTACGTTCTCGAAAAAGTTGAGGTGTAGTGATGCACGATCAACAGCAAGGCCCTTCGAGAAATCCCACTTTTTTTTCTGAAACCTCAAATGCGTTATGGATGAATGATTCCGACTGGTTTGAGGAGCCAAACTTTCGCCGAGGTGGCTGGAGTGGCGTGATTAAAACCACGTTGAGCCAAGCGATGCAAGCTGACGAAGTCTTTATCAAACGTCAGGAAAATCATGTTACCCGCTCAATCATGCATCCCATCAGTGGTCTGCCCACTTTCTTTAGAGAATTCCGAAACATTAAAAAATTGCAGTCAAAATATATCTCAACATTAGATGTGATTTATTTTGAAATGCGGGCATCAAAAGCCATTATTGTGACCAAAGCATTGGTTGGTTATGTCGGTTTAGATGCGCTTGATCTAAACCATTTAAATGCTGACGAAAGACGCACTTTAATTCGTGATATCGCCATTGAAGTTCGCAAATTACATCAAGGCCATTTCCGACATAATTGCCTTTATCCAAAACACATCATGGTGAAACCGGATGGTGATCATTGGTCAGTCAAACTCATTGACCTTGAGAAGCTCAAATATTCGGTATTTAGCTGTAATGCCACATTACATGACCTGAGTAGCTTTTTCCGTCATCGTCCTGAAGCATGGACGGTTAAGGACACCGTGCAATTCTTTCAGGTGTATTTTGATGAACAGCAATTAAGCATAGAAACCAAAAGAATTATTCGTTTAATTGGCAAAAAGATTTGGCTTAAAGATCAGCGCCAGCCTGTGGGTTTAACCGGTGAAGATTTAACCGTAAACCAAGTCACCAAAATGCAGTTGGTATTTACTGCTTTACAAGTCACTTTTGAGCACTTTAACTCACAGGCGCGACAAGGTTTTTCTCGGGTATTTCGTCGGATTGCTGCCTTATAAGTTTTTAAAGGCAGCAATCGCGTCTTGTCTTGCCTGTTTGTAGTCAACAATAGGCTGCGGGTAACCGCATTGTTCACGTAGTTCTGCTGGCGGATTATGAATTTGCTTAGCAGGCACGTCGGCAAGCTCTGGCACAAAACGTTTGATGAATTTGCCCTCAGGATCATATCGCTCTGATTGCAATGTTGGATTAAATACACGAAAGTAAGGCGCAGCATCAACGCCAGTTGATGCACTCCATTGCCAGCCACCGTTGTTGGCTGCAAACTCTCCATCAATTAATTTATCTAAGAAATAATCTTCACCTCGTCGCCAGTTGGTCAGCAGTAACTTGGTTAAAAAGCTGGCAGCAATCATGCGGAGACGGTTATGCATCCAGCCAGTTTGGTTAAGTTGACGCATCGCGGCATCGACAATCGGAAAGCCGGTTTTACCCTCACACCACGCTTGAAAATCAGCCTCGTCCTGACGCCATTTAACGTTTTTGGTTTCTGGTTTAAATGGCTGCAACATACTGATCCGTGGGAAATACAGCAGTAATTGACGATAAAAATCCCGCCAAGCGAGTTCACGAAGCCAGTCATCATGTCGCCATTCTCGATTTTGTTCACCGCAATAAAACTGCACGACGGCCAATAATCGGCGAGGGCCAAGCTGGCCATTTGCCAAGTAGGGCGACAAAACGCTGGTGGCAGGTTTTATCGGAAAATCACGCTGTTTTTTATAATCCTGCAATTTAATATCGGCAAACGCCGAAAGTTTGGTTAATGCACTTTCTTCATCTCCCGGCCATAAGTCTTCACGAAAGTCGCCAGCCCAATGACAGTCGAGTTTAGGTTTAGCTAAAGCTTTGCCTTGTGATTTGGGTAATGGGTGAGGCGCTTGTTGTGTTTCTTCGAGAATTTGCAGCCAGCGGCGGTAATACGGCGTGAAGACTTTAAATGCCTCGTCTTGTTGGGTTTTAACCGGTAGTGACACTAACAAGTCATGCGGTAAAGCATGTACTTCAACATCAATGTCAGACAGGGTTTGTGTGACGGCATCATCACGCTTATTTTCATCCAGCGGTGTTTCTAGTTGAAACCATAAGCCGTCGATTGAGGCATCTTTGCAAAATGTTTTCAGTAGCGCCGGTACATCAGCAAACCAATCTGCTTCTAGTAAAGTAAAAGGGATGCCGAGCTCAGCCAATCGTTCAGCAATATCTTGAATTGCTGCGGCTTTTAATCCCAAACGGGCTGGTGATTCATGATGCTGTTGCCATTGTTTTGGCGTTGCGACATAAAGCACGTGTAATGGCCCGACTTGCTGTGCTTGGTATAACGCAGGGTTGTCATCGAGTCGTAAGTCATTACGAAGCCAAACGGCTTGGGTATTAGGCATGTTTGCTCCTACGGTAAATTTCGATGCAATTTTTCAGCATGTTGCAAAATTGCGTCGCGCTCATTATCTGATTTTCGCTGCCAATTTTTAACTTGCATACTCAATCTTGGATTACTGCTCAACAAGTCTTTATGTCGATCAATAAACGCCCAGTACAGCGTGGTAAACGGGCAAGCTTTGTCGCCATGGGCTTGTTTGGGATCAAATGGACATGACTTGCAGTAATTCGACATCCGATCAATATACGCACCGCTGGCAATATAGGGCTTTGAGCCAACTAAGCCGCCATCTGCATATTGGCTCATGCCAAGGGTATTGGGGATTTCAACCCATGCCACGGCATCAACATACATGGCGAGATACCATTCATGAATCGCTTTGGGTTTCACACCCCAAAGTAAGCTAAATAACCCCGTTACCATCAGTCGTTGAATATGGTGGCCGTAACCATAATTCAAAACCTGTGAGACCGCTTGGTTTAAGCACGTCATTTGGGTGTTGGCATCCCAATACAGTTTGGGTAAATCACGACGAGCGTTTAAGGCATTCATGTCATGCCAGTCATTTCGTGCATGCCAATATAAACCGCGAATATACTCACGCCAGCCCAGAATTTGCCGGATAAAACCCTCTACAGCATTTAATGGCGCTTTGTTGCTTTCGTAGGCATCGACAGCGGCGTTGATGATTTCTTCAGGGGAAATTAATTTCAGGTTCATGCTCAATGACAAACGCGAGTGGTACAACCAAGGTTGCTCTGTCCACATCGCATCTTGGTAATCACCAAAGTTAGCGAGCCTTTCATTAATAAAGTCATCAAGCACCTGCAAAGCTTGTTCACGGGTCACCGGCCAGACAAAGTCATCCAGTTCACCGGGTAAGTCGGGCAGGTATTTAGAGATGTCTTTGATGACTTGTTTGGTAATGTCGTCGGTTTCGAATAACGTTGGCTTTGGCACATCTTTGGGGCCGGATTTGGCAAAGCTTTTACGGTTATCTTTGTCGAAATTCCATTGTTCACCGACTGGATGGTCGCCATTCATCAAGATATTGCGTTCTTTTCGAAGCTGGCGATACCAGTATTCCATTCGAGGCTGTTTGCGTTCAGCCATCCATTGTTTAAATTCGCCTCGACGGGAGATGAAGTGATTATCCGCTAGCCATTCGACTTCAACTTGGTGAGGCTTTGCCCAGTCAGCAATTTCTTGCATGACACGATAATCACCGGGTAATACACAGTGAAGTGACGTGAAAGGCTGTTGTTCAAAATGATGGTCGAGTGCCGTGGTGAAGCAACTAAAACCATCTTTCAATGTGTAATAAGTGAGCGGCAGCTTTTCATCATGAAGCCTTTTAGCAAAGTGACGCATGGAAGATAAGAAAGCGACACTTCGTTGCTTGCTGGACAGTGTGGTGGTTGATTCGCCGATAACTTCCATCATTAACAACTGATCTTTTTCATCAGTCGCATCAAACAGCAAACTGTCACAATTGAGTTGATCACCCAAAATGAGAAACAAGCGTGCCATTAATGTACTAACGCTGTTGCCATCAAACTCAGAGCGGCTATTAATGAAAGCTGCCCACGAAGACGTATAAACTCTGCACTATAGACCATTGATATATAGTATTTCTCGTATAGCCAAAGCCCAAGAAATGACCATGCTGCAAGCCAGAACCAATTAAGTGTAGGCCATAGTAACCAACACCAAGCCCAAAGCATTAGACCGACACTAACAAAAGGCACATGTTTGGGTAATTCATACTGCATGGTTATCACCCAGAGTAAGCCGCCAAGGAAACTGAGAATCAGTGCAGCATAGGTCAATAACCATTCACTGCTATTGGGATAAATACCGGTCATGCTGATTATTGCAAGTCCAACAAAAGGAATTAGTCCGGCATAGCCAAGTAGTTGATGTAATCTGGTCATGACCATTCCTCAACAAAATCTGGTAAAGGGTGAATCGTGAGTTGTTTAGGTTTTAATCGCATTAAAAAGCGTAGCTGAATTTTATAGGCATCCAAATCAAAGTAGTGAGGAGCATTTTTTACTTGCCTGAGTTGTTGCTGGGCACTCTCAATATCATCAACCCGGCCCAAGTACAGCCACTGGTCTATTAAGTGATGGTGTGATGCTTCATGTTCTCCGTTGATAGGGATTTCGCTGACTAAAATAGGTCCTTGCCATGGCCAAACCTGATTTTTAAGCCCGCTAAGTGCGGTTTGTAAGCGCAGATTGTATTGCAAAGCCGGTTCTGCCTCGCAGCATGCGCCTTTGCACTTTTTTAGTTGATAACCAAAACAGCTGCCTTTTTTTGCTGGCTCAAGTCCGGTTAGTTTTTGGCAAAGCTGGTGGTCGTTAACTAGTTGTAGCAGTTTTTGTTGTCCTTGGCGTTGACTGCGAAATAAACCATAACGATTGGTAAATTCGGGTGGCTGGCCGAGATCAGCCATTTCAATATGCACCTGCTGGTAGCCTGTTTTATTTTCACTCAACACCAACTGATAAAGCCGTTTCGCTTTGGTTTGACGACGGTTATAAAGTGGCTTTTCATCTTTAATAAGCTGGTTTTCAAGTAATTGCGCACCAAAATCAGAGGGTGTTTGTATAAAGTCGATATGACTGAGTCGTTGCAGCATTTCGTTGCTGCGTAAATTCCCTTTGGCAGCAAAATGACTCAGTACGCGTTGTTTGATGTTGATGGATTTGCCGATGTAGAGCAGGGCGCCATGTTCATCATAAAAGCGATACACACCAGCCGTTTCTGGTAGTTGTTCCACTTCAGCAGGATCAAGCTGACTTGGTAGCCGTGTTTGTTGCATTAACTTTTGGCAGGCTCTGGCAACGCCTTCTTGAGTGTAATCAGCCGTAATTTGTTGAAATAAATGTCGAATGACATCGGCATCATCAAACGCTCGATGACGGTTTTCAATATTGAGATTGAGACGCTCGACAATGGCATCAATGCCATGCCGTTTGGCTTGCGGATAAAAGTGTCGACTGAGCTTAACCGAACATAATGTTTTTGCTGAGAAGTTAATGCCGGCCCGTTCAAACTCAGCCCGCAGAAAACCATAGTCAAAACGTGCATGGTGCGCGACTAAAACATGATCTTTTAAAAGGTCCTGAAGGGGGGCGGCCAGCTCTGAAAAATCTGGCTTATCAGCGACCATTTCATCGGTGATGCCGGTCAGTTTGCTGATCCATGGTGGAATTCGTTGACCGGGATGAAACAGTTGCTGCCATTGACCAGTGATTTCACCATTTTCGACGAAAATACAAGCGAGTTCAGTGATGCGATCACGAAGCGGGTTTCCGCCCGTGGTTTCGCAATCCAGCAGCACCATTTTATTTGGGAAGCCTGCTGATAGCGTCATGCAGTTAAGCCTGTGTGTTTATGGCGACGGCAACGCTCTGAACAATAAACGACTGATTCCCAACAGTTAGCCCACTTTTTTCGCCAACTAAAGGGCCTTTGGCAAACAACACAAATTTTTTCGGGTAAATAGGGCTTTGAATGCGGCATAACAGCACTTTGCAAAACGAGTTTGCAAAGTGTCTAGTTTAAGCCGTGAAAGCCTTGTGAAGCTGCTACTCTTCGGTAGGCAGTTTGATCATATGCTCGCGGTAATGTTGTAACTCGCGAATAGAATCTTTGATGTCGTCCATTGCCAGATGGCTAGATTTTTTCTTGAAGGCTTTTTCAACTTTCGGTGCCCAGCGACGGGCTAATTCTTTAAAGCTACTCACATCAAGGTTGCGATAGTGGAAGTAGGCTTCCAGTTCCGGCATGCAGCGCGCCATAAAACGGCGATCCTGACAAATGCTATTCCCACACATCGGTGACACATTGGCAGGGACATATTTGCGCAAAAACTCGATGGTTTCCGCTTCGGCTTGTTGTTCGTTGTAAGTGCTTTTTCGAACCCGTTCAACCAAACCTGAGCGGCCATGTTGTTTCGTATTCCACTCATCCATCGCATCTAAAACCGCATCAGGCTGATGTATAGCAATGATTGGCCCTTCGGCGAGTACATTGAGTTCGCTGTCGGTGACGATAGTGGCAATTTCAATAATATAATCGTTATTGGTGTCGAGACCGGTCATTTCCAGGTCTATCCAGATAAGGTTATTTTTGCTTTTAGCCATGGTCTCCGTCTTTTCTTTTCCGACAAGGGGGTGAACTATGTTGCCAGCGATTGTATCAAAGGCTACTCTGCTCGACACAATTTAGAAATTTTATTGGTTTAATAATGATGAATGAGTTTACTTGGGTTTTTGTAATTGCCCTATTAGTTATGACGGGAATTGAGATCTGGCTATCACTTCGCCAGAAGCGCCATGTATTGGCAAACCGTCATCAAGTCCCGGCGGCTTTTAGCGAGCAAATTAGCCTAGAAGCACACCAAAAAGCGGCTGATTACAGCGTTGCAAAAGGTCAGTTTAAACGCACAGAAGCTTTATACGGTGCGGTCATTTTATTGGTCTGGACTTTGGGCGGCGGCCTAGCTTTATTGTCGGGTGCTTGGGAAAGCCTTGGTTTATCTGCAACTGTCACCGGCATTTTATTTGTGCTGAGCTTTTTAGTTATTGGTTCACTTTTAGAGCTACCAACCAGTTGGTTTAAAACCTTTGTAATGGAAGACAAGTTTGGTTTTAACCGCAGCACGCCAGGCGTGTTTTTTGGTGATTTTGCGAAGCAACTCTTATTGACACTGATTATGGGTACGCCAATTATTTGGGTCACTTTGTGGCTGATGGAAAGCTCTGGCGCTTATTGGTGGTTGTATTTATGGGGGGCTTGGATGGGCTTTGCATTATTTATGATGTGGGCATACCCAGCCTTTATTGCACCGATTTTTAATAAGTTTTCACCACTTGAAGACAAGCAGTTAGAAAGTCGTGTTGACGGATTGTTAAAGCGTTGTGGTTTTAAGAGCCAAGGCATTTTTGTCATGGATGGTTCCCGCCGCAGTGGGCACGGTAATGCCTACTTTACTGGCCTTGGCAATAACAAACGAATTGTGTTCTTTGACACGTTATTAAGCACATTAAACGGTGACCAAATCGAAGCCGTTCTGGCACATGAGTTAGGCCATTTCCGTCGTAAACATGTCATCAAAAATATGGCGCTGCTGGCGGTGTTGAGTCTGATTGGTCTCGCATTTTTGGGCTGGGCATCAGCACAAAGCTGGTTTTATAACGGCTTAGGTGTTGAAAGCCAAAGTGCCGCGATGGCACTGGTGTTATTTATGCTGGTGATTCCTGTGTTCAGTTTTTATCTGCATCCATTATTGACGCATTTGTCACGTAAATATGAATACGAAGCCGATGATTATGCGGCTTCAGTGGCAAATGCAGATGATCTGATTGCTGCGTTAGTGGCTTTGTATAAAGAAAATGCCAGCACATTAACGCCAGATCCTTTGGTTTCTGCAATTTATGATTCGCATCCACCTGCATCACTGCGAATTGCGGCATTGCAGGCGCGCACGGCTTAATGTCAAAAAGCCTCACGCTGATTTGTTTACTGTTGGCCAGCACTCTATCGCTGGCCGACGGTAAGTCATTGCATGATAAGAGTTGTATGCAATGTCATGCATCACTCACTGGCGGCGATGCAAATAGTTTGTACAGTCGCAATGACCGCAAAGTGACATCTTTGGCGGGCTTAGAAAAACGTGTTGCGAATTGTGCAATTGCTGCTGATGCCAACTGGTCAGTAGATCAGCAAAAGCAAGTTATCGATTATTTAAACAGCCAGTTTTATCGTTTCTAAACATCGATAAAAATTTGGTTTCGACCATTTTGTTTTGCGGTATAAAGCGCCTTATCACTGCGCTCGAATAAGCTGCTTGGTGTGTCACCGGGCGTGAACATACTGATACCGATTGACACCGTGACTTCCCCAATAGACTCATGACTGTCTTTCTTTTTCAGGCGGCTTTCTTCGAGCGAGCTGCGAATAGCTTCTGCAATGGTATGTGCTTCGTGTGGATTGCTATGGAGTAACAACATGCAAAACTCATCACCACCTAAACGGGCAGCAATATGTAAATCATCACAGCGTTTTTGTAAGGTAGTGCCAAAGAACTGCAGTAACTTGTCGCCCAATGCATGACCAAATCGGTCGTTTACCTGCTTGAAGTTGTCAATATCAAATACCATCAGGGCAAATTTGACCTGACCGGTACGACACAATTGGGCTATTTCTTTGCTGAAGCTATTGCGGTTTAACAAGCCCGTTAGGCTATCCAAACGCGCTTCTTGTTTGACGGCTTCAAGTTCGCTACGAAGTTTAAGTATTTCTTGAGTCGATTCTGCGAGCTCTTGTTTAAGACCACTGCTAGATTCACTCAACTTACGGGTATTTTCTAAGATGCCAGAAAGAACATTTTTGATGTCATCAATATCTTGGCAGTTTTCAAGCAGGCTATGACTTTGATTTAAGTCTGAAGCCAAATCGCCAGCTGTAATTTCAGCTCGATTAATATTACTGATAGTGTTATCGACAACTAAACGAAGACCATTATTGGTTTGCTCTAGGCGTTCTGGCATGCCCATCAAGACATATTTTTCGTACAAATATTGGGTTAGCTCTTGGGTGATTTCATCACCCTTATTGAGGCGAGTATCAATGGCGTTAATTAGAGCTTGATTGTTACCTGAGACATACTCATACCAAACAGCATAGTTAACTGGGGTAATAGGCGTTTTGTAGCGATTTACTAAGGGGAGTGTTCGTCGTAAATTTTCCGATGCTTGTTGAAAAGCGTCACCATATACGGGAGGAAAAGAAGAGTTATTTGCCACAAACACGACCTTACAAAACAGTTACTGAAGATTATTGCTATTTTTTCAAATAATCAACGAATCTTACGGTGCAGTTGCAACAACACCGGGATAATTAATATTAACGTCAGCCAAGGCAAAAACCTTAAAAAATCTACACTACTTAACTGACCACTAGCGGCCAACCAAGTCAGAATCAAAAAGCTCACCATGGTGAGATTTTGTATCCAATTATTGCCAGCGAGCACGGTGCCTAGCTTTTCAATAGGTGCTTCACGTTGAATTAAGGCATTGAGTGGAATGATAAACAGACCACCAAATATGCCAAAAGCGGCGATTGCGATGGCAAATCCGATAACCGTGTTTATCAAGGTAATAACGGCAAGTGTGGCAAACAAGCCAATACCACCAATTAACATCAGACTAAAACGGATATGTTCTCGGCAAAGTCTGCCAGCGGTTAAAGAGCCAAGGATGATGCCAATCCCTGAGCAGGCGAGTAGTCCCTGAATGATAATAGTGTTGTTTTCATTTAATACGATTTTGGCAAAGGCTGGAAAGACTGCGAGCATGGTTTGTGAAATGCCCCAGAAAATCGATAAACCCAAAATACACCAGAGGATCAAACGGTCGTTACTAATGATGCTTAGGTTCTGACGCAAAGTATGACCACGCCGATACGCAGGCCAGTCAAACGTTTGTTTTGGACTCGCAGCATCTATCGCAGGTAGCTTGCGTGCAAACAGATATTCAAGACAAGAAAAGCCAACCAACAACCAGCCCAAAGGCGCGATATATTGAATTAATTCGGCTTCATTGCTGTAAGTCACATCAGCCAATAACACTTCAAAGAAAATCGAAAACAAAAAAATGCCGGTCAAAATAGCAACGATGGTGGTCGCTTGCAGAAAACCATTGGCCGAAGCCAGACTTTGCTCACCTGTTGTTTCTCGGATATAACCATATTTAGCAGGCGAATAGACGGCACTTTGTGCGGCAAGAATAAAGGTCAGTGCAAACGCTAATTGAAACCAGCCTTGGTAATAACTCAAGGTGATGAGCAAGGTGATAAAGATCGCTGATAAGGCTGCCCAACGCATGATTTTGGGTTTGGCAAAACGATCCGATAAAAAGCCAGCCGGCGTAAACAACAAAATAAAGGGCAGCAAGATTAAGGCATTGACCACCGCCGTTAGAGCTACTTGGGTGGCGTCATCATAAATCTTGAATAGGGTGTTTTGGATGATGATCTTATGGCCGAGATCAACGACGGCATTAATAAAAGCAACTAATAAAAACGGGACCAGCCCGACGGTGCGTCCCGTCATCATAAATTTAATCCGTGTCTTGCAGTCTTACCGCTAACACATCACATTTAGCGTGATGCAAAATGGCATTGGCAGTTGAACCAAGCAGCATTTTAATACCATGACGACCATGAGAGCCAACAACAATCAGGTCAACATCATGTTCATCTGCAATACGCACAATATCGCGACCCGGACTGCCAAATTCAGCCCATTGGTGATCACTACTGATTTGGTAGCGTTTCCCAACATCAGCTAATTGTTGTTGGCCCGCCTCAAGCAGCGAATCACGCATATCGCTGTCGACACTAATCATCGGCTCGTAAGCAAAATCGGTTAACGGAAAGTCCTCGACAATATGGCATAAACAGAGCTGTGTATCTGCGACTGCTAAAGCCTGTGCACGCTGAATGACTTCCTCGGTATGTGCTGAGAAGTCGATAGCAACGAGAATATGTTTGTATGCCATGATTTTCCCCTCCGTAGATACAAAAAAGCAGGCTTTCGCCTGCTTATTCGATATTACTTCTGACTTTCTAGAAAGCGTTCTGCATCCAGTGCTGCCATACATCCCGCACCGGCTGAGGTAATAGCTTGTCGATAAATTGGATCAGATACGTCACCTGCTGCAAACACACCAGGAATACTGGTTTGTTGGCCTTTTTTCAGGATGATGTAATCGTGCTGCATTTCCAACTGATCTTTAAACATAGACGTGTTTGGCTGATGACCGATGGCAATGAAGACACCTTGAACATCCACTTCTTTGGTGCTGTCATCTTCAGTGCTTTTCACGCGAACGCCAGTCACACCCGCATCATCACCTAAGACTTCGTCTAACGTTGAATTCCACAGAATTTCAACATTGCCACTTTCGGCTTTTTTCATTAACTGATTAATCAGAATTTTTTCAGCGCGGAAGCTATCACGACGGTGAATAACAGTGACTTTTGATGCAATGTTTGATAAATACAGCGCTTCTTCAACAGCCGTATTACCACCACCAACGACAGCGACAGGTTGGTTTTTATAGAAAAAACCATCACAAGTTGCGCAAGCAGAAACACCGCGGCCTTTGAAGGCTTCTTCAGACTCCATACCTAAGTATTTAGCTGAAGCACCTGTGGCAATAATTAATGCATCAGCAGTGTATGTGCCAGCATCACCGGTTAAGGTAAAAGGGCGCTTGCTTAAATCAGTGGTGTGAATGTGGTCGAAGATGATTTCAGTACCAAAACGTTCGGCGTGTTTTTGCATACGCTGCATCAATTCTGGACCTTGAACACCTTCGGCATCACCTGGCCAGTTATCAACGTCAGTGGTGGTGGTTAATTGGCCGCCTTGCTCGATACCTGTGATCAAAACAGGATCTAGTGAAGCACGAGCCGCATAGACTGCTGCTGTATAACCAGCAGGGCCACTACCTAAAATCAATAATCGACAGTGTTTGCTGTCAGCCATAAACCATTCTCCGCAATTCGTAAAAGGTGGCGATAAGAGTAACCATTGCCATAGATTTGGACAAGCGTCGTAGTTGAAAAGCTGTGTTAGAATCTGCCGATAATCTATTGGCTTCACTGGAATTCTTACATTGGCACAAGCGACGCGGGTAAACGACAAAGGCAAACAAGAAGTCACCGCTGGCGCAGTCGGCTTTCGGTTGCGCGAGGCAGCTTTGATTTTAGCGCTGGCATTAGCAGCCTATCTATTACTCTCTTTAATGAGTTATGAGCCAACCGATCCGGGTTGGTCAACCACCGGCACAGACGATGTTGTTTCAAATAGCGGCGGTATTGTCGGAGCTTGGTTAGCAGACGCTTTGTTATATGGCTTTGGTTTTCCTGCATATTTGGCGCCGCTGATGTTGGGCTTTTCCGGGTGGTTACTATTTAGCTGGGGAAGACGCGCTGATAGTGCTGATGCCGTGCATTTTTGGGTATTAAAAGGTGTTGGATTACTAATGGCTTTGGCTGCTGCCAGTGGTTTATCAACACTTGGACTGATGAGCTATGCCGAATTACTACCGCTAGGGGCGGGTGGTGTTTTAGGGGAAGTCGTTGGCCATGGTTTTGAAGCGGTATTTGGGGCCTCAGGCACCAGTTTGTTGTTATTAGCGTTATTACTGACTGGGGTAACACTGTTTACCGGTTTGTCATGGTTAATGGTTATTGACCGTCTTGGTGCCGGTGCCATGATCATTTTTGCCTGGGGCGCCCGCCGCAGCCGCGATATGCAGTCTGAAATTCAGGCTAAACGTACCCGCCAACAACGTGAAGAAAACTTTAAAGAGCAAACTGAAAAGCTACAACACAAGGCCAAAGTTCGCGTAGAACCGACCATGCAGCAAGCACCAGCCGTCAGTAAGCGCGAAGAAAAAGAACGTCAAAAACCTTTGTTTGAAACACCCGATGTACCGGGCATGCCAACACTGTCTTTGCTGGATATGCCAAAAGCGACACAGCAAGGTTACAGCGAGGAAGTACTTCAGGCTTTGTCTCGTCAGGTTGAGTTGAAGTTGAAAGACTTTGGCGTTGAAGTGCAAGTTGTTGAGGTACAACCAGGTCCTGTCGTTACACGTTTTGAATTACAACCGGCTGCGGGTATTAAAGTGAGCCGCATCAGTGGCTTGGCAAAAGACTTAGCCCGTGCGTTATCAGTCAGCAGTGTGCGGATCGTGGAAGTTATTCCGGGCAAACCTGTGGTGGGTTTGGAAATTCCTAATGAACATCGTGAGATTGTTCGTTTGCGTGAAATTCTGGCTTGTAGTGACTACGAAAACAGTAAGTCACCATTGGTGATGGCCTTAGGTAAAGATATTGCTGGCCGACCAGTGGTTGCTAACTTAGAAAAAATGCCGCACTTGCTGGTGGCGGGTACGACTGGTTCGGGTAAGTCTGTTGCTGTAAATGCCATGATTTTGAGCTTGTTGTACAAAGCAACAGCCAAAGAAGTTCGTTTGATCATGGTTGATCCGAAGATGTTGGAACTATCAGTTTATGAAGATATTCCACATCTATTAACGCCGGTTGTGACTGACATGAAAGAGGCTGCTAATGCCTTGCGTTGGTGTGTTGCTGAAATGGAAAGACGTTATCCATTAATGGCCGCATTAGGTGTTCGTAACATCGCCGGTTATAACAAAAAGGTTCAAGAAGCCATTGATAAAGGCGAGCCGATTACCGATCCATTAGCAGAAGTTTTGCCGGGTGAGCCATTACCGAAATTAGAGCCAATGCCATTTATCGTCGTCATTATCGATGAGTTAGCTGACATGATGATGGTTGTTGGTAAGCAGGTTGAAGAGCTTATTGCACGTTTGGCACAAAAAGCACGTGCTGCTGGTATTCACTTGATTTTAGCGACGCAACGTCCATCGGTTGACGTTATTACCGGCTTAATTAAAGCCAATATTCCAACCCGTATGGCTTTCCAAGTTTCTTCACGAATTGACTCTAGAACTATCTTAGATCAGATGGGCGCAGAGCAATTGTTAGGGCAGGGCGATATGTTGTATTTGCCACCGGGTACGGGGTTACCTGAACGTGTCCACGGTGCTTTTGTTGATGACCATGAAGTACATGAAGTGGTGAACTTCTTGAAAACCCAAGGTGGCCCGGATTATCTAGAAGAAATCACCAAGGCGTTGAGCGCTGATGAAGAGGGCGGTGCTTTTGGTGATGCCGGTGATGGCGAACAAGACGAGCTTTATGACCAAGCTGTAAAAATCGTCACCGAATCTCGTCGTGCCTCTGTTTCTGGTATTCAGCGTCGTTTAAAAATTGGTTATAACCGTGCCGCGCGAATTGTCGAAGCGATGGAAGCGGCTGGTGTGGTCTCGGCCATGCAAGGTAATGGTAGCCGTGAAGTCTTGGCACCACCACCAAGAGATTAAATACGCACTTATCTGACATCGCGAGGGTCTAAGCCTTGCGATGAATCATCAGGAGAAAAATATGTTGAAGCGATTTTCGCTTATGCTGATTGGCAGCTTAAGTTTGGTTAGTGGTATGGCCCATGCTGAACAAGATGCTGTCGATCGTTTGCATCAATTTGTTGAGCAGGTTAATGAGTTTCAAGCCACATTTACGCAAACAGTAGTTGATGGCCAAGGTAACTTGATTGAAGAAGCCGAAGGCGAGTTTTTACTGTCCCGGCCGGGTAAGTTTCGCTGGGATTATGTCAGTCCTTATGCACAAGAAATTGTCGCGGATGGTGAAAATATCTGGTTTTACGATGTTGACCTTGAGCAAATTACTGTAAAAAATCAGGATGAGGCTTTGGCTGATACGCCTGCAGGTCTATTATCAGGTCAAAGCATGCCTGAGGATACCTACAACATTACCGTCTTAAATAAAGGTGATGATCTGCAATGGGTAGAAATGACGCCGAAAGATCATGACTCTAATTACCAGCGTGTTGAGTTAGGTTTTGACAAAACAGGTCTGCAACAAATGTTGATGACTGATGCCTTTGATCAACGCACTAAACTGCAATTTAGTGATGTGAAAGTGAACCCATCATTGGATGTTAGCCGTTTTGACTTTGAGCCACCTGCTGGCGTTGATGTCGTTGGAGACACGCAATAAGTGAGTTTGTTTGATAACTTACAATCAACAGGTCGGCCTCTGGCCGACCGAATGCGTCCACAGTCACTAGATGATTACATTGGACAGCAACATTTAATCGGTGAAGGTAAACCCCTCAGACAGGCAATCGCGACCGGCCAGCCACACTCCATGATTTTCTGGGGGCCACCGGGTACTGGTAAAACCACATTAGCACGTTTGATTGCTGGGTACTGTGATGCTGAGTTCATCACCATTTCTGCGGTGCTGGCCGGTGTTAAAGAAGTTCGTGAAGCCGTTGCTAGGGCTAAGCTAATCGCCCAAGAGCGTGGTAAAAGTACCATGTTGTTTGTTGACGAAGTTCATCGATTTAATAAATCTCAACAAGATGCTTTTTTGCCTTACGTTGAGGATGGTACGTTTACATTTATCGGTGCAACCACCGAAAACCCCTCATTTGAACTGAATAACGCCTTACTCTCTCGGGCTAGAGTTTACGTTCTCAAGTCGTTAGAAACGGCCGATTTGCGGTTAATTATCGATAAGGCTATGGCTGACGGCATAAAAGGCCTCGCTGGACGCAATATCAGCCTCGCAGATGGTTTGCGGGATCAGTTAGCTGAAGCGGCTGATGGTGATGGTCGCCGAGTTTTAAACCTCTTAGAAATTATGATTGATTTGGCTGATAGCAAAGGCCAGTCAGCCGTAGCAGAAGATGATTTAAAAGAGGTGTTATCAGGTAGTTTCCGGCGCTTTGATAAGGGCGGAGAGTCATTTTATGACCAGATCTCCGCCTTGCATAAATCTGTTCGCGGCAGTGCGCCTGATGCCGCTTTATATTGGTTGTGTCGCATGCTTGATGGTGGTTGTGACCCAGTTTATTTGATGCGTCGCATTGTCAGAATGGCTGTTGAGGATATCGGTAATGCCGATCCTCGCGCACTAGAAATCACCTTAAATGCTTGGGACAGTTTAGAAAAATTAGGTCGACCAGAAGGTGAATTATCGATTGCACAAGCTGTGGTTTATCTTGCTTGTGCTCCGAAAAGTAATGCCGTCTATACGGCCTTCAAAGCGGCAATGCATGATGTCAAAACCCATGGTTCTGCCGAAGTGCCACTGCATTTACGCAATGCACCTACGAAACTGATGAAAGAGCTCGATTATGGCAAAGCCTATCGTTATGCTCATGATGAACCTGATGCATATGCTGCTGGGGAAACCTATTTTCCAGAGTCGATGGGTGAGCGTCGTTATTATCAGCCGGTCAACCGTGGCTTAGAAATCAAGATTGCTGAGAAACTGGCGAGACTGAATCAACTCGACGAGCAGGCACGTAAACGGCGTTAAGCTCTAACGGGTGCGTAAATATCGTATCGGGTATTTTTGCTGGCAACTTCTGCGACAGGCTTTTTAGTACTTAACAACGGTGCTCCTTTGGGCCTTTTCACGACAACACGTTTGTTAGCACGCTGAAGTGCAATGGTTAACAAAGCTTCGCCGGTTTGGTCATGACCAACCAGTTGATGTAATAGCTGCATATCTTTTTTGACTAAAGCGCTTTTATCTCGACTGGGATACATTGGATCAAGATAAATAACATCAGGCCAATTGGTCTCATCAAGCGACGTCAGGTAATCAACCGCATTCGCATGCTTTACAGCCATTCTGGCGGCAATGGTTGAGGTTTCCTCATGGCCAATAGCTCTTGCAATACCATCATCAATTAAAGCCGCCAGAATAGGCTGCTGTTCAATCATTGTGATAGAGCAACCTAAGCTTGCCAGTACAAAGGCATCTCGTGCCCAACCTGCTGTTGCATCGATAACAGTTGGTGTGTGACCTGATTTAAGGCCGATGGCTTTTGCTAAAGGTTGACCTCGACCACCACCAAATTGACGCCGGTGGGCATTTTTACCGCTGATAAAATCAACTTGAATTGGACCGCCTAAAGAGGGTGCCCATAAACTCAGACCATTATCATCAACAAGCAGTTGTAATGGGGCATCAGATTGTTGGCTACTAGACAGGTTGAGATTATTGGCCAGTGTTTCCGCACGTGCTTGGAAATCGGCCGTTGGCCAACTCACTTCACAGTCCAGCATTGATTTTAGGGGCCAGCAATAAAATCGCCAAAGGCACGACTGCCCGCTGCGGTAGGGATATTGTCAATTAACTTATCTGTTTGCGCATCGATAATAGATACTTGGCCGCTACCCCAATTAGCCACATAGACATAACGACCATTGTTACTGACATCAATGCCTTCTGGGGTGTCATCAACCTCAATGACAGCGATGACTTCTTCTGAGGCTAAATCAACTTTTGAGACTGTATGTTCATCTTGGTTAGTAACATATAGTGTCGAGTCGTCTGGGCTCAATGTTGCACAATATGGCCATTCACCGACTTCTATACTAGACACGGTTTTTTGTTGCGTCGTATCAACAACGCTAACGCTATTGTCTTGAACGTTGACGGTATATAAACGGCTGCCATCTTGGCTCAATGCAATGCCAAACGGGGCTTTGCCAACTGCAACTTCGGCCACTGCTTGATGGGTCGTTAAATCAACGATACTGACAGAATTGTCGTCACGGTTCGCAACGTACAATTTTTGTCTGGCATCATCGACAATCATGCCTGCCGGTGACTTACCTACGGCAATGTGATTAATGATTTTTTTCTGTTCAGTATCGACGACACTGACTTGATGTTGATACCAGTCTGCAACGTAGAGCAGGCTGCCATCATCATTGCTTGCAATACCGACAGGACCATCACCGACTTTCAGGCGATCGGTTTCTTGCATTAGGGTGGTGTCGATAAAAGAAATATCTTGCGAGTCAGCATTACTAATAAAGACTTTTGTGCCATCTTTACTCAGTGCAACACCTGCTGGTGCCTTACCTACGCTGATCGTATGTGTAATTTGGTTGGTTTGCAGATCGATAACACTGACGTTATCGGCTAGCTGATTGGTAATGTATGCAAACTGCGGCGTGTCATCATCGCAGCCAGCAATTAAAAGACTTGGGATAATTAAGAAAGCGGCCCACAAAGGGGCCGCTTTTTTATGTCTGTTCGAAAAACCGAACATTATTTTTCCAGAACAGTTTTCATGTTTTCCAGACCTGCTTTGTATACAGCAGTAACTGCATCAACTGCGTCTGAATCTGATTGACCTTCTGGTACTGGTGGGTTGTCCATGAATGAACGGTAGAACTTACCGCGCCATTTGACTTCTGTACCACCGTCAACTTCTTTTACATACATCCAAGATTTGTAGGTAGATACTGGCAACGTATAGTAAGGAGTATCTTTACTGTTAAAAGTAATCGTTTTAACAACACTCATGTCTTCGATTTTATAAATCAGTGTTTTACGTTCTTCGTCAACTTTATCCAATTCTTCTGTAATTGTTGGATTACCATCAACGTTCAGCGTCAGAACACGAACATTGTCGCCTTTCATTTCAACGCTTTGTACAGCTGGGTGCCATTGGTCGATGGCTGTAAAATCGCTTACTAATGCCCATACTTTGTCTGCTGGTGCATTGATCACAACTTTTTCTTCAACCATTTGGCGTGTTGGGCCATGAGCACTTGCCACAACAGGTACAACTGTCATTGCGATGGCAAAAAACTGTAACAACTTTTTCATTATTTTCTCCGTCTTTTATGAGGTGACTTGAACATTACCACGAGGATTCTGAACGTACTCTGAACAGAAGCCAAGTATGAATTTTTCCTGATTTATTGGAAACGTTGCAGACAACTTTAACGGATTGGCTTGCGGTGTTCCATAGTATGATTTGACTTAACCCCGCAGATTACCGAAAATTAGCCCCCTTATTTTTAAGATACCGGCTGGGCTATGACGCCACTGATCAAAATCAGAGATTTGCACTTTTATCGTGGTAACAAAGCGATTTTCGACGGCGTCGATATCGATATTTATCAGGGTAGAGTCACAGCTATTATGGGGCCTAGCGGTACCGGTAAAACCACGCTACTCAAGCTGATTGGCGGTCAACTGCGTCCGCAG
Organism: Methylophaga sp. OBS3; assembly: GCF_026319325.1. GTDB lineage: Bacteria > Pseudomonadota > Gammaproteobacteria > Nitrosococcales > Methylophagaceae > Methylophaga. Next base: position 77,495 of record NZ_JAPDMU010000004.1, read on the forward strand.
CGAGGCAGTATCATTGTTGACGGACAAGACGTCCACAAGCTGCCGAGAAAAGCGCTCTATGCGCTACGTAAGCGCATGGGTATGCTCTTCCAAAGTGGTGCGCTGCTAACTGATATTAATGTGTTCGACAACGTGGCTTTTCCGCTGCGTGAACATACTGATTTGCCTGATTCGATGATCCGTGACTTGGTATTGATGAAGTTACAGGCAGTTGGTCTTCGTAATGCGCGAAATTTGATGCCTGCAGAGTTATCAGGCGGTATGGCAAGACGCGTTGCTTTAGCGCGAGCGATGGCATTAGACCCGATGATGATTATGTACGATGAGCCATTCACCGGCCAAGATCCTATTTCAATGGGAACATTGGTCAATCTGATTCGTCGGGTGAATGATGCTATGGGCTTAACCAGCATCGTGGTATCACACGATGTGGCCGAGACTTCTCAAATTGCTGACGATATCTATTTATTGTCAGGTGGCAAAGTAATTGAGCAGGGCACGCCTGAGCAATTACAAAAATCTGGCTCAAGTTGGGTTGAACAATTTTTACAGGGTAAACCTGATGGTCCGGTGCCATTCCACTATCCGGGTACAGCGTTTGCGGATGATTTACTGGCGGATGAGGACAACCGATGATTGACTTTATTCGGGGGCTGGGCCGCTGGGGATTAGCCACCATGGAACGACTTGGTCGGGCCACAATGTTGTTGTTGCAAATTCTGGCGGGTATTCCAGAATTGATGATGCGATTTTCACTGGTTATTCAACAACTTTTTTATGTTGGTGTTTTATCAGTACTTATCATTTTGGTTTCGGGTTTATTTGTCGGCATGGTCTTGGGGCTGCAAGGTTACAATACGCTAGTAGATTTTGGCGCCGAAGAGTCTTTGGGGGTTTTAGTCTCACTATCATTAGTCCGTGAGCTTGGCCCTGTGGTAACGGCTTTATTGTTTGCCGGTCGAGCAGGCTCTGCATTAACTGCTGAAGTCGGGCTGATGAAAAGTACCGAGCAGTTATCAGGCATGGAAATGATGGCTGTTGACCCAATCCGTCGCGTTATTGCGCCACGTTTCATTGCCGGCTTTATTTCAATGCCACTACTGGCAGCTATTTTTAGCGCCGTAGGTGTGTTTGGTGCATTTTTAGTTGGCCATGGTTTATTGGGTGTTGATGACGGTGCTTTCTGGTCACAAATGCAGGCAAAAACAGATTGGTATGACGATGTGATGAACGGCGTCATTAAAAGTATTGTGTTTGGATTTGTTGTGACCTGGATTGCTTTGTTTGAAGGCTATGATGCGGTGCCAACGTCGGAAGGCGTAGGGCGCTCTACAACGCGTACAGTAGTACATTCTGCGTTTGCGATTCTAGGGCTGGATTTTGTACTAACAGCGTTGATGTTTGGAGAGTGAGAAAATGATTCAAAGTAAGCAAACCGAGATTCTGGTCGGCCTGTTTGTCGCCGCCGGTCTGGCTGCGTTGTTTGTACTGGCCATGAAAGTAAGTAATCTGGGCAGTATTAGTGATGACTCTGGTTATCAAGTGACTGCACACTTCCAAAATATTGGTGGATTGAAACCGCGCTCACCAGTCTCTATGGCGGGGGTTCGTGTTGGTCGTGTTGCAAGTATTCACCTCGACCCGGAAACTTATGATGCGGTTGTGACACTCAATATCTATTCGCAGTATGACAATATCCCGTTGGATTCATCAGCGAGTATTTACACTGCAGGCCTGCTGGGTGAGCAATACATTGGCTTAGAAGCAGGTGCAGATGATTTTTATCTGGCAGATGGCGATGAAATTACCTTAACGCAACCTGCTGTTGTGTTAGAGCAAATCATCGGTCAGTTCCTTTACGGTATGGCAGAAGGTGAATAATGATGCAAATCGCGAACACATTTAAAGTTGGTGCCTTATTGTTAGCAGCAATGCTAATGACGGTATCAGCGATGCACGCTAAAGCAGAAGATATGCCTGCACCGCAAGCGTTGGTAAAACAGGCTTCGGATGAAATGTTGGCTGCGCTTGAAGAGCATGAAGCCGAGTTGGCTGAGAACCCAAGCAAAATTTACAGCTTGGTTGATGAGATTTTAATTCAACATTTTGATTTTGCTCGCATGGCAAAACTGGCGTTGGGTAAAAATTGGAATAGCATTAGCGAGGATCAACAAGCGCGCTTTGTCGAAGAATTTCGTCTTTTGTTAGTTCGCACTTATTCAACAGCAATGTTGGAATACACAGACGAAGAAATCCGTTTCTTGCCGTTTCGTGATGATTTGAGCAAAAAACGTGTCAATGTCCCAATGGAAGTAGTGCAAGCCGGTGGCCCTGGCATTCCAATGGTGTTGTCTTTGTATCAAGACAATGCTGATCAATGGAAAGTCTATGATGTCAAAATTGAAGGCATCAGCTTGGTGACCAATTACCGCTCATCATTTAGTCGTGACATTAACAACGGCGGTATCGATAAATTGATCGAAGATTTAGCTCAGCGTAACGAAAAAGCCAAATCATGAGTATTCGCATGGATAATGTCGCTCAATGCTTGCGAGTTAGCGGCGATTTAACGCTAGATGCTGTACAAGATTATATCGATCAAAGTAAGTCAGCTTTTAAAGAGTTAGCAACGATCAATGTTGACTTATCTGAAGTGAAAAAAAGTGACAGTGCTGGATTAGCACTGCTTTTACGTTGGATGCGTGAAGCACGTGCCAGCGATAAACAAATTATTTTTATGCAGATGCCAGCGCAAATGTTGGCAATGGCTGAGGCCAGTGGCTTGGACGCTATTCTGCCCCTTGATTCACAGAGTGCATAATGAAAGCCAGCGACATTAAGCAAATGATCGAACAAGGTCTGCCAGGTTCAGACGTTGAAGTTTTGGGTGATGATGGGCAACACTTTGATGCCATCGTCGTCAGTCCAGCATTTGCAGGAAAAAGTTTGATTGAACAACACCGTATGGTGAAAGCTACCTTAGGTGATAAGTTTAGCAGTGGTGAATTACACGCTTTATCACTGAAAACCCGTGCTAGTTAATAAGCGCCGTAACCACAAGAGATATTATGGATAAACTGATAATCAGAGGCGGCGTGCCGCTGGACGGCGAGATCCGTATTTCCGGAGCAAAAAATGCTGCGTTGCCGATCCTTATGGGCGCTTTATTAGCTGACTCACCAGTTCGAATTGGTAATGTTCCGCATCTGCATGACATCACGACAACCCTTGAGTTGTTGGGCCGTATGGGTGTGTCATTAACGGTAGATGAGCGTTCAGGCGTTGAAATTGACCCGACCACTTTAACCGCAACCGAAGCGGCTTATGACTTGGTTAAAACCATGCGTGCTTCGATCTTGGTGCTTGGTCCTTTGTTGGCGAGACATGGTAAAGCGGATGTCTCGTTACCAGGCGGTTGTGCTATCGGTTCTCGTCCAGTTGATCTGCATTTACGTGGTTTAGAAGCCATGGGCGCACAGATTAAAGTTGAGAATGGTTATATTCGAGCAACTAGTGGTGAAGGTTTAAAAGGCGCGCACATTTTCATGGATCAAGTTACCGTAACCGGTACTGAAAACTTGATGATGGCTGCCACCTTAGCCAAAGGTAAAACCATCATTGAAAATGCGGCACGTGAACCTGAAGTCGTCGACTTAGCTAACTATCTGATCAAGATGGGCGCTGATATCAAAGGTGCAGGCACTGCAACGTTAGAAATTAATGGTGTCGAAAAACTGCATGGCACGCGTTATGACATTTTGCCTGACCGTATTGAGACGGGTACTTATTTGGTTGCTGCGGCAATCACGCGTGGTCGCGTAAAACTCAAAGATACAGATGCCAACCAACTGGAAGCAGTTTTGTTAAAGCTTGAAGAAGCTGGTGCCAAAATTGAAGTTGGTGAAGACTGGATAAGCCTTGATATGGAAGGGCGCCAACCAAAAGCTGTCAATATTAGAACAGCGCCTTATCCTGCGTTTCCAACTGATATGCAGGCACAGTTTACAGCCTTAAACAGTGTGGCAGATGGTCAGGCGACGATTGTTGAGACTGTTTTTGAAAACCGTTTCATGCATGTACAAGAAATGCAGCGTATGGGCGCGCATTTGCAAATTGAAGGTAATACCGTTGTCAGCAAAGGTCGTGATGCGTTAACTGCTGCGCCAGTGATGGCAACTGATCTTCGGGCCTCTGCATGTTTAGTCTTGGCAGCATTGGTTGCCGAGGGTGAAACAGTTGTTGAACGTATTTACCACATTGATCGTGGTTATGAATGTATTGAAGAAAAGCTACAGCAATTGGGGGCACGTATTCGTCGTATCCCAACTGGTCTGCGGAGCGTAGAAAATGGCTGAAACATTGACACTGGCACTATCTAAAGGCCGTATTTTTAAAGAAACACTGCCTTTGTTAGAAGCTGCCGGTATCGTGCCACTGGATGATCCTGAAACCAGTCGTAAGCTGATTCTTTCGACCAACCAACCCGATGTACGGTTAATTATTGTCCGCGCTTCTGATGTACCGACTTATGTTGAGTATGGTGGTGCTGATGTTGGTGTTGCAGGTAAAGATGTGTTGATGGAGCATCCTGATGCTGAACTTTATGAGCCAGTTGATTTGCAGATCGCTTGCTGCAAACTGATGACAGCAGGACATAAAGATGCACCGTTGCCACCAGGACGCCTGAAGGTCGCCACCAAGTTTGTTGAAAGCACCAGACGCTTTTACGCGGCACAAGGTCAACAAGTCGATATAATTAAGTTATACGGTTCGATGGAGTTGGCACCATTGGTTGGTTTAGCGGATCGAATTGTCGATGTTGTTGATACTGGTAACACGCTCCGTGCAAATGGTTTAGAACCTTTAGAACATATTGCGGATATTAGTTCACGTTTGGTGGTCAATAAAGCTTCAATGAAAACAAAACATCAACGGATTCAGAAATTTATTGACGATATCCGTGCCGCTGTAAGAGAACGAGAAAATGTTTGAAGTAACCCGCTTAAATTTTCAACAAGATGATTTCTGGTCAGAGCTATCTACGCTGCTGGCATGGGAAGGTGTGTCTGATGCTGCTGTGACAGATACCGTTCGCAACATTCTCGCTGATGTTAAGCAGCGAGGTGATGATGCTGTTGTTGATTACAGTCAGAAATTTGATCGTGTTAAAGCGACAAGCTTAACGGATTTAGAAATTTCTTTAGAGCGTGCTCACCAGGCATTAAACAATATTCCTGCTGCACAACGTGAGGCGCTCGAAAAGTCAGCTGAGCGTGTGCGTCGTTACCATGAACATCAAAAACAAGACTCGTGGCAGTACACAGAAGCTGATGGCACTGTTTTAGGCCAACAAGTCACGGCATTAGACCGAGCCGGTTTATATGTTCCTGGTGGTAAGGCTGCTTATCCTTCATCGGTTTTGATGAATGCCATTCCTGCCAAAGTAGCTGGTGTGAAAGAACTTATCATGGTGGTGCCAACGCCTGATGATGAAGTTAATGAGCTTGTATTAGCTGCTGCTGCGATTGCTGGTGTTGATCGTATTTTTGCTATTGGTGGTGCGCAGGCTGTTGCTGCATTAGCTTATGGCACACAAACTATTCCACAGGTCGATAAAATCGTTGGCCCAGGTAATATCTTTGTTGCTACAGCAAAAGGCATGGTATTTGGTACCGTTGGAATCGATATGATTGCTGGCCCATCTGAAATCTTAGTCATTTGTGATGGCAAAACGGATCCAGATTGGATTGCCATGGATCTATTCTCACAAGCAGAACATGACGAAGATGCTCAGGCAATTTTGGTCTCTCCTGATGCTGACTTCCTTGAAAAGGTAGCAGCATCGATTGATAAATTATTGCCAACGATGGAACGCGAAAAAATCATTAGCGCGTCATTAGGTGGTCGCGGTGCTCTGATTCAAGTTGCTGATATGCAAGAAGCTGTTGAAGTTGCTAACTTCATCGCTGCCGAACACTTGGAGCTATCAGTCGATAACCCTGCTGATATGGCTAAACAAATTCGCCATGCTGGTGCTATTTTCATGGGGCGCTATACACCTGAAGCGTTAGGTGATTATTGTGCTGGTCCAAATCATGTGTTGCCAACATCTCGTACGGCGCGTTTCAGTTCGCCGCTGGGTGTTTATGACTTCCAAAAACGTTCAAGCTTGATCCAGGTATCGGCGGAAGGCGCACAAACACTTGGAAAAATTGCTTCTGTATTGGCGCGTGGTGAGAGTTTGACCGCGCATGCCCGTAGTGCTGAATATCGTTTAAAAGACTGATATGAGCCGCTACTGGAGTGATTTTGTTCACACACTAGACCCTTATGTACCTGGGGAACAACCCCGTGGTGCAAATTTGGTTAAGCTCAACACCAATGAGAATCCATTTGGTCCATCACCAAAAGTGATTGAGGCCATCCGTCTCGCTGCAACAGACCGACTGCGTTTGTATCCTGTGCCAGATGGTGGTGCCTTGCGTCAGATCATTGCTGACTATCACCATGTAGATGTGAGCAATGTTTTTGTAGGTAATGGCTCAGATGAAGTCTTGGCGCACGTGTTCTTTGGTTTGTTTAAACATGCTGAGCCAATTTTATTTCCGGATATCACTTACAGTTTTTACCCGGTCTATTGCCAGCTCTACGGTATTGATTACGAAAATATTCCGCTGACAGATGATTTTGCAATTAACATTGCTGATTATCTACGTGCTAATGGCGGCATTATTTTCCCAAATCCTAATGCACCAACGGGACGTTTGCTGGAATTAAATGAGATTGAGACATTACTCAAAAATAATGTGGACTCAGTTGTTGTTATTGATGAAGCCTACGTTGATTTTGGCGGTGAATCAGCTATCTCCTTAACGAAGCAGTATCCGAATTTGCTGGTGACGCAAACACTGTCAAAATCACGATCTTTGGCTGGTATGCGGGTCGGTTTTGCGATTGGTCATGCTGATCTCATCGAAGCGTTAATTCGCGTTAAAGACAGCTTTAACTCATATCCTTTAGATAGTTTGGCGATTGCCGCAGGCGTCGCAGCTTTTGAAGATCGTGCTTATTTCCAAGACTGTCGTCAGCAAGTTATTGCTGAGCGTGATTTGGTCACAAAAGCGATGCAGGAAATGGGCTTCAAGGTTATTCCATCAGCGGCTAACTTTATATTTGCCCGGCATCCCGAGCAAGATGCTAAAGCGCTGGCCGATGCTTTACGTGAGAAAAGCATTATCGTGCGTTACTTTAACAAGCCACGCATCGAACAGTTTTTACGTATCACGATCGGCACTCATACCGAAAATCAATTACTGCTTAGCGAGTTAGATCTGTTGGTCTAACGTGGCGGCGTCAATAGCTTGTTCAAGCGTTGACGATCACTTTCATACTGTTCTGTTAATGCGCTAATTTCAGCACTAAGCTCATTGATCATTTGTCGATTGATGGTGAGTTCTTGCTCTGCTGCTGCAAGACGCTTTTTCAGATTATTTGAAATGGCAGCACCACTAAGTTCGCGTTTTGCTGCTTCTTCTTGTGCCTCGACAAGTCGCTGCTCAAGTTTAGGTTGTTTCGCGACTAGGGCATCAAGTCTTGCCTGTCGAACACCAAGCTCTTGATCGCGGTCGGCGACTAGCTCGGTTTCAGATGAATAGATGCTTAGTAATTGTTGGTCATGAATTTGCTGCTGACGTCTTAAATTAGCGGCTTGTTGAGCTTCAACTGCTGCGGCTTTTTGCTGCGCTTCAAGCTCAACTTGGCGTTTTGCTTCTTCTGCAAGTTCGGCTTCATTTAGAGCCGGTGGCACGCGCTCAATAAGGCGCATGCTCTTATCATCTAAAATATCGTAGCCTTGCTGTGCAGCTTCAGGCGGTAGGGTTTTACTCAGCGTCGGTGTACCACTTTCGTCATTAAAACGATAAAGTTGGCCGGCAAAAACGGTGTTACTTGTGAGACATAAACTCATCAAAAAGCTGCTGCTAAGTAAAGCTTTGCGTATCATCCTAATCCTCAACAATTTGAACGGCGTAAACCTTGACCCTTTTCGAACATTGTATTCTGTTTGTTATATCTTTGCTGTCCAGTATCTTTTCTGCACTAAGCGGCGGCGGTGCTGGCTTAATTCAGTTTCCAGTACTCATTTTTTTGGGGCTAAGTTTTTCTGTCGCTCTTGCAACCCATAAAGTAGCCAGTGTCGCTTTGGGGCTTGGTGCTGCACTTCGCCATATTTCTACCAGCCGTCTTGAGAGACAGTTCGTTGTATTGTTACTTATTGCTGGCCTGCCAGGAGTAGTTCTTGGCGGTAGCGTTATTTTATTAGTCCCTGAAAGAGTCGCCGAAATCGCATTAGGCATCTTAACGGGTAGTTTAGGCATTTATTCATATTTTAAGCCTGAACTAGGTCAAGTTTATCAGCCGAAAAATCGTTATCCGCAAGGTTATCTTCTTGGCAGCTTAATGTTATTTTTTTTAGGGATTCTAAGTGGCTCGTTAACATCTGGAACAGGGTTGTTTGTGACTATCTGGCTCATCATTTGGTTTGGCATGGATTACCAACGAGCAATAGCCTATACGATGATTTTGGTTGGCTTATTCTGGAACGGAACTGGCGCGATTACCCTATCAATACTAGGTGAAATTCGTTGGGACTGGCTGCCTGCGTTATTACTGGGCTCATTAATTGGCGGCTATCTAGGCACCCATATGGCCTTAAAGGCCGGAAATCGCTGGATCAAACGCTGCTTTGAGCTTGTTACCGTACTTATAGCCGTGAAGTTAATTTTCGGCTAATTACACGCCGTATTCGGCTCGATAGGCTGCAACGGCATCACGATGGGTTTGCAGATCTGCTTGACCATCAAGATATTGCAATAAGTCAGCCAGACAAATAATGCTTACAACAGGAATGCCGTAATCAGCTTCAACTTGGGCAATAGCTGATAATGCCGTTTTGCCACGTTCTTGTCGATCTAACGCGATGATAACGCCAGCAGGTTCTGCACCCGCAGCACGGATCATAGTGACCGACTCACCGACTGATGTGCCCGCTGAAATGACGTCATCAATAATCAGCACTTTGCCTGTTAATGGCGCACCAACAAGTTGTCCACCTTCACCGTGATCTTTGGCTTCTTTACGATTAAACGCATAAGGAATATCAATATTATGTTGGTCAGCTAAAGCAACAGCTGTTGTTGAAGCTAATGGAATACCTTTGTAGGCAGGGCCAAATAGCACATCAAACTGCAATTCACTATCGACGATACGCTGTGCATAAAAACGACCGAGCTGTGCAAGGCTGGCACCACTATTAAATAAGCCGCTATTAAAGAAATAAGGGCTTTGGCGCCCAGACTTTAAAGTAAAACTGCCAAATTTTAGAACGCCAGTCGCTAGTGCGAATTCAATAAAGTCGTGTTGATATGCTTTCATTTATTTTTGGTTATTTTGAATCAAGTAAACGGCCGTTTCGCCAAATAAATTAGGTAACAAGCGAATCGCTAAAGTGTCTTTATATTCGTGGTTTACAATGCTGCGATTGATAACATTAAAGCTGTTTTCGCGGCATAAACGCTCAAAATCTTGAATGGTGCACAAGTGGATATTGGGCGTTTCAAACCAATGGTTGGGTAGACTTTTCGACACCGGCATATGACCGCCAATACCTAACTGCCAACGACATTGCCAATGACCAAAGTTTGGAAAGCCAATGATGCCGTGACGACCAACACGCATAATTTCTTGTAATAAGAAGTCTGGACGTTTAATCGCCTGAAGCGTTTGTGACAGGATCACATAGTCGAAACTTTGATTGGCAAACTGCGTTAGACCCTCGTCTAAATCGGCTTGTAATACGTTGACGCCACTTGCCAAGCATTCAGCAAACTTACTGTTGTCAATTTCAAGGCCGTAGCCTGTGATATCACGCTGTTGTAGGTGTTTGAGCAAAGTGCCATTGCCACAGCCCAAATCAAGCACGCGAGATCCATTCGGGATCCAGTCGCTAATAATTTGTAAATCTAGGCGTAAGTTCATGCGACACCTATATCTTTGGCAACTTGCTGCATGTAGGTACTGAAAATTTCCATGTAGCGCGGGATCGGCATCAAAAAGGCATCATGGCCTTGATGTGCCTCTATCTCAGCATAGCTAACTTGTTTATTAGCACTTAATAGGGCATTGACGATTTCCAGTGAACGTAACGGTGAAAAGCGCCAGTCACTGGTAAATGACATTACCAACGTCTTAGCTTTAATGCTTTGCATCGTGGCATTGAGATCATCATTAAACGCTTTAGCCGGATCAAAATAATCCAGCGCTTTGGTCATCAATAGATAGGTATTTGCGTCAAACCGCTCAACAAAACTTGAGCTTTGGTAGCGAAGATAGCTTTCTATTTGAAACTCAACATCGTAGCCATATTGAATTTGTCCGCTTCTTAGCTCGCGGCCAAACTTTTGTCCCATCGCTTCATCTGACAAATAAGTAATATGCCCCAACATTCTGGCTAAACCTAAGCCCTGGCGGGGCAAGGTATTATGTTCTGCATAGTGACCACCATGAAAGTCAGGATCAGACTTGATGGCAGTACGAGCAACTTCGTTAAACGCAATATTCTGTGCGGATAATTTCGGTGCAGCAGCAATGATTAAGACATGTTTAACTCGGTCAGGAAGCGAAATCGCCCATTGCATGGCTTGCATACCACCAAGACTGCCGCCAACAACCGCTGCCCACTGATGGATGCCGAGGTTATCAGCCAAAATGGCTTGGCTTCGAACCCAATCAGGAACCGTCATGATAGGGAAGTCTGGGCCGTATAACTTGCCTGTTTGTGGATTGATGGTATTTGGGCCTGATGAGCCTTTACAACCACCAAGGTTATTTGGGCAAACGACAAAGAATTTGTTGGTATCAATCGCTTTGCCGGGACCAATTGCGGTATCCCACCAACCCGGTTTTTTATCATCAACGCTGTGGTAACCAGCCGCATGATGGTCACCGGACAATGCATGACAAATTAGTACTGCATTACTTTTATCAGCATTTAGTTGGCCGTATGTTTCATAAATCAGATCAAACTCCGGCAAGCTACGACCGCAATCTAATTCAAGCGGCTCTGAGACATGCAGATATTGAGGACTGACAAGGCCAACCGAATCAGTCGGCAAATTATCGGACATAACAACGGTCATCTAAAAAGTAAGCAGGCATTTTAATCAGCAAGGCCTTGGCAAGCAATTAAACCGCACCAATCAAAAGGGGTAAGACCAGCATTTGCAATACTTGCAGGCCAATAATAACGACAAGTGGTGAGAGATCAATACCGCCCATATCCGGCAACATGCGTCTGACTGGATTTAGTAAAGGCGCATTAAGTCTGACCAATAGCTCAGCCATGGGGTTGTAACTGCCGGGCGTGGTTAACCAACTTAATACCACCTCAATAAGAATGCTGACGGTAAATAAAGTGATAAACAGCTTAAAAACTTCTGCAAATGTAAATGGAATCAGTGTCAGTAAGCCGGGGACATTACCCATCAATGCTGAGGTCAGCACTAACTTTAATAAAGCCACAATCAGTAATAACACCAGTACTGCGGTATCAAGCTTACCTATGGCTGGTAATACGGCTCTAAGTGGTTGCACGACAGGCTGAGTGGCTCGAATTAACAGTTGTGTTAACGGTTGGTTACTCGGCCAGCGACTCCACGGCAGCAGTAAGCGTAAAGCTATCACCATCATGTAAAGGATAAATAACGTATCGATGATGAAAATCAGCGGGTTGCTGAGATAGCCATTAGTCATGATCTTGTCCTAATTGCGTACCAAGTTCGCGAGCACGCAGTGCGGCAGCAACTAAGGCATTTTCAAATAAACCATGCAATCCACCATCTTCAAGTTCATGGATTGCTCGCTCCGTGGTGCCACCAGGTGAGGTCACTTGTTGGCGAAGTGTCGCCACAGGTAAGTCACTTTCTAATGCCATTTTGGCGGCGCCAAATGCGGTTTCAAGGCATAACATTCGGGCTGTTTCTTGGGTAAGACCCAATTCGATAGCCGCATTTTCCATCGCTTCCATGACGAGGAAGAAGTAGGCTGGGCCACTTCCAGATAATGCTGTAACAGCATCCATCTTTGATTCAGTTTCTAACCAAATTGCAATACCAACGGCTCTGAGAATGGCTTCGGCTTGTTCTTTTTGGGTATCCGTAACATTTTCATTAGCAAACAAGGCGGTGGCTCCCGCTTGTACCAAAGATGGTGTGTTTGGCATGGCACGAACAATCGCGGCAGGTTGTTGTAACCAGCGACTCATATCTTCTAAACGAATGCCGGCAGCAATTGAAATTAGCAATGCTTTCTCTGGCCAAGTTGGTGCCAGTGACTTAATGACATCCTGCATTTGCTGTGGCTTAACTGCCAACACCACGACGTCAGCATCTGATAACGCTGCCGAGATCTCATCATGCACTTGTACGGCATATTTTTGTTGAAGATTGGTTAACACTTCTGGCTGCTTGTCGACGACATGAATCTGTTCTGCCGACTGTCCATCAGCAACTAATCCGCCGATTAAACTGCGAGCCATATTGCCGCCACCGATAAAAACAATTTTGCCTGTATTCATATTGACGCGAAATTACCTTGAGAAATGTAAGAGTGCCAGTGTACTGATAATCATTAAGCCTGTGTATGGCGTTTGCCAAAAAGTGCCGTGCCGATACGAACCATATTACTGCCTTCAGCAATAGCTGCGGTTAAATCGCCCGACATACCCATTGATAATGTATCAACCGTTGGATAAGTATTTTTGAGCTCTCTAAAGAGCGCAAAGCTTCGTTTGAAAGCATCATGTTGTTGGTCAATATCATCAGTTGCTGTTGGAATGACCATCAATCCCCGAAGGCATAGGTTGGGCATTTCATTTACTTGCTGGGCAAGGGCGGGAAGCTCATCAACGGTGAGACCTGACTTGGTATCTTCGTTATCAATATTAACTTGTAAGCAAATATTTAAAGCAGGCAAGCCGTCTGGCCGCTGGTCGTTGAGTCGTTGAGCGATCTTCTGGCGATCTACACTTTGTACCCAAGCAAAATTGGCCGCGATATCTCGTGTTTTATTTGATTGGATAGGACCAATGAAATGCCAAGTGAGCGATAAATCCGCAAGAGCATGAATTTTTTCTAAGGCTTCTTGAAGATAATTCTCGCCAAAATCTTGTTGGCCGGAGAGGGCGAGTTCACGAAGTCTATCGGCTGGCCAAGTTTTACTGACAGCAAGCAGATTGACTGAATTTTCGGGGCGATTTGCAGCATTTTCTGCAGCATGAATTTGCTGCAAAACTGCCTGCAAGTGATTTTTTATCTCCGTCATGTTGCAAGCCTTTTGAGAGCGCGCTACCTTAACTGTATCCACATCACGGTTAACTGCCGGTAACGAACAATTATTTTAGGGAAAGCCCATGGATATTACTGAATTGCTTACCTTCAGTGCAAAGAATAACGCTTCGGATTTGCACATTTCCTCAGGCGAACCACCAATGATTCGTGTAGATGGTGATGTAAAACGCATTAATTTGCCGCCAATGGAGCATAAAGAAGTCCATGGCATGATTTACGACATCATGAATGATAAGCAGCGTCGCGACTTTGAGGAGTTTTTAGAAGCTGACTTTTCATTTGAAGTGCCTAATCTTGCTCGTTTCCGGGTAAATGCATTCAACCAAAATCGTGGCGCTGCTGCCGTTTTTCGGACGATTCCATCGGTTGTGTTAACGCTTGAGCAATTGGGCGCGCCAGATATCTTTAAGCAAATTGCCGACAACCATCGCGGTATTGTTTTGGTTACAGGGCCAACCGGTAGTGGTAAATCAACCACTCTAGCGGCGATGATTAATTACCGTAATGAAAAAGATAATGAACATATCCTGACTATCGAAGATCCGATCGAATTTGTTCATAAAAGTAAAAAATGTTTGATTAACCAACGTGAAGTGCATCGTGACACCTTAGGGTTCAGTGAGGCATTAAGAAGTGCACTGCGTGAAGATCCTGACATTATTCTCGTCGGCGAGCTGCGTGACCTTGAAACCATTCGATTAGCATTAACTGCTGCTGAAACAGGTCACTTGGTATTCGGTACCTTACATACTTCCTCAGCGGCTAAAACTATCGACCGTATCATTGACGTTTTCCCTGCCGCAGAAAAAGACATGGTGCGTTCGATGTTATCTGAATCACTACGTGCCGTTATCTCACAAACACTGATGAAGAAAGTTGGTGGCGGTCGTGTCGCGGCACATGAAATCATGATTGGTACACCGGCAATTCGTAACCTTATCCGTGAAGATAAAGTGCCGCAGATGTATTCAGCCATTCAAACTGGCGGAGCAATTGGTATGCAGACATTAGATCAATGTTTGCAAGACCTTGTCCGTCGTCAACAAGTTACTAAAGCAGAAGCACTGCCACGCGCGGTGAACAAAGACCTGTTCCGTTAGGAGATTATGATGGAAATTGTCACTATCCTAAAAGCTGCCGTTAAGCATGATGCTTCGGATATTTTTATCACTGCTGATCGACCACCAACGCTTAAAGTAAGTGGACGCATGGCAACCTTATCGCAAGAACCTCTTAGTGAAGAAGAGGCGAGAAACCTCGTGCTAAGCACGATGAATGATGAGCAAAAGCGTGTCTTTGAGCGTGATAAAGAGTGTAACTACGCAATTGATACCAAAGGTGCTGGTCGTTTTCGTATTAGCGCACTGTATCAACGTAACCGTGTCGGTATGGTAATGCGTCTGGTGAAAGAGGATATTCCTTCGATTGACCAACTCCATGTGCCTGAAATTATTAAAGATCTCGCCATGACCAAACGTGGCTTGGTGATATTTGTTGGTGCAACAGGTAGTGGTAAATCAACCACGCTAGCAGCGATGATTGGTTATCGTAATCAAAATAGTTCTGGTCACATCCTAACGATTGAAGATCCTATCGAGTTTAACCACAAGCATGCAGGCTGCGTGGTGACTCAACGTGAAGTCGGTGTTGATACCGAATCATTTGATATTGCATTGAAGAACTCACTTCGTCAGGCACCTGACGTCATCATGATTGGTGAGATCCGCTCAAGAGACACCATGGATTACGGTATGGCCTTCGCAGAAACAGGCCACTTATGCCTATCTACACTGCATGCTAATAATGCTAACCAAGCCATGGATAGGATCGTTAACTTCTTCCCTGAAGAGCGCCACAAACAACTGTTTATGGATATGTCTCTGAACCTTAAGGCGGTTGTTGCCCAGCGATTAATTCCTAAGAAAGATGGTACGGGTGTTTGCGTGGCTGTTGAAGTATTACTGAATACGCCGCTTGTAGGAGACTTGATTGAAAAGGGTAAAGTCTCTGAGATCAAGGATGTTATGAAGCGTTCTCGGGAACTTGGCATGCAAACATTTGACCAAGCTGTGTACGATTTATACAAATCCGGTCAGATTTCATACGAAGATGCATTGAAAAATGCTGACTCAACCAATGAAGTACGTCTGATGATCAAGCTCGGTGCCGAGTCTGGCGACATCCCTGAAGAGCCTGGTATGCAAGGTTTATCATTAGAACCCGAACATGATGGTGTTATTGGTCGGATTTAAAAGGGGTATGTAGTCTGACGAAATTGTTATTTTTTTAATATGTTAGACTGCAAATGTAATTCGTATTATTATTAGTGTGAGTCAAACGCAACAAGGTGTTGTTTTTACGCAACGTAGCGTTGTACTGGCTGAATACGAAAGTTTTCCGCTTTAAATTAAAGAAAAAAGGAATCACTCATGAATCGACTATTTAAACTTGCTGCAGTTTTTCTGACTGCGGGTATGTTGGCTGCCTGTGCAGGCGTTGATCAACGTACAACTGATACTTATCTGCTTTGCTCTGTAGCTGGCGGTGTTGTAGGCGGTGCTGCAGTAGGTAGTGTCTCAGGTGGCGCAGGTGCCGTTGGTGGCGCTGTAGCCGGTTCACAATTAGCATTAGTTCTTTGTAATCCTGAAGGTGAAGTGCCAGCTGAAGCTGCTCCAGCGCCAGTTTGTGATGTTCCACCACCAGCAGGTGCGCTGACTGATGAAAACGGTTGTGCATTTGATAGCGACAAAGATGGTGTTGTTGATGGTATCGATATGTGCCAAAACACACCAGAAGGTGTTGAAGTTGACAGCGTTGGCTGCCCATTAGATTCAGACCGTGACGGTACTCCAGATTACAAAGATCTGTGCCCAGGTACACCACTGGGTGTAATCGTTGATGCTGATGGTTGCCCATTAGCTGGCGAAAACATTCTGTCTCTGACTGGTGTTAACTTTGCCTTTGATAAAGCTGTCTTGACTGCAGAAGCTGAAGGTACTCTGGATCAAGCGGTTGCTTTATTGAAAGAAACTGATGATGTTTTAGAAGTACGCGTTGAAGGTCACACAGACAGCGTTGGTAGCGAAGCTTACAACAAAGACCTGTCACAACGTCGCGCTGAAGCAGTTGTTGATTACTTAGTTGCACAAGGCGTTAACTCGACTCGTTTAGTCGCTGTTGGTATGGGTGAAGGTTTCCCAGTTGCTAGCAACGATACTGACGCAGGTCGTGCAGCGAACCGTCGTGTAGACTTCGTTGTTGTTGAATAATTTCAACAATAGTTAATACGGAAAAGGCCCTTTCGAGGGCCTTTTTTGTTTCTGCTTAATTTCCCATCAGAGGATAAAGCCCCTGCTCATATACAGCGTGATAAGCTTTTTCTAGCCATTGCTGAAACGCTTTACCTTGCATGACCTGCCGGATAGCTGCTTCGCTTTCTTGCTCGCCCATTCCAGGCTTTAAGGCTGGGTGATAAAGCAGCTTCAATAAGATGTAGTCTAAACCTGATAAAAAATCATCATGACTTAGGTCATTAAAGATTGAAGGAAAAACGGCAGCATCATCATTAGGTAACCCCATAACTTGCGTGAGCTCCTCAACAATACAGGCTAATAATTTGGCATGTGCTCTTGCTCGGTTTACAGGGATTAAAACAACAGCATGCTGAATTTCTCCGCGTTGATTTGCTGTTAAATTAGCGATGCAGACACTGTTCCTGCTGAGCTGTTTAGCAAGTTCTGGGCTTAGGTGTTGTCTAGTTCCGAGATAACTTAGAATCGTGCTTTCTTCAGTAAAAATAATCTGCAAATTAGCACTATGACTGTTGCTGACGGGCTCTATTTGGTGACCAGTTATGGTCGATAGATGCGTTAAATGGATATTGCTAAGTTTTTCGTGAAGTTCTGCATCACCCACGTCATGGTGAAACTGAAATCGAATAGGTGACTGCCATTTTCGTAACTGCGGAGTATGGTCAAGGTATTCGCTGCTGAGTGCAATCCGCTTAAAACTATCGAGGATATAATTTTTATCTTGCCACTCATCAGCAAGACTGACGCTACAAAAAGTTAGTAAAAGACTTAAAAGTAAATGCCAGGCTTTAAAATCTTTAAAGAAGTAGAGACTCCAAGATGATAAATTCTTGTGTGTCATTAATTTGATTGCCGAGAAATTTTTAAATATGAACATAAGGTTATCGTAAATCGCTAGCCAAAATAAATTAAAAGCATGACTAACTCAGACATATCAATTTCTTAAATTTATTTTATGAATAGCTATAAAAATAATGCATTTAATTAGCAATTTTCAGCAAGAGTTTCAGTAAAGCCTATTCAGTCATATCGCCAAGCATTAATCTTTTTGCCACACCTTTGCGAGAAGGTTTTTTAGCAATAAATTGATAGATGGGCTTTCAAACTGATGACTAACATTGCACTCATTAGTAACTTACCAAACGAGTCACTTAGAAAGAATGGTCAAACAATTCCGGATGTTCAGCTCGATGGGCGAGCTGATTTCTTAATAATGGCTGGAAACATTGATGTACAAGAGCATGGCGTTAAATATGCTGTGCAACAAAGCCAGAAACTCGAATTGCCCGTAATTTATATACTAGGTAGCCAAGAATATTATGGTGCTGACAGTGAGCCGCTATATAGGAAGATTGAACGGGAGATAGCTGGCTCCGAGGTGCATGTACTACATACGAAGTCTGTGGTGATGTCAGATGTCATGTTTATCGGCGCAACACTTTGGACGGACTTTGAACTATTTGGCAGTAGAAGTCGAAACAGAGTACTTAGCCATGCGGCATTTCATCTAGAAGATTTTTACAATATTAAACTTGAGCAAAGAGTGTTTTCGGCTAACCTCACGCCAAGTATTTCTTATGAATGGCATCAACGTGATAAAGACTTCATTCAGACGTCACTTGCTGAAGACTTTGCTGGCAAAAAAGTAGTGATTACCTACCATGCGCCTTCAATGCAATGCATACCCGTTACAGAACAAGATAATTTACTGTCCGCTTGTCATGCTAGTCATTTAGATGGGCTTATTAAAAAGTACCAACCTGATGCATGGTTTTATGGGCAAAGTTCAGCAAATCAATTCCAACTCGGCAAAACAACAATAATTAATAACCCAGTTACAAATTCAAAAAGCCTCGAAGCATACACACCCTTACTAATGCAAATTTAAGGCTTTTTGCTTAAAACGCTGTTTAAGTTTCAGAAAAAATCTATAAGTTCACCTAGTTCGATCCGTGCGCATTTTTGCTACTGGCTTTAAAAAACCGCCATTACACTTGTACTCGCAATTAGTTATTTTTTTGGAGTTAATATGCGTTTTTCTTATTTGTTTATCCCTTTAGCTTTTGCATTGCCAAACTTAGCGAGTGCAAACACATGTGAAGTAGCTGTTTCATCTAATGACTCTTGGGCGTATGACACAAAAGCCATTAGCATTCCTGCTGAATGCAAAGAGTTCACGGTCAATTTCAGCCATAACGGTCAATTATCTAAGGAAGGACTTGGCCATAACTGGGTATTAGCTAAGACCGCAGATGTTAATGCGATTGCTCAAGATGGTGGCACTCAAGGTCTCGAGAATAATTTCTTACCACAAAACGATGCACGTATTATCGCCTCAACACCAATTATTGGTGGTGGTGAAAGTGCCTCAACAACCTTTAAAACCAGTGCATTAGATGCAAACGAAAGTTACACGTTCTTTTGTTCGTTCCCAGGTCATACTTTTATGATGCGTGGCACGGTAAAAGTAGCGCAGTAAAAAACGTTCAGCCTAGCTGAACCAATATCCTCTTGTACTCTTTTATAAAGGTGAGGTGGTTTTCCACCCACCTTTATTTTTTTATTTATGTTTTTTGACCATCCCAACTAAGTCTAGCTTCATCGAAAGTGCTCCCTCATGACATTCATCAAGACAGGCTCCACAACGGGTGCAGTCAACGGAAGTGACTTTCTGAGCCTGCTTTGAAATGACGGGGGCTAATACATGAGGTTCGGGGCATACCGTTATACATCGTGAACAGCTACTAGCATCACATGCTTCGCTTGGTGCCGCCGTCACTTTAAGCCGGCCATAGCGACCGATGAGGCCATAAAAAGCACCCACGGGACATATATGACCACACCAAGCCCGGCGACTTACTAATAAGTCGAACAAAAATAGGGCGCCTAATAACATCGCGCCACTGAGTGAAAACCACACCAGTTCTCGTTGTAATCGTGTGATGGGGTTAATAATTTCCCAGGCAAGACTGCCACTAACAATAGAAAGCGCTAACGATAACGCCAATACCCATAAACGCAGGCTACGGGACAAGCTCATATTGCCTTTGATGTTCAGTTTTTTACGTAACCAATAGGCAAAATCTGTCAGCAGGTTGATAGGGCAGACCCAGCTACAGTAGATGCGGCCGGCCAAAAAAGCATAGAAGCTTGCCACGATGACAGCCCCTAATATCGCCGGCCAAGCTATCAACCATCCAGCCAAAAAAGACTGAAGCAAAATGAATGGATCAGTGAGTTTTAATTCGTTAAACCAAAGGCTGGACGATAAATTACCTTCAGCAATTTTGCCATAACCTGGTATATGAATAATAAATGCTAGAAGGATGGATATTTGCACTATGCGTCGGCTAAGAAGCCATCGGTTCCGGTAAATAGAACGTTTCAAAAACAATCGCATTTTAGTTTCTTCCTACAGCGTTCCTACCAGATAGACCGAGTCCCAACTCTCTAGGTAAAACCCGAATCGCAGCTTCAGATAACACACAATGTTTTTCACAAGTGCCGCAGCCGGTGCATTTATCCGAATGCACAGTAGGAATCAAAAGTTTGCCCGTTTCAGACTGAATAGGTTCTAACGTTATTGCTTCATCACGTATCGGGCAGACTCGCCAGCAGATACTGCAAGTCATGCCTTTGTAGTTAAGACAGGTCTCGTGATCTACCAGCACAGCCACACCCATATCGGCTTTTTTTATATCGGTCATATGCCGATCTAAAGCGCCGGTTGGGCAGGCTTTTGCACAAGGAATATCAGTGCACATTCGGCATGGCTCTTCCCTCGCAATAAAGTAGGGTGTGCCCTGGGGGGCCGGGTCAGCCCAGCTAGCTAACTTGAGAATATCGTAAGGACAGTCATCTACACATAAGCCACAACGTATACATTGTGAGTCAAAAGCCAGATCGGGTAAGGCGCCTGGAGGTCTGAGCGCCTCTGCGGCACGGGCTGGCCGGGATAAAATCATTGATTGACCAACCATTGTGCCAACCACAACCATTCCAAAGCGTTTAAAGATGTTTCGAAACGTCTCTCGCTTGGTGGGATCTTCTAGTTTGGTTTTATATCGCTGTACCTTGTCATCCATTGTTAAGCTCCTTCAGGTACGCTGTAAATAAACGCTAAGGAGAAACGGTCATTTCTGCTTTGATGATCGGGTGAATCCAGCATTGCAGAAGAAAATCGCCTGCCGTAGGAATAATCCAAGTGACCGTTGCATTTGGCAGCTGGACGCCAAGATTGACAACGCTGCCATCTGGGTAGGTGACGTAAATACTATGGGCAATATCTGACCGGTTGGTAATGAGCACCATATCGTTTACCTTGGGGGTAAAGGTCCAGTCTTCAAAGTCATGGTGTGTCAGTGACAGGTGCCGAACGATTGGTTCTGATGTATCGGGTTGCTCGGCATGTGTTACACCACCAAGCAAAGCGCCGAAGATCAGCGTTAGCCTAATAAGCAAAACCTTTAAATCTTTAAACATGCCATTACTCCTTGGGTAATCGCGGAGGTTTAACCGCTAATGGACCACCATCAAGGGTTTTCAGAAACGCGATAAGATTGGCTCTTTGCTGCTCGCTAAGCACAAAAGGCTTCATCTCTTTAGATAAGCTGGCGCGTTTAATACCGCCGTCTTCATAATGTTTAATCACTTCTTCTAGGTTAGACATAGAGCCGTTATGCATAAAAGGACCGTTTTCAGGAAGGTCTCGTAAGGTCGGCGTTTTAAATGCATGTTGCATGATGGTCACTTCAGCCGGAACGTGTTTACCACGCCCCAGATCTGGGCTATCAAGGCCGATATCATGAAAACTATCGTCAGTGAACCGCCAAGACTTATGACAGGCAGCGCATTGCGCTTTACCGTTAAATATTTCAAAGCCACGCTGTGCACTTGGACTAATGGCTTGCTCATCACCGTCAACCCAGCGGTCAAAGCTTGATTTATTTGAAATTAAGGTGCGTTGGAAAGTCGCCAATGCCATTGCAATACGCTCTGTTGTGATTTCGGTATCACCATAAGCAGCTTTAAATAAAGGCTGATATCCCTTAATTTCGGCGAGTCTTTGAACCAGCTCTTGCATGCTGTAGTTCATTTCATGTGGCGTTGTTATTGGCAGTACGGCTTGTGCTTCTAGTGAGTTGGCTCGGCCATCCCACATTAGCGCGGAAAGCCATGCACTATTGAGAACCGTTGGTGAACGCCGTGGTTGTTCTAGATTTTCTGAACCAATTGGTACCTTGCGGCCATCGCTCCAGCGATGGGCTGGTGAATGGCAAGTCGCACAAGAGATGCCTTTATCGCGAGATAAACGCGTGTCAAAAAATAAGGTTTTCCCCAATGTGGTTTTTTCTACGCTAAGGGGATTTGTCGATGGGGTTGGAATACTCTCGGGACGTTGGAATTCAGCCCGATTGGTAACGTCATCTGCCAGACTGACATGCACGGAAAATACCGTGCATGCCAACATGACGAGGCTTCTAATTTTCATACTTAAAGAATGCCTCTAACCGCTTTAGCTGGCTTTACCAACTACTGGTGAGATCGTGCAGTGATAAGTCATATCATCATTTTCTGCACCAAAGCACCATACGATGTCGTTTGAGAACTCTGGACGGTAAACTGGCAGTTCACCTTCAGTGTTCAAACACGCACATTGACCACACGTTTGTTTACCACAGCAGTCACGGTAAGCGATGAGATACGTCTGACCATCACCTGGGTTGTAGCAACTCGCCACCCAAGAACTTGGGGATAAGCTGGTACCAGGAGGACATGAAGTCAATGTACCACCACAGCAATCACAGACGTTACCGTCGATAGAACAGTGACGCCAGTAATCACATGCTTGTGGATCTTGATCTTGAGGTGTCCAACCCGCTCTTAAAACATCACCACCTGATGCTGACGCTGCATGCGCTTCTTTCAGGCGTCCACGGCGGTCTACTGGAAGCAGTGGTAACAAGGTTGCACCAACCAATAAGCCACCCAATTTACCGACGAAACCACGACGACCTGTTTTGTTGGCGGTACGACGGCTCAGTTTTTCAATCGCTGCATCAAATCCTAATTTCTTTGTCATTTGCCTTCTCCGTTTCTATTTATTTAGGGCTCTATCTGGTCAATGCTTAGTGCAGGTGTTCGCCAACAGTCACTTCTTTTGCAGTAGAGCTGTCTTTTAAGTAGCTCTGTAAAGAAGCGTGGCCGAGTCGAACTGTTTCGAACAGGCTTTCAACATGCTCGCGAGTGTTGCAAAGGCCTTTGCCTTTGATAACACCATCTGCATCCAGTAGAACGCCGTATGGCACTTTAGAAATTTGGTATCGCATACCAATTTCAGGGGAGTTAATGTAAAGCTCGCCTTTCAGTGGGTGATTACTCAGGAATTCACGATGTTCCGCTGCAGTACCGTCACTAATCAGAATCACATCAGCGCCTTCTGCCGCAGCAACATCACGAATGATAGGAAGCAACTTGGCACAAACAGGACAAGAAGGGCCGGTGAACATCAATAGACTTGGATGGCCTTTGGTAACGGCACGACCAACCAGTACATCTTTTCCATCGGTGAATGTTTTAACGTTGAATACTGGTGACTTCTGGCCAATTTCAGGGCCATGGTCGACCATCATTGCGCCCAGCGGTGCTGAACGTTCATGCAAAAGACCAATTTGTCGGATAACACCAACCATTAGTGCTGCCAGTGCTAGGAAAGAGGCCCAAAGCAACACGTTTGAAGCAATAAGAATATCGAAGGTCATAATAAATTTTCCTTACTAAAAATTAGGTTCTTGATTCACGGGAGTTTGGTAAACCCACCATCACATCAGCGGCGATATAGAGCATGGCCAGCAGCGCTGCCGATGCAATACCGATTAGCCAAGAGGCGAGGGAAATGGTTGAAATTTCCAGTGAACTTAAAGCGATGTAAATGCTAACGCCGGCAAGCAATAAGGCACGTAGGACATGAAACATGCCGATACGGCTTTTACTCGTTGGACGACGAACACAACCACAATCAATGTGAGTGCGTCCTCTACCGACGTTAATTGCTAATGCCATAGCAAACACAACAAACAAGCCAACCGCTACCCAAGCTGCCATTTCACGAAGTTGTGGAATCATCAGTGCAGCAGCACAGACTAATTCCACTACGGGCAATGTTCTTGCTACCGGCGCCACCAAAAATTCTGGCAACAAACGGTAGTTTTCGACGACGCCTTGGAACTCATCTAGACTTCTGAGCTTGGATACAGCGGCCACAAGGAGTACTAGCCCCACAAAAAGTGTGGCTAGTACTGACAAAGCAGGATCGTTAATTAACCAGCTCATAACTTACTCACTATCCTGAGGCAGAGTAAGAATGTGCGGGTAGCGACCTAAATTGCCGATTTCTGCAATTTGTTTGCCCGTTTTTGCATCAAAGGTGTACATCGTTCTTTCACCGGCTGACACAGCAAACAGATAAGGATTGTCATCTTGGCTAACAGCAATCGAATCGATTTCATGTTTTAGCTCAATACGACGAAGACGCTTACCTGTATTGGCATCAACCACGAAGACATAACGACTTGGTGATTTGTGAGTCCAATCACCACGTTGATCAGCCAGTAGGTACAATTCATTACTGTCGTTATGAATGGTAACCAACTGCCAACCACCTGGACGCCATTTTTCTGCTTTCTCTTTTTCAGTGAAAACATCAATCGGCTCCATGAACTTGGCACCATCAGCCGATAATGTTGCTTGATAAATACGGCCTTCATAGTCAGGCCATGCCAAGCGGTTTGTCACATCGGAGTAATAAGGTTCGTTAACCAGATAACTATCTTCTGGATGGAAAACCTTGCTGTGAGTCTGAGTTGAGTTACCCTCATCGTCATACTTGATTTTCATCATTGAACCATCACGACAGTGCATATACACGTTCTGTTCAGGTGCTGGGAACAGGTGGTAGCAATCTGGCGTATCCATCATTTTGACGAACTTGTTTTTCTCCAGATCAACCAGACCGACAGCCGGTACAGGTGAGAACTGTTGGAACAACATATGTTTATCGTCAGTACTCAGTGTTGCCATGTGTGTAAAGACAGCAGTCAAGAAGCGACCTTCTGGAATGTCGATATCAGCAGTGACATTGTGAGTCTGCGTATCAAACACTTCGATATAGTCGTTACGCTGACCACGGGCAATACGGTCATACCAAGTATTGGCAACGGCCATAAATTTGCCTTTATCACCGACTAATACGTGAGGCAATTTACCGGCATCCACCATACCCAGAATTTTGTTGTTATTACCGTCGATAGTGAAGACCTGAGAAGTCATCTGGAAATGGCCCGGGTCGGTAACGTAAACCCGTTTTGAGTCACTTGCAGGTGCAACTTCGATCGACTGTTGTTCAATGGTAATCTCAGCAAATGCTGGTAGAGTCGTTGCCATCAGCGCCGCTGCAGCAATACTGCCTGCAAGAGACTGATGTCCACGCTTTGCTTTTAAGTTAAATATAGTCATTTCTCCTCCAAATTATTCTTTGGTTTATTAAGCGTTAAGGATTAAGTTTCGCCAGTGTTTACAACGTCAGCATGGTGATGGCCGCTGCGCCGCATGACAGTAGGAGGAACCCATCCAGTTCAACAGCACGTTCCTGCCATTTCGCCAACCAGGCCTGAACAGACTGGTTAGTGATTGGCAAAAAGTTCACCGCAACAGGCAGAGAGCGCCCGATGTTGAAGATGGCGATGATTGTGATTGCTGTAGTGATATCTGCACTCAGCAATGCAGCACCGGTCACGATGTATAAGATCGGTGTCTGTACGTATGTCAGGTAATTCATCCCCAGTGCATAGCCATACAGCAGGCCAATCGTGGATGAACGAAAACGCAGGCGTGCATCATGTGGCACTTGTGCTCGGCGTTGTGGGTAAGGCATTTTCATAAAGCCAAGTTGATGGGCGCCATAACCAATAGCGAGTACAGCTAAGCCAATAACCATGTAGCTAAAAGCCAGTTGTTCGAAAAAGAAAGCGCCTACGAGACCCAAGCCGCCACCCAGCATTAACGCGCCAATAGCGTAACCAAGGGCATGCGTAAGAAATGTTGGGGTCCAGCGAGTTACTGAACTAAAAGAATATTTTCCAGCCGGTCTCAATAAACTCAGGCTGGAATAACCACAAGGTGACCAAGTAGAGAGCAAGCCACCAATAAAGGTCAAAACCAGAAAGAGGCTTGTTAACGCTGTCGGCATTTGTGTGCTGAACAACAAGCCAAAAGTCACACCAGCTGCAATCGCTGAAGCCATAATCAGCAAACGTGCGCGAGTTGACTTTGACTCTGAAAAACTGATGGCATCTGGCACACAGGCCACGTTGTTGTTCACGGTGGATGTCTGGCCATAATTGCCAGCGTGGATATCTGAACTCACTCTCTCCTCCTCGGACCTATGGTCACTTGTTGTTGATGAAATAATTTCGTAACAACTATAGCCAGCCGAAAAGTGAGGGCCGTATCAAAAACTGGCATTGCAGTATCAAGATGGCGAATTGGGGAGAGGGTGTTGCCGATTTTTGCTATCAATTCTCCATAAAGCTGGAACTTTGAATGGATGGCTAGGCTGGCGAAGCTCTATTTTTGCCTATGAAAAGAGGCTTTGCGTTTTTCGGACTTTATAAATTCAACCTTTACACACTGAGTTTTTCGTTTTTTAAACAAGGTGTTGCTACTTAATAAGTGGTTTCATACATATTTAGATTTGTTTGGAAACAGTTGGCACAGTGCATTTTTACTAGCGCTAGTCTAACGCCTAGAGATTGAGATCGTTCATAGGGGAGAACAATGTTGCCGATTTATACTATTTGAGTTCAAAAAAAGACCTATTATGGTGTTAACCAGTGGTAGGCCCGACAAAAAATATTACTATGGGCATACTAGGACTTTTCTAATAAAAACAATAGAGTCCGCCATCTCGGCATCTGGTTGAGAGGGAGAGAAATATGAACGAAGAAAAGATATGGGTAGATAATCACCAACCATTTGAGATCCAGTCAGTCAGTAGCAACTTATCAGATGTTTTAGAGCAAGCTGCTGCTTTACCTATGTGGTCTCAGGACTATACGCAGCTGGATAAAGGGCAGTTTTCCGGTTCCGTTACTAGCGTGGCTTGCCATGGTGTACAGGTTTTTCGAGAAGCGATGAATCGTTCTGTCGATGAGCTTGCGAGTGCGCCACCGGATAGTTACGTCATCGGATTGCCGACAATTGTGGAAGGTGAGGCGCTGTGGTGTGGCAATAAGTTAAGTAAAAATTGCCTCATTACATTAGATAAAGGTGACGAGTTACTTTTTAGAACTTCTCACTCATCTGAAATCACGGCGGCAGTCATTCCTGCTCAACAACTCGAAGAATATGCTGAGCGTGTGGAAAAGGTAAGTCTACGGCCAGTGATGAGCAAAGTGAACCCAGTGGAAACGTTACCACCCGCTATACAAAGTCGGCTCTTGGCAACGTTATATATAGGTACAGAGCATCTGGCAAAAAACATCAAAGACGGCGTCTGTCATCAAAACAGTTGGCGTCAGTTCGAGGATAGTGTGCTGAGTATCTGTGTGCAGGCTATGACCACAGCAAGTAACAACAATGGTCGGCATCACGAATACCGTGTGCACCGTTATATTGTGAAAAGCGTCCGTGAGTTAACTCTCACACAGCACTGTGATCCAATTACCATCGGCGATATTTGCACTGCACTCAATATTAGTCGCCGGACGCTTAACCATGCCTTTCAGCAAGTGCTCGGCATCACCCCGGTTGCTTATATGCGTAACATCCGTTTGCACAAAATTAGAGCCGAACTTCAGTACCAATCTGAGCAAGTGAGCAATATCGCCTGTGTCGCTTCGCATTGGGGATTTTGGCATATGAGTTTATTTGCACGTTATTACCGAGAGTTATTTGGTGAGTGTCCAAGCGAAACGCTTGAGCGGTCACGTCACTGAGTCTATGTGAGACTTTTTTAGACTCCAATTTTCCAAATTATATTGAGGAGACAAATTCATGGGTTCGTTCAGCATTTGGCATTGGCTGGTTGTGTTGCTGGTGGTTGCACTTGTTTTTGGCACCAAAAAATTACGCAATTTAGGTGGTGATTTAGGTGGTGCCGTTAAGGGGTTTAAGCAGGCCATGAATGAAGAGCAAAACGCTGGCGTTATTGAGCATGCTGTCAACGAAAACGACAGTGTGAATAACCAAGCTAAACAGAAAATTTAAAACCAGCCTGGCTTGCTATGTTTAATATCGCCTTTCCAGAACTTGTTGTGATCCTGTTGGTTGCGCTGATTGTCATTGGCCCCGATAAGCTTCCAAAGGTAGCGCACACGTTAGGGCTGATGGTGGGGCGAATGCAACGCTTTATGAGTGCTGTTAAAAATGACCTCGACCAAGAGTTGAAAAATAACGATCTGCTTCGTTTGCAAGAAGAGCTAAAACACCAGCAAGAAGGCCTAAACGAAGAGCTTCGCAGAGGTATGAAACCGGTTGCAGATGTGATTCGACGTTCTGAAGCAGAAGTCGCAGAAACAATACAAACCACTTCAATTCAGCCTGTCTATACAAAAGCAAAACAGCCAACAGCGACGATCAAATCTGAGGGGGCGACCTATGAGTAGCAAAGAAGAGTTTCTAGGTCATTTACTGGAGCTTCGTAACCGCTTACTAAAAATCGTGGTTGGTATCTTTGTGGTGATGCTGGCACTGGTGCCATTTGCGAATGATATTTATCAGTTTTTAGCGAGCCCTTTATTGCTGGCTTTGCCTGATGGGGGGCAAATGATTGCCACGGAAGTCACTACGCCTTTCTTTGTGCCACTAAAAGTCGTGATGTTGGCTGCATTTATCATTTCATCGCCATATACCCTCTATCAAATCTGGGCTTTCATAGCGCCCGGCTTATATGCCAATGAGCGTCATCTGGTTGCGCCATTAGTGATTTCTAGTGTTTTTCTTTTCCTGTGTGGGATGGCTTTTGCCTATTTTTTAGTTTTTCCTGTCGTGTTTGGTTTTATTACTAGTACAGCACCAGATGGGGTCGCCGTGATGACCGATATCGGTAAATATTTAGACTTTACGATTAGTCTGTTTATCGCGTTTAGTCTGGCATTCGAAACGCCTGTAGCAGTCGTACTTATGGTGACTGCGGGCATGGTGAGTGTTGTTGCTCTGAAACAAGCTCGTTCGTATGTGATTGTGGGGGCGTTTGTTATCGGTGCGATTATTACGCCCCCGGATATTATTTCTCAGTTTATGTTGGCGATACCGATTTGGATGTTGTACGAAATTGGCATCTTGGTCGCGAGTGTCATTGAACAAAAAAAACATCATCAGTATGAACATCAATCTTAAGCAATACCTTCAAGCCGCCAAGTAGACTGAAGATTGAAGTGATTAAGGTTCTAAAACTTTCGGTATCAAAAGGTTAGTGTGACCTTGTTGAAAACCCAAACTATTAAAAATACATCTAGCAAAATTTAAGTTAATTGCACTGCAATAAAAAATGTGACAGCTTTGCTCACCATTATCGGAAACTCTCAGACAAGCTCGCGCTCCAACCAGAGTTCGGTAAATGACATCTCGGGAGTTAAAGAATGCATTTTTCGATTCAACAACGTTTCAGCATATGGGCTGGTCTAGGCCTACTAAGCGTTGTGTTGATGGCTGTCATTGTTGGTTTATGGCAGTTTGACAAGATCAAGCAGACTATTGCTAATCAAAGCTATGACGTTACTCGCAGCCAAGTTGAAGATTATCTTCGCGTGTTGGCAAGTGATACGTCTACAGACCTATCCATGCCCCTCCAATCCGCCATGCAAGCTATCCAAGCGACGGCGGCTGCAATGCAGGCTGTTGTTAACACTGACAGCAACCTAGATAAACGGACTTTAGCTATCAAAATTCTTGAGCAAACATTGGCCGAGCATCCTGATTTTCTTGGAACCTATGTGGCTTTTGAGACTGATAAATTTGATGGTGAAGATGAGCTTGCTAATCGCAGTTCGGGGAGTGACGAGACAGGACGATTTATGCCTTATGTGACTAGGGCTGATAATGGTTTTAGATTGTCCTTGCTTGAAGGTTTAGAGAGTAAAGAGCTGGATCAAAATGGTATTCGTCTGGGGGAATATTATCTTTGCTCCAAGGAAAGTGCGGAAAGCTGCATTATCGATCCCTATCTTTATCCAGTAGGCGATGAAAATGTCTTGTTGAGCAGTCTGGTGGCTCCGATCAAGCATGGTGGGGAATTTATTGGTATTGCTGGTGTAGATATCTCTGTCAGTTTTCTGCAATCAGTTATCACTGATGTTGATTGGGGACTCTACAACGGTCAGGGGCATGTTTTGCTGGTCAGTCCAAAAGGCATTATTTCAGGCCATAGCCAACAGCCAGACCTAGTTGGACAGAACCTGAGTGTGTTAGAAGCTTCTTTGCGTGACAATCTTAAAGAAGCGGCCATCAGTGGTGAAACCAAGATCATTAACGAACAGAATCAATTCATCGTTCTTAAGCCGTTTTATCTATCAGATAACGGACAGCGTTGGGTGGCTTATTTAGAAGTCCCCGAAGAGATTGTTATGGAAGA
Organism: Methylophaga sp. OBS3; assembly: GCF_026319325.1. Classification (GTDB taxonomy): domain Bacteria; phylum Pseudomonadota; class Gammaproteobacteria; order Nitrosococcales; family Methylophagaceae; genus Methylophaga. The sequence continues at coordinate 107,839 of NZ_JAPDMU010000004.1, forward strand.
TGTGGCCAAACAGAAACAGTTTTTAGCGGCCGCACAAACTCAGTTTATAACCGCAACGACCGTACTGGGATTATTGCTGTCATTACTCGGTGTGGTGACGATATGGTTGGTTGCACGTAAGAGTATTCGGCCCTTGTCTGAAATGACTACTTTAGTAGCTTCAATTGCCGAAGGTGAAGGCGATCTGACGCAGCGTTTAAATATCAGCTATCGAGATGAAACTGGCAAGTTATCAAGTTTGCTTAATACCTTTATCGAAAAGTTACAGAGCTTGGTCCAACAGCTTTTGCCTGTCGCTAAGGATGTGAGTGCCTTATCCGCTGAAGGACGTAATATCAGTGTGGAAACCAGTGTTCAGATGCTGGAGCAGGAGGGGCTTATTCAAGATATGGTTCTTGCGATGAGTGAAATGGCTGCTTCTGCACAGCAAATTGCTGTAAATGCTGAGCGAACGGCGCAAGCAGTCCAACAAATCAATGATACAACCACCGCAGGTTCTGAAGTTGTTAAGAAAAAAGCTGAGTCGATTAATCGAGTCAGTGATTCGATGCTTCAATCTGAGACTGCGTTACAAAAACTGGAACAAAATAGCCAAGATATTTTGAAGGTATTAGCGGTTATTGAGAACATCGCCAAAGAAACAAATGACATTGCCATTCAAGTAGCGGCTGAGGCAAATGCCAATGAAAGCACGTCAAGTTTTTCGGCAATTTCTGAGCAGGTCAAAACATTGGCAAACCATACTCAGCAGGCAACAGCTGACATTCAACAAAAACTTACTGTGCTTCAGCAAAGCAATCAGCAGGTTGCAGAGGTGATACAGGCTAGTGGTCAACATTTGACCGCGACGGTCGTGCTCACCCAGCAAGCTGAGTCTATGTTGAATGAAATCCATCAAGCGATTGAAGAGGTTATGGAGATGACGTTGCAAATTGCCGCTGCTACAGATGAGCAAAGTGCTGTCTGTGAGGAAGTTAGCCATAACCTTTCAGAGGTTTCACGATTGGTAAATAAGACAAGCAATGGCGCTCAGAAACTGCGTGGTGTTGGTAACGAATTGGACGAGGCTGCAAGTAAATTGCAAAGAAGACTATCTCGGTTCAAAGTCTAAGACTAGGACTTTAATTTTGAAGTAAAAAATGGCGCGCCTGACAGGAATTGAACCTGTGACCTTCGGCTTCGGAAACCGACACTCTATCCAACTGAGCTACAGGCGCGTAATGAGGAAAGGTTTTGCAAACCCTAACCTTTATGCGGGGTTGCATTATACGCGCGAAGGTCTATACCTGCCAGAGAAATTGATTTTCTCAAGGTGAGCATTCCAGACATATCAAGTGAAAGATTCACATTTTATTGATAACCAGGCGAACATAATATGCAATAAAATACATGTATGATGTCGTTCCTTAAAAACCATTGAGAACATTAATAATGACTAAATCTGTCAGCATAAAAATTCGTTTTCATAATGATGATTTTGTTGCCATCGGGCCGGGAAAAGCAGACTTGCTTGAAGCGATCAATGTTCATGGTTCTATCTCTGCTGCTGGCAGAGCAATGGGGATGTCATATAAACGTGCCTGGGATTTGGTCAAAGCAATGAATAATGGTTTTACCAAACCGTTGGTTGAAACTGTTAAAGGCGGCAGTAATGGTGGTGGCGCAACAGTTACTGAGTTAGGCCAATCGGTATTAGAAAACTACCGTCAGATTGAACAAAAAGCTTCGCACGCTGTAGAAGCCGATCTGCTTCGTATCCAAGAATTAATGGCCTCATAAATAAAATACGCACAAGCAAGGGTTTATTTACACCCATCGCTATATGTGTTGGAATATTCCGCTTATCCCATCCGGTAAACCTGAAGTATGTCTAACAAACTTTTTATAGGTATTGATGACACCGACAATTTAGAGAGTCGGGGAACAGGTTTTCACGCTCGTTCACTTTGTGCCGCTATTAATGAAAATGGTTTAGGTCGTTGTAGATATGTAACGCGCCACCAGCTCTTAATGAGCCCTTTGGTGCCATTTACTTCCCACAATAGTGCGGCTTGCTTGGTGGTGGAGTCTCCTAATTCTTTAGGTGATATTGAATCACTGTGCAAAACCTACTTACTGAAAAATAGTGCCGAAGGTTCAGATGCTGGTCTTTGCTTATTACCGTATGAAAATTTTGACCTAACTCTTTCAAGGTTTGGCGTGCTTTGTAAGCATCGTGTTGTGACACAAGCAGACGCAAGAGCGCTGGCTCAACAGTCACAAATCGGTTTGTTTGGCTTAACGGGTACTGAAGATGGTGTGATTGGCGCGCTCGCTGCGGCTTCACTTTGTGCATCAGGTAATGATGGGCGTTTGCTTTGGCTAGAAGGAATGCGTGATCACGCTGAGCAAACACTAAGCCTAGAGACTTTACAGCAATCTGTTGATATCCCTGTCGTACAAAACCTTGAAGGTGCTGTTTTACGTGATCCGCAAAGTCAAATAGTGATGGGAAGTTGGCCGCGTGCTATTTGGCTAAATGGCGAACCTTGTTTAATCGTTGAACCTGTTGAGGAACAAAGCAATGTCTGGCAAGTTGCTGCAAAAAACTATCTCAAACAGTTCTGATTTACTGCAATCAGATCGCGTTCGGCATGTGCTGATATTTTTTGCTGGTGCCATGGCGATGGTGCTGCATGAGACTTTTAGGTTTGGTCTAGAACTGCCGGGCAGACAAGGGCTGACTCTGATGGCAATCATGATTTTTGTTCGCTGCAGTGCCCCTTATGCTTATACCGCAACGCTTGCAGGGGCTGGTGGCTTGGTAGCGGCATTGGTTGTTCGTAATAATCCAGAAGCCGCGGTGATTATGATCAGTCAAGGTTTCCTGCTTGATCTCAGCTATCGTGCATTATCCAGAAATCTCTCAATGCTGTGGTTACTGCCGCTGGCTGCCGGTGTTATTCACATGGTCAAACCATTATTTAAGTTTGGTTTAATTATCATGGCTGGCGCAGAAGAAAATACCTTCAGACATGGATTAGGTTATCCATTTATTACGCACTTCCTATTTGGTTGTGTTGGCGGTTTAATCGGCTTTATGGCTTGGCTTAGCCTTAAAAAACAACAAAAATTAAAATAATAAGAGGGTTAAAAGTGAAATCTCTCCCATCGTTTACTAAGCGATATGCATACAAAAATATATCCTTAGCCATTTTTGCCGCCATTGTTGCCTCACCGGCGCTGGCAGCAGAAGAAGAGTCTGTATACGAACTAGGCAGTTTGGTTGTTAACCAGCAACCTGAAGCAGGTACCCAATATCAAATTGATCAACAAGATCTTGAGTTGATGGGAGCAAGAAGTTTAGAAGATGCTTTACGTTTACTGCCAAGTACCAATGTTCGTTATGGTGGTGATGGTACGCCTCGCATGGACATTCGCGGCCTTCGCACACGACAAATCAAATTGCTGTTGAATGGTATTCCATTTAACTCGACATCTGATGGTCAGTTTGATCCAAGCCTGATTCCAGCTTTTGCAATTGGTCGAATTGATACCCACATCGGCGGCTCATCAGTGCTATATGGTGATGGTGGTATGGCGGGTGTCATTGATATCAAAACCCGTGGGGTTACGGATGGTTTTCAAGCGGCATCAAAACTAGAACGCGGCAGTGATGATTTTTGGTTAGCCAATGGTCAGGTCGGTTATGGTGATGCCGATCAAGACTTCTTCTTTGGCTATGGTGTGCGAGATCGTGATGCTTTTGCGGTATCCAACAATTTCAATACTGATCTCGCTTCAACTGCTGATAATTTCCAAGATAATCAAGAACGTAATAATAGCGATAATCGTCGTGAAAACTTGGTGATGTCTTACCATCGAGATCTCACAAGTCGTTTGACCGTCGGAATGTTTGCCAGTTACCTAGAAGGTGAATACGGTAAACCTTCTATAACTTATGATGATAATTTTGCACAGCGAGCAAGATATGATCGTGTTGAGTCTCAGAGAGGTTATTCGCTGCAGGTCGGTGCTGATTACGATTTTACAGATAATTGGACTGGTCGATTATGGTTCTTTGATAACCATATGCAAGAGCGAAGTGCAAGATACGACGACAACTCATTTGCCAGTATCACATCTAATGGAAGTTATTTGAGTAATGAAGAAACGCAAAGCCAAGGTGTTCATGCCCAATTGATTGGTCAACTGCCAACCACTGGCAGCCAAGTGGCATTTAGTGTTGATCACCGTAATGCAGACTATGATGAAAATGGTCTGGACTGCACAATCGCTTCCGGCGGTGGCGGTGGCGGTGGCGGTGGCGGTGGCGGTGGCGGTGGCGGTGGCGGAAACCAGCCATGTCCAGTAACACCTTATACGCCAACGAGTACCGATGAGGATATTAGTGTTCGTTCATATGCGGTGGAATTAACACAAAGCCTTCCTTATGACATGACTGCTGTAGTGGGTATTGGACGCCATGAATTAGACTTGTCAGGTGCGAGTGATGAAACGGCTTACAGTACGCAGTTTTCACTGAGCAAACCGTTGACTGAAGTCACTTCAGTTTATGGGACATTTGCGCGTAAGGCTGAGGCACCAACTCTGAGAGATCTTTATGACCCTCGTCGCGGCAATATTGAACTTGGTTTTCAACGTGCTAAACATTATGAATTAGGTATGCGTAACCAATGGCAACGTGGTTTGCTGAATATTGCGTTGTGGCAAACATATGCTGATGACTTTATTCAGCGAGATAGCGATACAAACCTATATCAAAATCGTGAAGCATTACGCTTTAAAGGTATTGATATTGATGGTGCTTATCAAGTGAACCAAAAATTCACTTTGCGAGCGGCATTGGGTTTTATGGATAGTGAAGATAAATCAACAGATGCTTTAACTAACCAATTACAGTACCGCCCAACGCACAAAGCTAGTTTGCAAGCGATTTATCAACTCACACCTCAGTGGCAGTTATCTGGTGATGTTGTCAGGATCGGGACGCAGAACTATTTCTATGAAGACAATAATAACGTTGTTTACCGTGAAAAATTGGATAGCTTTGAGCTAGTTAATGCTCGTATCAAATATATGTTTGCTGGTGGTAATGCAGACGTTTATGCTGGTGTCGAAAACTTATTCGATAAGGATTACGAAACCAGTTATGGCTATCCTCAACCTGGCAGGTTCCTCTATACCGGCGTTAACTTACGCTACTAATAGGCAAAAAAGCTAATGCGTTCATCACTGAGCGCATTAGCTCGCTTAACCATTGTAAGTCTTGTTCTTTGGACTACCGCTTGTAGTCATTCCCCTCAGTTTCAAACTTCTAATACTATTCGACTTGCGGTCGTAAATACGCCACAAGATAGTGGTTTGATTGACTATCTGTTGGCTGACTTTACTACTGAGACTGGCTATCAAGTGAATGTTTACAGTGGCAGTGATGTTTTTGAAAGAGCACTTGATGGCCAAGCGGATTTGGTGATTGCCCATTATGGTAAATCGGGCATGCAAGAGTTTGTGCAGAGCGGTTTTGGAAGTTGGCCTAAAATGGTCTTTGCTAACCAAGTGGTTTTAATTGGCCCGATTTCTGACCCGGCAAATGTTGCAGAGGCTGATTCTCTCGAGCAAGCTCTGACGGCTATTCAGACATCACATAACAAGCTGTTAGCCAATAATAATCATGGGGTTGAGGCATTGACCAATACGATTATGGCAATGCTGAATACGACGGCAACCGCGGAATGGTTTATTGATGACGGCGTAAGTAATAGTGAGGCCATCGAGGCTGCTGAGAAGCATCAAGCGTATGTCATTTGGGGGGCAGTGCCATTTCTGAAATATCAAGAAACACACGCTTCTGCGATGCGAATCATTTACACCGATGATGCGGTTTTACAACGTATTATGGCAATTACTAGAGTGCTGGATGATAAACGGCCAATTAATCGTGCAGGGGCGCAAGCGCTAGAAGCTTACTTGTTACGCGATGATATTCAGGCAAAAGTATTGGCATATCGAATGGCTGATATTGATAGCCCTCTTTGGTGGCCTGCAGCGAGACATAATTAATACTGACCTACTTTCGTAGGTCAGTATCTTTGGCTATTAGAAATCTTTAGGCTGAATTTTTTCTAGTTTCCAAATGTCATCGTTGTACTCATCCATAGTGCGATCGGTTGAGAACTTGCCACTCGCCGCCGAGTTAATAATGCTCATTTTGATCCAACGTGTTTGGTCCTGATATACCAAACCCGCTTGATGTTGCGCATCAACATAACTACGGAAGTCAGCCACTGTCATCCATGGATCATGAGAGCTGGTAAAGGCATTAATCACGTTATCAAAACAACCCGGTTCAAATTGATTGAAATGACCGCCACGTAACAATTCCATGACCCGTTTTAGATCAGGGTCACTATTGATAATGGCTTGTGGGTTATAGTGCTGACGCATGGCATCCACTTCTTCTTCTGAGAGGCCAAACAAGAAGAAGTTTTCATCACCAGCTTCTTCTCGGATCTCAATGTTCGCACCATCTAAAGTACCGATGGTCATGGCGCCATTCATCATGAATTTCATATTGCCGGTACCTGAAGCTTCTTTACCGGCAGTTGAGATTTGTTCAGAAAGATCAGCAGCAGGACAAATAACTTCCATTGCTGAAACCTGATAGTTCGGTAAGAAAACGACTTTTAACCAGTCACCGACTTCAGGATCATTATTCACCACGTTGGCAACGTTATTAATCAGCTTGATGATTTGTTTGGCCATGGCATAGCCGGGTGCAGCCTTACCACCAAACAAAACACAACGTTTCGCAATACCCTCGGTATCACCACGTTTAATACGATCATACAAATGAATCACGTGAAGTACGTTCAGCAACTGACGTTTGTATTCGTGAATACGTTTCACTTGAATATCAAACATAGCGTCTGGGTTAAACGTTACGCCACAACTTTGCTGAACTAACTCAGCCAATTTTTGTTTGTTTTGGCGTTTTGCATCATGCCATTTCGTTTGAAAGGCTTTGTCGTCGGCAAATGCAGCAAGCTTTTTCAATTGTGATAAATCGGTGATCCAAGCTTCGCCGATTTTGTCGGTGATTAACTCACTCAGAGCTGGGTTACACCATGCCATCCAACGACGTTGGGTAACACCGTTGGTTTTGTTATTAAATTTTGTCGGCCACAGGGCATAAAAGTCTTTGAACAAGCCTTTTTTCAGTAACTCTGAATGCAGTGCAGCAACACCGTTAACTGAAAAACTGCCGACAATTGCAAGGTGAGCCATACGCACTTGCTGTTGAGAGCCTTCTTCAATGATCGAAAGGCGAGATAAGCGTTCACGATCACCTGGCCAATGATTTGCGACTTCGCGTAAGAAGCGGGCATTGATTTCGTAGATGATCTCAAGAATGCGGGGCAGCAAACGACCAAATAAATTAACTGGCCAGCGCTCAAGTGCTTCAGGCAATAACGTGTGATTGGTATAAGCCATGGTGTTGCTGGTGATATCCCATGCGGCATCCCAGCTTAAGCCATGTTCATCAATCAACAGACGCATTAACTCAGCAACTGCAACCGTTGGGTGCGTATCGTTTAACTGGAAGCAGTTCTTTTCAGCAAAATGGGTAAAGTCATCGCCATTGATCATCACCCAATGTTCAAGAATATCTTGCAAGCTTGCTGAGGCGAGGAAGTACTGCTGCCGTAAACGCAGCTCTTTACCATTTTCGCTTGCATCATTTGGGTACAACACCATGCTGATGTTTTCTGCTTCATTTTTAGCAGCAACCGCATCGGTATAAGAACCTGCATTAAAGTCTTCGAGATTAAACTCGTCTGTTGCAGCCGCTTTCCAGAGACGTAATTTGTTGACAGTACCGTTCTTATAACCTGGAACCGGTAGGTCATAAGGTACGGCCAGAACATCGTTGGTATTAACCCACTGGACTTCCATCCAACCACTGGCATTTCGATGAAATTCGGTGTGGCCACCAAATTTGATGCGTTGTGTGTATTCTGGACGTTCTAATTCCCAAGGGTTTCCGTCACGAAGCCAGTGATCAGGCATTTCTTGCTGATAACCGTTTTCGATACGTTGTTGGAACATGCCGTATTCGTAGCGTAATCCATAACCGGTGACCGGTAATTGCAATGTTGCACAGCTATCAATAAAGCAGGCAGCCAAACGACCCAGACCACCGTTACCTAAACCAGCATCGTGTTCCATTTCAGCCAGTTCTTCAAAGTCTAGGCCTAGCTCAACTAAGGCTTTTTTGAGCGTGTCTTCCACCCCCAAATTTAATGCAGCATTACCTAAAGCCCGACCCATCAGAAATTCCATGGAAAGGTAATAGGCTTGTTTACATTGTGATTGTGAATAGGTGTGTTTGGTTTGTTTCATCCGCTCAAATAGACGATCTCTGAGCGTTAATGCTAAAGCGGAGTAGAGGTAATGGCCGGATGCACAGCCTTTTTCCTGCGCTAAGTGTGTGCCGTAATACCGTTTGATATCTTCAGCTAAGGCTTTGATATCCATGTCGAGAGCGGGTGTGTCGTACAAAGTTGCAGCCGGTGATGCGGTACATAAGTAACGTGGAGTCGTCATAACGTATCCTTAAAGTGGCGTTTTAGAGGATGTTCAGGGTTGTCATGACGGGCTGATTAAGCCGTCATGCTTTGGCTTCGTTACCAGAGGCTGACTTTTTACGTCAGAAATCATTGTTTTCGATTATAGCACTCTGATTGCCGATAAATTCAGTCTTACGGGCATCATTATTGGCGCTATCAGTGCACGTCAAGGACATGCGACTTAACAATGATTTTGAGCTATTTATCCCTCTGAAATTTAATACCTTTTCAGAAGTGTGAAATAGCGCCGGTTTATCTAAAATCGTTATTCTTGCGCAATGACTGCCGACGGTGTATTTACGGCAAACCAATCATCCAACTTCGCAATGGCTTCATCGCGTCCATTCTTATTCAAAGATGAAAACAGTTGGGCTGTTGCATGACTGCCAACTTTACGAAGCGTATTTCGAACTTGCTGTAAGGTACTACCTGCGGCACCTTTGCTGAGCTTATCGGACTTAGTAAGCAAGATATGTACACTTAACTCTGCTTGTTTTGCCCACTCGAGCATCTGCAAATCAAATTCTTTTAATGGATGACGGCAGTCCATCATCAACATTAATCCTTGAAGACTTTGTCGAGTTTCAAGATATTTGCTCAACGTTTCTTGCCAACGTAACTTCATTTTCTCAGGGACTTTTGCATAACCATAGCCGGGAAGATCGACTAAGGCGCGAGTGTCATCCAATGTGAAGAAATTTATCATTTGGGTTCGGCCTGGTGTTTTACTGGTGCGAGCCAAACCACTGATTTGCGTTATCGTATTGATAGCACTAGATTTACCAGCATTTGATCGACCAGCAAAAGCGACCTCGATTCCAGAATCAGGAGGCAATTGTGATAATTGGGTGGCGCTACCAGTATATTGGGCGCGGCGGTACAGCTCAGACATGGAACCTTTCCAGGTGCAAAAATATCTCAATAAGCGTACCATATCGCGAGTTTAAGTATCTAAAAGTAAGCATCTTAGGAATCACCATGAAAAATGTTTTTTTGGCAGTGGTTGCAGCCTATACGTTGAGTAGTACAGCGATGGTCGCCGCTGCTGGTGACGTGTCTGCGGGAAAAGAAAAAGCGGCGGTTTGTGCTGCATGTCATGCTGCTGACGGTAATAGCCCTGCGGCAGATTTTCCAAAACTAGCGGGTCAACATGCTGGTTATATTGCGAAACAATTAGCCGACTTCAAAAGTGGTAAACGTGAAAATGCCATTATGTATCCAATTGCTCAAGAGTTGAGTGAACAGGATATGTTGGACTTAGCTGCTTATTTTTCATCACAAGAAATTGCTGCGGGTGCCGTAGCTGAAGAGTTAGTTGAAGCAGGTCGTCAACTATATCGCGGTGGTAATGCTGAGACCGGTGTACCAGCATGTATGGCTTGCCACGGTCCAAATGGTAAAGGTATTCCTTCAGCCAATTGGCCTATGTTGTCTTCGCAATACAGCAAATATATCGCGACTCAACTACAACATTTTGCAGATGGTACACGCGCCAATGATCCTAATGGCATGATGCGTGACATCGCTCAAAAAATGACTGAAGAAGAAATCAAAGCCGTTTCAGCTTACGTTTCTGGTCTGCACTGATCTGACTTCTTAATCACTGGTTTTATTGGCCGGAAACTTACTGATAGTTTCCGGCTCTAATCTCGCCGCATATGTCAGAAAAAGAATCCCCACGCATGCACAAGCGACTATTTCAACAGCGGTTAGTGCAATTTCTTGGTTCCATGGAGCTGGCAATCACACTATTGCTAACTTTAGCCATTGCCTCTGTTATTGGCACCGTTCTCCAGCAAAACCAGCCTTATACCGATTACGTCATCAAATTCGGGCCATTCTGGTTTGAAGTTTTTGAAACACTTGGTTTGTACGATGTTTACAGTGCGGTTTGGTTTTTAGTTATTTTGACGTTATTAGTCATCTCAACCAGTGTCTGTGTTGTTCGTCATACCCCTGCGATGCTGCGTGAAATGTGGCAGTTACGTACGCAGGTTCAAAAAAAATCCCTACGTTTGATGCACCATCATGCTGAATGGTCTGCATCACAACCTGTCGATGCATTAACTGCCGATTACCGGAAACAACTTAAAAGCAAAGGTTTTCGAAGCCGAGTCACCGAAAAAAATGATGCCGTATTGCTCTCTGCGATGCGAGGTGGTTGGAACCGCTTAGGTTACTTGTTTACGCATATCGCGATTGTGGTGATCTGCGTTGGTGGTTTATTAGATGGCAATCTGCCATTAAAAATCGCTGAGTGGCAAGGAAAGCTAAAAATTGAAACACGAGATTTGGCGATTCGTGATATTCCAGCCGAAAGCCGCTTACCCGTTAGTGACTTGGCATTTCGTGGCACGGTCAGTATCCCAGAAGGGCGGGGCGCTGAAGTTGCCTTTTTGCCAGTTCGTGATGGCTATCTTTTACAGGCCTTACCATTTCGTATTGAAGTTGAAGAATTCCGTGTTGAACACTATTCAACTGGTCAACCCAAATCCTTTGAGTCAGATTTGGTCATTATCGACCCTGCATTAGATGAACCTTTGAGACAAACTATTTCGGTTAACCACCCTTGGATCTATAAAGGCCATGCTATTTACCAAGCGAGTTTTGGTGATGGTGGTTCGAACCTGGATGTTTCCGCTTGGCCTTTGGATACGCGCATTGGTTCCCAGCCAGTCTCGCTAGAAACCAAAGTATTTGCCAACAGTGAGCTTATCTGGGGTGATACAACAATGCGGTTAGAAATGAGCAATTTTCGACCGTTTAATATCAACCCAGACCCGACAGAAGATGACCCGGACAATATTCGCAATTTTGGGCCAAGTATCACCTTCAAGTTACGCTCACCTACCGGTGAAGCACGTGAATATGAAAACTACATGTTGCCGGTGCCACGTGATGGTCGCGAATTTTATTTGAGTGGTGTCAGAAACAGCCCTGCGGAAGAATTCTCTTATCTTTATATCCCTGCAGATGAGAATGGTGAGCTAGATAAGTTTGTGGCATTTAGTGCCGCCCTACGTGACCAAGAAAAAACACAACGTGCTGCTAATATGATGATGCGTGAAGCGTTATCAATCATGCCTGCAAGTGACCCTGACCTTGAAAATAGTCTGCAATCAACGCTAGAAACATTAATCAAAATGTTTATGCGTGGCGGGTTTGATGAAGTTCGCGACTTTATTGAAAATGAGTTGCCAGAAGCTGAGCGCGACAACTTAGCGCCAGCCTACTTAGGTATGCTAAGAGAAATGCTGGCTCGTATGTACTTTACAGAAGTTGCTCCACAAGCCGATCCTACGGATTCTGAAGAATTACAGTTCTTACAAGATGCTGTTGATACCATTGGCACATTACCTCGCTATGGTTCACCGGTATTTTTGAAGTTAAATGATTTTGAGCATATTCAATCGACCGGGCTACAAATTGCCAAATCACCAGGTAAAAATACGGTGTATTTCGGCTGCTTATTATTAGTTATTGGTGTGTTTTTATTATTTTATGTGCCACAGCGTAGATTGTGGTTCTGGTTAGAAAACGATGGTGATGGCAGCAAGGTTCTGATGGCGGGAACCAGCAACCGTAATCCACGCGAATTTGATGACTTTTTTACCAGTCAGCATCAGATATTTGCAAACGGAAACGGGAACTCTGCTAAGCCACCAGTCAACTAACTTGACTGGCTGAGAGATTAAGAGAAGCTGATGACGACAACAGAATTAGAGCAATCGAATTTGCGTAAAGACTGGTGGTGGCCACTGCTATTACTGGTTGCTACCGTGGGCATCTTTTATGTCTATCATAGTGTTTTGGATGTCTACGAAACGACGATCCTTATTCTGACGGCGATTAGCATGGCATTTCTTGGTCATTACTGGCCACCGTTTCGAAGTCACAGTATTGCTGTCGCAGTACTAAGTTTATTCGCGCTACAAATTTATGGCACAGACTTAAGCCTTGCAGAGAGTAATTTCTGGTTGAAATATTTCTTAGCTAGCCAATCAGCACTAATGTGGATGAGTGCGTTGTTTTTGGCTGCTACCGTCACTTACTTTGCTGGTTTATGGCGCCGCTCCGACTATTTAGAAAAGATGGGCTCAGTTTTAACGTGGTCAGCTACTACTATGGGTATGGTTGGCTTAATGGTTCGTTGGCGTGAAACCCATATGATGGGGGAAGACATTGGTTATATCCCTGTCAGTAATCTTTATGAAGTCTTCATTCTTTTTGCTGTGGTAACGGCTTTGCTGTACTTATTTTACGAACGTCGTTATATGACACGTAAATTGGGTGGTTTCGTTTTATTGGTCATTTCTGCGGCTGTTTTCTTCCAGCTTTGGTACGTCTTTGAACGTAATGCGCATGAAATTCAGCCATTAGTACCGGCACTGCAAAGTTACTGGATGAAGATCCATGTCCCGGCTAACTTCATAGGTTATGGCGCATTTGCCATGGCGGCCATGATTGGTGTGGCCTATTTGATTGTGGCTTGGCGTCATCAAAAAAATCCACAAAGTAGCTGGGTTTTAGCAATGCCATCATTAAATCTGATGGATGATTTAATGTATAAAAGTATCGCACTGGGTTTTGCCTTTTTTACGGTGGCAACCATTCTGGGGGCACTTTGGGCAGCTGAAGCTTGGGGGGGCTATTGGTCATGGGATCCGAAAGAGACTTGGGCACTGATTGTTTGGCTTAACTATGCCGCTTGGTTACATATGCGAATGACCAAGGGGTGGAGTGGGGTGCCAATGGCTTGGTGGGCAATTGTTGGTCTTTTCGTGACCTTATTTGCCTTTTTAGGTGTCAATATGTTTTTGTCGGGCCTGCATTCCTATGGCACGTTGTAATTAAAGGAAATAATGATGAAGAAAATGATGAAAGCATTACTGCTTGTTCCAGCAATGTTTATGTTGCCATTAGCCGCGAACGCTGCTGATTATCAGCTAGGCCAACACTACGCTGAAGTGGGCAAACAAATGCCAAGCAATGACGTCAGTGAGAAAGTAAAAGTGGTTGAGTTGTTTTCATACTCTTGCCCACATTGCTTTCGTTTAGATCCGCAAGTAACACAGTGGAAAGAAACATTACCTGACAATGCCGAGTTTGAACTGGTCCCAGCAATTTTCCGTGATAGTTGGCTACAGTTGGCGCGCGTTTTCTATGCTGCAGAGCAAAGTGGTGATTTAGAAATGCTTCATCCAAAACTTTTCCACGCTATTCATGTTGAAAAACGTCGTTTAAATAGTGAAGAAGAATTGTTGGACTTTGTTGAAGAGCAAGGTATTGACCGTGAAGACTTCTTAAAGCGTATGAATTCATTTGGTGTAAAAACCAAAGTGAAAAAAGCGCTGGTTATGAGCCAAACATCAGGTATCACAGGTGTGCCAGCAATGATTGTTGACGCGAAATATCGTACTGATGCACCGCAAGCCGGTAGTCTTGAAGATATGCTTGATGTTGTAGATTATTTGGTTGTTAAGGCTGCTGAAGAAAAGTAATTCTCAACACCTTTGATTAAAAAAGCCCGTTTTCAGCGGGCTTTTTTATGTCAAACAAAACGCGCTGTTAATAATCAGAATGATGAAAAAAATCTGTTGTTAATTGGCTGTAAAAATAACATAAGGCAATGTTTGTTATGACTACTTGTCATACCTAAGCTAAGCGGCTAACCTTAAAACCTTTGGTAACAAACTTCAGGACGAATATCGTGATAAGAATCACCCTCTTAGCTACTATGCTAAGTCTGCTGGCAGGATGTGTTGTGGTAACGGAGTTACCTGACTCAGTCAAAGAAAGAATCATTCGTGAGCATGAAGAAAAGTTAGCGCAACAAAAAACAACAGACAGTGAAACCAATACAGCAGAGCCTGCCAAATTGGTCGCTGATGAAACTGAAGTAAAATCATCACCCGTACTTGTTGAGCCACCACCGCCAGCGTTACCACAAGCGCAACCCGTGGTTACTGAATCACCAAAAACTGAAGTTATGCCAGCTGCTGCCAAGGGTGACGCTGTTTTACCTGGCCAATGTTATGTACAGGCGACAGTCTATCCACAAGCTGTTGAGCGTCAAAAAGAATTTGTTACCAAAGATAGTAGTAAAGCGATTACTGTTGTGCCTGCACGTATCTCTGAGGGATATCAGCAAGTGGTCACCAAGCAGTCGCACACGACCTATACTGTAAAACCTGCTCGCTTTGAAAAAATCACTGAGCAAATCATGGTGAAACCGGCCATGACCAAAAATCGTGTTGTGCCAGCTGTTTATGAAACACGTCAGGAAACAGTCGTTGTTGAAGAAGCAACCTCAGTTTTAGAACCATGTGTGGCCGCTGGTGCAGCTTATGCTCACTCAACGGGTGTTCGCAGCTTCTGTGCTAAAGAAATTCCAGCGAAGACCCAGCAAATCAGCAAGCAAGTTTTGGTTTCTGACGAGCGAATTGAAACCTACCAAGAGCCAGCTGAATATGCCACTGTCAGTCGTTGGGAGTTGGTTGAGGCGTCACGTGTTGAAGAGGTACAATCTGAGCCGGAAGTTGAGCAGGTGGCTTATCAAGAAGTGTTGACACCTGAACAAGTTGATCAGCGTCAGACATCGGAAATTAAAACGGTATTACCTGTTGTTGAATATCTGGGTGAGCCACAAGTGGTAACGCGTCGTGCCGTCTGTGATCAAGATCTTGATAATGACTTATTACAGCGTCTACAAAATGCATTAAATGATGCTGGGTATAATGCCGGTGAAGCTGATGGTTATATCGGTGAGCGTACGATTACCGCATTAACTCGTTACCAAAAAGATAATGGTCTTGCGGTTGGGGCGATTACCTACGAAAGTCTTGAGAAGTTAATGCCTTAATTAAGCTGTAAAACGGTATTCAAAGAAGCCCGCCTAAGCGGGCTTTTTTATGATTAGATTGCAGCCGGTAACGATTGGGTTGGGCCTGCAGGGGGCTCAACTTGCAGTGGCTGCTCAGGATTGATGCTGTTGTGTTGCAGCATGATGTCGTAGTAACGACGAATATTAGCCACATAACGTACGGGTTCTCCACCTCGGGCATAACCATAACGGGTTTTATCGAACCACTCTTTCTGAGATAGTAGTGGCAGATTTTCGCGAACATCTGACCAGCGATCTGGGTTGCCACCATTCATTTGTGTCAATCGACGGGCATCCTCAAGGTGGCCTTGACCAATGTTGTAGGCAGCTAATGCCATCCAGGTTCGATCTGGCTCCATGATTCGCTCTGGAAGGCGCTTACGCATCAAGTCAAGATAGGCGGCACCCGCTTTAATACTTTGTTCTGGGTCTTCTCGATCATCAACCCCCATTTCTTCAGCTGTCGCGCGTGTCAGCATCATCAGGCCTTTAACACCTGTATTCGAAACTGCTTCTGGGTTCCAATGTGACTCTTGATAGGCAACAGCTGCTAATAGCCGCCAATCAAAGTCATATTCCTCCCCGGCTTCCGTAAACCAATCTTGATATTCTGGAAGATGGGTTAATACTCGGCGATTAATCGCACGACTATCAACATAGTCAAAACGTCGGATGTGGCCGTAATAACGCTCAATCATACGGTCAAGAAAGCCATTTTCTTCGATGTGTTCAAAATAGTTAATGACTTCTCGATATAGACTTACGTCAGGTCCTTTTTTTAAACCCCAAGCCAAAGCCTGAGGATCAGACACATCAAAGGCAACGCGTAGTTCTGGATATAGACCACGGGTGGCCGACATTTCATTCGAGTCGGCAATGGTGTAATCAATAAGTTCTAGTTGCAGCAACTCGAGCAAACCAGTCGTATCAATATCATCATTTTCGATCCAGGTAAGTTCTGGTACTTCTTTCTTTAATGCGACTAAATGCTCGACATGACTACTATCAGCAAGCACTTCTAATTGTCCATTGCCTAATTGTGCAATGTTTCGTGGGCGTCTTGAGCCGTTTCGATAAATTAGTTGTTGGGTAACTTCGTGATAAACCGGACCAAACCGCATGCGTTGCTGTCGTTCGGCGGTGACGGTGAGTCCGGCTGCAGCGATATCGGCCTCACCATGCTCAAGCATACGCAACATATCGCCCAAACTTTCTGGAATGATGATTTTGAGTTTAACGTTCAGTTCATCAGCAAAATGTTTGACTAGCTCATATTCAAAGCCAGCCATTTCATGTGCCGTTCTTTGATAAAAAGTCGTCAAGCCCTGACGACTCACCACACGAAGTTCACCACGCTCTAGGATTTGATCCAAATGCGTTCGACTATCGTTACAGGCACTCAGCGTCAGTACTGTTAAAACTAAAAGTAAAACTAAGCGTTTTTTCAAAATAATACTTTGTCGTTGGCGATGATAAATTATCACCTGATAAAGACAGATTTGCACCCTTTAAAGTTTAGGCCACAACCATTAAATACGACTAGCTAAAGGTCGATATTTCTTGTTAGTAGATACTCGTTTTAACGGCGTTGACGAAAAAAATCACGCAATAATTGGCTGCTTTGCTCAGCAAGAACGCCTGACTCACAGTTAACACGGTGATTAATATTTGGGAGTGTGAATACATCAAGCAGGCTACCCGCTGCGCCAGTTTTGGGTTCGCTTGCAGCATAGACGAGCCGTTCAATACGCGCATGCACTAAAGCGCCTGCACACATAATGCAGGGTTCAAGCGTTACGTACATTGTTGTACCCGGCAGCCGGTAATTTTGCAGCTTTTGGCATGCAGTGTGTAAAGCCATGATCTCGGCATGTGCTGTCGCATCATGCTGAGAAATTGGCTGGTTATATCCTTCTGCAATCAATTCATCGTTTTGAACGATTACAGCGCCAACCGGTACTTCTCCTGCTGCTTGTGCTTTTTCTGCTAATTGCAGAGCGTGCTGCATCCAATAAACGTCATCAGGCATGGTGAATATGTCGTTGTATGAGGTTTAATAATCTTGCGCTGGCGCCTTTACTTTGATTTATCAAATCAAGACCAGCTTCGCCCATTTCTGCCCGTCGTTTGGGATCGGCTAATAACTGCGATACAGCTTGAGCAAGCTCAACACTATTGTTCACTTTGACAACAGCGCCAAACTGTAAAAAGCGCTCGGTAATTTCTGTAAAGTTAAAGTAATGAGGACCTGTAATAACGGCTCTTCCCAAGGCGGCTGGCTCAAGTAGGTTATGGCCGCCATGAGGCACCATACTTCCACCAATCAAACTTAAATCCGCTGCTGCATAAAACAGTGGTAATTCGCCCATGGTATCAACGACAAGCACTTGGGTTGTTGACGGGCAGGGTTTGTTTTCACTGCGCCGTAAAGTTTTTAAGCCGCTTTTTCGGCAAAGACCAGCAACTCGATCAAAACGTTCTGGATGGCGGGGGACGATGACAAGTAATAAGTCATTAAACTTGGCACGAACTTGTTTAGCCGCATTGAGAATAATCTCTTCTTCACCCTCATGAGTGCTTGCTGCAATCCAAACTGGGCGATTCCCCCACATCGAACGCATTGCTTCTGCTTGTTCATGCAAACTGGCGGGTAAGTTAATTTCGTATTTGAGATTACCTACAGCATGTACTCGCTCAGCAGGCGCACCGAGTGCCTGAAAGCGTTGTCTATCAGCTTGAGTTTGCGTGGCAATTAGAGGCAAACTTTGTAGCATTTGGCGACTAAACTTAGCGAAACGTTGGTAACCTTTGGCGCTACGTTCTGATAAGCGGGCGTTAGCAATGACCAGCGGAATGTGTTGTTTATGACAGGTTAATAATAAGTTTGGCCATAACTCTGTTTCCATAATAATGCCAAATTGCGGGCGCATCGCCTTTAGGAAACGTTTAATAGCAAACGGCATGTCATAGGGTAGATAGACATGTAGCACTTTCTGACCAAATAGCCGTTTGACACGTTCACTACCTGTTGGCGTCATGGTGGTAATTAACAGTTGATGCTGAGGATAGTTTTCCTGCAAACCTTTAACTAATGGACGGCTAGCTTCAACTTCCCCGACAGATACAGCATGTACCCAGATTAAAGGGCTTTGACTTGTTCTCGATGAAATAAAGCCAAACCTTTCAGGCCAACGTTTTAAATAGTCGGGTGCTCGAAACCCACGCCAAATAAGGCGTAATAATAGAAACGGAATCGCAAGGTAAAACAACAAGGTATAAATAAACTTCAAATTAGGCTCGCTGCATCGTGTAATTGGGCGGTTAATGCCCGAGGATGATAGCATAGGCGCAATTTTCCAGCTGACAGGCAAAATGAAAGTTTTACAAAAACAGTTTTTACATCCTCGGTATTGGCCAAACTGGCTTGGACTCACCCTAATGAGGCTTTCGGTGACGCTTCCTGCAAGTTGGCAATTGGCGATTGGTAAATGTATTGGTCAGTTGATGTGGTTATTTGCAAAAGACCGTGCGCGTATTGCTAGACGCAATTTAGAACTTTGTTTTCCTGAGTTATCAGAGGATGCAAGGCACAATCTACTGCGTCGTAATATGCAGACGATGGGCATGATGCCGCTAGAGACGGCCCTAAGTTGGTGGGCTTCTGATGCTAGATTAGCAAAGCGTGTTGATTATCGCGGACTTGAACATATTCAAGCGGCGCTGGCAAAAGGTAAAGGCGTGATCTTATTAACGGGTCACTTTACCAGTATGGAGCTGGGTGGCCGTTTGATTATGTTAAAACAGCCAACGTATGTGATGTTTCGCGAATTAAAAAGCCCACTGTTTAATGCCGTAATGTTGAAGTACCGAAATTTTCATAGTGAAGGTACGGTACTTCAGGCTGATATGCGAGGCATGTTACGTGCGTTGAAGAAAAATAAAGTCGTTTGGTATGCACCTGACCAAGATTTTGGTCGACGCACCAGCGTCTTCGCGAAGTTTTTTGGTGTGCAAGCCGCGACCATTCCAGCGACGGCACGTATTGCCAAAATGAGTGGGGCGGCAATTGTGCCTTACGTACCAATCCGTCAGCCAGATGGCAGATATTTAATTGATATTGGGCCGGAGCTTGATAATTTCCCAACAGGTGATGATCTTGCAGATGCGCAGCGCATAAATGATTGGGTGGAATCGCAAGTACGTCGCTCACCTGAGCAATATCTTTGGGTTCACCGTCGTTTTAAAACTCAGCCAGAAGGTAAGGGTAAGCTCTACAAATAAAACTTTAGCGCCAACTATCAGGTGTAAAGCTGTAGCTCACTATCAATGACTCAGAGCCTGGGTTATTTTTTGCGAGATCTGCATTCGACATATGGTAAAGCGTTACAGAAAGTTTACTGGCATTCGATAGTCGGTAACCCAGCTCGATACCACTTCGAAATAGAAAACCACTGCCTAGATCAGTACCACCACCATCTTCGTAACCAACAATGGCTAGTTGGGGAGTCAGGAGAAATTTTTCTCCTAGTTTGAAATCGTAGCGAAGGCCGGCATGGGTCCAATATCCACCATCACTATTAGCGGAAACCCCAATCGCTGGTACTAAACTCCAAGCTTGTGGTGCAAAGCGATACTCAGCGCCAAATTCGGCACTATTATCACTTTCAAATACCTCAAATGCGCCAGTTGAAAATGCTATTTCAGGCGAGTCGGCCATTGTTTGGCTAATTGGCATTAATAAAGCAATTAGTAACCCCGAAAATATGACTGAACGCATCTAAACCACTCCTGTTAGTTAAAGTTATTTGAATTTTTATTGTTTCTAGCAGAATTTGTAAAGTCCCAGGCAAAAAAAAACCACCGTAAAGGTGGTTTTTTTCGAATTCCCAACGAATTAACGTTTTGAGAATTGTGGTTTCTTACGTGCTTTATGCAGACCGATTTTCTTACGTTCAACGGCACGTGCATCACGTGTAATGAAGCCTGCTTTACGCAGTTCAGTTTTCAATTCACTGTCCAGTTCGACCAATGCACGGCTGATACCGTGACGAATGGCACCAGCTTGGCCATTGTTACCACCACCGCGAACAGTGATTTTCAGGTCAACTTTGTCGAGCATTTCAACCAATTCTAATGGTTGGCGTACGACCATGCGTGAAGTTTCACGACCAAAGTAATCTTCCAGTGAACGGGTATTGATTGAAATGTTACCAGTGCCTGGTTTCAAGAAAACACGGGCAGTAGAACTTTTGCGACGGCCGGTTGCGTAATATAAATCTGCCATGACGATATCCGTTAAATTTCCAGCATTTGAGGTTGTTGGGCAACGTGAGGGTGCTCACTACCAGCGTAAACTTTCAGCTTGCTGAACATTGCACGACCCAGTGGGTTTTTCGGCAACATGCCTTTAACCGCAGTTTGGATAACACGCTCAGGTGCTTTATCCAGCTGTTTTGCCAGAGAGATAGATTTAATACCACCGATATGACCAGTGTGGTGGTAATAGATTTTATCTTGCATCTTGTTACCAGAAACACGCAGTTTCTCAGCATTGATAACTACGATGTAATCACCGGTATCAACGTGTGGTGTGTAAATCGCTTTATGTTTGCCACGCAGACGGCGGGCAATTTCGGTCGCCATGCGACCCAGCGTTTTGCCGTTGGCGTCGATGACGAACCAGTCACGACGAACTTCGGCTGGTTTAGCACTAATGGTTTTCATTCCGCGGGTTGCTCCTGAAAAAATACGCAGGCGGTCCAAATAAAGAGGGAGAATATTACGGATTCAGACTGCCACTGTCAACAGCATTTATAGAAACAGCCAAAGCAATATGCCGCCGAGGATGAGCCGGTAAATGACAAACGGCCACATGCCAATGCGTTCAAGTAATTTTAGGAACACTACTATACATAAGTAGGCGCTGATTGCCGAGAACAATGCACCGGTAAATAGTACTGACCAATCCGCTTGTGTTTCAGCGACGATTAATTCGCCGGTTTTTAACATCCCCGCTAAAGTAATTACCGGAATCGCTAATAAAAAAGAAAAACGTGCAGCAGCTTCGCGCGTTAATCCAAGCATCAGACCTGCGGTCATTGTTACGCCACTGCGAGATGTGCCGGGAATCAGTGCTAAGGCCTGGGCAACACCAATAATTAAAATGTCTTGCCAGCGAAGCGTATGTTCATCTCGAACACGTTTACCTTGCCAGTCTGCCCAGCCGAGTAATAAACCAAAGCCAATGGTTGTTGCGGCAATAACGAGTGGGTCGCGCAAATAAACTTCAATAAAGTCGCCAAAAAGGACACCTGTTAAGCCAACCGGAATGGTGCCAAAAATAATTGCCCAAGCCAGTCGACTATCACCAACACGCTGGCGTTGGTGTAACGATGCAAACCAATCATAAATTAATGTGCGCAATTGTTTGCGGAAATAGAAAACAATCGCCGATAAAGTACCAATATGGACTGCAACATCGAAGGCCAAACCTTGATCCTGCCAGTTGGCAATTATGGGCATTAAAATCAGGTGGGCTGAGCTGGAGATCGGCAAAAACTCTGTAAGTCCTTGCAAAACAGCAAGAACAAAAATTTGAATAAAATCCATTGATTTTGGGCTCTATAGTTATTGCCTAATAAAAGGCATGTTATTTGTAAGCCTTCTATTTATCGGCTTCGTGTTAAAATTGGCGATTAATTATTTTATACCATGATTTAACAAGGATTAGCTAAGCCGCTATGTCAAGCCGAATACGCGAAATTCCCTATAACTACACCTCATTCTCAGACCGCGAAATCGTTATTCGCTACATGGGTGAGTCGATGTGGGACATTCTGCAGCAATTGCGTGAACAGCGGAAAACAGGTCGCAGTGCCAAGATGCTTTTCGAAGTGCTTGGCGATATGTGGGTGATTTCTCGCAATCCCTTTATCCAAGATGACCTTGTTGAAAATAGTAAGCGTTGGCAGTCACTTCGCCATGCGTTACATCACCGTTTAGATCAGATCCGTAATCGTGCTGAACAAAACGATAATCAACTGGCGTTGACGTTAGAGCAATCTGCTCGTCAGGCTGTTGAAAAGTTTGAGCGTGACTTATTGGCAACTGCGGAACGTCGTAAACAAGTGATGCGCAAACTGAGCCGTGTGACCAAAAAGCACAATATTAAATTTGATGGTTTGTCTCGCGTTTCACATGTGACGGATGCGACTGACTGGCGTGTAGAGTTTCCGCTTGCAGTTATTACTCCAGATAGTGAAGCCGAAATGGCTGCCATTATTGCGGCGAGTATTGAGCTTGGCTTAACGGTAATCCCGCGTGGTGGTGGTACTGGCTATACCGGTGGTGCGATTCCATTGTCTGCTGACAGTGTCGTCATTAATACCGAGAAACTAGATGGTATTGATAGTGTTGTGTATCGCCAGCTACCGGGGCGTGATGATCAAGTTGCTACAGTGCGAGTTGAGGCCGGTGTTGTAACACGTCGTGTTTCTGACTTGGCTGGTAAGCATGGTCTTGTTTTTGCCGTTGACCCGACCTCACAAGATGCATCGACTATCGGCGGTAACGTTGCGATGAATGCGGGTGGTAAAAAAGCCGTCATGTGGGGTACTGCACTGGATAACCTTGTCTCATGGAGAATGGTGACGCCAGATGCGACATGGATGGAAGTAGAGCGTCTTAACCACAACATGGGCAAAATCCATGATATTGAAACGGCCGAATTTAAAATCAGTCGTTTCCAACCTGATGGTAAAACGCTGATTGAAGAGCCAGAAGTTATTCGAATCCCTGCACGCGAACTGCGTAAGTTGGGTTTAGGTAAAGACGTTACCAACAAATTCTTAGGCGGTCTGCCAGGTATTCAAAAAGAAGGTTGTGATGGTCTGATTACGTCATCAGTCTTCGTTTTGCATCGTATGCCTGACTACATTCGTACAGTGTGTTTGGAGTTCTTTGGTAACGATTTAAGCAAAGCTGTGCCTGCCATTGTTGAGACGAAAAATTACCTCGACGCCAACAAGAGCATCTTGTTAGCAGGTATGGAACATCTCGATGAGCGTTATGTAAAGGCGGTTGATTACAGCACCAAAGCACCGCGAAGTGTTGCACCAAAAATGGTATTGCTGATTGATATCGTCGGTGACGATGAAAACGCAGTTGCTGAAGCTTGCTCTGAGGTCGTTCGATTATCTAATGCCCGTGATGGCGAAGGTTTTGTTGCGGTAAGTCCTGAAGCGCGTGCTCGTTTTTGGGCTGATCGTGCGAGAACAGCGGCGATTGCAAAACATACCAACGCGTTCAAAATTAACGAAGACGTTGTTATTCCGCTTGAGCGACTCTCTGAATACAACGATGGTATCGAGCGTATCAATATTGTTCAGTCAACGCGTAGTAAATTGACGACTGCTGATGCGGTTTTAACCTACCTGCAAAGCCAGCCAAAAGAGCTGAAGAAAATGGCTAAGCAGATGGATGACTGCGCTGAAAATGATGCGATTTTACAGTCAAAAATCGACACGGCCTGTGAACACTTATTGGTTGTTAAGGCTCGCTGGCAGCAGGTTTTAGATAGTCTTGATGCACCTGCGGAAAGCTTGGGTGACTTGCTTTCAGAAGATGCCAAAGCTGCTGTTAATGCTGGGGATACCTTATTCCGGGTGTTACAGCGTCGGGATCTACGCATTTCATATCGCAATGAAGTTGAGAAGCCATTAAAAGAGCTTTTCCAAGGTCAAGCTTTGGAAGCGCTGCGTAATAAGCTTGATGACATTCATGCTGAAAAACGTTCTAGCCGTTTGTTTGTTGCAACACACATGCATGCGGGTGACGGTAACGTTCATACCAATATCCCGGTGAACTCTAATGATTATCAGATGATGCATGAAGCTGAGCTCATCGTTGATCAAGTCATGGCGTTGGCCGACAAATTAGGCGGTGTTATTTCTGGTGAGCATGGTATAGGTCTTACCAAGATGCAATATCTTGATAAAGCGACGATTGATGCTTTTGCTGGTTATAAACAAAAAGTCGATCCCAATGGTCGCTTTAATGCCGGTAAATTATTAGCAGGCTCAGGCTTAGATAATGCTTACACGCCGTCATTGAGATTGTTGCAACAAGAAGCGTTGATTTTAGAAGCCAGTGAACTGGGTGAAATCAATAACGATATTAAAGATTGCTTACGCTGCGGTAAATGTAAGCCTGAATGTACTACTCATGTACCACGGGCAAACTTACTTTACTCACCGCGTGACAAGATCTTAGGTACCGGTCTTATCATGGAAGCGTTCCTCTACGAGGAGCAAACGCGCCGTGGTATTTCCGTTCGTCACTTTGATGAGATGAATGATGTGGCTGATCACTGCACCATCTGTCATCGCTGTGTAAATCCATGCCCAGTTAACATCGACTTTGGTGATGTCACCATGAAGATGCGTGCGGTGCTGAAAAAACAGGGTAAACGTAATGTGAGCTTGGGTACGATGAGCGCCATGGCGTATCTGAATGCCAAAGATCCATTGACCGTTAATTTGATGCACAAATCATTAGTGCAAATGGGGGCAAAAGCCCAGCGTTTGGCACACGGTGCAGCAAAATACCTGGGTGTATTAGCTAATGGTAAGAAGAAACGGCCATTACCTACTACAGGTAAAACACCGATTCGTGAGCAGGTTGTTCATTTTGTGAAAAAACCAATGCCTGGTAATTTACCAACGCAAACTACGCGCGGTATGTTGGGGCTAGAAGATGACAAGATGGTGCCAATCCTGCGTGATCCGCACAAAGTGAATGAAGATTCGGATGCCGTTTTCTATTTCCCTGGTTGTGGTTCTGAGCGTCTATTTAGTCAGGTAGGTTTAGCGACTTTGGCCATGCTCTACGAAGTAGGCGCTGAAACAGTATTGCCACCAGGTTAT
Organism: Methylophaga sp. OBS3; assembly: GCF_026319325.1. Taxonomy (GTDB): domain Bacteria; phylum Pseudomonadota; class Gammaproteobacteria; order Nitrosococcales; family Methylophagaceae; genus Methylophaga. The sequence continues at coordinate 133,275 of NZ_JAPDMU010000004.1, forward strand.
CTGTGCTGTGGTTATCCGCAAGCCTCTATCGGTGATGATGCGAAAGCGACGTCGATTTCTACGAGCAACCGCGTACTTTTCCATCGTGTTGCCAATACGCTGAACTATATGGATATCAAGACCGTTATCGTATCTTGCGGTACTTGTATGGATCAGTTGTTGAAATATGAATTTGAACAAATCTTCCCAGGTTGCCGGCTGTTAGATATTCACGAATATCTGATGGAAAAAGGCGTCAAAATGGATGGTGTCGATGGGGTTCAGTATTTGTACCATGAGCCATGTCATACGCCGATGAAAACGTATAAATCAACTAACGTTGCTGGCACCTTGTTAGGTCAAGATGTCACCTTGAGTGATAGATGTTGTGGTGAGGCGGGTACCTTCGCGGTAGCCAGACCTGATATCGCAACACAGGTACGTTTCCGTAAGGAAGAAGAAATCACCAAAGGTATTCAGGCGTTAACGGGTGAAGATAAAGCGAAAAATGGCAATGTGAAAATGCTGACCTCATGCCCTGCATGTCAGCAAGGTCTGTCTCGTTACAGTGAAGATACAGGTATTGAGACGGATTACATTGTGGTTGAGGTTGCCAAACATGTCTTAGGTGACAACTGGCATACCGGCTTTATTGAAAATGTTAAAGCAGGCGGTATCGAACGCGTTTTACTGTAAAAGAAAAAAGGGCAACAGCATGATGCTGTTGCCCATTCTTTTATTTGGGGCTTAATGCTTCACCGGCAAAACTAATGCCGTCCCAGCCATGTTTCATAAAGTGGCGAATGTTTTGGTGGTCTTCACCTTTTGGATTTAACAAAACATCCTGACGATAATAATCACCAAAACAAGCCAACGTATGGGCTTCGTTCAAATCATGCAGTAATCCAAACGCAAAAATCTTGCATGAGCCATTATTCTGACCAGCTTGGTTTTCTAAACCTGCATTTTTAAATGCTGTGGGTGAAAAGTCATAATTTTCATCGATGACAGCCATGGTATCGGCGAAGCTAATTTTTGCTGGTGTGTCATTTAGGGTGTCAAGAAAAGTGTCTAAATCCATTTGGTACTCCAAAATTTAGGTAAAGAACCGAGCAAAAGTATCGATATCAACACGCTCAGTTCGGTATTGATTCACTGGTGCATTGGTATCTTCATAACCCAATGCCAGTCCACAGACCAATTGGTTGTCGGTAGGGTAATCTAATGTGGATTTCACAATCTCTGGATATTCTGCAAGCGCTGCTTGCGGGCAGGTTGCTAAGCCTTTTTCAGCGGCGGCTAACATCAAGGTTTGTATAAATAACCCAAGATCCAAATAAGAGCCTGTCTGCATTGGGGCTTCAAGGAAAAACAACAACATGACCGGTGCATCAAAGGCACGATAGTTTGCTGCCCATTGGGCTTGCTGGGCTTCTTTATCACCACGCTCAATTTTTAAACTACGATAAAGTTGTAAACCACAGGTTCGACGTCTATCAATATAAGGCGCGCGCCACTCAGTTGGATAGTAGGCATAATCTGGTTGAGATTGCTGGCCTTGTTTAAACGCGAAAACCATTGCATCGGTTAAACGTTGTTTGGTTTCTCCCTGAACAATAGCAACTTGCCATGGCTGTGTATTGGCGCCAGAGGGAGCCAGTCTGGCAGTATCCAAAAGGTCTTGAATATCTTGTATTGAAACTGCTTTATCGAGAAAAGCACGGCAACTATGCCGCGCTTGCATGAGTTGTTTAATCGTCATATTTAGGTTCGGCAACATCCAGTTTGAGCACAAAGCCTATCATGACTGCAGCAATTGATAGTAAGACTAACTGGTAAATCCACTTGCCCCACAACAAACCAATAGACAAACTGAATGCCATGGCTAGCATGGCGACTGCCTGATATTTGGTGCGTTTACGAACCGTTTTAGTTTGATCCCATTGTTTTAACGGCGGACCAATCCAACGATTATTAATGAGCATAGCGTGGAAACGTGGAGAGGTTTCAGCAAAACAGGCAACGGCTAAAATCAAAAATGGTGTGGCTGGCAGAACCGGAAGTAGTGCAGCGATAAATGCGACGACAACACTCAGCCATCCCAACATAAAAATAGCGTAGTGTTTGATTCTGGCTCGCATCGGATGCCTGTACCTTTAAAATGAATTGGAAAGAAATGCTTTTAAAAGCCAGCCATCGATGGCGTTATTAAAGGTTCATTATACCGGGTTGAGGTCTGACAATTAATGTTGCCGACAAAGAAATGTTTAGCTGGAGTCAGCCATAGCAAGAGACAACGAATTTGTGAACTAGGTCAAGATTGTATTGCACAAGCAAACGCGGTTTAATCAATGAAATTCACCAACAGGCGAGGGCGGCATGGCAATTCCAGTTAAAGGGCGAGGATTTAGGATTTCAATCCGTGCCACCGTCATTGCCGGTTTTTTGATTTCAAGTTTACTGATCGCCTCGGTTGCAATTGGACTTCAGTACTTTTTTAGTAAGACTTTAGCCACCGAATCAACCGCTGCTGTCTATCAACAAACAGCAACGAGTACCCGTGATTATATTGCGGCAGTTGATAGCCGTGCGTCTGCCACAACCCGAATCGTTGCCCAATTTCCAAACTTAGTTTCTGGTAAGAAAGTACCGGATGCTACACGTGTTTTATTTTCTGAGATCATGCAAAGAAACACGATGTTTTATGCCATGTACATAGGACATCGAGATGGCGATTTTTATGAACTAGTAAATTTAGAGGCAAATGAAAATCTGCGGCAACAGTTGCGGGCTAAAGAAAACGACCGGTGGGTGACGATTTCTATTTACGGAAGCGGCGCAGACCGCATGCGTAGGTTTGATTATTATGATGCGGACTTTAATTTACGAAACAGTCGGCAACATCCAACTGACTATAACGCCTCAAACCGACCATGGTTTACCAATGCCAAAGAACATGAAGTTTTTAAAACGGAGCCATACCTTTTTCAACATATTCAGGCGCCAGGCCAAACCTATTCAACAGTCATTCCCGGTACAAACTCTGTCTTAGCGGTTGATATTGCTTTAGCGTCGTTGTCAGACTTTTTCAAAACCCAAGATTTAGGGGATGAAAGTGAGATTTATCTTTATCAAAAAAGTGGCGAAATCATTGCCTCAAATCAAAATGTCGTAGACCGAAATGGTTTGCCAGCAGCAGAACCTTTGACGTTAAGCGATGCTCAGCAAGCCATTGTCGAAAGGAATAAATATTTATTAGTTTCAAACGAAACCAACTGGCCGCCGGTTAACTTCGCTGTAGCTGGTCAACCCTATGGCTATGCGATAGACACCCTTGAGTACATCGCGGAAATGACCGGGTTAGAGTTACGGTTTTTGAATGGTCTGACTTGGCGAGAAATGGCCGCGATGTTTGTCAGTGGTGAGTTAGATGTGATTCAGCCGGTATATGACAATCCATACCGACGGGCACTAGGCGAAATGACAGAACCTTTCCTTGATTTATCTTATGGACTGGTGACCCAGCAAAATATTCAGGCGAGTAGTCTCAATGATTTAACGGGTAAAACCGTGGCTATTCCTGAGGGCTGGTCGTTAATTGAAAATGTTCGTGAGAATTTCCCAGAGATTACCGTTATCGAAGTGCCTTCCGTGAGAGAGGCTATGTTGGCCGTTAGGAATGGTCATGCTGATGCGGCGATGGACAGTACTGCCATTTTGCAATACACCGCGGAACAATATTTCTTTGGTGATTTGGTTGTTCATACCGATATTGATTTATCGTCTGTAAATTTGCCAACAGCATTACACTTTTTAATTAATAAAGATAAACCGGGGTTAGCTGAGGTTTTCAATTTAGCATTAGAAAATTTAGGGGATACCCAACGGCAGGCTCTGGCGGAAAAGTGGCTCGCTGCTGATGGCAGTGGTTTGAATGCCGGTGCAGTGCCTTATGCTGAATTATTAGATGAAGCTAATCTGCAAACCCATACCACGCTGCAGACGATGACGCTGAATGGTGAAGAACATTTTGTTTACATTCAGCCGATGACCGACAGCGCTGATGAAACAGAGTTTTTTACTATCATTACTCCCGTTGCAAATGTATTGGCGCCGGCATTAGAAAAAGTACAACAATCGATCTGGGTGACGGCATCTATCTTATTGTTATTGCTTCCAGTGAGTTGGTTGTTTGCATCACCGATCGTCCATGCTGTGCGTAACCTTGCGCTGGATAGTGAGCGAATCAAACAACGTCGATTTAGTGAGGTAGAGCAGGTTAGAAGTAGCATTGTTGAAGTCAGTGATTTGGCGACATCAATGATGGCGATGTCTCATTCCATTGAGGAACATGAGAAATCTCAAGAGTCTTTAATGGAAGCGTTTATCGAGCTTATCGCACAAGCGATCGACGATAAATCCCCATACACCGCAGGACATTGTGCTCGGGTACCAGAGCTTGCTTTTATGCTTGCTGAAAAAGCCGAGCAAAATCACGATGGTCCGTTTAATAGCTTCCGATTTAGAGACGAAACGGAATGGCGAGAGTTTCGTATCGGGGCTTGGTTACACGACTGCGGCAAAATTACCACGCCAGAACATATCGTTGATAAAGGCACCAAGCTAGAAACCATTTATAACCGTATTCATGAAGTCCGAATGCGCTTTGAAGTGCTTTGGCGTGATGCTGAGATTACGTATCTGGAGCGCTGTGCCGAGATGCCAGAAAAACAACAAGAATTTCTCGCTGAGCGTGATGCTAAACAGCAACAGTTACAAGCCGATTTTGCCTTTGTTGCACAAAGTAATGTCGGTACCGAGTCGATGAGTGATGAAGCCATTGAGCGTTTGAAATCTCTGGCATCAATCACTTGGATACGCCATTTTGATGATCGTTTAGGTTTGTCGCCGTTAGAGGAAGACAGCTTTGACACGCCAGCGGCAAGTCTGCCGGCAACCGAGCAATTATTAATTGATCGGCCTGAGCACTTGATTGCTCATGAACATAGTATCGAGTTCGATCCTGCATTAGGGATCACCATGCAGGTGCCTGAGTATCGTTATAACCTAGGTGAGCTCCATAACTTAACGGTTCGTGCGGGAACATTAACGCCAGAAGACCGGTTCAAGATCAACGAGCATATTATCAGTACCATCAAGATGCTTGAGAATTTACCGTTCCCGCCAGAGCTTTCGCGCGTTCCACGCTATGCTTCAACCCATCATGAAACGATGATCGGGACAGGCTATCCGCGTGGTTTGACTAAAGATGACTTGTCGATTCCTGAGCGGATTATGGTGCTGGCGGATGTTTTTGAGGCTTTAACAGCAGCAGATCGCCCATATAAAAAAGCTAAGCCTGTCAGTGTGGCGGTGGACATCTTATATAAGATGGTTCAACGCGAGCATGTTGATCGTGATGTGTTTGAGTTGTTCTTGAGAAGTGGTGTCTACTTACAATACGCAAAACGATTTTTGCCACCCGAGCAAATTGATGACGTTGATATCAGCCAGTATTTAAGCTAATTACTGCCAGCACCGTATAATAAACCATGATTTACGTATTACAGGTTTAGGCATGGCAATTCAGTGGTTTCCCGGACATATGCATAAAGCCGGGCTGGAAATTAAAAAGAAGCTTCCGGAAATCGATTTAGTTATCGAAGTCCTTGATGCGCGTATTCCGTTTAGCAGTGCCAACCCCATGCTAAGTAAGCTGCGTGGTGATAAACCTTGCATCAAACTGCTGAATAAAACGGATTTGGCTGATCCAGAAATGACGGCTACTTGGCAGCAATACCTTGAACAAGAGCAAGGTGTGAAAACACTGGCAATTAGTGCACAGCAACACGACTGCCGTCAGGTAATTTTACAGTTGGTCACGGAAATGCTGCCCGATGTGACTAGTAGCGTTAGAAAAATTCAGGCAATGATTATGGGTATACCGAATGTAGGTAAATCCACATTAATTAATACGCTGGCAGAGCGCCAAATTGCCAAAACAGGTAACGAGCCAGCCATTACCAAAATGCAGCAACGTATTAAAATCGACAATGTCATGGTGCTTCACGATACCCCGGGGGTGTTATGGGGCAACCTTGAAAATCCTGGTACTGGTTATCGTTTGGCAGTATCTGGTGCGATTAAAGAAACTGCATTTGAGAATGAAGATATTGCCCTCTACGCAGCAGCTTATTTATTAAAACAATATCCAGAAGCACTGCAACAACGCTTTAACCTAGATACCTTGCCTGAGAATGAAACAGCGCTTTTAGAAACACTTGCGGTTAAACGCGGTTGTTTGCGTGCTGGCGGTATGCCGGACTTAGAACGTATTAGTAAAATTTTATTGACCGAACTGCGAGCTGGTAAATTAGCGCCAATTACGCTGGAAACACCACAAATGATGGAAACAGAGTTAGTGGAATTGGAACAAATTCGTGCAGAAAAGGCCGAAAAGAAAGCACTACGTAAGCAAAAGAAAAATCGTTAATCATCATTAACGTCACCAAATAAGGGGAGTCGCGATGAGATTCATGTTATTGCTGATGTTGGCGGTATTGTCGGGCTGTACTGTTAATACAACGTCTATTCATCACTCACCAACACCCGATATTCAGTTAACACAGGTAATCAGTGCGCCGGATAGCTATGTTGGCCAGCAAATTCGCTGGGGTGGCATGGTTGCTGAAGTACGCAACCTTGAACAGCAATCTGAGCTGACCTTAGTCCAATTTCCACTGACACGATATGGTAATCCCATAACCACAGGCCGAAGTGTCGGTCGATTTGTGGTCACAACGAAAAACTTTTTGGATCCGTTAATTTACCAAGAAGGTGTTTTAGTAACCGTTGTTGGTACGATTGAGGATGTGATTACACGACAGATCGATCAAAAATCCTTGCCTATTCCCGTTGTGAACATGACTGATAGTCAAGTGTGGCCAGACAAGTATGGTGATCGTCTGTATCCATATAATCCTAAACACGATGCGCCATTTCGTGGTTATGGCTATTACGGCACAGGCTCATATTCGCCTTAACTCTTAGCATCTTCCTTCTATATCTTCATTTCTAAATGAAAATGATTTGCATTTAGATTAAGTAATTACTATACTGCATCTCAGCTGATTGCTGACCGTTGAGGTGACGCCCGATGCAGTTCAACAAACCGACTTCTCACAGCCAGGTAATTCACCTGGCATTTAGCCAAGACCGGCTGGAAATGCTGATCCGTCAGGGTAAATTGCACGCCGCAGATTTCAATTGTCTCGATTCTTCTTCCAAACACAGTGTATGGAGCATGTTGTTAGCCGCTGCGGCTAGTCGCATGAAAAAGTAATGATGACATCAACCAATCAAGATAATTGGGCTGCACAGCTATTACTGAGTGCAAATGCCCAGCTAGAAAATCATTATCGCCAACAAGCTAGTGCCTGTCTGGCATTACAGATTGCGCGTAATTATCGATTACTGACCGAACAGGATGAGCATCCGCTTAAACAACAATTATGGGAGTCATTAGCAAAACGCTGGTGGCTTAGTTACCAACTTCATCGTGGGCATTTGGCCCATTGCGATGTAAGCGATTTAATCTGAAGAGGTGTTTTTATGGAACAGAATAATACTTGCCAGCCAGAGACCATTTTTAGCTCGCCAGGCTGCGATGTGCAGTATTGTCCAGACTGTCAGATGGTGCATTTAAACATGGGCGCATTAACACTGCGTATGACGGAGCAACAATTTGCCAACTATGCCATTGATATCAGCAAAGCGATGTTTTCAATGCGCCAACGTGAGTCTGGCATGCAGGGCATGCGGGTGATGATGTAAAACGGTTAACGTAATTTAACAATCTAGATTGTAGTGATAACGATTATTATTTAGAATATGCTTTTTTTGTCTTATTCCGGCAGGCGAAACCATGATCCAAAAGAAACTTGTTGCAGCTATGGCAGCTGTTACACTCAGCAGTGTTGCTTTCTCAGTTAGTGCTAATGATGTCCAAGCTCTTGATTCTGTGACTGTAATAGGTAGTGGCGAGGCAGCCAGAAGCCTGCCTGGCTCAGCTTATTATGTTGGTAACGAACAGTTAACAACAGAAGCAACAACCGATATTAATCAGGTAATGAAAACCGTTCCTGGTGTTTACATCATGGAAGAGGATGGCTTAGGTTTACGTCCTAATATCGGTATTCGTGCTGCTGCGCCAGAGCGTAGTTCAAATATCACCTTGATGGAAGATGGTGTTTTGATTGCGCCAGCACCCTATTCGAATCCTGCAGCATATTACTTCCCGACCGCAATGCGTATGCACTCTATTGATATTCTTAAAGGTGCACCGTTACTTCGTTATGGGCCTCAAACGGTTGGTGGTGTTGTTAACTTAGTTTCTACACCAATTCCAGATCATCACAGTGGTCGAGCTATGTTTATGCTCAGTGATGAAGGTTCATTTGATACGCATGCCTATTATGGTGGTAAAGAAGGCGGTTTTGGTTATTTACTAGAAACGGTTCAGCGCAATAACGAAGGCTTCAAAGATATTGATCGTAGTGGTCGAGATTCTGGTTTCGAAATCCAAGATTATGTCGGTAAGTTATCTTGGGAAGATGAGCGTAACAAAGTGTTGTTTAAGTTTCAGCGTTCTTTTGAAGATTCAAATGAAACTTATGCTGGTTTGACTGATGCAGACTTTCGCCGTGATGAAAATCGTCGTTATGGTCTGACATCTATCGACAACATGGATAATGACCACACCGGTGTAAATCTAAGTCATACATTCAAGTGGAGTGATAGCTTCAGTTCAAATGTGACTTTGTATCACAACGAGTTTAATAGAAACTGGTTTAAGTTTAACAACACGGGTAACTTAATTGATGCAGCTAACAATGGCGATGCCAATGCGCAGGCAGTTTTAGATGGCACTCAAGATTACGCAGGTCTCCAGTACAAAAATAATAACCGCGAATATGATTCATACGGTGCCCAATTAAATTTCAATTGGTTAGTTGGTGCGCATGACTTTAACTTTGGTGTGCGTCAGCATTTTGATGAAACTGATCGTTTTCAACCTGTTGATACCTATGATCAAATTAATGGTCAGTTAGTTTACCAAGGCACAAATGCCAGCACTGTCAGTGGTGGTGACAACCGTCTTGAAGAAGCTCAGGCATTGAGTATGTGGATTACGGATAACTTCCAAGTTACCGAGCGTTTATTATTAAGTGCTTCGTTGCGAATGGAAGATGTTGAAACAAAAGAACGTCGCTACACAGATCCAAGCCGTTCAGAAGTTGTTGAGGGTAGCCGAATTGATAATGATTATCGTGAGTTCTTGCCGGGTATTTCAGCAACCTATGATCTGACTGATAACTGGCAAGTTTTGGCTGGTTATCACGAAGGTATGATTCCATTAAGCGCTGGCTCAACTGATGGTGATAAGCCAGGCTTAAGTGATAACTACGAGCTTGGTCTTCGTTTCCAACAGGGCGTTTTCTATAGTGAAGCGATTGGCTTCTATTCGGACTTCAGTAACTTTGTCGAACAATGTTCAGTTGCCTCACCATGCAGCAATGGTAATGACTCAGGTTCATTCAGTGTTGGTGGTGCCAAAGTCAAAGGTCTTGAGCTGCAAGTTGGTACATTATTTACAGCCGGTAACTTCCTGATCCCTGTTGATTTGTCTTATACCTACACTGATGCTGAAACAACCTCTGGTGATGAGTATGTTAGTGGACAGGATCTGCAAAATATCCCAGAAAATATTTTCAGTGCTCGTATTGGTCTAGAGCATAGCAGTGGTTGGAATAACTATGCTGTTGCTAAATATATCGACGAAACCTGTGTTTCTATCGGTTGTAACGATACTAATAGTCGCTTTGACCGGACTGACGCACTATTTACGATGGATCTCATTAGCCGCTATCAATTTTCTGGTGGTCCAGAAGTATTTGTTAAAGTTGAAAATGTATTCGATCGTCAGGAAATCATTGCTCGTCAGCCATTTGGTGCGCGTCCAAACATTGAACGCACAGTTTATGCCGGTGTCATTGTCGACTTTTAATAAAAAGATATTAAATGTTTGAAAAAAGGGGAGCTTGCTCCCCTTTTTTTATGCCTGGATCCGGTAAGATTGCAGGGCAAATTTAGGATGTTTGTTTAGTAAGGGCTTTATGAGATTGTTAGCGAATCGTTTGCTGGTAAGACTACTGCAAGTATTGATTGCAATAGCCGTGCTGTTTTGGCTTGGCTCAGCTATTTTGCTGAATCATGAAAAAACACTAGGTTTAGATAAAATGAAAGTCAGCTCAACTTGGCTGAAAAAACATTACCAGATCGGCGAATTGCAAAGTGACCAAGCCTTTATTCTTGAGGGGCATGTGATTGTTGCCGTTGAGCAGCAGTTGTATATCAATGCCAAGCCATTAATGAGTTTGCCAAGACCGCTTATTGGTGCCGTTGCCTTAGAACATATTCTGGCTTTAGCTACCGATGATGCGCTCATTCTTATCAGTAAGGATGGAGAATATATTGATACATTAGGTGCAGCTGCTGGAATTCCACCTGAAATCCAAAATATTGGTGTTCACTATAATGAGCCTGTTCTTCAAACGCGTAATGGCATGTGGCGAGGCAATTTCCTCTTAGACCGTTGGGAGCTTATGTCTTTACAAGGCGTCAGTTGGAGTCAACCTGAAACCATGCCAGCTGCAAGTCGAAAAGCAATGGAAGTGCAGCTTTATGGTGATGGTGTGTCTGTCGGTCAGATTTTACGAGATATGCATAACGGTGATTTGTTGGGCTATCTTGGACCCTGGTTACTAGATATTTGGCTGATAGTGTTGTTAGTCCTTGCATTGCGGGGTATCTTTGGAATACTAGGCAAGTCACATTAAGGAGACTGTGGCATGATGCAGGAGTATTCAGGAGGAAACCTTGCGCACTGCTGATTTTCCATTTCTACCCAAAGATTTTATTGAGACAGCAGAAGGTCTGATCTTCGCTGTTATCTCGTATCATCCCCACGATAATAAAGTAGGTGCTTTCCTGCGTTATGTTAAGACCGATGGTCGTTGGCAGAAAATTGATACTGATGCTGCCAACCGATTACTAACGCGTCACTACCCACAATATATCTACCACTCTGGACAATTTGATGCCGCATTTCATGCCGTACCAGCCCAAGCTATTCTTGTTCACCACCAACCTGAAAATAAACTACAAAAGCTCTTGGATGTAGAGCCTGCAGACCTGCTGACTGAAAAGCTGCATCAGTTAGTCAATATCCTCACAGAATCAGGTGTTGAACTTCAACATTTAGGTATTACTGGCTCGATGCTGATAAGTCAGCAGCGCAATGATTCAGATATTGATTTGGTGGTGTATGGCCGAAAAGCATTTCATGATGTGAGAGAGGCGGTTAAAAAAGCTATCGATGCTGACAAGTTGCAGCCACTTGATGAAATCTTGATGCAGGATAATTTCCAACGCCGCAGTAGCAGCCTGGATTTCGGGACTTTTGCCTGGCATGAACAGAGAAAATATAACAAAGCTGTCATTGATGGCAGCAAATTCGATATTGGTATGGTCTGCTTAAGTGATGAGCTTGAAGTAGAACATCGACATTTTATGAAAAGAGGCAGTCAAGTCACTAAAGCCCAAGTGATTGATGATCAATATGCCTTCGACTTCCCTGCGCGTTACTTAATCGATCATCCGCGTACACCGGAAGTGATTTGTTTTACGCATACCTATGTGGGACAAGCGTTTAAGGGTGAAATGATAGAAGTCGCCGGTGCTGTTGAGTGTGATAACGCCGGTTCTTGTCGAATTGTCGTGGGGTCATCCCGTGAAGCGACTGGTGAATATATAAAGGTGTATAAAGAATCATGACAGCGATCGAAAAGAAGCAGGCCGATATCGGTTTGGTTGGCTTGGCCGTAATGGGCCAGAATTTAGTGCTTAACATGAATGATCATGGCTTTACCGTTTCGGTTTATAACCGAACAGCAAGTAAAGTCGATGATTTTATGGAGGGGCCAGCCAAAGGCACTAATATTCTAGGCTTTCGTGATCTCAAACCTTTTGTTGAGTCGTTAAAACCTCCACGTCGTGTCATGTTGATGGTAAAAGCCGGTCCAGTTGTTGATCAATTTATTGAGCAGCTTGTACCGTATTTGGATAAAGGCGACATCATTATTGATGGTGGTAATTCACTGTTTAATGATAGTGACCGTCGTACCCACGAGCTTCATAAAAAAGGCATTTTGTTTATCGGCAGTGGTGTCTCTGGTGGTGAAGAGGGTGCGCGTTTTGGACCATCATTAATGCCTGGCGGTAACCATGCAGCTTGGCCGGCGGTTAAACCGATTTTTCAGGCAATTGCTGCGAGTGTTGATGATGAGCCTTGCTGTGATTGGGTTGGTAATGACGGTGCGGGTCACTACGTCAAAATGGTTCATAACGGCATTGAATATGGTGATATGCAGCTTATCTGCGAAGCCTACCAAATGATGCGTGAAGGTCTTGGAATGTCAGGTGATGACATTCAGCAAGTGTTTGCTGAATGGAATGAAGGCGTACTGGATTCATATCTGATTGAAATTACCCGCGACATTCTGAAGGTTAAATCAGCAGACGGTAATTTACTGATCGACAATATTCTTGATACTGCAGGGCAAAAAGGCACCGGCAAGTGGACGGGTATGAATGCCCTAGACTTAGGCATTCCATTAACTCTGATTGGTGAAGCCGTATTTGCACGTTGCTTGTCAGCTCGTAAAGATGAGCGCGTTACCGCATCGAAAAAACTACCTGCGCTAGCGAATAAATTCGATGGCAATACCCAAGAAATGGTCGATGCTATTCGTGATGCTCTATACGCGTCAAAAATTATCTCTTACGCACAAGGTTATATGTTGATGCGTGAGGCTGCCGCTACTTATGGCTGGGAGCTAAATTACGGTGGTATTGCTTTAATGTGGCGTGGTGGTTGTATTATCCGTAGCCGATTCTTGGGCAATATTCGTGATGCCTTTGCACGAGATCCTGAGCTTGAAAATCTGCTGCTAGATGACTTCTTCGTTGAAGCGATTACCGATGCCTTACCAGGCTGGCGTAAAGCAGTTGGTTTGGCGATTAGCCTCGGCGTTCCTGTGCCGACCTTTAGCAGTGCATTATCATTTTATGATGGCTATCGTAGTGAACGTTTGCCAGCAAACTTATTGCAAGCACAACGTGACTTCTTTGGTGCCCACACATATGAGCGTCTTGATAAACCACGTGGTGAATTTTTCCATACTAACTGGACTGGTCGAGGTGGAGACGTATCAGCATCAACATATGATGTCTGATTGTCTGAAATAAGTTTTAGGGCGCTTCGGCGCCCTTTTTTATTAAGGAATTTCAGCGAGAGATGACTGACAGTAGAAAGCTAATATTGCTCCGTCATGGTAAAGCCACGTGGTTATCAGAATTTGATGACTTTGAGCGTCCATTAACCACGACAGGAGAAAAGCAATCTAGGCTTGTGGGGGATTGGTTGAGGGGACAGGGCATACAACCCAATTATTGGTTAGTGTCTGCGGCAAGAAGAACGCTCCAGACAGCTGATATTGTTCGTTTAAGAATTGGTCAGCGGAAGCCTTTAAATCGTGTTACTGAAGGTTTGTATCTTGCTGAAGCTGAGTATCTTGAACAAGCCATTAGGGAAGTGCCTGATACGGTTTATTGTTTGATTCTGGTGGGGCACAACCCAGGAATTGGTGAGTTGTTATTAGAGATGGCGGGGGAGCAGTTGAACCAATTTTCACTTTCCCCTGAATTAATGTGGCCAGCGACGTTTGCTATGTTCGACGTCGCTGGCCCGTGGTCATCTTTTAAGGAGAATACCTTAACGCTTACTGAGCTTGTTCACGGTAAGGTATTAGCCGAAAAACAACCTTAACTATTCAGCGTGTTTGTCCGCTTTTTTATCAATTAAATTGGTTTTGCAATAATGGATCACGATGATTGATAAACCCAGCAGCAAGATCGCTGAAGAAATACCCAAAATCCGCCACGTATCGATATTCTTCATATCTAGAATCAAGTAGCGTGCTAAGGCAACAATACCGATGTAAAGCGGTATCTTAATAGGCAGTTCGCCTGACTCGTAATACACCGCCACCATGGTCAGTACTTCAAGGTAAATAAACAGTAACAATAAGTCAGTTAGTAATACGGTGCCGTTATCAATCATAAAGTTGATTTCAATACCCACAGCTACTAACGTTGCAATCGCTACAATGATCAAGCCGATATCCTGGGCTATAGCCAAACAATGGCTTACCCATGTTTTAATTTTATGTGTCATGAAATTTATAACCAGAATTGTAAAGCGGAGCTGAATAGTAGCAGCTATTTTTGGCAGTGAGTAGTCTCAGAATCCAGAAGAAATTAAGCCAAAAAATTCTGGTGATAGTTACTCATCGACGTCATCGACGTCAGTTTGACCCGACAAACGACGACGAATATGTGACCAAGACATGCCAACCGCAAGTACTGCAGAGGTTAAAAATAAGACGATATAAGTTAAAACAGAGAAGCGGTCGATACCTAATAAACCAAGGTCAACCAGCCACCAGATGATGATGGCAAAAAAGGTAAATGCGAGGATTAGACCGAAGCCACCTAATGAACGTAAAGTCGCACGAAGGTAGATTGTCCAACCAATCAGCAAAATGACACTAATCAGGGCGAATGGTGGGCTGACAGATAAGTCTGCACGAGAGAAAATCTCGCTAGCCCAGTGGTAATAGCTCAAACCACTTGGATTGTAGGTGACAAATACCAGCAATAACGCAAAGATAAATCTCAGTAAGAAACCCTGACTATTAAATTTTTGCGCCATCTTCTGCTCCGTTGCTTTAGCGAATCTCAAATCCGGTCAGGTTACTATTCATCGCAACCGGTTGAGCGATAACTTTGCTGACAGCAGCATGCTCTGGACCTTGTTCTGTCCAATTTTGTAAATTTTGCAAGGCAGTATCTTCGCCTTGAGCAAGGATCTCTACTCGACCATCTGGCAGGTTTCTGACCCAGCCCTGTAATTGCAGTGCTTTGGCTTGCTGTTCAGTTGCTGCGCGGTAACCAACGCCTTGGACTTCCCCATACACTAATAGGTGTTTACTGCTTATTCCCATTCAATGGTACCTGGTGGTTTACCGGTGATGTCATAAACAACACGAGAGATGCCGGTCACTTCATTCACGATACGACGACAAACATGATCAAGGAAGTCATATGGCAAATGTGCCCAACGAGCGGTCATAAAGTCGATAGTTTCGACTGCGCGTAAAGCAACCACCCATTCATAACGACGGCCGTCACCAGTAACACCTACTGATTTAACCGGCAGGAATACGGTAAATGCCTGAGAGGTTTTGTTATAGAGGTCGTGCTTGCGTAATTCTTCAATAAAGATGTTATCGGCTAAACGCAGAACGTCAGCGTATTCTTTTTTGACTTCACCCAAAATACGAACGCCAAGACCAGGACCTGGGAATGGATGACGATAGACCATGTCATGCGGTAAGCCGAGCTCAACACCTAGTTTGCGAACTTCATCTTTGAAAAGCTCACGTAGCGGCTCAAGCAGTTCTAGCTTCATGTAATCAGGCAGACCACCCACATTGTGGTGTGACTTGATGACGTGCGCTTTACCGGTTTTTGAACCTGCAGACTCGATAACATCTGGGTAAATGGTGCCTTGTGCTAACCATTTAGCTGAACTTAGTTTGTTAGACTCTTCTTCGAAGATATCAACAAATAAATTACCAATGATTTTGCGTTTTTTCTCTGGATCGTTTTCACCAGCAAGCGCGTCCAAGAAACGTTGCTCAGCATCAACACGGATAACTTTAACGCCCATGTGTTCAGCAAACGTCGCCATGACTTGATCGCCTTCTTGGTAACGGAGCAAACCGTTATCAACAAAGACGCAGGTTAACTGTTCACCGATCGCTTTATGTAACAGGGCCGCAACTACCGATGAGTCAACACCACCTGACAGGCCTAAGATGACTTCATCAGTGCCGACTTTTTCACGAATAGTATTAATGGCATCTTCAGCGATATTGCCTGGCGTCCAATCTGCTGAACAACCACAAATTTCGTGAACAAAACGTTCGATAATTCGCTGACCTTGGCGTGTATGGGTGACTTCTGGATGGAACTGAACGCCATAGAAACGCATGTCTTCATTAGCGATACCCGCAACAGGGCATGAGTCTGTTGAAGCCATCAACTTAAAGCCTTCCGGCATATCGACAACACGGTCACCATGACTCATCCAGACATCTAACATGCCAAAACCTTCTTCGGTGACATGATCTTCAATATCTTTTAGCAGGTTACTGTGGCCGCGCGCTCTTACTTGCGCATAGCCATATTCATGGTGGTCTGAGTTTTCAACTTTACCGCCCAATTGAGCTGTCATGGTTTGCATGCCGTAACAAATACCTAATACCGGCAAACTCATTTCAAAAACGCATTGTGGGGCAACTGGTGCTGCTTCGCCAGTTGTGGAATCAGGGCCACCAGATAAGATAATACCTTTAGGATCAAACTCACGAATCTCGGCTTCTGATATTTCTGGATCACGCAGTTCACAGTAAACACCAGCTTCGCGAATACGGCGGGCGATTAATTGTGTGTACTGCGAACCAAAATCTAGGATCAGAATGCGGTGGTCGTGAATATTGCTGCTCATAGCGCTCTCTTACAAACAATAAAAACGGCTCCTTGCGGAGCCGAAACAAGTCTTAGCTAATACGGTAGTTAGGTGCTTCTTTAGTGATGGTAACGTCATGAACGTGGCTTTCGCTCATGCCAGCAGCCGTAACCCGTACAAACTCTGGTTTAGTCCGCATTTCTTCAATCGTTGCACTACCGGTGTAGCCCATACTGGCACGTAAGCCACCCATCAATTGATGGATTAATGGACTCAAATTACCTTTGAATGGCACACGGCCTTCAATACCTTCTGGTACCAATTTGTCAGCTTCACTAGATTCTTGGAAGTAACGATCGCTTGAACCTTGTTTTTGTTGCATGGCACCTAATGAACCCATACCACGGTAGGCTTTGTAAGCACGGCCTTGATAAAGCTCAACTTCGCCTGGTGCTTCTTCAGTACCAGCAAACATGCCGCCAACCATGATGCAGTGGGCACCGGCAACAATGGCTTTTGAAATATCACCAGAGAAACGGACACCACCATCTGCAATGACGGGTACGCCAGTACCTTCAAGCGCTGCAGCGACGTTACTGATAGCAGAAATCTGTGGTACACCGACACCAGCGACAATACGTGTAGTACAAATTGAACCAGGGCCGATACCCACTTTAACTGCGTCAGCGCCAGCTTCAACCAAAGCTTTAGCAGCCGCAGCAGTGGCGATATTACCGCCAATAACTTCGAGTTCAGGGAAGGCTTGTTTAACCCAGCGAACCATATCTAGCACGCCTTGTGAGTGACCGTGAGCGGTATCAACCACGATAACATCGACGCCTGCAGCAGCTAATGCTTGAACACGTGTTTGGCTTTCAGCACCAATACCAACAGCTGCACCAACGCGTAAACGTTCCTGTGCATCTTTTGAGGCTAAAGGATTATCCGTTTGTTTCTGGATGTCTTTAACCGTGATCATGCCTTGCAGGTGGAAGTTATCGTCGACGACTAATACTTTCTCGATACGGTTAGCGTGTAGTAAATGCAATACCTCTTCACGAGTTGCATCTTCACCAACGGTGACCAGTTTATCTTTACCCGTCATGATTGACGAAACAGGTTGTTCGTAATGCGTTTCAAAGCGCAGGTCACGGCTAGTAACGATACCAACTAGGTCATCACCATCAACAACTGGAACACCAGAGATATTGTGTGAACGGGTTAGTTCAACAACTTCGCCAATGGTCGCACTTGGGCTTACGGTAATTGGATCACGAACAACACCACTTTCAAACTTTTTGACGCGACGAACTTCTTCAGCCTGTTGCTCGATAGTCATGTTTTTGTGCAGAATACCGAGACCGCCTTCTTGCGCCATTGCGATGGCCAGACGACTTTCAGTAACCGTATCCATTGCTGAAGAAATCAGCGGGATATTTAGGGTAATGCCTCGAGTTAGTTGCGTGGTCAGGCGAACATCACGCGGTAAAACATTTGAGTAAGCGGGTAACAACAACACGTCATCAAATGTCAGGGCTTCTTGCGCAATTCTCATGGGGTGGGTTCCTGAATTTCCTGTAATATGATCGAGAAATTATATCAGGAACTTGGGGACTTATGGCAGCACTTGTCTCATCAGATCCACAGTCAAAATTAGCTCAGCGTAGCGTCAAAGATATCTATCCCGTTTCCCGTTTAGTCAAGGAAGTCAGGCTGTTACTGGATGGAAGCTTTCCGTTGCTATGGGTTGAAGGTGAAATTTCCAATCTGGCAATGCCCGGGTCAGGGCATATTTATTTCACTCTAAAAGATGCCGCAGCGCAGGTTCGTTGCGCAATGTTTCGTGGTCGCAATCAGCAGCTAAGATTTACACCTGAAAATGGCATGCAAGTGCTATTGCGCGTCAAAGTCACTATGTATGAAGGACGCGGTGAATTTCAACTCATTGTTGAACATATGGAGCCTGCTGGTAGTGGCGCACTACAACGTGCTTATGAGGCCTTAAAAAATCGACTGGGCCAAGAAGGTCTATTTGATAACGCACATAAAAAATCACTACCTTTAATGCCCCAAACAATCGGGATTGTTTCATCTCCCGATGGTGCCGCTGTTCACGATATTTTGAGTGTTTTAAAACGTAGATTCCCGGCTGCCAATATCATTCTTTACCCCGTACCAGTTCAAGGTGAAACGGCGCCTGCTTTGATAGCGGACGCCATTAAGTTAGCCAATCAACGTCATGAATGTGATGTGATGATTGTTGGTCGTGGTGGTGGCTCACTTGAAGATTTGTGGGCATTTAATGACGAACGAGTTGCCCGAGCAATTTTTGCCAGTAAGTTACCCGTCATTAGTGCTGTTGGCCATGAGATTGATTTTAGTATTGCTGATTTTGTTGCCGATGTGAGAGCGCCAACTCCCTCGGCTGCGGCAGAGCTGGCGGTGCCGGATGCAAATCAATTGAAACGTCATTTGCAACAACTTTCACAGCGGTTAAATTTAAGATTAACCGGATGGTTGGCACAACAACATCGACATTTGCGTTATTTGACACAACGTTTGCCGAAGCCCCAGCAGCAGATTCGCATGCAGCAACAGTTGTTGGCACGGATCATTAGGCAAAAAAATAGTGCGATGCAACGTATTTTGCAGGCCAAACAACAGCAAACAGATTATCTCGCTGCACGTTTGCAACATCCTCAGGCACAAATCGAAAGACAACAGCGACGTTTGGATGAGCGTCAACGTCAATTAATGGCGGCTTGGCAGCGTGTTTTGCAGCGACATTCAAGCCAAATCAATCAGCAAACACAACAGTTACAACTATTGCAAAATCAACTGCATAAAACGGTGCAAGCTCGTATTCAAAATCATCGGCTTAATTTGGCTCAGCAAGTTCGGACATTGGCTGCGGTTAGTCCGTTAAATACACTAGATCGTGGCTACAGTATTACATCCGACTTAGTCACAGGTAGCGTAGTGACTAGCAGTCAAAATGTGGAAATAGATCAGACTTTAAATATTCGCCTTCACCAAGGGCAAATACAGTGTCTTGTAACGGGAAAGCAAGAGGGTGAAAAGTAAGCTTTAGCTACAATGTCTCGAGTGATAATAGCCGATGAAGCTGTTTTTCGAGCTCATCAAAATTTAGGGGTTTGGTGAGATAAGCATCAAAAACATTCTCAGCACGCTCTTGATCGTATGCCATGGCGGCAGCCGTAATGGCAATCACCGGAATAGACTGCATTTCGGGCATTTGATGAATATGTTTCGTGGCTTCTATGCCATTCATTCCCGGTAAATTGACATCCATTAACACTAAATCAGGATGTAACGATTCCATTACTTGCAGTCCTGTTTCTGCCATTTTGCAACTGTGTAGTTCCAGATTTGGGTGCCGACGAAAATAAGCTTGCATGAGCTTTATGTTGGCAGGATTATCTTCGATATAAAGTACTTTTTTGATGGCTTTGTTTGTCGGTTTTGACGTCTCTTTATCTGATAAATTAATATTTGAAACGGGTAAGTTTTCAGGTCGGTTTGTTAAGGGGATTTCAACCCAAAATCGGCTTCCCTCATCTTCTCTACTATCAAAGCCAATAACACCGTGCATCGCCTTAATCAAACGCTCGGTGACAACTAATCCCACCCCAGATCCTTCAACACCAGAGTTTTCCCTGCCCAGGCGATCGAAAGCAGTAAATAGTTGAGGCTGTCGGTCGGCTGGAATGCCAATGCCACTATCCGTAATATTAATTCGTAATCGACGCAAATCAGAAATGACTTCACAGCTTATACTGACCATACCTCGAGGTTGATTATATTTGATGGCATTACTTAATAAATTAATGAGTACTTGTTTGAGGCGTGTACTGTCGGCGATGACCCAGTGCTCAGTCAGTGGGGCAACATCTACATAGATTTCATTTTCATTAGCAAGCGACTCAAGTAAGGGTAAACAGCTGTGGATGACTTGTGTTGCATCAACTGGCTCTAATGAAACCTCAATATTGCCGCCCTCAATTTTTGATAACTCCAACACATCATTGATGAGCTTAAGTAAGTGTTCGCCGCTTTGTTGGATGATGGCAATATTACTTTGTTGCTCATTATTGAGAGGGGCGCTTGGATCGTTTTGTAGCAATTGGGCAAAGCCTAATATGGCATTAAGCGGCGTCCGCAGTTCATGACTCATCGATGAGAGAAACTCAGACTTGGCTTGATTCGCTTTTTCTGCTTCTTCTTTGGCAGCAACTAGCGCTTGATGCTCAGCATTTCGTAAAGAAATGTCGCGAGCAATACCTGTAAAAAAGTAACTGTCTTCCCACTGGAACGCACTAAGTGTTAGTTCAATAGGAATCACTTGGCCACTTTTATGTAAGCCCTCAACCTGAACTGCTTGGCCGATTATTTTAGATTCACTGGTTTCTAAAAATTTTGCCATGCCCTGGCTATGCATAGAGCGGTATTGGGCTGGCATCAGTTGCGTGATGTTGTGACCAATAATTTCTTCTGGCTGATAGCCATATAACTCAGTAGAAGCTTGATTGAAGTGTTGAATGGTGCCAGTAGCATCAATAGTAATGACACTTTCTAGCGTATGGTCCAACAGTGTTTGGAGTCTGTCGCTTTCACGCTTTGCCATGCGACTAAGTTGTTCACTGTTGGCTAACTCAGCTTCAAGTTCATTAGTTTTTTCTAAGACTAATGCTTGAATTTGAGATTGGTAATGGCGTTTGAGCAAAAATGCCAGTAAGCCGCAGAAGGTGAGGGTAATACTAATAAATAAAATAATTAGCCAGTCGTTACTGCTAAATAGCTGCGGTGTTTCCGCAAGGGCAACACTGCTGTAGAACATGAAGGTAAACAGCAAACAACGCATAATGTGAATCAACACGTATCTCGTTAGGTTGATTCCATCTTAACCCGCGTATTGTGAACGCGCTAGCAGTAATTACGTTGTTTAAAGGCGGAATTCTTTGCCCAAATAAACACTCAGTACTTTTTTGTCTTTGAGGATGTCTTCAGGCGTACCACGCGCTATAACTTCACCTTCATTAAAGATATAGGCACGTTGGCAAACGCTCAGCGTTTCACGGACATTATGGTCGGTAATCAAAATGCCGATACCACGACTGGCAAGCTCTTTGATAATGCCTTGGATATCCAATACCGAGATGGGGTCAACGCCGGCAAATGGCTCATCAAGCAAGATGAATTTAGGTTCCATTGCCAGTGCTCTGGCAATTTCAACTCGTCGACGTTCACCACCAGATAGCGCCATACCGAGAGATGCTCTGATATGACCAATATGAAAATCATCAAGCAAACGCTCGAGCAAATCCAATTGTGATGCTTTCGATAAGTCTTTTCGGGTTTCGATGATCGCCATCAGGTTGTCTTCAACACTGAGCTTACGAAACACAGAAGCTTCTTGCGGCAAATAGCCAATGCCTAATTGTGCACGTTGGTGGATGGGGGCGTTGGTTAACTCTTGTTGATCTAAAAACACGTGTCCCTGATCAACAGGTACCAGTCCAACAATCATATAAAAGCTGGTTGTTTTACCCGCACCATTGGGCCCTAACAGGCCAACAATTTCACCGCTATTCACTTCCAGTGAAATATTTTTGACAACCTGACGAGTGCCAAACTGCTTGGCAAGTTGGCTTGCAGAAAGTTTGCTCATATAGCGATATCGAGATTAATTTTCTTTGATGTAACGCTGATTAATCCAACCGATGACGGCTTCGCCATTAATAAAGCCTTTCACCTGTGCCCAGTCATTTTGTCTGGTCAGAATTAATACTTCGGTATTGGCCGCAAAAGTCGACAGTTTTTCGTATTGCACTCCAGGACCGGTACGGACATTTAAGGCTGTTTCAATTACGCCCTTAGGATAAGTAGTTTCACTTGTTTGCTCTGGGGCTGAAATTGGTTCAGCGGGTGTTGGGTTGTTTGCTGGTGCTGGTTGTTTTTCGCGTTGACCCGGTGGCTGAATTGTTACATGCACACGGCCACTAGTTTGTTTTTGACCATCTACTTCAACAGGTGCTGAATTGGCAAATACAACATTTTTAGCAATATCGTATTCGATGCGATTACCTTTAAACTCATCGCCATTTTGCCAGACATAACCTTGGCCGATAAGGTAAATCTTTTCATCACCAGCGTAGTAATCCATTCTTAATGCACGGGCACGGACAGGTTCTTCACCGGGTTTATGAACTTGTTTGTAGGTTGCTAACTTACCTTCCGCAACAGCTTTTTTGAGTTCTTTATTTTCATCGTAGTAGAAAGTGATAATGTCACCTTCGATACGCAATGTACCTTGCGTCAGAATGGCATCACCTTTGTACTGTGCGACACCTGACGCATCATCCATTTGTGCGTGATCTGCTTCAATATTGATAGGTTTCTCGCGATCACTTGGAAGCGCCCAAGCCGAAATCGGTAACCAAAATAACAGCAGACTAGTTTGCAGCAGGCGCATTGTATTGTCCTCGTACCCTAGAGTGTAGGTTTATTGTTTGTTCTTTTAATGCCGCATGAAGCCCGACAGAGTGGGTATCACCATTGGGCGAACGCATTAAAACCGGTTCATCGGTATATGCCGTGTTGTTAATTGTATCCAGATGTAACAACTCGGTCAGCAATTGAATTTCTGGCTCATCTTTATTGGTAATAATAACATTGCCAGTTAGCACAATGTTTTCACCTTTACCCGATGTATCGGCACGGTCTGACTGTAATATCCAGTCATCATCATCCATCACAATATGCAGGACAATAGGATCAATAATCTCTGTTCTATCACCCTCAGGAAAATGAGCAGCTTCACGGCCTTCAATCACACGTTGGGGCTGACCATTAAGATCCATCACCGTCATAGTGAAGTCCGTCATAGCATAGTCACTGGTACGAGCAACCAGCGGGTCGCCTGCATTCTTTGAGGTCGGGCTATCGTCAGTAAAAAAAAGCCAAAAAGTTAGCAAAACCACTGCAATGAGCAGTAGTCGCATTGGCCATGACAAATTAAAAATGGCGTTCAAATTGATCCTGTAAGCTTCCTTGTGCTTCCATAATCAGTTCGCAAACTTCGCGAGCTGCGCCTTGACCACCGCCTGATGGGGTCATCCAATGTGCATGTTGTTTAACGCGTGCATCAGCATCTTGAACTGCGATGGCTAAACCGACACGACTCATGATGGCTAAATCTACCCAGTCATCGCCAACATAAGCGCATTGTTCTGGAGTGAGATTCAATTTGGCAATCAGATCTTCAAAAGCTGGTAACTTCACTCGTTGACCTTGATAGACATGATTGATGCTGAGACCGTTCATGCGGTGCTCAACCGTTTTTGATGTGCGTCCCGTGATGATAGCGATTTCAACACCGGTATATTGCAATAACTTCATGCCATGGCCATCACGAGAATGAAAGGCTTTATATTCCTGACCATCATCACCAATGATAATGCGACCATCAGTGAGTACACCATCGACATCAAAAATGAGCAGTTTAATTTGTTTGGCGCGGGCGTGAATGTCTTGCATGTAATTTCCTGAATTAAACAACACCGGCGCGTAGCAGATCATGCATGTTGAGTGCGCCAACTAATTGTTGTTCTGAGTTAATAATAAGCAGACCATTGATTTTGTGTTTTTCCATCAAGGCAAGCGCTTCGGCTGCCAACATATCAGGCTGACCTGTTTTACAGTTTTTCGTCATATGCTCACTGAGCTTGGCTGTGCGAATATCAACGGTTTGCGACAAAACGCGACGTAAATCACCATCTGTAAAGATGCCGGTGAGTTGGTCGGAATCATTAACGACGGCTGTCATACCCAAACTCTTGTTGCTCATTTCAATTAAAGCATCGCCGAGCAAAGCACTCTCATGAATTTTGGGAATCGCGGCATCTTTATGCATGATGTCTCGAACATGCAATAACAAGCGACGACCAAGGTTGCCACCCGGATGTGACAAAGCAAAATCTTCCGCTGTAAAACCTTTTGCCTCAAGCAAGGCAATAGCTAAAGCATCACCCATAACCAACGTAGCTGTTGTACTAGAAGTCGGTGCTAAACCAAGCGGACAAGCTTCTTTTTCGACACTGACATCAATATGCGCACTCGCACATTCGGCTAGCGTGGAATGTGGGCGACCAGTTAAGGCAATCAATGGCACACCCAGTCGTTTAATCAGTGGCAGGATAGTGAGGATTTCGCTGGTTTCGCCAGAATTGGATAGGGCAATAACCACGTCATTGCTTGTGATCATGCCAAGATCACCATGGCTTGCTTCACCTGGGTGAACAAAAAAAGCAGGGCTCCCGGTGCTTGCCAATGTGGCAGCTAATTTACCGCCGATATGGCCAGACTTCCCCATACCGATAACAACGATGCGTCCTTCACAAGCGAGTAGGTATTCGCAGGCTTTGACAAATGTGGCGTCGATGCGGTCTCGCAGTGCATTAACGGCATTGATTTCAGTATCAATGACGGCTGTTGCGAGAGAAATTAACTTGTCAGCTTCCAAGGTCATTCTTTTATAAATGCCAGCTTAAGTTGCAAAACAGGCAGTATACCTGAGCGAGTCGAGTTATCGACCATGAAACAGCAATAATCCTAAGTTAGATGTAAAAAAAACCGGACAGTGTCCGGTTTTTTTGTCATGCGATGTTATTTACATATCATCGAATAAATCGAAGTCTTCATCGCCATCATTAGGTGGGTTACCGTCGTAAACCAAATATTGACGTCTTTGTAGGTAAGCATCACGAATATAAGCATATTCGTCATCACTCGCTTCAGAGACAACTTTACTGGCTTTTAGCAGGCTTGCACGGGTATCGATAACACGTGTTGCAGCTAGGGCAATTTGCGTTTCATCGTGGTTAACGTACGTGACAGGATCAGTCAGGATATCGCCCACTAAACCAAAGGTGTCGCGAACAGTGCTAGGGCCAAAGAAAGGTAATACGACATAGGCACCTGGTTCAGCCCCCCAAACGCCGAGTGTTTGACCAAAGTCTTCGTTATTCTTGGCGTAACCAGCATGACCAGCAACATCAAAAATACCGAACACACCGACAGTGGTGTTCAAAGCAAAACGACCAGTGTCATGTGCTGCTTGTTCAAACTTGCCTTGTAACAAGCCGTTGATGATGACCGTAATTTCATTCAGGTTGCTGAAGAAATTACTGATACCCCAGCTGATAGGTTCTGGTACAACTGTGTCATAACCTTTAGCAACGGGTTTAAGAACCGCTTTATCCAGCGTGTCATTAAACTTGTACATGGCTCGGTTATAGCCCTCATAAGGATCTTGAGGATTATCATAAGTGGAAGCACAGCCACTCATTAGAGCGAGCACGGCAACCATTGCCAATGCACGAGCAGAATTAAAATAGTTCATCGAGCCATTCCCTGAAAATTGCACAATAGAATAAATAATCTCACGCAAACTTAGACGTGATCAAGTAATTCTGTTGTTTTGATGCCATCAGGAATGGCAGGTTGTTGTGTGGAAACAACGTAGCCGTGTTTAGCCTGCGACGTCAGCAGTCATCAAACCGGTTGTTTGCGGGGCATTATCAAACATCATCGACTCAAAAACACGACTACAGGCTGTCCAACTATTAAGCTTGGCGTAATGGATACAATCAGCAGGGTTTAACTTGCTAGCTTCTAAGGCTGCAACTTGTAAATTGTCATGGGTGATGCCGGTACTGCCGTTTTCGATAATATCCATTGGCCCTGTTACGGGATAAGCTGCAACTGGCAGACCACAAGCCATGGCTTCAAGAATGACTAAGCCAAAGGTATCAGTTTTGCTTGGGAATACAAACACATCGCAAGCCGCTAACCAACTAGCAAGTTCATCACCAAACTTAGCACCAGCAAAAGTGACATTGGGATAACGCTTTTGAAGCATTGCTAAATCAGGGCCATCACCAATCACTAGCTTGCTACCTGGCAAATCGAGATTGAGGAAAGCTTCAATATTTTTCTCAACCGCAACCCTTCCCATATTGACGTAAATAGGTCTTGGTAAATCCAACTTAATGGGATTGTCAGCCTTAAAAATTTCGGTATCAACGCCACGTCCCCAAACCGCTATGCCCTCAAAGCCTCGCTCAACTAACCGTTGTTTTTGTGAAGCTGTTGGTACCAACGTTCGAACGGCAGGCTTATGGAAACGACGAAAAAAAGCGTAGCTCCAACTGAGTGGAATTGGTGCACGTAACCGCAAATATTCTGGAAACTGGGTGTGATAAGACGTGGTAAAACGAACATTGTGACGTAAACACCAGCGGCGAGCGGCCTGACCTAATGGGCCTTCTGTTGCGATATGTACGGCATTGGCATCAAACTCTTTGAGGAGTTTGGCGACGCGGCGATATGGAAACAAAGCGAGTCGAATACTTGGGTAGGAGGGGCAGGGAACGGTTTTGAAAAGCTGTGGCGTAATGAGTTTTACCTCATGACCAAAACTTTCCAGATAATTCCTTGTGATACCCAGCGTGCGAACCACGCCGTTAACCTGCGGTTCCCAAGCATCGGTCACAATGATGATTTTCATTTAGGCAGCCTGTGCGATAGCCTTGGATTCAGTCATTAACTCTGTCCAAGTCAGAATTTCCATTTGACCATTAGGGTGTTCTACCAGTGCAGTACAACTTTCTACCCAGTCACCGCAGTTGTAATAGTCAATGCCATGTAATTCACTGATTTCAGCGCGGTGAATATGACCACAAACCACACCATCTACGCCCTGACGTGCAGCTTCATGTGCTACGGCTTCTTCAAAGTTACTGATGTATTGCACAGCATTTTTAACTTTATGCTTCAAAAATGCAGCCAATGACCAGTATGAAAAGCCCATTTTGCGACGCACTAAATTGACATAGCGATTTGCTCTGAGTAAGAACTCATACAAACGACTGCCTATTTTGGCCAACATCGGCGAGATTTTGACCACGCTATCAAATTCATCACCATGCAAAATGAGCAGCTTCTTGCCTTCTGCAGTGGTGTGCACTGCCTCGTGTTTGATTTCAACGTTACCAAACACCATGCCATCGTAATCACGGAATACTTCGTCATGATTGCCTGGTATATAAACCACTTTGGTATTGTGTTTGGCTTTACCGAGAAGGGTGCGAATCACATTATTGTGTTCTTGTGGCCAGAACATACGTTTTTTCATTTCCCAAACGTCAATAATGTCACCGACCAGATATAAGTATTCGCATTCGGTATGATGCAAGAAGTCCAGAAGTAACTCGGCACTACAGCCGCGAAAGCCCAAATGGATGTCAGAAATCCATACACTACGAACTTTGAGTTTTTGTTTAGGACTGACTTGTGTTTGCATAATGCGCCCTTATCTTTAACTTGAGCGCACACTAACGAAAGACTATTGCAGCGATGTGACCTTTTGATTGCAGAAATATGACGCAAACAAGTGTAATCGCCGTCAATATGACGAAAACATAGGAACTGGATGGCTATGAGTAACCCATTACTAGAACACGAATTTTTACCGCCTTTTTCTAAGATAAAGGCTGAACACGTTGAGCCTGCGGTCGATCATGTGCTGAATCAAGCGCGTCAAATGGTGAAAGATACCTTGGCTGATTTACAGCAACCAACATGGGAAAGTCTGGTTGAGCCAATGGAAGAGCTGGATGTCATGATCGACAAAGTATGGTCCCCAGTCAGCCATTTAAACTCGGTGATGAATTCTGATGAATTACGTCAGGCTTACAATGCTTGTTTACCAAAATTAAGTGATTTTGGCACGGAGCTGGGACAAAACGAAGATTTGTACCAAGCCTATAAAACTTTGCAGCAAAGTGATGAATACAACCAATTAAATACTGCGCAGAAAAAAGTTGTTGATAACGCGGTTCGTGATTTTCGATTATCTGGCGTCGAATTAAATCAGCAAGATCGTGATCGTTTTAAACAGCTTTCACAGCAAATGACTGAGCGTTGTGCGAAGTTCGAAGAAAATTTGTTGGATGCAACACACGCCTGGAAAAAACATATTACGGATGAGTCATTGCTCGCAGGATTACCGCCGTCGACTATCGCTATGGCTGAGCAAATGGCAAAGCGTGAAAACCTCGATGGTTGGTTATTTACCCTGGATTTTCCATCTTATATGCCAGTTATGAGTTACGCCGATAATCGTGAATTTCGAGAAGAGATATACACGGCGTTTGCTACCAAAGCCTCAGATCAAGGCCCCAATGCTGGTCAATGGGATAACACTGAAGTCATGCAAGATATTTTGCAGTTACGACATGACTTAGCACAGTTACTTGGCTTTACCAATCATGCTGAACGCTCACTGGCGACAAAAATGGCGCAAAGCCCACAACAAGTTCTGGATTTCTTGGGTGATTTAGCTACCCGGAGTAAGCCTATTGCTGAACAAGAGTTTGCAGAGTTACGTGAATTTGCCAAGCAAGAATCTGGATTGGAAACGCTGGAAGCTTGGGATATTACCTATTTTGCAGAGAAACTTCGCCAACAACGTTATGCGATTTCACAAGAAGAGTTAAAGCCGTACTTCCCACAAAACCGTGTTGTTGACGGTTTATTTGCGGTGGTCAATCGTCTTTATGGCCTAGATATTCGTGAAAATACCGATGTTGATGTTTGGCATCCTGATGTTAGATTTTTTGAGATCGTCGGTGATGACGGCAATGTCAGAGCGCAATTCTATTTAGATATGTATGCCCGTCAGCATAAACGGGGCGGAGCATGGATGGATGAATGCAAAGTTCGTCGTAAAACCAAAAATGGCATCCAGATCCCTGTGGCATTTTTGACCTGTAATTTTTCTGAACCTGTTGGTGATAAACCTGCTTTATTTACCCATGATGAAGTCACCACCTTGTTCCATGAGTTTGGTCATGGTTTACATCATATGTTGACCAAGATTGAAGCTGCTGGCGTATCTGGTATTAATGGCGTTGCATGGGATGCCGTCGAATTGCCAAGTCAGTTTATGGAAAACTGGTGTTGGGAGCGTGAAGCGCTGGATTTGATTTCTGGTCATTATCAAACTGGCGACAAACTGCCGGATGATTTATTTGAAAAAATGATTGCTGCGCGTAACTTCCAGTCAGCCATGATGATGTTACGTCAGCTTGAATTTTCATTGTTCGACTTCCGCTTACATTTGGAATTTGATCCAAATGAATCGAATCAAGTCGATAAAATTTTGGCGCAAGTTCGTGACGAAGTTGCGGTTGTAAAACCGCCTAAATTTAATCGCTTTGCGCATAGTTTTTCGCATATTTTTGCTGGCGGTTATGCTGCAGGTTATTACAGTTATAAATGGGCGGAAGTGCTATCAGCCGATGCTTTTTCGAAATTTGAAGAAAATGGCATTTTTGATCGCCAAACGGGTTTGGACTTTTTACAAGCTATTTTGGAACAGGGCGGTAGCCGTGAGCCGATGGAGTTGTTTATTGAGTTTCGAGGTCGTGAGCCGCAAATTGATGCCTTGTTGAGGCATTCAGGCATTGCCGCATAAAAAAGGGCCGAAAGGCCCTTTTTTTGCTTTTGAAATCAGCATTAACCTTTGTTATTCAAACAAATTTGCACGGTTTCCTGTGCATTTTGAATTAGCAAGGTAGCAGCGTCTTTAGAGATCGTACCGGCTTCAATGTCTTTAATCATTTCAGCATTTAAAGCTTGTGTGGTCGCACTTAAGTCAGCGCCTTGGGCGACAGGCAAAATGGCTTTTTCTTGGTAGTTTTCAGGAAACAGCTTTAAACCTTTTAATTGGCAGCTTGCCATCTTGGCGACGTATGCGTTTGCTTCCATTTCTACTGCGGCTGCTGTCATTTCTGGACGATCAGCACTTAGTTGTTTTACCACCAGTGGTTTTAATTGCGCTTGATAGTTTTGCGTATAGTTTTTTTCATCTTCAGCGCTGATTGCCATAACGGTTGATGTCATTAATACCAATGGCAGGGTCATGAGTAATTTTTTCATTATATTTCTCTCTTTCAATCGGGCTTTGGCCGGCCAACTTGGATGTTGTTGGTCCTGGTGAACTGTAACGGGTTCGCTCAGATGTTACTAGTCACCCACGTGAGATTAATCGTGCCGATATGAAGATTTTGTCAATTGACTAGCGAAGCTGACTATCTTTACTGCCACGGCGATTAAACAGGCCTGCCGCTTTATTTTCTTTATCGACAATTTCCTGACATTTCACGCAAAGACGAACACCAGGAATTGCCTGACGACGCGCTTCGGGAATTGGTTTATCACATTCTTCACAATGGCTGAGACTTTCACCTTTGGGCAATTGTGAACGTGCCTGACTTATCGCATCTTCAACACTGGCATCGATTTGATCTTGCACCGCACCATCACGGGACCATCCTCCAGCCATAACCATCTCCTCATGATGAGTTAATAGATTGTTTTCATTGTACTAAATCATCAATATGGCGGCGTAAGTTTTAAATGCAAGAGGTTAATCTTTAACCGCTTGAAAGGTCACGATGCTACGTGTCATCGCATCAGGCCAATTCGGCATCATGCGCCATGGCGTTAATATCCGAAGCGTGTCACCCTCTAATTGAAAGTTTCGTGCTTGCTCTGTGCCAACCCAGGCTGGGTTCCAAGCAACTTCAACGCTGGTAATAAATTGGTTATTTTCGATGCGATAGGTGCCTGAGTAGGCAATCAAGGTATCTAATAGTTTTGCTTTATCTTCAATAGATTTTGCTGGTTTGCGGTTATCAGCAGTCAGTACAAACGAAATACGATTATCGGCGGTAAGAATGACGTAACCCGTCGGATTTTTGCCCATCGGTGTGAAAATATCGCCAGTTTCTTGTGACTCAACTTCATAAGAGACTAATTGCCATATACCAACGGGACTATTGTGGTCATCTGCAAAGCTTAAAGTGGAAAAGAATAGGGCGAGTCCAGTGAAGAAAATTTTTAACATTTGCTATCGCTTTTGGTTTTTAAAAAAGGTTGTACTTAGCTTCGGACGATTTATTGCCCTTAAAAATCCTTAAAGCCAAAATTTAATTTAATAACGGCATCTAGGTTATCGATTGTTGATGGCAAACTGTTAAGCTACGTATCACGAATAGAAAAACTTGAGATGGCATGAAATATACCGATTTACGTGACTTTATCAGTGGTCTAGAAAAACAAGGTGAGCTGAAACGCATCACGGCTGAAATTGATCCTTATCTGGAAATGACAGAGATCTGTGACAGAGTGTTACGTGCAGGTGGTCCGGCGATTTTGTTTGAAAATCCGAAAGGTAGTAATGTCCCCGTTCTTGCTAATTTATTTGGCACACCAAAACGTGTGGCAATGGGTATGGGGGAGGACTCGGTAGAAGCCTTACGTGAAGTTGGAAAATTACTGGCCTTTTTGAAAGAACCAGAGCCACCTAAAGGTATGAAAGATGCTTGGGAAAAATTACCGATTTTTCGCCAAGTCATGAATATGGGGCCGAAAGTCGTTAAAAAAGCGGCCTGTCAGGAAACCATTATTGAAGGTGATGATGTCGATCTTAGCCAATACCCCATTCAGCATTGTTGGCCAGAAGATGCCGCACCATTAATTACTTGGGGATTAGTAGTCACAAGGGGGCCACATAAGACTCGCCAGAATTTGGGTATTTATCGTCAACAGGTCATCGGCAAAAATCGCGTCATCATGCGTTGGTTATCTCACCGCGGTGGTGCGTTAGATTTTAAAGAATGGCAGCAAACGCATCCGGGGGAACCTTTTCCTGTCGCCGTGGTGTTAGGTTGTGACCCTGCAACGATTTTGGGCGCTGTGACTCCGGTGCCTGATACTTTATCCGAGTATGCGTTTGCCGGTTTACTGCGTGGTAGTAAAACCGAGTTAGTCAGTTGTATTGGCAATGATTTACAAGTGCCAGCCAATGCGGAAATTATTCTCGAAGGTGTGATTCATCCTGATGATATGGCACCTGAAGGGCCGTATGGTGACCATACTGGTTATTACAACGAAGTCGATATTTTTCCGGTATTTACCGTTGAGCGAATTACCCAACGAAAACAGCCCATCTATCACAGCACATACACGGGCCGCCCACCAGATGAGCCAGCCGTATTAGGTGTCGCCTTAAACGAAGTGTTTGTGCCGATTTTGCAAAAACAGTTTCCGGAAATTACTGATTTTTACTTGCCTCCAGAAGGTTGCTCATATCGAATGGCGGTCGTCAGTATGAAGAAACAATATGCCGGACACGCCAAGCGCGTCATGATGGGCGTCTGGTCATTTCTACGTCAGTTTATGTACACCAAGTTTGTCATAGTCGTTGATGATGATGTCAACGTACGTGATTGGCAGGATGTGATTTGGGCGATCACTACCCGAATGGATCCAGCGCGCGATACCGTACTGGTTGAAAATACCCCAATTGATTATTTGGACTTTGCTTCACCAGTCTCTGGTTTAGGATCCAAAATGGGTATGGATGCCACGAATAAACTACCCGGTGAGACGGATAGAGAATGGGGCCGACCTATCGAAAAAGATCCTGCTGTGGTTGAGCGAATTGACGAGATTTGGGCTTCGTTAGATCTATGATGCTGATGTATCGATATCAGATGTGGACATAAACTCTGACTAAATAGCCTGCTGCAAACGTTCTGCTGCAGTAAGCGGTTGATGATAAATAATGTGCCTTTGATTTCGGGCAAATCCTACCAGTAATAAATCTGCTTGTTGTGCCATATCAATGGCAAGCGAGGTTGGTGCTGAAATAGCGACCAAGGCTCCGATACCCGCCTGACAGGTTTTTTGCACCATTTCATAGCTAGCGCGACTACTCACTAAAACAAAACCTTGGCTAACATCGACCTGCTGGCGTTGCAGGTGACCAATCAGTTTATCGAGTGCGTTGTGACGCCCAACATCTTCACGGCAAACCAATATTTGACCAGACAAATCACACCATGCGGCTGCATGAGTGGCACCAGTTAATGCGTTGATTGGCTGTTGGCTTCGCAATGCTGATAAGGCGTGCTCGATGACTTCTGCCGATAAGTCGGGTGCTATGACTTGAGGTACTGGACGAATGGCTTGCTTTAGGGTTTCTGTTCCACACAGACCACAGCCTGTTCGGCCAACCAAGTTTCGGCGTTGCTTTAATTCAGCAAAGCGTTCTTCATGGATGCGAACACGTAAGGTGATGCCTTGCTCATTTTGTAAGACATGGACTGACTCTATCTCATCAACGTTTTTAACGATTTCTTCACTTAAGCTAAAACCATAAGCAAAGTCTTCAAGGTCGGATGGTGATGCCATCATGACTGCATGAGAGACACAGTTATAGACCAGTGCAACCGGTATTTCGGTGGCAATGTCATCAGTCATAACTTCGACAAAGGGCTTATCGTTGTGGCGAGCGTTAACGATCTTGTTAACACTGACAGCGGGTAAATTTCGCATTACTGAGTTATCAGCCATATTTTCGTGGCGAGTTGGTTTTGCCATTCTGTTACTCAATATGCATTTAACTGCATATGTTTCAGTTTAAGTAATTGATAGCAAAAGCTAACACAGTCAATCTGTGCGAAAAATATGATATTTACGTCATAAGGGAGTGATTTGAGTATACCGTCGCTCGCTAACCTAATCGTGTCCGAGAGGGGGGGGGGGGGGAGAATTAAACGTTGGACCAGACGCTAAAGTAACCCATTGCTAGGTAAGCAATATTTAACACTGCAAGCGCGATAATAAGGAACAAGGTGACTTTCATGCCCAGTACACGTTTGCTGAGGTCATTATTTTTTAGACCCATCACATGTAAAACGCGGCCAATAATAAGAATGATACCGACAAGGTGAATGAGCCAGACTGAGATATTCATCATCTCCAGAAGCAAAATGAGAATAAGGGCAATAGGAATATATTCGGTGGCATTCGCTTGAAGACGAATCGCAGTTTGCAGCTCTGGCACATTGCCATCACCAAGGGGGACTTTGTGTTTGCGTCGTAACGCAATAACACTTAATGACAGTTTAACGATTAATAAAGCACATAATCCGGCATATAAGGCGGTGATCATGATTTGCTCCTTTTATTCATTTCCGTCCGTATTTTCACTGACCCAGCGACTGCCATCCTGACGTTGTTCTTTTTTCCAGAATGGGGCGTTAAATTTTAATTCCTCAATCAGCCAGTCACAGGCATCTAATGCCGCTCTGCGATGTGCTGACCAGCAGCCTATTAGTACAATGGCATCACCAGGCTGAATGTCACCGACGCGATGGACAATCAGACAAGATGCTAGCGGCCAACGTTCACAAGCTCGTTTTTCGAGATCTTGAAGATACTTCTCAGTCATTGCGGGGTAATGTTCTAGCGTCATATGACTGACGTTTTCATTGTCATTCATATCGCGCATGGTGCCGATAAAACTGGCTGAGGCACCACACTGCCCGACAGGTAAACGCTGATTAAATTCGGTTAACCATTGATAAGGCAGAAAATCGCAATCCAATATTTGCGTGGCCATATTATCCTCCGGTCACCGGTGGAAAAAAGGCAACTTCGTCACCGTCTGAAACACTCGTATCTAAGGTAGCGTAGTCGAGGTTGACCGCAACCAGTATTCGCTCTGGTAAGGCTTCTCCCGACGTTGCTTTTTGCCATACTTCGGCCACAGTTGTGACGTCTGAGACTTCTGTTTCAGCAAGGTTAAGTTGTTCGCGTAAACTGGCAAAAAATTTGACTTGAATAGACATCGGTTTATTGTTGCGGTTACTGAAAGTTAAAGGATAACACTGACTATGTCGGAATTAACGCATTTTAATCAAGCCGGTGAAGCTCATATGGTTGATGTTGGCGCAAAGGATATTACTCAGCGCCGAGCAATAGCTACGGGGCAAATTAAGATGTTACCCGACACCTTAGCATTAATTACCCAAGGCAATCATAAGAAAGGTGATGTGTTGGGTATCGCTCGAATTGCAGGCATCATGGCTGCGAAAAAGACCAGTGATTTAATTCCGTTATGTCATCCATTGGCATTAACTAAAGTCAGTGTCGACTTTGAGATTGATGCGCAAAATCATGCTGTGAAATGTCTGGCAACCGTGGCAACGGCTGGGCAAACGGGGGTTGAGATGGAAGCCTTGACTGCAGTACAAGTGAGTTTATTGACGATTTACGATATGTGTAAAGCGGTCGATCGAGGCATGGTCATGACAGATATTCAATTGCACGAAAAGGCCGGTGGTAAATCAGGCCTTTGGCAGCGCCACCCCTCCTAAATTTAACAATTCAAAAATTTCAGTTTTAATTAAGGCTGCATTCATTACCCTACGCATAGGAAAAATTCCTATAAGAACCAGGGAAGATTATGAGTGCACTAAAAAGACTGGCGATGGTGATATTGATCGGCATGGCGAGTTTGCCTGCTTCAGCATCAGAGTTAAAACTGCTGGTGGACATGCTCTATGAAAATGGCATGGTCAGTGATGAGCAGTACCAAAAATTACTGTCTGAACTTAATCAAACTAAGCAACAGCAAACTGCTGAAGTCGAATCATTAAAAGCGGAATTGTCTGAAGTCAGACAACAAGCAGCCGATAGTCAGGCAGAACTGGCGCAGCTTAAACAGCAAGCTGCAACAGACCAGCAAACATTAGCCGAAGTAAAACAACAAGCTGAGCGGGGCGTAGAGGTCACAACACGAGGCGGTATTCAGGTAAAAAGTCGTGATGGTATGTTTGAAACCCGTCTTCGAGGTCGTTTGATGGTCGATATGGCCAACTATACGGGCAACCCTGATATCGATGATGGTGCCAGAATTCGTCGCGCGCGACTTGCATGGACAGGCCGTATTTATCGTGATTGGGGCTTTCAGCTTGATTATGACTTTGCGGATGGTGGCAAGATCCGAGATTCTTATGTTTCTTATTTAGGCTGGGATAAAGCACGGTTTCGTGTCGGTTTGATGGAGATCCCATTAGGGCTGCAATACCGCTCTAGTTCAAGCGACTCTCAGTTAATAGAACGTAGTTTACTCGGTGCATTTGGTGGTGATCGTTATATCGGCTTTATGGGCGATACCAAGCGTCAACATTGGAGTTTTGCTGCCGGCGTATTTGGTGATGATGAGAATGAGCAATCTGATGCCAATGGTGAAGGTTGGGGCTATGGTGGCCGTTTAACGCTGGCACCTATCAATGCTGATAGACGTTTACTACATTTTGGTTTGGCATCGTTTTATCGTGAATTAAACGATGATGCGACGCTACGTTTTCGTGAGCGTCCTGAAGCTAGGGTGACCAGTTTTAATATCGTAGATACTGGCATTATTCCAAATGCTGAAACCTTTACACGAACCGGTGTTGAGTGGGCGGCAGTGCGTGGGCGCTGGTCTGCACAAGCCGAGTATATGCAGACAAATGTCACGAGAGTCGATCAACCTGACGTGACCTTTGCAGGTTGGCATGTACAAAGTGGCTTCTTCCTAACCGATGATTCGCTGAATTACGATAATGGTGACTTTGATAGTCCAGTGCCGACCAAACATTTTGATGATGGTGGATTGGGTGCATGGGAGTTAGCGGTCCGATATAGCAGTCTTGATTTGACCGATAGAGATATCTTTGGTGGTGAGATCCAAAGTATGACTTTTGGTGTGAATTGGTATCCGGTACCAATGCTAAGGTTTTCAGCAAATTACATCAACGTACTGGATGTCAATGGTGGGCCTAATGATGGACAAACACCACGGATATTTTTGATGCGCAGCCAGTGGGCGTTTTAGCGACCTTCAAAAGTATCTGCAAATGATACGAATTGACCTGATTGGCTTACATCATAGCCCGGTACATCGGCCTGTGATGTATGCCAATCATCTGATTTGAGAAATGCTAAAATTGACTGGATCCGAGGATCCTCAAGGTAACTTTTCGGAATTGCCAAACAATAATGCTCTTCACAAAGTGGCAGAAAATCGAGATTAAATTTAGCCGCTACTGCCGCAATCCCAAAACCACAATCCGCTACACCACTAGCAACCATTGCCGCCACCGCCATATGGGTAAACTCTTCTTGGTTATAGCCTTGAATATCAGAGCCGTTTAATTGCTCTGAAAGCAGCATCTGATCAAGCAGTAGCCGAGTTCCAGAGCCACGTTGACGGTTTATAAAACGCACGTCGGGGCGTGTTAAATCAGTCATTTTTTGAATGTAGAGCGGATTACCATTGGCAATCATGATCCCTTGTTGCCGTTTTACGAGATAACAAAGTTGTGTCGTTTCTGGATCTATCAATGACAGATAATCCGGCGCTAATTGTTTACCGAGAGGGCCGGTTGGAATGTGAAATCCAGCGATATCACATTGTTGTTGCTGGAGTGCCAATAAGCTTTCCAAACTGCCATGAAAGTGTAGATCAACGGCTATTTGTTGCTGATTTAACTCATCTCTCAAAGCACTCACGGCTAAACCATGACTAGCGAAAACTTTGAGTCTCGCTGGCGTTTGTGCGGTTCGAAGTTGCTGAATTTGTTGTCTTAACTGTGTTGCCTGATTACTTAATTGTGGCAGTAGTCTTGCCTGCAAGTGTTGATGAGCTTGCAAGAGATGCTGACCAGCAGGTGCAAGGCGTGTTCCTCTGCCGCGATGTTTTTCGATCAAAGGTAATTGGAATCGCTCTCGCCATTTTTCCATTAAACCCCAAGCATGTCGGTAGGAGACATCGTTATCGCGGGCAGCACTTTGCAGAGAGCCATGTTTATCAATGGCTGATAGCAGATTTAATAAGAGGGGATCGACTGGCCAGTTTTCGTTGTTACTTTGAATTTGCCAGTTAAAATCAATATGAAATTCCATTGGCATATTAAATCATATATTTAATGGTAAGTGGTTATTTTATATGGGTATTTATATCTTTATATATGTTTGTTTATACATATTTATGCGCATAAAACTACATAAATAACTGTTGCTGATGACAATATGATGAAAAAAGAATTAGGGGTGGTAAAAACCGAATTTTTTTAAACGATGTTGTGCGGATTCGCTATTAAGGTAAGTAGCGAAAGTCTCGGTTATTGTTGGTGCGTCAAAACGCACAATAAACCCATAACTTGCGCCAACAGCTAGTGAGGGAGGGGGAAGTACTACTTTTAAATCGGGAAATGTTCGCTGAGCCAAAATACCGTTGGTGCAATAGGTGAGAAAAATATCAACTTTGTCTTGGTTTAATAACCAGCCGTAGGCATTTTCACCAGCGGGTATTTCAGGACTGTTCGGTGCGCCAGTAAGCATGTTGGCTTTTTGACTCAATACCTGAAAACTTCCTGGTAACAAATGATCTGCACGTTGAAATAATTTCCAAGCGTAGTCACCACTGGGATCATATTCTGGTGTTGAGGTGCCAATGCGGGTGTCGTCATCTAACAGTGCCGTTAAAAAATTACGCTTGCTGATAACGGTGTCTGCTTGGGCAATGGCACATAATTGATTTTGAGTAAATGAGGTGACATGTTGCCCCCATCTCATGGTTGCTAGTTTTTGAGGATGAGTTAGGTTGGCTGAGATAAAAATATCAGCATCATCACCAGATTCAATCGCTTCGCGTAACAAACCACTAGGACCAAAGCGGGTGTGAATTGTCACATCATGTTGCTGTTGAAACTCAGCAATTAATTCATTTAAAACAGTTTTTAAACTACCCGCAGCGAACACAGTAAATTCATTCGCGCTGACGGTATTGGCTGAAATCATGATGAGTAGGCCTAAGCTGTAGACGATCTTTCTTAACTTGATAAACGGTCTCATCATTTAGTTTACGCTATAGTGATTTTAGAAACGTGATTAATGCATCACGATGTTGCTTAGGCATATTAATCACCGCATCTCGACTTTTTTGGGCTTCACCGCCATGCCATAAAATCGCTTCGAGCAAATTTCTGGCACGTCCATCATGCAAATATCCGACTTCATCCCCAACGGTATCAGCAAGGCCAATCCCCCATAATGGTGCTGTTCGCCACTCTGTGCCGGTTGCACCATTATCTGGACGATGATCTGCAAGTTGTTCACCCATATCGTGCAATAAAAAATCGCTGTAGGGTGAAAGTAAACGATTAGCAAAAGCTGCCGGTTTTGCATGAGCGGATGTTTTAATTTGTGGGCGATGACAAGCCGCACAGCCAGCTTCAGAAAAGATCGTTTTGCCTTTAATGACAGTAGGGTGCGCTGGATCTCGCTGACTTGGAATGGCTAAAAACTGTAGATAAAAATTAACCGCATCAAGTTGCTTTTCAGCTAATTCTGGCGCGCCGCCTGACTCAGCTTGCTGGCAATCTGT
This sequence comes from Methylophaga sp. OBS3, assembly GCF_026319325.1. GTDB lineage: Bacteria > Pseudomonadota > Gammaproteobacteria > Nitrosococcales > Methylophagaceae > Methylophaga. Next base: position 173,339 of record NZ_JAPDMU010000004.1, read on the forward strand.
TTGTTGCGAACTGCAATTTTCGACTGGAAATATCGCTGAGGTTAAACCTAAGTCTTCTTGAAACGCACTGGCTGTTTGTTCGGCTAATGACGCAATATTTGCTTTGTAACCAAAGCGTCCAATTTGCGGTTGATGTGTTGCCTCATTAGTTAACCAATTAGCTCGGCCAGAAATACCATCATTGTTGGCATCATCAGGATCATGCCATTCAAGAATGGCTTGTTCATCAATCGCCTCAATGAGTCCCATACCAACAAGGGCAGGTCCAATCCGTGCTGAGGTTAATATGTCACCAAACTCGCCATAGCCTGGCTCGACAAGTTTAATCATTGGCTTACGTAAGCTGACGATTTCACCATCACTTAAGGTGATATTGGCGTTTTCATAATGTACTTCAGCGCGTCCCTCTGCTGGTACATTTGGAACAGCAAACTCTTGTAATTGACCGCCATAAACAGGATGCGGCTTAGCATAAAACAGATTATCTGAAGGCGCGCTTAACCTCACTAACATCGCGCGCATTTTCTCATCAGGACCATTAGGTGCGCTGCCACGACCATTGCCGGGATGGCAGGCTAAACAAGAAATACTGTTGTAGAGAGGGCCAAGGCCATCAATATCATCATCTTGTGATGGCGCAATAACCCACATTTGATTAAACAGGCTGCGACCAGCGGCAAACTCAATTAATTGGCTTTGCTCTGTCAGTAATGGCATTGGTTGAGCTAATGCTCGACGGTGCGTTGCAGATGTCTCAAGTGCTATTTCTGCATGACTAAAGCTTACTAATGTGAAGCTCAACATTAGCAAGCTAAATGTTTTCCAAATCATTGTTTTTGAGAAAGCTTCGCTAATTTAGCCAACGCTTGGTCATATTGCTGCTCAAAGATCTGGCTGATCTCTGCTTGATACGCTTCGCAGTTTTGGCGTTTTACATCGTCATCATGACGCTGAGCACAAGCTAAAACGATTTCATCATCAAGCTTAGGTTCTGAAACCGGCCAGTTGAGTAGCATTTTCTTAATTTCTGCCAATTCCTCGGAGGAGGCTATTGCTTGTAATGCATACCATTGCTGCCAAGCATTTTTGAGCTTGTCATGGTGCGCGGTAATCGAAGCATCAAACACCACCGCATTAAATTCACGTCTGCTAAAGCCAAGCGGATAATCATAATTTGCATGATGGTCACTGCTAAATGGATTTTGCATTGTGGAGGTTGCTTGATAAACACTTGGTCTTATCGGCAACTTACGGACATCTGGGTGAAGTAATGCTTTTTGGCCTGATTCAGATACGAGAAATGCAGCAAAAGTATTGGCGGCTTCAGTTTGTTTTGTTCTCGACAAAATAGCGACATGGGCAGGATTAAATGCTGTTTTTTCAGGATAGATAAAGCGACCCTCAACCCCATTAGCGATACTCGTTGCTGCAAAGAAATCCATTGTAAAAGCGATTTTGGCGACGCCTGTCGATACTGCTTCAGTAGTAAACATCGTGCCACGACCCATCAACTGACTATTGGCGGCAATTTGTTGCCATTGCTGCCAACCAATTTGCCAACCCTCAGTTTGCAACAGTTGATCGATCAGCATATGGGCAAAATTAACCTCAGAGGGAATAGGTAAAGCAACATGACTTTGCCATTGAGGGTGTTGTAAATCTTGCCAAGTAGTCGGAACAGCTAGTGAATTTTTACTCAGCGTTTCAGGCTCGAAAAATAGGCCATATCCAGCGATCTCAGTGGCCATAAAATAACCATCTGCATCGGATATTGAAGCGTTACCAATCTCGTTTGGAAGGCCTGTTTCATCAATATTTAACGGCGTTAATTGATTATCATCTTTGAGGGTGTAAAACACTCTCGGTGAAGGCAGCCAAATCACATCCACGGCCTCATCTGGCTGATTGGTTAAGGTCATTAACGCATCATGAGGTCGACGCCAAAGGATGTTTAATGAAATATCAGGATGCGACTTTTCAAAGGCTTGTTGGATGACGGCCACCACGGGCTGCGGATAGCTCGTTATCACGTTAAGTGTGGAGGCCTGAGCCACCACTGATATCAATAATAGGCAGATAAAACCGCCAAGTAGTTTTAGTTGTGTCATTAGAATTGGTAGCTCAGGTTAGCGTAGTAAGTACGACCTGCTTCTGGAAAGCCTTCTTGATATTCGTAATTTTTATCAAATAGGTTTTCAACACCAAGTCTTGCTGTCACGCCTTTATCAAATTGGTATTTGGCACGAACACCGGCGATGGTAAATGCATCTGCGATTCTGTCACCTTCGGTTGTGGTGTAACGTTTACTCTCATATTGCGCTGTGGCTGAAATGCTCAATGGCTGTGAAATATGCCACGTAGCGTAGGTAAAGAGTTTATGACTTGGCACGTCGGTAAGTTTGAGATCCGAGCTTTTATTTACACGGTCTAAATAGGTGTAATTACCGCCAAACTCCCATTTACCTAGCCAAAAGTCACTGCCAAGCTCAATACCTCTAGCGCTAACTTCACCCACGTTTTGAAATTGGAATATGTTAGGCGTGATGCTGACTTCTTGAATCAGATCTTTTATATCGCTGTAAAAAAAGGCAACGTCAAAGCGTGCTGTAGTGCCAACACGGTGAACCCAACCGGCCTCGATGGTTTTTGACTGCTCTGCATCTAAACCTGGGTTCGGCAGTGCGCTTCCAAATCGATATGAATAGCGATCTTTTATGGTCGGGAAGCGTGTTTTCTTCGATAAAGTTAAGCGGGCTTCATTACTGTCATCAAGTTCTACAAAGTAACCAATCTGAGGATTCCATGAATCCGCATCATTGGTATCAAATGGTTGCCCAGTGTCAATATCATCGGCTTGTTCACTGCGACGTTTATCGTAGCTAATACCAGCAACAAGATATTGTTTATCGGTCAGACGAATAGTGTCTTCGATGGCTAACGAGGTTGTGATGTCCTGAAAGGTTCTGACGGGTTCATCAAGATCATTTTCTTTATGTTCATCAAACTTATAGTGCGCAGCTAGTTTGACATCATGTCGTCCTAAAGTTTTGCCATATTCAACACTGGCGCCATAGGTTTCATCATCATAAAAACTATCAAAGGCATAACCGCGCGTTTGACTTGAGTATGTATCGTCATCAAAGCTAGACAACAAGTTATCAAAGCTGTCGTAGTAAAAGCGGGTTTTGATATAGCTATCATCGCTTAGTGCAGTATTTGTTAATAAATAAACGCTTTCTTTATCCCAATATGGCCATTGCCAATAGCGTGTTCGGACGTCTGGATTATCGCCAGCATAGGGTGGCGTATTTTTCTCACCATCTTGTTTGACATAACCAATTGCATATTCATCAGTCGCGTTGGGTGTCAGTCCAAGTTTGATATTGATTTTGGTGTCTTTGCGATCTGCATTATTTCGTAAACCATTGTTTTGTGATGCAACCGGATCAAAGTCATCAGAAAGCGAAAAACTATCTTGTTGGCGGTAACTTGCACCAAACTGCGCATACCAAAGGCCTTGGTTGCTGCCGAGGTTGAGCCAAGTTCTTTTGCCTTCACTGCCACTGCGATCACCGACGTTATAACCTGCACCGATTTCACCTTCGAGTTTTTCCGTGGGTTTTCGGCTAACTAGGTTAATGGCACCGCCCATCACGTTTGGGCCATATAAAACAGAACTAAAGCTTTTTGAAACATCAATGCCAGCTAAGTCGAACGTGGTGAAGCGTCCCAAATCAACATAACCATCATAGGGCACATAGATGGGAATGCCATCCACAAAGACCGGTACTTGTCTTAGGTCAAAGCCCCGTAACTGCACGATTTGTTCACTTCGCGCACCGATATTTGTGACAGTGATACCGGGTATGCGATCTAGTGCTTCGGTTACGTTTTCTCTATTTTCATCACGTAATGTTTCAGCATCTACAGTGGATGAGCCTAAGGCTGGCAAAGGTTTTTCGGCATTAACCTCAATACGACCTAATTCAAAAGTCGTATCAGCATATGAAAAAGAACTGCTAGCAAGTGCCAACATGAAAGTGGTGTAGCTTAATTTTTTAGTCATCATTTTATTTTTGCGAGTAGGTTTCGATGTATATATTGGTATATTTCGATAGGCAGACTTGTTCCTTGATGGAACAAGCAAATTAAAATTATTCTTTAGGGGGTAATGAGGTGAAAAATAATTGCTGACCGTTAACGGTGAAGTTATCGATTAACTTCTTGCCAGCTTCACTGGTCATAAAATCCATATAAGCTTTGGCTAAGGTCACATTGGCATGTGGATGCTTTTCGGGATTAACAGCCATAATATGGTATGGATTTGACAGACTCGCACCGCCTTCAAAGACGAGTTTGAGCTGCATTTTGTCTTCATAAGCGATTTTGGTGCCACGGTCGGTTAATGCATAACCTGACATTTCATCTGCGATCTTAAGCACTGCGCCCATGCCTTGGCCTGCTGGGACATACCAGCTTCCTGACGGACTAATGCCTGCAGCTTCCCATAATTGCATTTCTTTTTTATGGGTACCAGAGTCATCACCACGAGACACGAAGCGAATTTGGCTGTTGGCAATTTTTTGCATGGCTTCGCTGATGGTTTTGGCGGTTTTAACACCTGCGGGATCGGCATCAGGACCTACTAATACAAAGTCGTTGTACATGACATATTGGCGGTCAATAAAGGCGCCTTTTTCGACATATTCAAGTTCTGCTTTAGGGGCATGAACAAGGGCAACATCAACGTCGCCATTATCGCCAAGCTGTAATGCTTGTCCTGTTCCCACAGCGATAACAGCAACTTTAATATCCGTTGCCTCTGTGAATGCGGTATTAAGTTCTTTCAATAAACCGGTATTGTCTGTGCTGGTGGTGGTGGATAAGCGGAGTAGGGTTTCCGCCTGTACCGGTAATGCAATTAATAAGCTTAAAACGAGTAAATGGCGAAGTTTTGTCATGATGTCATCTTCAGTTGAGATGTGAAATTTCAATATATGTAACTATATATATTGGTAGATGTAAATTTTTTGATAGTAAATTAACAATGCCTTGTTAGCTATTGATGAACTGTTAACCCTGTTCCAATAGACGGCGTAAATCGATCATGGCGGCATTTGCTCGAGCAACATAAGACGCCATTACAAGCGAGTGGTTAGCTAACACACCAAAACCACTGCCATTTAAGATCACTGGACTCCAGACGGTTTTTTGAGTGGCTTCGAGTTCACGAATGATTTGTCTTAAGCTGACCAAGGCATTTTTATCTTGTAAGACATCGGCAAAATCCACTTCGGTGGCTTTAAGTAAATGGATTAATGCCCAAACACTACCTCTAGATTCATAAAAAACATCATCGAGTTGTAACCAAGGTGTTTTGCGATATTTGGTTAAGTCCGTCACGTTCGATTGGTGATCGCTTGGATCAACGGTGAGTGTCGTATTAATACGAACTTGTCCAACACTGGCGGATAGTCTTTGTGACAGGCTACCTAAACGTTTTTCTGCGATTGATAACCATGCGGTGAGGTTGTCAGCCCGTGCATAAAATTGTGCTTCGTTAGTGGGATCGCTTAACCGTGCCATATAGCTATTTAACGCTTTAATGGCTTTGCGATACTCACCTTCTGTCGATGGAAATAACCATGAATCAGAGTCAAAGTTAAATAATGGCTCAGCAATGATGAGATCTTCGTCTTCTGTTGACTGTGATTGTGAGCGACTAATGTCATTTCTTAGTGCGCGGGTGTAATCACGAATTTGAACTAAAACACCGAACTCCCAATTTGGCATGTTGTCCATCCAAACCGAAGGCGGTGTGACATCGTTACTCAAATAACCACCTGGTTTATCAAGTAATGTTTCGGCCAAGGTGATAAGGGTGGCTGTGCTGGTATAACCCGTAACGATTTCATGTTGATAGTGATTGGCTTTGTCGCGCGCGGCAATTTCAGGGGAAAAGGCTGTTGGTGTAGCACTCCACCACAGCATCAAAATCAACATGACGCTTGCGATGACACCAATGATCACACCAATAAAAAGTGCGAGTCGGCTGCGGGTAGCATGGTCTCTAAGCTTATCTTTTAGATCGAAAAGATACAGGCTTAGGGATTGAAATTTGCTCGAAATGGTCATAAGTCCGACTCATAAAAATTAAACGCAGTATCTAGCTTAAGCGTAGCAAGTTAGTTAGACAAATTATGTCGATAAAAAGTGACAAAAAGTTAATCTGACTTGACGTAAATTGAGTTGGGTCTGAATAATGGACGGTTTACGAAAAACCTTTTAAAAAGCGGGGGACGCTTTAGGTATGACATTAGCAATAGAGATTGTTGATTTAGCCAAACATTTTGGCGATATCAAAGCCGTTGATGGCATCAATTTTTCAGTGAAGAAAGGCGAAGTTCTAGGTTTTTTAGGTCCTAACGGCGCCGGTAAATCAACGACGATGAAGATGGTAACGGGCTTTTTGACACCAACAAAAGGCACTGCTCGCGTCTGTGGTCATGATGTATTGGAAAATCCAATCGCTGCCAAAGCAAGTATTGGCTATTTGCCTGAGGGCGCACCAGCTTATGCGGATATGACGCCTGATAGTTTCTTGAAATTTATCGCTGATATTCGTGGCTTTTCTGGCAAAGCAAAACGTAATGCCGTTGCTGAAGCTGCCGAAAGAGCACGCGTAACAGAAGTGATGTTCCAGCCTATCGAAACCTTGTCTAAAGGTTACAAACGTCGCGTTGGTTTAGCGCAATCTATTTTGCATAACCCACCCGTTTTGATCATGGACGAACCAACTGATGGTCTGGATCCAAATCAAAAATACGAAGTGCGTACGTTGATCAATGAAATGGCACACGACAAAGCCATCATTATTTCGACGCATATCCTTGAAGAAGTTCATGCCCTGTGCACTCGTAACGTCTTAATCTCACGTGGTAAGGTCGAATTTGATGGCACACCATTTGAGCTTGAAGCCATGTCGCGTTATCACAATGCCGTGGTGCTAAGTGTGAATGGTGTTGATAACACAACGCTTAGCAATTTCATTGAGACGTTAGATTTTGTTGACCATACCGAACAGCTAAGTGCTGAACAGGGAATTCGTGTGTTCCCGAAAGGTGGTCAACACATCACTGTGATTTTGTCTGAAAAAGTCAGAGAACAAGGGTGGGAAATTGCTTCTTTGTTTGCTGAAAATGGCCGTCTGGACGAAGTATTTCGTGCCATTACAACAAAAAATACCGCGGGAGCTAAATGATGAATATGCGTAATATTTGGTTCATCATGAAACGTGAGTTTAACGGCTATTTCGCAACGCCCGTCGCTTACGTTTTCATCATTATCTTTTTGTTATTAGCCGGCTTTTCGACCTTTTACGTGGGTAACTTTTTTGCCCGTGGTGAAGCCGATCTCTATCCATTCTTTTCCATGCATCCTTGGTTGTATGTCCTACTTATCCCTGCGATTTCCATGCGTTTATGGGCGGAAGAACGTAAGAGTGGTTCCATCGAATTATTGATGACATTACCTATTTCGGTTTTCGAAGCGGTTATCGGTAAATTCTTAGCAGCATGGGCTTTTACTGGACTTGCCCTGATTTTGAATTTCCCGTTATGGATCACAGTTAATATCTTAGGTAACCCGGATAACGGTGTTATTTTTACCGGCTTTATCGGTAGTTTATTAATGGCGGGTGGCTTCTTAGCCATTGGTTCATGTATTTCAGCAACCACCAAAAATCAGGTTATCGCCTTTGTTATCAGCCTGATCATCAGTCTGATTTTTGTGTTGGCTGGTTTCGGTATCGTCTTGGACTTCTTTAGTAGCTGGGCACCACAAACGTTGGTAAACGCCATCAGCTCATTTAGTTTCCTGACGCATTTTGACGCCATTTCTAAAGGCGTTATTGATATGCGTGACATGCTGTATTTTGTGGCGTTAATTGCGATTTGGCTGTTTGCCAATGCGTTGATCGTATTCGCCCGTAAGGCCGATTAGGAGTAGCAAGCTAGATGAATAAACAACTGCTATCAAAAACAGGGCTGATTCTAGCCATCGTGCTGTTTGTGTCCTTTATTATTGTTGTAAACAATAACTTGCGTTCAGCGCGTGTGGATTTAACACAAGATCAGCTTTACACCTTATCTGACGGCACACTCAATATTCTTTCTGAATTACAGGCGCCGTTAACACTTCGTCTTTATTACTCAGAAGAAGTGGCACAAGCTTTACCGTCCTTGAAAAGCTACGCCCAGCGGGTGCAGGAATTACTGCAAGAGTATGAGCGTGCCTCAGGCGGTATGGTTAAGCTAAGAATCATTAACCCTAAACCTTATTCAGACCATGAAAACCGTGCTGAGCAATATGGTCTGCAATCTATTCCTATCGAAGGTGAGCAAGATCCACTTTATTTCGGTTTGGCAGGTACGAACCAATTAGACGGTTTGGAGTTAATCAAATTTTTCCAGCCTGAGAAAGAAGATACGTTGGAATACGATCTGACTCGTCTGGTTTATCAGTTATCTGATGCTGAACGTAAAAGCATTGGTGTGATTAGTTCTCTGCCAATCGATGGCGAAGAATATGACCCATTAAAAGGCGAAGTTATTAGCGATGAGGGTAACCAGCCATGGCCTATCATGCGTCAGTTACGCATGATGTTTGATGTAGCAACATTGCCTGCTGATATTCGTCGTATTCCTTCATCTTTAGATGTTTTGATGGTTGTTCACCCTAAAGATTTATCGAAAGGTACGCTCTACGCTATCGAACAGTTTGTCCTGAAAGGCGGCAAATTAATCAGCTTTGTTGATCCTTATGCTGAAGTCGATGTGCCAAAGAAAGATCCAGATAATCCGATGGCTGCGTTAACAGCGGTGCGTAGTTCGAACCTACCTGAGCTTTTTGAGGCTTGGGGGTTTGAGCGTGACAACAAAGATGTTGTTGCTGACCGTAAAGCAGCACGTAAAGTCGACTTTGGTAACGGTGAGCCAATTGATTACGTATTGTGGTTAGGTCTAGATGAAAGCAATTTCAGCCAAGAAGACCCGATTACCCAAAGATTACGTCGTATCAACTTGGCAAGTGCCGGCCATTTCAGGCAATTAGATGGGGCAAGCACAACGTTCACACCGCTAATCAGTTCTGCTGATGAAGCGATGTTAGTGGATAAGCGTGTGGTCCAATTCCGTAATGATCCAGTTGCACTGTTAACCAAATATCAGGCAGGTACGATTAGTTATCCAATGGCCGTTCGTGTGACGGGGGATGTTCAATCTGTCTTCCCTGATGGTGCGCCAGATAACATGGGTAAAATGCAAAAAATGCCGGATCATTTAGATGCCTCGGCACAGCCTATCGATGTGATTGCGATTGCCGATGTGGATATGCTGGATGATCGATTCTGGGTGCAAACGCAGGACTTCTTCGGTGAAGACTTAGCCTTTAATACCTCAAACAATTTGGATTTTATCTTCAATGCTGTTGAGGACCTGACGGGGACCGATGGCCTTATCAGTGTTCGTTCTCGTTCTGGCTTTTCACGTCCATTCACATTAGTAGACCAAATTGAACGTGATGCTGAGCGGCGTTACCGTGCGAAAGAGCGTGAGCTTGAGCGTCGCTTGCAAGAAACTGAGCAGCAGATTGCTCGGATGCAAGTAGAACGCACTGGTAGTGGTGAAATGATTCTGACGCCAGAGCAACAAAAAGAAATTAATGAAGCACGTTTGCTGGCAGATCGTACTGAACTTGAGTTACGTGAAGTTAAAGGCAATCTGCGTCGTGATATTGATGTGCTGGAAACCACGGTGAAATTCGTCAATATTGGTGCTGTACCGATTTTGGTGGCAATTTTGGCCGTGATTACCGGTTGGCTTAGGGTTCGCAAGCGCAGTAAAGGCCGAGTTAAGGTCTAAGCGCTAGGCGCTGTGTTTAAGTCTTTTCAAGATACAGGTTTCAACCGATGCTAAAAAAATTAAACAGTCTGACCATTCTTGCCATCCTGACAGGCGTCATGGTGCTTTTGATGCTAATCACGATTTATCAGAGTACTGATGATACCGATGATTTTGCTTTGTTATATCCCGACCTATTCGAACAGCTTGCTGATGTCGATAAGCTGACTTTTGAAGGTCGTGAAGGCAAATTTACGCTGCTTCGTGACGGTGATGAAGATTGGGTCGTTAAAGAGTACTACAACTATCCAGCCGACTTTGACCTTGTTAAACGTATGCTGATTGATATTGCTGATGCCAAGATCCTCGAAGATAAAACCGATGATCCTGAAGAGCATTATATCCTAGGTGTCGATACCAATGAATTGGGTAGCAGTGATGCTTTAGAAATCAAAATGTACAACGGTGATGATGAAATTGCCGGTGTGGTTTTGGGTAATACTCGTGATGTCACTGTTCAAACCGGGCCTCGCCAAACTTATGTTCGTCGTTCTGGTGAGCAAGAATCTTGGTTGGCCGAGGGGTATCTGCAAATTAGTCCAGTTATGTTGAACTGGATTAATGGTCAGATCGTTGATATTGCCCGTGAACGTATTGCCCAAGTTGATATTACGCAGCCAAACGGTGAGTCAGTCACACTGATTAATCTGGGACAGAAAGATAAGTTTGGTACACCTGAAGACCTTGATAAAACTATCTTCAAATACGAACAATTAGGCTATGACATTGCCGGCTCATTGTTCCAGCTTCGTCTTGAAGATGTCACACCGATTGCTGAGTTTGATCGTGGTGAGGCTGATGTCGTGACTGCAGAGTTTTTGACTTACGATGGTTTAAAGATCACCACTAAAACATCTTTCATTGATGGTTTTTACTACACCACACTGAATGCATCATTTGATGCAGCGGCAACGCAAAATGTGCCTGCAAGCATCGCAGAGTTGGATGTATTGAAAGATCGCCAAGCAGTTGAGCAAGAAATTGCAGAGCTTAACGAGCGATTTGCAGATTGGGCATATCGTGTTGGTGGTTTTGTGGGTACCAACCTAATGCGTGCGCGAGCAGATGTTGTTACTGAGCGTGAGCGTCAAATCCCAATGCCAATGATGCCTGGCGGTGGTCAAGGGCCGCTAATGCCACAATAAATAGAAAGGCGCCGAAAGGCGCCTTTTTTATTTCACATCCAGCATTTCCTGCACGGTGACGGCTAAATCATCTGGCGCAAACTTGGCGATAAATTTATCTGCGCCCACCTTCTCAACTAATGCGTTATTAAATGTGCCACTCATCGAGGTGTGTAATAAGATTTTGACACCGGCTAATGCTGGGGTTTGTCGAATAGATGTGGTGAGTGTGTAACCATCCATTTCTGGCATTTCGATATCTGAAATAAGCAAGTCGATATGTTGGGTGACCTCAATGCCTTGAGATACCCAGCTTTTGAGCAAATCGAGCGCTTCACGACCATTATTGACTATCGTGCAATCGACACCAATTTGGTTAAGAGTTCGCTTAATTTGGTTTCGCGCCACACTAGAGTCATCAGCAACCAAGACATGTAATTTTTGGCTGGCATTACGACGACTAAACTCTGCCACGATATCTTCAGACACGGTGTCATCCATGCCCAGCACTTCGACCATGACTTTTTCAACATCAATGATTTGTATTAGCTCATCATCAATTTTCGTCACTGCCGTCATGTAGTGGTTACTGCCGGTTGCTGTTGGTGGGGGTAAGATATCGGTCCAACTTACATTCACAATACGATCAACCTGACTAACTAAAAAACCCTGAATAGTACGGTTGTATTCAGTGATGATGACAAAGCTTTGTGTTAAATCTTGGATAGGGCGTCTGCCAATACCTTGGGCTAAATCAAAGATACTGACCGTTTGGCCACGAATTTTGGCAATACCTTTAACGACAGAATTATTATTAGGCAGTTGAGTGAGGTTAGGGCAAGAAATAGCTTCTCTAACTTTAAAGACATTAATCCCATAACGTTGACGACCACCTAAACTAAATAGCAGTAACTCAAGTCGGTTTTGTCCCGCTAAACGGGTACGCTGATTTACGCCATCAATCAAACTTGCCATGGATATTCCTCACACTTTTATCGTTTATCGACGGCTAACTAGTTTTCTATAGCAAAAAATCTGGGTATGACTTTTGCAGGCCGTTTAGTAGTTTAGGTTGCAACGGTGAATTACCGTGGGATCATGTCATATGTCACGTCAAATATTAACTTTTATACTGTCATTCAGTGCCATATTTTTGACATTGCCTGCTCAGGCAACGTCATTACATGCACTGCATGAGGTGGAACATGCGGCTTATATGTACGCGCTCAGTGAAGCCCAGGCACGTTTTATTAACCCACAAGTAAGCATCAATTCGCTCGATAACCGTTTGCGGTTACAAAGCTGTCAGGTGCCATTAGAGACGTTTTCAAATACAGAGCAAATTCGTGCCGGTCAATTAACCATTGGTGTGAAGTGTCATGCTCCGGTGAGTTGGACAGTGTATGTTTCAGCGCAAGTACAGGTGATGCAGGATATTTTGGTCACAAAACGTGCTTTATCTGCTGATCACATCTTATCTGCCGCAGATGTGGAGTTGGCACCTCGAGACATTATTGGTTTACGCAAAGGTTATTTGACCGATTCAGGCGCAGTGATTGGCCAGCAATTAAAATCGCCGATGCCGATGGGCGGTATCTTGCAAGCGAATCAATTTAAAGAACAAACCCTTGTGCATCGTGGTGAGCTGATTACCCTTGTTGCCGCAGTAGGTAATATGGAAGTCAGAGTCCGGGGTGAAGCACTTTCTAATGCCAGCTTGGGGCAACGGGTCAAAGTGAAAAATAGTAACTCTGAAAGAATTGTTGAGGGTGTCGTTGATGCAGCAGGGATTGTGCGCATCGAAACAATGTAAGTAAAAAAGTATTTAAGTTTATTAAGTCATTGCCGATAATATAAATAAGCTTAACTGGAGACAGAAATGTCAGACATTAATAACATCAAACCAAATTCGCCGGGCGGTATTAGTCATCCGCGCAGCAATGCCGTTGATGATAAATCAAGCACAGGAAAAACCAGTGCTAGCACTAGCAGTAATGCCGCGCCATCCTCAGACACTTTTAGCCTGACTGATGATGCCAACCAACTGCAAGCATTACAGCAAGTGATTTCAGCTATGCCTGAAGTCGATCAGCAACGCATTGCCGAATTGCGACAAGCAATTGAAAACGGTGACTACGAAGTCGATTCACAAAAACTGGCACGAAATATGATTGATTTTGAGGGTCAATTTTAACTAGGACATTGCCATGTCTATGACCCTGCCACAACAATTGTACTCAACCTTAATGGGAGAGCTGCAATTAGCCCAACAATTGGGCGTTATTCTCGATACTGAACGAAAAGCCTTAACCCAAGCCGATGGCGAAGCATTAGATAAATGCGTCAGAGCTAAACAACCGCTAATTAAGCAGCTTGAGCAGTTGGGCCGTCAAAGAGACTTAATTTTGAAAACTGCCGGTTTTCCAACAGGAAAACAGGGGATGGAGGCATTTATTGCCAATCAGCCCGATGCTGAGGCTGCCGCTATCAACAAAATATTGGGGCAGTTAAAAGTTCAGGCAACACAATGTCGTGACAACAATCAAATCAATGGCGGTATTGTGAACGTGAACCGTCAATATTTGCAGCGTGCATTAAGCATTATGCGTGGTCGTGACCCAGAGTTAAGTGCTTATGGACCAGGTGGTGAATACACCAGTGCCGTGGTCCGCCAGCCATTAATTGGTCGTGTGTAACTTACTTAACTGACCAATCAGCCAATACATCTACCCATGCGGGGTGATCGTTTAAACATGGAATGAGTGTCAAAGACTCGCCGCCAGCAGCAATGAACACTTCTTCCCCTCGCATGGCAATTTCTTCCAGCGTTTCTAAGCAGTCAGTCACGAATGCTGGACACACCACCATCACCTTTTTGACGCCTTTTTGGGCTAACGAAACCAATACATCTTCGGTATTGGGGCCAAGCCATATTTGTCTTCCTAAGCGAGACTGAAACGCCACCGAATATTTGTCTTCAGTCAGACCTAATTTTTCCGTTAATGCTTTGGTGGTCATCATGACTTGATGACGATAGCAAGTCGCGTGAGCCTCATGAGGCTGTTGGCAACAATTGGCTTGTTTTAGACAGTGTTGGCCCGATGGGTCACGCTTAGTGATATGTGACTCAGGCAAGCCATGGTAACTAAAAACCAAATGGTCAAAACCGCCATCTAGATGCGGCAAAGATTGCTGGTATAAGGCATCTATATACTGCGGATCTTGATAAAAAGGCGGCAAGACGTTGAGTTTGAAAGACAGTTTGTGCTTGTTGATAACACGTTCTGCTTCGACGATTGACGTTGTCACAGTACTGTCAGCGAAATGTGGATACATTGGCATGTACAGTACTTCATCAATGCTTGGATCTGTCGCGATCTTTAACAATGCTGACTCAATGCTAGGATTGCCATAACGCATCGCTAAATAGACGGGTAAATCAATTTTGGCTTGCAGTGCTTTTTGTAATTTTTCTGACAAGACAATTAACGGCGAACCTTCTGGCAACCAAACGCTGCGATACGCCTCAGCAGAGTCTTTTGGCCGTTTGGGTAACACAAACAGACTGACAATCATTCGGCGTAATAACCAAGGGAGTTGGATCACATAACGATCCATCAGGAACTGGTTGAGATAACGTCTTACAGCTGGTGTGTCAGGTTGATCTGGTGAGCCAAGGTTGGCTAATAAAACGGCACGTTTAGTCATAGTTCTCTTTTACGCTAATACATCTTTGAGTGCAGCACGAAGCTCAGTATATTCAAATCGAAACCCGGCGGCATGGACTTTTTCCGGAATAGCTTGCTGTCCACCGAGAAGTAAGTCAGCCATTTCGCCCAAAACAGCGCGTAAAAATACCGAAGGGACTCTGAAAACTGCAGGGCGTTTCAGTTCACTGGCGAGCGAATGAGTAAACTCACTATTAGTAACAGGTTTTGGTGCTGTACCGTTATAAACACCATGCGCCTCTTTGTTATCAGCCAAAAACAAAAATAAATCTCGAATATCGTTGATATGCACCCACGGCATATATTGCCGTCCGTCAGCAATAGGTCCGCCCAATCCCATTTTAAACGGAAGTAATAACTTACTTAAAAAACCGCCTTGCTTAGCTAGAACAAGTCCGGTCCTGACGATAGCGACACGAATTCCTAGCGTTTTAGCTTTTAATGCCGCTTGTTCCCAGTCTTCACACAAACGGTGTGCAAAGTCGTCTTTGAAGTTGCTTCGCTCAGTAAGTCTTTCTGATTGCTGATCGCCATACCAACCAACGGCTGATCCTGAAATAAGTGCTTGTGGCAGATTGGTGCGTTGACCTAACCATGAAACGAGTTGTTTTGTTAGCGCCACACGGCTGTTATGTAAGATGGTTTTACGTTTTGCTGTCCATCTTCTATCGGCAATCGGTGCGCCTGCCAGGTTAATAACAATATCAATGGTTTGGTCATTTGGAATGTCGTGTAATTGTTCGACGGCAACAACTTTGTCTTTGAATAAACGACTTGCCTTGAGGTTATCTCGGGTGAGAACAATCACGTCATGTCCACGGTCTACAAGTTTGTGACAGATTGATTGACCAATCAGACCGGTACCACCCGTAAGTAAATACGTTGCCATAGTGCATCCTTGAAAATGCTTTTTTGGGGTATGGTGACAGACCGTAGTAAAGATTATGTGAAGTCCAGTCTCTGCTTGTTTTGGCGACCCTTTGACGGTTCAGCAGCGGAGATATAACCAAAAACAAGTTAACTTTATACTGATTTATAAAAAATGCGGGCTAATTCACTGAAAGTATAAGTATTTTCATAAATCATATGCGAACTTAATAGTTAGACTATAAAAACTGGTGACTATTAAAATAATTTTACTCACGAAGTGAGTAATAACTTTCGCAGATTTTCTTTTGTTCTCGTAGGTTTTATTAGACTGAAACGCCTCAGCATAAGCTTATCGGGGCCTAGGGTGTTTCCATAACCTTTAGAGTCACTGCTGTCGATCAAAACTACTTGATGGAACGAAATGTTATGGAAGATGCCGCCATTATTCGGCAACAAGTAAAATTGCTTTACCAGCACGCACTGTATTCCAACAGTGCAATCATTTTGGTTGCAATTTTGATGTTTTGGCTTTTTTCAGGCCATGAATACGGTGCTTTAATCAAAGTCTGGTCAGTGACAATCTTCACTTTTGCTGCAGCTAGGATTGGCTTGTGGTACGGATTTACCAACAGAAAACCAGAGCATCAGCAAACCAAGAAATGGCTAACAAGATACATGTGGCTCACGTTTGTAGTGGGGCTGACTTGGGGCTCTGCCAGTATTTTTTATTTCCTAATAAACGATACGCAAATTAACACGCTATTTTTTGTTTTGGTTTGTGGTGTTATCACGGCTGGGGTGCCGGTGTTATCTGCTTGGTTTCCAGCGTATATGTTTTATACGACGCCGCAAATCACCATGCTGACAGGTGTAACGCTATTTGAGGCGTATCAAACACCAAGCTCTCAAGCACTTTCGTTATATCTTCTGGTTGCTTTGTGGTTTTACTACTTGATGATGACCTCTATGGCCAGACGTAGTAACCGTAATATTGTTGATGGCTTGAAGTTGCAGCAAAAAAATCAGGCTTTATTAGATGACTTGAACTGGGAAGTCGCCCAACGCGAGAGTTTGGTTGAGGCGCGAACGACCGAATTACTGGTAGCAAACGAACAATTAACTGAAAATCGTGCCCACCTTTTAAAACTCTCCAGTGCGGTTGAAGCGAGTCCTAATGGCATCATCATCACTGACCGTGAAGGGCTTATTGAGTACGTCAATCCCAGATCTGAGCAAATCAGTGGTTACACATTAAGAGAATGTGTTGGTCAAACACCAAGGTTATTTAAAACAGCCTTTACGACCAAAGGTGCCTGTAAATTGATGTGGAATACCATTAATGAAGGTAAGGAATGGATCGGCGAGTTTGAAAATAAACGCAAAAATGGTGAAGTGTATTGGGCTCGGGTTTACGTCGCACCAATTAAAAACCAGCAGCAGGACATTACGCATTTTGTTGCTATTCAAGAAGATGTTACTGAGGCAAGGACGCTTGCTTCTGAGCTTAATCATCGTGCCACTCATGATGATTTAACCGGACTTATTAATCGTAGCGAGTTTGACCGACGACTCAATGACTTAGTTTTAGATACTCAGCTTCGTGATGATCAACATGTATTGTGCTTTTTGGATTTAGATCAGTTTAAGGTCATTAACGATACCTGTGGTCATATCGCTGGTGATGAACTACTTAAACAACTTGGTAGACACTTAGACAAATTGATTCGTAAGCACGATACGCTTGCGCGATTGGGGGGCGATGAGTTTGCTATTTTAATGGAGCATTGTGATGCCCATCAGGCTCAACGGGTGGCAGATGAAATTCGTAAAGCAGTTGAGTCATTTCAGTTTATTTGGGAATCTCAGGTTTTCACTATTGCAGTTAGTATTGGTATGTCTCGTATTGAACAGCAGACTATCAATGCGACAGAGGTGCTAAAACAAGCCGACTCAGCTTGTTTCGCGGCCAAGCAATCAGGCGGTAATTGTGTTTATCTTTATCAAGATAATGATGCTCAATTGGTCAAACAGGCTGGTGAGTTTCGTTGGGTTAATGAAATCAAAGAAGCGCTTAACCAGTCTCGTTTAGTGCTGTTTACACAACCCATCATGCACATTCGTGATGATCGACGTCATCAATATGAAGTCTTGGTGCGATTAAAAACAGAAGAGGGTAAGTTAATTGCGCCCGGTGCTTTTTTACCCACGGCAGAGCGTTATCACCTATCAGATCGCATTGACCGCTGGGTCATTGATAACGTCGTAAGTTGGCTTAATCAACATCATCATCAGCTAAATCATATCGAGCACTTGGCTATTAATTTATCTGGTGCATCGCTTGGTAATCGCTATTTGTTAGAACACATTATTAATCTGCTGCGTGAAGCAGAATTTTCAGCAAAGTTAATCAGTTTCGAAATTACCGAAACGGCTGCCATCGCGAACTTACGTGAAGCAAGACACTTTATTAAATGTCTATCAGAGCTGGGCTGTAAATTTGCACTCGATGATTTTGGAAGTGGTTTATCGTCGTTTGGTTACTTAAAAAATCTACCGGTTAACGCCATTAAAATTGATGGGATGTTTGTTCGCGATATTCTGGATGATCCTTTTGATGCCGAAATGGTCAAAGCAATTAACGATATCGGCCATGTGATGCATTTGGAAACCATCGCCGAGTTTGTCGAAAATGTCGATATTCTGAACAAATTGAAAGAAATTGGTGTCGATTATGTTCAGGGCTATTACTTAGGTAAACCGCAGCCAATTGATGAGATGTTGGCGCAGAGTACAACCAAGCTATGGCAACATAACAGGCATTAACAGGACTGGTTGGCAACGCAGATGCAAAGACGAAATTTTCTGCAATTAAGTGCATTAACGCTGCTTCCGTTACCCCTCATAGCCCAACAATCTGTTCCTAAATTAACGGGGTTAGTTATTGATCACCGTTTTTCTGATCATCAGATAGCCCCAAGTCATCCCGAGTCTCCTGCACGTTATCAAGCTGTGGTTAAAGCGATTGCTGAGGTAGCGTTTACTGAACGACTCCTCAAACTAACGCCAGAAGCCGCCGATGAAAAGTGGCTGAAAACCATTCATTCACCAGAACATATCGCGTCAATAAAACGTCACTCACCCATCGCTTATGAAACTTCACGTTTAGCCACAGGTGGTGCTTTAGCCTGTGTTGATGCCGTCATGACAGGGCAAGTCAGAAATGCCTTTTGTGCTTCAAGACCGCCGGGACATCATGCAACCAATACCGGTCGGGAAGAGGGCTTTTGTTATTTCAATCATGTGGCGATAGCTGCACGATATGCGCAGCAACAATATGGGCTAAAAAAAATTCTCATCGTAGATTGGGACTTCCATCATGGTAACGGCACCGAGTGGGCATTTTATGAAGATCCTAGTGTGTTGTTTTTCTCGACCCATGATATGACCGCTTACCCCGGTACTGGGCTGCCAGAGCGAACAGGTGCCGACGAAGGTAAGGGATTTAATATCAATGTTCACTTGCCGTGTGGCAGTGGTGATAAGGCAGTTTACGCAGCATTTGAAGATAAATTAGCGCCTGCTGTAGCAGACTTTCAGCCCGAACTCATTATTGTGTCTGCGGGATTTGATAGCCGAATTGATGATGTACTTGGCTGCCATCAAATCAGTGATGACGGATTTCAGTCACTTACTCATTTTGTGATGCAACTTGCTGATAAATATTGTAATAGTAAGTTGGTTTCAGTAATGGAAGGCGGCTATCAGATCACTGGACTTCAAAGCGCTGTTAGTGCGCATTTGCATGCACTGACAACGTCTATCTAATTGATATTAAATAAGATATTAAACAACTCTCTGCTAGAAAAAAGTCATCTCAAAAAATGCTCTCAGCCTATGATTTTAATTTAGGCACAGTTCATGCTTTTACATAAATGCAAATCATGCCGGCCGCAAGTTGCGTGGCTAATTAACTGGAAACATGGCTTATCAAGGAGATGACAATGAATGCGGTGGCCAAGTTAAATGCTGTAAAAGACGTTTTTAAGGGCGAGCAATTCAGTCAGCTGAGTAGTTTTTATGAAGAGGCCCATCGTATAGGTTGGTTCTTTATGGGGTCTGAACCAAGACCTTGTTTTACCCATACACTCTTAGATGATTTGGCCAATTATGTTTCGATGGTCAAACGTGAAATGCGTGAAACAAACCAAGAAAAATATGACTTTCTGGTTTTTGCCTCAGGCATTAAAGGGGTGTTTAATCTCGGTGGCGATTTAGATTTATTCTCTCGACTGATTAAAGAAAGAGATCGTGCCGCGTTGCTCGACTATGCCATTAAAGGTATCGATTTGGTTTACACCAATATCAAACATTTTGACTCCGACTTAATCACCATTTCTTTAATTCAAGGTGATGCTTTGGGTGGTGGTTTAGAGGCGGCATTGTCTGGCAATGTGATTATTGCTGAGCGTGGCGTTAAGTTAGGTTGTCCAGAAGCGTTGTTTAACCTTTTCCCAGGAATGGGCGCCTACTCAATTTTGTCGAGAAAACTCGGTAAAGCGCAGGCTGAAAAAATCATCATGTCAGGTGATTTATTCACAGCCGAAGAGTTTTACGAAATGGGCGCTGTCGATATTTTGGTCGAACCAGGCCAAGGTGAAGCAGCAGTCTACGACTTTATTAAGTCAGTAAAACGTTCGCCAAATAGCTACCGGGCGATGCAAAAGGTTAAAGACGTTTGCAATAACCTTGAGTATCAAGAGCTGTTGGATATCGGCGAAATCTGGGCCGATGCTGCTTTAGAGTTAACCGAAAAAGATCTGCGTTTGATGCACCGTTTAGTAAAACGTCAAACGGTGAATGCGAATGCCCTTACCGCTGCCGGTTAAGACTTTTCGCATACTTTTTAGCAAAGCTATCTAAAGCACTGACGGTTTCATCAAAGTATTGATGAAGCTGACTGCTATATTGCTGTAAAGCCGAGTGATTCAGGTCGCTCGGCTTTATTTGTTCTATTTCTCGGCACAGCTCTGATAAAGGTGTTGCGCCCATTTCTGAAGCTGAACCTTTCAACGCATGTAAACTCTCGCGCAGTGCCATATAGTCATCATCGTTGGCAGCGGTTTTGATAAGTTCAAGATGTTTTTGACCATCTTTCTCAAAGCCATTAATTAATGACTTAATGAAGTCACTGCCATCACCCAGTTGTGATAATGATTCGATAACCTGCGTATCAAACCACGACGATTTTTCAGTGATAGTGGCTTCAACTGGCTGTGTTTTGACTGGCTCTTGAGGTACTGTTTTGGCAAGTTTTGCCATGGCTTCAAGCAAAGCTCTTGAGTTGATAGGTTTGGTCAGAAAAACATCTGCACCCGCTTCAACACTACGTTTTTGTGCCTCTGGTGTGGCATCAGCAGTCAACATGATGACTGGTAAATGGTTTCGGGTATCTAAATACCGCATGGTACGAACCACTTCGGTACCCGAATAATCCGGCATATTCATATCGACAATCAGCATATCTAAATCATCAATGCTGTCCGTCAAAATATCCAAGGCTTGCTCGCCGGTATCAGCCACAAATGTTTGATGGCCGGCATGTTCGAGGATCCCGGTTAAAATTTGCTGGTTAACTTTATTATCTTCAGCAATCAATACGCGTAATGGTCGAGCATAAGATTGCTCTGCGTAGTATTGAGCCAGCGTGATGACTTTTTCATCCTGAACATGGTGGCTCGTTTGTGCAGCATGAATCGCATTAAACAGCGCAGATTTCGCCTTAATATCATGGACGATGCAAACATAATGCTCACGTAAAGTCGGCGCCTGACGGCTATAATCATCTGGGTTTATTAAGATTAAAGACAGTTGGGCTAAGGCTGGTTCAGCATGGATCATGTTGGCAAACTGTTGTGGTGTGATGTCTTGCATACACTGCTGGTCAACCAACAAAGTGTCATAGGCTGAGTCTGTTTCACCAAGACGCATCAACTCGGCAAAAGCCTTAGCGGTGGTTTCAACATGTTGGTATTGCATTTGCCACCCGGCCAGCGTTGGCGCGAGTTGTTCTTGAATAGCTGCACTGCTAAGAATAAGCATAGGTGTATTTGCCAATTTTGTATCGTCCATTACCAATGGTTTTAAGGGTAATTCAAACCAAAACGTCGTGCCTTGACCGGCTTCACTTTCTAAGCCAATTTGGCCTCCCATCAACTCCACCAACTCTTTGGCGATGGTGGTGCCAAGTCCTGTTCCACCAACACTACGTTTTCCGGCACTGGCGATTTGCGTGAAATCATTAAATACCGTGTGTTGCTGTTCTTTTGGGATGCCAATACCGGTATCAATAACTTCAAACCGAATATTCAATGCGCTATCAAATTGGTTATCGGCAGGCAGCACCAGAAGCTTAACGTTTCCAGTATCAGTAAATTTAATGGCATTACTGATGAGATTAGTCAGCACTTGGCGTAAATGCTGGGGGTCACCGTGTAGGTTGTAATTAATTGACGGATCAATATGACAAGTCACGCGCAGGCCTTTGGTTTCGCCCATCGGTTTTTGCATCGCCATAATGCTATGAACTAAGAGATATAAATCAAATTGTTCATCCTTAATCAGTACTTTACCGGCTTCAATTTTGGCGATATCCAAAACGTTTTCGATTAACCCCAGCAATGAATGTGCTGAGGTACGCATGATATTTACGAAGTCGAGTTGTCTATGATCAAGCTTGGTTTCACTGAGTAAATCTGCCGCGCCAATCACCCCGTTTAATGGCGTACGTAACTCATGTGACATATTAGCTAGAAAGCGGCTTTTGGCTTCATTAGCTTGTTTTGCCGCGGTAATCGCCGCATGTAATTTGGTGATCAAAAAGCCCGAATATAATGGGATCAAAGCCAACAGAAACAACAGGCTCAGACCAAACGGTTTGTGATGTGGATGTTGCCAGTAAGGGCCAAAACTAATCGCTAAAATAAAGCCGACCGTGGCGATGATAAATGCCGCATAAAGATAAAAGACCCCGTAGCGGAAACCATTCCCCAATATGACCCATAAGTAGAAAACGAATAAAAAGACACTTTTGTCAGCGGCCATATACATGACCAATGACAAAGAGCCCATGTCTGCCACCATGCCCAGTATCCGACGGATAGGTGAAGGACGAGGCTTAATTAATAAGGCAGTGGCAATCAATAAGGCACTTGAAACATAAGCAATGCCGACCAGGCTTGGCATCGTGAAAATGTGCTGTGCAAAGGTGAGATCAGATTGCCAAGGAAAACAGAAGTAAATCATCATCGCGAAGCTGATGGGCACGCGAATTTTTATAGCCTGCTCTGGCTCGGTATCACTGGCTTTTGCCATCCTTGCTTGAATCCACCCCAGCAAGGTTTGCGATTGTTCAGTCTTCGCCATTCTTTTCCTTAATCATCGGCATAGTCAGCTTGGATAGCACGGATCGCATCATAACGATCAAAAAATGCCTGTACACATCTTGGATCTAACTGTGTTCCAGCTTGAGACTGAATATAACTGGTCGCTTCTTCTTCAGTCCAAGCTCGTTTATATGGGCGCTCTGAGACCAAGGCATCATAAATATCAGCAACCGATACCAGACGGGCAATAAGCGGAATTTCTTCGCCTTGTAAGCCATTGGGATAACCCTTGCCATCAAAGCGTTCATGATGGTGAAGCGCGATGATGGCGCCAATCTGCATATATTTAGACTGGCTATCTGAGAGAATCTCATGGCCAATCAAGGTATGGGTTTTCATGATTTCCCATTCATGCGGATTCAGTCGTGCAGGCTTGAGCAAAATACCGTCTGGGATACCGATCTTGCCGATATCATGCATTGGTGCAGCATATTCCAAATCTTCACATTCTTGTTCGCTAAATTCGCCCAACGCTTCAGCAATTTGTCTTGAATACTTTGCCATGCGAATAACATGATTACCCGTACCTTCATCACGATATTCACCGGCTTTTGCCAGACGAATAATGGTTTCTTTTTCGCGTTGGACAATTTGTTCTGTTGCCAGCTCAACTTGACGCTCAAGCCAGTTTGCACGGTCTTCGATGATTAAATGCTGCTCATGCATTTGCAGCAGGTTTCGACAACTGGTTCGGCATTCGATTTGATCGATAGGGCGCATCAAAAAGGCAGTCGCACCACTTTCCAATGCTTCATAACGCACCGCTTTTTCACTGACCACAGTGATCATGACAATCGGGACATTTTGACAATGTGGTTTTTGACGAACCAGTTTAATGAACTCGATGCCATTAATTTCTGGCATTCGATAGTCCGTCACTATTAAGTCGGCATCGTGGAGATCGAGCCATTCAAGCGCCGTGGTCGGATTACTCATGGCAATAACGTGAATGTTATCGCCAATTTGCTGGATGACTTTTTCTAGGATTGTTCGCCCGGTGGATTGGTCGTCAATAATCAAAACTTGTTTGGCTTTTTTAAGAATACTCAGCTTTCGAGCCATCTCATAAGGGGCCAGTACATTACTATTTTGCTCGGTCATCTTGGCAGATGTCCTCATTCTCTATGACTGTTTTCCGGTCGCCTCCTGCTACAAGCAAAACAGACAAAATCGGGCGTGATTCCTTAATTCCAAATTTTTAAGGCGATTTCATCATAAACATTTTTTGGTGTAATGTGAATTGGTTCACACTTCTTTATGTAAATAGCCGCAAAGCCAGTAAATTGGTAGCTGCTATACTCAAGCCAATTATAAAAAGATATCGCAAATCTCAGGGAGTCGCCAGATGAGTGCTGAGCGTTATGAACAAGTAAAACAAGACCCACGCTTTGCCGTGTTAATCCAAACTAGGGCACGTTGGGCATGGGGATTATCAGCAGTCATTTTGTTAATGTATTTTGCCTTTATTCTCGTCATCGCTTTTGCTCCTAATTTATTGGCGACAACGATTGCCAGCGGAAGTGTGATAACCATTGGTATCCCAATTGGTGTAGCGATTATCGTCTTAGCTTTTGTCTTAACTGGTGTGTATGTCCATAAAGCCAATACCGACTTTGATAAGTTAAACAAACAGATCAAGGACGGTCTGCAATGAAAAATATTTTCTTGTTTTTGATGTTCATGGCGGCAACTTCGGTCACGAATGCCGCTGATGTGATTACCGGTTCCGCAGCCGACGCGAGCTTAAATACTTCGGCTGTGGTGATGTTCTTATTATTTGTGGCAGCTACACTTGGCGTTACTTATTGGGCATCAAAACGAACCCGTTCAACGTCTGACTACTATGCTGCAGGCGGTGGTATTACGGGTTTTCAAAATGGTTTGGCGAT
Source organism: Methylophaga sp. OBS3 (assembly GCF_026319325.1). Classification (GTDB taxonomy): domain Bacteria; phylum Pseudomonadota; class Gammaproteobacteria; order Nitrosococcales; family Methylophagaceae; genus Methylophaga. The sequence goes on from NZ_JAPDMU010000004.1 coordinate 198,351, forward strand.
CGCTGGTGACTATATGTCGGCGGCGTCATTTTTAGGGATTTCGGGGCTGGTGTTTATGTCAGGCTATGACGGCCTGATTTACTCCATAGGCTTTTTGATCGGCTGGCCGTTAATTCTGTTTTTGATAGCAGAAAGATTAAGAAACTTGGGCCGATATACCTTTGCCGATGTCGCCTCATATCGCCTTGGGCAACTGCCTATTCGCACCTTATCAGCATTTGGCTCATTGGCTGTTGTGGCGTTATATCTGATTGCCCAAATGGTCGGCGCCGGTAAGTTAATCCAGATTTTGTTTGGTTTGCCTTATGAACTCGCCGTGATTTTGGTGGGTGTCTTGATGGTGCTCTATGTGACTTTTGGTGGCATGTTAGCGACGACATGGGTGCAGATCATTAAGGCGGTGTTATTGCTGTCAGGTGCGACATTTGTTGCCTTTATGGTGCTGAAAAATGTTGGCTTTGATTTAAACGCCTTATTTACTCAGGCCATTGCGGTACATCCAAAAGGCAGCGAAATCATGTCTCCCGGCGGATTAGTGTCAGATCCGATTTCGGCAATTTCATTGGGTATTGCACTGATCTTTGGTACGGCAGGTTTACCGCATATTTTGATGCGGTTTTTCACCGTCGCTGATGCCAAACAAGCACGTCGGAGTGTATTTTTTGCCACCGGTTTTATCGGCTATTTTTATATTCTGACCTTTATTATTGGATTCGGTGCCATTGTTTTACTGACAACCAATCCCGCCTTTTTAGATGAAAATGGCTTGCTACTTGGTGGTAATAATATGGCTGCGGTGCATTTATCGGCGGCGGTAGGTGGCGACTTATTTTTAGGCTTTATCTCAGCGGTAGCATTTGCCACGATTTTGGCGGTTGTTGCCGGCTTAACTTTGGCGGGTGCTTCGGCAATTTCTCATGATCTTTATGCCAGCGTGATTAAAAAAGGTGAGGTGAGTGAATCAACCGAGATGCGGGTGTCTCGTATCGCAACCGTGACCTTAGGTGTCGTTGCCATTTTGTTAGGTATTTTGTTTGAGAAACAAAATATTGCCTTCATGGTTGGCTTAGCGTTTGCCATTGCAGCGAGTGCCAATTTCCCGATTTTGTTGCTCTCAATGTACTGGAAAAACTTAACTACCCGTGGTGCTTTTATTGGTGGTTTTGCAGGGTTGTTAACGGCAGTGGTGCTGGTGATTTTAGGGCCAATTGTCTGGGTAGATATCTTTGGTTTTGCTGAAGCCATTTTCCCTTACAAATATCCTGCACTGTTTTCTGTGACGGTCGCATTTTTGCTGATTTGGTGGTTTTCTATCACTGATAAAAGCCCACAAGCTACTGAAGCACGTAGCTTATTTGAGCATCAATATATTCGTTCTCAAACAGGTATAGGTGCACATGGTGCAAGTAAGCATTGAGAAACAAAAAAGGTCGAGATCAGACAACTTTATTTTTAAATTGTGATTGATATCCCAATTTTGCCTAAACAATCATTGTTGTTTCGTAAAAAAAGGCCGATATATAAATTGAAGTTGTTGCTTCTTAAGTTTCTCTCTTTTTTCAGTCAGGTTTATACCTGACTGTTTTTTTTATAAAACAATCAATTAATTAGTTTGATGAATCCCAAAAAAGCCCCTTAATTGGGGCTTTTTTTATCACTACGTAAAACTACGAATTTAGCTTTTTGAAAAATTCGCTAAAGTGATAATCACGGTAAAGAAATGTGGTTAATTCATGATCAAAGTCGGCCAAATTCAATCGCTGTGGCGCTACCCGGTAAAAGGGATGTCCGGTGAGTCGCTGAGCGCATGTCATATTGATGAAAATGGCATTGAAGGCGATCGTCTTTGGTGTGTCCGTGACGTGATGCGCCAGGAGATCCAGAGCTGTAAGTTTCGTCCTGCATTATTAAGTTGTATTGCTCAATTTCGGCAGGCTGCCGATGCCAGCGTGCATTCCCCCGTGGACATTCTATTTCCTGATGGAACACGACTAGGCAGTGATGATCCAAACATTAATACGCAAATCTCAGATTTGCTGGGTCATGATTCGACTATTGAACCGCAGCGTTCTATCAAAGAGCTGGATTTTTATCGTCGGCATAAAAAAGACGATCACACTTGGTTGACCGAACTCAAAGCAACCTTTGAGCGCGAGGCTGGCGAAGCATTACCTGACTTAGATAATTTGCCTCAGTCAGCACAAGAGTTTGTGTCGTTACCGGGCACCTTCTTTTTAGTTAGTCCACTGCATTTGGTAACGACCGCAACATTGGCACAATTAAAATCTGACTACGATGATGGCGATTGGGAAGTCTCAAGGTTTAGACCAAATCTGGTCATCGAAACGCTACCCGAACTCACCGGTTTAGTAGAGCAAGACTGGGTGGGTAAACGGCTGGTTATCGGCAACACCCGAATTGATTGTAACGGCACCACACCGCGTTGCGGCGCCGTTGCTAAATCCCAGCAAGGGATGAAACAAGATAATCAAATTTTACGCACCATCGTGCAAAAAGCCGATCAAAACCTCGGGATCTATGGCGAAACCCTCACAGCAGGGGATATACAGGTCGGCGATGAGGTCTATTTAGTCGATGCCTAAGTTTTAAAAGAGTAAGTTGTCGTGTGAATAAAAAGCCCCAATGAAGGGGCTTTTTATTGTCTACGACTTTAGGCTGAGGTTGACCTAAAACGCATACTGCAAAGTGAGACTGCCTGCCGCATAATCTTCATCACTATTGCCGCCGAACTCAACATCGGCGATAAGTGTGAAGTTATTGTCATTCATCACCCGTAAAGCAGCGCCAGCAAAGCCGCCAGTGACAGACTCATCACCAGCATTAGCAAATCGGAACTGACTGCCTGCAATACCGACTTTGGTATCGTCATCATTGGTATGACGAGAATTGACCCCGGCACGAACCTCAAACTCACTGTTATCAGATAACTGATATGCCGCAGCTAATTGAGCGCGAGCCGTTAAGGCTTGTAGCTTACGGTCATCGACAGACAAATTGGCATTGGTGGTGCCTTTCTCGGTATAGCTATCTAACCAAGCGATACTGTAATTGACACTGACAGAGGGACGAAACTCAAGACGGTCAGCGATATCAAACGCAGAGCCAATCGAAATTCCCGGACTGATAAACCAACTACTAAAATCAGCCGAAGCGGTTTCAAAGCCATTGAGGTTATCAACCACTAAACGGTCATTATCATTATCGCCATAACCTGCGAGTAATGAACCTGTGATATTTAAACCATAAGCCTTACGGTTGGCATAAGCACCGACATAATAGTTATCTGACTCGGTTTCAAATGAAGCGAGTTCAGACTCCGTTTTGCCGCGAACCAGACCACCGAGCACACCGACTCTGTGACCTGAGATATCCCACTCATAGCCAACGTTAATCCCGGCATGGTCATAGCCATAAGCCATAGCACTGCCTGTGGCATCTCTATCCATGGTGCCACCAAAGACCTGAGACCAGGCAACAGGGCGTTGCTCTTCAAAGTACATGCCGTCTGAGAGTTCAAGAGACGCTAACTGGACTGGCTTTAACGGTGCTGCATGACTCATACGTTGATTAATCACACCGTGAATAGACGAGGTCATCCCTGACAAAGCCACACTGCGAGCTGAATCGGCAGTGGCATCCAAAGTGTTTACGCTATTACCACTGACTAGGCCTACACCAAACAGGTTGATGTTTTCTGTGTTTTCAAATGTCATCGACTTTGAAATACCGCCATTGCTATAGACATTAGCAGTGTCATTATCACCTGCACCGCCTAAATCAATGCGGCCGACAATTTGTGACCCGGGGAGTAGATTGAGGGTGATGTCATTGGAGTCGCCCAGAATAGCATAGGAATCGACGCCTGTTGCTGACACAAGGCCACTGTTGTTGATGGTAGTGTCATTGCCATATGCCCAAATAGCGTGTGCCCGATTGCCTGAAGTTGTTATCTCACCAGTATTATTAATGATGGTATTTCTGCTTGTTGAATAAATGCCGAACGCTTGTCCTCCACTGGTGGATATGCTGCCAGCGTTGTTGAGGTTGTCATTAAGGTGTGCTGAATAAATGCCGTATGCATGCTCGCCACTCGTCGTGATGCTGCCGCTATTGCTGATGTGAGCATCATTGGTTGTTGACGCAATGCCGTGTCCATAACGACCCCTAGTGGATATGCTGCCGGCGTTGTTGATGGTGGCATTACTGCCTCGTGAAAAAATGCCGACTCCTTGATAACCACTGGTAGTGATACTGCCATTGTTATCGATAGTGTGATTGTAACCTTGTGAGAAAATGCCTTCTGCAGTATCACCACTGGTGATGATACTGCCATTGTTTTCGATAATGACATTAACCGCAATTGTAGGTGTAGAAATAGCGGATATGTCCGAAGTGATCAATTCGCCACCTGTTTCAATAGTGCCGGTTTCATTGCTGTTGAGGGTTTGGACGCTCGTAACTGTCTCACCATCTTCAATTGTGAAACTGGCTGCAAAGCTTGTGGATGATAAGGCCAATAAGATAGCAACTGAGAGTGGGCGTAAAGCCTGTGATGAACGGGCAGGCATGGTGGTCAAAATCCTTATGAGAACACAGTATTGATAGATGGCAATGGATGTTACAAAGTTAAGCTGTGGGCTGATATTCACTGATCAGTGACTAGACATTTCTGAAAAAAATCAGAAAGCCCCATGGTATGGGGCTTTAGGTGTATTTTTTAACGACAATGTTTTTTGAAATTAAAACGCATACTGCAAAGTGAGGCTGCCGGCGGCGTAATCTTCATCACTATTGCCGCCGAACTCGACATCGGCGATAAGTGTGAAGTTATTGTCATTCATCACCCGTAAAGCAGCGCCAGCAAAGCCGCCTGTGACAGACTCATCACCAGCATTAGCAAATCGGAACTGACTGCCTGCAATACCGACTTTGGTATCGTCATCATTGGTATGACGAGAATTGACCCCGGCACGAACCTCAAACTCACTGTTATCAGATA